>NZ_CALSBP010000001.1 GCF_943373825.1 Aquimarina spinulae | reverse complement strand
GCAAAATCAAAAAGGCCATCGGGTGCTTCGGCTTCTAATCCATAGAAATAATTATCATATCCACCACCACTGGCTTTAATACCACGCCCTTTCAATAATGGCCTTTTAAATACATATAGTTTTTCTCCAAAAATGTAAATCTTCCAATCATTCTGCAGATTTGGTATAAAATCTTGTAGTATAAATTTTTGCCTATATAGAGATTCTCTTATGTATCCTTCATGTTTGAGAGATCTTCCATAGTCTCTTAAATCACTACGATAATTACGTTGATTTATTTGTTTGACTTTAGTGATTAATTCTTTTTCAGATTTTATTAAGCAAACTCCCGTTCCCGAAGCACCTTCAGAAGTTTTAAAAACAACAGGGTAGGTAACCTTATTCAAATGCATCAAAAGATCTTTCATAGAGCCATAGACCTGTGCATTAATATTATTTGTCAAGTCTTCGAATTGCCTCATAAGCTCCATAAAAACTTTATTATTATTAGCTCTTAAATGTTTGTATGCAGGAACTACATTCGCACCAGATAACTCTAATGCATATATCACATCTTCTATATAGGATTTATATTTATACCCAATATCTTCTGAAGAGGTATAGATCACATCTTTATCTTTAAAAGTACCTTCACTTAGGTTAATTTCATTGAAATAGGTATACGCCAACCGAAATCCCATATCATTAAAATAGTCGGATAGCTTATCTTTATCCATCCCGCTACGATAAGGAGTATCAAAATGTTTAGATCCAAATTTTGTTTTATAATCCATTAATGCTATTATAGACTTCATAGGTGTTTGTTTTTGATGAAACAGAATGATTAGACATATTGTGTAGTATGGACAAAGACATTAATAATGTATCTCGATATTTTTCTGGTGTATAGGGAGATAAATCGGTAAACATTGTATTTAATCGTTTACTATTAAAAAGTAATTGATCACTATTTATGGTCAAGCGTAATTCTTTCTCATTTGCTTTGACTCCAGAAATAATACCCAGATTGTCTAAATTGGTTTTTGTAACTTTTTTAAGTAGTTTTTTCTTTAAAAACGGAAGAATAATATTATGAATATACTTAGGGTCTCTTACGTCTATAGGGCGATATCCCTTTCCTGTTACCTGGGTATAAATCTGTTGATTAGTCTTCTTTATGATATCTGTATACAGGTATTGACCTTTCATCCTTTTTATAGGATTATCTGTAAAAAAGTCATTATTAGCTCCTCCATACTTTGTAGTAAGTAATGTTTTTACAAAATTATAATCAAGAAATGGTGTTCTAACCGAAACGTATTTTTGCTGTAGCGCAATCCACTGTCCAAAGAATTTTCTAAAGATTTCTTCGAATACAAAAATGTAAAATTGTTGATTCCTTGTTATATCCTGAGGAAGAGATTTTTTGTATTCTATAATTTCTTGGGTAAGTTCATCTAGCTCTACAGCAAATGCAGATGTATTTAAAACGCGAAGAGGTTCTGCATTTTTTATACTTTCTACTAATTCTTCTTCGTTTTGTATTTTAAAGACATTTGTTAATGTTTCTGAAGTGACCGCACCGGCCGAATGTAATGCTCTAAACAATTCGCTTCCTCCTGCTCCGGACAATAAATATTTCGAGTTTTCTGAAACCTTTTTTGTACTATATAAAAAATGAGGATATAAAAGTCCATTTCCCAGATAACCCGATGTGGTATATTCTAGTGCATTTTGGTAATACTCTGATGATATATATTGAGTAACCCCAAGGTCAAAATATTGATATGGTATTTTTAAAGTTTTAGCATTGGCCAAAGGAATACTTACATCATCATTTTCTGGCTTACCAAAAGAAAATGTCTTAAATTTTTGATGGTGATATGTGGCACAACTAACCAATGTTCTTCCATCAAAACCACTTGTAAATGCAATATCAAATTCTTCTTTTGGAAAATATTGTTTTGCGGTCTCTATAAATAGATTACTTAACTGATCTACCGTTTTTTTACCTCCTTTTGGATACGGAACAAACAAACTGGCAATATCAAAATGTTTGGTAACAGTAATTTTATCATTTTTTAAAGTAATAAAAGAATGACAGGGAAGCAAATTGATATTTTTATATAGCGTTCTATTAAAAAAACCATAGTTAAACAAAAGGTTTTCGAGAATAAACTTTTTATCTATTTCTGGTTTTGTAGTAAGATGCTCATTAATTAACTGTAATGATGATGATATTATACAATCATTCTCTGTATAATAAATGGGTAGCATGCTAAAAAAACTATTGTATATTTTTATAGCATTCTCTTTGGCTACAATGGCATAAAAATGCCCTTTAAGCTTAGCAATTTCATAATCATTAACACTAAAAACTTCTTCGACAGAACCTATATAATCACCAACAACTATTACTTTAAACTTTCCAATATTATATTCAAAATAGTTTGTACCCGTAAATAACAAATACCAGTTAGAGGTTAACCTGAGTAATTTTTTTTTCTCTGATTTAGATATCTGCTTTTTATGAAGTAGTATAAAGTCACTCATAGTTTTTCCTGTTTATAATAGTCCACGATTTGATAATTTAAATAAATTCCACATCAATATTGCTGCAAAAATGAATGTTAGATAGCTTAACCAATGCTGATTACGTTTGGGGTATTTTGTAGCAATACCATCTGCCATAAAAATGATTAAAAATGGCAGTGATAGTATTTGAAATCGATCCTGAAATGATATTCCGGATATAGCAAGAATTATAATATATAGTATAGCAAATCCACCAACAAAAATGACTCTTCTATTTTTGGTTTTATAAGCATTATACAATCCTAGAAATACAAAAAAGTATAGGCAGTTTCGTACAATTTCGTTTTGAAAATGTGAATAAATCCCTAATTGTGCTGCTTCAAAATCTAATAATGAAGGAAAAGGAGTAATAATCGCACCAGCAATTAAAAGTGGACTTACAAGAGCTGCTGTATAACTTATTCCTCTCTGTTTAGAAGTATTACTTAACTCATTACCAAATTGATCTTTACTTGCTTCTATTGCTATTTCTACATGCTTATCCATTCCTAATTTTTTCATTACAAAAAAACTTCCGGCGATAAATAGTATTGAAATAAATACAGCCGACATTTTATAATTTTTATTAGACGTCTTATAAAACAAAATCTGTAGTAGTACGCAAAAGATGAGTAAGGGAGCTAGTATTACTCTGAAGTAAAAAAGTATCCCAAAATGAAGTAGAATAAGTAATGAATATAGAACTCTAAATTTTCTCTGTATGATGATTAGTTGGGTTAGATAAGCAATATTTGCAATCAGGAATATCATAAATGTTTCTTTTAACAAAAAACCTGTAAACCATAACAATGCTGGCATTAACATCGTAATAATTCCTGCCATACGAGCTCTTTTTTCATCATAAGAAATCCTGGTTATTTGATATATTCTTATAACCGTGATACTCCCCAGTAGAGCATTGAAAATTTTTATAATCAAAATATTCTTTCCAAAAATGAAATAGAAAAAACCGATAATAATAGAGAATCCATAATCAGATTCATTTTTCCAAAAGCCAGATAAAACACCAAATATGTGTCTTCCGTCTTCTATCGCATCTGCTACTATTGATCCAGAATAATGGTAGTTCCAGGAGTCTGATGCTCCAATTTCCATAGGTAAATTTGCTGGATCATAGAGCATTGTAAGTATATATAGAACTCCAATTGAAATGAGACGATATATAAAGCTGTGCAGAAAAATCCTTTGTATAAAATTGTCTTTTTTTTCCCAAGATTGAGAATAATATTGTAGTCCTGTTACAAAAAGAATAATGGTTCCGAAGCCTGCAAATAGAATTGGTAATGGCATAATGTAATCTGGAAATATCACTACATGAAGTAACAGTATTCCTACTGTAAAAAACATGATAACATTAGTATTTCTCTTTGTCCAGTACATTATGCTGATTTACTTTGATAGGATTGGTTTACCTTTTGTATTTCATAACAGTCTTCAAAACACGATTTAGCATTAGCTGCCATTATTTTTTTATTAGCTTGTGATAATTCAATAAATTTTAGAATTGCAGATGTTAGCGAGGGTACTTCAAAATCCTCGATAAGAAATCCATTATAACCGTCTATAATAATATCTTTGATTCCTCCTGCTGGGGTACTAATTATTGGCACTCCCATTGATAAAGCTTCTAGAATTACAATAGGCATACCTTCCTGGGCAGAGCTTACAATCAAGGCGTCTGCATCCAGTAAAAAGTCTGCTGCATTTTTTTTGGGCCCTGCTAAGAATACATTGGGGGTATTAATTCTCTTAAGTTCATCAACCAGAATCATATCTGTCTCGCGTCCTATCTGAATACACATAGCATCAGGATACTTAGCATACACTTCTCCAAAACTTAAGGATAGTAGTTTATAATTTTTATGACGATTTATATTTCCTATTGCCAGAAAACGTTGTCCTTTTTGCGGTTGTATTGAGAAACTATTCCAAAATGTTTTTATTTCGCTTGCCGCTCTTTCTGGGTAGTGACTTTTTATTCCGTTAGGTATAACTGTTGACTTTAGTTTTGGTAAATTTTTCTTGAGATCCTTATAAATAGTTGGGGCGACACATACATGTAAAATTCTATTGTTTAAAAAACGAAGTTTATTTAAATACCCGAGTACTAATTTCCAATTCTCGAAACTACTATGAATGGTATGTATATAAGATATTTTGGGTTTTAATATTGAGATCCCGTAGATATAGTATAACGGATTATGTAAGTGTACAAAAATGGTTTTAGGAGTTAATTTACCAAGGAGAATATATAGATTAATAAATTGTTTTATACTATACTTTTGGGTCCAGTCCAATTGGTATAGATGAATTTCTTTTGTTATTTTATCAATATAGTTTTTATTCGGATCTGTTATTTTTAGAGCAATGATGGATACATCATTTGATTTTGATTGTTCATTGGCAAGTTGAACAACAAAATTTTCTGCTCCTCCGATATCCAGGGATGATATGACATGTACAATTTTCATCTATCGTTGTTTTCCATATATCCAGCTATCTATTATCTGATGTCCCGTTTGATTATAGGAAACCTGAAAATTATTAGCTTTTAAGAATTTTGACATTTTAATCTTAATCTGTCGGTCATCATCAAAAAGAAAATCATGACAGGAGATAGCAACATTTTTAGTAATCTTGATTGCATTTTCCATACCTTCTATCATTTGTAGTTCGGATCCTTCTATATTAACCTTAAGAAAATCAATGTTTGTTATATTCTTTTTTTCTACAAAATGATCTAAAGTGATCCCATCTACTTCTACCCCTTTGGATTCTTTATTTATGTAATCAACTTGATAATTATTCGATTCTTCAATCCATAATTTTTGATTACTATCGGTAATAGCCAGATTTAAATTTTCGGAAGTTTTAATTTGGTTTTTAGCACATAATTCTACAAGTTTTTGATGACTTGCTCTACTAGCTTCGATAGAATATATTCTACCTTCATTTTCTGTTTTTTCGTCAAAAAATAACGTTTCTGTCCCTATTCCTGCACCAATATCGACAATTACATCTCCTTTTTTAGGCGTATAATATTGACAAGCTATCCGTTCGATACTTCGATAAAGCTTCTTCTTACTAAAATTGAAATATGGTTGTTGTACCAAATAAAGATATTGCTCTCTATTTTTTAACCAATACATATCATAATCTGCATCATATTCTACTTGATTATTAGAGTCTTCAAGTATCCTACTAATCCATCCTAAAAAAGATGCTTTACGGGTTTTTCCCGGAATCAAAGCCATAATACCATTGAGGATTCCTGATATCATTTTTTTTATGATTTGTTTCATCTCTTTAGATTTTTAAATATTACTTTGTCGTTATCTTGCTAGTAATAAGGTTCTGAATTTCAATCAATTCTTTAAACTTCAATATATAGGATAGTACATAGTATATCCCTAAACTTATTCCTACTCCTATGATGAGTTGAATTAAATAGCTACTAAATATTCCACTAATAAAAAAACCTATTCCTGTAGCTACCGTACTAACCAACAGGTATGGAAGAAGATCTACTAATTGGTCAAAACCTGAATAATCAATATATTTTTTGGTATAATATGAGTTAATAAAAAAACCTAAAAAAGAAACCAAAATATATCCAATACTTAACGGAATCAACCCAAACTTATAGGTCACCAGGATTGCAACAATAGTGAGCACATTTTTTATGAGTTCTAATTTTAAGAATAAATCAGACCTTCCTTTGGCATTCAGAAAATTAAGATTGATATACTGTAATGGATGAAAAATAATTTCTAATGATAATATCTGAAGTAAAACAACAGTTGGTAACCATTTACTAGTGATTAAAACCAAAATAATTGGTTTGGCATAAAATATAAGTACAGTAATAATAGGAAATAATAGGAAGCCCGTAAGTTTAACACTTCGCTCTAAAAGATTTTTAACTTTTGAATCTTCCTCTATTACTTTTACCAAAACAGGAAAAGTAACACTTTGAAGAATCGTGGTTACCAGAGTTGCAGGAATTTGCTTAAATAAAGTAGCTCTGGTAAAATATCCCAGTTCTTCTGCTTTATAGATTTTACCAATAATGATGAGATAAATATTCTTAAAAAAGATTTTAAGTAGCCCAGAAATCATTAGTTTAGAACCAAATCTAAAAAGAGCATTAAACGATTGTTTATCAAAAATCAAACTAGGTTTCCATTGATTTAAGATCCAGAATAAAATCGCAATTGATAGACTTCTTACAATGGTTTGATATACTAAAGCCCAGACACCATATCCATTAACAGCCAGATAAATACCAACAATCCCCCCTAGTAGTGCAGACACAATATTGATTATAGCCAGTGTTTTAAAATCAATTTTAGTGGTAAGAAATGCTCTGTGAACAATGGTAGTGGATACAATTATAATATTGATCCCAATAACTTTTATAATATCCACTAGTATTGGTGTTTCATAGAAATCTCCTATAAAACCAGATCCAATAAATAAAATGCCATATAGCATAAAACCTACAATGATATTAAAGAAAAATATTGTAGAGTAGTCATTATTATTTACATTTTTTTTCTGTACCAATGCAGTAAAAAACCCACTATCTACTAAGGACTGAGATATTGCAAGAAAAATAGCTATCATTCCGATAAGGCCGTAGTCTTCTGGCATAAGTATTCTTGCTAATACAATACCTAAAATGAATTGTATCATTAGCGTCGAAAACTTATCAATACTACTCCATACTAATCCAATAGTTGTTTTTCTTTTCAAAATACTCACGAGTAGTTGTTTTTATTTAAAGTAACCAAATTTTAAAGCCAAATCTTGTACTGAAAAATTAGGTATACTGTACTTTTTTCGACCTGTTTAGAAAAGGGTGATATTCTCCTCTTAACGGGCTTAATTCTGTGTTTCTAATATCTTGTACTAATTGTATAGACGGTTTTGCATCGACCAATCCAAAGCCATTATTTTTTAGAATTTCTATATAACTTTTGGTATGTAATTCTGTAAAGCCAGAGCTAAACTCAATTTCTTTTCCATCAACGAGGATAGAACGATATGTTCTTTGGTTTTTCATTTTAACAGACTCAGGTATATTTTCATAATCTATAGATAGAAACCATCTTACACGTGCTTTTTCTAGTTCTAAATATCCAGAGGCATTATAAAGATCATGTTTATGTACAATGTTCTCTGTTGCTCCTCCAAATATCCAAAGTAGCATATCAAAAAAATGAACTCCTATATTAGTTGCTATTCCTCCTGATTTACCGATTTCTCCTTTCCAGGAGCTATTATACCAACTACCTCTAGAGGTAAGGTAGGTAAGGTCTATATCATATATTTTATCTTTGGGTCCTTCATCGACCATTTTTTTAAGAGCTACTATACTATGGTGTAATCGCAACTGCAAGATTGTATTTACTTTTCTCTCACATTCTGCCTCAATTTCAATGAGAGGCTCTATATTCCAAGGATTTAAAACAAGAGGTTTTTCGCAGATTGCATTGGCTCCTCTGCGAAGTGCCATTCTTATATGGGCGTCATGTAAATAGTTTGGTGTACAAATACTTACATAATCTAATATAATTCCTTTTCTTCTTTTAAGTTTTTCGAGGTGTCTGTCGAAACGTTCAAATTCTACAAAAAAATCGGTATCTGGGAAATAACTATCTAATACTCCTACACTATCAAATTTATCTAGTGCAGCCAGAAGGTTATTATCTGTTTCTTTAATAGCTTTAAGGTGTTTTGGAGCCACATAACCTGCTGCGCCAATCAATGCAAAGTTTTTTTTCATCATCATGTCTTTTTTAATTACACTTTAAGATATTTAATCATGTATCTGATAGTACAGAATAGGGGTACAGTAGGAATCAAAATTCCTTTTTGACAGGTTGTGTTTTAAAAACTTGTTGATTATCTAATTTATAGATTTCATTGCTTTCGGGGCAAATAGCAATGTCTTCTTTATCGAACTCTAAACGATGACCATACTCGCTCATCCAGCCAATTTGTTTAGCTGGATTTCCTACCACAAGTGCATATGGTTTTATATTCTTGGTTACAACGGCTCCTGCACCGATAAAAGCATATGCGCCAATATCATGACCACAAACTATGGTTGCATTTGCACCGATCGTTGCTCCTTTACCTACGTTTGTTTTGCTATATTGCCCTCTTCTATTTACTCCACTTCTTGGGTTTACAACGTTGGTGAATACACAAGATGGCCCCAGAAACACATCATCTTCACAAGTAACACCTGTATATACAGATACATTATTCTGTATTTTCACATTATCTCCTATAATAACTTGTGGAGAAATCACTACGTTTTGACCAATATTGCAATGTTTACCTATATTACAATCGGTCATAATATGAGAAAAATGCCATATTTTGGTATCCTTACCAATATCGCATCCATGATCTATTACAGCAGTTTCGTGTACATAATAGTTTGGTTTCATATACTATATTTTAATTATATCAACTCATTTATAACCACATTACAACCGAAATAGAATGTTGCAAATGATTTGCATTTCCCGGGGAATTATTATCTATAGAGAATTTTCCTAATGTTTGAAAATTAAGCCACATATATACCCCAAGTCTAATGTTTAATCCCAGGCCAATATTTATTGTATTATTAACAACTTCATTAAAAAAATTTCCTCCCCATCCTCCTATCAAATACCCAGTATATCCCGCATGTCTAGGATCGTTCCAATAGTTAGAGGTATAATTTTTAGCCATTAGGTCAATTGCAAAATAATTGATAGTTTCTACACTAAAAACGCTATTTATTTTTTTACCTCTTTTAAATTGATTGATTGATGTTGATAGCTCAACTCCATAATCATATTTGAATCTTTTTTCTACCGTAACTTTTAATAGGCGCGATAGATTCCAATTATCTTCAATATTGAGTAATTCATCAAAACGACTTCCAGAATTGTCAACAACATTTAGCCCTAAGCCTACTACCCAAGGACTATCTTCTTGTGCATAAGCAAAAGATATATTAATAACAAATAAGACTAGCAACAGAAGTCGTGTCAAAATCATATTTTATGATCACCATATATGTGTTTCTTTTATCATACCAATCAATTTTTAGGGTTATAAATTGATTAATACATTCGATCAGGGTAAATCAAATCAAGAATTGTTATAAATTCTTCTAAAACACTTTTAATTACTCGTGAACTATATAAATTTATTTGACAAATGTGAGTAATGAGCTCTATAATAAACCTTTTAGCTTCTATTTTAAGATTTATTTTAGATATCTCTTTTGTAAATTTAGCAGATTTTTCTTTAAGTCAATTACTGTTTTACCGCAAAAATATAACTGCCAATAGTTATTTTATATATTTTAGGCTCATATAAGTTTATGTATCAGTTCTTTAAAACTCTACTATCTATAGATATGATATTTAAAATGGAAATGATCTCTATTTTGCTAGAATAGCAAAAAAAATAACCAGAACCTTACTAGCATCCAATACTTTATGTAAGTGTTACATTTATTTTTATTTAGATGAAGAAACCTAAAACTTGTATAATAAAAAAACCGACCTAAGTACTACATAAATATGGTACTTAGGTCGGTTTTTTATTATTATATTTCTTATCTAAGCCTCTCCCGTAGGGCCGAAATTCATAGGGATTGGTGTTTGTTCATAATCTTTAATTTCTCCATGAGCAGCTTCAAATCGATTTACATTGTCACTAAGAGCTTTTAATAATCTTTTGGCATGCTGTGGAGTTAGAATAATTCTACTTTTCACCTTACTTTTCGGTCTACCCGGCATAATGTTTACAAAATCAACTACAAATTCTGAAACAGAATGATTAATAATTGCAAGGTTACTATATGTCCCATCTGCAACATCTTCATCTAGTTCTATATTCAATTGGTTTTGTTTCTGATTTTTATTATCTGCCATATCTAATTTTATTTTAGAATCGTTTGATCAAAAAAAAGCCTGCCTAAAAAGGCAGGCTATTTATATTAGTTATAATTAACTTCTTGTCGCTGTTCCATTCGTTCTTCAAACTCTTCGTTTGAACCAACAATGATACTTTCATAGTCTCTCATTCCTGTTCCTGCTGGTATTCTATGTCCAACAATCACATTTTCTTTAAGACCTTCAAGGCTATCAATTTTACCGCTTACCGCAGCTTCGTTTAACACTTTTGTTGTTTCCTGGAATGACGCTGCAGAGATAAATGACTTGGTTTGTAGCGAAGCTCTTGTAATACCTTGCAGTATTGGAGTCGCTGTAGCAGGAGAAACGTCTCTTGCAGTAACTAAGTTTTTATCATCTCTACGCAAAGCAGAATTTTCATCTCTTAAATCACGAGGAGAAATAATCTGTCCTTCTTTAAGGTTTTCACTATCTCCCGAATCTTCAACAACCTTCATTCCGAAAATCTGATCATTTTCTTCGATAAAATCAGATTTGTGTACTAGCTGATTCTCAAGGAAAATAGTATCTCCCGGATCCTGGATTCTTACTTTACGCATCATTTGACGTACTACCACTTCAAAATGCTTATCATTAATTTTTACACCTTGTAATCGATATACTTCTTGTACTTCATTAACCAAATACTGCTGTACTGCAGAAGGGCCTTTGATTTTAAGAATATCTTCTGGTGTGGTAGATCCATCTGATAATGGCATTCCTGCACGAACATAATCATTTTCCTGAACAAGAATTTGATTAGAAAGTTTTACAAGATACTTTTTAATTTCTCCTATTCTGGATTCTACGATAATCTCTCGATTACCACGTTTGATTTTTCCAAATGATACTACACCATCAATCTCACTAACCACAGCAGGGTTAGAAGGATTACGTGCTTCGAATAATTCTGTTACTCTTGGAAGACCTCCTGTAATATCACCAGCTTTGGCAGATTTACGAGGGATCTTAACCAGGATTTTACCTACCTTAATCTTATCATTATCGTCTACCATAAGGTGGGCTCCAACAGGTAAGTTATAAGAACGTAACACTTCATCTCCTTTTCCTAATACATGTAGTGTTGGTATCTTTTTCTTATCACGAGATTCAGAAATTACTTTTTCCTGGAAACCAGTTTGCTCATCAATCTCTACTTGATAGGTAATACCTTGCTCAATATTTTCATATCTTACTTTACCTGCAAATTCAGAGATAATTACTCCATTATATGGATCCCACTGACAGATTACATGATCTTTATCTATTTTATCTCCATCCTGGATAAATAATTGAGAACCATAAGGAATTAAGTTTGTACTTAAAACAATCTTAGTTTTTGGATCAATAATCTTAACTTCTGACGTACGAGAAATTACTACATCGATCTCATTACCTTCTCCATCTTCTCCTTTAACGGTTTTAAGTTCTTCTATTTCCGCTTTACCGGCAAACTTAGATCTTAATTGGTTTTCTTCAGAAATGTTACCTGCAATACCTCCTACGTGGAATGTACGTAATGTAAGCTGTGTACCAGGCTCTCCAATAGATTGAGCAGCTACAACACCAACGGCTTCACCACGCTGTACTGTTTTACCAGTAGCAAGGTTACGACCATAACATTTTACACAGATTCCTTTCTTTGCTTCACAAGTAAGCGCAGAACGAACTTCTACAGATTCTACAGGAGAATTCTCAATAATCTTAGCAACTTCATCATTAATTTCTACACCAGCTTCTGCTAATACTTCTTGAGTTAATGGATCAATAACATCTTGCAATGAAGTTCTACCCACTATTCTAGCAGCAAGCCCTTCTATAATTTCTTCATTTTTCTTTAACGGAGTTACCTCTACACCTCTAAGAGTACCACAATCTTCTATATTAACAATAACATCCTGAGCAACATCTACCAAACGACGTGTAAGGTATCCAGCATCCGCAGTTTTAAGAGCGGTATCTGCAAGACCTTTACGAGCACCGTGAGTAGAAATAAAGTACTCAAGAATAGAAAGTCCTTCTTTAAAGTTAGAAAGAATTGGGTTTTCGATAATTTCTCCACCAGCAGAACTCGCTTTCTTCGGTTTTGCCATCAATCCACGCATTCCGGTTAACTGACGAATCTGTTCTTTAGATCCCCTTGCTCCAGAGTCAAGCATCATATATACCGAATTGAATCCCTGTTGATCTTCACGAATACGCTTCATAGACAACTCTGTCAACTCAGCATTTGTAGATGTCCAGATATCAATTACCTGATTATAACGCTCATTATTGGTAATAAGACCCATATTATAGTTTGCTACAATATTGTCTACCTGTGAATTTGCATCAGCAATCATGGTATGTTTCTCTTTAGGAATAATAATATCTCCTAAACTGAATGATAATCCTCCCTGGAATGCAAAATTATATCCTAATGTTTTGATTTCATCCAAGAATTCTGCTGTTTCAGGAACACTTGTTACTTTCAAAATACCTCCGATAATATCTCGAAGTGATTTTTTCGTCAATACTTCATTAATATATCCTGCTTTTTCAGGAACTTTCTCATTAAATAAAACTCTACCTGTAGTAGTTTCTATTATTTTAGTTACTAATTCTCCTTCTTCAATATCTTGAGTTCTAACTTTGATATTAGCATTAATATCTAATCTCTTTTCATTATACGCTATAACTACTTCTTCTGGAGAGTAGAACGTTAAGTCTTCTCCTTTTATTTCTAATTCTGGAGTAGATCTACGAGACTTAGTCATATAATAAAGACCCAAGACCATATCCTGAGAAGGAACTGTTACTGGTGATCCATTAGCAGGGTTAAGAATGTTGTGTGATGCTAACATCAACAACTGAGATTCTAAAATTGCTTCTGGTCCTAATGGTAAGTGTACTGCCATTTGATCTCCATCAAAATCGGCATTAAATGCAGTACAAACCAATGGGTGTAACTGTATCGCTTTACCTTCAATAAGTTTAGGCTGAAATGCCTGTATACCCAGACGGTGAAGCGTAGGAGCACGGTTTAGTAATACCGGATGTCCTTTTAAGACATTCTCTAAGATATCCCAAACTACAGGCTCTTTTCTATCTATAATTTTCTTTGCAGATTTTACTGTCTTTACAATACCACGTTCGATCAGTTTTCTGATTACAAATGGTTTATAAAGTTCTGCAGCCATATTCTTTGGAAGACCACATTCGAATAATTTCAATTCTGGTCCTACAACAATCACAGAACGTGCTGAATAATCCACACGTTTACCAAGTAAGTTCTGACGGAAACGTCCTTGCTTACCTTTTAAAGAATCAGATAATGATTTTAATGGTCTGTTAGAATCTGTTTTAACTGCAGAAGCCTTACGTGTATTATCAAATAATGAATCTACAGACTCCTGAAGCATACGCTTTTCGTTACGTAAAATAACTTCTGGAGCTTTGATTTCCATTAAACGCTTCAATCGATTATTACGGATAATCACACGACGGTACAGATCATTTAAATCTGAAGTTGCAAAACGACCTCCATCAAGCGGTACTAAAGGACGTAATTCTGGTGGAATTACCGGTACAACTTTAAGAACCATCCATTCTGGATTATTTTCTCTATTTTTATTTGCATCACGGAAAGACTCAACAACCTGAAGACGTTTTAATGCTTCTGTTTTACGTTGTTTAGACGTTTCGTTATTTGCTTTATGTCTTAGTTCGTAAGATAGTGCATCAAGATCAATTCTTCTTAAGATCTCGATAAGGCACTCTGCTCCCATCTTTGCGATGAACTTATTGGGGTCTGTATCATCAAGATATAAATTTTCCTGAGGAAGGCTATCTAAAATATTTAAATACTCTTCTTCTGTAAGGAAATCCATTTTCTGAACAGCTTCACCTTCTTCATTTTTGGCAATACCAGGTTGAATTACTACGTAACGTTCGTAGTAAATAATCATATCTAATTTCTTAGATGGAAGTCCTAATAAATATCCTATTTTATTTGGTAAAGAACGGAAATACCAAATGTGTGCCACAGGAACAACTAAGTTAATATGTCCCACACGATCTCTTCGTACTTTCTTTTCGGTAACCTCTACTCCACATCGATCACAAACAATACCTTTGTAACGAATTCTTTTATATTTACCACAAGCACATTCAAAGTCCTTTACAGGTCCAAAAATACGCTCACAGAACAAACCATCACGCTCGGGTTTGTGAGTACGATAATTGATAGTTTCGGGTTTTAGCACTTCTCCCTGAGATGCCGCTAAAATTGACTCAGGAGATGCTAAACCTATAGAGATTTTATTAAATCTCTTTACTGTATTCTTATCATTATTTCTTGCCATAATATATGGTTGCTAAAGAATTATTGTAATTTAAAATTGAATAGTTTTATGTTTCATTCGTACCCTTCGACTTTGCTCAGGGTACGAATTAGCATTTACTATTCTTCTAATCTGATATCCAGACCCAGACCTTTTAATTCGTGCATTAATACATTAAAAGATTCTGGTAATCCTGGTTCTGGCATAGGCTCACCTTTAACAATACTTTCGTATGTCTTAGCTCTTCCTATAACATCATCAGATTTTACCGTCAATATCTCACGTAAGGTTGCAGAAGCACCATAAGCTTCTAGCGCCCAAACTTCCATCTCTCCAAAACGTTGACCTCCAAATTGAGCCTTACCACCAAGTGGTTGTTGAGTAATCAACGAGTAAGGCCCAATAGAACGTGCATGCATTTTATCATCTACCATGTGACCAAGCTTAAGCATGTAAATCACACCTACTGTAGCTGGCTGGTGGAAACGATCTCCCGTACCTCCATCATAAAGATAGGTATGTCCAAATCTTGGAATTCCTGCTTCATCGGTAAATTCATTAATCTGATCTAAAGACGCTCCATCAAAAATCGGGGTAGCATACTTTCTACCTAATTTTTGTCCGGCCCATCCTAATACCGTTTCATAAATCTGACCAATATTCATACGAGATGGTACCCCAAGTGGGTTTAATACGATATCAACAGGTGTTCCATCTTCTAAGAATGGCATATCTTCTTCTCTTACAATACGAGCAACAATACCTTTGTTACCGTGACGACCTGCCATCTTATCACCTACTTTTAGCTTACGTTTCTTAGCGATATAAACTTTAGCAAGTTTTATAATTCCAGAAGGTAATTCATCTCCTACAGAGATCGTAAATTTCTCTCTTCGAAGATTACCTTGTAAATCATTTTCTTTAATCTTATAATTATGGATAAGATCTGCAACCATACTATTTAAAGCATCATCGGTAGTCCATGTTCCTTTAGTAAGGTGAGCATAATCATCTACGCTATTAAGCATTTTCTGAGTATACTTTTTACCTTTAGGAAGTACCTCTTCTCCAAGATCATTCATAACCCCTTGAGAAGTTTTACCACCAACGATAGCAAATAGTTTGTCTACCAATTCAGATTTCAGTAATTCGAATTTTGTATCGTATGATCTTTCTAAAGTCTCAATATCTTCTTTATCCTGAGAACGTTTTCTCTTATCTTTTATAGCACGGGCAAATAATTTTTTATCAATTACCACACCATGTAAAGAAGGAGAAGCTTTTAAAGAAGCATCTTTAACATCTCCTGCTTTATCTCCAAAGATTGCTCTTAATAGTTTCTCTTCTGGAGTAGGGTCGCTTTCTCCTTTTGGAGTAATTTTTCCGATAAGAATATCACCTGGTTTGATTTCTGCACCAACACGGATCATTCCGTTTTCATCAAGATCTTTGGTAGCTTCTTCGGAAACGTTAGGAATATCATTAGTTAATTCTTCATTACCTAATTTGGTATCTCTAACCTCAAGAGAATATTCATCAATATGGATTGAAGTAAAGATATCTTCTCGTACTACTTTTTCAGAAATCACAATCGCATCCTCAAAGTTATACCCTTTCCAAGGCATAAAGGCTACTTTCATATTTCTACCTAGTGCAAGTTCTCCTTTTTCTGTAGCATATCCTTGACACAATACCTGACCTTTTTTAACACGATCCCCAACATTAACGATGGGTTTAAGGTTTATATTAGTACCTTGATTCGTTTTACGGAATTTTATTAATTCATAGGTTTTAGAATCGTCATCAAAGCTTACCATTCTTTGCTCTTCGGTTCTATCGTATTTAATGGTAATCTTTTGTGCATCTACATACTCAACAACTCCTTCTCCTTCTGCATTAATCAATACTCTGGAATCTGATGCTACCTGACGCTCTAATCCTGTTCCTACAATAGGAGCATCAACTCTTAATAATGGTACTGCCTGACGCATCATGTTTGATCCCATCAATGCACGGTTTGCATCATCATGTTCTAAGAACGGAATTAAAGATGCAGAAATAGATGCTATCTGATTAGGAGCAACATCGGCATAATTAACATTGGTTGGGTCAATTACCGGGAAGTCACCTTCCATACGTGCAATTACCTTATCAGAATCTATAGCGCCATCTTCTTTTAACGGAATATTAGCCTGAGCTATTAATTTTTCTTCTTCCTCTTCTGCACTTAGGTATGTATATCCAGAAAGATCAACCTTTCCTTCTTCCACTTTTCTATATGGAGTTTCAAGGAATCCCATCGAATTCACTTTTGCAAATACAGAAAGTGAAGAGATCAGACCAATATTTGGTCCTTCAGGAGTTTCAATAGGACATAGACGACCGTAATGTGTATAGTGTACATCACGTACCTCAAAACCTGCACGCTCACGTGATAAACCTCCAGGTCCAAGAGCCGAAAGTCTACGCTTATGTGTAATTTCTGCTAATGGATTGGTTTGATCCATGAACTGAGATAACTGGTTTGTACCAAAGAACGAATTAATTACAGATGATAACGTTTTAGCATTGATCAAATCAATCGGTGTAAAAACCTCATTATCTCTAACATTCATACGTTCCCGAATGGTACGTGCCATACGTGCCAGACCAACTCCAAACTGCTGTGATAATTGCTCTCCTACAGTTCTAACACGACGGTTAGAAAGGTGATCGATATCATCAATTTCAGCTTTAGAATTAATTAATTCTATTAAGTACTTTATAATGGTAATAATATCTTCTTTGGTAAGCACTTGCTTATCCATTGCAATATCAAGTCCCAATTTCTTATTCATTCTATAACGACCTACTTCACCAAGGTTGTAACGTTGATCAGAAAAGAATAACTTGTCAATAATACCTCTTGCAGTTTCTTCATCAGGCGGTTCTGCATTACGTAATTGACGATATATATGTTCTACCGCTTCTTTTTCAGAGTTGGTAGGATCTTTTTGTAAAGTATTGTGGATAATTGCATAATCTCCTTTTTGATTATCTTCTTTATGAAGCAAAATGGTTTTTGCTCCAGATTCGATAATCTCTTCAAGATGATCTTTATCTAAGATAGTATCACGATCTAAAACGATCTCGTTACGCTCAATAGATACAACTTCTCCTGTGTCTTCATCTACAAAATCTTCATGCCATGTATTCAATACACGAGCTGCTAACTTGCGACCTAAAACTTTTTTCAATCCGGATTTAGAAACTTTTACTTCTTCTGCAAGGTCAAATATTTCTAAAATATCTTTATCACGTTCAAAACCAATTGCACGGAAAAGTGTAGTTACCGGTAATTTTTTCTTTCTATCGATATAAGCGTACATTACACTATTGATATCGGTAGCAAATTCTATCCAAGAACCTTTAAAAGGAATTACTCTTGCAGAATATAATTTTGTTCCATTGGCATGGAATGATTGTCCAAAGAATACTCCCGGCGAACGGTGTAATTGAGATACGACTACTCGCTCTGCCCCATTAATACAAAAAGTACCACTGGGTGTCATATAAGGAATTGTACCTAAGTACACATCCTGAACAATAGTCTCAAAATCTTCGTGTTCTGGGTCTGTACAGAAAAGTTTTAGACGGGCTTTTAAAGGTACACTATAGGTAAGACCTCTTTCTATACACTCCTGCAGATCATATCTTGGAGGGTCTACAAAGTAATCTAAAAATTCTAGTACAAATTGATTACGAGTATCTGTAATCGGGAAGTTTTCCATGAAGGTGTTGTATAGACCTTCGTTTCCTCTTTCTTCAGATTTTGTTTCTAGTTGAAAGAAATCCTGGAAGGATTTGATCTGAATATCCAGGAAGTCAGGATAATCAGGTCTATTCTTTACAGAAGAGAAATTCAATCTTTCAGTTTGCGTTGCTAACATCAATGGACGGAATTAAATTAAAATTTAAAAAAGGGTGCGTATTTGTAACTTAATGTTTATATACGCAAAATGGTTTAGACCTCATCAGGCATCATCGCATGATGGGTCTAAACCTATATGTCAATATATGGTAAGCTTATTTAAGCTCAACCTCAGCTCCAGCCTCTTCTAATTGTGCTTTAAGAGCTTCTGCTTCATCTTTAGATATTCCTTCTTTGATTGCTTTAGGAGCTTCATCAACTAATCCTTTAGCATCTTTAAGACCAAGACCTGTAAGTTCCTTTACAAGTTTTACAACAGCTAGTTTAGCACCACCTGCAGCCTTAAGGATTACATCAAATTCTGTTTTTTCTTCAGCAGCATCTCCTCCACCAGCACCACCGCCAGCAGCTACAGCTACTGCAGCAGCAGCAGGTTCGATACCATATTCTTCTTTTAATATATCAGCTAACTCATTAACTTCTTTTACTGTTAAGTTAACCAATTGTTCTGCGAAATCTTTTAAATCTGCCATTTTCTATCGTTTTAAATAATTTTTTTAATTGAAATATAATTGTTAAAAAGTGCGTACACTACTATTAATTACCCTTCTTTTTCGGATAATGTTTTAAGAATACCGGCTATAGTACCACCACTTGATTTTAATGCTGAAATAACATTCTTAGCTGGTGATTGTAATAGACCAATAATGTCTCCGATAACTTCTTCTTTAGACTTAATATTAACTAAAGCGTCTAAGTTTTCGTCACCTACATATACTGCCTCTTCTATAAATGCTCCTTTTAATACAGGTTTTTCGGATTTCTTACGAAATTCCTTAATTACCTTTGCTGGTGCATTTCCGGTTTCAGCAAACATAATGGAAGTATTACCTTTTAATGTCGTTGGTAATTCTCCAAAATCTTTATCTGAATTCTCCATTGCTTTTGCAAGGAGTGTGTTCTTAACTACTTTTAATGATACATTAGCTTTAAAACAAGCTCTACGTAAATTTGAAGTTGTTCCTGCATCTAAACCTGAAATATCAGCTAAATAGATATTAGTGTTATCAGCTAACTGAGCAGTTAAGTCATCAATTACTAGTGATTTTTCTTCTCTTGTCATAATCGTTTATCTTAATTACCCAGCAAAGTTTTTAGTGTCAATTTCTACACCAGGACTCATTGTAGATGATATATATATTGACTTAATATATATTCCTTTTGCAGTCTGTGGCTTCAACTTTACCAATGTTGTTAATAATTCTTTAGCATTTCCAGCTATTTTCTCGGCATCGAATGAAGATTTACCTATTGCTGCATGAACAATACCAGTTTTATCTACTTTAAAATCAATCTTACCTGCCTTTACATCAGAAACTGCTTTTGAAACATCCATAGTCACTGTTCCTGTTTTTGGGTTAGGCATTAATCCACGAGGTCCTAATACTCTACCTAATGGTCCTAGTTTACCCATAACGCTAGGCATAGTGATTATTACATCAACATCTGTCCATCCGCCTTTGATTTTATCAAGATATTCATCAAGACCAACAAAATCAGCACCTGCTTCTTTTGCTTCGGCTTCTTTATCTGGTGTTACTAATGCTAATACTTTAACATCTTTTCCTGTTCCGTGAGGTAATGTTACCACACCACGCACCATTTGATTTGCTTTACGCGGATCTACGTTCAGACGAACAGCAAGATCTACAGAAGCATCAAAATTTACGTTTGTTATTTCTTTTATTAAAGAAGAAGCTTCTTCTACCGAATATGCTTTGTTGCTATCAACCTTAGCTTTCGCTTCTTTTTGCTTTTTAGTTACTTTTGCCATTTTGTAAACGTTTTTGGATTAAAAAGGAGCTTGTCCTTTTACAGTTACACCCATTGAACGAGCGGTACCGGCAATCATTTTCATAGCAGATTCTACAGTAAATGCATTTAAATCCTGCATTTTATCTTCTGCGATTGTACGAACTTGATCCCAAGTAACACTAGCTACTTTTTTACGATTAGGCTCTCCAGAACCTTTTTTCTGTTTTGCTGCTTCCAGTATCTGAACAGCTGCTGGTGGAGTTTTGATAACAAAGTCAAAAGACTTGTCTGTATACACATTAATTACAACCGGTAATACTTTACCAGCTTTATCTTGTGTTCTACCATTGAATTGCTTACAGAATTCCATGATATTTACTCCGGCAGCACCTAAAGCAGGTCCAACTGGTGGGGATGGGTTTGCCGCTCCTCCACGCACTTGTAATTTTACTACTTTACCTATCTCTTTAGCCATTTTTCTAATTTTAAATTAGAATTGTTCTATAAGTGGAAGCAAAAGAACAACTCTGGATCTATAATGTAACAATTATTATATTTTTTCTACTTGCATATAACTTAATTCTAATGGTGTTTTTCTTCCAAAAATCTTAACCATTACTTCAAGTTTACGCTTTTCTTCGTTTACTTTTTCAACAGTACCGTTAAACCCGTTAAATGGTCCATCGATAACTTTCACTGTCTCTCCTACTGTATAAGGAATTGCAACATTATCAGTCTTAACTGCAAGTTCATCAACCTTACCTAGCATTCTATTAATTTCTGCTTTTCTTAGTGGTACAGGATCTCCTCCTTTTACTTCACCAAGAAAACCTATTACACCATTAATAGATTTAATGATATGTGGTATTTCTCCAGAAAGGTTAGCTTCTATCATAACATAACCGGGAAAATACACTCTTTCTTTATTTATTTTTTTTCCATTACGAATCTGCACTACTTTTTCTGTAGGTACAAGAATCTGAGAAACATAATCTTCAAGTCCCATATGAGCAATCTCTCGCTCGATATAGTCTTTAACTTTATTTTCCTGACCGCTTACCGCTCTTACCACGTACCATTTCTTCGTATTATCTACTTCAGCCATTTTAAAAATTTAAGATTTAACTAAAGTAAAATAATATTCTATCACATTACTAAATGCAGTATCTATACCCCAGATAACTAAGGAAAAAATAACCGAAAAAAACGATTACAATCAAAGTAAGTCTTTGTGCTTCTGCCCAAGGGGTCCAAGTCACATGATTCTTTAGCTCATTATATGATTCTGCAATGTAATTTACTAGTCCAGCCATCTTGTTTATTTTTTAAACGAATCAAAAACAAATTTGAATTTCGTTATAAAACTCATTATTATAACAATCCATACTGTATACATACAATATTGATTGACTTTGCACGGGTTGAGAGACTCGAACTCCCGACACCTGGTTTTGGAGACCAGTGCTCTACCAACTGAGCTAAACCCGTAACATAAGTCAAGGTATTCGTATCAACGAATACCTTAACTTGTATATACTATCTTGTATTAGTCTAAAATTTCAGTTACCTGACCGGCACCTACTGTTCTACCACCTTCACGGATCGCAAAACGAAGACCTACATTCATTGCAATTGTCTGAATTAGCTCAACAGTAATAGTTAAGTTATCCCCAGGCATTACCATCTCAACTCCATCAGGAAGAGCAATATTTCCTGTTACATCAGTTGTACGTACATAAAACTGAGGACGGTAGTTATTATGGAATGGAGTGTGACGTCCACCTTCTTCTTTCTTAAGGATATATACCTCAGCTTTGAATTTTTTATGTGGAGTTACAGAACCAGGCTTAGTGATTACCATACCACGAGAAATCTGAGTTTTCTCAATACCTCTTAATAGGATACCAGCATTATCTCCTGCCTCACCTCTATCAAGGATTTGACGGAACATCTCGATACCTGTTATAGTTGAAGTAAGCTTTTCAGCTCCCATACCAATGATCTCTACAGGATCTCCAGTATTAGCGATTCCTGTTTCTATACGACCTGTAGCAACAGTACCACGACCAGTAATAGAAAATACATCTTCAATCGGCATTAAGAAATCTTTCTCAACATCACGCTTTGGTAATTCGATCCAAGAATCTACAGCTTTCATTAATTCTAAAACTGTATCAACCCATTTTTGCTCTCCATTAAGAGCTCCAAGAGCAGATCCAGCAATTATAGGACCATTATCACCGTCATACTCATAGAAAGAAAGAAGATCTCTTACTTCCATTTCAACAAGCTCTAATAATTCCTCATCATCAACCATATCCACTTTATTAAGGAATACAACGATTCTAGGAATACCTACCTGGCGACCTAAAAGTATATGTTCACGTGTTTGTGGCATAGGACCATCTGTAGCAGCAACTACTAAGATCGCTCCGTCCATTTGAGCAGCACCAGTAACCATGTTCTTTACATAATCGGCGTGACCTGGACAATCAACGTGTGCATAATGACGATTCTCAGTTTGGTACTCAACATGAGATGTATTAATAGTAATACCTCTTTCTTTTTCTTCAGGAGCATTATCGATTTGATCGAAATCTCTTGCTTCAGAAAGACCTGCATCTGCCAATACTTTAGTAATCGCAGCAGTTAAAGTCGTTTTACCGTGATCAACGTGTCCAATAGTACCAATATTTAAGTGCGGTTTGGAACGATCAAAAGTTTCCTTTGCCATAATTAATTTATTTAATCTAAGTTATATATTAGTGTTCAATTTAAAATTCTGAACCTAGAGCCAATGACGAGATTTGAACTCGTGACCTCTTCCTTACCAAGGAAACGCTCTACCCCTGAGCTACACCGGCTTTTTACACGAGTATAATGACAAATCAGAGCACTTTCATTACTATAAGAAAGGAATCCGATCAATCATTACATTTATGTTAAAAATCCAACCTTAATTAGTTTATAATTAAGATCTGCTCTATTTTAAAGCTAAAAACCTCAAAAATAAGGCCTCACTCTCTATGCAAGTTTTTCATCCTGCTTTCTTTTACTAATCAAATACATTATTTGAACGTAAAGAAAATTCTTAGAGCGGGAGACCAGGTTCGAACTGGCGACATTCAGCTTGGAAGGCTGACGCTCTACCAACTGAGCTACTCCCGCTTTTAGTTCTGAATTAAAAATTTCAGAACAGAATTTTATTTTTAACTTCTTTCAAAAAAAACATCTAGACAAATTAAGTTGATGTTTATTTTTAAATTATGTGGGGAGAGCAGGATTCGAACCTGCGAAGACGTAGTCAGCAGATTTACAGTCTGCCCTCGTTGGCCGCTTGAGTATCTCCCCGATTAAAAAATTCAATATTTTAAAATGAACTTATTGAATTTTGAGTGCGCAAAAATAGTCATTTATTTTACAATTCAAAATTCTATTTAAAAAGCTTTCTTTTTTATTTAAAAAAAATGCTTTTTTAGAGCCGATGGAGGGACTCGAACCCACGACCTGCTGATTACAAATCAGCTGCTCTAGCCAGCTGAGCTACATCGGCTTTTCACCATGTTTTAGAACATAAAAAAGTCCGCTATTTCTAACGGACTGCAAATGTATAGAATTTATTTCTTTCACAAAACTATTTTTCAAAAAAAATAGTCAAACATGTGTATTTAATTTTTCTTTACGTTTTCTAAGTTGTCTTTCTAACGAACTAACACACTCATCCACACCTTCTTCAAAGGATTTATTAATTTTTTTTATCATAAATTCATCTCCTGGCACACTTAACAAAATCTCTGTAATTTTATTTTCTTTACCACTTGTATTCATAACTTTCAAAAATACATCTGCGTGAATTATTCGATTAAAATGAGTCTCTAACTTATCTAATTTAGTTTGAGTAAAATCCACTAACTTTTGATCAGCATTAAAATTTACGGACTGCAAGTTCACTTTCATAGGTTGTTAGTTTAATTAGGTTGAACAAAATTTTAAGCCAAAAAAGATTGATAAAGCTAACAATTCATCTTTTATTTTTTATTTCTTGGATGAGATTGCTTATATACTTTTGTTAACTGAGCTACACTATGATGAGTATATATCTGAGTAGCAGCTAAACTGGAATGGCCAAGCAATTCTTTTACAGCATTTAAGTTTGCTCCTTCGTTTAGCAAATGTGTCGCAAAAGAATGTCTTAAAATATGCGGACTCTTTTTTACTTTTGAAGATGCCTTACTAAAATAACTATTTATAATGCGATACACAAGTGTTTCGTAGATTTTAACTCCTTTTTTTGTCAAAAGCAAAAAGGAAGGTTCTTGCCCCACAATCAAATCAGATCTCACGGTCAAATACAAGCTTAACGTATCACAAACCGACGAAAGAAGCGGCAAATATCTTTCCTTATTACGTTTGCCCAAGACTTTTATTTGCTTCTGGCTTATATCTACATCTGATAGTTTAAGATTTACTAATTCTATTCTTCTTATTCCTGTAGCATAAAAAAGCTCTACAATCAACCTATCTCTAACACTTTCGAAATCCTGATCATCTCTTAAATCTTTCAAAACATCTTCTACTTCTTGCGTAGAAAATGGTATTTGGAGCTTTTTAGGCGCTTTTAAAGCTTGATGCTTCGCCAGGGGGTTCTTATCTATTTGTTCTGACTTAAGCAGAAATTTATAATATGTTTTAAGAGAAGACACCTTTCTATTAATCGTTCGATTAGAAACACCATCATTAACAAGACTCACAATCCAGGAACGAATCTGAGCATAGTTTGCATCGGCTATCTTCGAAGTATCATATTCTATTTGATAGAACTCTAAAAAAGATAGTAAATCTGCTTTATAGGCCGTTACTGTATGCTTAGAATAATTTTTTTCGTGAAGTAAATATTCTATAAATTCAGAAATAAACATAAAAAAACCGTTAGAAAACAAAAGTATAAAACTTTTGGTATCCTAACGGTTAAAATTTATACTGAAAAACGGTATCTAGCTTCTTATGATAAAGAAACACTATAAAGACAACGTTATTTACTTTTAAATTTCTTCTTGATCTCTTAAGTGTTGAATATATTGCGCTTTTTGAATCTGCGCTCTTCTTTCAACAGAAGGTTTTGAAAACGCTTGGCGTTTACGAAGCTGACGCATCGTTCCTGTTCGATCAAATTTTCGCTTAAAACGTTTTAACGCTCTATCTATATTTTCTCCGTCTTTAACTGGTATAATTAACATAGTGGCACCTCCTTTCTTTAGAAATAATTAGTGTGCAAAGATAATACAAAACTATTATCCACAAAGTTTTCTTCAATAATATTTAATATTATTTCAAAGACCATACAGAATAGCCTTTTGGCGGTGCCTGGATCTTAACCCATTTACCTCCCTGAGTAGTCGGCTCCCATCCCGAATGCCCCGTATAGTCTTTAATTTTTTTATTTGACCAATTGGTCTGGATCCATCTTTCCTGCCATGAATCTGAATTATTAATGTACACCACTAAACCATTTTTACCACTTCCTCCATTTCTTCTAGCGATATATTCGTCATTATCTGTCCAAAGGTTTGTTGTGTTTCCTCCTGCAAGATTGTTATGAATCCAAATTAGATTATTCATTTTATTTTTATCTAACCAATCCTCATAATCTCTATAAAAAATCGCAGGATATCCTTCATGAGTTAAAATGTATGCATAAGCCAATATTTTATTATTAATGATTTCATCAGTATCATGATTAGCAACAAAAGTAACTGCTCTAGAAGCATTTCTTTTCCATAGCATATCTCCACTAAGTGCGTTTAAATTATTTCCTTGAAATGCATCTTTCATTTTGTAATAACATCCAAAATCAAATGCAGACATTTGCGCTTGATCTGTCCACCATTTTAATGTATTTACATTTCCATCCCAATATTCCCCTACAGCAAACCCTCCTACTGCATTTCTAAATTCTTTTGGAACCCAAGGTTCAAATCCTTTTACATAATCAAATCTCCAACCATCAAATTTCATCGTATTTTTATAATACTTAGCTACAGAGTTAGGTTTTTTCCATAACCAATCCTGCACATAACTTTTGTGGTGACACATATCTGCAAAACCTCCAAAAACACCAGAATCATTAGCATGATAATCATTTGGATGAAAATCATACTGAGTTCTTTCAAATAATCCAGATAGAGGGTTATAATCTGTATATGTATTAGAATTAGTAAAAATATTAGCTTCAGAATCTCCTCCACTATTGTGATTAATCACTATATCTGCTATTACACTTAGACTATTATTATGTGCAGTTGTAATTAAACTAGTTAATTCTGAGCGCGAACCAAATCTGGTTTCGGTACTCCCCATTTGATTATACTCCCCAAAATCATAATAATCAAAGGGATCATACCCCATAGATAACCCTCCATTCATAGCCTTACTAACAGGTGGTAACCAAATAGCATCTATCCCTGCATTACTCCAACTATTTACTTTTCCTTTTACAACATTCCACCAGGTGCCTCCTGCCGGAACATCCCAATAAAAAGCTTGCATCATTACTCCCGAACCAATTTGTTTTAATGCTTTTGAAGAAACCTCTTCCTGTAAATCCCCAGACTCAGGTGCTGCTTCGTCTAAAATCTCATCTTTACTACAACTAATAAACAAAAACGTTATAGTGAGAAGTCCATAAAAAAATGTGTTGATTTTCATAATTAACTAATGTTTGTGTTAAATTTTTATCAAATTAAGTATTTTACAAAAGTCGAAAACGTTTGAAATCTCACGCAAACGTTTGCGTGTTGATAAAACTTTAAACTTTATTATTTTTTACTAGTAAAAAATAATAAGTACTTATTTTTAAATCTAAAAAAGTACAGAATAAAAAAAACCTCGAGATTTCTCTCTGAGGTTTTTTTGGTATATAAAATTTTATTTAAAAAATCTATACTATTTTACGTTGCCGCTTTATATTCTTTTTTATCAATTATAATCTTAGCAATTACTTCTCTTAATATTTCAGAAGTTCCGCCTCCTATTGGACCTAATCGGCTATCTCTAAATAGTCTTGCCATTGGATACTCTTCCATATACCCGTAGCCTCCTAATAGTTGCAGACATTTATATATTGCTTCGTCAGCAATTTTGGTAGAAATCAACTTCGACATACTGGCTTCTTTAACTACATATTTCCCATCATTAAGTCGTTTAGCAACAGAGTAATTAAATTCTTTGCACATTTCTACTTCACTTGCAATATCTGCAACAGTATGTCTTAGCGCCTGAAATTTATCAATTGTCTTCCCGAAAGCTTCTCGCTCTGACATATATTGTATAACATATTCTAATGCATACTCTGTTCGCGCATGTGCATTAACTCCCATTATCAACCTTTCTAAAGCAAAATGTTGCATAATATATGAGAATCCTTTGTTTTCTTCCCCCATTAAGTTATTCGCGGGAATTTTTACATTATCAAAAGCAATTTCTCCTGTATCAGAAGCTTTCCATCCCAATTTTTCTAATTTGGTAGCAGAAATTCCTGGAGTATCTCTATCAACAACAAAGATACTTATTCCTTTATTTCCTAGTTCGGGATTTGTTTTTGCAGCAATAACCAGATAATCGCTATAAACACCATTAGTAATAAAGGTTTTAGATCCATTAACTACATAATGATCTCCTTCTTTTATTGCCGTGGTTCTCATTCCTGCAACATCAGATCCCCCAAAAGGCTCTGTAATACCTAAACATCCTATTTTCTCACCAGATATACTGGGTTTTAAGTACATTTCTTTAATTCTATGATCGCCTTCTTTATTTAGATGTGTCATCGCCAAATATGCATGTGCCCATATAGCAGCCGCAAAACCACCAGAATTAATTTTTTGTAGTTCTTCTAAAAGTATCACAGTATAAAACAGATCGAGATCTAGTCCACCGTATTCTTCTGGATACGCAATTCCAAAGTACCCCATTTCACCAAATTTCTCCCAAATAAACCGATCAATATCTCCAGTTTTTTCCCATTTGTCTATATGCGGAGTTACTTCTTTTTTCAGAAATTCCCTGAGACTTTGCCTAAATAATTCGTGTTCTTCTGTAAAATACATACTATTCATATGACAACCTTCGTTTTTTTAGTTAACATATTACTACTCATAATGATTGCTTCCTCAATACAATAAAACCGAAATCCATAAAATGGGCTTATGAATCAATTATTATTTTAATGATTTATCAAAATTCGCAGCAATTTTTTAATGATTCTTAATTCAATGTCAAATATAACTTTATTCTATCTATTTTTTTGAGAGAAAAACCCTCAATTTTTCCTAATTCATTAAAGTTTGAAATATTCCCATTGTCTTCAATAAATTCTTTAATATCCAACGCCATTTCAAAATCAAAATATGGGATTTCTACTAATTCATTGACTGACGCAGTATTGATATTTATTTTTTTTATCTCTTTAGGTGTTTTAACCGTAAATATGGATAAAATTTTATCTTTCTGATTATCATATAGACCGCGAACATCCTCAAGTTGAGTATCCAGAGTAAAGCCTCCTATACTATTTCTATATTTGATTATTCTTTCTGCAACAAAATCAGGCAGGCCAATACTTTGCTCTAATTCTTCACTAGAAACTGTGTTTAAATCTTTTTTTTGATCATATGATTTAATGGGAAATTTCTTCTTAGAATATTTCCTGCTCACTCTGGCATTACTCTTTTTTGTCCATTCTGGAAATTTAAATAAAGGAGAGATAGCCGAAAGAACCGAATCAGAAACCTGAGTTACTTTTTTAAAATCCGCAATAGAATTGATCCATTTATTATCATTTCTGTATGCATGAAGTCGATCTAGCTCTCTTGTAGAAAGCCCTAACATATATCCCTTATGGTCTGAGATAAAATTTGGGTTAAAAGGTTGTAGATGATATTCTTTTTTTTGTTGTTCGGCTACACTCTTAAGCGAGTCTATTTGCTTCTGAAAAGAGGTAAGTTCAGCAAAACTATACTGTTGAGAAGGGGATTTTGGATAAAAATAATATCCTATAAGTGTAGTAAATAGGATAATTGATAAAAGAAAAATCCCATTTCGAAAACGTGAATGTATTTCGAAATGGGATTTTTTATAATTCATAAAGAATAGTCTTTTTAACTTTTTGATGCTTTTATCGCCTCAAAATATCTAGATAGTTGTTTTTTAACGACAGGAAATAAAAAGAACAGTCCAATCATATTTGGAAATACCATCGCAAAAATCATTGCATCAGAGAATGCCCAAATAGAACTCATACTCGCTGCTGCTCCAATTATTACAAACGTTAAAAACAATAATTTATAGGTTAAATCAGCAGCTCTACCTCTACCAAATAAGAATTTCCAGGATTGTAAACCATAGTACGACCACGAAATCATAGTCGACACCGCAAATAATACTACAGCAATAGTTAAAAACACATTAGAATAAGGTATATATTTTGCAAAAGCCATAGAAGTTATTCCTGCACCTTCGTAGGATACTCCATCAATGAAAACTGCTCCAGAACCATCACCTCCATACTCAAATGCTCCGCCAAAATTGAAGATAATAATTACTAATGCTGTCATTGTACATATTAATACAGTATCAATAAAAGGCTCTAGCAAAGCAACAAGTCCTTCGCTCGCAGAATATTTGGTTTTTACCGCAGAATGCGCAATAGATGCAGAACCTGCTCCTGCCTCATTAGAAAATGCAGCTCTTTTAAAACCTACTAATAAAACTCCTATAATACTTCCTACTCCAATAGCTGTTGGATTAAAAGCTTCACTAATAATCAAACCAATAGCATCATCTACTAAAGAGAAATTACCAAAAATTATATATAAACAAGCTAACAAATATAAGATAGCCATAAAAGGAACTACCTTTTCTGTTACAGAAGCGATACGCTTAATTCCTCCAATAATAATAATTCCAACAAGAATTGCCAGGACTATTCCAATCCAAAACCCTGCTCCTGTACTTTGAAGATCTAAAAGTTCTTTCAAAACAACGGTAGCCTGATTAGATTGTGCCGCATTACCGCCACCAAAAGATCCTCCTATACAAAATATAGCAAATATGACTGCTGCAATTTTCCCTAGAACATTAAATCCTCTTTCTTTTAATCCTTTACTTAAATAATACATAGGACCTCCATATACAGTACCATCTTCTCCTACATCTCTATATTGAACTCCAAGAGTACATTCTACAAACTTGGTAGACATCCCTAATAATCCACAAATAATCATCCAAAATGTTGCTCCTGGTCCTCCAAGTGCAATTGCCAGCGCTACCCCAGCAATATTACCATTACCCACAGTACCAGAAACTGCTGTTGCCAGTGCTTGAAAATGGCTAACTTCTCCTTCCTTAGACTCATCACGTATTGTATCTTTTATATCACCATCTACCGCAGCCGATGGATCTCCTAAGCTATGTCCTTCAACATCATCATATTTACCTCGCACCACATTAATGGCTTTTCCAAAATATCTAAAATTAGGAAAACCAAAATAGAGTGTAAAAAACAGGGCACTTAATACTAATAATATGATAACAAACGGAGCACCTTCAAAAACTTCAAAGAAAATTACTGCAGAGAAAAAATCGGATACAGGTTTAAAACCTTCATCTATTTTCTGATCAAGTCCTTTTTCTGTGACCTCTTGTGCGAATGTAAAAAATGGAATGGTAAGTGCTAAAAGTGAAAGAAGAATTCTCTTCATGATTTTGTGAATTAATTGAATTTAATTGTTAAGAAGTGAGCAAGATGGTAAAAAAAACATTTGTTTACAATTTTTTTAGATGTTAAATGTTTCTAATTCTCAAATATCGAACTCCTTATTTAAAAGATTAATTTGTTCTGGGCGGCCTAAAACTACAATCTTAGAACTTGGTTTTAACAAGGTATTAGCTTCTGGGTTTACAATATATTCTCCTTCTGGTGATTTGTAACCTATAATGGTACATCCTGTTCTGGATCTCATATCGATATCAAGAATAGTTCTTTCTATTTTATCATCAAACATGTCTTCAAAAGAAATTTCTTCAATATTTATAGATTTTTTACCTACAATAGAAAGATTATCCAAAAACTCTATTAAATCGGGCACTACTACTAAAGACGCCATGTGATCTCCACCAATTCGATCTGGCATAATAACATTATCTGCACCGGCTAATCGTATTTTCTTATAAGAAGTATCTTGAGAAGCTCTACTAATTATTTTGAGTTTTTTATTAATTTGTCTTGCAGAAAGCACAATAAACAAGTTATCTGCATCTTCTGGTAATGTGCATATTAAACAAGCAGCCCTTTTAATACCTGCTTCTATTAATACTTCGTCTTCTGTGGCATTACCTTTTAGAAAAAACAGGCTTTCATTTTGATATCTTTCTATTACTGCTTCGTCTTTTTCGATAATAATAAATGGTTTATTGTATGCTAACAATTTGGCGGCAGCTTGTTTACCATTACGGCCATAACCAATTATAATAATATGATTCTCAATATGATGTATCATTTTTTGTGTTTTTCGATATTGAAGTCTTTTAGGATCATTTTTACTTACAATATATTCTGTTATTACTGATACAGAATATGCAAATATGGCTACACTAGTCGAGATAAGGAATACAGTAAATAACTTTGCACTATCATCTAATGGTTGAACTTCTCCAAAACCCACAGTAGACAAAGTAATAACTGTCATATATAAGGCATCTACCCAGGAATAGTTAGAAAAAAACCGAAATCCTAGTACTCCGATAGCAATTACTATAATTAATAAAATTAATGCAATATATATTTTTGGCACTCCCCATCTATAGATCTTTTTCATAGGTCAAATACTGAAGTTCGTTTAGTATAAACCAAATCTTTTAATTTTAGCCAAAATGCCAGATTAAGGTATATTACAAAACCTAATCCCACAGTGGCAAAGGTTAAATAAATAAAGAACAACCGTACATTTTTTGCTCGCATCCCCAACCTATCGGCTAACCTGGAGGAAACATAAAATCCGTTACGTTCTAAAAATTGTCTTAGATTATAAAGCATGTCGCAAAATAATTATATTATCCTAAATTCTATTCACCATTTAATAAATAATTCCCTATTGCACATTTTAAACATGCTTTTTGGTCACAGTATGTATTTTTGAGTTGAATCATAGCTTGAGAATGCATTGCATTTTCAATTGGCACATTTAAGTCCATAAAATTGCTAATAATACTGTTTTTTTCAAAAGGTAATTTAGTAATTAACTCAAAAATATCTTCTTCAGGATTTTGTCCTACACTTCTGGCATAAACAAATTTTATAGGAATAATCGTATTGATCAACAACAAGTCAATAAATGATTTTGTTAGTTTCTTTTTACTTGTCTTTGATTCTTTTTCAAAAGTATAATGGTTTTGCCAAAATTCGCTTGTTTCTACACTGAAAAGAGTATAAAAATCATCTATAGTATTACCATTGATCACTTTGCTAAAAAGTTGATGATTTTTAAAATATAACATTGCTAACTGCGCCAATCGTATCGTTGGAAAATTAGGTGGTCTTAACCTAAAAAAAAGAAATGGATCTACGCCATGTGTACTCAATTTAAATTTGTTTTTCAAAAATTGATATTCATTTTTCAAGGTATTGAAATACTCTCCTTTTACATCAACATCTAAAAAACCTGCCTGACCAAAAAATAAGGCTTCTAATTCTTCTAGTTGACCTCTACATTTTCTAAGCACTGCAAAATCTATTGAATTTGCCAAACTCAAAAAAGCGGCTCCATTAGTTTTCAAACCAAAATTTTTGGCCAGTAGTTTAAACAACACAGCTTCCCAATTATTTGCAGAGTCCTTTAGAAGTTTCAAAATTAAAGTCGATTTTTTTTCTAGTCGCTCTAAATACAGTCTTTCTTGCCAATTCGACAACATAAAACGTGAAACTTCGGGAAGCTGTTTTTCACAACTAATCCATTGTTGAACACTTTTATCAAAGAGCTTTTTATAGCGAACCAACAACTCTTCTCTTATGTATTCTTTAAGTTGTAATGTTGGTATAATCGAGTTATCTTTTCTGTATACTTCTACATCATCTTCCCAAACTACATGAAGAATTACATTATCGTATGCAGGGTCATTCTCATGGTTATGAACATACCAGTCACTTGATCTGATATGCACCTCAACATTTCCTGCCCATTTTTGCCCTTGGATAATAAGTCTTGCATTAAAAAAATCAGGTCCAGAGTTTTCTATATTATGTGTCCCTATTTGCTGAAGTGTAAGTTCCTCATGCCTTGTTGTTCTAAGATCAGCAAACCCAAATTTTTTATATTTCCAAAGGTATTGTAAAAAATCCTCAGTCATATATTCTATAGATTGTTTATAATTATAAGACCTACCTGTAAGCAAACAGGTGGTATTAGCTACTAAATATTTCGGGTAGGATAGAAAATAAGAAGAATAGCTTTTCTAAAATTTAGACGATGAAAATACTAAAATTTATTAAAATCTTGTAAGCTCTACTAAATAACATTGACTAATTTTTAAATCAGCATATAAATGACTAATATTTTAAAGTCCATTTTCATATCTGTTTTCCCTGTAATTGCTCTTTATTTTGCTATTGACAGTGTTATACATCTTATTGATCATGGAGTATCTTATAGATATATAGGAAGGTTAATTATTTCGCTTTCTATTGTAACACTCTTCATTTTGATTTTTGTAAAACCCGTTGCGCGGACCGATGCTAATCTAAAAAAATACACGCTACCTATTTCTATTGGTTTCTTAACTAGTCTATTATTTGGAGGTATTATAGAACAAGATTTAAATGGATCTTTACCGGGTATTGGTTTATTTTTAGGATGGGTATTATACATAAGATGGTATTCTACTTTTAATAATAGAGAAAAAAACACGATTATTAAAGTAGGCAATCTGTTACCAGAACTCGAATTACAGGATACAGAAAAAAACAATATAAATACTTCCAAATTTATAGGAAACCCATCAATTTTTCTGTTCTATCGCGGAAATTGGTGTCCATTATGCATGGCACAGATCAAAGAAATTGCTTTGCAATATAAAGAGCTTGAAAAAAGAAAAATTAATATAGTTCTTATTAGTCCCCAACCTCATAAGCATACCAAATCTCTAGCAAAAAAATTTGGATTAAATTTCAATTATTTGGTGGATCAAGGAAATAAAGTTGCGAAACAATTACAAATTTTCTCAAAAAATGGTCTTCCTATGGGTTTCCAAATACTAGGATATAACAGTGATACTGTAATGCCAACGGTAATCATAACTAATAAAGAAGGAAAAATAATCTTTGCAGACCTTACTAATAATTATAGAGTACGGCCAGAACCAGAAATATTTTTAAAAATTATTGATCAGCAAAGTCTTTAGTCTAAAAGACTAACATTAGTTAGTACCCCCCAAAAAAAGAAGGTTAAAGTTGTTATAAACACAAAAAACACAGAACTAACTCCTTTTAAATAGTACGATTACTACTTAATATTCTTAAAATCAAGTTAATTCCTTACAAAAATGTACTATTGGTAAGATTTTATGTATTAATGGAAAACTTAACCACAAATTCATTTCTTTACTTTGTTATGAATTAAAGGGAAAATTAATTCATTCTAAAAATATTAAGATTACAAAACCCTAAGCTAAGTTGAGTTTGTGTTAGGTTATTGATGGTTGCCATTTTTGGCGACCATCTTTATTTTTATATATATCCAAACAATAAGAAAGCCAGCATTTGGGCTTTACATATTTTATGTATTCACATCTGGGTAGATATCAAACTTATTAAAAAATGCTTTTTTAAATTTTGAAGAATTAGAATAATTAAGCGTATCCATTACCTCACGTATTGATAATCCTTCTCCGATAATCATATTGTATGAAATCTCTAGTCTTTTATTATTAAAAAACTCTAAAGGAGTTTGATTATGAATTTCTTTAAACATATTAAAAAAATTTGTACGACTCATATGTGCCATGGCTGCTAATTGATCAACACCAACAAAAGGTTCTTTAAGATTATTTTTTAGATAGTCACTTACCTTATAAATATTACCCACTTGTCCACAATTGATACTAAAAGGATTGCTTTCTGTTTCCCATCTTAATACATCTTTCCAAAAAGTTTCTAATAGCCGAACACCTCTAGCGATAAAATAAAGGTAATTCTCTACCTTATCTACATCAGGTTGTACAATCTGATCAAAAAGACTTGATTGTTTATAAGAAAGATAAAATTTATTAATATGTTGGTGAGAATAACGAATATAATTATCAAGTTTTTCTGCCATATCGTTATTCTTTAAAAAAAAAGGTTTGGTATATGAGCTTTTTAACACGATCATGGTAGATTTTACTTCTGCTCCTTTTGTAATAAAAACTTGTTCTCCTTGTCGAGCATCCATGCATCTCATATTACCTGGGGTATAACTATCAGAATATTGGCTTATAATTTGATCTTCCTTTAATTGATGATCTAAAGCATATTTCCTAAAATGAAGTATAATATCTTTTTCATCGATGGGTCGTCTAATATATTCAATATCTGTATTAGCTTTATAATTGTTTATAATAAGAAAGACTTCTGGAGATATTTTATAATACAACAAATACCCTTCTCCAATCTCGGGAGGGAAATAAATTCGATCAGTAGAACTATTTGGACTTAGTTGTGATCTAAAATAGTCACTTAGTTTGTCTATATCAGAAAAATCAAACAAATATTTACACATACCACCATCAATTTACACTTATCTTTTTAGGTCCATGTAGATGTATTCCTGGTAACCAAAAAAAATAAATAAACACAAAAACAACCCCTTTATTAGCTTACAAAAAAAGCTAATAGAGGGGGAGAATTATTATTTAAATATAAGAATTTATTTTATATGACTAATAACATCATACTTTGTTATGATGTGGTGTTTTCCGTTTTCTAACTCAACTAAAACTGCAGAACTTCCGTTTTTAATAAGTTTGGATATCTCATCAAGTGAAGTTTTAGCGTTTACAATCGGAAAGGAACCTTTCATAACATCTTTAATTGGTGTACTACCAGTATTTTTATCATCTAAAAATGCAGTAAAAAGTGCACTCTCATCTACAGAACCAACAAATCCATCACTATCAACTACTGGTATTTGCGAAATTTTAAATTTACGCATACGCTCAATAGCATGTGATACCAGTTCTTCTGTCTTAACAGTAATCAATGGTTTTTCTATATGATTTTTCACTAAATCATCGGCTGTATATACTTCCTCATCAAGAAAACCTCTTTCTCGCATCCAATCATCATTAAACATTTTCCCTACATATCTACTGCCATGATCATGAAATAAAACCACGACAACATCATCTTTGGTAAAATGTTTGTTTAATTGAAGTAATCCTTTTATAGCCGCTCCAGCACTATTACCTAAAAACATTCCTTCTTCTTTCGCAAGTTTTTGAGTATAAACCGCAGCGTCTTTATCTGTCACTTTGGTAAATCCATCAATAACCGAAAAATCTACATTTTTTGGTAAAATATCTTCCCCAATACCTTCTGTGATATAAGAATAAATTTCGTTTTCATCAAAAATCCCTGTTTCATGGTATTTCTTAAAAACAGAACCATAGGTATCTATTCCCCAGATTTTAACATTTGGATTTTTTTCTTTTAGATATTTTCCTACACCAGATATCGTACCTCCAGTACCTACTCCAACAATAAAATGTGTTATTTTCCCATCTGTTTGTTTCCAAATTTCGGGACCTGTGCTTTCATAGTGCGCTTGAGCATTCGAAGGATTGTCATACTGGTTAACATACCAGGAATTTGGAGTTTCTTCTGCTAATCTCTTAGAAACCGAATAATACGACCTTGGATCATCGGGTTCTACATTAGTTGGACAAACCATCACCTTTGCGCCTACTGCTCTAAGGATATCCATTTTTTCCTTAGATTGCTTATCTGCCATTACACAAATCAGTTTATACCCTTTTATGATAGCTACTAATGCTAATCCCATTCCTGTATTTCCTGATGTACCTTCTATAATAGTTCCTCCTGGCTGTAATCGACCATCTGCTTCTGCATCTTCTATCATTTTTAAAGCCATTCGATCCTTTACAGAATTCCCTGGGTTAAAAGTTTCATATTTAGCCAACACCAAAGCGTCTATATCTTTCACCAATGTATTCAATTGGACTAATGGTGTATCCCCAATAGTTTCTAGTATGTTTTTTGCGTATTCCACTCGTTATAATTTACAACCCCATAGGGTATTTCAACACGGCAAAGATACGACCTAGATTATCGATTGGCAATTTTAAAATAGAGAATAACAAATTATTGAAAACGGATGGATTTGGTTGGTGATATCTTTGCTATAATATATGAAGGGATAAGCAGCATTAATAAACATAATAACATTGTTCCTATATTGAGTAACACAATATATCCTATATCAATATACACTGGAGCTGTACTTACATAATACGTTTCTGGATTAAGCCCTACAACTCCATAATGCTCTTGTATAAGAAGTAAACCTATACCGATAAGGTTACCCCAAAACAAACCTATCAAAATCAAATATGCAGCATTATAGAGAAACACTTTTCTTATACTCCAATCATTTGTTCCTAAAGCTTTTAAAATCCCAATCATAGGGGTTCTCTCAAGAATCAAAACCAATAAAGCGGTAATCATATTAATACCGGCAACCAAAATAATAATCCCAATAATACCAATAATATTAAGATCGAATAGTTTTAACCATTCGAAGATTGTAGCATACTTTAATGAAATTGTCTGGCTATCTAAAGTAGAAGGAATATTCTCATAGATTTCCTGTCCTTTTTTATCGATTTGATCAAAATCATCAATAAAAACTTCAAAATTCCCGACCTCATCCGGTTTCCATTTATTCATTTTTATCACATGTCTGATGTCTGCAAAAAGGAAGGTTTCATCAAACTCTAAAAATCCTGAATTATAAATCCCTACAATCTCAAAAGCTCTAATAAAAGTTTTTGAGTTTGAAGCAGTGTTCTTTTTCAGAAAATATGTAATTACTTTATCTCCAATACTAAACCCTAAACGATTTGCTATATGTGAAGACAACAAAATTTCTTCATTGAGCTCTCCTGTAAAATCGGGTATTCTTCCTTCTACAAGATATTCTTTAAAAGAATCCCAATTATAACCTTTACCCACTCCTTTAACCACCACACCATCAAAATCAGATGCTGTGCGTATAAGTCCCATTTTTGTTGCCACACCTTGCATATGAACAATTCCTTCAACCTCAGAAAATTCTGGATAGAAGTTTTGATTGGTAGATATAGGCATAAGAGATTCTACACTACTGTTATTATCAAAACTAGAAATTAATATATGCCCATTAAATGCAGCAACTTTTTCCCTTATTTTGCGTTGTAGTCCTACGCCAGTAGCAACTGTAATTAGCATCATGATCATACCAACAGCAATAGCAAAGATTGCAATTTTTATAATTGGAGTCGAAATGCTACTTTTATGTTCCTTACCTTTGATGAGGCGTTTAGCAATAAAATACTCGAAATTCAAGCTTAACTATGGTTTTTGTTAGAAATGCATTCAAAAATACATTTTTATTCCTTTTCATAATTTTTATTTCTTGTGTAAGTGGAATAAAAACAACTTTACCCCCTTCTTCTGTAAAAATTGAAAACTCAATATCTGCAGCATATATTGCTCAAGATACTACAAAAATTCAAGAATCTATAGTAGTTGGAGCCAATCTTACTGATGATTATATTCCTATTTTAGAAAATAAGAAAGTAGCTATTGTAGGAAACCAAACTTCTGTTATTTTTAAAGATAGTATTACTAGTCAAAATTATGTACATCTTGTTGATTCTTTATTGTCTAGAAATATTAAAATTCAGAAAGTATTTGCTCCAGAACATGGTTTTAGAGGTAAAGCAGATGCGGGAGAATTAGTTGCTGATAGTAAAGACATCAAAACGGGGCTTCCTATTTTCTCTCTCCATGGAAAAAACAAAAAACCATCTAAAGAAGCTTTATCTAATATAGACATTGTTGTTTTTGACATCCAAGATGTAGGAGTTCGTTTTTATACCTATATTTCGACATTACATTACGTAATGCAAGCCTGTGCAGAAAACAATATCCCTGTCTTGATCTTAGACCGTCCAAATCCAAATGCACAATATATTGATGGGCCAACCTTAGAACCTGAGCACTCAAGTTTTCTGGGAGTACACCCAATACCATTAGTTCATGGTATGACTATTGGCGAATATGCAAAAATGATCAATGGCGAAGGTTGGTTGGGAAAAAATTTGACCTGTGAGATCAATATTATTCCTGTTAAAAACTACTCTCATACTGCTTCATATAGTTTACCAATACGACCATCACCAAATTTACCAAATGATAAAGCTATCAATTTATATCCTAGTCTTGGTTTTTTTGAAGGAACTACCATTAATGCAGGCCGTGGTACCGAAACACAGTTTCAAATTTTTGGTTCTCCTGACTTGAGTATAGAAAAATATGATTATGCATATATCCCCAAGCCAAATTTTGGTTCTAAATATCCTAAACATAGAGGAGAAGTATGTTACGGAAAAGATTTAAGAAAAAGTGAGTCATTAGATTCTATAAACTTAGAGTGGTTAATTGATGCCTATAAGCATACCAAAATCAAAGAAAAGTTTTTTAACACCAAATCATTCACCATTCACGCAGGAACAAAAAAATTGCAACAACAAATTGAACAAGGTCTTTCTTTTCGAGAAATTAAAAATACCTGGATAGAAGGTCTGGAGAAATTTAAGATTAAAAGAGCGCAATATCTCATCTATTAATAGCATTATTTAGTTCTAAAAAACCCCTGTTTTCAGGGATATTGGTATACCGAAGAATTAATACATTTGTTTATGTTAAGATTTCTATCCCTAATATTTACATATAGTATATTAATGCTTCCTTTTACTCTCAAATCTCAGATAAGAGAAGAGACTTACACACCTGTTTACAAGAAGATTACGCTCGAAGAAAAAGAGAAAAAATCACTCGAAGAAGTCTACAAACTTCTTGCTGACAATCAAGATAATAAAGCATATCAAAAAGCTACAAACCTATCTAAGTCTGTTAAGATTAATTATTCTAAAGTTAAAGTAAACCTATTACTTTCCAAATATTTTTATAAAAAATCATTAACCGATTCGTCCATCTACTTTGCTAAACGAGCATTAAAACTTAATCACATTCTTAATGATTCTATAAAAAACAGGACAAATGGATTAATTTATGAATTACTTGGTGCAAATTATATCATAAAAGGCTTATATCTAGAAAGTAAAAAATACCATCTTAAGGGTATTGAAGTCACTCAAAAATATGATGAGAAAGAGTTTTATTATTCACATTTGCATAATCTAGCCACTAGCTATATGATGTTAGGCGATAATCAAACTGCACTACGTTTGTTCAAACAGTGTCTCGAATATAAAGAAGATGAAATATTAACATCCCTAACCTATTCTAACATTGGTGATATCTATAGTAATTTAAAGGATTATAAAACTTCTAATTACTATCTAGAAAAATCAAAAAATCTCTCTAAAAAAACTGGAGACACCTATAACTATGCCGCAACGTTAATAAGTCTTGGTGTTAACTATCAAAAACAAGGACATCACAATGAGGCTATATCTTTTTATAATGAAGCTATAACTATTTCTGAAAAAAATGGATATGATTACATCACATTATCATCAAAATTCGATTCAGGTGTTTCATTTATAAAGCTAAAAGAGTATGACAAAGCAACGGCTCTTTTTTTAAACGTGATTTCTGAAGCAGAGAAATTAGGAATATTAGAAGAACAAATGAGTAGCTATGAAATGTTAAAACAAATCTCACTGACACAAGGTAAGTATAAAGATTCGTACAATTATTTAAACAAAGAAATAAAAATCAAAGACTCAATACATAAATTACAAAAAAGCAAAGCAATCAATGAACTTGAAGTGAAATTTAATACCCTTCAAAAAGAAAAAGAAATAAAAGTCCTTCAGGTCAAAAATGCAAATCGAGAATTGGATTTAAAAAACCAGGAAGAAGCTATCAAAAATCTTAAATTACAACAAGAGATTGAAAAAAAAGAAACTCAGAACAAGATTTTGTCTTTTCAGAATGCCTCAGAAAAAAAACGTAACGAAATTATAGTACTAAAAAAAGATCAGGAGATTCACGAATCTAAATTAGCCAGGCAAAAAAGTATTAAAAATAGCATCTTGTACTCTTTTTTGATTCTTCTTATCCCGGTTATTGGCTTATTGTTTACATATTATCAAAAACTTCAAACTCAGAATGAATTAAACAAAAAGCAAGAAGAGGTAAGTGAGCAAAAAATTTCTTCTCTAATCAAAGATCAAGAGTTAAAACTAATTAAAGCATCTATTAAAGGGCAGGATAAAGAAAGAAAACGTATTGCACAAGAACTACACGATAGTATTGGTGGTAATCTTGCTGCTATAAAATTGCAATTAAATAATACTGTATTTCACGGAGATAAAAAAACAATATCAACAATTAATAATCAATTAGATGATACTTATGATCAGGTACGTAATTTATCACATAACTTGATCCCTAAAAAATTTAGTGAAAACAACTTTTGTGATGTCCTTGAAGAGTATTTTAATAATATTGGTGGTACGACTAGTCTAAGCACTTCTTTTGTAGCATACCCAAGAGCAGAAATTGATATTTTGGATGAAACTCTGCAAATCGAAGTTTTTAAAATTATCCAGGAACTTATTACCAATACTATTAAACATGCCAAAGCTACTTCTTTAGAGCTTCAATTAAATCTAGTAGAAAATATGATAAATGTATTATTCGAAGATAATGGCATTGGTTTTAATACAAAAAACAAAGCTACCGGACTTGGGTTTGAGAGTATCAAAAACCGATTAAAAAAAGTATCTGGCACTTTTCATATAGATTCTAGAGTTAATCGAGGTACTATTATAGATATAGAAGTTCCGGTATTCACACTGATTAATGATAAGGGAATATTATAACCACAAATCGATTCTGGTATACTCGATGGTAAACCGAATTATTTGTAGCCAAATTTTGCAAAAATCAAAATAAAATTAACCCCAATAGAAAGCAATATCTCATCTATCAATAGCATTATTTAATTCTATAAAACCCCTATTTTCAGGGATGTTATTGGATCCAAGAATTAATACATTTGCTTATGTTAAAATTTGTACTAAAACTATTTACGGTTTTTTTATTTTTTTACTCTATTGGCTCGTATGCTCAAGAGGAAGAAAAAGCAACACCTTTATCTCACTCAGAATCAAAAGCATATACAGCCCAAAAAAAACTAATTTCTCAAGCATTCCAAGATCTTGATACAAAAAAAGATAGGGCAGCTTATATTGTAAGTCATAAAATCTTAAAAAAAACCAGATATAGAAAAATAAAATTACAAGCCTACATAAATCTAGGAGTTTATTTTAATGAACGAAATCTAGGGGATTCAGCATTATTTTACGGAAACAAGACTTTACAAATCATTGGTAAAAGAAATGATTCAATCTTTATACAAGGAAAATCATATGCATATAATATAATAGCACTTTCATATGGGCACAAAGGCCTATTTGAAGAGGCCAAAAAGTGGCATCTAAAAGGGTTAGAAATTGTTAAAAAATTGAAACCAAAAAAGCAGTACTATGTAAAATTACATAATTTGGCAATCATGGACATCAAACTAGGCAATTATGATAATTCAATAAAACTTTTAAAAGCTTGTTTGGAGTATAAAGAAGATCCAGATTTTACGTTTATGATTTATAATAGTCTTGCCAATGCATATTCTTCTAAAGATAATTATGAAGTTTCGATGTCCTACTTTAAAAAAGCTCTTGATTTTTTTAAAAATAAAAAAGCTTCGAGAATAAAAGCTGCAATTTTACAAAACATAGGTGCCATATATCATCTTATGGGAGATCATGATAAAGCTATTGAGTATTATTATAAAGCATATCCTATAGCTAAGGAAACAGAATTTCATAGAGCACTTATTGATATCCTAACTAATATCGGTTTGGTTTATCAAGATAAAAAAATATATAATAAAGCTAAAGAATCTTATAATGAAGCCTTATCTATTTCAGAGGAATTAGGTTTTCTTGACAAACAAATAACAATATACAATAACCTCAAAGAAGTTTCTAAAACTCAGAATAATTATAAAGATGCCTATTCATATCTTAAAAAAGAAATAAAAATCAAAGATTCAATAAGTAAATTACAAAAGAGTAAAGAACTTAATGAACTTGAAGTAAAATTTAACACCCTTCAAAAAGAAAAAGAAATAAAAGTCCTTCAGGTCGAAAATGCAAATCGAGAATTGGATTTAAAAAATCAGGAAGAAGCGATCAAAAATCTTAAATTACAACAAGAGATTGAAAAAAAAGAAACTCACAACAAGATTTTATCTTTTCAGAATGCTTCAGAAAAAAAACTTAATGAGATTACACTACTAAAAAAAGATCAGGAAATTCAAGAATCTAAATTAGCCAGGCAAAAAAGTATTAAAAATAGTATCTTGTACTCTTTTTTAATTCTTCTTATTCCGGTTATTGGTTTATTGTTCACGTATTATCAAAAACTTCAGACTCAGAATGAATTAAATAAAAAACAAGAAGAAATAAGTGAGCAAAAAATTTCTTCTCTGATTAAAGATCAAGAGTTAAAACTAATTAAAGCGTCTATCAAAGGGCAGGATAAAGAAAGAAAACGTATTGCACTAGAACTACACGATAGTATCGGTGGTAATCTTGCTGCTATAAAGCTGCAACTAAATAACACTGTGCTTAATGGAAATAAAAAAACAATATCAATAATTAATAATCAATTAGATGACACCTACGAGCAGGTACGTAATTTATCACATAACTTGATCCCTAAAAAATTTAGTAAAAACAACTTTTGTGATGTCCTTGAAGAGTATTTTAATAATATTGGTGGTACGACTAGTCTAAGCACTTCTTTTGTAGCATACCCAAGAACAGAAATTGATCTTTTAGACGAAACGTTGCAAATCGAAATTTTTAAAATTATTCAGGAACTTATTACGAATACAATTAAACATGCCAAAGCTACTTCTGTAGAGCTTCAATTAAATCTAGTAGAAAATATGATAAATGTACTATTCGAAGATAATGGCATAGGTTTTAACGCAAAAAATAAAGCTACCGGACTTGGATTTGAGAATATAAAAAATCGATTAAAAAAAGTATCAGGTACTTTTCATATAGATTCTAGAGTTAATCGAGGTACTATTATAGATATAGAAGTTCCGGCATTAACATCAATTAATGATAAAGTAAGCTATAATCATTAGATCAATCCTATTTTGCCTACCTGATAGCAAATAAGATTAGGATCGCACATAGTGAGTTTTATTTAAACCTAATTACAAAAAAATAAACCAATGAAATATAATTTAATCATAGCAGATGACCATAAAATGTTTTTGGATGGTTTACTAAGCATTCTTAACTCAGAAAAAGAATATAATATTTTATTAACTGCCAAAGATGGTAAACATATTGCAAAATATCTGGAAATTAATCCGGATGAAAAAATCGACCTTATTATCACCGATATTTCTATGCCAGAATTAGATGGTATTTCTCTAAACAAAATTATAAAAGAAAGAAAGAAAAGTATAAGAACCCTAGTGGTTAGTATGCATAATGATGCAGATATGATTGATAATCTTATAGAACATGATGTAGACGGATATGTGCCAAAAAATGCTGAAAAAGAAGAGCTTTTAAAAGCTATAAAAACAATACTTAAGGGAGAGAAATATTTCTCAAAAGATATAAAAGATATTTATTTAGAAAATAAGTTTGCTAAAAAAAAGAAGGAAGATATTAAACTCACTCAAAGAGAAATTGATGTTATTACCCTTATTGCGCAAGAGCATACTACACAAGAAATTGCAGATCAATTGTTTTTGAGTAAACATACTATAGAAAGTTATAGAAAAAATCTTATTGCTAAACTTAATGTTAGAAACCTGGCGGGGTTAACTAAATATGCCTTAAAAATGAAATATATAAAACCTTGATAAGGTATAATTCTATTCTTATCTATACTAAAATTAGGTATTGAATCCTGATCTGGTTAATTATTTCTTATTACCAAACCCATTACCTAAACGGTAACTGAGTATGATTCCGTGTGTATTATTAATGGGAGTATCTCTTAGGGTTTGATTATAATTATACAATACTCGTAAGTGATTAGAAATATAAAATCCTGCAAGAAAATTCATCGAAGAACTCGTTCTGTATCCAGCACCAATCTCAATTTTGTTTTTGTAATTCACTGTAGTATTAATATCTACCTGAATCGGAGCTCCAGAAACATATTTAACCAAAACGCTGGGAGTGATTAATACTTCTTTAAAACGTGAAGCAAAAAAACGATATCCTGCATACGCATAATATGGTGTCTCTAAGTTAATATTATCCTCAGAAGACAAAGAATCTCCTAATAAGTTTGGAGCAGAAGCACCTATATAAATATGCTCTCTATTATACAAAATCCCTACCCCCAAGGTTGGGATAACAGTATTAATATTATTTGCAAAATTAGGATCATTATCAATACCTAATTCTAGTAAATTTTCGTTATAAATCATTGCACCTCCCGTAATCCCAAAAGATAATACATTAGGATTATAAGACCACCATCGTGCCTGGTTATAATTATGATCAAAAACTATTTTATAAGCATATGCTCCAAATAAGCTTGTTGTTGTAGTTACTCCTATCTGGTCACTATAAACTCCTACTCCTAATCCCATATTTTTTGAACGCAATGGCGAATTGACTGTTAACCCAATATTTCTCGGACTACCATCTAACTGATTTAAATATCCTCTATTAGTGAGAGTAATATCAGAATCGGGATAGAAACCGGCATGGGCTGGATTAATAACTACTGTATTGTAATTATAATTTGCAAAAACCGGCGTTTGCTGCCCAAATATTGGGCATAAAAATCCTTTAGATAGTATTGCAACTATCAATAATATATATACTTTTTTCATAAATTAACGCTTTAAAACAAGGAAACCCGTTTGTTTTTTTAAGTTATGAGAACCTTCTATTTTGATATTGAAGAAATATGTCCCCTCGGGTAATTTATCTCCTCCCAAACTTCTCTTTCGATTGGCAATTCCTCTAAAAACTCTTGAAGTATTATTATATCCTTCAACTTCAAAAACTATATCTCCCCATCGATTATAGATCGATACTTTATTGTCAGGATAATTTTCAATATTATAAATCTCCCAATATTCATTGATTCCATCACCATCTGGTGAAAAACCATATCGGGTTTGATCTTCTTCTTGTGCTTCTACATAAACGGTGACCGTATCTTCTTCGACACATCCTTGATCACTGGTAAAAACAACAGTATAGGTTGTTGTTTGATCTGGGTTTGCTATTGGGTTAGCAATATTAGTATTAGTAAGACCTATTGAGGGTGTCCAAACAAATGTTCCGTTACCAGAAGCAGTCGCATTTAATTGCACCTCCTGCCCTTGTGTAATCTCTTCATCATCACCAGCTTCTATAGTACATAATATAAGGGCATCATTATCTTCTATAATTACATTTTGCGTTGTAGTCATTCCCAGGGTAATGCCTGCAGATGGATTGCTAATTGTTACTATTGCCGTTTCTGTGCCTTCTACAAGAGCATCATCAACAATAGTAAAAGTCACTATACCTGTGGTCATCCCATCAGGAATAGTAATGGTAGTAGTACTTAAGGTAAAATCTGAAGTCATAATTCCGGTTCCTGTAACACCGATATCAATAGTTTGATCACCTACAACAGCCATCGAGGAAGTAGCTCTAACTGTTATTATTGTCTCATCTGCTTCTGTACCTGTATTTGACGAAACTGAAAGATTAACTGTTGGGATAGGTGCTGAATCATTATCTATAATAACAATATTTTGTGTTGTAGTCCTTCCTAGAGCAATACCTGTAGATGGATTGCTAATCGTTACTATTGCTGTTTCTGTGCCTTCTATATCAATATCATCAACAATAGTAAAAGTCACTGTACCCGCGGTCATCCCATCAGGAATAGTAATCGTACTATTACTTAAGGCAAAATCTGAAGGTGTAATTCCTGCTCCTGCGACATCAATATCAATAGTTTGATCACCTACAACAGCCATCGAAGAAGTAGCTGTAACTGTTATTACTGTCCCTGCAGTTTCTGTACCTGTATTTGCCGAAACTGAAAGATTTACTGTTGGGATAGGTGCTGAATCATTATCTGTAATAACAATATTTTGCGTTGTAGTCCTTCCCAGGGTAATACCTGTAGATGGATTGCTAATCGTTACTATTGCTGTTTCTGTGCCTTCTATATCAATATCATCAACAATAGTAAAAGTCACTGTACCCGTGGTCATCCCATCAGGAATAGTAATGGTAGTAGTACTTAAGGCAAAATCTGAAGGTGTAATTCCTGTTCCTGTGACAGCAATATCAATAGTTTGAGCACCTACAACAGCCATCGAAGAAGTAGCTCTAACTGTTATTATTGTCTCATCTGCTTCTGTACCTGTATTTGACGAAGCTGAAAGATTTACAGTAGGAGTAGATTCTGAATCATTATCTGTAATAACAACATTTTGCGTCGTAGTCCTTCCTAGAGTGATACCTGTAGATGGATTGCTAATCGTTAATATTGCTGTTTCTATGCCTTCCATAACAGTATCATCAACAATAGTAAAAGTCACTGCACCCATGGTCATCCCATCAGGAATAGTAATGGTAGTAGTACTTAAGGTAAAATCTGAAGATGTAATTTCTACTCCTGTAACACCAATATCAATAGTTTGATCACCTACAACAGCCATCGAAGAAGTAGCTCTAACTGTTATTATTGTCTCATCTGTTTCTGTACCTGTATTTGACGAAACTGAAAGGTTCACTGTAGGAGTAAGAGTAGGAGTTCTTACATCAAAACTACATTGGGTTTCTTTTCCGCTATTATCGGTTACCGTTATGGTAACTGTTGTATCTGCTGTAAATAAGGTTCCTGCAATAGGGTCTTGCGTAATCTCTAGATTGGTATCACAATCATCGGTAGCATCAACATCACCTGTATAATCAGGTAACGGAGATCCTGAACTTAAGGTTTGATTACCAGGGCAAGTTCTAATATTTGGCGCATCAATGTCTGGAATATTCTGACCAAAAACAACAAATATAGTTGGAGCGGGAGCATCTACATCAAAATTATTCATAATATCATATTTACCAATAATGATATCATCAATCATATCCCCATTTACATCTCCTGCATGACTTACTGAAATATTTCTTCCACTTCCGAGGTCTAACCTTATGGGTAACACTGAAACTGAAGGAGAAGTAAGCGTTATTGTAGACTCCCAATTGTTTTTTCCATAAAGTATATATGCCGAATTCCTAGGATTTAAGATAAGATCATCTATCCCATCATTATTAAAATCTCCTGCGTATTCTGTATTTACACTCCTAACACTACTATCAAAAGAAAACCCATTAGTTCCATCAAGAGTCCTAAGGTCAACTATTGCTGGTAATGCTTCCCCTCCAAAAACCACAAATTCATTTCCAAACACTACATCTTGAAATCTGTCATCATTAATACTCCCTGCTTTTGCAACATGTGCAGATAAATTAGGGCGACCAGGATATTCTACTGTAAATCCATTGGTCCCATCAATAGTTGTAACATCAAATATTGCAGGAAAAGGATCACTTCTTTCCCGACCATAGATTATATAATTTCTACCTGCAACACCACCTACTGCAATATCATTACTCCCATTTCCATTAACATTTCCAACTGCAGAAAGATTAATTCTTCCCGATGTTCCTCCAGAATCTCTAATAGTAAATCCATTACTCCCATCTAATTCATTTACTCTTATTTCAACAGGAAATCTAGATCTTGTCCCATAGACAACAAAACTATTAGCAATCGGAAGAAAAGAAGAACCAGCAGAAATGATTGCGATATCATCTATAGTATCACCATTAACGTCTCCTAGATTATCGACTACAACTCCAGCATTTTCGCTACTCCCCACGCCTATGATTGTGAATCCATTAAACCCATCTAAAGAAGAAATATTAAACTCTCTAGAAAAACCACCCCTGCTTCCGAATATAATATGTGTATATCCTAACTCAAAACCCAAAGCAGTATTCCTGTATGGATCACTCACCATTACATCATCAATTCCATCTCCATTAATATCTCCTGCACTACTAACTGATGCCCCTGTGGTTGGATGACCTCCTGTAAACGGAGTATCATTTCGAATGATAAATCCATTAGAACCATCTAAAAGTGCTAAATCTATATTAGGAGGAAAGCCTCTATCTGTACCAAAAACAACATATGCAGAACCATCAAGAGTAATTCGTTCATTCCCATACGGACCAACAGACGGAGCCACAATTCCTGTTGTACCTATTATAAAATCTTGTATCCTATCTCCATTAACATCTCCTGCAGTATCTACATCAAGTTGTTCTCCACCACCACTGCGTCCCATTGCTTTTTCACCATAGAGCAGTATCCCATTATCTCCATTAAGATGGCTAACAGGAAAAGAAGATGTATTACACTCTATGGTTGACGTTTCTGTTTTTATTGTCACTCTAAAATTACAAGAATTGGTATTTCCTGATCTATCTGTTACAGAAACGGTAACATTTGTATCTGTACTTATAATAGTTCCCTGGGGTGGGGTTTGAGTAAAAACAAGATCTCGTTCATATGTGCAATTATCTCTTGTATCCCCAAGAAAAGAAACATAATTAGGTAAAACAGAATTCGCATACAATTCTTGATTAGGTGGACAATTAATTGTTGGTAACTCTGCATCAACCAGATCAAAAGTTTCTCCATAGAAAACATAAGCTCTACCACTATTTGTTCCAAAACTATACCTCTTTATCGCTCCAACTGCAAAATCGGGAGTCATATCACCATTAAAATCCTCTATCATACTAACCGAATGGCCAAAACGATATCTTCCAAATCTAGTATCTTCAAATACAGAATATCCTATGCTTCCTATAATATCAAAAGCTTCTATAGCATCAGAACTTGTAGTTGTTCCTCCAAATACTATAAAAGCCCCCCCCTGAGACCCCGCTCCTCCACTAGTGGAGGAAACAATGATATCTGAAACTCCATCACCATTAATATCTGATGCGCCATCTACTGCAAATCCAAGATTATCTCTGGGATCATCTCCTCTTAAGGTCAAACTATTTGTATTGTTTAAATCCGAAACTCTAAATAAAGAAGGAAAAGAACTACTACCATAAATAATATAAGCTTCTCCAATATCTGTTGCGTCACCTACATCTTTTCTAGGGTCACCTATTATGAAATCGTCTGGCCCATTATTTTCGTTAAAATCTCCTGCCGGCCCTACAGAAAAACCTAAAGCCCCTCCTGTTCCTTCTCCAATAATAGAGAAACCATCAGTAGTACTTAAGCTCTCCAGGTCAATCTCTGCTGGAAAATTATCTCTTCCATAAAGCACACAAACTCGACCAACATCATTACCTCCTACTTCATAATTGGGAAATCCCATAATAACATCATCGAATGCATCATTATTGATACTTCCAACATTACTTACACTAGCTTGTAACCCTGCTTCAGCTTGTAAAAAACCATTTATCACAAAACCATTACCTCCATTAAGTGAAGATACGTTCATATCGGATATAGAAGAACTCCCAAAAATCACATAGGTTCTACCATTATTTCTAAACCCCGGAGTGTCATACCCAGGAGAGCTTACAATTATATCTGACACCTCATCATCATTAAGATCTCCTGCATAACTTACAGAGTATCCAAAATTTGTCCCCATACTTTCTTCAATAATAACACCATTACCATTAGTAGGATTAATATCAGATACAGTGTATGAAGCAGAAAACCCCGTACCCGTAGTCGTGTCTTTCCCAAAAAGGACTATTACTTTCCCTCCACCTACTGAAGAACTAGGAACACCAACTATAATATCATCAAAATCATCACCATTAAAATCTCCTGCTGTACTCACAGAAAAACCTAACTGATTATCTACACCTGTTCCTCTTATAACAAAACCATTATCCCCGTCTAACATAGAAATATCAAATGGTGTTGAAGATACTTCAGACTCACCAAAAATAACATAAACATTTCCCTCTTGATCACCAGAACCATCATAAGGTGCTCCTATAATAATATCAGATACACCGCCTCCATTAATATCTCCTGCATCTTTAACAGAATTTCCAAAAAAATTCTGTGAGTCTGTTCCTTCTGTAAAAAAACCATTAGTACCATCTAAAATAGATATTGGTACTTCTGGGCATCCTTGGCTATAGGACATAAAGACATTTCCCAATACCATTAAACAAAAGGTAAACACCTTTATACTAAACTCTAATTTTCTTGTAAACTGAATCCTACTATTTCTCATTTTTGAAAAAAATTGTTTACGACAAAACTATATTTTCCTTTAGTATTAAAGCTCACTATAAAAAGGGTTTTACCACATATAAATACCCCCCTGTTTTCAGGGTAAATATTTTCACCAGAAAAGGTGTATTTCCCAGCAATTGTATCGCTCATCTTTGTACTGTGATTTTTGGTCTTCAAAACATGTATCAAAAAAAAAACAGATATAAGAAGTCATATATAAAATCACAAAAAATAAATACTAACCCTTTAAAACTAAAAATTATGATCTGGGGAATCACATTAATTCTATTAAGTATTATAGCAGTACCATCACTATTATTATCTAAAAAACCAAACGCGAAAGAACTTTTAGAAAAAATCGAACCGTATCAAGGTTGGATTGGACTTGTATTTTGTTTCTGGGGAATATGGGGAATCATTTCTTCAATCCTTGGTATAGGCTGGCTTGCATCATTTCCAATTCGATGGGTAACTTTTTTAGCAGGAAATATTGTTTCGGCAGTATTAGGATTCATGTTAGGTTTTGGAATGATTAATAAGCTTGTACTATCTAAAAATGAAGCGGCCAAAGAGAAAGCCAACCAACTAAGAGCAAAATTAGCACCAAAACAAGGTAAACTAGGAATCGTTGGTTTAATTGTAGGTGCTGCAATGATCGTATTATCATTTTTGCCTTACTAATATTAACACCTCTATAAAACTTGTTTTTTATAGTACTTACAACAGTAACAACTGCAATTAAGCAGAAAAAATCCGAAACATCATGATCATATTTGGAACAGGTTCTTCAACCATTCATCCTAAAAAATTAGAAGGAGGAAATTGCCCTTATTGTAATACAGAAAACAATATGTGGATACAAGGATATAGAAAATATTTTCATGTGTTTTGGATACCGTTCTTTCCTATCGGAAAAAAAGTATACTCGGTTTGCGGTCATTGTAAAGGAGCTTTTGAAGAAAGAGAATTTCAGAATCAGCAATTGACACAGAGTTTTAACGATTTTAAAAACAATCAAATAAAAACTCCATGGTATCACTTTACAGGGCTTACAATTCTGGTTATGCTTATTGCATTACTTACTGTACTGCCATATTTAACAAAATAGAAATCACGTAGAATCATATAATTTTTTAAAATGAAAAAACTTGTTTTTATAGTACTCCTCTTAACGGTTACATCGGTTATTTCACAAGAAAATAATGCGACCCTAACTATTGTAGGAGAAGCGAACAAGCAAATAGAAGTTAACAACTATGTTCTTACCATCTCGCTAAAACAACTCGTTGCAAATGGATATCAGCAACTTGAACCCAAAAGTCTATCACAGGTTAAACAATCATACAGTGATAAGTTAAAGACTATAGGAGTTGATTTTAGTAAGTTTCAAAAGAATGTTCTCTATCAATTGTATGCATCTTACTCAGAAGTAAATGATATTTCATATTACAATTATACAACAGCTTCAGAAGAAGAGGTGATCAAAATCACCAAACAGAGGATGAATGGTTTAACAATTATGCAGGTCGAAGCAGTAGCCAAAGAAAAAAACAATACAGAATGGGCCGCTTTAACACTCACTGCAATTGAAGATGCAAAAGTGAAAGCAAAAAAAACTGCCGATCATCTCAATAAAAAATTGGGGCATATTATAAAGGTTGAAAATTCTGATTCGAGAACGCAATACATAAATATGCATAAACCAGAAGAAATTCAAAAACATCTTGTAAAAGTAACTTTTACACTAGAGTAATAAAAGAGTATATCAATAAATTAATTAACACATAAAACAAAAAAATGAAATCAAAAATTTTAATCTTAGTTGTTATCCTTGCTTTTGGAAGCAATCTAAATGTCCAAGCTCAAAAATTAAAAAAGTTTGGTAGTTCTATCGAAAAAAAGATAGGTCCCAAAACCATAAAAGTGCCTTATACAGATGTTGTGTCTTATATGGGGTATGCTGCACCTGGTAATGAAGATGAAGTAAAAGACGGTAAGAAATTCTATTACATTTATGTATGGATTCCTGCTGTTGCTCCAGAAATTGGGGTAAGAATGATGTCTCCTGTAGGGAAAACTAAAATCAAAAAAGCAACAAAATCAGCAGCATATACAGATAATGCAAAATCAACTGATTATTTTGACACGTATATTACCTTAGAACGTTCTGATATAACGAGTAAAGATAATATTAGTGAGGGTACTGTAAAAAGTGCTAACTGGGTTACTTTAGATCGTAATGATGATAGCAGTGAAATGCCTAAGCAGCCTAGTGGAAGTGGTTATAACTCTCTATTAAGATATAAAAGTGAAGCAAGTGATCCTCTTAAAGCATTAACTGTTGGATTGTATCGTATCGGTTTTACCACATACAAAACTGGTGAAGTAAAAGGTACTTTCCTAGCAGAGGTTGCAGCTCCTATCAAATTACCAGGAGTAGTAATGGCTAAAACAATCGAAGACTTAAAAAAAGGGCTATAAAACGTAAATTGGAATAGTAGCACCTACGGTTATTCCTATGTTTTTTGCTTCAAAAAATATGGGAATAACCTCTTTTCTATATGTCTTCTCTCTAAACCACCAATTTTAAGATGCAAGAAAACGACGATAAACAAAATTCTAAAGAAGAGAAAAAAAATCTTCTCGATGATATCCTGGCCAATGCACTCTCTTCTACAAAAAAATATGAAGAAACAAATGCAGGTCTCGAAACCAAACGATGTAAAAGCTGCGGAGCGGCAAGACCCGAAGACACAGACCTTAAATACTGTGATTTCTGTGGAGACCAATTCTATTAAAATATAATAATCCTTTAAAAGTATGTCATTTAATGAAACACAAAATAGATGGGATGGATTCCTTAAGAAAATCGAAGATCGATTCGAGGAGATATTAGAAAAAACAGAAGCTGCATTACCTCTATTATTTAAAGCAACTGATTTTGAAACTACTACATTTCATAATGCCTGGCAAGGAATTTATTCTCAAGCTAATGAACTTATCTGGAAAATAGATAGCACATGGGAAGATAAAGTCGAAGAAGCCTTTGAAGATTCAGGAGCAGAATTTGGTTCTAAAAAATTTATACAAGAAAGAGATAAAGGGTATCTAACAAAATTTAAACTTGAACAAAAACTAAAATCATACGAAGTGAAAATTTTTGCAGATGCTGCAAAAAAATTACTAAAAGAAGTAAAAGATACTTTATCCAAAGATTTTTGTTGTACCCAATGTCAAGCTAAACTACCAGTAAAAGATAATTTTTTTAGATCGTATTACAGTACTTGTGAATATTGCCAAACGGTAAATACATTCGAACCAGGAACTAAAGCCAGAAATATCGAACATTTTGCTATCCATGCTCTTGGAGAAGAAGCTGCATTAGAGCACTATCTGCAATATGAAGAGTTTAAGTTTCAAAATTACATACAAGATTCTGAAACGTATGGTAAAGAGGAATTAACGCCTCTATATCAAAAATATGTAGAGACCTACTTAAAGAAGAGAATCGAAATCATACCAGATTATAAAGATCGGTATGAAAAAGATCTCAAGGCTAAAACTGCATTCTTAACTAACTATTAGTAATCCTAAAAGAAAAAAATATGTCAAATTCATTTAGAAGTCAACTCCGTTCGGTAATCGAATGGCAAAACCCAAAACCCGAAACTCTTTTTGAAAAATGGACAGAAAACGGGGACGAGATTAAAAATGCTTCAAAATTGATCGTAGGGCCCGGACAAGGATGTCTTTTTGTATACGAGGGCAAAGTAGAAGGCGTCTTTGAAGAAGAAGGGCTTTACGATCTTAAAACAGGAAATATTCCTTTTTGGACCACCATCAAGAATATCATGTATACCTTTGAATCTGCTCATAAAGTAGGTATCTTTTTCTATAGAAAAGCAGAAATGCAAAATATTCGTTGGGGAACCCCCTCTCCTATCACCTATAAAGATCCTGTTTATAATTTTCCTGTAGGATTAGGTGCTTTTGGTAATTTTTCTTTCAAAATCACTAAACCAGTTGATTTTTTTACCAACGTTATTGCAGGTGACGACTACTATCCTGTAAAGGCAATACAAAAAGTTATTCTATCCAGAATTACTCAGCCTATCAGTGATTTCCTGGCTAACGCTTCATTTAGTTATGTAGAAATTGATAAACATCGTAATGAAATTGCATCATTCTCTCAGAATTCGAGCGCACAAATCTTCGATGAACTAGGTTTTGAACTCCTTGATTTTAGGATAGAAGGAACCAGTTTTGATGAAGAAACCAAAACAAGAATTAGTCGAATTGCAGATATGAGTGCCGAAGCACAGGCAATGAAAGAACTTGGAGTAAGCTACCAGGATTACCAACAACTCGAGGCCTTAAAAAATATGGCAAAAAATGAAGGCGGTGGTAATATCGGTATGCAAATGGGGGCTGGCCTGGGAATGGGTCAAATGCTGGGGAATATGATGAATAATCAAGGACAGCAGTCTACACCTCAACAAAATACTCCTCCTCAACCTCAATCTCAACCTCAACCTCAAAACGACGATCCGATGCAAAAACTAGAAAAACTAAAGAAAATGTTTGATGCTGGCTTAATCGACGAACAGGAATACAAACAAAAGAAACAGGAAATATTATCTCAATTCTAAAAACAAAAATCAATCTTTAAAAATTATACCATATGAGTACAGTTAATGAATTTTATCAAGACGTTTCAGGAAAACAAAAAGACGAATACAGAGATTATCTAGCGATTCTTGATCGCATGGATTGGCACAGCTATGACTACATGACATGGCCATGTGCAGATCTTTCTTTTCAGGACCTTGAAGAAGGTGAAGATTATGATGTGTGGCCATTTAAACCTAACCTAAATGAACCACATTGGGTGGATCTTAATAACCAATTTAAGTCTGGTATCAGAAGATATGGATATGTTAATAAACTCGAAATGCCAGAGCAGGTTCGTGAACTTTCTCACGAGGATGCTACCGATATCCTTAATGATATTAAAAACCTAAAAGATAGTGACCTTTCAGAATTTAATGATCAGATTCGTGAATATGGATTCGCTGATGAAAATCATTTTTTATGGGGGATAGCTTTACTAAACTCTGCTGAAGAAAAAGCATACGACGATGCCGATAATTTTCTAAAAGAGCAAAAAGCTAAACTAGATGCACAGATGGATGCCCATATAGAAGCAGCAGAAGCCGGTGGATTATTAGATCCTATTAATGGCATTGATATGGAAACCTGGGCCGCTGCTAATGCAAAAATAGCAGGAGGTATGGATCTAGAAGAAGTACTTAAAGTTGTAGGAACAGAAAAACCAATCTGGGATGAAGTATCTGCAGAATGGACCGCAAGAATGTCTCAAGACACAACTTTTGCAATTTCTAAGGTATATGGTGATGCTTTTATGAATTCGAACATTGGCAAATTTGCCAATGCAGAAAGCAATCAAGAATCTGAAACTGACTCTTCTGCGGGTAACAATGATATTTATGAAGATTTCGAGCTTTATGTTAAAGTTATGTGTCATCAAAATATGGGAGCGGCTCAAGGAAAAGATGCTGCTTCAATCTTACAAGAATACGGACTTACAGTTACCGATTGGAGTTCTGTAGGTATGCATTGGACTCCAAAAATGGCTACAGATACTCGTATGGCATTAAAAATGGGAGAATTAATGGAAAAATATAATGCAGAATTTGCTTCGGCAAAGGCAGGAGACGATATCGATTTTTAATCCCAATAACATTTTATGTATAGATGGCCTGGGATTCATCTGCAACCCAATTACACTACATTGCAAATTTGATGAAATCAGGTCATCTTGTTTTAAAAAACAAAAAAGAATCATGGAAAATAACATCAAACAATTCGGAATACATATTAAAAGTAAAGATAGTTATCTATCATTTGCAACCATCAATAACACCAGTTTCCCTGAGTTTAGACACCTTAACAAGGTTCCGTCGGTACTAAGAGAAAATGATCACATAGAGATTATTGTATATCTTCAAAATTTTGATAGTGGATCTCTGGTGGCTCAAGCAAGAAAACTAGCATTGGGAGGATTTAATGAAGATGTAAATTTTGGCATAGAGCCTTTAGAAAAAGAAAACATGTATAAACTTACTACCGATACCACAATACCCGATGGTAGTTTCTTGTTTATTTCGATAGGGTGGAATGAAATCTTAGCTGTTTTTCTTGGAGATAGTGAAAAAGAAGCCATCACTTTCTTTTCTGATACTACCTTAAGGCCTGCATATGCTGCTGTTCCTGATCTAGAGGATACCATTAAAGCCTTTCCTAATTCTCAGAAATTAATAGATTTATTACCCGGATGGAAAGAAATTAAACAATTAGAACGACAGGAATTAGAATATAAATATGTCGAAGAAGCCTGGCAAAAATACCAGGAAACCGAAAAAATTTCATTAAAAATAAGATACCTTAAAGATATGCAAATGGCACTTAACGGTTTTCTTGCTAATCATCCCGAAAGTAATAAATCTGAAGAATGCAGAGAAAGACAAATCGAAATTGACACCAAGCTTCCTGAGTTAGAAAAAATGATCTAGTATCTCGATAATTTATAAAAGATAGTTTAAAAAAAACTTCAAAACCTATACCTATCATCTTTGTACTGTGAATTTTAGGATTCAAAACAGGGATCAAAAAAAAATAAGTACTAACACTTTAAAACTAAAAATTATGACCTTGGGAATCACATTGATTTTATTAAGTATTATAGTAGCAGCACCATCATTATTGCTATCAAAAAAACCAGAGGTAAAAGAATTTTTAGAAAAAATCGAACCGTTGCCAAGCTTGATCAGATTTATGATCGGACTTATGTTCTGTTTCTGGGGTTTATGGGGAATCATTTCAGCAGTTTTAAACCTGGGATGGCTTACAACCTATCCTATCTGGTGGATCACCTTATTAGCTGGGAATATTATGGAAGCTGTATTAGGTTTCATGTTAGTTTTCCGCTCAATTAACAAGTTTTTCGTATTCAAAAATGGAGCTACAAAAGAAAAAGCAAATCAATTAAGAGGAAAGTCAGCATCAAAACAACGTAAGTTAGGAGTTATAGGAATCATTATTGGCTGTTGGCAGATCGTAGCCTCTTTCTTATTCTTTATGTAGTAATACCATTTTAATCTTAAAATGTCGCATATCGACTCCTTCTTTTTAACTCTAAATTCCTTGTTCATAAACCCCGTAGCTAAGGCTATGCTTTTTAATCACAGCGTTTTTAGAGCAAAAAACAACTATGCCTTGGATACGGCATTTTAAAATTAAATTGGTATAAGAACATAGAAATAGTTGAGTACAGGTTTTTATATCTCTTCTGGTGTTACAAAAAGGTAAGCTCGGTTTGTGGTTATTGTGAAGAAACTTTTAAAAAAAGAGAATGAATAGATTAGCAATCATACGAATTGCAACAAAATAGATAGAAATAAAGAACAAGTATACCCTGTTTTATAACCAACAAAATCAAACTGTCTTGTTAAAATTGAGAACAGTTTTATAATCAATTTAATACGTATCAATAGCAATATAATTAAAATGTAAATAAGATATTTAGCTCTAATAATAAATTCTCATATTTTGCAACTAGATTATAAATTATTACAGCACTAATCTATAGAAAAAACGCTATGCAATTAAACATCACTACATCGATCCAAAAACAGCTTAAGGAAATCATAGATCAGGCTGTTACTTCAGGAAAAATTAATCCAGAAGAGCTACGAATGATTATCATTTCGCCCAATAAGACTTTTGATGTACTTAAAGTAACCTATAACAATGCCTGGGACGAGTATTATTATGGATCTGAATATGATGATGCATCGGATATTGGTACAATTTCAATATCCGAATGGTTAGATATTGCAGATACGGCTTTTGAAAAGAGAGAAGAATTAGATACTTCTTTTATTGATCAGGCAACTGAGCAGAAAAAAAAATATGCAAAAATAAAGCCTGCACTTACTTTTGACCATATATCTGACCAATTATATAAAAGTTATTTAGTATGCTTACGCGAAGAATTGATTTTACAAATTGAAAATGCTATAAAAAATGTAGCCAGTTCTTATACTCAAAAAGATTTCAAACATGTTGTGGGTTTTGTTACGCACAAACTAACTTTTAAACAGGACGATAATGTAAGAATACTGGCTTTTAATCATCCTAACGGTTCTGGTCCATTTTATAATGTGATGCTTGCGTTGCCTCAGTCAAAATTAACCTATCCATATTTAAAGTTTTATGACACTGGTTTTTATTTATTTTATCCCAAAAGCAATATATACGAAGGTTCTGAAGAAGAAAGTAATATATACACCTATGACATCAAAAATATCGAGTATGGCTTTATACAATCCAAACTTAGAGAAAAAGCTATTTTTAGATTAACCGATGAATTTGAAGATTGGAAACTAGATGGAGGACATATCGAAGAAGAAGAAGGTGATTTACCAGAAGAAGCTTTTTTTAGTGCTTTTGATGAATTTATGGTACAGTTTCCGGATAAAATAATAGATCCTTTGCAGGTTCCAGATCCAATCCATAACGAATCCAATTTTACAAAATGGTTAAATACTATACAGGAACATAACCTCGATATTTCATACAAAGCAGAAGAAAAGCTTTATAACTATGGTGAAGAAGCTTTCAGAAAAACACTAGAACTTTTACCAGATACTAATAAAAACTATTCTGATCTTCAAAAATTCTTAACCGCCAGATTATTTTCTGAAGGACGGTATGAGGAATCAACAGCAATCCTTAAATCTATAAAGCAATTATCAGATCATTATAAAGTACATTTATTAGAAAATTTATATTTCCTAAACCGTAAAGAGGAATTTGATGAGTGCTATGCTTCAATTGAAAGTAAAAGAGCCAAAAAAGATGCATTATTACCAAAGTGGTTATTTGATATTAGATTATATCAAGATCAGAAAGATGAACTTAATAGGCTAAAAGATGAACTCATTTCTTTTATGTCAGAAAATAAAGAGTCTTTTTCGATAGGCAGGGCAGCAATAGCATTATCTAAATTATATACAATTCTTGGAGAAAAAGAAAATGCTTTATACTGTTTTCAGAGAATTTTCTTCTCTGATAATGCCCGTACATTATTTAAAAAAGAGTTTGCCAATTCTTCTTATATGCTTCAAACTTATGATGATTACTTAGCAAAAGAGAAAGAAAAAGAAGATTTTAAATTCAAAGTAAAAGTATCTTCTCTTGTTATTCCGGAAACCGCTAAACAAGAAATAGAAAAAGTACCTTATGAAGATTGTTACTATCTATCTCATAAAATCGAAGATGTTGATTTAAGTTGGGTTGTGCCTATTAGTAAAAATCAATTCATCGCAGTAAATGGTGATAAAGAACTTTTTATAGGAGAAATTACAGATACTTATGAGATCATAAAACATACTGTAATTGCCTTAGATAAGGAAAAAAGATACCACTATTCTTACCATAACGAAGTAGTATATATATCAGATTATGATAAAGGAATTGTAAGATACCAAATCCAGGGAAATACTATTATTCCTATAGAAGGTAGTATTAGAAATACTAAAAAAGTGCCAAAATATGGTAATCTCAATATTTTAGATGGTCATTTGTATGTTTGTAATAATGAATACCTTGAAATCTTTGATCTTTCTAATCCCAATGCGAACCCGATTTCTTCAGACCTGTTTATAGAAAGTGGGTATAGTCTTCATATTCACCATAATCTTCTGGTTGTGGGTGCTGGTGCTGGTTTGGTTCTACTACTAGATATTAAGGACAAAAGCAATCCTACTTATTTATCCAGTATTATAGAAGATAAGACACCTGGAGATATGCATGTAGCGTTTTTTGAGCATTATATGGTTACCCGATCTGTAATAGATATAAGTAATCCTGCTGACCCAAAATTTATCTGTCATAACTGGGACGACCTTGCTCCTATTTATTATTTTTCAGAAAAACCTAATATCCCTTTATGTAGTACAGGCGATGAATTTTTATTTACCACGCTTTCTAAAGAAGATAATGGTAAGATTTCACTCATTAATTGGTTAGAAAGTCTAAACAAGGAGAATTTATATAGTGAACGATTAACCTATAACATAGCAACAATGTATGATGAAGATACTGTTATAGGTTTTACAAAATATGATATCTGTATTTTAGAAAAAGATAAAAACCTTGCTCAACAGAAACAAGAATTTGACATTCAGGATATATTAGAAAAGATGGCTATTGAGTGTTTTGAACATTTGGTAGAACATCATCCCGGTTTTAGTATTGGAAAAGTAGTTCTGGAGCACAAACCTGATTATGGAGTGATATCACTTTCTTTTCAGGGATGCTCAAGTCCTGCAATAGTATCTAGTTTTCATGAGGAATCTGGACTCCCTATGGTCTACTCTAACTTTAACATTTATCCATATTTCTCTGATACTTTGGATATGAATTTTGATCCTCAGCTCATGAAAATGAATTACGATCTTAATTGTGTCATAGATAAAATCATTTCGAATGATAGTTTTAATACAATGACTTCAAAACATGTTTCGATACTTATAAATAATGAATCCAGATATTTAGAATTCCCGGATCATAACTGGAATCCTTATCGCGAAATCAGTTCGTCGCAAGATCCTGAAACTGCCGAAGGCATTATACTTAGTGGTAATGAAAATTTGATCAAGCAATTAGAAAGCAGAATGATTACCGAAGAAGGTGTTTTTAAAGAGTTGATACAGATACTTAATCTGAAAAACCCTAAAGATGAAATTAGAAATACTTCTGGTTCTTTAAAAAATGGAAAAGCTATTTCGAGCAGTTCGACAAAAATCAAACCATCATATATTCAGGGGCCTGTTTTTGGACCGAAACAAGAAAACGATGATTCGAGAGATCTTAGAAAATTAAAAAACCAGGTACTTCAAATCATTGCTTCTCATCCTGACCGAAAAATTATTAGAAATATTATGTTTAATGGCGCAAAATATAGTATCCCAAAACCTGTTTTAGAAAAAACACCAAATGTTCCCAATATAAAAGAAGGATATGTATCGATTCTTGTAAATAACGGATATGGTCTATGGGACGAATTTTCTGAAGATCCCGAAATTAAAGCATTCTTATTAGATATTCTAGATACGCTAAATGATGAATCTCTAAGAGCAAGGTTGGCCTATCGTTATAAAATGTATTCTCATAAATCTATCTACAATTATATCAAAAAATTGTTAACTGATACGTATGATGTTTTAGATTATTATAATTACATCGGTGATGCACACAGAAATACAATTAATATTTCCAAACTTCCTTTGGCAGTTATAAGATCATTTGAAAAGGAGTTATTAGAAATTTTTGAGCAATTTGAATCCGATATCGGTGAAAGGCAAAATCATCGTATAAAAAATATGATTGTACCTGTTTGTGACATGCTTATCAGGTTAGGTCACGAAAAATTTCCAGAGGAATTGATTTCTAGAGCAAATTCTGCGAAACAGTATAATGAACAATATGACGACGACCTTTTTGGAGATGATGATTATGAAAACGAAGAAACATTCTTATTACAGTTATATCGAAAACAACAGGTTAAACACATACTACAAAGTTTTGAATCTGAAGAAGAAAAACCTATTTGGGATAACACTATAAAACCTGAGCCTTATAAAAAATCATGGTATACTACTATAGATGTATTATTTGAACAAGGAGAACACATCTATGGTGAAGATTTTAAAAATATATTCATACAAAAACTATCTAATAATATAGCCAAAGATGAAAATTATGATCACGACAGACTATTAGCTTTTAACTTCATTCATTACACCTATAAGCATATCCAGAAAAGGCCAGAACTGGCAAGCATAGCAGAAATCATTGTTGAGGCTATCACTCAAAACAAAGACAAATTCTCTGAAGAAATTGACTTATACAAAATCAAGGAAAAAAGTAAGTTTGCATTACTCCAGGCTGCCTGGAATGATTTAAAAAATAAAGATCTCGAATTGGCAGAACAAAAAGGGGATGCTATTCTAAAAATAGATCCAGAATTTGGTCAGGTTTATTTTCTAAAAGCGCGCTTGCTGTGGTTAAAAAAAGGAATTCCTGCATATCTTGAAAAACAAGAGGAGTATATCAAAAAGGCTTCTCATGATATAGCAACACTCGCACGGTTATACAACCTCACTGGTTGTGCATTAGATGTAGAGAAACGCTATGAAGAAGCATTACCTTATTTTAAAAATGCTGCACTAACCGCAACCAATGAACCCATGTATCTCGCCAATATCGCAGAGATATATTATAAACTTAAAAACCCAAAAGAAGCCTTAAACTACGTACAAAAAGCTAAACAAAATGGACACTCTTCAGAAATGATGGATGAGATCTCTACCAATAAAGGAATCATTAATTAAGAAAGTCCATGAAGGTACCAATTCGTTTGCTGTTTATTTCACTACCTGTCTTATTTATGAGTGCGCAATCCACATCTCCACAAGAAGAAATATTAGAGTTAAAGAAGCTAGGAAAAAATCACATTATTCATATGGCTCTAAAAGAGTTACATTCTATTTCTAAGCCAGAGGTAACTGAAGATGATTTTCACTTCATACAAATACTGGCCAGTAACAAAAGGATCAAGGTTCATTTTGGATACAATGTAATCTATTTTCCAAAAAACAGTAGTTACAATACAGACATAATTGTAGAATTTCCTTCTAAATCGATCTCTATAAGCAGTGACAATAATAAAGGAGGAAACACTACTTTTTATCGCCCCACAACAGAAGATATGAATGTTATCAATTTTATCCTAAACCGTAATGGAGCTAATAATAACGTGTTTAACAAAGGCAATAAATCATCTGTTGTTATCTCTATTTATGAAAAAGAAAACCATTATTTGGTATACACCACATCCAGAAATCCCGATCAGGGAGGAATTGAGTATATTGAAGAAATACATAAAGAAACAGGAGAAATTCTTTCTACTCTGAGTGGACATTATGATCCCGCACCAGAAACTCCCAGTTTAGAGAAAGAAAAATTTATAGAAATAGATAATAAATAAAAGAACTCTATTGTATTTTCACAGTATTGAGTAGCTAAATAAAGGTGCCTATTTCCTAAGTAAAACAATTCATCACTAATTATAAGACATTCGTCACAAAGTCTGGATTTGACTTCATAATTATATAAAAATTTAACTAAAATTGAATCAAATATAATATGAAGTAAATGTTTTGAAAAAGCATGTTTCAAATATCATAATTGTATACTTTTTGATCTTATTGTTATAATAATCACAGTGATTCAAAAAAGCTTCAAGTTTCATGATAATCAAATCAACATTTACAGCTCACTAAATAAAAAGATGAAAATGAAATTAAAAATTATTCTTACCTTAATATTAATAACCTTTGCGCTAAATGTAAATGCGCAATTTCCAAAAATTAAGAAACCGAAAACATCAAAAATTCTTAAAAAAAAATCTGGTAAAGCTACCAATTCATCTAAAACTTCAACAAAAAATGTTTCATTGGATCAAAATGTGTCCGGCACAGATCCAAAAACTTTAAAAATTGAAAAATCAACAGTAGAAAAAATAGATATTTTAAAATCTATTTTTATTTCTAATGAAAATGTTAAGAAACATACGAAAGAAGAAATAAAGGATGCATTATTTGCATTAGATCAAAAATTAACCACTCTCAATAATTTTTATTCAGATAGCAAGAGGATTCCAGAATTCACAACAGAGTATGATAAATACAAAAAATTGGTCGATGATGAAATTGCTCTTAGAGATGGTGGAAATAAATCTTTATGGCATTTAGAAAGAATTAGTAATAGTGTAGACAGAATAAAAAAGGGGTCATTAGAATTCCCTAATTACAAAGAATATGAGGCGCATAAAGAAGCTTATCAAAACATGGGGATTTCTGATCCTAAAGCAGAAGCTGACATCTCTAATGTGGATAACTACTTTGAAAATACATTAACAAATGAAATAGCTCCTAAATACAAAAAATATGTAATAGAGAAGTTAGCGTATAAATCATTTAATGATGATGAGTGGAAAATGAGGCCTAAAACAGCTATACAAGTAGTAGATAAAACTTTAAAATTATTTAAGGACGATGCCGATATATATCAAGGAGTAAAGGATAAATCATGGGTGGATGATATCAAAAATATGCTCATCACACAAAAACAAAAGTTGAACACCTATATAGATAGTGGCGAATACGATCGTTATTTTGAGCAGTACAGACAGCGTATAATAGACTCTTTTAGAATGGAAACCCCTGGATATAATAATGCTAATTTAATAGCAACTATTAAACAGAAACACCATAATACTTCTAAATATGGAACAATTCAACGTGTTGTTTTGTATAGTAATTGGATTGTAGAAAAAAATGCTTTGGGAGTTCCTTTAGAGAAAAGGATTACCGTACAAGTTGCTACTAAAGCAAAGGATGGAACTTGTCAAGTCTATGAAGGAAAATTATTTCGCACTTATGAAGGAGGTGGAAAATATGGAGGCACTAGATATAATAGTTATATTCATATATCTGAAATAAATTGTAAAAACATTAATAAATAAATTGGTCTCTAAATCCTTAAGCTTTTTTTGTTAGAAAGAGAAAAAACTTATACGAAAACAATTATTTGCTTAGACCCATATTCAAGATTACTCCTATATGCTTATGAATTACATATAGGAGTAATTGTATATAGGCTTATCTATAAAGGTCTTTTAGGTTTCATTTTTTCTACAATATTGTATGCTGTAGGGCAAATTGCTACATTTTTTAGCGTTAAATTAGATATCTCTCGAAATTTTTTATGATCTGTATGTGGGTACTCTCAACATGCTTTTGGTTTTACCTCATAAATCGCACAGTAATTATCGGCCCCAAGAAAAGTGCACGGAGTTTGTTGCAATATCAAGTCTTCATCCTTATCTGTTCGTAGGTATTGTTCTTCAAATTGCCTGGGGTTAATTTTTAAAAACTTTAAAACCCCCTCTACATCTTTATCACTAAATAATGAATCAATAATTTTACACCAATTCACGCATTCTAAACAATCTGTGTTACTAAACTCTTCATGTAACTCCTGCATGATATGATCCAGTTTTTTAAGTAGTTTTTTTTTAAGTTTTATCATAATCCAATCGACATTTGCACTAAATATAAATACTCAAGTTCTAATAAAACTACCAATTCATCTAAACCTTCTTTATATGAACAATTGGATAAAAGATCCTATACCAACATCTTCTTATAATTACTTAAGATATCAGTCTATATTACATATTAAGAATGAGTAGAGATTTTTTCATATAACCTACTGAAAAACAGAATCCATTATTAAAATAGAATAACTAAACGCAAATACGTTATTCTATTCTAATTATAAACTCTCATATTTGTAATTAAATTGATAATCATAGATTATCATAACACTAACCTATAGTGATAAGAAGTGTGTGTGTATTTATCACTAAAATCAAATCAATTATTTATGAAAACAAGAATCTTAATTTTACTAAGCATATTTGCTTTAGGAACTTCTATTGATGCTCAAGCACAAAAACTAAAGAAATTTGGTGGTTTAACCGAAAAAAAGATAGGCCCAAAAACTATAAAGGTGCCTTATACAGATGTTGTAACTTATCTTGGATATGCTGCACCAGGTAATGAAGACGAGGTAAAAGATGGTAAGAAATTTTATTATATCTATGTTTGGATTCCTGCTGTGGCTCCAGAGCTTGGTATAAGAATGATGTCTCCGGTAGGTAAAAACAAAATAAAAGGAGCTACTGCATCTGCTGCATATACAGAAAATGCAAGTTCTAGTGATTTCTTTGATACTTATATTACGTTAGAACGTTCTGATATTATAAGTAAAGATAAAATTACCGGAGAAGCTGTAAAAAGTGCTAACTGGACTGTTCTAGAACGTAATGATGACAGTAGTGAAATGCCTAAACAACCTAGCGGAAGTAGTTACAATTCGTTATTAAGATATAAAAGTGAAGTTGGTGATCCTCTTAAAGCATTAACTGCTGGATTATACCGTATTGGTTTTACAACATACAAAACTGGTGAGGTAAAAGGTACTTTCTTAGCTCAGGTTGCTGCTCCTATCAAATTACCAGGAGTAATAATGGCCAAAACTATCGAAGAGTTAAAAAAAGGATAATAGTATATACAACCTAATTTAATACACACACCAACGGTTATTCCCATATGTTTCTTAAAAGAATGTATGGGAATAATTGTTTTATATATATGTCTATAAAGGCATTTTAGATTTCATTTTTTCTACAATAGTATAAGCCGCAGGGCAAATTGCTACATTTTTCAATGTTAGATTAGATATCTGTTGAAATTTTTTACGATCTGTATGCGGATACTCTCGGCATGCTTTTGGCCTTACCTCATAAATAGCACAGTAATTATCGGCCCCAAGAAAAGTACACGGAGTTTGTTGCAATATCAAATCTCCATCCTCATCTGTTCTTAGGTATTGTTCTTCAAACTGTCTGGGTTTTATTTTTAAAAACTTCGCAATACGCTCTACATCTTTATCTGTAAATAACGGCCCCGTAGTTTTGCAGCAATTCGCACATTCTAAACAATCTGTGTTACTAAACTCTTCATCATGTAACTCCTGCATGATATGGTCTAGTTTTTTAGGCGGTCTTTTTTTAAGTTTAGCAAAGAACTTTTTGTTCTCGTTATGTTTATCTTTGGCCAGTTTTGGTAATTGGTCTATAAATTCTTGCATAGTACAAAAGTAAGACTTTTGAGAATTCTGATTACCAAGTATCGTTTCCTATAATCACAAACTGCACCTCATGAATACAGATATCTTCGGAAAAGCCATCAAAGATTTTTACAATAAAGAATACACTGAAGATATTATTGTACAGGCAAATGATTTTGATGATGATCATATCCCTATTTCTTACCTATTTAGAAGGTATACCGAAATGCCCAAAATAGAACAAAAGGCATTAGAGCTTTCATACGGAAAAGTACTAGACGTAGGTTGTGGTGCCGGAAGCCATAGTTTGTTTCTTCAAAATGAACAAAAACTAGACATAAAAGCTATAGATATATCCGAAGGCGCTATCGAGATTTGTAAAAAAAGAGGAGTACATCATGCCATGTCACAAGATATTTATGATCATACTAATGCCGCGTATGATACCATACTATTGTTAATGAATGGTAGTGGTATTATTGGTACTTTGGATCGCATTGATCGTTTTTTTACTCATATTAAAACACTTCTTGCTCCGGGAGGTCAAATTTTAATGGATTCATCAGATATTTCCTATCTTTTTCAAGATGACGATGGAGGTTTTTGGGTAGATGCCTCTGCTGGATATTATGGAGAAATGCAATACAAATTAAAATACAAAGAACAAGAATCAGAATGGTTTGATTGGTTATATGTTGATTATAATACACTTCAAAATGCAGCTAATGCCAATGGCTTACTGTCAGAATTAATAATTGAAGGAGAAAATAACGATTACCTGGCTAAGTTTACCTTAGCATAATTTTACTTTGACAAAGTATAAAACCCTAAATGTTTTGCGTGAAGGATTGCAGTGAAAATCCCACAGCCTGAGCTTTTTTTTGCGAAGTGCAAAGAATTGCAACACGACGGCGAGATAGCAATGGCCGAGATGAAGCGTTGGTAAAAACCCTTGTAGTTATGCCCAAATACTCAACAAGTGAAATTTGTCGTACCCCATTATTTAGATAATTGTTTTTCGGGTTCTAAAATGATTATATGGATCTTTGGAATAGGTTTCTTTTATTTCTTTTAAACGTTCATAACTTTTATCAAAATAAGTTTTAGTTGGGATTGAACTATCTTTAAAGCTTATAAAAGCCCCTGAAGTATTAGGAATATCAAAATCCCGACTGGTTTCTATCCAATCCAATGAGCGGTTTGTTCTATCATACACAAAGTTATCTTGAAATTCTTCCTTCTCCTCTTTTTTTGTATTCCACCAGCATTGATATTGTATAGTATATAGTTTGTCCTTATAAGGAAAAGCACTATCGGTATTTTCTGCATGTTTCATATAATAATCTCCAACAATAGCTCCTAAAGTCACATAAGTAAATAGTCCCAACTTTCTGTTACCATCTAAAATAAGGTTAGAAAATAAACTCTCGAACAAGGCTTTGTATCCATTTTTACCTTGAGCATCTAATCCACCAGTATTGACTAATCTTGATGTGATTTTATGAGGAGCAGGAATATCATAATCTGGTTGTAAAGGGGTTCCTTCTCTAAGCAACCCTAATTTATTTAAAATTTTGTTGTGTGATTCCCGGTCCCAGTTCCCCATTAAATGAGAACCATATTGGTTTTTATGTGCATAATCTGCTCCGGTTGCAGGTTCTATGGTAAGAGTATAAGGTGAAACTTTTTCTTTAAGATAATCATCTATAAACTTACATAAGCTGTTCTCATCTCCTTCCCAATATCCATAAAAAACACAATTATTATATACTGTGTGGATATTTACAGGTTCTCCTGTATCCCATGGTCTCCCATTTATTTTCAAGTTAGTTCCTATAAGGTTTGAAGTATTTGGTGACTCGATTAACTCTTCCCATTTTTGCAATATTTCAATTGTTGGCACTTCTTCATTTAATGTATCTGGTTCCTGATCTTCATAACAATTCCATTCTACCTCAAAACGATGTAGTACAGCGGGTAAGGTAAAGGTTTGTATACGCAATTCGGTTATGATACCATAGCTCATACCTCCACCTCCTCTAAGTGCCCATAGTAATTCAGGTACAGAACCATTTTTTACATCCAGCTTCTGCAGGGTTCCATCACCCAATAAAATATTGGCTCCAACCAGATGTTCACAGCACATTCCCATTTTACGGGTCCAAGGCCCCCAGCCACCTCCCATGGTAAAGCCAGCAATTCCTACAGTGGCACAAGTACCATGTGGAATCATCACATCTTGTTCTGCGAGCTTAGAAGTAAGCGTTTGAAAGCGGATACCTGGGCCTATACTGGCAATCTTGGTTATCGGATCTATAGTTAACGAAGCCATTTTTGAAACATCAATCAATACCACATTTGTCCCCGTACATTCTCCCTCATGATCATGTCCCCCAGCACGAACCCGAATTGGTAATTTGTTATCTATAGCAGCTTTATACGTAATTACTACATCAGATTCGTTTTCGCAATACACGATAACAAAAGGATTGTATTGAAGTCTTCTATTAAAAATTTGACTATTCTTATTATGTTTATACACGTTATCTAATTCTCCCCAATTGGTCGATATTGTTATATTTGATGGAATATGGCTATTCAGTTCTTTTAAAAATGCATCAATATTGTCTTTCAGTAGTTCTGAAACTGTGTGTAAAGGTTCTTGTATCATCAGTATGATTTCATTTTTGATTTTATAGTATTACTCATTAGTCTTTGTTGCCAAAATTCGGATTCTTTCCAGCGTTGTTCTGTTGTATAAAACTGATTTTTAGTCTGTTGATAATCTTTATAAATAGCATCGATATTGTGTTGATAATCTAACCTATATGTATTGTCCTTGCTATTTTCAAAATCAATGATCGTTTTGGAAGCGTGACAAGCTGAACTAAGGGCAAATCCAATTCCCATAGAAGAAATGGGGTCAAAAGACGCTATGGCATCACCAACAGCGATATAATTTTTTACAGGAGTAATATCTACCAGTTTTGAAAAAGCATTCCGTACCCAGGGCGATTGATATGCCGCCCCCTGTTTTACTTTATTTTTGATATATCTAGTATTTAAAAGTAATTGATTAAATTGATGTGTTTTCTGAAGTTGCTTTTCCTTTGCAATTCCTGCATCTGTAAATAGTGTTAGCCCTATTTTGTCATTGGGTAAGGTAGCACAGTACCACCAACCTTCTTCTACTGTTTCTAATAACACTTCTTGTGCAGGTGTTTTTCCTTTTTCAAAAGTTACAAAAGCCCCTATTGCTACTAATTCATCACTTTTTAGCGGTTTTAATCCCAAATTTCTGGACACTGCATTTTGCCGTCCTGTAGCATCAACCAAAAAGTTTGCCTTCACCAAAATATCACCTTTGGTTTTATGCTTAAGTTCAATCGTCCAGTCTCCTTCTTTGGTTTGCTTAAAATCAATACATCTGGTTCTGGGTAAAATGCTTGCTCCTCTTTGACCAGCTCGTTCTAATAATAATAAATCAAAAGCTTTCCGATCCAGTTGTATACTATCCTCTACTGTGCTTGAAATGGAATGTCTCGAGGACAGATTAGCACTACCCCAGGCAGCTACGTGGTTATAACCATATATAAAGCTGTTTGTTTCAAAATCTGTTCGATGGATATCCACATAAGCAAGTAAGTCAAATATTGCCGGGCTTACCTGTTCCCCTACCCTTAAGGTATCTAAATCACTTTGTTCAACGATCATTACCTTAAGATCTGAATATTTTAATAAACTTAATGCGGTGGAAGCCCCTGCCGGGCCTCCTCCTACAATAAGTACATCTGTTTCAAAATGATATGCCATTGTATTACCTTCTGCTTCTTGTTCCAGATCGAGGCATTTCAAGCCCTTCTGGTGCTATTTCAATCTTATTAAACACGACCATTTCTAAGTGCTCTATCAATAGTTTTGCCTTACTACTTTTCTTCTTTACTTCATGCTTATTCTGCTCAATAAAAAATACAGGTATAGTGGTGTCATTATCTGCATCATTTCCAGTAATCTCTCCTACGGGTACTTCTTTATAAGAGAATTGTTCATTATTTCTTTCGGTCTCTACAATATATGGATATCCTGGAGTTGCCCCATTTTTATCTCTGATAAACCCAAGTGCATACCAATACTCAACCATTTGTACAAAACTGTTGATACCACGAGCATAATTAACCTGTTGTCCTGCAGGTAAGTGCGTTTGTCCTTGTCCCTTATCTGTAAATTCACCTACGATCACATCCCAAGGGCTTTGTGGCGGCCACCAATATGTATAGTAAGTAGGTGGTAACGGAACATTAGTCCCATTACTAAGTGTTATTTTATTGATCGAGGGTACGGTAAAATTGATATACTGGACTGTACATTGAAAAAAGTCGGCTTGCCATGGGCATGCCATTCTTTTGGTTAAATCTCCAGGTTCACAACCACCACCTTCACTCTCATCTCTAGAAGGGTTCAATCCATGTTGCGCATAATACTCTTCATTTTCATACTGTTTGATTACATACGGTGCCTCATAAATTACATCATTTTGCATACTCCATGTAACTTCAATACCAGGACACATCGGTAACCCTACACAGTTTCCTACTCCTACCGTATCCATTGGATTGATAGGATATGCTTGTGGAGTTTCATTATTAACAAATTTTCCTTCTGCCCATTGTCCTAATAAAAACAATTGGGTTTCATTTAATGCCATAAATTTATTGACATTGATATTGCTTACAGAATTACTACCAGAATTCAATGGCATCATCGGAAAGATATCACCTCCATTTTCTTTAAACAATTGTTGTTGTGGTAAATGTGGAGGCACTGGCGGTTGGGCATCATTGTTTCTGAAATAAGATAGATATTGCTTACGGTTTTCTTTATTTCCATCTGATGGATCAGAAAAATCAAAAATGTTACTAGTAAATGCCATCATCGACTGAACGTTGGAAACCCATTGGTAACGACTTATCCTATTGATAATAGGAAGTATGTCTCTTTTAAAATCTACAATAAAACTGGTATTCCATTCACCTGTAGCCTTTGAATACATATCTGGATCCAAATCAAAATTACGTACCCCAACATCAAACATCGTATCACTTAGGGTAGAAATATTTACAATCTCTGGAGCAAAATCAGGAGATCCTACAATCACCCATGCTGAAAGCTTATATTCATTATCATCTGTATCTGTAACGGTACAATATACCGTTCCATCAGAAATATCATCGTGCCAGGTATTAGAGCCTCCATAACTTGTTAAGGGTTCATTTCCTCCTGCATGCCCGTATCCACCAAATACAATGAGTCGTCCTTTATCATCTGTCAATAAATCTCCTAATTTTTCTACAGGTAATCCATATTTCACCTTTGAAGGAGGGAATCGTGCTGGATATCCATTTGGTACATTTTCCTCATCAAAAGCGATTGATTTATTCTTTCCCAGGATAGTTCTAGGTCCTGGGTCTATAATCAAGGTTTGTCTATCGGTCGTATCAGGATTTCGTAAAGGTACTCCACGATTTTCATAACTGTTTTCAGAACCGAATAATAAATTTCCTTCCAGTTCACTAAACTGATACCAGGCAGCTTTTTTATTCGCCAAATGCACTGTCCATTCAATAGATTTGATATGCTCAGAATCCAGAGTGATTTCATTCTGATTTCCGTCAAATATTTTAAAAGGCTGACCTTGTCTTTTAATAAGACCTTTGGCATCTTTAAATTCTTTGATTGGCCCTGTTAGATTCCCATGTTCATCACAATCAAAAGGAAGTCCTCCTATCTGATCTGGTGATAAACAAAGTTCAGTTGTACTGTTTCCTAATCGGGCAACTCCAATAGATGGGTGAATGGATAATTGCATTTGATTTTAATTTTTTGGTTAATTTTTGGTTTTAAGATCTAGAATATGTTTAAAAAGATTTTTTTTAGAAAATGCTATTTACATGTTTGTAACTATACTCATTTTTCAAAAAATAAGACTTTCATAAGTTTGATATGAAAAGTATTCCTATACTAAATGTACTTAAAAATCAGCCTTCAATACTATTGAAAATTCTAAAAAAATGTCTTTATCTGTAAAAACACGTATAAATACGGTTATAGGGCTGTATTTAACCCACCCTACACAAGTATCTTAAAATCAAATACATACGCAAGTTCTCAAAGATCAAAGCTTTCTTAACAGCATTGATGGTACAATCTTTGTGGCAAAGAAATCATTTAACAAAACAACGTTAAACTAGAAATAAGACGTAATATAAATTCGTTTACTTATCTAGTCATAACCTCTTTAAAAAGAAATCCTGTGCAAATAACAAAGCTCTTTGGTTACCTGTTGATCTCTTCTTTTATTCTCATTGGATGTTCTGACGATGACGATAATACATTAACTACAAGTGCCTTACAAGCAAACAACATGAAACCTCTGGGTAGCTCTGCGAATGATCTACTAAGTGCAACCAATTTTAATAGCATAACTATAGAAATAATAGCTGTACAAGGATTCGAACCTACCTCGCAAGCAATACAAGGGTTTAGAGAATTTTTACAAGATCGATTATTTAAACCCGACGGAATTACAATCACACAACGTTCTATACCTTCTTCTGGTAAAGCCCCTTTTTCTATTGAAGAGATTGCAGAAATAGAAAACACTACCAGAACACTATTTAATAAGGAAGATGATATCACTGTATATGTATATTTTGCAGATGGAAGTAAAGAAAATGACACTAATGAGCAAGTAACTTTAGGTTCTGCGTACCTAAATACCTCGATGGTAATTTATGAAGGTACATTGCGTGCATTAAGTGTAAGGCCAAATTCTCCTTCTCTTAGCGCCATAGAAACTGCTACGCTAAACCATGAATTTTCTCATCTAATGGGACTGGTAAATCTGGGTACTCCTTTACAATCTGAACATGAAGATCCAGATGCAAGTAATCACTGTAATGTATCAAACTGTTTGATGGAAGCCGCAATAGAATTTGGTAGTGGGATGATGGGTATGGGTGATGTAATTCCAGAACTAGATGCCCAATGCATTGCCGATCTGCAAGCAAATGGAGGAAAGTAAAATAAGAAAGCACCACCTTTTTATACTGATGATGCTTTCTTGAAAAAAATCACTGGCATTCCTAATACGCTAATCTTTCTCTTTTTTAATCTGCTTATAATTTTTATTGTTCGACTATAGAATCTGCTAATTTCACTAATGAGAATGCTCCTATTGCCATCACAATATCTCTTACCGCTACATCAATATAATGCCCGCTAAATAGAAGAGTTAATGCTATAGCTAATAACCATCCCATAACTACATATCCACCTATCTTGGGGCGATAAAGCACTAAAATACCTGCTATAATTTCGATCACTCCCACAATACTCATAAATGTTTTGGCTTCAAAAGGTAATATAGTTGCGAATCCAGGAGAAACGTACTGACTCCAATCTGTAAGTATATTGATAAATTTGTCTAATCCAGCAACTATGGGCACAAGGCCATATGTATATTTTAGTAGTGTAAAAACTGTCTTAATCTGCGAATCCATAATTTCAAATATTTTTTTGTTATTCGGTTTTTAGATAAAAAATCCACTTTTTGGTTACAAAGTTTTGTAACTTTTTATGCAGTTTTTCATCTAAGCTATAAATAACAAGCTATGGAACCCATTAAAATCAATGATTATAAAACTCATAAAATATCAGATTCTGATGTAATATGCCGTATTCATTCTGGAGAAAAAGAGCTGTATGAAATCTTACTAAGAAGAAATAATCAAAAACTATATCGAGTTATTCGAAGTTATATAAATGATCTTGCAGAAATTGAAGACATAATGCAAAACACATATTTAAAAGCCTATGAAAAACTCTACCAGTTTAAGCACAACTCGCAATTCTCTACCTGGTTGATACGAATTGGAATAAATGAAACTCTAGCTCGATTAAAAACAAAAGGAAAATATCTTAATTTATATAAATCTGAAAATAGCGTATCGAATGATTTTGTTCTCGAGATTCCTGATACTGAACAATTAAATCCCGAAAAAAAAATGATCCGACAAGAAGCAAAACAGATCTTAGAAAAAACTATTGATCTACTAGATGTAAAATATCGAACCGTTTATGTTCTTAGAGAAATTGAAGGAATGAGTATGGCCGAAATATCAGATTGTTTGGGGTTAACAGTTTCTAATGTAAAGGTTCGCCTACATCGTGCCAAAGAGATGATTAGAGAAGAACTCTATGAACTCTCTCAGGATACCGATATCTTCGAATTTGGATTTAGTAAATGTGATACTATCGTAGATAAGGTAATGAATGCTATCTAATACACCTTTTCTCCATCAATATAAGTAGCTTTCACTTTTATATTTGGAATTTGGTCTTCATCAATTTCCATAATATTATCTTCAAGGATTACAAAATCTGCAAATTTACCTGCAGTTATGCTTCCTTTTTCGTATTCTTCAAAGTTACTGTAAGCTGCCCAAAGCGTCATTCCTTTTAGAGTTTCTTCTCTACTAAGTGCATTTTCTTTTTGAAACCCACCTTCTGGATATTGCTTTAGATCTTTTCGGGCTACCGCAGCATAAAAAGTATAGAATGGACTTACATGCTCTACAGGATAGTCTGTACCCAAAGCAATTCTACCCGTTTTTTCTAATAATTTTTTATATGCGTATGCTCCTTTTATACGTTCTTCTCCTAATCGTTCATCTGCCCAATACATATCACTTGTAGCATGAGTTGGTTGTACACTCATGACCAGATTATTATTAAGGATTTCAAATTCTTCGGGAGCCACCACCTGGGCATGCTCTACTCTCCATCTTCTATCTGATTTATTTTGAAGCACATCATAATACGTTTTCATTACTACTGCATTGGCCGAGTCCCCAATAGCATGAGTATTCATCTGAAAAGGTGATCCTGCTAATCGTTTTGCCAGAGTTTTAAAATCATCATTTCCGATGACCATAGCTCCATAATGATTTTCCTTATCTGCATATGGTCGTTTTAGTGTAGCTCCTCTAGATCCTAAGGCTCCATCTGCATATACTTTGAAAGAAGAAACATTTAACTTATCTGTTTTATGTACTCCACTCTTTAGATAATGATCTACATATTCGGGCACATTACTTACCATAGCATACATCCTTATTTTAAGTTCATTTATTTTCTGTAAACTATCTACTAGTGTAATTACTTCGGGGCTCAATCCCGCATCATCTACAGTTGTTAATCCATACCCAAAATTAATTTTTTCGGCATCTTTTAAAGCCTGTATTTGCTCCTTTACTGTAGGTTTAGGGATAACTGCACCAATCAACCCCATAGGATTATCGATTAATACACCAGTAAGTTTTCCATCTTTTTGAAGTATCTCTCCCCCTTCTACTTTGGTATTTACAGTAATTTTAGCAAGATCTAATGCTTTTTGATTTGCTATCATTGCATGGCCATCTACTCGGGTTACCGCCACAGGAGTATCAGGAAACAAGCTATCTAATTTTTCTTTGGTCGGAAATTCTTTTACCTCCCAATCATTTTGATCCCATCCTCGTCCGGTAATAAATGATACATTTTTTTCTTTCTGAAAAGCTACAATCCTATCCAATACTTCTGCATAACTTTTGGTCCCCATCAGGTCTACTTTTTGCTGTTGTAACCCAAGGCCATAAAAATGACAATGTGCATCAATCAATCCAGGTACTATTGTTTTTCCTCCTGCATCCAAAGTATTAGCTGTCGTATATCCCTTTAAGATTTCATCGTTACTCCCTACAGCAATAAATTTACCCCCTTTTATGGCAAATGCCTCTGCTTTTGGATTCGTATCCTCTACAGTATATACATTTGCATTAATAACCAATACGTCTACTTCAACTGGTTTTTTGCAAGAAAAAAGTAATACAGTAATAACTAATAGTAAGGATAATTTTTTCATTATTGTCGAGTTTTTAAAGTTCTAAATGTAAATATATCTTATGGGTGTAGTGGTTAAGATTTTCTTAATATAATAAGAATCCTACTTTAAACCATATCCGTGTTCAAATTCATAAAAACTGTTAAGAGTTGTCTCATTTCATAAAAGTGAGACTGTTTGATACCAAAACTCACGATTTATTCATAAAAGGAAACGATACTTTTGAGATCGTAATACTAACAATCATCATAAAAGAATCAATCAAAAAACGAATAGAGATATTACATAGTCTTTTGGCAACGGCTATACCTTAAAAACAAATTTATGAATACAAACTTACCAAAGGATCATGCTTCAATACAGTATTATGATAGTGATTACCCTTCAGAAGAACACTCTGTTTTTTCTAAAAACTTCGATGATACTGTTTCCTCACAAGGTCTTAAACATGATGTCGATCGTTTTCTTGAATTTGCAACAAAAAATAATGGAGAGGTTCTCGAATTATGTTGTGGGTCTGGCCGTGTAACTATACCATTGGCCAAAGCAGGTCATCGAGTTACTGGAGTTGATAACTCTAGAGGTATATTAGAACAATTTGAACATAATTTACAAAGAGAAGATGAAGACATCCGTCAAAACATACAACTGGTAGAACAGGACATAACCACATTAAGTCTGGATAAAACAGATTACAAATTGGTAATATGTGCGTTTAATAGTCTAATGTGTATTCCTGATTTTGATAGTCAATGTAAGGCATTATCTAGCATTTACAATCATATGTCTAAAGGTGGATTAATAGCAATAGACCTTATGAATCCATTTATTTTAAACCTATCTGGTGATGCCATACCTAAACCATTTTTTACAAGAAAAAATTCTCACACCGGTAATTCGTATACAAGATTTGCAGCATCTGGACCTATGAATAAAAACCAAGTCCAGGAATTATATGGCTGGTATGATGAAGTACTTTCTGACGGTACAGTAAAACGTAAAAACTATAGTATGAAATGGCGTATTATATTTCCTTTTGAAATCAAACTAATGCTTAAACAAGTCGGGTTTAACATAAAAACTATAGAAGGTGGTCACCAAAAAGAACCTTATACTACTGATGCTAAGAAAATGTTTATTGTAGCAGAAAAATAAGGAATTGGGAAGTACCAAAATTTATACCTCATACTATTAATAATACTTTAAATGATAAATAAGAGCAAATACATAAAATGTAGACATATTGTTGTACTATATATTATTTTGATATTCAATTATTCTTTGATTGCGCAATCTAAAGTTTCAGGTATTGAAACCACTACGTATTTTGAATTTCATAATAACTTCTGGATTAATCTTCATTTCTATTTGTATGAAACTGCTGCTGCATCCTACGAAAAACCATTAGATAAGCTGGTTAAAAAAGAGGTTTGGCAAAAACTTAGTCAAAAAGAAAAACTACTTTTTCAAAAAACCATAACCTACTATAAAGATCATATAGATTTAAAAAATCATTTCAACCAGGAATTGATAGGGTTTAGAAAATGGATCATCAACTATACTGAGCAGGACATGCTTCCTGAATCCAGGTTCGAAATTCTTTTCATAAAAAACCTCAACGATTTTAAACGAATCTATAGTACTCATTTTTGGAAAACTCATCGACAAATCAATACCGATAAGTTGCAGGAGAATATTGATCTTATCAAAAAAACAGAAGATTTTATCATTTCTCGAATCGCAAAATTGGCTCAGGCAAAATGGCAGGATACCAAAATACGCATCGATCTTTCGATAAAAAGTCCGGGAGGCGGCGCTTTTACATTAAGTCGAACTCCCAGCTCTATTGTACTAAGTACTATTATTAATTATCCAGAAATAGCAGGTGATTGGGTAGAAACCTTGTTTCATGAAGCAAGTCATACTGTAATAAAAGGACGAAAAGGAGCTATCGCAGAAAGTATAAATAGAGTAAGTGAAAAGTTAAAAGTAAAGCCTCCAAAAAATCTCTGGCATGCCATATTGTTTTACATAACAGGTAAAGTAAGCCAGAAAGCATTTTTAGGACAAGGAATTAATGAGTATACAATATATATGGATCGTGAAAACATTTTTAGTTTTTATCATAATGCAATATATAAGCATTTTACTTCTTATCTTGTTGAAGAAACCGATCTGGATATTGCAATAGAAAACGTAATTAATTCTGTATCTGATAAGCTAGAGCTTGCCCGTACAATTACTACTTTTAATACTGCTTTTAAAGAAGGTAATGTTGCAAAACTTGAAAGCTTGATAACCGATAATTATCGGCATACTAACGGAACATCAAAATCAATAGGAAAAAATGCCTGGTTAGAATATTTAAAAAAGAGAAAAAAAGATATCGATGATGGTCGTTTGGTAGTTACTAATTATGACATGAAGGAAACGCAACTCGAGCTATATGAAAACTTTGCAATTATTACAGCAAAAATAATAACCACCGATATCAAAGAAAGAAATCCTATAGAAAATCAATATAGAGTATCCCACGTCTGGATAAAAGAAGGAAATATATGGAAACGAGCAGGGTTTCATGACAGTAAAATTGAATTAAAATAAAAATATGAAAATCAAACTTATCAAAACATCTCATCTATTTGTTCTGGGCACATTGATTTGTTTGGGTTGCACTACCCAAAAAGAAGAAAAACAACTAGATACTCAAGTCATTCTTCAAAAAAGCATAAAAACGTACGACCCCGATAATCATTGGTCGATGACAAATCTCAAAGTTCATATTCAAGAACCACGCTTATCTAATCCCCACAGGTATTCTATCTTAAAAATGAACAATAAAGATAATAGCTTCGAATTAACAAGAAATAGAGATCTGCATATTTCTACACATATAATAGACGAAAAAGGAATCTCAAGAACACTTTTGGATGGAGAGATTAATACAGATAGTATTCAAATAAAAAAATATCGACTACAACCTGAACGAAATCTTAACTACCAAAAATTTTATCAGCATTTAATTGGTTTACCGATGTCTCTAAATGATGCAACAGTTGATACTTTTGGTAAAGCAAGTAAAGCTATATTTAACGACACCGATAGTTATAAAATTGAACTTGTCTTAAAAGAAATTGTATTTTCTAAACACTGGAATGTATTTATTTCTCAAAAAGATTATACCCTATTGGGTATCGAAATTGTATTTCCCGATGACCCTGCAAAAGGAGAACGCCTTTATTTTTCTGGTGAGATTATCATTGAAGGAGTTAAAATTCCAAGAATACGACATTGGCACGAATATGATACTGATGCTTATTCGGGATCCGATATCATAGTGAAAGAGGTAGTTCTCAATAAGTAAATGTATGAGTAGAATATATGATTTGAAAGAAAAATTAAGCTCCAGAGCATATATTGGAATTTTCATTCTACGAATTTTTGTGAGTTTGCGTTTGCTATATGGAGTAATAGACAATATCGTTAGTTGGGAACAAATGTTAGAATTTTCTGGTTTTCTTCACATCAACGGTTTTCCTTTTCCTGTAATTAGTGCTATCCTATCTGTGTATATACAAGCTATAGGTGGCTTGTTGATTCTTATCGGTTATCATATACGATTAGCTTCATTAGTTCTGGTAATAAACTTTATAATAGCGGCACTAGTACATATACGTCTTGGTGATAGTATTGAGGCCATGACACCAGCATTGGCTATATTATTCTGTTGTCTTGCCTTTATATTTATGGGATCGGGTAAACTATCTATAAGTAAACCTTAAACTTTAAAAAATGACAGGCAATATTTGGGATAGAATTCGATTAGAATTAGAAAACACTTTAGAACCGATTGCAAAGAAAATTTTAGATCAATACGAAAAACAATGCAAGGACTTAGCAGATGTTTTAACCATCATACTAAGTAAAAAGCTTTCTGATGATCTTATAACTTCTAACGAGTTAGCCGCTATTTTTAAGGAGATTCTCACTGATAACATAGAACTAAAAGATACTTTTAAGCAAGATCTCACCTCCTATTTCGAAAGAGATTTTGCCTGCATCCATTATTTTGAAGTATTGTTTTTTTTCAGGGGATACCAAGCATTACAAGCGCATCGATTTTCTCATGAACTATTCAAAAAAGGAAATCTGGTAACTGCTAAATGGTTACAAAATCGAATTTTTGAAACCTATGCAATCGATATACATCCTGCAGCAAAAATCGGGAAAGGCTTGGTAATAGACCATGGGATAGGCGTTGTTATAGGAGAAACTTGCGAAATTGAGGATGATGTATTTATTTTTCATAATGTCACCTTGGGTAGTACTGGAAAAACAGAAGGAAAACGGCACCCAAAAATCTGTTCTAACGTAGTTATTGGAGCGGGTGCTACGATATTAGGGAATATAACTATAGGGGCACATTCTAATATTGCTGCCGGAGCTGTAGTGTTAAAAGATACAGCATCAGGCATCACAGTTGCAGGAATACCAGCAAAACCTAAAGGAAAGGCAAATAAAATACAATAATTTTCTCAAGAGAAACCTTAGGACTTCTCTAAAAAAGACAATAATGCATTTCGATATGTTAAGCTTATTGGGATATGTCTTTTTTTAATTTCTACATACTCTTTGGTATATGTTTTTATTTTTTCGGTATTTACAATATAAGATCTATGTATGCGCATAAAAGAAAAAGAAGGTAATCGTTGTACGAGATCACTCAGTTTTTCATAGACAACCAAAGTATGTTCTGTTGTATGAATTTTGACATAGTTACTTAAACCTTCGATATATAATAATTCTGAAAAATTAATTTTAACCATTTTTTTATCAGCTTTCACAAAAATATGATCTACTACAGGTATAGACGTGACCGTAGTATTTGAAAAATCAGGGTTAATTTTCTGAATAGCTTTTAAAAATCGATCAAAAGAAAAAGGCTTTAACAGATAATCAACTGCACTTAAATCGAAGCCTTCTAGAGCAAACTCACGATGTGCAGTTGTAAATATGATTTTAATTTTATGCTCTACAATTTTGGCTAGATTTAAGCCCGAAAGCTTGGGCATTTCAATATCTAAAAACATCACATCTACCGAATGATTCTGGATATAATCCAAGACTTCAAGAGCATTTTTAAACTCTCCTGTTAGATCCAAAGTAGAGACATCTCCAATATATTTTTTTAAAATATTTCTTGCAGTCTGTTCATCATCTACTATAATACATCGAAGCTTCATCTGTCTCTTTTATTTTTTGCAACTTACCTTATCAAATAGCAATTTTTAATACAATAGTATATAATCTTTCTTCATCTTTAATATCTAATTGATATTGATCATTATATAGGATATCTAGTCTTTTTTTGATGTTCTGTAAACCAATTCCTTTTAGTGAAGAATCTTCTAAAGTAGCTTCTGGTTTTGAGTTTATAACTTCATAAATTAGTTGATTATTTACTACCTCTAATTTAACAATTATATGAGCAATTTTGGTTTCGTTTTTTAAACTATGTTTAAATGCATTTTCTACAAATGGCACTAAAATAAGAGGAGGAATAGATACCGGATCTATATGTTCGGGAATAGAAACCTGTACATCTACCCTATCTTCAAAACGAGATTTTTCTAAATCAATAAAGTCATTTAGCAAACTAATTTCTTTTTCTAAAAGAATAAATTTTTGAGAACTCTCGTATAAAGAAAAGCTAAGGAAATCTGATAACTTAAGTATAAGTTCGGGGGCTTTTTTTGAGCTTTCTAAAGATAGTCCGTAGATATTATTTAAAGTGTTAAAAAGAAAATGAGGATTAATTTGTGATTTTAGATACTTCAATTCTGATTGCAATTTTTCATTTTCAAGAGTTTTAGCCCTCTTTTGTAACTCTGCTACTTTCCAAATAATCGAAATTCCAATAATAAAAATTAAAGGAGAAGCTATGATCATAGAAGCCTGTAAAAACTTATACGGTAGCCACATTCCAGAATCCGTCATATTAGGATAGAGAATGGATAATATCTCATAATTAATAATTCGTTGAATAAATCCAGAGACTATTAATGTGAGTATAGTATACACAAAATATTTTACCGTTTTACCTTGCAATAAGAGTTTTGGCAACAGAATAAAATAATTAAAATATACGATAATAAGTCGCATCGGCATATTCATAAGCTCAAAAGCCAATGCCTCGGTATATTTCCCTTTATAACTAGCTTCAACAATAGTAAATATTGCGGTATATACAATCCAAAAACCAATATGAAACCAAATGCTTTTAATCTTCATTGATAACAAAGCTATATGATTTTTGGTTTTCAGTCCTACCCAAATCCATAATTTATGCAAATCTATAATTTACTTATGCGTAATCAACTCACATAAGTACAATGCAATTACACATTAAAAAAGAAGAGTTTAATATAAAATCGATCTTCTCAATTCCTTTATCAAATACATTCGTCTAGGAAGAAAAAAAATAAACATTATCCACCTCACATATTTTTAAAACAAAAGAGATGAAAACAGTTATTTATATCATTTTTTTTATCGGATTTGGTTTTTATGGTAGTGCACAAAAACCAAATGAGCAATTCAACAAAAGTTTTATAGCCTATACGATTCCCGAAAAAGATCTATTACCCGAAAACGTGGCTTATGATCCCGCAGATATGTCTTTTTATATAGGAAGTACCCGAAAAGGAAAAATTATAAAACGATCCAAAGACGGGACATATCGTGATTTTGTAAAACCACAACAAGACGGTTTACATATGATTATCGGGATGAAAATTGATCCGATACGAAGACACTTATGGGTATGTAGCTCTGGAGGAAGTAATCTTATAGGGTATAGTAGAAAAGATAAAAACGAGGGACGTCCTGCGGGGATTTTTAAATATGATTTGCAAACAGGAAAACTCATCAAAAAATATTGGATCGATATCCCAGGAGAAGTTCATTTCTTTAATGATATCGTTTTAGATACATCGGGAAATCTGTATGCTACACATATGTTTTCTAACCCTATGATATATACCATTCAGAATAATGAAGATGAACTAAAAGTCTTAACTTATCTTTCTGAAATAAAATACCCTAATGGAATTACTATTTCTGATAACAATACCCATCTATTTATAGCACATTCTGAAGGAATTACTCGCATTCATATCAAAACCAAAAAAAAAGAAAATATACAATATCCTAAGAGTACAGATACAACTAATAGCAAAAGCATAGACGGATTATACTTTTATAAAAACTCTTTGATCGGTATACAACCTGGTAAAAACTCGGTTAAAAAATTCGTCCTCAATACAGAGCAAAGTGCTATTACAAAAACTGTATTACTAGAACACAATCACCCTATAATGAACAATCCTACAACAGGAGTTTTGGTAGATCGCGAATTGTATTACATCGCAAACGCACAATTCGGAAGCTTTAATAAAGACGGATCACTATTCCCTATGGAAAAATTATACGAACCCACCATTTTAAAAGTAAAACTAGATGACTAATAACATCTTATAAAAACACTAATTATGGACAGGAAACAATTTTTAACTACTGGTGTATTAACTACTGGACTATATATTGCAGCTCCGCATGTGATATTTTCGAAAGAACAGGAAAAACCACAATTAGACAAAAAAATAGTGCAGAATTTTGTTGGCGCTGGACATAAAAGTTTAGAAACAGTAAAAGAATTATTAGCACAACACCCTACACTGATCAATGCTGCACATGATTGGAGAGGTGGAGATTTTGAAACATGTTTGGGAGCCGCAAGTCATGTTGGATATAAAAAACTGGCTCAATACCTATTAGATAATGGAGCTCAAGCTAATGTATTTACTGCTGCTCTTTTTGGAAAGATCGACATCATCAAATCGATACTAAAGTTTTCTCCCGGAACACTACATGCAAAAGGACCGCACGGATATACTCTTCTTCATCATGCAGAACGAGGAGGTGAAGAATCAAAAGAAGTTGCCGAGTATCTAAAATCTTTAGGTCTAAAGAAGACAAAAATAGACCTCTTTTAAACAATCAAAAAACGAACAGAAAAATCAAATGAGGTCTATTTTTATCGTATTTATGCTGGTGAGCGTAGTATCATCGGCACAAGAAATTATTGATATTCCGTTAGGAAAAAGTGCTATTACTTTGGATGGAAAATTAGAAGAGAACGCATGGAGCGATGCTTTAGAATTTTCTGACTTTAAGCAAATAGATCCTAATATAGGAACTCCGGCATCAGAGCAAGTTATAGTAAAAATTCTATACGATAAGGAATATCTCTATGTAGGTGGAATTATTAATTTTAGAGATCCTTCTCAAATATTCGCCACAACACTAGAAAGAGATGTAGCTCAAGTAAAAGACGATTATTTTCAAATACATATCGACACTTACAATGATAAAATAAATACGCTCATTTTTAGAACAAATCCATTGAGTGCGCGACAGGATATGGAAGTAAGCCGTAATGGAGAAGAGTTTAATACTTCGTGGAATACCTTTTGGGATGTTAAATCACTCATTACAGAAAAAGGGTGGAGTACAGAAATGAGGATTCCGTTTTCATCGTTACGATATGAAAAATCTTCTGAGAATATGATGAGGATTAAAGCAACGGTAAAATATAAAGAGATCAATGAGCGTATAACATCTCATCTTAAAAATATAGATATTGGTAATGCACTACATCATTTTACAAATGCCCAAGAAATACGCTTTACAGGTTTACCGGTAACAAAACCACTATATATAACTCCGTATATAAAGGCAAATGCTATTCGGGAAAACCTCATTAACGAAGAAGGCACAGCATATGAAAGCAGCACTACCATTTTAGAACGTAAACAATATGCAGATCATCAGGTATTAGATAAGATATTGAGTAATACGGGATTAGATGTAAAATTTAAGCCTAATGCAAATCATACGATAGATTTTACATTAAACACCGATTTTGCAGAGGTAGAAGCAGATGATCGAATCGTTAATATTTCTCGTTTCCCAATATTTTTAAATGAAAAGCGATTGTTTTTCCTTGAAAACGCTGATATCTTCAACTCTAATCAATTTGATCATCGCTTATTTCATTCCAGACGAATTGGTATTCAGGATGGTGCTTCAATTCCTATTATAGGTGGTATTCGATTTACAGGCGGGAATACAAAATGGCAATACGGGCTTTTATCAATGCAAACACATGAGGTAAATGAAGTAGCTGCTTCTGCTAATAAGAGCGTAACCCGAATTAAAAAAAACATAGGGAAACTAGGGTCATATATTGGTTTTATAAATACCAATTCATTAAGTAGTGAAGACCATAATCATTTAATGGCTATAGATGCAAATATTCGTTTAACCAATACCGTTAGAACTCAATTAACAGTAGGTACAACCTTTGATAAAGAAAAAGGAGATTGGAAACCAATGTATGGAGCTTCAATAAACACATTTAAGAACAATGGTTTTGGACTGCAATACAGGTTTCGGGAATACACAGAAAACTTCGACCCTAAATTGGGTTTTGTCTCTCAACCAAATACCAAACGTTTAACATTAAATCATGGGTGGAGAAAGTCATTTACCAATCATTCATTCTTGCAATTTTTTTCGATAGGTCATTATTTTAGAAAAAACTGGTTGTCTAATTCTGGTAATCACGATTTTTTTCAAACGAATTTCTACATGACAGCGATACATAAAAAAGGACATCGTTTAACCATGTTTTTTCCTATCTATCAAGAAGATAATTTATATCGTGATTGGGAAATAGCAGAAGGAGTAACTATTCCTGCTGCACAGTACAAGATGTGGAAATTTAATCCTATTTTTATTTCTGGAGATGCAAAACCATATAAGGTTACATTAGATACAGAAATAGGAGAGTTTTATGGCGGAAACCAGTTTACTATGTCGTATAATGTTTCTTATGATTTTAGCACACTCTTTCAAGCTCAATTAGGAGGTACATATAATAATCTTAGGTTTCCTGAAGAGTATGTTAGTGAAACCTCTAGAAAACTAAATTTAAGTCGGTATTTTTCGAGGTTAAAATTCAATTTATCTTCAAAAACATCATTAAACTCTTATGTGCAATACGATACACGAAGTGATCGGTTAGGGTGGAATCTTAGGTTTAGATATAACCCTACAGAAGGTACAGATCTATATGTCGTCTATAACCATAATGCCAATACTAATAGAAATGCATTGCAACCCAGATTGCCATTTACAGATAATCAAATACTGATTATCAAATTTTCTAAAACCTTTATACGATGACCCCTTTTTAATCTATTCTAATAATTTATTACGTATTACACCTGCCTTATACTCATTAGGAGTTATACCAGTATGTTTCTTAAAAACTCTATAGAATGTTGCTTTAGAATTAAATCCTGATAATAAAGCAATACTGGCCAGGTCATAATTATTATACTTTTCTTCTTTCAGATTATTTTTAAATTCTTTAATTCTATATTCATTCACAAAATCAGTAAAACTAGAATATCCTTTTTCGATCAAAACAGATCGAATTGCAGATTTGGTAATCCCCGAAGAAAGAGATAATTCGTCTATAGTGAGGTTTGGGTTTTTAAACACTTCGTTGGCAGAGAAAAATTCTTTGATATGTATAAAAACATCTGCATTTTTTTGAAAGTCATTCACAGGTTGATGTATAGAAGCTATCAGAAAATATTTTTTTACCCATTGCAATTCTGTAATCCCGTAAAAGAGTAAGAATATAAAAAGAAGCATATATATAGGAACAGCCCAATATTCATAATAAGGTAATACAACAGTTTCTGTTAAGTTCTCAATGATGCTAACATCGGTATAAATACTAAGAAATAATATAAATCCCGGTATAATGGTAAACAATAAATGAGTATTTACTATGGTATAAAAACTTTGAAATCTAATTTTTGATTTTTCTTTTAAGTTTATTCTTATATGCTGTTTAAATTCTTTTATCCCTAAAATGAAATAAGAAATTAACAGGGTCCAGTAGAAAAAATATCCCACTGCTTTTAACCTTACAATCATTGAATCTTCCTGGCTTATAAAAAAATAACGATAAAGAGACAATCCAAATAAAGCAAATGGAAGTATTAAATGAATCCATTCTTTTTTATGGTTCCATTTTTTACTTAACGATTTTAAATAAAGGTATAAAATGGGTCCATAAAAATACCCTTTCCATCCTCCAAAAAAAGCATACATGTAAGGTTCTTTTTTGAAGAAATCACTAAAAATAAGAGCTATATGTGCATTAGCTACAAGAAGGCAGTATATCCCCAGAAAGACATTTTTTGTATTTTTTGTAAATACATTTACAGAGCCTACTACTACTAATTGAATTGTAATACATAGCTGGATACCAATAAAAATCTCATTCCAATGATACATCATATAAAAATAGCTTTTTCTTTTTTTATCCTCATAAAAAGAAAAGTTTTATCATGTTTATCTCCTATTTTCCGTCGAGTATAAGTTTTAACCATCTCGATCGTTCTGGGCTCAAATGTATTTCATCGTGGTATTCTGGAGTTAACAGTACCGATAATTGACCGGGTTTTGAAGGGGTTAATTTCTTTATTGCGTTTATGTTTACCAAAAGTTGCCTGTTTAATCGAATAAATTCTTTAGGGTTAATTATCGTTTGTAATTGGTTTAAAGAATCATCTAAAGGAAATAATTTTCCATCTAAAAGCTTTGCAAAAACCAATTCGTCTCTATAGAAATACGCTATATCACTTATTTTTACTGGCGTCATACTATTTCCTGATTTCAGTAAAAACCGTTCCTTATACACTATTTTTTCTTCTTTTTGTATGCGTTGAAGTAAATCTATATTTCTAATAATCCATTCATCTGCTTCTTTGACTCGGCTTTTAAAGAATTTTCTTAATGCGTTTTGTAAATCTTCCTTATTAATAGGTTTTAGTAGATAATCAATTCCTGTTGTTTTAAAAGCTTGTATAGCATATTCATCATAAGCGGTAATAAAAATAATAGGAGCATCGATGATAACTTCTTTCAATATGTCAAAAGAAATCCCGTCGGATAGGTGAATATCCATAAAAATTAGATCTGGATGTTTATTTGATCTAAACCAATCTATACTTTCTGTTACTGTAGAAATTGAAGCAATGACAGAAATATCTGTACTGATCCTAGCAATTAGCTTTATTAGATGATCTCTGGCAGTTGCTTCATCTTCTATTATCACTGTCTTAATTTTCACTCATTTAATTTTTTATAATCTATTGATACTAAATAAAAAAATTTAAACATTGCTGTTTGTTTCATTGGTTGTTGGCAGTAAAGGTATAGATACTCTAAACTCATCTTTGGTATTCGAAATAATCACCTTATTCTCGGTAAGGAAATCATATCGTTTTGTTATATTTTCTAATCCAGTGCCGGTAGTACCAGCTGTACGTTTAGGATTATTGTTGTTTTTTACTGTAAAATAGTTTTCTGTTACTTCAAAGTGAATGTGTAACGGTGATCGTTCATCTATTCTATTATGTTTTACGGCATTTTCAATAAGTTGTTGTAACACTAATGGAGGAACGCTTTTATATTCAAAAAATGCTGAATCTACTGCATCATGTACTTTTAGAGCAGTTTTATAGCGTTGTTCAATAAGTAAAAGATATTGTCGTGCCATCTCGTATTCACGTGATATAGGTATAATTGCCTTTTCATTATTTTGCAGAATATATCTATATACCGATGCTATATTTTTCAGAAACCTTTGTGCCAGTTCACCATCCTCATCAATTAAGTAATATAACGTATTAAAGTTATTGAACATGAAATGTGGATCGAGTTGATTTTTTAGAATTGATAAATTTGCCTTTATAATTTCCTTTTTGAATTGTTCATTTTGTATATGAGAAATGTAGTACTGATTTTTCCAGTTAAATGTCAGCAAAATAAGGCCGAAGATCATACAAATTGCCAGCCCGGTCAAAGCAGAGAATATCACATGTTGTATCATAGGAGGTTCACTACCGAGGATCAAATAGTCTAACCATTTATAAAAATAAAAAAAGATTGTATAGATAACTGTTCCTCCAATACTACTTCCAAAAAAGATCCAAATAGAGTTTAGGTTCTTTTGCACCAGCTTTTTCTGAAACTCATGAATTACTTCAAAACTTAAGTAAATAATAGACATCCATAACAACAAAAAAAGTAGATCTACTTTAGGAGCTTCTCTAAATTTTGATGCAATTGCTATAATGCTAAACATAACTATCCCTACAATAAAAACGATAACAAGTCGCCATCCCAGTGATATTTTAGGTGTTTCTATATTCATATCGAATCTTTTTACACTAATAAAAATAGGCAATTGAAGGCAAAATCTATTTTATGAAAGCAGATTTACTCTACCTTTTCATAATCGTATCGTCATGTTCATATCCTATATTGCATAGTTTATCCTTTAAAAAAATAAGTTCGAGAGTATAATATTAGGGTTCGTGATATTCTTCAAAAAAACACAGAGCAAACGAAGTATTTTTGAAGTATCAATCTCAAAATAATATGCAATGAAAACTATTTTTTCTTTAATTCTAAGTATTACCTTTTTATCTACAACATTCATATACTCACAGGATAAAATTGATTTATCAAAGTACAGTTTTCAGATAGAGGATCTCAAAAATGATATATTTTTATCCTTCACAAAACAGCGATTAAAAAATAGTCAATTTGTATTTGTAGGAGAACAGCACGGCATTAAGGAAGCAGGGCTTTTTACAAACACAATATACAATATCGCACAACCTTTTGGTTATCATACGCTCTGTATAGAAACAGATGCTATAGCTGCAGAAAAAATAACGACCATAGCCTCATCTAATGACCCTATCGGTAACGCAAAAAAATTACATCAGGAGTTTCCTTTTGCTATTCCTTTTTATAATAATGAAGATGATTATGATCTGTTTACCAATGTAATTAAAAAGAAAGGAATGCTCTGGGGGATTGACCAAACTTTTATGGTTCAGTTTCGTCTTAATTTTGATTATATTATTTCTACTACAGATAATACACCTTTAAAAGAAAAACTACAGGAATTAAAAAAGGAGGCCAACGAAGGTTATCAATATGCTATAGCTAATAAAAAGTACGGAGCGACCTACATTTTTAAATATAACGAAGCTTTACACAAATCGTTGCTAGAACTAGCTACTGATGCCAAAGAAATCGAAATTTTAAAACAACTGTGGAAAACTAAGGAAATATACGCCTATAATATGATCACCAAAGAGTATTATAAAAATAACAATACGCGAAGTCAATTAATGAAACGTAATTTTTTAAACTATTATGATAACACAAAAGATCGTAATACTACTCCAAAAGTGATCTTTAAACTAGGAGCTAATCATGCGGCAAAAGGGCTAAATCGAACTAATATTTATGATATTTCTAATATGGCTAGTGAATTGGCTATTACCAACAAAATGCATTCGTTGCATTACCTTGTGATGGGTATAACCGGAAAAGCAGCTATGGGAAATCCATTTACTCCTAATCCTGTAGTGCCATTTGATAATACTAAAGATTTTCCTGAAGAAATTCAAAAAGTTATACCAACCATAACCAAAAAGTATTATGTACTGGATTTAGTTTCTTTAAGACCTCTTGCTTATGCTAATTTTTCTGATGCCTTTAAGAAAACTATATTTAGATATGATGTTCTTGTCCTAGTACAAAATGCCGAAGCATTTAAGGGTTTTTGATGGTATGACTCTATATTTTATTCTGTGAATTACTTTTAATATTGTAACGTCTCCCTGTTATTTTCGAATTTTTAAAATTTTCCTTAACAAACCTTTATTAATTACCTATACAAGTAATTGTTACTTTTAAGAATGTAAGAGAAATATTTTCAGGATACTTTAATCACAATATTATGAATAAAATAACTGCTGTATTATTAGTGCTTTCCATTTTATCATGTCAAAAACCAGTTGACATTAAAGCCGAAAAGCATAAAATTCAATCACTAATGGATCTGGTAGAAAAAGCTCATTTTAACAAAGATGCCAATCAGTTTTATCAACCTAATGCAGAAGAGTGGTATGATGTTAGAAAAGGCAGTATACAACGAATAAAAAAATCGGATAGGATTTCGGGTACTCAATCATATTTGGATACTATGGAATTTCACCAACTAGTTAAACGTGATGATCCTATTATTGAAATATCTGATGATGGTTCTATGGCTAGCTATATTGGATCAGTGACTGTAAAAGGGATTTTAGAGGATGAACCTGTATATTGGGTAGTTTCCTGGCAAAGTGTTCTAAAAAAAATCGATAATGAATGGAAAATCATTAGCACTGCCAATACCGAGGCCGATGCGCATACTACTGCAGAAATAGTTTTGAATCAAGTAAGAACTAATTTGGGTATTTCTGGCGACTCTGATATAGCTTCTATCTATGCTCTAGCAGATTGTAAAGGCCCCAATAATTCTTTTAAAACTCTTATACTATCTAGAGAAACCGATGGGAGAATGGAACAAGTTAATAACAAGGACCATAGTATTATAAAACATGGAAAAAACACCTCATGGTATTATGACGTAAACACACAATCACTTACCGAGTCTTTAAGTACTGAAATGCAAATATTTGCACGAGGTCATGAATTACATTGGTTAAGTTTTAAACCCGAAACCCGATATGCCACTCCTGTTTTAAAGGGATTTACTAAATTTCAGAATCAAACTGCATTTCATATTCAATTTAAGGATAACGCTAATAGACCTGTTAATTTTTATTATGCTTTCAATTCCTTTCTTCCATTAGGTTTTGATATCAATACGAATGAAAAAGGAGATTTGGTAACTGTTATTTTTAAAGATTGGGAAAAAATAAATGGGATCTCTGTTTTTAAACAATCAACCTTTATTCAAGGTACTGATTTATATAACTACAATTTTATCGACATCAAAATAAATCAAGTCAGGGATCAGGACTTTAAAAGTAAAACAGGTTTAATAAAGTAAATCTTGGCTTAGTCATTTATAGATCTAAACAATAGAATTCAATCCTAATAGAACATATTAAAAAACGCGCATAAGTTTATGCGCGTTTTTATTTTATGGATTAGAATACCGTTTTACTAACTTATTATTTATTACTGGCAATCCATGTATTGATTTTATTTTCTAGCAATGCCAATGGTACACATCCGGTTTCTAAGACCTGATTATGAAACTGGCGAATATCAAACTTATCTCCTAGTGCTGCTTCTGCTTTGGCACGAAGTTCTCTTATTTTTAACTGCCCAATTTTATAAGATAATGCCTGACCTGGATTAGCCATATAGCGTTCTATTTCGGAAGTAATCCCAGCTTCTGATTCTGCCTCGTTATCTAAAGAATATTGAATTGCCTGCTCACGTGTCCATCCTTTAGAATGTAATCCTGTATCTACAACAAGACGAACAGCACGATGCATCTCTGCTCCTAACATTCCGAAATACTGATATGGATCTGTGTATAAGCCTAGTTCTTTACCCAAAGACTCACTATATAATGCCCATCCTTCGCCATAACCACTATACCATAATGTTTTTCTGAATTTTGGTAATTCTTCGCTTTCCTGAGTTAATGAGATTTGATAATGATGGCCTGGTATTGCTTCATGTAAAAACAACGACTCATCACTATACGTATTATACTTGGTTACCTCTGGAATCGGTGTATAAAAAATCCCTGGGCGAGTACCATCTAATGACCCTGGATTATATTCTGCACTAGCAGAGTTCTCACGAAAAGCTTCTGTTCTACGTACTTCAAATGGTGTTTTTGGCTTTACATCAAACAGTTTTTCAATCTGTGGTTTCATGCGATCATGGATTGCATTAAAATTGTCGATCACTTGCTGTGGTTCTGTAAATGGCATCAATTCTTTCTTATTACGCACATGATCAAAAAATGATTTTAGATCGCCGGCATATCCTACTTGCTCTTTAATTTTTTCCATTTCAGAGGAGATCCTGGCAACTTCAGAAAGTCCCAGCTTATGAATCTCATCGGCTGTCATAGTCGTTGTTGTGTACAACTTGATTTGATATTGATAAAAGTCTTTTCCGCCAGGAATACCTTCAATACCAGAACTAGTTCTACCCGCTTCCATATAATCTGTACTCATAAATTTATGAAGGCTTTTATAGGTAGGAACAATTTTTTCGGAAACCATTTTGCTGTAAGCTTCTGTTAATTGTTTTTTGTCTTCATCAGAAAAATCTTCTGGAAAATTCTTTACAGGAGTATAGAAAAGATGTTGATCTAAGTCTTCAACTGTTAATGCTTCTAATTGCGGAAGCACTTTTACGATCAACGATTTTGGTAACACATATCCTGCAGCCATACCTTCTTTCATTTTTGCTTCGGCAGATGTCATCCAATCTATATATCCTTCCAGACGTTTTAGCCAATTATTATAATCTTGGACAGTCTTAAAAGGTTGTGCACTAGCACCACTCGCCAATTGCCCGGCAACAAGATTAATAGACCACATTTGATCAATAGGAAAATAGTCTTGTTTAAAATTAAACCTTTCTAAGTTCATATCACATTCCCAGTTGAGAATTGCCTTAGTCATTTTCTCGCTTTCAGATAGTGTAGCATCATCAAATTGCGCCAATTGCTCTTTATACTTTTTAAAATAAGCTTTGGTTTTATTTACTGTTTCATCTGCCAACGGATTAGGAAATTGGTCGTTAAATCTATTATCCCCGGCAAAGGTAGCTTGTACTGGATTGAGCTGTAGACCTTCTTCATAATAATTATCTAGCATCTCATTAAATTTGGCACTAACATCTACCTTTTCTTCAGGTTCTTTGGTAGCAGTAGCTTCATTTTTACAAGCTGTAAAAATCATAGCAAAACAAGCTATAAAAAGCATCTTTTTGATCATGATATGGTATATTTTGATTTAGGAATGGAAGATAGGAAAATTAGCACGAAAAGAAATGCATCTTAACAATGTAGTAACTTCTCTAAACAAACGTGACCTCACAGGTTTTCGAAACCTGCGAGGTCAATGATGTATTGGGTTTTTGATACGGTTTTGGTAAGCTTACTTTTCTATAAGTAAAATAGCTTGTTTGCTTTTTTTAGTTAAAAATTTTGTTTTTAAAACACTTCTTTTCAGGGCTATTAGGCAAAAAACAATACGCTCAACTATAAGAGAGTATAAAAATACATTAAGGATTAATCCCCCTACTACAGTATAGATTCCTTTACCTAATGTAGCATATCCTATAGTAGTTGTAGGAAGGTTAATTATCGAATGTAATTTTAGTAAAAATTCTGTTGTAGGAGTCAAAACGAGTGTTCCTTCATTGTTGGCGTACCCAATTAAACTGCATATTGCTGCTAAAACATATAGTAAAATAAATGTAACAATATATGTATGTATATTAATCTTTTTCATCTGTATATCTTGTATTAAAAATTATAATAAAACTGTTCTTAATACTGTGCAAGATATAGCCGTTTAGGCAGGTACAAAACACGGTAAACGATGAAAATTAGGGTACTGAAAACAGGGATGTTTTATACCCTATTTACCGGTATAATATATTTAGAATCTATCAAAAAGTACATTAATATTCCCTACGATACTTTTCTTTTTCTTTAAGTGCAATAGCTTGTTTTCCGTTTCCGGTTAAGAATTTTGTTTTTAAGGTAATTCTTTCTTTTAGTCTTTGAAAAAATACGATGAAATGTAAATGTGGCCCTGTAGCCCAACCAACATCACCGCTATACCCAATAAATTGACCTATTTTTACCTGATCACCGATGTTTACTTGTGCTCCATTTTTTTTAATATGGGTATACTCGGCAAAAGTACCATCGCTATGATAAATAAGAATAAAATTATTATACTTGGCACAATCTGCAGAAGTGCAACTTTTACTAAAACTTTCTTCGATATCTACAACTACTCCATCTCGTGCCGCATAAACCTTAGTTCCTACAGGCATTTTAAAATCTAATGCATTTTCATTTTGGTGAGAAGTAGCTCCATTATATCCCTGAGATAACCAATATTCTTCTCCTTTTTTAAAAGGTAAGTAATATTTAAAACCGGTATCGTATTTTTTTTGGTTATGATCCCCATGATTATAGATAGATTCATACCCCAGTTTTATGCGTTTTTTTCTATCAATTACTTTTAGATCTGTAATCGTGTGTCTTTTTGTTTTTGCTGGTACTACAAAAACTTTATTACTTCCATTAGTTGATGTAAGATTTTCTAACCTGAAATCTATTTTTGCAGACACCGGAGTATATTCGTCATTATCTGCCAGAATCTTAAACCCATTTTCTGTTTCTTCATAATAGAGTTTAAAGTTATCCTGGGAAAACATACCTATTGAAAACAGGCAAAAAATAAGAAGTAAAGTACCTTTCATAAGTTTTATTTTATGTAAACAACTACAAAAACTATACCGATAGTAATATGTTAATCAATCGATTAACCATATATTACTTATACAAAAACCAAATCTTTATATCTAATATATGTATAAATGATTGATGTTTTTATTACTATAAGGTACCAAAAATTTTAAATTTATCTAATTCTAGATTAAATTTAGTAGTTAAACTTATACGTAACTCCTCCTAAAACTTGTATATCCTGAACAGGGAAATTTACCCAACGTTCATAATTATCTCCTGCCAGATTGTTTCCTTTAATAAAGAAAGATAGTTTATCACTTAATCGATATCCTAAATTTACATTAGCATCAAAATAGGAATCTAGAGTTACCACAGACTCAGGAACTGTAGGTAAAGAAATGACTTGATTATTAATATCTTTTCGTTCGCCAACATAAAATAACTGTGCTCCTACGTACCATTTTTTATTGATTTGATAATCCATAAGTACCGAAGCTTTTAGTTCAGGGAGATTCCATGCTTCTTGTTCGTCTTCTGAGCTATAATTAAAATATTCTGCTGAGGCTCCTAGCTTAAATTTTTTGCTAATTTCAAAATTTAACTCTCCATATCCTATTAAGGTATTAACATCGTCATAGCGATATGAGAATGAGTTTCCGTAATCAAACCCTTCACGTTGTAATGTTGCTCTAACATTATTAACAAATAAAGGTTTCTCGTCTTCTGAAATATAACTTCCTCTAAAATTATAACTTACTACATCAGATATTTTCCCTTTCAATCCTACATAAGCATCATATAACATGTTTGTAGGCTCTATAACTAAAGTTGGGGATACAAAAGGATTTTTTTGCACAGCATCCCGATACGTATTTTGTCGTAAATCACCTTCAAGTCCGCCATAGGCAATAACAGCTTCTTCTAATAATCTATAGGAAGCAGTTACTTTGGGATAAATAAAGAAATCATTATCACTATTCTCTGTATCAATACTATAATACACTGCTGCTCCAAGATTTAAGGTAAGATTATCTCTTAATATTACAAGACTTGGATTGACCCCAACATTTAAAACGCCGTACTCATTTGGTGTCTGGAACGCAAGATCGCGTTCGAAACTTCCTTTTAAATAATCTGCGATAAAATTAGTTGTGATTAGGTTATCTCCTATTTCGAACTCGAAAGTAGGTTTTGCTATCACATGGTGTTCTACAGAACTTAAAGCATCGCCAAAATATCTATAATTTAATACTGCTTTCTTAAAATACAGGTCATCAAATTGAAGTTTCCCTCCTAGTTTTGCTCCAAAATAACTTTGTTGTGGATCAATTGCATTAATCTGTTCTTGTGTTAATGAAGGAATATCTGGTAACCCATACCAATTGTATAATTGGTGCTCTGCTCCTACTTCTATCCCATATGTATAATCTCTTGTACGGGACGTATAATTAAGGTCAAGAAAAGTATTATAAAATTTATCATCTAATTGCACCTCTTCTATGCCTCCCTGTGATGAATTATGATGTAAATACAATCCAATATTATCTGATCGGTTAAGCTGAAAATTACTATAAAACTCTGCGAGAACCGATGTAAAGTTCCCAAATCCTAATGTAGCATAGTTATCATAGATATCTATGGGTTTTGGTCTATCGATATTGGCTGCTCTTCCTTTTGCAGGTGTATATGTAGACGCCACAGGAACAGAAAAAATACTATATCGTATTTGCTTTTTCTGCTGTGTCACAGAATCATTAAGAACGGGAGTGGATTTTACTTTAAATGCATCACTAATTGTTGGTGTGTATGCTTTTACAATAACCACACGTTCTGTATCCAGAGTTTCATTTTCTTTTTCCTGAGCGAAGCCATTTACCCCAATTATAAAAATTGACACAAAAAGTAACACTCTAGACCCCACAAGTCTTAGAGACTTATGAGATTTATTTATTTTCTTAAAATATGTAAACATACAATACAACTCGTTTTACTAACTGATTATTACTGTTCGGTTTGGATGGATGAATTTGTTTTTGCTTCTTCGGCTTTGATTTTTCTGAGTTCGGTTTGCGCTTCATCGATTACCTCGGGGAAATCGGTGAAATTTTTAATTACGCTTTCCAAAATATATGTGGCTTGATAAGCATCTTTAAGTCCGTAAAAGTTTTTGGCCATAAGCACTAATCCTTTAGAACCGTATAATCGATATCCGGGAAAATCTTTAGATAATTTTTGAATGGTTTCATTAGAAACCTTGTAGTTCCCTTCAAGATTTTTAAAATACGCATTATAGTATAATGCTTCGGCAGCCAATTCTCCTGTTGCTATTTTTTGTACCTCGGCATATGCTCTCTTTGCACGTTGCATATCTACAGTCTTAAATGCTGCGCGGGCAGTAAAAATCTTAGCATCACTTTTTACATCATTTTGAATTTTTGGATTCGCCAAAACCTTATCAGCATATTCAATGGTTTTTTGATAATTCAACAATTGATAATAAGACTTCATCAGATTAGATTGTGCAAAAATGATATTTTGTGGATAATCGGCATCACTTTCTAAACGTTCTAACACCGGGATTGCTTTTTCATATTTACGATTCTCTAGATATACTTGTGAGAGCCTTGCCAGTGCTTGTTCTGTAAACTCAGTTCTATCCTGTTGCAATACAAATTCGTAATGTGGGATTGTTGCATCTTTATTTCCTTTCTTGAAATACAGTTGCGCTAGGTGAAAATGACTTTTAAGAGCGTGCAAACCATTAGGAAATTCATTGAGGTATTTCTCAAAACCGCTAATTGCACCATTATCATTATTTTCTACAAACTGTTTTTCTGCAGCTTCAAAAGCCGTATTATCCAGATCGGCATCACTAACATCTACAAAACTTAATCCTTTTACCCAGCTAGCATACTCATTTGTCCTTCCTAAATCTACATAGATTAATCGTGCAGTATTCACAGCCTGGATTGCTTCGTCGGTACCGGGATATTCTGCAACTACTTTTTTAAATTTTGATAAAGCTCTGTCTCCCTGATTTCCGTTATAATAAATTAGTCCTTGTTTTAGTAATGCTTTTGGCACATATGAACTTCTGGGGACATCTCTAATTAGACGATCATAAGCTTCGATACCTCGTTGTGTTTTATTTTCGGAAACATACACATCACCAAGAGCAAACATAGCATCATCCCGATATGTGGATCTGGGATACATTTTTAAGAACATTTCTAGGTCCTGAATCTTTTTATTATGCTTATTTACAAAGCCATAACTAATTGCTTTTTGATAATGCGCATAATCAGAATCTGGTCCATTTTTTTTAATTGCCAGGTTATAGGCTTCCATTGCCGGCCAGTATTTACTAGAAATAAAATGACTATCTCCTAATCTTAGATAGGTATCTGTTTGTCTTGCTTCATCGGTTTTGTTACTCTTAGAAAAAGTTTCAAAATATTGAGCCGCCTGGGGGTATTGTTTCAACTTAAAATAAGTATATCCCATATTATAATCTATATGTTCATACTCACTGGTCGATGAAGCTCCTGTACTACCCTTAAATTGTTTAAATCCAATCAAAGCATCATCAAAATTGTTTAGTAAGTAATCACTCTCAGCTTTCCAGTATATAGCTTTTGCTGTAAATGCCGGATCAACTTGTTCTTTTAGAGATTTATCAAAATAGAGTATTGCTTCTGGATAATTATTTTCAGAATACAATTCTATCCCACGGTAAAAAGCTACTTTTTGATACACTTCTTTATCTGCAAAATTTCTACTTCCTTCAAGCAGATCCATTGCTTCTTTATAATTCTTTGATGTAATATACGAGCTGATCAGCAGTTCTTTGATTTCTTCTTCAAATTCTGTTTTAGGATATTGATCTAAATAGGATAGTAAAACTTTTGGAGCACTCTCGAAAGAGTTTCCTATTTCATAGCTTAATTTTGCATAATTATACGTAGCATCTTCCTTGATTTTAGCTTCAAAATCCATCTCTGAAGCATTCTTAAAAGCATTTAATGCTTGTTGTTTTTGATCTGTTTTAAGATACGATTCTGCCAGGTGATAATATGCATTTTGGGCTGTAGCATTACGCCCATCTACAATTTTATTAAATTCTGAAATTGCATTCTCATACGCTCCTTGTTTATAATAAGCATATCCCAATAAATAATAATCTGTATTGTTCCATTTGCCTTTTCTTCCTTTATACTCTTTAAGGTATGGAGTTGCTTTATCATACTCTCCAAGATTAAAATAACTCTCTCCTATAATTTTATTTAGCTCAGATCTTTCTGAACGTTTCGATTTAGGTAATTGTACTAATCCTTCATTAATAGCTTCTTCAAAATTTCCTGACTTGAAGTTCATATCACTCTGGAAATATGATAAATTCTTATTATACTGATCCAGATCTTTTACTTCATCAAACAATTTATCGGCTTCTTTATAATTATCTCCTTCGTAAGCAATAAAACCCAGGTAATACTTTGCTTTAGCACTATATTCTGGAGAATCTTCTACGCGATTTAAAAATTTCTTCGCTTCGTTAAATCTCTGAATTTTAAAATAAGCATACCCATTATTAAAATTATATTTCTCCTTTTCTGCCCGACCTAAATTACTTTCATCAACTTTATCATACCATTTACGAGCGTACGCATATTTACCATTATCAAAATAGTATGTTGCTGCATCCAGGTACGCTGCATTACGCTTAATACTTGTAGGGTATTGTACTACAAAATCTTCTAAAAGTTGATCTGCTCCTTTTTGATTTAGCCACACCGCACAATTAGCAATATAATAGGTGCAATCGGCATCAATATTCTCATCTGTAGAGGCATCTTTGACCTTATCAAATAAGTTTTGAGCTGCCAGAAATTGTTTGTTATTATACAATTCGAGAGCCTGATTATACAGTACTAATTCATTGGTGTAAATTGCGGATTGCTGTGCAGACATATATGTAGACAGAACAATCACAAAAAGCATCGAGGTGATGTATTTGTTCATTTAAGTAAGTATTACAATCTAAAAAGTAAATATCGTTTCCCGCGAATAAATTTTGTGTTAAAGATACCCTAATCTTCTATTTTAATAACGAAATATTTTAGATATAATTACATCGTAAATTTAGAATTGTGAATACTTTATGAATATTAAAACTTTACTTTTGGTGTAATTTGCTCAATACAGATCAATAAAAATGATAGTTTTGCCTTCAATTTAAGGTTTAGGTTTTATAGAAATTAAAATATTTATTATGAAACTCTGTTATTTATTTAGAGTAAATGAACTCGTTTAAATTTTTTCTATACCTGATTTTTTTTAACAGAAAACTTTTTACTTTTACCAAGTATATTAATTCAGAATCATAAACTATGTCTAATACGGTATTAAGCCTCAAAAATGCTTCAATTTATCAACGCGAAAGCTTAATTCTTTCTGATGTCAATGTAGAAGTGAACAAAGGGGATTTTGTATATCTTATTGGTAAGACCGGTACAGGTAAAAGTAGTTTTATGAAAACGTTGTACGGGGATCTTCCTTTGTTAGAAGGTGAAGGGAGCATTGTTGATTTTGATTTACCTACCCTACAAGAAAATCAAATCCCTTTTTTACGCAGAAAATTAGGTATTGTATTTCAGGATTTTAAATTACTTAATGACAGAACTGTAAAAGGGAATCTTTTATTTGTCCTTAAAGCCACAGGGTGGACAGATGAAAAAGGAATGGACAGTAAAATTGATGATGTATTGGATAAAGTAGGTATGAAAACCAAAGATTTTAAATATCCATATCAATTATCGGGAGGAGAACAACAACGCATTGCTATTGCCAGAGCATTACTTAATGATCCCGAGCTAATATTAGCCGATGAGCCTACCGGAAATCTAGACCCGCAAACATCTGTCGAAGTTATGGAAGTTCTACGGGATATCAATAAAAATGGTAACACCATACTTATGGCAACTCACGATTATGCTTTATTGCTCAAATATCCATCTAAAACATTAAAATGTGATGGAAATAAAGTATTTGAAGTTGTACAAAGAAAAGGGTAAAAAGAGATGTGTAGGTTTTAATAAATCTAGAGCTTCAGGTTGATTTTGTTATCTGTTTTCTACATAAACATTAAGAAGCATATTTACTTTAGCTAGAGGGACTACCCTACTCGCAATCCATTTTCAACCTTTAAATCTGGACTTAACAAGGTTACTTCTTTATCTTCTCCTACAGCTCCTAAAACCAAACATTCACTCATTATATTGGCAATTTGCTTTGGCGGAAAATTGACCACCGCTATAACTTGTTTTCCTATAAGTTCTTCGGGTTGTTGGTAAAGTTGCGTGATCTGCGCAGAGGTTTTCCGCTCTCCCAGTTCTCCAAAATCAACAATCATTTTATAGGCTGGGTTTCGTGCTTCTTTAAAAATTTCTACATGTATTATAGTCCCCACTCGCATATCTACATTCATAAATTCTTTCCATTCTAAACCTCGATCCATTATTTTTTATTTCAAATTATTTCTTAAAAGTATTGAAGTTCTTTTAAAAAATAACATTTTAAGTATCGATCTTTCAAAAGAGCAGTAAAAACCGTATCGAAACAGTGTTTTTTGCGTATTTTATCGCTATTAATTGTATTTTACCGATATTTTGTTGTTTTTTACAAGCGTAGTTACAGGAATTATTCTTACATTTGTACCACACAAGTAAAACATTGTATACGATAATTTGCCCCAAAATATAGAATTAGCCCCAAATACCCCAATGCATACCCCAAAATATCGACGATAAATCCCGAGTTAACTCGGGATTTTATTTTTAATACCAGTTATAGTTTTAACTTACTGTAATAAAAAACCCCCGAGAATCTCTCGGGGGTTTTTTATTTTTATATGTATACCTTAAAAGAGTTTAAACGATTTTATTTCGTTTACGTTCAACTTCTGTTAAGTAGATTTTACGCAATCTTAAAAAGTTAGGAGTAACTTCTACGTATTCGTCTTTTTGGATATATTCTAAAGCTTCTTCTAATGAAAACTTGATCGCAGGTACAATCTTAGCTTTATCATCTGCTCCCGAAGAACGTACATTTGATAATTTTTTTGTTTTGGTAATATTAACAGTCATATCATCACCTCTAGAATTTTCTCCTATCACCTGTCCTTCATAAATATCTTCTCCCGGATCTACAAAGAATTTTCCTCTATCCTGTAGCTTATCAATAGAATATGGTATCGCAGAACCTTTTTCCATAGAAACTAATGAACCATTAATACGTCCAGGAATATCTCCTTTAAGTGGTTGATATTCTTTAAAACGGTGCGCCATAATTGCTTCACCTGCGGTTGCTGTCAATAATTGATTACGTAAACCAATAATTCCTCTAGATGGTATCATAAATTCACATACCATACGATCTCCTTTGGCTTCCATACTAAGCATTTCTCCTTTACGCATAGTTACCATTTCTACAGCTTTTCCTGATACATGCTCAGGTAAATCAATAGTTAATTCTTCGATTGGTTCACATTTAGCACCATCTATTTCTTTAATGATTACTTGTGGTTGTCCTATCTGTAATTCATATCCTTCACGACGCATGGTTTCAATCAATACTGATAAATGCAGTACACCTCGCCCAAATACTATAAATTTATCGGCACTATCTGTATCATTAACTCTAAGTGCCAAATTTTTCTCTAGTTCTTTTGCTAATCTTTCTTTAATATGTCTAGATGTTACAAATTTTCCGTCTTTTCCAAAGAAAGGAGAATCATTAATCGTAAACAACATACTCATAGTAGGCTCATCGATAGCAATAGTTTTTAATCCTTCAGGGTTCTCTATATCTGCTACAGTATCTCCAATTTCAAAACCTTCAAGTCCTACCAGTGCACAAATATCACCAGCTTCTACTTTTTCTACCTTCATTCTTCCAAGGCCTTCAAAAGTGTGAAGTTCTTTTATTTTAGATTTTTTTATTGTTCCGTCTCGTTTTACCAAAGAAACCTGCATACCTTCTGTTAAAGTTCCTCTTTGTAAACGTCCAATAGCGATACGTCCTGTAAATGATGAGAAATCTAACGATGTGATTAACATTTGAGGAGTTCCTTCTTCAATTTTCGGAGCAGGAATATGCTCAATTACCATATCAAGTAGAGGTTCGATATTATCTGTTTCGTTCTTCCAGTCATCACTCATCCAGTTATTCTTAGCAGAACCATATACTGTAGGAAAGTCTAATTGCCATTCTTCTGCACCAAGTTCGAACATTAGGTCAAATACTTTTTCATGTACTTCGTCTGGTGTACAGTTTTCTTTATCTACCTTATTAACCACAACACATGGTTTTAGCCCAAGGTCAATTGCTTTTTGCAGTACAAAACGAGTTTGTGGCATAGGCCCTTCAAAAGCATCTACCAAAAGTAGTACTCCATCTGCCATATTCAATACGCGCTCTACCTCTCCTCCAAAATCGGCGTGACCAGGAGTATCTATGATATTAATTTTGGTTCCTTTATAAGTAACCGAAACGTTTTTTGAAGTAATGGTAATACCTCTTTCGCGCTCCAGGTCATTATTATCTAAAATTAAATCACCTGTGTTTTCGTTTTCACGAAATAATTGACAATGGTACATAATCTTATCTACCAACGTAGTCTTACCGTGATCTACGTGAGCAATTATCGCAATATTTTTTATAGCTGTCATAAACGCCTCATTTTTAAGGGTGCAAAGGTACGAGATATTTTGACAGGTTGTATACGAAAGTTTTAATTATTAATAAATAGGGGAATATTATTCAAAAAAAACAAAAATAGCACTATAACTGGTTCACTATCTATTAATTAACATCTTTTCCGAATGTCCATCCTAATCTAAAACCAATTATAGGTCTTAAAAAACTCTCTTCATTATTAAACCCATATCCGAGCCCTAACTCTAATCCTAAATTAAGATTAGAATTATACGTACGCTGAAAACCCCAAACAGGACCTATTCTGGCATAATAATCAATATTAGTTTGTATGTCTCCAATAATAGGATCTCCGCTTGTAAAAAGCGTAGTTAAAGCAATATAATTTGCAGAATTTTTTGATGTGTTCTTGCCTTTTTGAGTTCTTCTTTTAAAATTATAATAATATCGATAAGCCCCCTCTACTGAAGGAAAAATACCATATCTACCATTTCCATTCCTAGACGCATAGGCAAAACCTGTCCCTAATCTAAAATCTAAAGTAGTGTTTTTACCTAATCCTACCTCATATTCTATACCTGGAGTGGTTAGTATATTTATTTTAAACATATGGTCTTTTACAGATACACTATTACTTTGAGCAGAAATAATAATTGTAATTAAAAGGAAAATAGCTGTGAGTGTTCTCTTCATAATTCTTTGTATTTTATTTGAAGGAAAGAATTATTATCAAACTTCTTGCCACTATTACTTTTATTAATAATTCTTTCCTTCAAATCCTAAAAGACTTATCTTTGCCTTCTTAAAAAATACATATGGATCTTTCTGAAATAAAAAATTTAAAAAACCTTGATTCAAATAACTTTTTTCTTCTGGCTGGGCCCTGTGCTATTGAAGGAGAAGAGATGGCATTACATATTGCAGAAAAAGTAGTTACTATTACTTCTAAGCTCAAAATTCCTTATGTGTTTAAAGGGTCATTTAAAAAAGCTAACCGTAGTCGTATTGATAGTTTTACAGGTATTGGTAATGAAAAAGCATTAAAAATCTTACGTAAAGTTGGAGAAACCTTCGAAATCCCAACGGTTACTGATATTCATGAAAATGAGGATGCAGCACTTGCAGCCGAATATGTAGATATTTTACAAATCCCGGCTTTTTTGGTACGCCAAACCGATCTTGTGGTTGCTGCTGCAAAAACAGGAAAAACGGTTAACCTAAAGAAAGGACAATTTATGAGTCCCGAAGCTATGCAACATGCCGTAAAAAAAGTAAAAGATAGCGGTAATGAAAATGCAATGATCACCGATCGTGGAACTATGTTTGGTTACCAGGATATGATTGTTGATTTCAGAGGGATCCCTACAATGAAACAGTACGGCACTACTGTACTTGATGTGACGCATTCATTACAGCAACCTAATCAATCTAGTGGTGTAACCGGAGGAAGACCCGATATGATCGAAACTATTGCACGTGCAGGAATAGTAACTGGCGTAGATGGTTTATTTATGGAAACACACTTCGATCCTGCAAATGCAAAAAGTGATGGTGCAAACATGTTACATCTTGATCATCTGGAAAAATTATTGAGCAATCTGGTTGCTATTAGACAAACCGTTAATCAGTTATAAATTTTTCATTCCTAAAGGTATACGCTTGTTCAAGAACTTCGATAAGTACTTGATCATCGATATCATCTATGCTTTGGTATCGAAGAGATTTTACATATTTTCTTTTATCAGACTCTAGCTTCTCCTGGTGTTTGGTAAAATACTGTGCGCTCCAAAATCCTACGTCTACATACCCTTTAGTTACATTTAGATAACAGATCGGGCTTTTATCCATATAATAAAAAGGAACTCTCCATTTAAACAACAACTCTACTTTGGGTAAAGTCGTCTCAATAATCACCTGTAGATGAAGTACGGTTGATTTAAAAGGCTCTGGTTGTCTTAAAATATATTCTTCTGCTGGATTCATACCATAAATATACTTCTTAATTATTCATGGAGAGCAAAAGTATTACCTCTTGATTCTCTTGAATACGGGCATGATCTAATGCTGTATTTCCTCTAATATCTCTGATGTCTATATTCGCATTATTTTTCACTAACTCCTTTACAATTTCTGCATGACCAAATGTAGCTGCGTAAATAAGAGCAGTTGCATCATTATAATTCTTCAGATTAACATTAGCCTTATATTCTATAAGTAATTGCACTATGTTTTCATACCCTTTAAAGCACGCCCCCATCAGTGCTGTATTCCCTGCACTATCTTGTATATCAGGATCAGCTCCTTGATTTAATAAAAAATGAGCTGTATCTATTTGTCCATAGTAAATAGCCAATATAAGGGGACTATACCCATTACGGTTGACCATATTAATTCCCGACTTATTTGTTTCTAGTATTTCAGCAATTGCATTTACATTTCCCTCTCTACTATATTCAAATATTTGTTCTTGCCCATATACCTCTATTCCCAATATTATGAAATAATATATCGCTATTTTTTTTATCATTGTTTATCATTTAAAAACGTTTTTAATCCTAAAATCAATAATATTATAATAAGCCCGAAACGAAAAATGGCACTAAATAATGACAAACACCACATTATTCAAGAACGTTTCGGGTATTTATTATAATACTAGAAAAACATAAATACAATTCCTTAACCTTACTAATCATCTTTAGCATAATCAAAAAGTACTAAAGAATTCATTTTTTAGATTAATTACTTTCCAAATTGCATAAAATCTTTTTGACTAAACCCAAGAGCTTTAGCTATTCGCATACCAAAATCTCTATCCGATCTATAGAAATAGGTAATCATTTTTTTTTGAATATGAATATTTTTTACCTGCCCTAAATCTCCTTTAAGATTCCTAATTAGATTCGTTTTATCTTTTTCTGATAAACTCCTGTAAAAACTACCTGGTTGGGCAAAATCATTGGTTTTGGAAATCTTTTTTTGTGTAATTTTTATATTATTTAGCTTAGTTTCGGATAATTTATAGCTAGAATTTTCCTTTAACGCAACTTTTGTACTAGGCTGGTAATTGATATCTGCATTTGGGAATTTGGAATTAGAAGCACTAGAATAACTATCAGAATTATAATTTACCACCTCTTTTTTAGGTTGATTTACTTTAATCTGCTGATTATTAGCCCCCAGCCTATGACGTTGGGTATCAAAATAGGAGAACAACCGCCCTTGTAACAGTTTATCCTCTGAAGGCTCTATACCCGGGATGAGATTTCCTGGTGACATCGCAATGGATTCTACTTCTTGAAAATAATTAACAGGATTTTTATTTAATGTCATCGTACCTATTTTTATTTTCTCAATCTTATCTGCCGGCCAATCTTTTGTAGCATCTAAAGGCCAGAAATCAAAACTACCTATATCTTTTGGTTTTATCAATTGAACATACAAATCCCATTGAGGGTAATTTTTATTATCAATATCCATTCGAAGACTAACTGTCGCATGTTGCCAATCCACGGATTGTTGTTTTGCTGCTTGTTCTAAATCCAAATTATGTTCTCCTTGTTTACTAATCCAAGAATATTTGACATAAGTAACTTCTCCATTTTCATTTACCCATTTAAACCCATGAACACTACTTCCGTTCATATACTGATACCCTTTAGGGATACCCAAATCTGTATATAGTCTGGTAATCATATGAGTGGCTTCTGGTACATTAGAAAAAAAATCAAAAAAACGATTGGGATCCTGTTTGTTTGTAACCGGTGAAGGTTTTAATGAATGTACCATATCAGGAAATTTTATTGCATCTCTGATAAAAAATATCGGAAGGTTATTTCCGACAATATCATAATTTCCTTGTTGCGTATAGAATTTTACCGCAAAACCTCTGGGATCTCTTGCAGTTTCCGGAGAACCTTTACCGTGTATAACAGTAGAAAAACGTACAGCTAGGTCAGTACGTTTATTATTCCCATTAAATAAAACTGCTTTTGTATAAGACGACATGTCCTTTGTACTTTCAAAATATCCAAATGCTCCTGCTCCTCTTGCATGAACGACACGTTCTGGAATTCGCTCCCTATCAAATGCCGCTAATTTCTCGATTAGATGTATGTCCTCTAACAATACAGGACCATACTCTCCTACTGTCTTCGAATTTTGGTTGTCCCCGATTGGAGCACCCCCATTAGTTGTCATAATTTGTTGCCCATAAAGAGTTGGCCACATACCAATGACAATTGCAATTAATACAATCTTTTTCATGTGTGAAATTTATTTAAGTTAATAACAAATACAAAGTACGTCGGTTACTCATCATTAATCAAATTAATAATATAAATGACTATATTTATATTATTAATAACTAAATCTTCTATGACACTTCAACAATTAAAATATATAGTAGCATTAGACCTTAAAAGACATTACACTAAAGCGGCAGAATTATGCTTTGTAACCCAGCCTACGTTAACAATTCAGGTAAAAAAATTAGAAGATGAGATTGGCACGGTTATATTTGATCGTAATACAACTCCTCTTACTCCAACTCCTATTGGAAAAATTTTAATTGCCAAGGCCAAAAGTACACTCCGAGAAGCTAATGAATTTAAAGAACTTGCGTATGACAATACATCTAGTATTTCGGGACAGTATACACTTGGTATTATACCAACAATCGCCCCCAACTTGCTTCCTTTATTCTTAGAGAGTTTCTTAAAAAGCAATCCGAAAATCAAATTGGTAATAAAAGAAATGCAAACCGATTTTATTATTGATGCTTTACATAACGGCACCTTAGATATTGGGATTGTTTCAACCCCTTTAGAGGATAAGACGATACGTGAAATAAATTTATATCAGGAACCATTTCTGGTGTATTGTAATGATAAAAATACTTTCGGCACATCAGAAATTGTAAAACAAGATGACCTTACTCCTGATGATCTTCTTATTTTAGAAGAAGGGCATTGTTTTAGAAATCAGGTTCTTAATATATGCCAAGACAATGATAAAAATAAAAACAAAGCTTTTTTATTTGAAAGCGGTTCGATACAAACAATAAAAAACCTAGTTAAAGCAGGTTTAGGATATACCTTGGTTCCTCAATTATCAGTAGTAGAAAACATAGAAAATAAACACATAAAATATTTTGAAAACCCAAAACCTACTAGGGAAATAAGTATAGTGGTAAACAAAAATTTCGCCAAAGAAAAGCTAATCGAGAACTTACTTTTTGAAATAAAAAAAAATATCCCAAGACAAGTTAAAGAGATAGATAATTATATTAAAGTCAGGTGGAAGTAAAAGATATAAAACTGTTTTTAACCAATAAATTAATATCATGTATACTATTAATAGATTTTATTAAATATAATTTTAAAGAGCAACCTATCAATCAAAAAATATAACACCTAGTAAAATTAAATTTGCACAATTCAATATTTTAATTTTACTTTGTATTTCAAAGTACTTTTTAATATGAGCACAGAAGAATACTTAAAAGACATTACAGAGATCAAGGATATGATGAACAAATCATCTCGTTTTTTCTCACTTAGTGGTTTATCAGGAATAATGGCTGGCATCTATGCACTAATTGGCGCTGCTGTTGCGTATTATCTAGTTAGTATTAGCGGAAGAAACTACCTTATCCTAGATGGTAAAATATTTAATTATATCCTATTAGATCTGGTTGTAGTTGCTTTTCTAAGCATTATTACAGCTATCATATTAAGTATTACAAAAGCAAAAAAAAATAACGAAACCTTATGGAATAGTGCTTCCAAACGATTACTTACCGCTTTTTTGATTCCATTAGTTACTGGTGGTATTTATATCATTATAAAAATATCCAGCGATCATTATGGTCTTACCGGTTCATTAATGCTTATTTTTTATGGTCTTGCCCTGGTAAATGCATCAAAATATACAATTGGTAATGTAAAATATTTGGGATATATAGAAATTGTATTAGGTTTGATCTGCGCAATTTATCCTGGATATGGTTTCTGGTTTTGGGTGCTGGGATTTGGTATAATGCATATTATATACGGAAGCCTGATATACTTTAATGAGACTTCAAATTCAAAATCTAAACCATAAAGTAGCAATCTTTATCATATAAATTAGTTTTTGATTTATATAGAAATGTAATTCAATCGGGTTAAACTAAGTATAAAATTTGAAAAGTTTTTTCCTTCACGGGAATAAAGAATGAAAAATATAATTAACAATATAAACAAAGCTTTTGATCATCGAATTCGATTAGGAATTATGTCGATATTGATTGTTAACGAATATGCCGATTTTAAAACGCTAAAAGAGCTTCTGGGAGCTACCGATGGTAACTTAGCTAGCCACACTAAAGCTTTGGAAAAAGAAGAATACATTATGGTAGAAAAATCATTTATAGGTAGAAAACCCAATACAAGGTACAGTGTTACCAAAAAAGGCCGAGAAGCTTTTAAAAAACACGTAGAAGCTATTGAAAAATTACTAAAACAATAGTCATATTTTTTTTATCATTTTACTTTGAAAAACAAAGTACTTTTAAAATAAAAAAATGAGAGCATTTATATTAGAAACAATCTATGAGTTAAGTAAAAGACCGTATCAGAAATGGTTTAAGAGACAACCACCCTGGGATATTTCGGTAAAAACACTTATTACATATCCTAAAGGGAGTCTTGGGTTTCATTTAGGTTGTTTTTTGCTACAACATGATTTTAACCCACAACCCAAATTAGAAAACCATGATGTTTTTCATGTATTAACCAATATTGGTATCTCTGTTTCTGAAGAGGTGGCTATGCAGTATTATCTTTTAGGAAATGGTAAACGCACAATATATCTAATCTCTGTTATAGGACTAGGCACCCTATTCTATCCAGACAAGATTAAACTTTTTAAAAAAGCATACCGAAAAGGCAAAACTGCTTATCCTTTTTACCAACTGGATTACAAAAAGCTTTTACATCAATCTGTACAAACCTTGAAAACCACATTTTTAATCTCATCATTATGAAAATCATACAACCAATTAACAAAAATGCGCTTATCGTAGCAACCATAAGCTTTCTTTTGGGAACTTTACTATTACTATTCTTTTTAATTTCTCAATCCAATATCGTATTAGACATAGGTCTTTTTTATGTGATCATAGCATCAGTTCTTAATGTAATCGTCTTTGTAGGGATCATAACTAATGCCATCATCAATCACCAGTACTACAAAGAGAATTTAACAACGATCATACTGGTCGTTCTCAATATCCCAATTACTATTGGATATATCATTATCGTAATGAACAACCCATTTCTAAAATATTTTTAATCTCATCATTATGAAAATAGCGCACCCTATTAATAAAATTGCGATTACTTTAGCCTTAGTTAGTTTTCTTATAGGAACTTCCCTACTGCTACTTTACATATGTTTTAAATGGAGTACACTATTGCATATAGGAATTAATTATGTTAGAATTGCTTTCCTTGTTAATGCAATTTTTCTGGCATTTCTAATTATTAATGCGCTTTTCTTTTCAAAAGACACCAAAGAGAATCTAATCACAATACTACTCTTTTTACTTAACATCCCTATTACACTTATCTATATCCAAATCGTATAAATATTAATTGTTATGAATATTATAGAAAAACAAATGCCTTTCATAAAACTATTTACGTTTTCAGTTACATTTAGCTTATTATTACTGGCAATCAGAATTTTAAAAACAGAATCTTCTTTTTATCTATTTCTGGTCTGGAATCTCTTTTTAGCATGCATTCCTTATGGCATTACAATGTTACTAAGCATACGCAAAACAAATCAACTCATTTTCTGGTTAGGTTTTGTGATATGGCTCTTATTTTTACCTAATTCTCCATATATCTTAACCGATTTACAACATATCAGATTAAGTAACCTACAATCAGTTTGGTTTGATGTTTTACTTATTCTATCCTTTGCCATTAATGGTTTAATTATTGGTTTTGCTTCTTTATGGATGATGCAAACATTACTTCTTGAAAAATTTTCAAAAAAAATCACAAATCTCTTCTCATACTGCATTCTATTATTGTGTGGTTTTGGGATATATCTGGGAAGAGTATTGAGATGGAACAGCTGGGATATACTTCAAAATCCATCAGGGATTTTATCAGATATCCTAAAAAGAGTTCTATTTCCCACTCAACATATTAACACCTGGGCATTTACGATAGGTTTTGGTGGTTTTCTAATCATCACATATCGAATGATTCAATATTATCAAGAAAAAAATAATTAAAAAAATACAATCACTATAAATATTATATCTATGGAAACCCAAAAACAAAAAAAGTCCTTTGGTCAATGGTTAAAGACCTCTATTACCGTTCGAATGCTAATGGTCGGAATACTAATTTTAGTATTATTAATCCCTTTGTCTTACATTAAAGATTTAATACGAGAACGTTCCTATAGACAAGAAGAAGTAGTTAAGGAGATTAATCAAAAATGGGGAAATGAAGTCCTGCTATACGGTCCGATTCTTAAAATCCCTTATCAGGTACATACCTTAAAAAAAACCTGGGATGACAAAACAAAATCGTATAACGAAGAAGATATTATTACGATAAAACATGCTTTTTTCTTTCCCAACACATTAGATATAAAATCCAATATAGAGTCTGAAACTCTGGGAAGAAGCATCTATGAATCTGTAGTATATACTGCCGATATGAAAATAACAGGTTCTTTTACTACTCCAAATTTCGAAACGCAGGATATCGCAGCAGCAGATATTTTATGGAATAAAGCTACTGTACAGGTGAACTCAACAAACTTAAAAGGGATACGAAGTAATCTGGAATTAAAACTAGGAACAGACCAATATCCTTTACGATCTCGATATGCGCAAAACTCATATACAAATACTCTCGAAACTAAATTTTTAAAAGAAAACTCTTTACCAAAAGAGAGTACTATCGATTTTAGCCTGGATCTCCTGATTAACGGAAGTGAACAGTTACGATTTATTCCTGTAGGCCGTGAAACCAATGTATCCATGACATCAAATTGGGCCTCCCCGAGTTTTAATGGTAATTATCTACCCAATACTAAGACCAAAGAAATCTCAGATCAAGGTTTTAAAGCCAATTGGAAAGTATTACAAATTAACAGAGAGTTTGAGCAAGAATTTTTTGGAGAACTGCCACATATTAATGCTTCTGCTTTTGGTGTAAAATTACTGATCCCAGTAGATGAGTATCAAAAAAGTGAACGTGCTGCCAAATATGGATATCTCGTGATCGCACTTACCTTTCTGGTGTTCTTCTTAATCCAGGCAATAAGTAAAATCCATATTCATCCTTTTCAATATTTGATGGTTGGATTAGCATTAACCATGTTTTATACATTATTGATTTCTATATCAGAACATTCGAGTTTTTTACAAGCATATGCTATAGCAGGTAGCGCAGTAGTTTTACTAATTTCTATGTATTCGAAAGCAATACTCAAAAGCTACAAATTTATGGGATTTATAGCCGCTTCTTTAGCAGCTTTATACGCATTCATATTTGTAATCATCCAATTAGAAAACTATGCATTATTAGTAGGAAGCATAGGGCTATTCCTAATTCTGGGAACTATAATGATGATATCACGTAAAATTGATTGGAAAAACGATTAAATAAGGCATATAAAATTAGCTGGTTAGTTAGTTGATAAAAGTCGTACTTCAGATTTTTGAAGTGCGGCTTTTTTATCTACTTTTAGTTCTTATAAAAAAACTGATGAAAAAAAGCATTTATATTTCAATTTTTGCGTGTGCAACACTAAGTATGTTTTCTTGTAAAACAGAATCTAAAAATGACAAGAATCTGACTAAGGAGATCACATTTACCAAGGAAGGTGAACTTTCTTTGTTTGACCTAAAGGATTCAATCCCTAATCCAATAACCAAATTAGATATCGAAATTGCCGACTCTGATTACGAAAGAGAAACAGGTTTGATGTATCGCAAATCTATGCAGAAGGATCGGGGTATGTTATTTATATTTTCTGAAGAAGCTCCGCATTCGTTTTATATGAAAAACACAAAGTTCCCTTTGGATATCATATTTATAGATGCAAAAAACAAGGTGGTAAGTATCCAAAAAAACGCACAGCCTCTTAATGAATCTTCATTACCATCTGAAGGGCCAGCACAATATGTGTTAGAAGTTAATGCTAAACTTACTGATACCTGGAATCTTAAAGCTGGTGATTCTATTTCTTTCACCAAGATGTAAAAAAACAATCAAACCTCACAGGTTTAGAAAACCTGTGAGGTTTGAAAATATACATAAACAAAAATCCTTTCTAATTGCTTAGAAAGGATTTTTATAATTATAACTTCAAAAGAGATTACTTCTTCTCTTCGGTTTCTTTTTCTTTAGTCTTTAAACCAACTTTACGCACTGTATCATACATTACCGGAGTTGCAATAAATAGTGACGAATAAGTACCTATAATCACACCAATAATTAACGAGAACATAAACCCTCTTAAAGGCACTGCGAATATAAAGATCGCGATCAGTACCAATAATGTAGTTAAAGATGTATTTAAAGTACGACTTAACGTACTATTTAAAGCTCCATTAACGTTTCTATCCAACGGTCTTCCAGTATGCTCGTTGAAGAATTCCCTAATTCTATCAAATACAACCACGGTATCATTTAACGAGTATCCGATTACCGTAAGTATAGCCGCAATAAACGCCTGATCAATTTCCATATTAAATGGCATAAATTTATAGGTTAGAGAGAATATCCCCAGTACTATCAATACATCATGGAATACCGCCGCAACTGCACCTAAACTAAACTGCCATCTTCTAAATCGCAGTAAGATATATAGGAATACAACTATAAGAGACGCAAGTACAGACCAAAATGCTGCTTGCTTAATATCATCGGCAATTGTTGGTCCTACTTTCATAGAATGCATAATACCTACTTGCTTATCGTCCCCGCCATTAGCAAATTGATCATAGGTTAATCCATCTGTTAAATACGGTTTTAAAGCTGTAAATAATTTGTTTGAAATTTCTGCATCTACTTCTTCTCCTGTTTCATCAACTTTATACTTTGTCGTAATTTTTAGTTGATTATTTGTTCCGTAAGTTTTTGCTTGTGCACTTTCAAAAGCAGCAACAAGATCTTTCTCTACTACAGCAGGAACAACATCTTTTGCAAAACGAACAGTATACGTTCTTCCTCCTACAAAATCTACACCTTGATCCAGTCCATTAGTAAATAAAGAACCAATACCAGCTACGATAATAATACCAGAAATGACATACGCAATTTTACGCTTCTTTAAGAAATTAACATTAACGTTCTTAAATAAGTTTTTGGTTGCTCCTGTAGAAAAAGCCAGCTCTTTACCATTTTTACCATAACCATCTATAAATAATCTGGTAACAAAAATCGCTGTAAACAATGAGGTTAAAATACCTATTAATAAGGTAGTCGCAAATCCTTTAATTGGTCCAGTACCAATAACTAATAAAATAAGACCTGTAAGACCTGTAGTTATATTTGCATCAAGTATTGATGATAATGCATTATTAAATCCATCTTTTATAGCATCTACCTGAGATTTACCTTTTGCCAGCTCTTCTTTAATTCGTTCAAATATTAATACGTTTGCATCAACCGACATACCAATCGTTAATACAATACCTGCAATACCAGGAAGCGTTAATACCGCTTTTAATCCTGCTAATACTCCAAAAATAAATAAGATATTAACCACCAAGGCCACATCTGCAAAAAGTCCAGCTTTACCATAGTAAAACACCATCCAGATCAGAATCAATACTAATGCTATTGCAAAAGACATGACACCACTATCAATAGCTTCTTGACCTAATGATGGTCCTACTACTTCACTTTGTATAATATCGGCAGAGGCTGGTAATTTACCTGCTCTTAATACATTTGCCAAATCCTGACCTTCTTCTATAGAAAAATCTCCAGTGATTTCACTTCTTCCTCCACTAATTGCTCCTGTTGTAACACCTGGAGCAGAATATACTATATCATCTAATACAACTGCTATCTGACTGCTTTGATTAAAAGCACGACCAGTCATTTCTTCCCATTTTTTAGCTCCTTTACCATCCATTTGCATGGTAACTGTTACTTTACCTAATTGGCTATATTCTTGTCTTGCATCTGTAATAACACCACCACTTAGTTCTGGCTCATTATCTCTATTTCCTTTTATAGCATATAAATCTAAAAACTCAGAATCTTTTTCTGGTTTTCCCCAGGCAAATTTCATAAAACGTTGCTCTACCGGCAATAAAGCTTTTACTTTAGGATCATTAAGATATGCCATAAATTGATCTGCATTCTTCTTCTCTACAGTAGCCACTACTGGCCCCCCTTGTCTTCCTTGTCCTACAATTAGATCAAACAATGGATTTACCTGCGCTTCAATATCTGTAGAATCTTCTGCATCTTCTAATAAGTTTTCGATAGCTGCGTCAGCATCAGTTGTTGTAGAATCAACTTTTGCCGTATCTACCTGAGTAGAATCTACTAACGTTTCACTAGTTTCTGCAACTTTTTCTTTTATTTCATCTACACCTTCAAGCTCTTCTTTAATCAAATTATTAGCAGCAATAAGATGATTAAAAACTTCTTCCATCTTATATACGTCCCAAAATTCTAATTGAGCTGTACTTGTTACCAAGCTTTTTACTCTCTCTATATCTTTTGCTCCAGGAAGTTCTACCAAAATACGACCAGATTCTCCTAAACGCTGGATATTAGGTTGTGTAACTCCAAACTTATCAATACGCTTACGTAATACTTCGAATGCAGATATTACAGACTCGTCAATCTTACGTTTCAGGATAGGTTTAACCTGCTCATTGGTCATATCATAAGTGATATCATCACTTAGATTTTTGTTTGCAAAAATATCTGGTGATGCTAACTTTGCATCCGGAATTTTTTCAAATTCGGTAAAGAAATCATCAATATAATTATTCTGACTATTTTTCTGTACCTCATCGGTAGCAAGCAAAGCTTGATTAAACGATGGGTCTTTAGATTTATTAGCTAGCCCACTTAAAATATCTTTTACAGAAATTTGCAGAATAACATTAATCCCTCCTTTAAGGTCAAGCCCTTTATTAAGTTCTTTATCCTTTGCATCATTATATGTAATACCGGCAAAAATTTCTTCTTTACCAATAGAATCTAAATAATTACGCTCTGCGGTCTCCCTTAATTTTGAATAGTCTTTTACGCTTTCGGGATACTTTTGCTGTGCATAAATTTCAGCTTCTGCCTCTTTTGTGTAGGCCATGTATGTATATGACAATTGGTAAATACATACCAAGCCAAATAAAATAGCAAATACCCTAACAAGTCCTTTATTTTGCATTATTTATTTATTTTGGTCAAACCTGTTAAAACGAGTAATTATATACTATACTCAAGGCTTGACAATTATTTTTAATTATTTAATACTGTGTGATTAAGCTTTATCAAACTATTGACAAAAGCTCTATTTTAAAATATGGTAGTTTTTAGGAATTTCTTAAAAGCTGTAAATTCCAATCAAGAGATTGGTCCAGCTCTTACTTCTGGAATGTTATGTGAAGTATTATCTATTGCAATTGCAATATTTGTATTTACTTTTTGGGCTATCTTTACAAGCCTATCAATATAATCGGTATCTATTTCTTTAACAAAACTATACGAGTTAGAACCAGAATAGCCATCGCGTTCATGTTTTACTTCTAAAACATACTTTCCATTAAAGTCAGCATCAAAATCTGTACTTTTTTGGATTTCATAAACATCGAGATTATAGTCTTTAGAATTTTTATTTAAAGGAAACTGGTTATCATCTTCATTTTGGTCGTAAAAAACATGATCCAGGGCTACATCATGTGCTTCAGAAAGTATTCTCTTTATGTACTCTACATCTGCATCACTATAGTAAGCAATTTTGAGCTTGCCATTTTTTAGCCCCTTTGATATCCTTGTATGTTGAACCCCTATAGATTGTAGTTGTTTTTTTACAAGTGTTATCGCATTTTGAGCTTCAACAGAAGTAATCTCATTATTAACAAACTCTAATACAATTTCCTGATTAGGTACTACGGTTTGCTGCTGAATAACAACAAGCGTTGCTAAAGCAGAAATTAAAATCCCGAAGTACCATTTTTTCTTCATGCGGCAAATATAAAAAAATTAAAACTGCATTTCTAAAGTCTTCAAATAAATATCTATTGCAATCTTTGAACATCAAAACGTATAAGTTTCAATTTTGGTATTTATCACTATTCAAAAAACATCAAAACCGAGGCTTGTTGTACTGTAAAGACTTCATTAATTAGAGAAAATCATATTTCTACACTATCGTAAAAACAATAAGAGCTGCATAAAGCAGCTCTTATTAAACTTATTTATAAGGATATATTATAACTCTAATAATCCATTTGTTTTCTTAACACCTTCAGCACTTTCTGCAAGTTTAGCTTTTTCTGCATCGTTAAGTTCTATTTCAACAATCTTTTCGATTCCGTTTCTACCTAATACAACTGGCGCACCGATACAAAGATCATTTAATCCATATTCTCCTTCTAACAAAGTAGAACAAGGGAAAATTTTCTTTTGATCACAAGCGATTGCTTGTACTAAACCAGATACTGCTGCTCCCGGAGCATACCATGCCGATGTACCTAATAATTTGGTTAATGTAGCTCCACCAACTTTAGTATCTGCAGCTACTTGCTCTATTCTTTCTTCTGAAATAAATTCTGAAACAGGCACACTATTTCTCGTAGCCAATCTTGTTAATGGCACCATACCTTTATCGCTATGACCACCAATTACCATTCCGTCAACATCAGAAATAGGAGCACCTAATGCTTCTGCTAATCTATACTTAAAACGAGCACTATCTAAAGCACCACCCATACCGATAATTCTATTTTTAGGAAGATTGGTTGTTTTATGTACCAAATAGGTCATTGTATCCATAGGATTACTAACCACAATAATAATAGCATTAGGAGAGTGTTCTATCAAACTTGAAGATACTGTTTTAACAATCCCTGCATTAATACCAATTAATTCTTCTCTTGTCATTCCTGGTTTACGAGGAATTCCTGAAGTAATTACAGCAATATCACTTCCTGCAGTTTTAGAATAATCTCCTGTAGTACCAGTGATTTTGGTATCAAACCCGTTTAAAGAAGCGGTTTGCATGAGATCCATTGCTTTTCCTTCTGCATATCCTTCTTTAATATCTAACACTACTACTTCTGAAGCAAAATTCTTTATTGCTATATATTCAGCGCAACTAGCACCTACTGCACCAGCTCCTACTACTGTAACTTTCATGGTATATTTTTTTGAATGTAATTAAACTTATTTATTTCGCGAAAATACGAATTCTTTGATGAATTAATTAACAAATAGAGTGTTAATTACCAGCCAAAATTAAGTCCTAAAGAAAGGTTATTATAGTTTTGCAATGTATAATCCAGATTCGCTCTAAAAATACCAAACTGTACTTTTGCGCCAATTGATGCTTTAACTCCTTTTGTTCTGTTTTTCACACTTATTGGATCTATTACCGTTTGTGATGTTAGCGGTCCATTCTGGATTTGATAGGTTCCCAATAAATCTGCATCACTCGAGCCAAAATAATATCCTAGCCCCCCATAAAAGTTTAAAACCGGTAATTTGGTAGATACAATACCTGTGATCAACCATGAATTAGTATTTAAGCGCACTTCCTGATCTGCACCTTCTATCCCACTACTGGCATTAATATCATAAAAACCTTTTACATTGGTATATCCTAATAAAGCAGATAGTCTAACGGGCCATCTCTTTAACGGAAAAACCCAATCGGTAAACTCATGCTGAAAAGCAACACCATACAGTTGTATTTCTGCATCTTGTACCGCTTTGATCCTTGGCAAAAATCTAAGTTTTATTTCTGTACTTTTTATTAATCCCATTGATCCTTGAATAAATCCGCTTGGTAAAGAACCAATTTCAGAATCACCTATCCCATTTGGTAAAATAACTTCTAATTCTGTAGCTTGGCCTCGATTTATCACTACTGCTATTTCTTCTCGGTTTACACCTAATGCATTTGCAACAGTCTGACTGGTTTGCCCATTTCTAAATGTTAAATCTGTATAATTCTGCACATTTAGAACAAAGGATTGTTTTTCTTCTCTTACAAAGGAAAGGTTACCTACAATCCCAGCTTCGAAGTGCCACAATTTCTTTGTTTCTGCTGTATTATACCAACCATTTGACATAGCATTTACTAAGGACTCTCCTGCAGATGCAAAATAATCTTCACTAAATCTCTGGGCATTTTCAATTCCTATTTCAAGAATTTGATCGATATCTGTTTGCGAAAACGTAACATGACCTAGAAGTAATGCCAACAGCAAAGTACATTTTTTCATAAGATTTGGGTTTAATAGGCATTGCAATATAAAAAAAATCCGCTATACCTATTATATAGCGGATCTTAAATATACTTCTAAGCTATTGTTTATGCATCAATATTTGCATACACAGCATTCTTTTCTATAAATTCTCTACGAGGTGGCACTTCATCTCCCATTAACATAGAGAATATGCGATCTGCTTCTGTAAGGTTGTCAATTGTAACCTGACGCATGGTTCTAAATTCTGGGTTCATAGTAGTATCCCAAAGCTGTTCTGCATTCATCTCTCCAAGACCTTTATATCGTTGTATTTTCGAATTTTCTCCAAACTCTTTTACAATCATATCTCGCTGATCATCGTTCCATGCATATTGTTTTTTGGCTCCTTTTTTCACCAAATATAATGGTGGAGCTGCTATATAGATATGTCCAGCTTCAATGAGTTCCTTCATATAACGGAAAAAGAATGTCAGGATTAATGTCGAAATATGACTACCATCGACATCGGCATCACACATAATTACAATTTTATGATAGCGTAATTTTGACAGGTTTAGCGCTTTACTATCTTCTTCGGTTCCGATAGTAACACCAAGAGCAGTAAAGATATTTTTGATTTCTTCATTTTCAAAAACTTTATGATGCATTGCTTTTTCTACATTCAATATCTTACCGCGTAACGGAAGAATTGCCTGAAACATACGATCACGCCCTTGTTTTGCTGTTCCACCTGCAGAATCTCCCTCGACTAGAAATACTTCACATAATGCAGGGTCTTGTTCTGAGCAATCAGAAAGTTTACCTGGCAAACCACCAATACTCATTACTGATTTACGTTGTACCATTTCACGTGCTTTTTTAGCAGCGTGACGTGCCTGAGCAGCAAGGATTACTTTCTGAACAATAGTTTTAGCATCATTTGGATTCTCCTCAAGATAATTCTCCAGCATTTCAGAAACAGCTTGTGATACCGCAGAAGTAACTTCTCTATTTCCTAATTTAGTTTTGGTCTGTCCTTCAAATTGTGGCTCCTGAACTTTTACTGAAATAATAGCTGTTAATCCTTCTCGGAAATCATCTCCAGCAATTTCGAATTTCAATTTATCTAACATCCCTGAAGCGTCTGCATACTTTTTAAGTGTAGCAGTTAAACCTCTTCTAAAACCTGAAAGATGTGTTCCTCCTTCATGGGTATTAATATTGTTCACATAAGAATGTAAATTCTCTGCATAAGAGTCATTATAGATCATCGCCACTTCTACAGGAATATTGTTTTTTTCGCCTTCCATAGAAATCACATCTGCTATAATAGCACTACGACTTGCATCAAGAAATCGAACAAATTCTTTTAATCCTTCTTCAGAATGGAAAGTTTCAGTAACATCATTACCTTCATCATCCTGATGACGTTTATCTGTTAATGTAATTTTTATTCCTTTATTAAGATATGCCAATTCACGCATACGACTTGCCAAAGTATCATAATTATATTCCAGAGTCTGCTGAAAAATTGTGGGGTCTGGTCTAAAAGTAACTATAGTACCATTAAAATCTGTATCTCCTGTAGATTTAACAGGATATAATGGTTTACCCTTTTCATATTCCTGCTCCCATACTTTACCTTCTTTATGAACAAAAGCATGCAAGTGAGCTGATAATGCATTCACACAAGATACTCCTACCCCGTGAAGACCACCAGAAACCTTATAAGAATCTTTATCGAATTTTCCTCCTGCACCTATTTTGGTCATTACAACCTCTAAAGCAGAAACACCTTCCTTTTTATGTATACCTACAGGAATCCCTCTACCATTATCACGAGTAGTAACAGAATTATCTTCATTGATAGTTACTTGTATAGCATCACAATGCCCTGCCAGTGCTTCATCAATTGAATTATCTACTACCTCATACACCAAATGATGTAACCCTCGAGATCCAACATCACCAATATACATCGATGGACGCATACGTACGTGCTCCATCCCTTCGAGTGCCTGAATACTATCGGCGGAGTAATTTTTCTTATTAGCTTCTTCGCTCATAAAATCCCTTAATTAATTATTTTATTTTTTGACAACAAACAAAGATAAAAAAAGAGTAAAAGGATCAAAGAGTTTTATCAAGAAGGATTTAACGAGTTATCAACAATTAGTTATAAATAGTACTAGAAAAATAAAAAACGCTCTTAAAAACGATAAAAATGCCCTTAAAATGAATTTAAGATTTATTTATATTCTAGAAAGGATGATTTCAATTTGCAAAATCTGTAGTATTTATAACAGTAAATTATAAGTATTAAAAATCATGTCCCGAGTATGCATACACGCCAAAAATAAGTAGTTTTTGCACAAATCTTATCGGTTTATACCCAATAAATAACATTTTGTTTACTAAAACGACATGTTTATGTAAAAGAAATTAATCTTTAGAATGTTGCATCTATATTTGATAATAACATTTTTACACAAACTTAATATAACAATTATGAAAACTAAAAAAATTAATGCACTTAAGACTCTGGTACTAGGTGTGGTATTACTTTTTGCTTCTTGTCAAAAAGAAAACATTGATGAGAGCATAAATACAAACTCATTATTAACAACTGGAAAAACTATTGAAAAATATTTTCAGGGAGATTTGGTAACTGTCGAAGATATAGGCAATGGAGAATTTCTCTACAACTCAGATATCATTCTTTCTGAAGAAATATTATCAGACACTCCTCCTGCTCCTTTTGATCCAAAAGCTGCCCCGAGTGCTGCTGAAGCTGATCAAAAACTAGCTTTATGGGGTTCTACTAATAAATGGCCAAACAATACCATAGTTTATGTTCTTGGAAACTTAAATAGTAATTTACGTAGTAATCTTACCGAGGCTTTTAGACGATGGACCAGTAAAACTAATATTAAATTCAAAAAAAGAACCAATGAGTCTTACTATGTAACAATTTATGAATCTACCAATGTTTGTTCAGGATGTGGCAGAGCATCCTTTGGTGTACAAGGAACCAGAGGAACTGTACAATTAGGAAATAGAGCTAGCGCCAGTCTTATTGCACATGAATTGGGGCATACTCTTGGGTTTGTTCATGAACAAACAAGATCTGACAGAGATGACTATGTTATTATAAAGTGGAATAATATCCGGTCGGGTATGGAAGGTAATTTCAGAAAAAGTTCAAGTGCACAATTATTAACTAGAAAATTCGATATTAACTCTATAATGATGTATCATCCTTATGGTTTTTCTAAAAATGGTCAACCAACAATTACCTTACTTAATGGGCAAACGTATAATGGAGCTCAAAAAACTATTTCCCCATTAGATATTGAAGGGACCAACAAAGCATATCCATCCCACTCTAGCGACCCATGTGCAGGTGTAAGTCCATGGTCTTCGGGACAATCGTATGCTATAGGAGATAGAGTAACCTACTCTGGTTATTTATACACGTTACAAAGTAATAATAGATGGCTTCGGGGAGAAAGATGTAGCAACTAAATTAGCTCATATTACCTAAAAGTAAAGAAGGCTACAATTAATTTTGTAGCTTTCTTTTGTTTTAATTTTCGACATAAGATATATTACAAAACCCTAAGAAAATATTCTTAGGGTTCTAATCTCAATTAACTCAACTTTCAGCTAGAATAAACTGTAATTTTTATCATATAGTAACATCATCATAAGCTTCTTCGTGTACATTGGCAATAGCTCTTCCACTTGGGTCATTCATATTTTTAAAAGCTTCATCCCATTCTAAAGCAATTTTTGTACTACATGCTACCGATGGTTCTTGAGGAACACTTAATGCTGCAGTATCACTAGGAAAATGTCCTTCAAAAATAGTTCTATAATAAAATTCTTCTTTGTTTTGAGGTGTTTGTATTGGGAACCTAAAATGTGCATTCGCCATTTGCTCATCTGTAACTTCGACCTCAACAATTTCTTTTAATGTATCGATCCAACTGTACCCTACTCCATCAGAGAATTGTTCTTTTTGTCTCCAGACAACGCTTTCTGGCAAATAAGATTCAAAAGCCTTTCGAATAACCCATTTTTCCATTCTCTCCCCGTTGATCATTTTATCTTTTGGGTTAATTCTCATTGCAACATCCATAAACTCTTTGTCCAAAAACGGAACTCGCCCTTCAATTCCCCATGCGGCAAGCGATTTATTTGCTCGTAAACAATCATACATATGTAATTTGTTGAGTTTACGCACAGTTTCCTCATGAAATTCTTTTGCATTTGGTGCTTTATGAAAATATAAATACCCTCCAAAAATCTCATCGGCTCCTTCTCCCGACAGTACCATCTTTACCCCCATAGATTTAATAACTCTAGCCATCAAATACATTGGAGTCGAAGCTCTTATGGTAGTAATATCATAGGTCTCTAAATTATAGATCACATCTTTTATCGCATCAAGACCTTCTCTAATAGTAAATTTTATTTCGTGATGTATGGTCCCTATATGATCGGCTACTTTTTGTGCAGCTTCCAAATCTGGTGAACCTTCTAATCCAACAGAAAACGAGTGCAATTTTGGCCACCATGCATCTTTGGTGTCACCAGATTCTATTCGTTTTTCTGAATATTTTTTTGCTATAGCAGAGGTTACTGAAGAATCTAATCCACCAGATAGCAAAACACCGTAAGGAACATCAGACATTAATTGTCTATGAACAGCGGCCTCTAAAGCATCTCTTAGTTCATCAATACTCGTTTGATTTTCCTGCACTGCTCTATACTCAGACCAATCTCTAACATACCACTTCTTTGGCTCCTCTTCTTCACTTGATAAATAATGTCCTGGAGGAAACAATTCTATTTTGGTACAAACTCCTTCAAGAGCTTTTAACTCAGATGCCACATAGAAAGTACCGTTTTGATCCCACCCCATATAAAGAGGAATAATCCCCATATGATCTCTAGCAATAAAATATGTATTCTTTTCTACATCATATAGTGCAAAAGCAAAAATACCATTAAGATCATCTAAGAAATCTACACCTTTTTGCTTATATAGTGCCAAAATTATCTCACAATCAGATTCTGTTTGAAAATCATAAGTTCCTTCAAATTGTTTACGAAGCTCCCTGTGATTATAAATTTCTCCATTAGCGGCTAGCACCAATTTATTATCTGCACTAAACAATGGTTGTTTACCAGAAACCGGATCTACTATAGCCAATCTTTCATGGGCTAGTATTGCATTTTTGCTGGAGTATATCCCACTCCAATCCGGGCCTCTATGTCTAATTTTTCTTGACATCTCAAGTAATTGAGGTCGTAACATCTCTGAGTCTTGCTTTATATCAAAAGCACAAACAATTCCACACATATTCTTCTTTTTCTATTATTTTGAAAGGTCAAAGGTTGATTTATAGTTACAAAATAAAAACAATAAACCCAATACAGCTTACATATTAAAACAAAAAACACAACAAACTATAACAAAAAGAAACTATAAAAAGGGTGTATTCTTATATATACTATCAAATTGTCATCTCAAACATTTAACACAACTTATAGACTCGATTAACATTTCAATTGTAAGTTCAACAATATCTTTACGTCTGTCATAAAAATTAAAATCAAATTATGAAAAAATCACTCGTATTAGTTGTTATTATGTTTTTGGGTACATTATCAAGTGTAAACGCTCAAAAATTTGCAGGATTACAGAAAAGTCCAACCGATATTTCTTATGCTAAGAAAGATAGAAATGCCAAACCAGAGATTAAAGTTGTTTATAGTCGTCCACAAAAGAAAGGGCGTAAAATTTTTGGTAGTTTAGCGGCTTATGATAAAGTATGGAGAACTGGCGCTGATGAGGCCACCGAAATTAGATTCTCTCAGGATGTAAAAATGGGAGATAAAACTATTAAAGCAGGAACATATTCATTATTCACTATTCCTGGTGAAAAAGAATGGACTATTATTATAAATTCTGATCTAGATAGCTGGGGAGCCTACTCTTATGATAAAAGTAAAGATGTGGCTAGAATTAATGTTCCGGTTGGAAATGGTGATGAATTAGAAGTGTTTTCTATAGCTTTCAAAAAAGTAGACAAAGGATATCACATGGTAATGGGATGGGATACTACTCGTGTAGAAGTACCTTTTTATTTATAGCAAACAAAGAATTTACAATTTAATTCATAAAAAAATAGCTTGAAAATAAATTTTCAAGCTATTTTTTTCCTCAACCTTTGTATTTGTTCTTATCTCTAACAGAGATAATAAGTTCTTGTGTTATCTGTGAATAGCATGACCAGATGCCCCAGGTAACTCTTTTAGAAAATCCATTACAATTCTAAAAGTTAATCTAAATTTTGTGTAAAATAGCCCCATATGTTACGTTTAAAAATTAATGTAATTATTATTCAAATATAATACCGATATAACTCGATGTCAATAAATTTATATATATTTTAGACATAAATCAAGATTTTATCGATAATAAGCACGAAAATCTTAATTCTAATAAGTCTACCCCTAATGCTTTGTTATTTTATACAAGGATAATGGGGTGATTTCCCTCAATTCCTTAACATAAATTTTTCAAAAGCTTATTCTTTTTAGTTTCATTTTGTTTTCAAAATTGTCCCTCAACAATTTCAAAAAATCTTATCTATGGATTGCATTACTGCAAGCCGATGGTAGTTGTCTTAAAAAGGTTTTTAAAGCCTTTATATCAACAAAAAAAATACCGTAAAATAGCTTCATAATCTTTTGATTTAAAATTGTTATACAAAGATAATGTCTATCCCTTTTGACCAATAAAAATTAACATCGACAAAACAAAATTTTAGACATAAAACATTTTAAAACGCCATAACATCAAAAACTAAACTATCCGTGTTAATTTTTGAAGTTTTTTCCTACGAAATAAAGTGGTATTTTAGGGGTTTTCTCCCCCTTTTTTCTTTCATATCCTTTCAATCAAGTTTTCTTAAAACATACAAAACAACCAAAAAGCATAATTATATCTATATAGTATTCTAGAAATACTATTATCCATTCTTTGTTAGAAATGTAAAAAAGAGATTATACTAAATGTAGTATACCCATTTTTTATATTTTTTTTGAATATTGTTTTCTTCGATTGAATGTTATGTTATGAAAAATTAAAGAAAATAATGAAGTCTATTGATCAAAATGATTATAACGTTTATTCGTATAAAAACTTAAAAGTTAATTGATCACTAAATGTAACGAAGAATTTATAAGGAATTGTTAATTATACGGAGAATATGAAGTGTTTTTGTTTAACTTAAATCAAAAAAAGCGATCTTCTAAAAAGGAGTATTTATCCTAAACCAGATATAGTCCTTTTCTTATACACCATATCATCTTTTTCTTACTTATGAAAATTAGTAAGAGACTGTTTCTCAAAACAATCTCTTACTAAGGGTCTAAAAAATAAAATAATCGTTGATAATAAACTAGTGCATTCATCATTATTATTTATTGATTGCATATTGAGATGCTCCTGGAAGATCTTTTAAAAAATTAATTACTACGTTAAAACTTAATCCGAAAATAGAGGTAAAATATTTCATAACTGTTTGGTTTTTAATTACAGTTACAAATTTATCTCATATTTACATTTGTAAGTACAAAAAATCGTTAACTGGTCTAAAAGAATAATTAAAACGACATTTACATTCGACGAAAGGTAAATTTGCGTTCAAAATCAAAAAGTTTATATAATACTTTATGCGATATTTATCTACGCATAGCATATAGAGATGCTCCCGGTAATTCTTTCACAAAACTGATAAAAGCTCTAAAAGTTAATCCAAATGTAGCGTATAAATTTTTCATAAGAAACTGATTTTAAATTGTTCACATAAATTTAAACACTACTAAAATAAGTAGTAAAACAAAAATGATAATTTCGATATAAATACTTAAAGAGCTGGGTAAAAAGTATACAAAATATTGAAAAACCATAAATATCGTAGTCTTTTTCCTTCAAAATAAAAAATGAAATATGGGGAATTATCCCCTAAATTATGGAAAAACCATAATGTATTAATGATTAAATACTTGTATTTTTATTCAAAAAGACTTAATAATCAATACAATAGATCTTTTTAAGGAATATTTAAGTATTTATGAGTTTGAAGAGAAACTTTCCATTTTGGATTTTTCATAACATAATCGACAATCAGAGGAATAATTTTTTCGCGAACACTCCATTCGGGTTGGAGATACAATACACAATTATCGGAAACCTTGTCTGCTTGCTTCTCGGCAAATTCAAAATCACTTTTGTTATAAACAATACATTTTAACTCATTAGCTTTTTTATAAACTTCTTCTTTTGGAAGTTTTACTTTTTTGGGAGAAAGACAAATCCAGTCCCATTCACCTGTTAGAGGATAAGCACCAGATGTTTCAATATGAGTTTTAGCTCCCCTACCCTTAAGTCCCTGGGTTAACAGTGTCATATCCCAGGTAAGAGGTTCTCCTCCCGTAACTACAATTACATCACTATACTTTAGTGCATTTTCTACAATAACATTTGTATCTGTTGGAGGATGCAAATCTGCATTCCAACTTTCTTTTACATCACACCAATGGCACCCAACATCACAGCCGCCGATTCTAACAAAATATGCCGCTGTTCCTTTGTGATAACCTTCTCCCTGAATGGTATAAAATTCTTCCATCAAAGGAAGCATCTTACCATCATTCACCAATTTCTGTATACTCTTCTGCATAAGGCTGCAAATGTAAATAATATTAAATTACGATTTCAGAATAATTACATCTTAAAAAATTCTTCTAATCAAAATTATGAAATACAAACAAAAATGACTTAATCTACCATCTCATAGTAATAGCATATTAGACTATTACCTCTACTCAGACTTAACAGCGATACATTCTATTTCGATCTTAGCACCAACCGCTAATCCTTTTGCGGCAAAGGTAGTTCGTGCCGGTTTTTGAGGGAAATAAGTTTTATACACTTCGTTAAAAGCAGAAAAATCTTCTATATCAGCTAAAATTACGGTACACTTTACCACATCTCCCATATTCATACCATGGTGTTGTAAAACTGCTTTGATATTTTCCAGGGTTTGTTTTGTTTCAGGTTGTATTCCACCTGGCACCAATTTTCTCACACTATGATCCATTCCTACCTGACCAGACAGAAAATATAGATTCCCTACCTGTACGGCATCAGAAAAAGGAGCGGTTGATTTTTTAGGTTCGTGAGTTTTATGAAAAACCACCTCATCTACAGGCTTTATAGTATCTGTTTTACAGCTCATTAAAAAAGTGAAGAGACAAACTATTAGTGTTATTTTTTTCATGGATCCCGAATAATAAAAAATTAGTATTGTGATTTACTTTATATTAAAAGTAACTTATAATTTCTATAGAAAAGTTAAGATTCCTATTTTTATGCAAAATTATATTGAATTATGAGTGATAACCAGGCATTTCTTGAACATATTAACGAAGGTTATAAAACTAAAGGTGATTTCCTAACTATGGGAGCAGCCATGTACAATGGCGAAACAGTAACCGATGCTCATGTAAAAATCCCTTTAAAAACATTAAATCGCCACGGGTTAATTGCTGGCGCTACGGGTACAGGTAAAACCAAGACTCTACAAGTACTAGCAGAAAACTTAAGCGATCAAGGAATACCTGTACTTTTAATGGATATAAAAGGAGACCTCAGTGGGATTGCAGCTGCCAGTCCTGGTCATCCTAAAATTGATGAACGTCACGAAAAAATAGGCATCCCATTCGAAGCCAAAGATTTTCCGGTAGAGATTTTATCTCTTTCTGATCAGGATGGTGTTCGGCTTAGAGCTACAGTAAGTGAGTTTGGACCAGTTTTACTATCCAGAATTCTTGATGTTACTACTACACAAGCTGGGATTATCTCTATCATATTTAAATATTGCGATGATAATAAATTGCCGCTATTAGATTTAAAAGATCTAAAGAAAGTCTTACAATTTTCCACTCAAGAAGGTAAAAAGGAGCTAGAAAAGGATTACGGACGTATTTCTACAGCATCTACGGGTTCTATTTTACGTAAAATAGTCGAATTAGAACAACAAGGAGCGGATCTCTTTTTTGGCGAAAAATCTTTCGAGGTTCAGGATTTATGTAGAATTGATGAAAACGGTAGAGGTATCATCAATATCATTAGATTAACAGATATACAAGATAAGCCAAAGTTGTTTTCTACATTTATGCTTAGCCTTCTTGCCGAAATATATGGTACTTTCCCAGAACAAGGAGACAGCGGGAGACCAGAATTAGTGATCTTTCTTGATGAGGCCCATCTCATTTTTAAAGAAGCTTCTAATGCACTTATGGGCCAGATCGAAAGTATCGTAAAACTAATACGATCCAAAGGTGTCGGTCTTTATTTTGTAACTCAAAACCCAACCGATGTTCCTGATGGAGTTTTAAGTCAATTAGGACTCAAAGTTCAGCATGCCCTTAGAGCATTCACTGCCAAAGACAGAAAAGCGATTAAACTTACTGCAGAGAATTATCCAATTTCTGAATACTATGACACCAAAGAAATACTTACTTCCTTGGGAATTGGTGAAGCTTTGGTATCTGCCCTTGATGAAAAAGGACGTCCTACACCATTGGCAGCAACTATGCTAAGGGCTCCTATGAGTCGAATGGATATACTAAATGATAGTGAATTAAAAACTTTACTTAAAAAATCCAAGCTTATCCCTAAGTATAATGACGAAATAGATAGAGAAAGTGCTTATGAGCTTTTAAATGAAAAAATTGAGAAAGCAGAAGCAGAAGAAGCAAAAGCAGCCGCCAAAAAGGAAAGAGAAAAGCTAAATAGAAGCTCATCTAGTTCTCGATCGAGAAGCAGAAGAACCAGTGCTACAGAAAAAGCAGTAATCAAAGTACTAACTAGTGCCACTTTTATTCGAGGAGCTTTAGGAGTACTTAATAAGTTATTGAAATAATTTACGTTTATAATTTAACAAATCACTAAATCATCTAGTTATGGCAAAGAGAATGTTAAAAATTCTTCTTATTTCACTATTAATGTATAGCTGTCAGAAAGAAAAAAAACAAAACCCTTTTGAGATTACCAATAATAGAATAGGGCTATTAACCAGCGAAATAGAAATCAAAGAATTAGATTCTATCTATGCCAATGATTCTATTGCAAAAAGAACCGCTGGAGATCAGTTCCTTAATGATGTAAATGAAATAGTAATTTATGAAAAAGGAGGAACAAAGCTATTAGTTTTAGAAGCTCATAAAGAATCAGATCCAATGTCTACTATAGAAAATATTCAAATTGTAGATCCCAGATATAAAACTGCTTCAGGTTTATCTTCTAATGGTGTTTTTAAAGATATCAAAGACCATTACAATATCTCAAAAATTAATAATACACTAAGTACAGCTGTAATATTTGTAGATAGCATTCAGGCATATTTCACTATCGATAAAAAAGAATTATCAAAAAAATTTCAATCTACTACCGATATAGAAATAACAGCAACAGATATACCTGATTCTGCAAAAATCAAACATTTCTGGATAAGCTGGGATACAGCTAATTAAAAAACAAAAAAATGAGTAAACAATATCAGATCCAAAAGTCCCCTTTTATTGTTCCGACTACCGATGGAAAACTAATAGAAGAGCATTTTGGTATGGCAACTGATCAAAATTCTCAAATTAGTATCGCACATATGATTGTGCCACCTCACTGGAGCGAACCTTTTCAAACTCCAGAGTTTGATGAATACACCTATATTATTAGAGGTAAAAAACAGTTTATCATTGATGGAGAAAAAATAATATTAGAATCGGGACAATCTATTAAAATTAAAAAACACACGAGAATTCAATATACTAACCCATTTGATGAAGAATGTGAGTATCTTGCCATTTGCCTCCCTGCATTTACTATGGAAGCAGTACATCGTGAAGATGAATGAAAGAAAAATATAAAAAATACTTGCCTCTTATCATTGGAAAATACATCCAGTTTCTTTTCTTTTTTTATCCAAAAAAGGCAATCAATAAAGCATACATCTTATTCTGTACCCCAAGAAAAGGTAAAATATTACCCGAACAAGAAGATTTTCTAGAAGAGGCAGAAGATGAAATGGTTCTTATTGATACTATCTACATTCAGACTTATAGATGGTCTAGTATGGGAGAAACGATTTTATTAGTTCATGGATGGGAGAGCAATACGCATCGATGGAAGGTACTTATACAAAAATTACACAAAAAAGGATTTAATGTAATTGCTTTTGATGCACCGGCACATGGTAATTCTACAGGAAAAATATTAAACGTTCCTTTATACACCAAGTGCCTTCAAAAAATAGTTGAACTCTATCGACCTAATCATATGATTGGGCATTCTGTAGGTGGTATGACAACTATATTTCATCAATATACCTACCCAAATAAAGAAATAGAGAAATTAATAGTACTGGCACCTCCTTCAGAATTGTCCAGGATCATGAAAGGATATCAGGAAATATTAAAGCTTTCTCCAAAATTCATGAAGGCATTAAATCAATATTTCAAAGAAAAACATGGTTTCTATTTTGAAGAATTCTCGATGACAAGTTTTGCTAAAAACCTAGCACTTAATGGGCTTTTAATTCATGATAAAAATGATGATATCGCTCCTTATAGCGAAGCCGAAGGTATTAGCAAAAATTGGAACAATGCCCTATTTATTACTACAGAAGATTATGGTCACTCTCTGTTTTTTGATGAAGTTGATAATATGATTATTGATTTTTTGAAAGTATAGGGACTTAAACAAATTCTAATAGCCTCTTTTTTTAGAAAAAAAGCACTTCCCTCATTTAAAAGCACCGTTTACTCATTACTGTTTTCCTAAAACCCATCTTCAACATAGATTTACGATAAATCTATATCATGAAAAATTTAATTTATATCTTCTTAGTATTCTCTAATTCTTTCGCCTTTGCTCAAATTAAAGGAAACGCAACAATTATTTCCAGACAAAATATAATCGCTCCTGCAGAATTGGCAAATGCTGATATTTATGGAAATCAAATACAACAATTCAGACAAAAGGATTTAATACCAAATCCAGTAATAACAATCGATGCTAAAGTGTTAAACAATATTGTTGCCGATTCGTATACCGCAATTTTTAATATCGTTCAAATTGGAAGAACATCTCAAGAAACCTATACATTAATGAAAGAGAGGGTAGCAAAAGTAAAAGATGGGTTGCGCACTAAAGGTATTTTAGAGGGAGATATTATTATAGATGTCATATCATTTGTTCCTGTATACGAAACTGTAGTAGAAAAAAAATTGTTTAGCAAAAAATACAATGAAGTTCCTAAAGGTTTTGAATTACAACAAAATATCCATGTAAAATTCACTAATGTAAATCAATTTGAAAAAATACTTGCTACCTGCGCAAATAATGAAATTTATAATCTTGTTAAAGTAGATTATTTCATAAACGATATACAAACCGTATACAAACAACTACGTACAGAAATATTGAAAACCCTAAAAGAGAAACAACAATTCTATACAGATTTAGGTTTTGACTTAACATCATATCGTCCAACAATTGCTGACACCAAATATTGTCATTTTCCAAAAGAATTTTATAAAAACTACCAGGCTTTTCATAGCACCTCTTTAGAAACACTTAATAAAAAACAAGGGGTTGTAACTGCAAAAAAACAAACCACATATTATTATGATCCTATCACTTATAAAGATTATGATATGGTTATAAATACGTCAATAGTTGAACCTGTTGTGCAAATAGGTATGGAAATAAAACTACAGTACACACCTATACTAAAAGAGCAAAAACCAATTGAAAAAGAAATTACAAATCCGAAATATTTCTTAATCTCACCAGATGGAAACATTGATATTAAAGAATTAAAATTAAACTAATACCATTTATCATTTTGTTATAACCGTTATCTTTAAATGTTATCTTTGTACACTATTTATATTTTATGCTTGAAAAAACTTTCACAAGACTTAATAAATATCTAAGCGAAGTTGGCTATTGCTCACGTCGTGAGGCAGATAAATTAATCGACCAGGGGCGCGTTACCATTAATGGTAAAGTGCCAGAAATGGGGACCAAAGTTACTCCCGATGATATTGTTCGGGTAGATGGTGAATTAATAAACAAACCTAAAGAAAAACACGTATATCTTGCTTTTAATAAACCTGTTGGCATAGTTTGCACAACAGCACAAAATGAAAAAGATAACATTGTAAATTATATTAATTATCCTAAACGTATTTTTCCTATTGGTCGATTAGACAAACCTAGTGAAGGACTTATTTTTTTAACTAGTGATGGGGATATCGTTAATAAAATTCTTAGAGCGAGAAATAATCATGAAAAAGAATATGTAGTAACAGTAAATAAATTGATTAGTCCGTTATTTATAAAGCGAATGAGTAATGGAATCCCAATTCTCGATACTATAACCCGTAAATGCGAAGTAGAACAAATTAGTAAATATGATTTTAAAATCGTGTTGACTCAGGGGCTTAATCGTCAAATTCGTAGAATGTGCGAATACCTTGGGTATGAAGTGATAAAATTAAAACGAATTAGAATCATGAATGTACCTCTTGATGTTCCTGTAGGAGAATGGAGGTATTTAACAGAAAAAGAATTAGGAGTTCTTAATGCTGATGTTGACGATTCTAGTAAAACAGAAGAGGCTTCTATACTAGATGATACTAAACCCAAAAAAAACACGAATAATTCAAGACGACTTACCTCTAAAAACGATAAAAAAAGGAATTCTGATAAAAGAAGTTCTCGTGGATCAAGAGATAAAAAACGGAGAGATCGAAGAAACTAATCTTTTTTTCGTTGTTAATTATATCTTAATTCCTCCTTTATTAAGTTTTTCCCTTTTCTAAAATACCTAAATTGTCTTACTAATCAATTCTCAATCCCATGATTCGAATACTGTCTTCTTTATTTTTATTGGTAAGTATTGTAGCTTGGAGTCAGTCAGAATACGAACCTTCAGAAGCACATCCTTTTGGACAACCAAATCCTAAAGCACCAAAAGAAATTCTGGATTTTGCACCTCTTATAGGGAAATGCAATTGTATATCACAAACCAGAAATCAGGATCGAACCTGGGGGGAACCAAATAAAATGACCTGGGAATTTAAGTATATCATGAACGGAATGGCTATTCAGGATCAAACCTTAAAAGCAGATGGTCGACACTCTGGTAGTATAAGACAATTTAATGTAGATAGTAGTCAATGGTATGTACATTATTATTCATCTGTAAGAGCCAACCCTGCGCTTTCTTCCTGGAAAGGAAATCAGAAAGACGGAAAAATCATTTTATATCGTAAACAAAAAGCTCCTAATGGTATGGATGGTTTTTCTAAACTTAGTTTTTATGATATTAATGACAATGGATTTAAATGGCTTGGTGAATGGGTAGATACAAATAAGTCTATTTCTTTTCCGACCTGGAAAATTGAATGTGTTAGAGAAGAAAATACAGAACAACTCTTTGATGAAGAACTAATAAGAGCAGAGGCAAAAGCTTTTTCTAATGCTTATCTAAGGCAAGATTATGAAGCTATCGCGAAGATTTATACGGATAATGCAAAAATATTTCCAACCAATGCACCTATCATTAAAGGATATGAAGCTATTAAAAAAAGATGGGAAGGATCTAGTGGCTATACTCCTATCGAGCATGAAATTATTCCTGAAGAAATTATAATTCTCGGAGATACTGCTCATGATTATGGAATCTATAAAGGAAAAAACAAAAATGACGATGGTACAGAGGTAACATATCAAGGAAAATATGTCGTTATCTGGAAAAAAGTTAATGATCAATGGAAAATGTATTTGGACATTTGGAATAGAATAAAAAAATAACCCTAATAATTTTATTAGAAAATGAATACTTTATCTCCTTTTCATCTGGCAATCCCTGTCCATGATTTAGAAAATGCCAGAAATTTTTATAAGGATATTCTAGAACTTGAAGAAGGTCGAAGTAGTGAGCACTGGGTTGATTTTAATTTTTTTGGTCATCAATTGGTAATTCATTACAAATCAAAAACAGATATAGAAGATAATCATAACAATTTGGTAGATGGTAAAGATGTTCCTGTTCCTCATTTCGGGATTATTCTAGAATGGAGTATATGGCAAGATCTTGCAAAAAAACTATCGAATAAAAATATTCAATTCGTTATAGAACCCTATATCAGGTTTGAGGGAGAAGTTGGAGAACAAGCAACTATGTTCTTTTATGATCCTTGTGGTAACGCATTAGAGTTTAAGTCATTTAAAGATACTTCTCAAATTTTTGCAAAATAAACACCTCTTACCTCCTATTATTAAATAAAAAAGTAGCATTTTACAAATAAATTGTAAGTATAATCTTACCTTTTCCTTAAGATCAAAGCTTAAATTACGTATTTTAAAGGATTTTTACTATATTAGGGCTATAAGCAAATTTTTTACTGTTTTTTAACACATTTAACCTAATAATAATTTTGTTTTAAACAATTAATAACCATAATCTCAAAAAGTTTAGTAATGAGAAGAATTATACTTTTTAATATTTTAATGACTTTGATTCTAGTTAGCTGTGGTATTCCTCAGGCTGACTTTGATAAATTAAAGGAAGAAAATGATAAATTAAAAAAAGAAATCGCAGAATGCCAGCTAACTCCTAGTCAAATACTTGAGCAAGCGCAGGAGTATCATGATGCCTTAGACTATACCAGAAGTAAAGAACGACTCGAAACTCTGGTTGATAAATACCCTAACTCTAGCGAAACCAAGAAAGGAAAAAGCTTACTGAAAAAGGTTAAGAAAGAGATTCTTCAAGCTGAAAAAGCACTAAATAAAGATGAGTTAACAGAAAAAAATAATTCTAAAGAGTATCAAAAAGCGATTGCTAAAATGCGGAAGAAGTATGATGCTGTTAATGAAGTGACCTGGTATTCAGACAAATCTTCTATCCAGGTAAATACTAAAAGCTATTTTCAGATTTATATTGGCAAAAAAGATAATCGTAAACCATGGTTAGGATTTTCTATAAACTATTTCACTAAAAAAGATTGGTTATTTGTTCAAAGAATCGAAATAGATGTGGATGGTAAAATTTATGATGTAGAAGAAGACACCCCTGGAGAGTTTAATTCGAAAGAAGAATCTGGAGGTAAAAGAGAATGGATTGATCGTGTTGTAAAACAACTTGAGATGCCTATGATAAAAGCAATTGCTTCAGGAAAAAAAGTTAAAATAACATTTTTCGGTAAAGAAAACGTTGACTCAAGAATTGTAAGTAAGGCAGAAAAGAAATCTATGAAAAATGTCTTGGCAGCCTTTGAGCTACTTAGAGAGCTTCATTAAATCATAAAACAACCTAAAATAAGCGGTTTGAAAAATAGATTGACTAATATGTTCATTTATTTTTCAAACCGTTTCTTTTATACAAACTAATACTAAAATAGGGTTCGTAATCGAATACTTCAATTTTGTGGATGATATCCTAAAAATTCTCCCTATATTCCGCCACTATGGAATAAAACAGAAAAAGAAAAATGGAATTTATTAAACCCTTGACCTATGGAGTGCCTCTTTTTTTGGCACTAATTTTATTAGAGCTCACCTACAGTAAAACTCACAATCACAAGGACTTATATAACTGGAAAGATTTAACTGCTAGCTTAACTATGGGTGTGGGATCTGCAATCTTAGGGCCATTGATCAAAACTATTTTTTCTATTGTACTCTTTCATTTTGTATACGAACTTTTTAACCCAGAAATCGATGGGGTACGAACTAATATTATGGGTTGGAAATCCTTTGGATTTGCATGGTATGTTTGGCTTTTATGTCAACTCGCAGATGACTATACCTATTATTGGTTTCATAGACAAAATCATATGGTAAGAGCTTTATGGGCTGCACATATTGTACATCATTCTTCGGATAATTTTAACTTGGGTACTGCAGTAAGAAATGGATGGTTTACTCTTCTTTACAAACCATTGTTTTATATGTGGTTACCCGCAATAGGATTCCCTCCTGGGATGGTAATAGTTTGCCTGGGTATTGAAGCCCTATGGCAATTTCAACTTCACTCGGTATATATTCCTAAAATGGGAATAATTGAAAAAATATTCAATACACATACCATGCATCAGGTACATCATGCCAAAAACATAGAGTACATGGATAAAAATCATGGAGGATTTCTTAATATTTTTGATAAAATATTTGGAACCTGGAAAGAACTAGACGAAGATATAGAAATAAAATATGGTGTTACACATGCTCCTAATTCATATAATCCATGGGTGATCCTCACTCATGAATACAAGGACATATGGAATGACACCAAAAAATCAAAAAACTGGTATCATAAATTCATGTATATTTTTGGCCCTCCAGGGTGGAGTCATGACGGTAGTACTTTGACTGTAAAACAGATGCAACGAGAACTTAAGCTTAAAAAGTAAAAAGCTTAATAAAAATCCTTATTTTTAAGATTCTCAAGAATATTTATCATTATGGATTACCAAGGTGTCATAGATCAACAACGTCTATTTTTTAATACAAATACGACAAAAGACATCTCTTTTAGAATTAGAGAACTAAAGAAGCTAAAAAATGTTTTACAAAAAAATGAGAAGCTACTTTATATGTCTATCTATACAGATTTTAAAAAGTCTGAATTCGAAACTTATGTTACCGAGTTATCCATAATCTATCACGAAATTGATCTTGCTTTAGTAAAAATTAAAAAATGGGCTCGAAAAAGAAAAGCTTCTACAGGATTAGCAAATCTTCCTGGGAGAAGCTACATTATCCCAGAACCATATGGGAGTATTCTTGTAATCGGAGCATGGAATTACCCATATCAATTATCACTTTGCCCGGCAATAGCAGCAATTGCCGCTGGGTGTACTGTTATTCTTAAACCAAGTGAGATCCCATCTCATACCTCTAAGGCAATCGCTTCGCTTATCAATCAAAATTTTGATCCTGCTTTTTTTAAAGTTATCGAAGGCGGGGTACAAGAAACGTCTGATCTTTTAAAAGTTAAATTCGATAAAATATTTTTTACAGGAAGTGTATCGGTAGGAAAAATAATCTACCAGGCAGCCGCAAAACACCTTACTCCGGTTACCCTGGAATTAGGAGGTAAAAGTCCTGCAATTGTTACTAAAGATATACATATCAATATGGCAGCCAAAAGATTGGTTTGGGCCAAATTTCTTAATGCCGGACAAACTTGTATTGCCCCGGATTATGTCTTGGTCGAATCCTCTATATACGATCAATTTTTGGCAGCGATGCGAAATCACATTAATAAAGCTAATTACAAAGTAACTCACCATAATTATACGCAGATCATTAATGATAAGAATTTTGATCGACTTAATAGCTTAATAGATCCTGATAAAATATATGTAGGTGGCCCGGGTGATCCAGAAGAGCGAGTAATACCACCAACAATTCTAAAAGATATTTCTTTTTCTGATAAAGTAATGCAAGAAGAAATCTTTGGCCCTATTTTACCAGTGCTTTCATTTGATTCTATCGAAGAAGCTATCACAAAAATCAAAACACTATCCAAACCTCTCTCTTGCTATGTTTTTACCAAAAACAAAGCGGTAAAAAACAAAATTCTAAACGAAATATCCTTTGGAGGTGGCGCTGTAAATGATGCTGTAATGCATTTTGCAGAACAATCTCTTCCTTTTGGAGGTGTTGGTGATAGTGGCATCGGAAATTATCATGGAAAATATGGATTTGATACTTTTTCCCACTTCAAGAGTATTCTTCAAAAACCATTTTGGATAGAGCTTAATTTAAAATATGCTCCGTATAGTGCAAAAAAATTGAAATGGTTAAAACGAATTATCGGGTAAATACATCTTAATTAGTCAGAATGATTTTCAACAATTTGATAAAAAAGTTGTTCTAATGCATAAAATCGCTTACCATCAATATCTTCTTTTATCAACTTTTGGCTATTAGTTTTTATATTTATTTGAGCCTCTTCACCATTTAGGTTAATAGTTCCTTTAATTCTTTCACTATACCCATATTTATTTAAATATTTGTCCTTTAACTCCTTATCAATTGTCTGGGTCAGTTTATTTTTTGAAAGAAAATTTGAGATTTTTTTAATCTCCTTTTCTGTAAGGTCAATACTATTTGTGTATTGTTTATCGTGTGCATCTATCCAATACTCTAGAAATTTTCCTTTCAAGTTCCAAACACGTTCTTTAGTATCAAATTTTCGCTCAGCGTGATCATTGATATAAATACCATATACAAGATTAATCTCAAGTTTCTGTTGGGCAATTATTACACTGGGAAAAAGAATAATAAAAATAATTTTATTCATAACTAACATAGTGAAGTGTTTTTCATAAAAAGCAATTAAATCTATAGTTGGGCTTTGATCGCGAAGATTAGTGGATATAATTTCTCTTTTGTAGCAAACATCTTGTTTTCATCCTTAATTAAACCAGGGAAAACCTCATAAGGCGATCCGTCATATTCATTTAAGTATTCTATAGTTAATCCAGCTTCTGTAAGAGATGACACCACTTCTCCTAATCCATGATTCCACCCGTACTCTTTACTAATCATATTAGATTCTGGATTAGCATATGTTCCTTGATATTCTTCATAGATGACATCTTTTTGATGATATCCATATTTCATTATAGGCTTCTCTTCTAAATAATCAAACATCCATACTATAGGATGAAACTCAACTATATAAAAAACACCGCCAGGTTTTAGTCGCTGAGCTATCATTTTGCCCCAGGGTTTTAGATCAGGTAACCATCCGATGACTCCATAACTGGTAAAAACAATATCAAACTTATCATTAATATATTCTGAAGTATCCAACACATTACAACATACAAACTTTGCGTCCAGATCCAATTCTGTATTTAAGCTTTTGGCCAATTCGATTCCTTTTTCTGATAGATCAACACCAGTACATTTTGCTCCTAACCTACTCCAGCTTAAAGTATCCTGTCCAAAGTGACACTGAAGATGTAATAATGACTTACCAGACACATCTCCTAGCGCTTCTAGTTCATATTGTTTCAATGAAGTTTTTCCCTTTTTAAAAGCTTCTATATCATAAAAATCACTTCTGGCATGAATATCAACTTTTTTATTCCAGGTCTGTTTATTGGTTTCAAAATAATTGTGTAGTTCTTTAGACATTATGAGATTAAATTAACCAAGTATACTTATTTTTCATAAATATAATAAAGTCAATTCTATTAAGGTATATGATAAAAAAAACAATGGGATATATTAAACAAATACAAAACCGTAACTTTGAAAAATCAGTTTTCAACCTATTACTATGAATAATTTCTCTACTACATTTTTTGTTTTTTTTGTATGTATTTCATTTTCAGGAAAATCGCAATCTTTTAATAGTCCAGAAAGTATAACATTTGATGAGGCAACAGATTCTTACTACGTTTCAAATATTGGTAATGGAGAAATCCTTAAAATAGATAAAACAGGTGCAAAAACATCTTTTGTATCGGGATACACTTCGTTTCTTGGTGTAAAACTACACAACGGAGTTATTTATAGCGCAGAAGACAATAAATCTGGAGATGATTTTATTAGAGGATTTGACATATCGACAGCTGAGTTAGTATTTTCATTACGAATACCAAACACTAAACAACTTAATGATATCGAGTTTGATGATACAGGAAATTTATACATTTCGGATCGTGAAGGAAACACAATCTTTAAAGTATCGATCAACAATAAATCTTATGAAATTCTAGATAATACTATTAATACTCCGAACGGACTTTATTTTGATATTAAAAAAAATAGGCTATTAGTCTGTAATACGATAGACAAAAGTGCAGTATACGAAATAGATTTAGAAAGCAAAAAAACCACATTAGTTGTCAAAACCAATTACCCACATTTAGATGGGGTTACAATGGATAAAAGTGGATCAATTTATCTTACTAGTTGGTCTATTGATTGGAAAAAAAGTGTCCTTTTAAAATATGACAGTAAAGAATTTATCGAAATTGTAACGAATAGCAATGGGATGGCTGACATAGAATATAATCAAAAAACGAATGCAATAGATGTTGCGCAATTATTTGACAACTCTATACTACACTTTAATCTTTCGAATAAAAAATAGTATAATTTATATATATAATCCTCTAACCTGATTTTTATTTACAAAATAAGCACACCTCGCATAAATAAGAGATTTTGTACAATTCAAAAGTTGTTTACATCCATAATTCAATTCAAAAAATAAGATTTTTTCTGTTTTTTTTTGATAGGTTGAGGTTTCCCGTAAGAATTCTAAAAAAATCTGTACTAAATTAGTAATAGAGAAAAAATAGCACAAAATACACTTCTCATTATACGTCAGTTTACCGATCAATAATTGCTTATACTTACTATAACTAACTATGAATGACTTAATTTTAAAAGACACAAATATGAGTTTAAATAGAATAGCTAGAAAAAGTGGTGTAACATTAAACACACTTAGAGATCTTACTGAAGGAAATGTAAGATCTGGCATAGCAAATAAACTTGGGGTTACAACCTCTTCATTACAAACATTTATAGATGGAGGTACGAGTAATGCACTTGCTACTAAAATAGAAATAACCTCATCGAGCTTACAAGAACTTAGAAATATGATTGGACAACGAGGTGCAATTGGATTAATCGTTAGATTATTATTAGTTTGAACCTCTAGCTACCATAATTCATTATAGTCGATCTTCTTTATACGAATATCGATAACTCCCATATTGTTTCTCTGTTTCGAGAAAAACACATTCTACAAATTTCCAATACTCTAAAAAGCTTACCAATAAGGTAAAAACCACGAGCTTAAATCTTTTACATTAATTTGTAATACAATCATATAAACAACGACCTATCCTATATGATAAAAGAATTTAAAGAATTTTCGACCGGTGCTGTATTAAAAATTGCCAACGAAGAATTATTACAGTCCTATGCAACATCAAAACTTGTAGGATTATATACTTTTATCTGGGTTAGAGGTACTGATATTAGTATAGAGATTGATGGAATTTCTACAACAGTCAAAAAAAATAAAATTATAGTGTTAACTCCTAATCAATATTTTAAATTTATTGATGGATCAGATATCTTAGTATATCAGTTTAACAGGGATTTTTATTGTATCAAAGATCATGATAAAGAAGTAAGCTGTGTCGGAGTACTTTTTTATGGTAACACCACTATCTCTATTGTAGAATTAAATGTAAAAGAACAAAATAAATTAGATCAATTACATAAGGTTTTTCTGGATGAATTAGATACAGTAGATACAATACAGGCAGAAATGTTACGCATGCTAATGGCAAGATTTATAATAACGACTACACGTCTTATCAAACAACAAAGCAATTATAATAATCTTGGAGATCAGGTAGATTTGATCAGAAATTTCAACATCCTGGTTGATACCCATTTTAGAAAAGAACATGCAGTTGGTTTTTATGCTCAACAACTATTTAAATCCCCTAAAACGTTATCAAATAATTTCGCGAAATTTGAGAAAAGTCCTCTGCAAATTATTCATGATCGAATAATCTTAGAAGCCAAACGCCTACTTATCTATACTGATAAATCTGCTAAAGAGATTGCATATGAAATCGGTTTTGAAGATGCATCTCATCTTAGCAGAATGTTTAAAAGACATACATCTCTTTCTCCTTCAGAGTTTAAAAAACAATTAAAACCAGAATCCGAAGGGAAATATTGACAAGAATATGGGAAAAAAATCCATATATTAGTATTCGTTTTTGCCCCAACTTTGTATCCTAAAAATAAAACAACTTACCGAAGTGTTTTCGGATAAAGTATATTAGATATGAAAAGTTCAATTCGCGCAATCAAAACAGCAATATTTAGCATTTTATTTCTCTCTCTCTCGATAAGTAATGCTCAAATAATATATGAAGACCAATTAGAGACTGTATACCTCAATAAAAATGCAGAAGAAGTTGTGTATACAAATAGCTTTAGCAATTTTAATAATGATCTTATTGCTACAAACGAAATTAGTTTCAAGAATCAAATTCAAAAAGCAAACCAAAACAACGATCATTTATTGTTTCTTTCAGAGAGAAGCAACCTGCAAATTCTAACTTCAACTTACTTAAAAACTATACGTAGAGGAGCCAATCAAAGCAATGATCCTAAGTCTTTTAAAGCTTTTCTTAATGAGAAGTTACCAGAGTTAATTCATCAATTTAGAAAAGATAATAATCTAGAAGAATTGTATATTATCTCAAGAAAGAATACTTTTAATGGGAAAATCGACGCTTTACCCGGTGTTTTGTAACGTGTTTACCACACTATGAAGCTAACAAATAACAACCTAACATGAAAAAGATTCTACCCCTCTTGTTACGAATCGTCGTAGCATTGATCTTAATTCAAACACTAAGATTTAAATTTACTGCTCATCCAGATAGTGTGTACATATTCACAAAAGTCGGATTAGAACCTTATGGACGAATAGGAACAGGGATAACCGAACTAATCGCCGGAGTTTTATTATTAATACCCAAAACAGCGTGGATTGGCGCAATGTTAACCCTTGGTATTATAGGAGGAGCCATCATGATGCATTTAACCAAACTAGGCATTGAAATTAATAATGATGGCGGAATTCTCTTCATTACGGCTGTAGTGACTTTTGTATTAAGTGCTGTTATTCTTTGGATGAGAAGAAAAGAAGTCAAGTTTTTTTAACTCTAAAGTGATTAGATACTAATCTATAGTATTCAAAAAAAAGTACCCAACACCTCTTTATAATAGAGGTGTTTTTTTATGTCCGGGAAAAATCGACAAGTCTCAGGGAAAAACTACCATTTCTTTCCCTTCTTCTATGGCGCATCTTTGCATTGTTAATTTAAAACACTATAAAAATGACAGTACAACATAAATCAATTTTCAATTTAATTGAAATTTTTAGCCAAGGAAGAAAAAAAATAGCCGCTGCTATTCATCCAAAAACACATTGTGAGCAAAAAGCTATTCATGATTTTTATTGTGATACCAAAAAATCTTTCGCGAAAAGATAAGTATTAAAATAGATCGGGAAAATTTGACAAGCAATCGGGAAAAACCACTATTCTATCCCGCTTATTTCAACACGATCTTTGCCTCAGTAATTTAAAACAAAACAACAGAAACCCAAAAAGGTTTCAATTTCAATAAAATAACTTAAAACAATTATATTATGAGCACATTTAATGTACCAACAAGAGAAGAAGTAAATGCTGGTAATCAAGCAATATTTGATAATCTAAATAAAGCACTAGGATTCGTACCAAATCTATATGCCACTTATGCCCATAGTGATACAGCACTAGAAAATTACCTAAACTTTTCAAATGCAAAAACATCACTCTCTGCTAAAGAAAAAGAAGTAGTGAATTTAGCCGTAAGCCAGGTAAATGATTGTATTTATTGTTTATCTGCCCATACAGCTATAGGAAAAATGAACGGATTTACCGATGAGCAAATTTTAGAACTTAGAGCTGGTCGTGCTTCTTTCGACACTAAACTGAATGCATTAGCTGGATTAGCCAAAAATATTACAGAAAATAGAGGTAGAGCTAATCAGGGTGTTGTAAATAATTTTTTAAATGCTGGATATTCTAAAGGAAACTTAATAGATACTATCGTATTAGTAGGAGATAAAACAATTTCTAATTATATACATAGCACAACCCAGGTTCCTGTAGATTTTCCAGTTGCACAACCACTAGAAACTACCGAAGTCTAATTACCCCCGATTGAACCTCACAGATCGATATCAAACTCGATCGGTATCTCTGTGGGGTTTAAAAAAATAATTTCAAAACAATTTAAATTCAAGTATCAAAATCATGAAAAAGTTAATTACAGTATTCTCATTTATTTTAGCAATCACCTTTAGTGCACAAGCACAAAAAGTAAAAAATGTTTCTTTAGAGCAGACTAAAGGGGAATTCACTCAAAAAGAAATAAAACTATCAGAAGGAAGCTATGTATTCAATATTACCAACAACCAAGCAGGAACAGATGTTGGTTTTGTACTAGTTCCAGAAGGAAAGGATGCTTCTAATGCCGAAAATCATATCAAAACAGCATATGTAACTAAAGTAGTAGCCGAAGGAAAAACTGAAAGTTCTCAAACAGTTGCATTACAAAAAGGAACTTACAAATATTTTTGTCCTTTAAACAAAACCCCTCAATACACTTTGGTTGTAGAGTAATTTTCTCTATCTTTTTAAAACCTAAAACCTTGTTAATCTCGATTAGCAAGGTTTTTCTTTTTATATTTTAGCCAAAAATAACCCACAATGAAAAAAGCCTTAATAGTATTATCATCTATTTTATTATGTGTCGCATGTAACAACAACACTAAAAAAGAAAATACATACGAAGAGGATATAGAAGTTAGAGACCCAGAGCCTGTGGTAAATAAGAATAAAAAGAAAATACCAACAACGGCAGAAGCAATTGCTAATGCCAATGGTTTACAGCATTGGGATAAGGTAAAAGAAATTAAATTCACCTTTAATGTTGATCGAGACAGTAGTCATTATCATAGATCCTGGAGTTGGAAACCCAAAAATGATATAGTGACCTTAACCTCTGAGCAGGACACCATAACCTATAACAGAACTCAATTAGACAGCACTTCTGCTAAAGCAGATCAAAGATTTATTAATGATAAATACTGGTTATTAGCTCCTTTCAATCTTGTTTGGGATGCAGCAAGTTTTACTTCAAAACATGAAGTAAAAGCCATCGCTCCTATAAGTAATATCGAAATGCAAAAATTAACCATAGTGTATAACAAAGGAGGATATACCCCTGGGGATGCTTATGATTTTTATTTTGAAGGAGATTTTAGCATCAAAGAATGGGTATTTCGAAAAAATAACCAACCAGAACCTTCTATGATCACGACCTGGGAAAATTATCAGAATTTTAATGGTATTAAAATTGCTAAAACTCATAAGCTGCATGAAGGAAATCGAAAACTTTATTTCACAGAAATTGAAGTAATTGCCGACTAAAAACCGTAAGTAATCATCACGCCTCTTCGAAGTCTTTTGTAATACTTCGCATACCTTATTTTAATATTTCTTTTACAGAGTTTAATTCTAATTGAAGAATACATAGTATTTCTTCTAATTTGATCTTATACATATCAAAATTAAATTTATTGCTTTTAGTATCATTTTATTTTTGTAAATTAGTGAAACACTGTTTCAATTATTAAAACACTCAAAATGACCATAGCATCAAAAGCTAGTTTAGTATACGCAAAAGAGCTTGATCAAAAAGATAAAATAGCACAATACAGAGATCAGTTTCATATTCCAAAAGACGATAACGGAAACGATTGGATATACATGTGCGGTAACTCTTTGGGGTTACAACCAAAAACTACAAAAAAGTACATTGAGCAAGAACTTGAGGATTGGGCTAATTATGGTGTAGAAGGCCATTTTGAGGCCAAAAACCCCTGGATGCCATATCATGAGTTTTTAACAGATACTATGGCAAAAGTGGTCGGTGCAAAACCTCTAGAAGTAGTTATCATGAATACGTTAACTACCAATTTACATTTGTTAATGGTATCTTTTTATCAACCTAATAAAACTAAATATAAAATTGTAATAGAGAGTGATGCATTTCCTTCCGATCGATATGCAGTAGAGTCTCAATTACGATTTCATGGTTTTGATCCCAAAGAAGGATTAGTAGAATGGAAACCACGCCTTGGTGAAGAATTATTGAGACTAGAGGACTTAGAAACTATTCTTGATCAACAAGGCGACGAAATTGCTTTATTATTAATTGGAGGCGTTAATTATTATACCGGTCAATATTTGGATCTCAAGAAAATTGCCAATCTAGGACATGCCAAAAACTGTATGGTTGGTATTGATCTGGCACATGGTGTTGGCAATATCCAACCAGAATTACATGATTCTGGAGTTGATTTTGCTGCATGGTGCACCTATAAATATTTAAATTCTGGTCCTGGAAGCCTTGGAGGTTTATTTGTTCATGAAAAACATGCATATAATAAAGATCTAAAACGTTTTTCCGGTTGGTGGAGTCACAATAAAAACACTCGTTTTAACATGCGTCAGGAATTTGATGTTATGCCTGGCGCAGAAGGATATCAATTAAGCAACCCTCCTATTCTATCTATGGCAGCGATTAAAGCTTCTCTAGATATTTTTAATGAGGTAGGAATGGATGCTTTAAGAGAAAAGTCCAAAGCACTAACAGCTTATTTCGAATTCTTAATTAACGAGATAGATACCCATAGAATCAGAATCATTACTCCCACTAATCCAGAGGAAAGAGGATGCCAATTATCTATTCAGGTTAAAAATGCAGATAAAAGTTTACATCAACAACTTACTGATCATCATATTATTACAGATTGGCGAGAACCCGATGTTATTCGTTGTGCTCCCACACCGCTATACAATAGTTTTGAAGATGTATATCGAATGACCGAAATATTAAAAACATTGGTATGACGCAAAAAGAAGAAAATATACTCATCATTGGTGCAGGTCTATGCGGCTCTCTCTTAGCATTAAGAATGGCACAAAGAGGATACAGGGTAACTGTATATGAAAGCAGGCCTGATTTAAGAACTACCGATATCTCTGCAGGGCGTTCTATCAATCTCGCATTATCTGATCGAGGTTTAAAAGCCATGAAAATGGTTGGTATTGAAGATAAAGTAACTCCGTTTTGCATCCCGATGTATGGTAGATTAATTCACGATATTGAAGGAAATACATTTGCCTCTAACTATTCTGGAAGAAAAGGAAAATACATCAATTCTATTTCTAGAGGAGGTTTAAACGGGTTACTGCTAACTGAAGCAGAAAAATACGAGAATGTAACTATACATTTTAACAAAAAATGCACTGGTGTCGACATCGAAAATACAGTTGCAAAATTTAAATGTTATACGACCAAAGAAAAGTCTGAAGTACATGCAGATATTATCTTTGGAGCAGACGGTGCAGGTTCTGCTCTTAGAAAGAGTTATTATCTCGAAAAAAAATTCCTGTTCAGTTACTCTCAGAATTATCTAACACATGGTTATAAAGAATTAGAAATTCCCGCAGGCAAGATAGGAAACCATCAAATAAGTAAGGATCATTTGCATATCTGGCCCCGTGGTGAATATATGCTTATAGCTTTACCAAATTTAGATGGCAGTTTTACGGTAACCCTATTTTTATCTTATGATGAAGGTGAATACAATTTCAATAATCTAACCAATATTGAAAAAGTTACCGAATTCTTTAAAACACAATTCCCTGATGCTCTTGATTTAATTCCAGATATTGACCACGAGTTTTTTAACAACCCAACAGGAGCATTAGGCACTGTAAAATGCTCTCCGTGGTGCTACAAAGGGAAAACACTATTAATTGGGGATGCTGCCCATGCAATTGTACCATTTTATGGTCAGGGAATGAACGCTTCTTTTGAAGATGTTGTGGTTTTTGATGAAATTTTAGAACAACATCAGGGAGATTGGAGTGCTACTTTTAAAGCATATCAAAAAGCACGAAAAGAAGATACAGATGCTATTGCAGATTTAGCAATCGATAATTACTTCGAGATGCGAGATCATGTAGCTAATCCCTTGTTTAAAGAAAAAAGAAAATTAGAAATGGATTTAGAAAAAACATTTCCCGACATCTATTTCTCAAAATATTCTATGGTCACTTTTGATGAAAATATTGGGTATGCCAAAGCCATGAAAATAGGGAGAGCACAAGACAAAGCTTTACTAAATCTAATTGCAGATCATGAAATTAACACTTCAAAAGATTTAAAAAGCATATTTGATCAAGTACAACAAGAAACTAGTGAAATACTTGAAGAAGATAAAATTGCAGGATTAAAATAAGTATGATACTTAAAACAAGAACCGGAAAACGTAAGTTTTTCTAAACAAAAAACGAAAATTATAGATGCACTATACGCAACATTAATATTTCAATACTATTAACCATGAACAAAGGAAAACTAATACAAGGTAAAGCCACTCCAAGAGGTAAGTTTCCACATGTAAAACGTGTTGGAGATTTTATATTTGTTTCTGGCACAAGTTCCAGAAGGCCAGATAATTCATTCGAAGGAGTAGAAGTAGATGAATTTGGTACGACAAATTTAGATATCAAAGCACAAACAAAAGCTGTTTTAGAAAACATTAATGATATTTTAAAAGAAGAAGATGCAACCCTAAAAGATATTGTTGATGTCACTTCTTTTTTAGTCAATATGAACGATTTTGGAGGGTATAATGAGGTTTATGCTCAATATTTTGATTATGACGGCCCAACAAGGACTACTATAGCCGTGCATCAATTACCTCACCCTCATTTATTGATAGAAATAAAGGTAGTTGCCTATAAAAAACAAAACTAAATAGTTTGTAATCTCTAAAAAATCAAGATAATCATGAGTAATGCCATAGAAAAAAAAATTCTAAACACTTCGGTTGAAAAAGCATTCAATATTCTAGACTGCTTTTCGACAGATACAATAGAATTAGGTGTTACCGAAATTGCAAAACTAATGCACACCAATAAAAGTGCGGTATACAGGATGTTAGCAACTATGGAAGCCCTTAATGTAATTCAACAAAACACAGAAAACGGCAAGTATAGATTGGGGCTTAAATTATTCGAATTAGGGCAAAAAGTAAGCATTAATCAAAATTTCATATCCAAGGCAAGACCTTTTATGGAAGAATTGGTAAAACGTGCTGGTGAGACCGCTCATTTAGCTATTTACAAAAATCAGAAAGTATATTTCTTAGACAAAGTTGTAGGAAGGCATGATTTACAAATCAACTCACAAATTGGCACAGAAAAACCTCTTCATTGTACTGGATTAGGAAAGATTATGCTTGCATTTGTAGAACACGATTACAAAAAAATTATTAAAAATCTTGATTTAGAGTCAGTCACTAAAAACACAATAACCGATAAACAAAAATTAATCACCGAAGTTGAGAATATTAAAAACAATGGTTTTGCTTTGGATCTGGAAGAAAATGAAATAGGACTAGTATGTGTTGCTGTTCCTGTTTTTAGTATAAAAGGAAAGTTTATTGCCGCAATAAGTACTTCTGGTCCCTCGGCTAGATTTAATGAAAATGAAATTCAAACTTATACGGGAGATTTAAAACAAACTGCCGAGCAACTAAAATACATTTTCAGTTAATTAAAAAAATTGAGAACGCATGAAAAAAATTAAAAACTATATTAACGGGGAGTTCAAAGCTCCTGTTCAAGATCAGTGGATTGATAATTACAACCCATCTACTGGTGCTATATATAGTTTAATTCCTAATTCTTCGGTAGCAGATGTACAGATCGCTTATGACGCTGCAGCTCAAGCATTTCCTACCTGGTCAGAAACCCCATTACAACAACGTAGCGAAATCTTAGCTAAGATAGCATCATTGATAATAGAAAATCTGGATCAACTTGCCCAAGCAGAAGCTATTGATAATGGCAAACCTTTAAGCCTATCTACCAGTGTAGATATCCCAAGAGCATCTTCTAACTTTCAATTTTTTGCTAATGCAATTACACAGTTTGCAAGCGAAGCGCATGAAAGCACAGGTTTAAATGCTATTAACTTTACCCTAAGACAATCTATCGGTGTAGTGAGTTGTATTTCTCCGTGGAATCTACCACTCTATTTATTTACATGGAAAATTGCTCCGGCATTAGCAGCTGGTAATACTGTAGTAGCCAAACCTAGTGAAATTACACCAATGACAGCTTATTTACTTGGCGATATCTGCACTAAAGCAGGTTTACCAAAAGGTGTTTTAAACATTGTTCATGGATTAGGAAATACTACCGGGCAAGCCATTATAGAACACCCAAACATTAAAGCTATTTCTTTTACAGGAGGAACGGCAACAGGAGCACATATTGCCAAAACTGCTGCTCCTATGTTTAAAAAATTATCTCTGGAGTTGGGAGGTAAAAACCCTAATCTCATTTTTGCAGATTGTGACTATGATAAAATGCTTAATACAACGCTAAGATCATCATTTGCAAATCAAGGACAAATATGCCTTTGCGGCTCCCGAATATTTATAGAAAGAACGATTTATGATAAATTCAAAACTGATTTTATTGCAAAAACCAAAGCATTAAAAGTTGGTGCTCCTCTTGATCCCGAAACTAACTTAGGCGCACTAGTTTCAAAATCACATTTGGAAAAAGTGAAATCATATATCGATATAGCAGAAGAAGAAGGTGGTACTATTCTCTGCGGTGGTAATTATGTAACGGTAAATGGATATGAAAAAGGGTATTATTTACAACCAACCATTATCGAAATTAATACTACAGATTGCAGATTGGCACAAGAAGAAATTTTTGGACCCGTTGTTACGATTATGCCATTTGATAATGATGATGAAGCTCTAGCCATGGCAAATAATGTTCGCTACGGATTATCGTGCACAATTTGGACAAATAATTTAAATAGAAGTATGTATTTAGCAAAGCACATACAAGCTGGTATTGTTTGGGTAAACACCTGGATGATGCGTGATTTACGTACCCCATTTGGAGGTACAAAAGATTCTGGTGTAGGTAGAGAAGGTGGATTTGAAGCGCTGAGATTTTTTACTGAACCTAAAAATGTTTGTATACAATATTAAAGAATAATATAAATTTTAAAAATATCCATAATGAATCTAGGTCTAACTCATAAAAATGCATTAGTTTGTGGGAGTACTCAAGGTATAGGAAAAGCATCTGCTAAACAATTGGCCGAATTAGGAGCTAATGTTACCTTAGTTGCCAGGAATGAAGAAAAACTTCAACACGTTCTAACAGAATTAACAACAGATCAAGGGCAATCACATACTTATATCGTTGCAGATTTTCAGAATCCAGAAAGCCTACAGCAAAAAATTTCTGCTACAGGGCGAGCTTTTCATATTTTAGTAAATAACACAGGAGGGCCTGCCGGGGGGCCAGTATTTAATGCCTCTCTAGAAGAATTCGAACGTGCCTTTACACAACACTTGAAATGCAATCATATCTTGGCGCAAACTGTAGTACCGGGAATGAAGAAAGAAGGGTACGGAAGAATAATCAACATTATTTCAACTTCTGTAAAACAACCATTAAATGGACTAGGTGTTTCTAATACCATTCGTGGCGCAGTAGCAAACTGGTCAAAAACATTAGCTAATGAACTTGGTGCATTTGGAATTACCGTAAATAATGTGTTGCCCGGTGCCACGGCAACAGAACGACTAAATGAAATCATTAATAATAAAGCAACAAAACTAGGGAAATCAATAGAAGAAGCTTCTGATACTATGAAAAATGAGGTGCCGGCAAAACGATTTGCCAAACCGCAGGAAATAGCTTATGCTGTAGCATTTTTGGCATCCGAAGCTGCATCCTATATCAACGGAATAAATCTTCCTGTTGATGGAGGAAGAACAAAGTCTTTATAGTTAACTATTTGTTATTACAAAATAACAATCAAAATAATTAAATTTAATACAAAATACTAATCAATAGTGTAGATTATAATGATAGTATTTATGCTATAGAATAAACAACACATCTAAATTAAAACAAGCATATGAGCAATCTAGTTTCACCATTAAATTTTAAAGCCTGGATAGACGAACATCGCCATTTACTAAAACCTCCTGTTGGTAATAAATGTGTATGGAAAGACGGAGATTTTATTGTAATGGTTGTTGGGGGACCTAATAACAGAAAGGACTATCATTATAATGAAACACCAGAGTTTTTCTATCAGGTAGAAGGAGATATGGTTTTAAAAATAATAGATAATGGTGAACCCAAAGATGTTCATATCAAAGAAGGTGACATTTATCTATTACCACCCAAAGTCCCTCATTCTCCACAACGAGGAGCAAACACCGTAGGTCTGGTAATTGAATATCCTCGAGAAGAAAAAATGCTGGATGCTCTGGAGTGGTATTGCGAAAACTGTAATACCCAACTATATAGAGAAAAATTTGCATTGGATAATATAGAAACTGATATGCCTATAATTTTTGATACATATTATAGTGATAAGACAAAATGCACTTGTTCGAATTGTGGAAGTGTAATGGATGCCCCAAAAAAGAAAAAATAATAACCTAATTAAAAAGATTCCTGTACAAACAACAGGGATAACATCTATAATGAAAAGAAAACTTCGCATAAACGGTCATTCACATTTACTGCCATACCCAGAAGAGATTCCTCAGTTTATGAAAGACAAAGAGATTTTTTGGGTAGATGATGAGCGTAAGTACATGTTACAAAAAGGGTGGAAACGCCCGGTTACTCATTCTAGTTTTTTCTTAGATGAAAAATTAGAGTGGATGGAGCATAACAAAATTGATCATGCAGTAGTATTAAACCTTTCTCAATTATATGGTAACGGTTTACGTCTAGAAGAAATGAAACATGCATTACGATTTCAAAATGATTTTAATGCCCACGTACAACAAGATCACCCAGATAAGTTCTCTTGTGGTTTTGTTATACACCCCGGATTCATTAACGGAGCACTATGGGAAATGGAGCGTTGTGTAGAAGAATTAGGAATGCATGTACTATGCTTACCTACTCACTTTATGGATTCTATCGGGCAGTGGCGATGTATTTTTGATGAAGAAAATGATCCGATTTTTGAACTAGCAGACAAATATAAATTAGCTATAGAAGTTCACCCTTATGATGGTGATAAAATGATTAAATTAGAAAATGTTTCCTGGCGTTTTCATTTGGTCTGGATGCTTGCACAATGTGGTGACGCTTATCATTTTTATACTCTTAACGGAATGCAAAGTCGCTATCCCAATATAAGAACTTGCTTCGCGCATGGAGGACAATTAGCACAAATGAATTTAGGAAGACGTATTCAAGGATTTGACGGAAGACCAGACTTGTTTGAGGGGAAACAACATCCTCGAAAAGCTGTGGGACATCCTAACATTTATTTTGACACCCTAGTACATGACACAGATTCATTAAAACTAACTGTAGACCGACAAGGCAGTAATCAAGTAATTATGGGACTAGATGACCCTTACCCATTGGGAGAAATGGAAAGTGCACCTCAATCATCCTATCCAGGGAAAATTCTGGATTTAGCACTGGATCGTAATATTATAACTACAGAAGAATATGACGACATCTGGGAAGATAATGTTTTACGCTGGTTATTTGGAGATAATGAAAAAGCGAAACAGGATTTAATAGATAAAATTTTAAAGTAAAGTTATTCAAAAAATACATCATTTATGTTTTGTAATAACAAAACATAAAAACAAACATTAAACACTGTAAATCTGATTGTTACACCCTACACAACATACTAATTTTAGAAAAACATCGTTATTTTCATGTAGTAAAGACATAAACCTTGAATGTCTATAATAGCTTAAGGAAAAAATCTTAAAACCTTTTCACATGAAAAAAGAACTTTTAAAATTAGCAGGAGCAAAACAATTAGCAAAAGAAACTCAAAAAACTATTCATGGAGGTAAACCAAAACCAGCATCTGATTGTGGAGGTCGCGGTGATATCGAATGTTGTGGTGATGGACCAGGACAATGTGGATCAGATCCTCACTGTAGTGGAGGTATGTTAAGTGGTGGTCGTTGCGTTTGCTTCTAAGCTAATTAGTAATACTATATACAAAAGGCAAAACAATTTGTTAAAACATACAAATTGTTTTGCCTTTTGTATTTTATAAAATCATTTCAAAATCATGTAAAAAATAAATTCTAATGTAACATTTAGGCTATCCAGGACATTCATTGTATAAATACAATAGTTTGATAATGAAAAGCTTTTGAAGGGATTAAAAAATTAAACAAAAATGCACAATCATCAATTCTTGGTGGAGATGAACATGGTTCTTCCGAATGCAACAGTGATTCAGCATGTCAATCAGGAAATGGGCATCAGAATGGGTTTTGCGTAGATGGAGCTTGTATGTATATTATGCATTAGTATTATCCCTTAGATTTGGTTTTCAATATATACTAAATCAATTTCGTGTATGGCTAGTATTTAAGTAATCAAATAAATACTAGCTTTTTCAATTTAACAAGAGATCTCATCTTAATTTTCTAGATTTGCAAGAAAGCGAATCATATGCATTTTATTCCCGAAGAACTGGATACTTACGTAGTAGATCATACTCAAAAAGAACCCCAATTATTACAACAACTAAATCGTGAAACGTATCAAAAAATATTACAACCCAGAATGCTTAGTGGCCCATATCAAGGACGTGTTCTTAGTATGTTATCCAAGCTTATTCACCCAAAAAACATATTAGAAATAGGAACATATACAGGGTATTCTGCTTTATGTCTGGCTGAAGGAATTCAAAAAGATGGAGAATTACACACCATTGACATTAATGAGGAGTTAGAAGATTTTCAAAGAAAATATTTTGACCTTTCTGATTATGGAAAACAAATTCATCAACATATTGGTGATGCTACCAAAATTATCCCAAATTTGGATATCAAATTTGACCTGGTGTTTATAGATGCCGACAAACCTAACTATCCTACTTATTTTGAATTGGTTATTAATAAAATGAATTCTGGCGGTGTAATTTTATCAGACAATGTATTATGGAATGGTAAAGTAATCGAAAAAGTTGAAGAAGAGGATATTTCTACCAAAGCTCTTTTGGAATACAATACGCTTTTGATCGAAGATAAACGAATAGAAACTGTATTATTACCCATTAGAGATGGGTTAACGATTAGTAGAGTACTATAACTTTTACAAAAACACAAGGCTATGGCATCTAAATACCACAGCCTTATGTTTTATATTTCATCTGTTTTATTGAACCGCTTTTAAGGCATCAATATTACCATATCCAAATTTACTATTACGATTAGGGTAAAACTCTCCTGCTCTTTTTAACTTATCAAGCACTTGAGCTCTGGTCATATTAGGATTACGTGCCCATACCAAAGCAGCAATTCCTGCTGTGGTAGCCGTTGCTACAGAAGATCCTCCTACATAAGTTTGTATTCCTGTATTAAATCCTAATACAGGTACATTTCTATTAGAGTTTCCTGCTCTCTCCATCACAATAGTAAAATCAATTTTACTACCATCATGACAGATGTTACAACGATTATATCCATTATCTTTTATTCCCGTAACTGCAACAGTTTCAGACATACTTGCGGGAAAAATAACTCCGTACCAATTTGTAAAGGTGGTAGATGTTCCACCTGCAGCAACAATCATTTTACCCTTGCCATAAGCATACCTTACAGCATCTTTTACATTACCAATAGACCAGGGATACCCAACAGACATAGAAATAATCTTAACATCTCCCCTATTTCCTAATGCTTTTAAAGCATTACTTACTCCTTTACGCTCATGATAATCATTTAGTACAACATCTTCTGTTCCTCTATAGGCAACCAAATTACAGTTATACGCTACTCCAACTGGCATAAAATCGTCATTACGAGGTGATGCAATTGCTGATGCCATAGAAGTACCATGCCCACACTTATCATTTGGGCCATCTAAGTTATTAGACCACCACCACGGAGAGTCGATAAAAGTACCAAATCGTTGTACAAACCTTCCATTAGAAGCCCCATCATTAAATCCACTACCAAGTAAATTCTGACTTGCAGAAATTCCGGTATCAATCAAACCAACAGTTATACCTGCCCCAGTACTATAATTCCAAGCCTGTGGTACTTTATGAATGTCAAAATTCCAAGGTAATCGTGCATTAGGTGAAATTACTCTATAATCCCCGCTATTTATAGATTGTCCACTTTTACTACATCCCGCAGATTTCTGTTGGTTTGAATTATCTTCTTGTAGATAAAAACCATAACCAATTGGGTCTAAGTAACGAATTTGATGTGCCTTTTGTAAAGCTTTTATGGTTTCTAAACTAGTAACTTTCACATCGGTTACATTAAGTATTTCATCGGCAGATATTACAGAATTAGACTTACTTGCTCCTTCTTTAGACTGTATAATATTATATACATTTTCTCTAGCATCATTTAGTCTTGATGATCTTTGGATAGAGAAACTTTCTCCTTTTTCTCCAAAACCAACACTTAACACTTCTCCACCGTGTACTACAGCACTCCATAATACGGTAGAAGGTGCTTTCATCCAGTTTACATCACCATTTTGTTTTAATTCACCTTCGATATACCTATTAACTTGTGATACAGAAAGTAATTTTTGAGATTCAGAAATTCCTGAATTTGGTTCTACAATTTCATTAGGGTTTTCTTTAGAGCAAGAAAACACAAGAATTAGTCCTAAAGTTAGAAGAGTAATCTTTTTCATTTTTAGAATAAGTTTTAAGAGTTTGTGTGTAAAAAGTTGATAAATGACAATTTTGCAAAAATTACAAATAATTATCATTTTAATGATTTCTCAGCTAATGTATTAAATTATATTTAAATATTTAGCAATTAAATTATCATATAATCAGAAAAAAGATCAATATTATGCTTGCATAAGACTAAAAAAAGTTACTAAAGCCTTGTAAAAAGTCAGTGTTTACGGGGTATTTAATCTTTTGTTATTAAAAATGAAAATGTTTCAAAAAAATATTCATTTTTTTGAATATTAATCAGAATTTACAAGGAGAAATAAACAAAAAAACAAGTTTATGAAAGGATATTGCAATTTAGAATTTGCGTTTTATTGGACCAGTAACTTTATCAATGTCATCTTTGACCTGGTCGATCTCCTTTTTTATATCAGATGTAATAGAAGTAGGAATATCGGTATCAATACCATGTTTTTCTGCACTTTTGGTAATTTCGGTTTTGATATCATTGGTTGCATCTTTAACGATACGCATTCCTTTACCCAATCCTCGTGCAATCTCAGGAATCTTATCTGCTCCAAAAACCATAACCAATATAAAAACAATAAAGGCAATTTCGGTTCCGCTAATAAATAAAGGTAGAGTTGTCATAACAATGCAAATATAATCAATATTGTGTAAAAAAGCCATCCCGAAAAGACTTCCGGGACGGCTTTTATTTATCTTTTGTAAAACAACAGATTACTGCCCTTTTACTTTGTTTTTAAATTGTTCAAATTTCCCTAGCTTCTTTCTTTGAGGCCAACTATTATTAGAGGTGTCGATATCTGCCGTCTCTTGTTTAGGATCAACTACTATCTTAGAAATTGCTTTCTCAGAAGCTACTGCTCTTTTTACCTCAACATCATTTTTTCTCCATATTTCTGCAGGGTATGTTATTGTCTCTGTTGTGCCATCTTCATAGGTATATTCTACGATTAGTGGCATTACAAGTCCACCTGGTTTTTCAAAGGTAATCTCATAGAAAAACTTAGGTTGTTTAAGTTTTTCACGATCTTTAACAGAAAAATTATCCATTAGATATGCTTTTAAGGTTTTAGCATCACTAATAATATTTCCATTCTTTTTAATCGTTTCATATTCTTCGCTTCCCTCTTTAACCATATATACAAGTGGTCCAAGGTCTTCCACTTTAGCACCTACAGATGCTGCATATTCTTTTACTCTTTTATTTGGTTCTTTAGAAACTACAAATTTCTTCACTTCTTTTACTCCAATATCGGTATAATCTGTGGTATAGAACCATCCTCTCCAAAACCAATCTAAATCAAAAGCAGAAGCATCTTCCATAGTTCTAAAAAAGTCTTCTGGTGTTGGGTGTTTAAACATCCATCGTTGAGAATATGTTCTAAATGAATAATCAAAAAGATCTCTTCCCATTACGGTTTCTCTTAGGATATTTAAGCCTGTTGCTGGTTTTGAGTATGCATTAGGTCCGAATTGGTGAATATTATTAGATTGAGACATAATTGGAGATAAGAAATTTTGATTTCCACTCATATACGGTACAATCTTTTTTGCTGGCCCACGACGAGATGGGTATTTTTTATCATTCCCTAATGCTTTTGGATACCATTCTCCAAAATCTTGTTCTGCCACATATTGCACAAAAGTATTAAGACCTTCATCCATCCAGGTCCATTGGCGTTCATCACTATTCACAATCATTGGGAAAAAGTTATGGCCTACTTCGTGGATAATTACACTCATCATTCCATATTTTACACGATCGCTATAGCTCCCATCAGGCTTTGGTCTTCCGTAATTCCAGCAAATCATAGGGTATTCCATACCTTGATTTTTTGCATGTACAGAGATGGCTTTGTGATATGGGTAATCGAAGGTCATTCGACTATACGATTTTAATGTACTGGCTACTACTTTTGTAGACCAATCTTCCCAAAGAGGATTTCCTTCTTTTGGATACATCGATACCGCCATTATATCTTTTCCTCCTATTTTAACAGCCATCATGTCCCAAATAAACCTTCTGGAAGTAGCAAAACCAAAGTCACGTACATTTTCGGCTTTTAGTTTCCATGTTTTCTTTTTTTCTGAAAATGTTTTTTCTTTTGCTATAGCTTCCTTTTGGGTTACAATAACAACTGGCTCATTATATGATTTCTTTGCTGCTTCATAGCGGCTCATCATGTCTTTTGTAAATACTTCTTTTCTATTTACTAATACTCCGGTTCCGTCTAAAATATGATCTGCAGGAACAGTAATATTTACTTCGAAGTTACCAAATGGTAATGCAAACTCTCCTCTACCCCAAAACTGGTGATTTTGCCACCCTTCAACATCGTTATACACTGCCATACGGGGGTAAAACTGAGCGATAACATATGCTCTATTTCCATCCTCAAACTCTTCATATCCAGATCTACCTCTACCATTTACATGATCATTAATATTATACCACCAATCAATTGAGAATACAAATTTCTCGCCAGATGCTAAATCTTTAGACATCTCTACACGCATCATGGTTCTATTGATTGTATATTTAAGTGGTTTTCCATTACTATCCTTTACTGCGGTAATATTAAATCCACCGTCAAAAGGTTCTGCTAGATATTTATTTAAAAAACCTCCTGGCGTTGTTGCCGGATCAACTCCATTTGATTGAATTAATGGAGTTTTAGAGTCCTTAGCTCGCATATTCTGATCCAATTGCACCCAAAGAAATTCTAAATCATCAGGTGAATTGTTAGTATAAGTAATGGTTTCTTTTCCTGATAGTTTTTTGTTTTTGTCATCAAGTTCAATATCCATTTTATAATCAGCCTGTTGCTGATAATAAGCCGGACCCGGGGCTCCAGAACCTGTTCTGTACATGTTGGGAGTTGCAAACTCGTCATACATTTGTTTGAATTTGTTCTGATTAGTATGCCCTAATTCACGAACATTTTTAGCCTCTTCTTGATTTTGAGCATATGAAATACCCGATATCAAGAAAGTCACCGAAAGGACTAAAAGTATCTTTTTCATTGTAATGGTTTTGAATTTAATGTTATGATTTCGCAAAGTAATTGTTTTTTAAAAGTTTAGTGATTTATTCACTAAACTTTAACATCCCCAAGCCTTTTTCTTTTTCAAGTATAAGGCTTTTGCGTTGATTTCCTTTTTTAACGTGAACAATATTCTGTTGTTCTTCAAAAAGATCCATCAAAACTTGATTTGTGATTTCTATAGTATTTAAAGAAGTAATATTCTCTATTTCTAAATAACAAATAATAAGATCGTCTTCGTATTCTTTTCCTAAAAATGTAAAAGAAACTTCTTCTCCATTCACTACAAATTGTAGTTTCTGACCAAGATATGTTGCTAAATTTTTATCTACTCCCAGGCTTTCTTCATCTTTATCTAAATTAGTAGACTCATCATATCGTTCTTTTAAAAGTTCTTCTATATCATCAACAAAAACTCTGGATACAATTTGTAACGACTGTTGTTTTGCATTATAATCTACCTGAGTTACACTTACATAAAACTTATGTGCAGTTGTAAAAGAACTTAGTGAAACAGATACTACAAAAAGAAAAAGCAGTAAGGTTTTATTCATCATCTAAAATTTGTAAAGCGTTAAATGTAATTAATTTTTAATGGTATGCATTAAAAAATTATGCCAAACTTCTTACCATTAGAAACAAAGAGTTAAAATCTATTCTGTTACTAGTAAAATTTAACTATCCGCAGAAATATATTCATTGTTTGTTTACTACAAACTCTTTTCGTTTATCTAAGAATATTTTTAATACTACATTGTGATTTTCTTTACCAAATTCATATTGAATATCACTAGTTTGAATACATAATAATAAAAAATCATATATTTTCTCTTCGGGAAGGTTGTATACTGAGGACAAAAATTGTTTGCCATAAAAATCATGAATAGCCTCTAAACTATTATTTTCTTTATCCAATTTTCTTGTTGTTTTTAAGGTTTTGTAATACCCGGATAGGTTTTTATAAGTTGCTTCAATATCTAGCCGAAACCCCACTCCATAAAACATAATTGCTTTATGCATTGGTATAATTTCTTCCATCTGAATTCCGTCATAAACAGGTATTCCAACATCTTCAGGGCTAAGCAATTCTTCTGTCTTTATATCCTTAATATCAGTATTCAAATTACCTGATAATTGCACCCCTACAATTACTTCATCTAATTCATTAAGGTTTTCTTTTAGTGTAACATTAAATTCTTTATTGTCATACATATCTTTATTTACCACAATAACCTTTAGATCGTATTGAACAGATGAAATAATAAACACATCTCCTATGGTTGCTTCTATAAAGAAAACTCCTTCTTTGTTCGTAATCGTAAACAGATTGGCTGTTTTATTAATGATATGAATCCCTTCTGAACTATCATTTCCTATTACCCCCTTTATCATTTTTCTTTGGCAAAAAACAGAAAGAAAGAGGAAATGAAATAAAACTACAGTGACGTATTTTTTCTGCACTTATGGTTGTTAAAATTCACTATTAAAGACAAACTATATCCAATCATGTTGCATTCATATAATTTTTTAGAAATCAAGCTTTAGGCCATAACAAAAAGTAGCTAATCCAGCTCTTTGTATTCTTTATAAGATTTTGCCTTTGTCTGAAAAAACTCTAATAGTGTTAACCTTTTAGAATTATCAAGAAGGTTTTTAAAATATTCATCTTTGGCGCAGTAATACATAAAATCGGTTATTAAATCTTCTGGTAATTGCAGTTCATTTACAAAGAAGGTAGTATTAAAAGTAGTTTCTCCTTTTTGTATTAATTTATCAAGATCCTCTAGTGCTTTGATCCTTTTTAGTTTTTTTAATTTTCCACTTAGATAATTAATGGGTCTATCAATTATCCCACTTCTCGCAGTATAGATTCTTCTTTGAGCAACTGTTGGTTGCGGTTTATCGCTAAACGGAAGACCTAATGTCCTATTATCTACAAAAGGTTGTAACTCTACGATACCTACATCTTTATCAAGGTTACCCGAAAGATCTGTAGTACTTATCCTCACTTGTTCTAATTGTTGTACTATGGGATATAATACAATTGTAATCTTTTTATCCTGAAGCTGATCTTGCTTAACTACAATTGATCGTATTTGATATTGAACAGAAGAAAAAACAATCGAATCTCCTGGACTTGCAGGTATTTCAAAAAAACCCTGTTCATCATTTGTTGTTCCTATTTCTTTGGTGAAATTTACAATATTAATGGCATACCCTTGTAGCGAATCGGCAACGATTTTTCCTTGAAGTTTTTCAGATTGACCAAAAGTTTGCAATGAAATAATTAGAGGTAGAAATAGTAGTAATCTTGTCATATAAATATCATCAGAAATGATCTTTATACAATACCACTACACAAAGATCTTCTCTACCAAAGACGATATAACTATGATAAAATTACAAAAGCTCCTTCTTGGCCTACTTTATTTCTTATGATAAAGCTTACTTTGATATGCTAAAAACTGTAAAAGATCGAGTTCTTTTCCAGATTCAAAATACTTTGCATTTAAGCCATTTTCTTCAGCAAAAAAGATAAAATCATTAATTTGATCTATTTCTAATGCCAGATAATCTTTAAAAAACTCATCATTATATAAATCTCTAACCCTAACATCAATATCTGAAGAGTATTTTTTCTTTTTAGAGGTTTTCTTAGTATTATAAAACAATTTAAAAAGGTTGACAAAATTAAGCCCATTAATCATTCTATCTTCTAAGAACACTTTATTTTCTAATGGAGATAACTCATCTGGTCTAAAATCATAATCGGTATCATTAATTCTCGAAGACGTTTCTTCTGCTACATCCCCTATCCCACTTTGACTAAATCCTATTTTTTTCACATCTACAGACACATTACCTGCTAAGTCATATGGGGTAACCACGACTTCTTCTAACTGGTTTACAGATTCATTAAGAAAAATATTTAATCTCTTAGTATCTACTATTCCTTTATCGACAAGTATTACAAAGTTCTGATATTGCATCGCCACAACTTCAATCCTATCATTAATACCAGCACCTATTTTAAACTTTCCGTCTTTGGTAGTAATTGTACCTTTATTAGTACTTCGGTTATAAACCACCACACCTTCTACATCATCTCCAATGGGTGCACTAATTTTCCCATGAATCATAACTCTTGAAGTAATTTGAGCTATAGATGTACTAACTATAAAGCAAACAAAAAGAACAGATAATTTTATCTTCATAACAAACGAGGTTAATTTTATTTTTTAAGATACTACATTTTTTTATTTTCACAGAAGATTTCCGGATAAGAAAACGTTAAACTACTTTTATAAAAAAAATCTAATGGCAAACTGTATTATTGCAAGTACATCTACACTTCACGGAAGTGAACCCTTGGCATATTTACAAGACACTTTAATTAACTTATACTCAGGTATTGAAGAAATACTTTTTATACCTTATGCTCGTCCGGGCGGAATTTCTCATGACGAATATACCATAGGTATCAATAATATTTTTAAAAAAATAAATAAAAGAATAATTAGCATACATATGTTTTCAGATCCTATCGAAGCTATTAAAAATGCTAAAGGTATTTATACTGGTGGTGGAAATACTTTTCTATTGGTAGATCAATTATATCGAAATGAAGTTATAGGGCCATTAAAAGAAGCTGTTCTTTCTGGAGTACCTTATCTGGGAACAAGTGCAGGAAGTAATATTTGTGGTCTTACTATGAAAACTACAAATGATATGCCTATTGTATACCCTCCAAACTTTGCAACATTAGGTATTGTCCCATTTAATATTAATCCACATTATCTTGACCCTGATCCTAATTCGACACATAAAGGAGAAACCCGAGAAACTCGAATTAAAGAATTTCATAATCTAAATTCACAACCCGTGGTAGGTTTAAGAGAAGGAAGTTGGTTAAAAGTTTATGACAATAAAATAACTCTGGAAGGAAATTTAAGTGCTAGAATTTTTGAAAAAGACAAAGAGCCCTACGAAATAGAAACGGGTAGCGCATTATCTGGATTAAATTAAAAATTATACTGTGGATTATCAACAAATACTTAACGAGATAAAATCAGAACTCCCGTCGATACACTATACCGGAAAAGTAGCTTCATATATTCCTGAATTAGCTAAAATTGAGCCTGAAAAATTTGGGATACATCTGTATTGTATTAATTCTGGTCATTATAATTTTGGAGACCATAATGACCGGTTTTCTATTCAAAGTATCTCGAAAGTATTTGCTTTAACTATGGCAATGTCATTATTAGATGATGAATTATTTAAACGTGTAGATGTAGAACCTTCTGGAGATCCTTTTAACTCTTTGGTACAATTAGAATATGAGAATGGAATTCCCAGGAACCCATTTATAAATGCGGGTGCCTTAGTAATCTGTGATGTTTTAATATCTCAATTAAAAAACCCTAAAAAAGATTTTCTCGATTTCATACATAAAATCACTGGCTGTACAGACATTGATATCAACCCAAAAGTTTTTCTATCCGAAAAAACATATAGTTACCGTAATGCAGCAGTATTAAATCTAATGAAATCTTTTGGCAATATTAAAAATGATATTGAAACCGTCCTTGATTTCTATATCTACCAATGTTCTATAGAAATGTCTTGTAAAGAACTATCAACTGCATTTATGATATACGCCAACGGCGGAAAACGATTATTTGATAATGAACAAATATTATCACCTAGAAAGGTGAAACGTATTAATGCAATAATGCAAACCTGTGGTTTTTATGATGAAGCTGGTGAGTTTAGTTATAGAGTAGGTTTACCCGGAAAAAGTGGTGTTGGTGGAGGAATTGTAGCAGTGCACCCAGGGCAATATGCTGTTGCTGTATGGAGCCCCCCTTTGAACCCCAAAGGAAACTCAGAACTGGGGATGCTTGCTTTAGAACGATTAACAACATTAACCGGATTGTCTATTTTTTAATATTATAATTTTCTAATGGTAAGATCCGCTAAAGTAAATTTTAAATAATACAAAACCCCAGATAAAAAATGCAGTATAAAAAGACTCCATAAAAAAACGTTTTTTTTCTTCTAATCTTTAAAAAACTATGGGTTTAATTTACTTTTTGCCCAGTTCAAATTATTTTTTACCAATTGATGATTAGGATCTATTTCTAAGGCTTTATTACAGGCCTCAATTGCTTTTTCATAACCACCTAAGGCAATATATGATGAACATATGTTATTATATGCTACTACACTATTTGGTTCTAATTCTAGTAATTCCATGCTAACCTCTATACATTTATCAAAATATCCTAATTTGTAATAATTATAGCTTAGGCTAAGATATTCTCTTAGGGTTAGTTTTTTGTTTTTTCTTCTGTCAACACCTTTAAGAGATACGCTAAGGTTATTTTTGGTCAAAGATGTTTCAGGTTGAATTGATAACGATTTTTCACAAGCTATTTTAGCTTCATGATACATTAATAAATTATTATAAGCAGAGCATAAATTATTATATGCAATGCTATTATTGGGATCTAATGATACTGCTTTTTTTGAAGCTTCAATACTTTTAAAAAAATCTTTCTTCTTATAATATAATAAACTTAACCCTATATACCCGTTTACCGAAGGAGTTTTAGATACTCTTTGCTCTGTTTCTAATAGATGTTTATCTATTTCATATTTATTTTTTATAATAAAACAAATCGGCGCACCATCCACTTTTATTTCATGTACAGTATTTTCTGGAGACCAATTTGCACTTTTTATATCTTTTTTATACTTCCCTTCGGCCAACATAACAATAGAATAGTCCCAATCTGGAGAATCTCGTCTTGTTAATACATATTCTAAATTTGGGCTTTTATCGAGATGATATGTTACTTTAGTTTGGCTTCCATAATACATTCGTATCCTAGGAGGATTGTCCTTATCTCCAACATTTTTTTCCAACCAATCTAAAGCTGGTTTAATAGCAACACCATAATAGTCTATCTCATAATTTCCATACGCTCCTCCTACACCTCCAATAATCGGACTAAAATATAGTGCTTGCATTGGGTGATATTGTATCATAAAACGCAATGGTTGTAATAGTAATAAGAAAAGAATCGCATAGATTCCTAGTTTTATACTTTTTATTTTCATCAATTGAATTAACCTACCCCATGAAAATGCGCTTAGTACAACGATGGGTAGTACTGAAAACATAAATTGTCTTGAGCCATCATGGCTATTGGGTTTACCAAAAATAACCAGTAACATAGGAAACACTGTAGTAAATAACACTATGGATACATAAAGCATATTCTTATTAGTATTCTTATAATAAAGTAAGGGTATTAGAAAAAAACCAATAAATACATGTAGTGGCATTGTAATAATAAACAAGTTTTTAATTGCATAATACCAGGGCACATTAAAACTACTCTGCCAATTCCCCTCAAATATCTGTAAGTTTTCAAAACCTCTAAACTCACTAGTTTTAAATAACATTTCAACGGGAACTTTTATAGGATTAGTATGTGCATATGGCCAAAAGATACTTACAGCCAAATACGCAAGTATACATACCCCGATAGTTTTACCTGCTAATAACAAGGTATCTTTTAATACAATTTTTTTGAAATTTGATTGATAATTTTCAAGCAACCACCATAATAAAACTGCTAATAAAACATATCCAATAGCAATTAGACCAATTATTCTAATATTAATAAGAATAGAAATATTAAGGATTAAGAAAAAAGCTCTTTTAAGGGATATTCTAGGAAGCTCTTTTAGTAGTTTAACAATATGAAACAGAGAAAACATATAAAATGTAGCTGCAGGAATGTCCTTTGGATTATTCATAGAATATCCAAACATTACAGGAGTTAACACTACAAATATTAATGTAAACAATCCAACTTTCCACCCTCCTAGCTCTTTTCCTAATAAGCCACAAAACAAAAAGAGTAAAAAACCAAAAATAGAATTTATAAAATTTTTAAATTCATATACTCCTACAAAGCTAAAAAATTGATGTAAGAAATTAGATGATAAATCAAAAAAGCCTCCGAAACCATTCATCCCATGATGTTCACTATCAATATCTTTATTTACATCATAATAATTTCCTTGATCATCAATTGGGCTTAAAGCTGCAGTTTCATCTATCCCTTTAAAATAATTAAGAACTCGAACTCCATGATCTTGATGAATTCTAGTATCCTCTAAAGGTCCATAATTTTGACTTAAAAAAGCCATTGTATAGCCTATTAAAACTGCAACTAGAATAAATACGTTACGATAAATGTTTTTTGGAACAACATTCAATTTCATAGGATTTGTTTTTTTGAAAAAAAACTTTTAATCAAATTAATAATTCTGCTTTGATCTTCCATATGTAAATCATAAAACAATGGTAATCTTAATAATTGATTTGCAAAAGTATCACAATTCTTAAGTTCTATATTTGTGTATTTTTCGATATAGAATGGGCTTTTATGAAGTGATACATAATGAAAAACAGAAAAAACATCATTATCTTTTAAAAACGAAATTAATCGACCTCTTTCTTCTACATCTTTACAAACTAAATAAAATAAGTGGCCATTTGAAGTTGCATAATCAGGAATTTCAGGTAATTTTAATAAACCTTCATCCTCAAGTTGTTTTAAGCCATCATAATAATTATTCCATAAAGCCTTTCGTCTGGTTTGAATCTTTTGTAGGTTCTCTAATTGTGCAAACAAAAAAGCTGCCGTGACATCTGAAGGCAAAAAAGAAGAGCCTACATCTACCCAAGAGTATTTATCTACTTCTCCTCTAAAAAAAGCAGAGCGATTAGTCCCCTTTTCCCATATAATCTCTGCTCTCTTATCGAAGCGTTCATCATTAATAACCAACATCCCTCCTTCTCCCGAAATTATATTTTTGGTTTCATGAAAAGAAAATGTAGCCAAATGACCAATACTACCCAAAGGTTGATCTTTATAATATGAATCTATTGCTTGCGCTGCATCTTCTATTACAAATAAATTATTTTCATTTGCAAAGTCCATAATTAAATCCATATCACAAGCGACTCCTGCATAATGAACAACTACAATAGCTTTCGTTTTAGGAGTAATTAGCTTTTTTAAAGAATTGGCATCAATATTTGGATTATTAGTATAACTATCTGCAAAAACAATTTTGGCGCCACGTAAAACAAAAGCGTTAGCAGTAGACACAAATGTATAGGAAGGCATAATTACCTCATCACCAGGTTTGACATCAATCAAAATTGCAGCCATCTCTAAAGCATCAGTACAAGAAGAGGTTAGCAAACAATTCCTAAAACCAACCGTTTTTTTAAAGAAATTATGACATTTTTGAGTGTAATATCCATTACCTGAGATTTTACCTCGATTTACTGCATCCTTGATATAATACAATTCATCACCAGTCATGTAAGGTTTGTTAAAAGGTATCATAGCATCTTGTCTAATTATTAATTATTTAGCATTAGAGTTCCAAAAAAGCTGAGGTATTTTATTTTCCCATATTAAGGTACCCGCTTTTTCCCAAGGAGAATCTATATTTTTATGCAATAAATCTCTTTCCCACTTAAAAGATACTTTAATTCTTTTTTTTACAATTTCAAACTCTTGCTTTTGCGCCAAATCAATAGCATTACGATGTGCCCAAAAGGAAGAATAATCTGTAAAACCTTTTTTCAAAGAATATGCATTCTCTTTAATATTAGGTGCATTTACAACCCACATCCAATTTACATATGTACCTCCTTTTAAATAATCTCCTGGCATACCTTTTTCATCTAAAATAGGTAAAAATTCATCTTTATATTTCAAACCATATACTTGATGATATCCTTTAAAATGATTATCCATAAATACTGGATGTTTACATATTCCAAAATATTTTACTAAAGATTTATCTACAAAATGCGTAGCAGTACTAGAACCAAAAAAACTATAATGTACTTGTACTTGCGAAATAATTGATAAGAAGAAAAATGACACCAGTATACCATTTCTTATTCTATTTCTGTTATAACCACGTGAATTGTCATCTTCATTAAATTTTAATAATTCTATTTTATTAATAATAGAATTTGAATTCGTGTTAAAAGTATTTTCATGTAAATTTATTTTATCAAAAAGTAATATAGGGAAACACATAGGAGAAACTTTTACAATTTTCTTAAGTAAATTTTTCCCTGTATAGCTTACATTATCAACATCTATCCCGTGTATTTTTTCTTCTTTTATTTTTACAGATTCGTTTGTTGATTCCTTACCGTAAACATGACTAATAAATTTTATACGATTAAAAATATCTAAGCTTTGAATTATCATTTTTAATTTATGAGAGCTCAAATTAGAAGCGTCATAATAAATGACAAGGCTTTCTTTTTTAGAAGCTAATTTATTCCAAATTCGATCCCACCACGAAACCGGAACCATCAGAAAATAAATAGAAAGGCAGCCAAAAGCAAAATAAGGTATTGGATATTCTATATATATTCCTAAATGAAGTCCAAGACCAATAATCAAGAATGGTATTCTAAATTTTTTATTCCAAAAAATGAAAATAAATATAAACTCAAATACTATTGTCAAGTGAGATAGAAACTTGATTAAGAATTCCTGATTAAGTATCCATTGAGCATCGGCAATAGAAACATGAGGAAGTGAAGATGGTAACCACATCCCTAATCCCCCAAGCCACATTGGAGATTGCATCTTATAGAAAATAACAGAATCAAGGTAAACTATTCCAAGTCCCATAAAAACGGGTAGTAAATAATTGATTTTTGACACTTTGGAAGGAACGTATACTAAACCTTGATTTAAATATTTTAATTTCTTAAGTATTATATCGATGGATAAAAATCTACTTATAGGTAAAAATATAAGTAGGAAATTGATTCCTATATACACGTAAAACATATGATAAGAATAATTAGTCATACTAGAAATAAATATCAGCGTAAACAAATAATTAATGATTGTTACTGTTCTTGTATATAACCCAATAATCATAAAAACAAGAACTGTCATCCATAACAACATTAACAACTTAGTATCAGGAAAATGAACATCGAGATATGGCAATCTATCGAAATAAAGCTGACGATGATTAAATATTTCGATGATTTCAAACAAAAAATTAAGACAGTATGCTATTCTAAAAATAGCCAAACCTTTTGCAGAAATTTTTTTAGTAAATATAGCAGCCATACTGCACAATTTTAATTATTAAAATGGTTTATATTTGAGTTTCTATACTATCAACACGTAATAAATCTGTTCCCTTGGTAGAATATACACCATTTTTTACAGTATTCTTTTTAATCACTGCTCCACACCCAATAATACAATGTTCTTCAATTGTAACATGATCCCTTATTGTAGCATTAATCCCTATAAAACAATTATTCTTAATTGTTATTTTTCCTGAAACAGCAACAGACGGCGCCAAAAAACAATGATCTCCAATTGTAGAATGGTGGGCGACTACAGTTCCTGACCACAAAACAGTATTAACACCTATTTTGGCACCAGGTTCTATTACACAACCATCAAAAATAAAACTATTTTCTCCTACCATTTTTGGATCCCAAATATTTGCTCTTGGACTAATGTATGTAACAAAATCATAGCCTAAATCTTTTGCTTCAAGATATAAACGTTCTCTCACCGTATTTACTTTATTTGGCCCGATTGCAATTAACAATTCATGTGTTTGAGCTGGAAAAAAATTGGTTATCTCTTCAAAATCAACAACGGGTAGATCACAAAATTTATTTACAGTTTTAAATTTTTTCTCTACAGAAAAGGCAATAACTTTATTATAATTATCTCTTTTTAAATATTGATATGCCATTTCGGCATAATCACCAGTTCCAACAATAACAATAGACTTCATATAACGATTATTTATGTATCACAAGCGTTAGTTCATAAAGATCATAAGAATGGTCAATGATAAAATTTCTCGTCATTTTTTTAACAATAAAAGAGGTTAACTTACCTAAATCTGGATAATACAATCGATCATATTCATAATCTACATGAGGTGTCATTAGATTTAAAATAACTTTCTTATTACTAATCTTAAACATATTTTCGATTGATTCAAAAACATAAATTTCCCAATCGTTTGTTTTTGAATCTAGTTTTGCATTATACGTACCAGAAGCTATAACGTAATCAAAATTTTCGGAAACGTTTTCAACATTTATTAGTTTAGCTTTATCATTACCATAGATACTATTAACCTGATCAATCATATCAGGAACTATATCGATTCCTTTATATATAAAATCAAGTTCTTTTTTTTTACAATACCCCAAATATCCTCCACCGCCACATCCTACATCAAGAACAGAGGGCTTATCAAAAAAATCTATGTATCTATTAATTATTTCAAATCTCAAGTCCTGAGTCTCTTCATTTTTCCAATCCATTCCTTTAGCTCCAAATCCATGCTCTTCTACCTGTTTTTGATAATAGTCAACTATTTTCTTCTTATTTGGTATTGGCTTCATCATAAATTTTTTTAATAATGGTTAACGGTCGTTGTTTAGTCTCTTCAAAAATTTTAGACAAATAAATTCCTAATATACCAACACTCAAAATAATTAAACCACTCAAAAACCAAATAGATAAGATGAGAGATGTCCAACCATCTAAGTAATCCTTATAAAATAAATTGGATATTAAATAATACATGGTAAATACAAAGGATGAAAAACTAATAATTAAACCTAAATAAAAGACATAAATCAACAAATTTTTAGTCGAAGAAGTAATCGCATTAACTAGCAATGCAAGTTTCCTTCTGGTACTGTAGGTTGATGTTCCTTTTCCAAGTTTTTTGACTTCAACAGGCAACTGGGTATACCCAACTAATGCAAAAACGCCTCCAAGAAATAACTCTCTCTCAGAAAAATCCTTTAAAGCTTCTACATACTGTTTATTCATTAATCTAGCCATTAAAATATTTTCCTCAATAGGAACATCTGCTAGATTATTGAATATTTTATAAAATATCTTTCCTGTTATTCGTTCTACAAACCCACCTTTCCTGGTTTTTTGTACTCCAAATACCACATCAACATTTTGCTCACTCATTTTTTTATAAAAAATAGTAAGTAGCTCTGGTTCTTCTTCTAAATCAGAATCTAGCAAAAACATATAATCACCAGTGGCATATCTCAATCCCGTCATTACAGCCTTATGATGCCCAAAATTTCTAGACAATTCTATCAATTTCACTTTATCATCAGAATTTCTTATCGCTAATACTTCTTGATTCGAATTATCCGGGGATCCATCATTTACAAAAATTATTTCATAATTATCTGTAATTTCAAGAACAACCTTCAGAGTACGATCATAAAACTCTTTAACAAAGCGTTCTGACTTATATAATGTTGTAACAATAGATAATTTCATACTTTAAAACTTTTAAGAAATTCTCTCGATTGATCACCTTCATTAAAAATTAAATCCAAAACACTTACCCCATGTTCAAAAGGAGGATGCATTTGTTGGTATTCTTTATACCCAGAATAATCTATCCACTCGATTTCTATATCATTATTTTCAAAAGCTTCTTTATCAATATATTCTTTGGCTGCCGGGCCCGAAACATAAATAAATCCATCCAATTTTTTACAAGCTTGAATTAATCTTTCATTTTTATCTCCATCAAGGTTAAGATCCCGACTATTAACAAACTTGGTTTTTATTTGAAGAATGTCGCAAATTTCATGGATAAATTTCTTGTTGATTTCACTGAGTAATAAAGTATCTGTTTCTAAATATAACTTTTCAAATCGCTCTCTATATTTCTTAAAAAAAGGAGCTTTTCCATATACCGCCTGTAAAGTTTTCCAATGCTTTACATTCCATTTGGGTAAAAAAACTTTAGTTTCATCTACTCTCTGATCAAGATGATTTTGTTTAACAGGAATAGTAATCCATTCTAACCCCTTATTAGTTTTTAAAATATTTCGATTCCGCCAATCATTTTTTGTGTATTGAACTTCATCATATAACACAAATATGTCAACCATATTGATCATGTCAAAATATCCTTTCCAAGGAATATAATTTGATTGAGATATTGCTATTTTTTTTTTCAAATATTATATAATTTAAATGCGGCACACTTATAATCATCTTAAAGACAATATTTAAATCATTGATTTACAAAAATTTACAACTTAAACATATCTTTCAAAACCAATGATCTTTAGTGGTTCTTACTAACACAATCAACTTCTTTTTTTAGTAGTTTACCAAAGTCAAAACGAGTTATTCGTTATTTAACGCCCAAATATAGTACTATTAATTTTCTATCACCACAATCAAAAATGTAGATTACAAAAATAAGAGCATCACCCTTCTTTAACACATTAATAACAAAACATTTACATTTCTCTAATTTTTAAGTTTTTGAAAAAATTATTCCTTCAATAACAAAAACAATATAAAACTATTATATTTAGTCATAATTCTTTAATTTATACTAACATTAACTAATTTCTAAATTAAGATTATAAGTACCAAAATAATTGCACCCTAATCTTATATAATTCAACAGGTATATGTTTAAAAATTTTACTTCAAAAAGCTTTGAGTTTAAATCTTTAGTCATCATACTATTTATTACTCTATTGGTATATCTAAATCATTTTGACAATCCGTTTTTTTTTGATGATTATCATACCATTACCGAAAATGAATCTATACGAAGCTTAGACAATTGGACGAGTTTTTTCTCAAATGCCGATACGTTTAGCTCTCTTCCTGCCAATAGATCATATAGACCTGTAATTACATTGATGAATGCAATTGATTATGCATTCGCAAATGGATTAAACTCTAAATATTATCATTACCATATCTTTTTTTGGTTTTTGGTTCTGATCGTTTTATTATTTCATTTAACTAAACATATTTACAAAAAATCCCTGGGAAAATATCAATGGATTACAGTTACAGCACTTTTTTCTACCGCTTGGTTTGCACTTCATACCGCTAATGCAGAAACTATTAATTATATATGTGCTCGTTCTGATTCTTTTTCCTCATTATGTGTAGTTGCCGCCGTACTTTTATACATTTACCCTTTCGGAAAAAAATGGCATTTATATTTAATTCCTGTAATTATTGGTGTATGGACAAAACAAACCGGAGTTATGGTTTTTCCTATACTATTGGTCTATATTATACTTTTTGAAAATCATTCACTAATTACTGATTTCAAAACAGATACTAAACAGAAAATAAATCAAGTATTAAAAAAAATTGCTCCAACTGCAATTATCACCACTTTCTTTTTTGTTTTCAATCAATATTATTTAACTCCTGAGTCAACAGATTCTACTAATTATGTAGTGACAAGGTTTGAATATATTAGCACCCAATGTTATGTAATCATACACTATCTTGGTAATTTTATTCTTCCAATTAACCTTAGTGCAGATCCAGATATTACGATTATAAAACCTTGGTATAATTTTAAAATACTTTTAGGGATATTGATCATTTTTGGTATGCTTTTTTTAATGGTAAAAACTGCTTTTAAAAAAGAACTGAGACCCATTTCTTTTGGTATTGCCTGGTTTTTTATTGCCTTATTACCAACTTCTTTAAATCCACTATTTCAGACAGCAAATGACCATCGTATGTTCTTCCCTTTTATCGGTCTCTTTATTGCTGTACCATGGGGAATATTGATTACTCTAAAAAAATATAATATACTCGAAAAGGATAAAAATTATACTATCGGTACTGCTGCTTTATTATTAATACTTCTTATCGGTCATGGATATGGCACATTTCAAAGGAGTGAAATATGGAATTCTGAAGAATCATTATGGTTAGATGTTACAAAGAAAAGTCCAAAAAATGGAAGAGGACAAATGAATTATGGTCTGACTCAAATGGAAAAAGGTAAATTTGATGTCGCATTAGAATATTTTAACAAAGCAGACAAATTAATCCCTAAATATTATATTCTGTATATCAATTTAGGCGTTGCATACGGAGCAAAAAAAGAACATTCTACAGCAGAACATTATTTTAAATCTGCAATACAGCTAAATAATAGCTCTCCAGCTCCAGAATTTTATTATGCACGATATCTTTCGGAACAAAAAAAATACAATGAAGCCGAGGTATATTTAAAAAAAGCATTAGTTAAAAGCCCAAATCATATTCTATCTAAGGAATTATTAAAACACATCTCAAATAAAGTTGTAACCTCAGAAGAAGAGATAAAACCCTTATTAGAAAAAATAAAAACAAATCCCGATATTGAATCTTATATCAATCTAAGCCTCATATACTATAAAGACAAAAAATATGAATTAGTAATTTCAACTTGCAACGAATTATTAAAAATAGATCCTAATAATGCTCTTGCCTATAACAATATATGTTCTGCTCATAATCAAATGGGGCAATGGAAACTTGGAGCAGAAGCTTGTAAAAAAGCATTAGAAATTAATCCTGATTATCAATTAGCAAAGAACAACTTAAAGTGGGCAACAGATAACATTAACAATTAATCAAAAAATAAAAACAATAAATAATGCTTAATAACAAAACAATAGGTGTAGTAATTCCTTGTTACAATGAAGCTACTCAAATAACAATGGTTCTTGACAGTATGCCAGACTTTGTTGATCGTATTATCATTGTGGATGATGTATCCAAAGACCAAACAGTAGAGGTTGTTATTAAATATTTAAAAAATAATACTTCAGCTTTAAAACTAACCTCTAATCTTCAAAAAGAAATAGTTCCGACCATATATAATAGAGCTGATATTGAGGTACATCAAAAAAACATAGAAGAATTAAAAAAGTTTCCCCCTATTGAAATTTTAAATAAAAATCCTGACGAAGAAAAAATTATAATTATTAAACATTTAAAAAATGGAGGAGTTGGAGCAGCTGTTGCCACAGGATATAAATGGTGCAAAGATCATGATATCGATTGCGCTGTAGTAATGAATGGTGATGGGCAAATGGATCCAAACGAACTTGAATCTATCTGTAACCCGGTTGTAAATGAAGGAATCGATTATGTAAAAGGAAATCGATTGATTCACAAAAGTGCCTGGGTGATTATTCCAAGAGTTCGCTTTTTAGGAAATTCAGTACTAAGTATCCTAACCAAAGTTGTTTCAGGATATTGGGGAATATCTGATACTCAAAGTGGATATACAGCTATGTCAAATCACGCTTTAAACTCAATTCCATTATATAACATTTATAAAAGATATGGAATGCCTAATGATGTATTAGTAAAACTCAATATTGCCTTCTGTACAATTCGTGAAGTAAAAATAAAACCTGTTTATGGTGTTGGCGAACAATCAAAATTAAATGTTATTAAAGTTTCTTTTCCTATATTATTCTTATTAATTCGCTGCTTCTTTATGCGATTGCATACCAAATATTTGATTAGAAGTTTCCATCCACTATTTTTATTGTATTGGATTTCATTTATTATTGGAATAATCAATATGTATTTCCTATATCATTTACTAGCAAACTTTTTCATCCCAGATTCTAAAACTCCAACCGATTATCTTATAATTTTCATTTTCTTAACCATTTCAGGGTTTCAATCTTTACTATTTGCTATGTGGATGGATATACAGGATAATGAAAGGTTATCTCAATAAACCTACTTTAATTCTCTTAATTGACTTAATTGAATAGGCGAAAGGTAAAACCAAATGGCTCCGGGAATAAAAGATAAAAGCTGTAATAAAAATATTATAAGAGATAGTGCGATAGCATCTTGAGAAGGAAGACCATATAACTGAAAAATTACGACTAGCGAAGTTTCACGTACTCCTATTCCTAAAACAGTAATTGGAAGTAATGTTAGCAACCCTAAAATAAAGACTCCTAAAAACAAACCTAAATGATTAATAGGTATACCCATACTCCATGCTATATAATTAAAAACACCATATATCAATATCATACTTAGACAGGTAATTCCTATAGCAAGTAAGAATCCCTTAATACCAAGAGTATGAGAATTAAAAGCTTCCCACCATGGCAAAATATATTTTTTAATTTTCTTTCGAAATATAAAAAGGACAAAAAACAGTAATAACGACACTATACCTATTAGTAGCACAGACGAATAATTATCAGGGGATTTTAAAACATTAAAATTAATTTGATAATAAAAAAGAGCTATTAAACTAAAAAAAAATAAGCAAATCAAATCAAAAATGCGATCCATAATAAGACTAGTCCATCCAACCTTCTGATTAGGTAACTGATCCTTAATATAAAACAACCTACCAAAGTCGCCTAATTTTCCAGGAGTGATATTAGCAAGAAAAAGACCTATAAAAAAAATCTTAAGTGCCTGGTAGCTATGTAATGGTATTCCAAAAGAATTGGAAATGATTTTCCATCTAACACTTTTCAGATAAAAAGCAATCCAAAAAACAACTATTGCTATGAACAAATGAGCAATCGAAACTTTTTGTATAGATACTAAAGTCTCTTCCCACCCTACCTTATATATCAAAAGGCAAAACAGAATTACACCCAAAAACTTTATCCAAAAACTAAACTTCTTCAAAATAATATATCCATATGGCACAAAATAGTAATATAGAATCTTTCTAAAAATATAAAATTCTTGAAAACTATATTTTAAATAAAAAAGGTTTCACCATTAGTAATGATGAAACCTTAGAGCGGGAGACCAGGTTCGAACTGGCGACATTCAGCTTGGAAGGCTGACGCTCTACCAACTGAGCTACTCCCGCCTTTCGCGGCGACAAATGTATTAGATTTCTTCTAAACTAAAAAACAAATAAATATTTTTTTATGATAATTTCGCGTTAAAATTTAACAAAAGCTGGTCGGAAATATTTTTTTATGTGTATTTTGGCGATAAAAATTGTTTTTTGTCGAAAAAATCATATATTTGCTTAATTGATAACAATTTAAGGAATTATCAATTTATATTTATGCCAAAAAAGAATAATTACTGTTTTAACCATATATTAATTATGGTTAAACCGTAATTTATTTGAGTTTTAATTATAAATAAAACGTAAAATATGAAGATAAAATTACCCCTCATAATCTTATTTTTATCTTTAGCAACTGCTCAGGCTCAGGTCAAAGTTGGTGATAACCCCAATCAAATAGACTCTTTTTCTATTTTAGAATTGGAAAGTACTAATAGGACATTCGTTCTCTCTAGAGTTACAACAACTCAAATGAATGCAATGACTCCATTAAATGGAGCACTAGTTTATAATACAACTGTCAATTGCGTCTTTCAATATAACAACAATAGCTGGTCAAGTCTATGTACCGGCAATGATGATCAACAATTATCTTTTAATCCTACGACAAACATTTTAAGTTTGGAAGATGGAGGAACTGTTGATTTATCTTCTCTAATATCAGCAGGCCCTATAGGACCAACAGGTGCAACTGGAGCACAAGGAACAACGGGTGCCACTGGAGCGACCGGAGCGCAAGGACCTACAGGTGCAACTGGAGCACAAGGAACAACGGGTACCACTGGAGCAACTGGAGCGCAAGGACCTACAGGTGCTACTGGAGCAACCGGAGCACAAGGAACAACCGGAGCAACCGGAGCAACCGGAGCAACCGGAGCACAAGGAACAACAGGTGCAACTGGTGCACAAGGACCTACAGGTAACACTGGAGCAACCGGAGCGCAAGGAACAACGGGTGCCACTGGAGCGACCGGAGCGCAAGGACCTACAGGTGCAACTGGAGCACAAGGAACAACGGGTGCAACTGGAGCAACCGGAGCGCAAGGAACAACAGGTGCTACTGGTGCACAAGGACCTACAGGTGCCACTGGAGCACAAGGAACAACAGGTGCAACCGGAGCACAAGGAACAACAGGTCCCACTGGAGCAACAGGAGCACAAGGAACAACAGGTGCCACTGGAGCAACCGGTGCACAAGGACCTACGGGTGCCACTGGAGCAACTGGAGCACAAGGAACAACAGGTGCTACTGGAGCAACCGGAGCACAAGGAACAACAGGTGCGACCGGAGCAACCGGAGCGCAAGGAACAACAGGTGCTACTGGAGCACAAGGACCTACGGGTGCCACTGGAGCACAAGGAACAACAGGTGCGACCGGAGCACAAGGACCTACTGGTGCTACTGGAGCACAAGGACCTACTGGTGCGACTGGAGCACAAGGAACAACAGGTGCGACCGGAGCAACCGGAGCACAAGGACCTACAGGTGCCACTGGAGCACAAGGAACAACAGGTGCCACTGGAGCAACCGGAGCGCAAGGACCTACAGGTGCCACTGGAGCACAAGGAACAACAGGTGCAACTGGAGCACAAGGACCTACAGGTGCTACTGGAGCAACCGGAGCACAAGGAACAACAGGTGCTACTGGAGCAACGGGTGCACAAGGAACAACGGGTGCCACTGGAGCACAAGGACCTACAGGTGCTACTGGAGCAACCGGAGCACAAGGAACAACAGGTCCCACTGGAGCAACAGGAGCACAAGGAACAACAGGTGCCACTGGAGCAACCGGTGCGCAAGGAACAACAGGAGCTACTGGAGCAACCGGAGCACAAGGAACAACAGGTGCGACTGGAGCAACTGGTGCACAAGGAACAACGGGTGCCACTGGAGCAACCGGAGCACAAGGAACAACAGGAGCCACTGGAGCAACTGGTGCACAAGGAACAACGGGTGCTACTGGAGCAACAGGAGCGCAAGGAACAACAGGTGCTACTGGAGCAACCGGAGCACAAGGAACAACAGGTGCTACTGGAGCAACCGGTGCGCAAGGAACAACTGGAGCACAAGGAACAACAGGTGCCACTGGAGCAACTGGAGCACAAGGAACTACAGGTGCTACTGGAGCAACCGGAGCACAAGGAACAACAGGTGCCACTGGAGCAACCGGAGCACAAGGAACAACAGGTGCCACTGGAGCAACTGGAGCGCAAGGAACAACAGGTGCCACTGGAGCACAAGGACCTACAGGTGCTACTGGAGCAACCGGAGCACAAGGAACAACAGGTGCTACTGGAGCAACGGGTGCACAAGGAACAACGGGTGCCACTGGAGCAACCGGAGCACAAGGAACAACAGGTGCTACTGGAGCAACAGGAGCACAAGGAACAACGGGTGCTACTGGAGCAACCGGAGCGCAAGGAACAACGGGTGCTACTGGAGCAACAGGAGCGCAAGGAACAACGGGTGCCACTGGAGCAACCGGAGCGCAAGGAACAACAGGTGCTACTGGAGCAACCGGAGCGCAAGGAACAACAGGAGCTACTGGAGCAACAGGAGCACAAGGAACAACAGGAGCTACTGGAGCAACCGGAGCACAAGGAACAACAGGTGCCACTGGAGCAACCGGAGCACAAGGAACAACAGGTAACACTGGAGCAACGGGAGCGCAAGGAACAACAGGTGCCACTGGAGCAACCGGAGCACAAGGAACAACAGGTGCTACTGGAGCAACGGGTGCGCAAGGAACAACGGGTGCCACTGGAGCAACCGGAGCACAAGGAACAACAGGTGCCACTGGAGCAACTGGAGCGCAAGGAACAACAGGTGCCACTGGAGCACAAGGACCTACAGGTGCTACTGGAGCAACCGGAGCACAAGGAACAACAGGTGCTACTGGAGCAACAGGAGCACAAGGAACAACAGGTGCCACTGGAGCAACCGGAGCACAAGGAACAACAGGAGCCACTGGAGCAACTGGTGCACAAGGAACAACGGGTGCGACTGGAGCAACCGGAGCACAAGGAACAACAGGTGCGACTGGAGCAACAGGAGCGCAAGGAACAACAGGTGCGACTGGAGCAACCGGAGCACAAGGAACTACAGGTGCTACTGGAGCAACTGGAGCGCAAGGAACAACAGGTGCCACTGGAGCACAAGGACCTACAGGTGCTACTGGAGCAACCGGAGCACAAGGAACAACAGGTGCTACTGGAGCAACAGGAGCACAAGGAACAACAGGTGCCACTGGAGCAACCGGAGCACAAGGAACAACAGGAGCCACTGGAGCAACTGGTGCACAAGGAACAACGGGTGCGACTGGAGCAACCGGAGCACAAGGAACAACAGGTGCGACTGGAGCAACAGGAGCGCAAGGAACAACAGGTGCGACTGGAGCAACCGGAGCACAAGGAACTACAGGTGCGACTGGAGCAACCGGAGCACAAGGAACAACAGGTGCCACTGGAGCACAAGGACCTACAGGTGCTACTGGAGCAACCGGAGCACAAGGAACAACAGGTGCTACTGGAGCAACGGGTGCACAAGGAACAACGGGTGCCACTGGAGCAACCGGAGCACAAGGAACAACAGGTGCGACTGGAGCAACAGGAGCACAAGGAACAACAGGAGCAACTGGTGCACAAGGAACAACGGGTGCCACTGGAGCAACCGGAGCACAAGGAACAACAGGTGCTACTGGAGCAACAGGAGCGCAAGGAACAACAGGTGCTACTGGAGCAACTGGTGCGCAAGGAACAACAGGTGCTACTGGAGCAACTGGTGCGCAAGGAACAACAGGTGCCACTGGAGCAACAGGTGCCACTGGAGCAACCGGAGCACAAGGAACTACAGGTGCCACTGGAGCAACAGGAGCACAAGGAACAACAGGTGCCACTGGAGCAACTGGAGCACAAGGAACTACAGGTGCTACTGGAGCAACCGGAGCACAAGGAACAACAGGTGCTACTGGAGCAACCGGAGCACAAGGAACAACGGGTGCCACTGGAGCAACCGGAGCACAAGGAACAACAGGTGCTACTGGAGCAACCGGAGCACAAGGAACAACAGGAGCAACTGGAGCAACTGGTGCACAAGGAACAACGGGTGCCACTGGAGCAACCGGAGCACAAGGAACAACGGGTGCCACTGGAGCAACCGGAGCACAAGGAACAACAGGTGCAACTGGAGCAACCGGAGCACAAGGAACAACAGGTGCTACTGGAGCAACAGGAGCGCAAGGAACAACAGGTGCGACTGGAGCAACCGGAGCACAAGGAACAACAGGTGCTACAGGAGCACAAGGAACAACAGGTGCTACTGGAGCAACCGGAGCGCAAGGAACAACAGGTGCGACTGGAGCAACCGGAGCACAAGGAACAACAGGTGCCACTGGAGCAACTGGAGCGCAAGGAACAACAGGTGCCACTGGAGCAACCGGAGCACAAGGAACAACAGGTGCTACTGGAGCAACGGGTGCACAAGGAACAACGGGTGCCACTGGAGCAACTGGAGCAACTGGAGCACAAGGAACAACAGGTGCCACTGGAGCAACTGGAGCAACCGGAGCACAAGGAACAACAGGTGCCACTGGAGCAACCGGTGCGCAAGGACCTACAGGTAACACTGGAGCAACCGGAGCACAAGGAACAACAGGTGCCACTGGAGCAACCGGAGCACAAGGAACTACAGGTGCTACTGGAGCAACCGGAGCGCAAGGAACAACGGGTGCCACTGGAGCAACCGGAGCACAAGGAACAACGGGTGCTACTGGAGCAACAGGTGCACAAGGAACTACAGGTGCGACTGGAGCAACTGGAGCGCAAGGAACAACAGGTGCGACTGGAGCAACCGGAGCACAAGGAACAACAGGAGCAACTGGAGCAACCGGAGCACAAGGAACAACGGGTGCAACTGGAGCAACCGGAGCGCAAGGAACAACGGGTGCCACTGGAGCAACCGGAGCACAAGGAACAACGGGTGCTACTGGAGCAACAGGTGCACAAGGAACTACAGGTGCGACTGGAGCAACTGGAGCGCAAGGAACAACAGGTGCGACTGGAGCAACCGGAGCACAAGGAACAACAGGAGCAACTGGAGCAACCGGAGCACAAGGAACAACGGGTGCAACTGGAGCAACCGGAGCACAAGGAACAACAGGTGCTACTGGAGCAACAGGAGCACAAGGAACAACAGGTGCCACTGGAGCAACCGGTGCGCAAGGAACAACAGGTGCCACTGGAGCAACTGGTGCGCAAGGAACAACGGGTGCCACTGGAGCAACTGGTGCGCAAGGAACAACGGGTGCCACTGGAGCAACTGGTGCGCAAGGAACAACGGGTGCCACTGGAGCAACTGGAGCGCAAGGAACAACAGGTGCCACTGGAGCACAAGGACCTACAGGTGCTACTGGAGCAACCGGAGCACAAGGAACAACAGGTGCAACTGGAGCAACGGGTGCACAAGGAACAACGGGTGCCACTGGAGCAACCGGAGCACAAGGAACAACAGGTGCTACTGGAGCAACAGGAGCGCAAGGAACAACAGGTGCTACTGGAGCAACTGGTGCGCAAGGAACAACAGGTGCTACTGGAGCAACTGGTGCGCAAGGAACAACAGGTGCCACTGGAGCAACAGGTGCCACTGGAGCAACCGGAGCACAAGGAACTACAGGTGCCACTGGAGCAACAGGAGCACAAGGAACAACAGGTGCCACTGGAGCAACTGGAGCACAAGGAACTACAGGTGCTACTGGAGCAACCGGAGCACAAGGAACAACAGGTGCCACTGGAGCAACGGGTGCTACTGGAGCAACCGGAGCACAAGGAACAACGGGTGCCACTGGAGCAACAGGAGCACAAGGAACAACAGGTGCTACTGGAGCAACCGGAGCACAAGGAACAACAGGTGCTACTGGAGCAACTGGTGCGCAAGGAACAACAGGTGCAACTGGAGCAACAGGAGCGCAAGGAACAACAGGTGCCACTGGAGCAACAGGAGCACAAGGAACTACAGGTGCTACTGGAGCAACTGGAGCGCAAGGAACAACAGGTGCCACTGGAGCAACCGGAGCGCAAGGAACTACAGGTGCTACTGGAGCAACTGGAGCGCAAGGAACAACGGGTGCCACTGGAGCAACAGGAGCGCAAGGAACAACGGGTGCCACTGGAGCAACAGGAGCGCAAGGAACTACAGGTGCCACTGGAGCAACCGGAGCGCAAGGAACTACAGGTGCCACTGGAGCAACCGGAGCGCAAGGAACAACGGGTGCCACCGGAGCAACGGGTGCGCAAGGAACAACAGGTGCCACTGGAGCAACCGGAGCAACCGGAGCACAAGGAACAACAGGTGCTACTGGAGCAACCGGTGCGCAAGGAACAACAGGTGCAACTGGAGCAACTGGTGCGCAAGGAACAACAGGTGCCACCGGAGCAACCGGAGCGCAAGGAACAACGGGAGCCACTGGAGCACAAGGAACAACAGGTGCTACTGGAGCAACCGGTGCGCAAGGAACAACAGGTGCAACCGGAGCAACCGGAGCACAAGGAACAACAGGTGCCACTGGAGCAACTGGTGCACAAGGAACAACGGGTGCCACTGGAGCAACAGGAGCGCAAGGACCTACAGGTAATACCGGACCTACGGGAGTTCAAGGGCCAACAGGTGCCACTGGAGCAATCGGAGCACAAGGACCTACAGGTGTAACTGGAGCACAAGGACCGACAGGTGCCACTGGAGCAACTGGTGCACAAGGACCAACTGGAGATCCAGCAACAAATATTGTAACCAATTTAACTCAGAATACGGGAACAGGAGTTATAACTTATACTAACGAAAATACTCCTACTGCCGATGTACAAACAGCTAATGTAGTAAGTACGAATACAAACAATCAAATTACGGTTGGAACCGATGGTGGTGCATTCTTTATCAGTCCTGTAAAAGCGATGGGGAAAGTCGCAGGTAATGGTACCGCTGCTAAAATATTGAATGCAACCGTTTCTAGAATAAATGAAGGTGATTATCAAATAACATTTACAACTGCAATGCCAGACGATGACTATATCATTCAATTAGCAATTGTGGATTGTGGAGGTGACTGCCCTGGTAATACCGGAGCAAACTATGATGATCCTGGTATCACATATTATAGTCAAACTACAACTGGATTTAGAGTAAATATAGGAGACAGCGATAATGGAACTAATCAAAAAGATGATATAGATTTAGAATTCATGTTTACTGTACTTGATTTTTAACTTAATTACTTTACTCATCTTTTAAGCAACTAAATTAGATATCTAAAAAATTAAGGTAAGAAAAAGCGTAATACTATTTAAAATGAAAAAAATACTCCTAATAGCTTTGTCATTTATGTTGTCTACTGGCATGTTTGCACAGATTGGTACAGGTGATGCTAGTGCATTAATGGGCTTACCTGCCGCTACTGATTTAGCTGAAATAAATGCAATTATTGGTCCTAGTATCGGTTCTGTAGTTTTTAATTTAGATGATCAGGAAATTTATCGATTTACTAATACAGGATGGCAAAGAAGTACTGATGATCAATTAGATTCTGAAGTAAATCTGGCAACTCCTATTGATGTTGATGAAAGCGGGTCGGCAGCTATTACCAACGAAACAACAGTTCAGGGAGTAATACAAGCCATTGCCCCTATTACTTCTAAAGCAGCAAGGATTTTTTATCCACCATCTATTGCGGTGGATGCTTCTTCGGTAGGTGCCAAACCACCTATTGATCTATATCAGGAATACATTGACCAGTTCGGATCGCCTGTAGCATCAAGTGATGCTGCCAACGCCCCTACTATCCCTACATACGCAAGAAATGAATTATATTACTATGTAACCTTTGCTGATCAAAGTGTTTTCGGAAATCCGACAACAATATCGATAGATGGTAATGGAAACATGAGCTATAGTATTGTTAATACTCCTGCAGATTATAATGCATTAATTAATGTAGTATTTGTTGTTAAATAAATTAATATCATCAAAGCCTTAATGAAAAAACATCTACATATCAGATTACTTATCATACTTTGTATGTTAGTATTTGGTAGTTCTGTTTCTCATGCTCAGGCACTGATAGAAATTGAGGTTAATTGGGCAGCATGGTCATCTGAAAACAGAGTTACTTTTAGAAATCCTTCGAATACTACAATAGCTCCTACTATCTGTAATCCTGGTGATTGTTTTACAGGTTTTTCCAATACTGCTTATAACAACATCGGTACTCCGCAAGCTTATGCCAGTGTTCCATATGGAACCGGGTACACATTACTACTAGAAGATACTTTTGGTGATGGCTGGAATGGATTTGGTAGCTATGTACGAGTCTACCAAGATGGAGTTTTAATTCTAGAGTCATTCCCTAATTTTTTTACAAATACTACACTTACATTCGATATCATCCAACCAATACCTGAAATATCTATAAATGATGTTTCGGTTGATGAAAACGCAGGGACAGCAACATTTACAGTTACACATACAGGAATAGATACTGCAAGTGGTTTTACTGTTGATTTTACAACTGCTAATAACTCTGCTACCGCTGGAGCAGATTACACAACAACTAGTGGAACTTTGTCGTTTTCGGGAACTATTGGTGATACAGAAAGTATAACTGTCCCAATATTGGATGACATTAGCACAGAAGGGGACGAAACTTATTTCATTAATTTTTCTAATGTAAGTGATATTTCAGTTGATATTACAGATCAGGGAATTGGTACTATTGTGGATATTGAAATTGAAAACCCAAGACCATATGAAGAACGCTTTGCAATTAATGTAAGAGGTAATTTTGACATGATTGGTAATACAAATCTTATCTGTGTTGCTAATTGTCCTGGAACTCCTACTACCAATAACCCTCCAGTTGTAATGGGCTATGCCAGTGTTGATGGTACTACTATAAATTCGAGTAGTGCAAATTTCACGCTACCAGCAGGAGCTACAGTTACATGGGCTGGGCTTTATTGGGGAGGTACGTATAACTCTACTTTTGTAGGAATTACAAATCCAAATCCAGCACTAAATCTTCAACAAGTACAATTTAGAGAACCTGGCACAGCTGTTTACACAACAGTAGATGCTAATATTACCAATATAGAGACTACCTCATTTGTAGGATGGAATGTATTTATGTCACATGCTGATGTTACTTCAATTGTTCAGAATTCTGGATCAGGAACATATACAGTTGCCGACATACCTTTGACAACTGGAAGTGCTTTTACTGGTCCATTTGGTGGATGGACTATGGTAATCATATATGAAGATCCTGCCGACATAACACGTAGTGTAAGTATATGGGATGGTTTTGACTTTTTCGGGTTTGGAGCCAATGATGCTTTTACAGTCACTGGTTTACTAACCCCATCTATAGGTGCTTTTGATACTGATGCCGGGTATTTTGGTTTTGATGGTGAAGCAAATCAAACAGGGGATTTCGTATCAATAAATGGAACAGCACTTTCTAACGCCTTAAACCCTGCTAACAATACATTGAATAGTACAATCTCTAAATTTGGAGTAGATATTGGAGGAAGAAATCCCAATTTAAATTTTAACTGGGGAATGGATATTGATATTTTTGATGCCACAGGTTTGGTTCCTAACAATGCAACAACTTTGAATGTTGGGCTCGGAAGCGCCACTGAAGGTATTTGGGGAGGAGTTTTTGCTGTTTCAACAGAAGTTGCTTTTCCTGCAGTAGCAAGTAAAAACTTTTCACCTGATGTTATTGGTTTTAGTGAGGAATCTACGGTTACAATTGTTTTGAACAATCCTTCTACCGGAGTAGATCTTACCAATTTATCATTAACAGATAATTTACCATCTGGGATGACAATTTCAAACTCCCCGAGTGCTACTTCTTCCTGTGGAGGAACAATTAGTGCTATATCTGGATCAAGTATTTTTTCTATTTCAGGAGTAAGTTTACCTGCAGGAAATTCCTGTACTTTTACATTTGATGTAATGGGAACCGAGATAGGATCTTTCGATAATACCGTATCATCTGCTGATATTTCAAATGATCAAAATATTCCTTTAGCCGGTACAACTACTGGAACACTTGATGTAATTGTAAAGACAGTAATAACCAATAGGAGAATTACATATCGAATAAATAACTAATATCCTAAAAATGAGATAATATATATTTTAAAGATTTTGTGTTTTTGTAATATAATTTATTAAGCATAAAATGAATAGATAAAAAATTATAGTATAATTATATTTACCCCTTATTACTATGAAAACAAACACTTCCCTAACTAAACTAACTTGTCTAATGTGCATATTATATTTATTTTCAATTCAAGGTGAGTACCAGTGCTACTTTACGAACTATTAATCTAAACTTTCGTTGGTCACAACAAATCTACAGCTATAATTATTAATTAATATAGTATTTGTTATTATACAACTATATACCACTGACTCCTTAATGAAAAAACATCTACATATCAGATTTATTATCATATTTTGTACGCTAGTATTTGGTAATTTTATTTCTTACTCTCAGGCACTGATAGAAATTGAAGTTAATTGGGTAGCATGGTCATCTGAAAACAGAGTTACTTTTAGAGATCCTTCGAATACGACAATAGCCCCTACAATTTGTAATCCTGGAGATTGTTTTACAGGTTTTTCAAATACTGCTTATAACAACATCGGTACCCCACAAGCTTATGCCAGTGTTCCATATGGAAATGGGTACACGTTACTATTAGAAGATACTTTTGGTGATGGGTGGAATGGGTTTGGTAGCTATGTACGAGTCTACCAAGATGGAGTATTAATTCTAGAGTCGTTTCCAAATTTTTTCACAAATACAACGCTTACATTTAATGTCGTTCAACCACCAGCAGAGCTAAGTATTACTGATATTTTTGTTAATGAAAATGCAGGAACAGCAACTTTTCAAGTTACGCAAATCGGGGCAACTACTGGTCCTTTTTCTGTAGATTATACTACCACTGATAATACTGCAATTGCAGGGTTGGATTATACCACTACTTCATCTACCCTTAATTTCTCTGGTACTACGGGAGAAATTATTAATGTGGTTGTTCCTATTATAGATAATTCTTATGCAGAAGCTAATGAAACTTTTAATCTCATACTTTCTAATCCCAGTGACCCAACTGTTATTTTAGATAATGCCATAGCAACTATCATTGACGATCCTGGTGACACTCCGATACAGGTAAATGCACCTTTAACACTTTTTGATGAATTTAATGGGTATTATGACTATGCCGTTACCGGAGATTCGTTTAGAAATAGCACGGTTAATGAATGTAGTATAATTGGTGCTACCACCGGAACAACATTAACTACTGCTATACCTGTTGGCGCGACTATCGAAAAAGCCTATCTTTTCTGGGCTCATTCTTCGGCTTCGCCAGATGAATCGGTAACTTTTGAAGGACAAACTGTAAACGCAGATATTATTAGAAGTTCTACTTTTGGAGGTGCAAGTCTATACGGAATGACGAGTGATGTTACTACACTAATACAAGGTATACCTAACCTTTCTGCAAATACATTTGATTTTTCTAATCTTACTATTGATAATGGAGAGCCTTATTGCTCTAGCACAGTAGTATTAGGAGGCTGGAGTTTAATGGTATTTTATACGGCTCCTAGCCTACCGGCTGTAAGTATTAATTTATATAATGGTTTTGATGGTCAGCAAAATAATAGTAACAGTTACAATCTAACTGGTTTTTTTGCCATAGGAGCTACGGGTTCTAAAACTACTATACTTTCCTGGGAAGGTGATCAGGGATTAGCAAATAATGAATCTCTCACCGTAACTACAGGTTCGGGTACATTTACATTATCGGGAGATGGAGGACAAACTGGAGGAAATCCGTTTAACTCTACAGTGTATGACAACACTGTTGGTCCGGTTGTTAATAGAACAACTCTGGGACTTGACTTAGATACTTATGATATCTCTGCTTTTATAGGCCCTGGTGAATCTACCGTAACGACTAATGTAGGAGTGGGTCAGGATTTTGTGATCTCTAATGCGGTATTACTAAAAGTCCCAAGTAACCTTATTATAGGTACTGTTTTTGAAGATGTAAATTATGGTGGCGGAAACGGAAGAGATCAAGCAACTTCATCGGGAGCACCAATAGTGGGAGCTACTGTAGAGCTCTATAATAACACCGGAACATTTGTTGAATCTACTACTACCGATACCAATGGGCAATATTCTATTGGAGGTATGCAAAATGGGACTTATAGTCTACGAGTGGTTAACAGTACGGTTAGATCTACCAGAGGTGGTGGGGCTGCTTGTACTACCTGCTACCCTATCCAAACCTATAGAAGAAATTATGCTGCATCTGTCTTTACAGATGTTACTACAGAAATAGGTGGTGCTGCACCATCACAACAGGATGTAGCGGCAGGTACTTTAGCAGGTGCTCAAAGTATATCCTCAATAACTATACTTAGTGAAGGAGTTGTAGGTATGGATTTTGGCTTTAACTTCAATACGGTAGTAAATACTAATGAAAGCGGTCAAGGATCATTGGAGCAGTTTATTGTAAATTCTAATAATTTAGATGAAACAGGATTAGATATTGAAGCTAATAGCCTATTTAATCCTGCTGCCGGAGAAGACACATCTGTATTTATGATCCCTCCTACTGGTGATGCATTAGGTAGAGCTGCGGATATAAATTTTGCTAATGGATATTTCGACATTACTATTAGCAATGGTAGTAACCTTACAACCATTACAGATACCAATACAAATATAGACGGTAGAACACAAACGGCGTATTCTAATACCAATACCGGTACTATTGGAAGTGGAGGAAGTACCGTAGGAGTATCAGGAAACACATTACCTAATTATGATCTTCCTGAGATTCAAGTGCACAGAAACAATGGAGATGTACTTCGTGTACAAGGAAATAATACAGTAATAAGAGGTCTTTCAATTTATGCAGGAAGTAATTCTGGAATTATATTAGAATCGGGTTCTTCTACAGTAGATGGAAATCTTATTGGAGTAAATGCAGACGGTCTATCATCTGGAAACATTGATTATGGAATTGAAATAACAGGAGGAACTTCGACTATCTCCAACAATTATATTGCATCAAATACAGATACAGGACTTTTTGTTAACGGAGGAACTTCGACCACTATACAATACAATGATATTGAAGCTAATGGTACTAATGGATGTGCTGATGGTATTGCTCTGGTAAGTGGCTCTGGAGTTACAATTCAATATAACTTGATCAATAATACCGCTGCAATTGGAATAGAAGGATGGAATTACCCTGGTGGTGTACTAATAAATGAAAATACAATCACGAACTCAGGTCAAAATGGAGGAATATGCTCGGGAGTTACCGAAAATAGCGGGGTACGTTTGTATGGGAATAACTCTTCAATTACATCAAATATCATTGCAAATAATGGAGGCGCAGGTGTCGTAATAACCGGAGGTAATACTTCTGGAAATTTAATTTCTCAAAACTCGATATACAACAATGGTACGTCTAGCCCAGCTCTCGGTATTGATATAGATCAAGCAACTACTGGTAATCCCGTAGGTGATGGAGTTACTATAAACGATACAAACGATAGTGATACCGGACCAAATGGAAGCCTTAATTTTCCTATATTCGAATCTATCGTAATTACGGGAAATAGATTAAGAGTAAGTGGTTGGAGCAGGCCTGGTGCTACATTAGAATTTTTTGTTACAGATATCTCTCAAGGAACAGCTAGTACTGGTGATAATCAATTGGGATTAACCCAAGATTATGGTGAGGGACAAGTATATCTTGGTTCTGCAGTAGAAGGAAGTGGTTCGGATCAGGCTTCGGGGACTTCATCATACTCAGATACCGATGGAAATGCAGATACCACAAATCGTTTCTCCTTTGAAATTACATTAGCTTCACCTTATCCCGCAGGAACATTGATAACCGCAACTGCAACATTATCAAATAGCACATCCGAGTTTTCTAACACCTTTCCTATAGGAGCTAAAACTGTGATAACTAATAGAAGAATTACATATAGAGTAAAACCTAATTAGCAAATTATAAAAATAGAATAAACTAAGTCAAAGATATTTACTCTATAATTGGTTTATTTTAAAATTCAATCTTAATCATTAAATAAGAACCTGATTATTAACTATTTAAATATAAATTTCTTACATAATAACTTAAACACCTTAAAAGAAAAAAATCAAATTTATTATCAATTATTAAAGTAAAACATTGAAAAATTATGATGAATAACAGTATCTCATTTACATTTATTCAATAAAACCCCTATATCAATCTATTTATTTTCTTATGTTTGCTTTGTCAAAATGTTTATTTTTTATGAATATGTAACTTTTCAACAAAACCATACCTTTAATCGAGCCTAAAATGCATTTCACCGATAAATATTTGCATTTTGTCGTGAAAAAGTAGTGTAATTTGCTGAAAAAGAATATATTTGCCATAACATATTTACTGTTAAACCGTAAAAACAGTATTACCCCAATATAACTATGGATAGAATATTTTTTATTGTCGTATGCCTTCTGGCCCAAGTTACTATAGCTCAACAAGCTTTTCATAACTACGGGAATATTCAAATTCACGATCAAGGTGAAGTTGGTTTCCACACTGATTTAATTAACGATGGTACGTTTGACCAAAATTTAGGTCTTGCAGGGTTTTACAATCCTACAGGTAGCCTTAATGTATCTGGTGATAATCGCCCTATTTTTCATAATATGGAAATTGATGTTGAAGACGATTTGCTGTTGGATGTTGCTGTTGGTGTAACAAACTTTCAGGAATTTATAACCGGAAGAGTACAAACTCCCAGAGATAGACGTAATGTTTCTTTAGATTATATAAATGACGCTCCTTATTTAGGTGAAAATGATGATCGATATGTAGATGGATATTCTTCTATTACCGGGGTATTAGATTTTACTTTCCCTATTGGAGATGATTTTAGACTACGTCCTATGCGTATCGAAAATCAGGCAGCGGTTAATACAGCACGAGGTGCGTATTTCTTTGAAAACCCAAACTCTCCTAATTTTTTCTCTACCAGCTTTAATACTGATAATTTTAGTAATGTATTATTTGGTGTTAGCTCTTTTGAATTTTGGGATCTTGACGGAGATGTAGAAACCAGAGTAACTCTTACCTGGGATGACAATAGTAATATACCTACTCTTGTTGATGAGTTAGAAGATCTTAGAGTTGTAGGATGGGATAGAAATTTACAACAGTGGGTAAGTTTAGGGAACTTTGCTGCCTCTGGTGATTTAAATAGTGGAGAAATCACTTCAGAATTAATGATCCCTGATAACTATGTTGTTCTTACGTTTGGTTCTTCTGATATCATATTAGACGGCGATCTGGAAATATTTACAGCAGTTTCTCCTAATGGTGATGGAGTTAATGATACTTTTATCATCCAGGGAATCGAGCAATTTTCAAATAACGAACTAACCATTTTTAATAGATGGGGAGTTGAAGTATACCGTAAAAAAGGATATGACAATTCATGGGGAGGTTACTCTGAAGGTAGAGCTACTATTGCTAAAGATGAACAATTACCAGTAGGTACATATTATTATATCTTGAAAATTGAAGGTCAGAAAGATCGTGCAGGATATCTGTATATCAATGTATAAGATTACATTTCACCAAAAACCATAATTTTGGCTCATTAATACACTATCATTTCTGTCAAATAAGAAAAGACTTATTCTAAAAAATGTAAATTCACGATACTCATAAAATAATAAATAGTTAACTTCAGATTACGTAAAGTCATTTTTTTAGTGACGTTACTAATTAAAAATTAGTATTAAATGAAGAAAACATTACTTATTATCCTGATAATTCTACCTGGAATTATTTTTTCTCAGATCGATGAATTCTCTGTTATGGGTCTTCCGACCGCTGCTACAAATGTAGAGATGAATGGCGTAACTGCCGCCACTACAGGATCAATTCTATATAATCTGGAAGAAAGTAAAATATTTGTTTTTGATGGCACAAATTGGGTAGCTACTACTAATGACAATTGGTTGGTAGATGGTAATACGGGCTTGCCCACCACATCCTTTTTAGGTCACATTGATGATGTGAAAATGGAAATCCGATCCAATAACTTACCATTATTGCAATTTGGAAGAAGACAAACCTTAGGACTAACACAAGCCATTCCTGATTACACAGATAATGATCAACCCTTGGTATATATCAACGGAGATGGTACTACATCGGCACTTCAGTTTGCAGCTGCAGGTGCCTCTCTTTATAAACCAATGTTCTTTACGACAACAAATGGTAGTTTTAGATTAAAAGGAAGTACCGGAGGAACCGACCTATTCGAAATAGGGTCAGCAGGACCTGCAAATGATGGAAAATTAGAATTTATCATTGGTGATGATGGTGATGAACAAATGGTATTTAAACGATACGATTATAGACGTGGTCAGTTTCATCGAGAGTTTTTCAGAGTACAAGGAAGTAATAATACTGCTGATGCTACCACAAGATTTGGTATTAATATAAACCCGCAAGAAGTTGCTGTAGACACTGGCTATGATGACCCTTCCTCTGGATTCAATATTGCAAACTCCACTTTACAACTCGAAGGCTCCTTTTCAACTTCGATAACCAGTACTACCGGAAATCTAACCTTAACCGAAAATCATCATACTATTCATATCACGGGAGTACATAACATAACACTACCAAATGCCAATACTTGTGAGGGTAGAATTTACATCCTGAAAAATAGCACCAATGCCAACAGAACTATTAGCACCTATCGTGATCTTACTAATTCGAATCAAACCACTATCGGAAGTGAATCTGTGTTATGGATAAAAAGTGACGGTACCAATTGGCAGCAAATTAGTAATAATTCATCTGGCTTATCCACAGTGACAGTTGATCAATCCTTTGTTTGGGCAGGACAAGTAAATGATAATGACATACATAGCAACGGAACCCTACAGGTAAATCAAGTTAGATCTGATACTGGGTGGAGTTTTGCTAATCCCAGTACAATAAGTTACACAGGAAGCCCTGATCATGTAAGAATAGATCTAATGGCTGTTGCCAATAATACAGGTAATCATTGGGCTCATCCACATATAAGAGTGTTTAGAAATGGGGCTCAAATAGGTGAAGGTAGTGGCCTTCATATGGATGATAGTGGTACCTATTCTGGTAGAACTACTACTGTTATTAGTATGGTCGATCAAAACCCAGGAACAAACCCGATCTATACTTTTACTACATTAGAGGATGATAACCGTACAATGAACAACGCTACGACTCCTAGTCTTTCTCCGGTTTCTTTAGTTGCCATTCAAAAAGTAACAGTCTCCCAATCTAACTAGAAATACTTTTGTCGTAAAAAAGCGGATGTAACAATTTTGGGGAAATTATAGGTCTTTAAATTCTAAAAGCTATACTAAATATCTAATTTTTCTTCATCAAAAAATTGTTTTTTCATAAAAACATGATCAAATGTTAACTTGACACTCTTCTTTTAAAGATGCATATTTTAATTTTTTGTGAAATGCCAAATTGATATGATGCTTTTCTGCAAAAATAATTATACATTTATCTCAACGGACATAAACAATCCTTGAAAATAAAAAACAGACCAACTTATACCACCGTTTTAATTGACAATTATAAGAATACTTAGAACTGCTACAAATCAATATAAAAAGAATAAAAAATTATAACGATGAAAGAAAAATCAGGAAAAACACAAGATCTGATCGATAAAAAATTTCTAGAGGAACGTAGTGTATTTCTTTGGGGACAGGTAGATGACAAGTCGGCTAAACATGTAATCGACAGACTTATGTACCTAGATATGGTAAGTAACAAAGAAATCAAACTATATATTAATAGTCCCGGAGGATATGTTACATCTGGATTTGCAATGTATGATACTATAAAAAGTTTAAAAAGCCCGGTTTCTACTATTTGCACAGGATTAGCTGCTTCTATGGGGTCAATTCTTCTAAGTGTTGGTGAAAAAGGCCGAAGATTTATACAACCTCATGCAAAAGTGATGATTCATCAACCAAGTGGTGGTGCCAGAGGACAAGCTTCTAACATAGAAATCCAGGCTGCAGAAATTCTTAAGACCAAAGAACTTAGTGCTCAAATACTTGCTGATAACTGCGGACAAGATGTTGAGAAAGTATTGAAGGACTTTAATCGTGATTATTGGATGGATGCTGAAGAATCATTAGAGTACGGAATTATAGACGGAATTCTGGAATAATACATCCGGAAATGATATAAATTGTAATCCGATTATACCTATGGTAAGAAGAGATTTTATTGGTATTAGTACCCTGGGAATGATTGGGGTTTTATCATCATCATTTTCTATGCTTCGATCAGAATTCTCTAAAGATGATCTTATGGGAAAAAGTAATCCATTACTTTTTGGTGATGGATATAAGCTTCGAAAAGATGCTTATGAAGCTTTTCTTAAAATGAAGACTGAAGCATCAAAAAGTGGATTCAAAATAAAAGTTGTTTCCAGCTATAGAAACTATGCGCACCAAAATCGAATCTGGGAACGTAAATACAAAAAGTTTATAAAAGAAGGGTTATCCCCTATTAAAGCAATACAAAAAATTATAGAATATTCTACTATTCCTGGTACCTCAAGACATCATTGGGGTACCGATTTAGATATTGTAGATGGTAATGCTCCACAACCCAAAGGATTACTTCTTGCCAAGAATTTTGAAGGTGATGGCCCGTTTTGCAAGTTTAAAGAATGGATGGATAAACATGCGAACTCTTTTGGTTTCTACCTTGTATATACGGATAAAGAAAACAGAAAAGGTTTTAAATATGAACCCTGGCACTATTCGTATGCCCCACTTTCTATTCCTATGTTAAAATCATATCAAAAACTAGATATTGCCGAAGAGTTAAAAAAGGCAAATTTGCTTGGTAGTAACTTTTTCTCAGAAGATTTTATCACACAATATATTGCAGAGAACATATCAGATATTAATCCCGAATTACTGTAGTTTCATAGAACTCATATTAATTTCATACTCCCTATAAAAATATCTCTTTATATTCAAAATTACCTTTTATTATTCTGCAGCAATGCTATCAGCATAAAAAAATCTTCTTTTTCGATTGAATCAAAAAATCAAAATAAGTTCTATATACTAAAATTGTACTATTTTAGTTATTTATTAAAATAAAGACCCCATACTAATGAAAACTTCTTTAATTAAATACTTTTGTGTTTTTGCACTTTTATGCACTGCTTTTTCTTGTTCTAAGGATGACGACGATAATACCATTACAGAAACTCCAAGTGAAGTTTCGATTACAGACGAAATACTAAAATTGGTAAATGAATATCGACAAACTAAGGGACTAGAGGCATTGGCAAAAAATACAACTGCCGAGCAATTAGCTGCTGATCATACACGGTATATGATTTCTAAAGGTGCTATTAACCATGATAATTTCGATACTAAATTCGATACTTTACGAGAAAAGGAAAATGCCACAGGGATGGCAGAAAATGTAGCTAGTTTTTACCCTGATGCCCAAAGTGTTGTAGACGGATGGATTAATAGCGAAGGGCATCGAAAAAATATTGAGGGTAATTATACTCATACTGGTATTGCTGCAATAAAAGATGCAAGTGGCAGATACTACTATACACAAATTTTTTACCGCTAAACTCTGCAAACTCAACTATGCAAGGTTAGCACTAATCTTGTTTCTTAAAATTAAGAAACGGTACCTCTAGTAGTTGCTTACTAAAAAGTGTTTTTTACATTTTATTAGTAAGCAACTTTTATATTTATTAACTTTAAGCTTTTTGATATTAAAATTTAATTTATAATGAGACGCGGTGGCTTAAAAATCAGAATATTAATAGGCTTAGCAATTATTGCCTTTGCATTTTTTAAAAAATGTAATAATAAAACGCTAAACCCATATACCGATAGGGTACAAAATATTAATATGACAAGTGATCAGGAAATTGCTATTGGATTACAAAGTGCTCCTGAAATGGCCCAACAACATGGAGGATTATACCCTGATCAAAAATTACAAAGCTATATCGATATGGTTGGGAACAAATTAGTCAATTCGAGTATGGCAAAACAAACTCCTTACAAATATGAATTTCATTTGTTAGCCGATCCCAATACCATTAATGCTTTTGCATTACCAGGAGGGCAAATATTTATAACCTATGCTTTATTATCCAAATTACAAAATGAAGACCAGGTTGCTGGTGTATTGGGTCATGAAATTGGTCACGTATTAGGACGACATTCTGCAGAAAGAATAGCAGAACATGAATTCTGGAAAACGATATCTACCGGGGCATCAGTTGGTGCAGATGCTGGAGGGCTTGTAAATGGTATTGGGCAAAATGTTTTATTAAAAAATGGCCGTGGTGATGAATTGGAAAGTGATAAGCTAGGCGTTTTGTTTATGATCAATTCGGGTTATAATCCTGAAGAAATGATTGGCGTAATGAAAATTCTAAAAGCTGCTGCCGGGCCTAACCGTGTTCCCGAATTTCAAAGTTCCCACCCTGATCCTGAAAATCGTATAGAAAAAATCAAAGAGGCAATACGAGAATATAGTAGTGTACAATAAAAAAACCATTGCCTGTTCATATCAACAAGCAATGGCTTCAATACTTATGACAATTTCTCTAAAAGAGCTACTGCATCCTTAGCATTAGATTGCTTTGCAAATTTCATTGCTGTATACCCTTTGCTATTTCTAGCTTTGATATTTGCTCCATTTTTTACAAGCAGTTTAATAATATCTGCACGGTTATATCGTGCAGCATACATAAGCGGTGTCATCCCGTCAGATTTTTCATTAACGTCACTGCCGAATTCAATTAATTTTTTTACCGTTTCTAAATCTCCTTTTACAATTGCCATACAAAACGGACTTGTCTTATATGCCGTAAGATCGTAATTATGACTAGCAGTAGTCACATTTGTTTCTGTAGCTAAACTTACAGAAGTAATACACATAACCAATAAGGTTGCTAAAACTGTTTTTTTCATGATGAAATTGATTTAAGTTTATTTGATTGACTTATATATAGTACGACCTTAGAATCGGCAACATGTTACACCTACTCTTGCCAAATAACAGGATTTTAACTTTCTTGTAACAAAATATTTTGATAAAAACGATACGTTTCTATACAATAAACCCGCCTACCATTATAAAAATGATAGACGGGATTTATATCGGTTTAAAAACTAATTCTGAGTAATTATTTTTTCTTAAGCTCTAATAACAAGACTGCAGCTTCTTTGGCTCCAGATAATTCTGCATATTTTATTGCATTATAGCCTTTCGCATTTTTAATATTGATTTTTGCTCCATTAGCAACCAAAAGTTTTATGATCTCTAATCGATTATAACGAGCAGCATACATAAGAGGTGTCATACCTTCTGAAAATTTATTCACTTCGCTCCCTAATTCGACCATTTTTTTAACCATTTCATAGTCGCCTTTAGCGATTGAAATGCAAAAAGGAGATACATTAATAATTTCTGTTTTTGCAACCTTATATGCATTAAGGTTTTTCACCGGATCGTTTGCTAAGACCAGACCAACCGTCATACACATTACTAAAATTGATAGCTTTTTCATTTTTTTTATCTTTATAAGTTCATTATTGATTTGCGCTATGTCAAAATTTGACGGTGCAAATGAATTACATTATTCTCACAAAAAATATCGTAATTTTAAGAATAACTTACTTTTAACCTTCCCTACATAAATTCGTTAATAATTTCACAAAAACCACGTGTCAGTTAATATTACAAAAAGGTATAAATCACATAGGAATAACATAAGCTTTTTGTGTGCTTGTGGGCGAAGTTGTAACTTTGTTTCTTATTTCATTTTTTTGAGATTTTAGGCTCAAAAAAATAACCAACCAAAAACCTTAATTAAGAATACATTATGAACAAAAAAGTAATCCTGATGATCTTGGATGGATGGGGAACATCACCCGATCCTAAAGTATCTGCAATTGATCATGCAAACACTCCGTATATCGATAGTTTATACACTCACTACCCTAATGCTTCTTTACGTACAGACGGACTTCATGTAGGTTTGCCAAATGGGCAAATGGGAAACAGTGAGGTTGGTCATATGAACCTTGGAGCTGGTAGAGTTGTATATCAGGATTTGGCCAAAATCAATATGGCAGTTAAAAACAACACTTTAAAAGAAGAATCCGTTCTTCTGGATGCTTTTCGCTATGCAAAAAAAGAAAATAAAAATGTTCATTTGCTGGGTCTGGTAAGTGATGGTGGAGTTCACTCTCATATCGATCATATTAAAGGACTACTTGACGCAGCTCACTCTTATGAATTAAAAGATGTTTTCCTTCATGCATTTACCGATGGTCGTGATGTAGATCCGAAGTCTGGTAAAACGCACATCAAAAATATTCAGGATTATATGTCCAAAACCACAGGTAAACTAGCCTCTATCATAGGAAGATATTATGCTATGGATAGAGACAAAAGATGGGAGCGTGTTAAATTAGCCTATGATCTTTTGGTAAATGGTATTGGAGAATCTAGTATTGATGCCCTCGACAGTATTCAGAATAGTTACGACAATGACATTACCGACGAATTTATCAAACCGATTATACTACAAGAAAATGGAGTTTCGGTTGCTACCATAAACGATGATGATGTTGTAATTTTCTTTAATTTCAGAACAGATCGAGGCAGAGAGTTAACCGAAATGCTTTCTCAAAAAGATATGCACGAGTATAATACCCACAAGCTTTCTTTACATTATGTTACAATGACTAACTATGATGAAAACTTTGGCGGTATTAATGTTATTTATAATAAAGATAACATTACAGAAACTCTTGGAGAAATCATTTCTAAAGCCGGTAAAACTCAAATTAGAATTGCAGAAACAGAAAAATATCCCCACGTTACCTTCTTTTTTTCTGGAGGACAAGAAGAACCTTTTGAAGGAGAATCCAGAATATTAAGAAATTCTCCAAAGGTAGCAACATATGATCTTAAACCCGAAATGAGTGCTTTTGAATTAAGAGATGCTCTGGTACCAGAACTACAAAAAGGCGATGTAAATTTTGTATGCTTAAACTTTGCAAATGGTGATATGGTAGGACATACAGGAGTAATGGAAGCTGCAATTAAAGCTTGTGAAGCTGTAGATCAATGTGTAAAAGATATAGTAACCACTGCTCTAGATAATCAATATTCTACCATTCTGATTGCAGATCATGGTAATTGCGAAACTATGATTAATCCAGATGGTACACCACATACAGCACACACAACTAATCCCGTTCCTTTTATCTTAATCGATAATGACCAGGTACAAGTAAATGATGGAGTTTTAGGAGATATCGCTCCAACCATTCTTGATCTTATGGGAATAGAAAAACCTAAGGCTATGACACAAGATTCGTTACTAAAATAATATTCAAAAATACACTAAAGAATAATTTCTTTTTTTGAAACAAGTCGCATAAAAGCACTCTTTTATGCGACTTGTGTTTTTCTGTCTTTTTATTTTTCAAAATTCTTTTGTTACCTTAACATAGATTATATGTTTTTATGTAGATAAAAAAAGTATAATTAGTACGCAGCGAAACCCAATATTCTTGGTTATACATTATATGAGTTAAGCACTAACCCTTATTCATGAATAAAAAAGAACAAGACAGACTAGTAAAAGCCTGTAAAAAGGGTAATCGGGATGCCATGGAAAAAATATACAATACTTTTGCACCGCGAATGATTGCGGTGGGTCTTCGCTATTGTGTAAATCAATCTGATGCAGAAGACATTGTACAAGAAGCTTTTATCAAAGTATTTAAAGGTATTCAAAAATACCGTCATAAAGGAACGTTGGGGAGTTGGATTGAAAGAATTGTTGTGAATTGTGCCATTGATCATTGGCATAAAATGAAAAAAACGATTCATGTAGATCATGAAGATTTCATCAACAAAAATGAGATACAGGAACTAGAAGAACCCGAAAAAGACTATCTATCTAAGGAGATATCGATAGAGAGACTACGAACCTTTATTAGTGATTTACCCGAACAGTATCGCTATGTTCTAAATCTCTATGCCATCGAAGGATATTCTCATAAGGAAATAGGAGAAATGCTTAATATTAAAGAAAGCACATCAAGATCTAACTATACCAGGGCAAGAAAGAAGCTATTAGAGCGTATGAGGAATAATGGAGTTGTAAAGTTTTAACGTTTAAAACCTAAATGAGTAACAAATGAAAGATGATAAAGACCTTTTAAAACCGCTTTTACAAGCAAAATTTAAAAGTGATTCGATTATACCATCGAAGGATAGGTTTGATGACATATACAATGCAGTACAGAAAGAAAAGGTTAAGCGTAATTATATACCTTGGTATGAAATAACTGTTATTGCTATATTACTTTGCGCTATATTCATTCTGTATTATGTAATGAATGACACTACTCCTGAAAATACCGAGATCACTCCATCACACCAAGAAAACATCGATTCTGTCGAACCAAAAAATGTTCAAACTACAATTCAAATAGAAGAGCAACCAAAAATTATTGAAGTCAAACCTGTAGAATCGAATACAGAAAATAAACCTGTAAAAACTTCTAAAACAGAAACTTTTTCTATAGACGTTACCATTTTAGAACCAGACGAAGAAAGTAACGAAAAAGGATTCATTGGGGTATCCTATATCGCTTCAGAAAAATATGCATCAACAAAAAACACCAAGTATATTAAGCTTCCCGATTCGAGTACGATGGTAATGAGAAAAAATAGCAAAGTTAATTTTAATACTTCAATACAAAGCTATAGAAGAGTTGATCTTGTTGGTACTTTATTCTTTTCAATACAGAAAAATGAATCAAAACCATTCGTGATACACGGAAACTATTGTAATGTTCGGGTTAGCGGAAATTCTTTTGCAATATCTGTAGAAAAAGATGCCGATTATATCACGCTTATTGAAGGTTCTGCAGAAATAATTCATCGTACAACTGGTAAAAAACAAAATGTAGTTTCGGGACAAAGTTTTAGTATCAACCCCCAAGGAATTATGCTTCTTAAAAGATCTCCAAATCAATTTGCCTGGAGAACTAGTGTTTTACATTATAAAAATGTTAGTGTGAATCAAATTATAAGTGATTTGGGCGAAAACTTCGATGCCAAAATTAGATTAAAACGCAGTCCTCTACTCGATTGTAAATACACAGGATCTTTTAGCAATGCAACTACCGAAAAAGTATTGAGTGAATTAGCTAAGAAATTCAATGTAAAAATAGAAAAGGAAGGCGAGATTTTTATACTTATAGGAGAAGGTAATTGTGCAAATTAGTAATTTGTATAGCGTAAATATCTTCTTTGTAAACTCTAAAAAGATATTTTAACACATCTGATTCTTTTAGTACTTCTTACTATAAATCCTTATTGTTTATATATAAAAAAACCGGCCTATAAAATATTTTATAGGCCGGTTTTTTAAACTTAATATATATTATTTATAGGTCAAAAGTTATCGTCCCTTCTATTGAAGTAAGTATAACCTCACGATCACAGGTTCCGTCGCCAAAATTAATATTAAAATTAACTCCGAAATTACTAGAATAATCTTGTGATCCCTGCACAGGATATTTAAGAAAACTCAACCCTTCAAAACATGCTGCTTTATATACTATTGGAGATCCATCAACAGATTTTGATTTTATAAAGAAAGGTTTTTGTAGATTTTCTAATGAAGAGGATTCTTTTAAAGTAATAACCTCTTGTTCTGTAAAACGGTTTTGAAAAGAAAAATTTCTATTCGTTGTATACTGATATGTTTCTCCATCAGGAGCTGTAATAACTCCATCTATTTTTACATCAAATACCGGAATATCATCGGTGCTTTGTTCTTCATTTTTTTGAGCTACTCTATACCCATCAAAAATATATCCCCGATCGTATTGCACATTTTTAAACACTGCAGAGTCCTTAAATTTAGATGGTAAATCTTCGGCTACATAGTATTCTAAACTACCTGTCCAATCATCAAATTGGCATTGGTCTCCTGTATCATTTAAAATCAATTTACTGTAATGTTCATATCCCGAAAAACCCGGAATAGGTTTTTCCTGATAAGGAATTAATAATTCGATAGAGAAACAGGTTCCTTTACTACTTTTAGAGGAGTTTTTAAGATCTATAGAAGCCTGTTCTGAAATTTTTCCGAAATCATCCATAGCCAGGTTCACAGTTTTACTCAATTCAAATGTTTCTTTATTATTTTGTTCAGAGACACTATCATCAACATCATTTTTAGTACAACTCACTACTAGGCCAAAAATCAGGGCACAAATCAATAATTTTTTCATGGTTTTCTTTTTTTAAGTGAATATTATCTTTGTTTTCTATCTATTAAACCCCGAAAAAATAAAAACGCTGCGTCGATATTTCATTATTTGTTAAACTAGTATCAAATCATTGGATCAAGCATTAGAATTTATATATATTGGCAGAGCAAACAATTGTAGATCAAAATGAAAAAAATATTTTTTTTAGCTATTACCGGTGTTCTTTTTTCCTGCGGAAGTACTTCTACTGCTACAAATGATAAAAATTCTAATGCTGAACTAACGAAAAATAATCAACAGCAAGTTTCAACTGAAAAGAAAAATAGCTCTAAATCAGATTTTTTGGTAGGCAAACAAGATCGAAAAGCGTTAGAGCAGGAGCCATATGGAAATTGGTTTAATGCCAATTACAAAAATTATACTGTCGATACCAGAACTGTAGAGAAAATATCTCCATACCTAAAAAATATTACGATTAAAGCTTTTATGGGTACCTGGTGTAGTGACAGTAAAAGAGAAACTCCCACAATTTATAAAATACTGGACGCTTCTAATTTTAGTTATAAAAATCTAGAATTAATAACAGTAACAAGATCGAAAGATACTCCCGAAGGTTTTGAAAAAGATTTAGACATTATGCGAGTGCCAACTTTTATCTTTTATAAAAATGGAGAAGAAATAGGGCGTTATGTAGAATTTGCTAGAGAAACCCTCGAAAAAGATATATTAGCGATTGTTTCTGAACACCCCTATAAACATTCTTACGAAGATTAAATAATTCGATGACACCAAAAGAAAAATTGAACGAACTTGGGCTCCAATTACCTGAAATATCTGCTCCAGGAGGGTCATATGTATCTGTAAATACAAGAGGTAATATTGCCTATGTAGCTATCCAATTTCCTATTCAAAATGGTGAATACTTATTTCAAGGCAGATTAGGAGATACCATAACGACGGATCAAGGATATGAAGCTATGAAATTATGTGCTCTTAATGTTCTTGCTCAGATAGATAAAAAAATTGGCTTTGATGCTATTGAAGGGCTCAATCATATTGATGCTTACTTTCAGTCGGGTGCTCATTGGGACGATTCTCCTATTGTAGTAAATGGGGCTTCAGATCTATTTATTAAGGTACTAGAAGAAAAAGGTACACATACAAGAGCAATTTTTGGAGTGGATAAGTTGCCTCGAAGTTTTTGCGTAGGCCTAACTACTTCATTTACATTAAAAACCACTTAAAAGTACTCTAGTCAATAGCGTAAAAAAGTGAAATATCAAAATAGAGGGTGCTGTTGAACAGAACAAGCATTATTCTTTGTAAATTTGCCTTCTTTTATCAAGGAATTGTTTACATATGATTATTACTAAAACACGTGAAGAAATAGAATTAATGCGAGAAAGTGCATTAATTGTATCTAAGACATTAGGGATGTTAGCCTCCCAAGTTAAACCTGGGGTAACTACGCTACAGTTAGATAAACTTGCAGAAGAATTTATTAGAGATCATGGTGCAATTCCTGGTTTTTTGGGATTGTACGATTTTCCAAATACCTTATGTATGAGTCCTAATGCTCAAGTGGTTCATGGAATCCCAAATAACAATCCATTAGAAGAAGGTGATATTATATCTATTGATTGCGGTGCTATTAAAAATGATTTTTATGGAGATCATGCATATACATTTCCTGTAGGTGAAGTATCAAAAGAAGTAGAACGTTTACTTCGCATTACTAAAGAATCTCTATACATTGGGATTGCTGAGTTTAAAGTTGGAAAACGAGTTGGTGATGTTGGGTATGCAATCCAGAAATTCACCGAAGAAGCTGGTTATGGAGTGGTTAGAGAATTAGTAGGTCATGGTTTGGGTCGAAAAATGCATGAAGATCCCGAGATGCCTAATTATGGACGTCGTGGGAAAGGGAAAAAATTTATTGAAGGTATGGTCGTTGCTATTGAACCTATGACGAATATGGGAACCCATCGTATCAAACAACTACAAGACGGCTGGACTATTCTTACTGCGGATGGGAAACCGAGTGCTCATTTTGAACATGATGTGGCTATAATTGATGGAAAACCTGAAATTCTTTCAACTTTTAAATATATCTATCAGGCATTAGGTATCGAATCTAATGAAGAAGATGCCTTTAGACAAGAAGTATTGACTGTATAGCATTCTTTAGTACTCAAAATCTGCATAGTGTGTAGCTTTTCAAAATGAAAAAACTATTTAAATTAGTACTTAATACTATCCCCAGGCCGCTATTGATTCGATTGAGTTATATAGCACGCCCGATATTATCATTATTTTTACGAGGAAACACATATACTGATCCAATTGATGGCAAAAGTTTTTCTCGTTTTTTGCCTTATGGATATGGTAAACAAAGAGATAATGTACTTTCTCCTTCGACTTTATCATTAGAACGACATCGGTTACTCTGGTTATTTCTAACTCATGAAACCGAATTTTTTACTACTCCCACCAAAGTATTACATTTTGCTCCTGAACAAGCATTTTATAAAAGGTTTAGAAATTTAAAACACCTTGATTATACGACTACTGATCTTAATTCTCCGTTAGCCGATGTAAAAGCAGATATCTGTAATTTACCTTTTGCAGATAATGAATATGACGTTATCTTTTGTAATCATGTTTTAGAACATATCCCCGATGATACTACAGCAATGCAAGAAATTTTCAGGGTTTTAAAACCAGGCGGGATGGCAATTCTCCAAATTCCTCAGGACCTAAATAGAGACATAACCTTTGAGGATGATAGCATTACAGATCCACAAGAACGTGCCAGAATATTTGGTCAATATGATCATGTAAGGGTTTATGGCCAGGACTATTTCGAAAAATTAAGAGCTATTGGTTTTAAAGTTGATGAGGTAGATTACACTAATATTTTATCAAAAGAGCGTGTAACAAAATACTGTCTTGCTCCTGGGGAAATCCTTCCTGTTTGTTATAAACCATAACTAAGATCAAAAAGACAGGTAAATTTTTATTACATCTCCTTAAGGATATCAAAAGTTATTTGATGATTCGTTCTAAAAAACTCTAATGAGCTCTATCGGGTATTCATGCTTTTTTATATTGAAATTACACACCTCTTCCTGGCACTGTTTATTATTTAACAAAAAATTAAAAAGGTTCGCAAAAAGTGCTATTAAACATACACTTTTGTTAAATTTTAATATTTCTCTAACATTTAGATTTGTTTGATAACAAAATAAGCGTAATTTTTTAACACAAATTTTAACAAAAATGAAATCAAACAAAAGATTTTTAGCGATTATGGTTGCTGCAACTACCATAATTTCGACATCATGTACTAAAAATGATGAGACTACTCCCGAAGAAATGGAGGAAAAAACATTAGAATATGCCAATTTTGATTATTCTTCATTCAATTTTGGAAATTTAAATTCGAATGATTTAGCTATTTCTAATGCTGATACTCATTTAATATCTTCTACAGGAGAACTTAAAGAAGGGTATATCGGTTCTGAAAAAATTCATTACCAGATTAATGATCAGGGAGATTATGTATTAGGTGGAGACATGTTATTACCAAAAGGTGTGGTTATCACTGACGAAGCAGTACCTACAGCCAAAGGAGCAATCCCATATGGAGTTAGAGGTTGGACTAATGGTGTAATCCCTATTCAATTTACTCCAGGGGTACCTAGTCAGAATAGAAACAGTATTATTCAGGCTGCCGGGGTATGGGCTAATCGTTTAGGTGTACGATTTGTATATTATAATCCTAGTATGCACAGAAACTACATTCGAGTAGTAGCAAATGGTGCAGATTATTCTCGTCTTGGGATGTATGGTGGAGCACAAGATCTTTCTACAAATGATCCGTATGTATCTGTAGCAATTCATGAGTTAGGACATGCTTTGGGACTTGCTCACGAGCATCAAAGATCAGACAGAAACAATCACATCATTGCATATGTAAACAATCCAAATATAAGTATTCAGGGCACTCAAAATTTAACTTCTTTTGATTGGGCATCGATTATGCTTTACCCTTCTAAGTCTATAGGAGGTGGAAGATACGATATGGTAAGAAGGAGTGATAACAGGCCTTTTACTAATGCAATAGAGTACGGTAGAAGAAATGGAACTTCTTACGGCCCCAGTAACTCAGATATACAAGCTTTACGTCAATTTTACTAGAAATAGACAAGTTATTTATTTCACAAAGCAGTTCGAAACATTTCGAACTGTTTTTTTTATCTATCTTAAAGTTTAGAATCACTATCCGGAAAACCATTTACAGATAGTGTTTTTAATTCCTTATTCTGATCTTCATAAATAAAGAATGCTTTGAGTTCTTGGTGTGTTTCTAAGAATTTTTTTGAACCTTCTAATCCCATCGACATTAATGCAGTCGCATATGCATCTGCTTCCATACAGGTATTGGCAATAATAGAAACCGCTAGAAGGTTTGATTTTAATGGGTATCCCGTTTTAGCATTCAAAATATGAATATATCGCTCTCCGTTTTCGTCAGTTTTATACTTTCTATATCCACCAGAAGTCGCCATAGCTTCATCGTGTAACGAAATTACTTTACTATACGATTGTGTGTCATCAAAGTTAGGGTCTTCTACTCCTATTCGCCAGGGTTTTTGTTTAATCACATTACTTCCTTTACCTCTAATCTCCCCTCCTATCTCAACCAGATAATTCTTAAACCCCTTGCTTTCAAAAAATTCAGCAAAAACATCTACTCCATATCCTTTTGCCAATGCATTAAAATCGATATACGTTTTAGGGTCATCTTTTACGATTCTATCTCCTTTCAGTGTTACTTTATGCAAACCAACCGAGAGCAATAAACTATCTATTTTAAGGCTATCTAAAGAGGCTATTTTTCCTTCTGGTCCAAAATCCCATGCATTTACCAAAATCCCAATGGTAGGATCAAAAGCTCCGTTTGTTGCTTTATGTATCTTTTTAGAAGTATCAAACACTTTTACAAAATGTTCATCGATCACTACAGTAGTATCTCCAGAGTTTATCCTGGATATATCAGAATCCTTTATATAAGTAGACATTGACCTATTGATCACATTGATCAAACTGTCATATGATTTTGAAAAATCATACTTTTTATCATCTATAAACTGAACCGAAAACGTGGTCCCAAAAGCTTTACCGTTAGTGTAATTAAGATGTAATTTAGATTCCTTTTTGCATGAGAAAAACAATCCTATTAATACAACTATACCAATTTTTCGAATCATAATTTTAGTTCAGATGAGTTTCAATGGTTTGTAGTCCTGCATATTCCAAAATATATTCTTCGTTTAAAAGTACTGGTTTATTTGGGTTTTCAGGATTTTGTAAACCAACACCTGCGTAGAATACTTTTGCTTCTTGTTCTATAGCATGTTTTTTAAACGACTCCATCCAGATAATATCATAATTATGAGGGTTATCCGGATACGAAACTGCTTTAACAAGCACGAAATATCTTTGATTAGATTTATCAATACACACAAACTGAGGATGTTTTCCCAAAGTGCTATTAATTGCAATAAATTCGAAGCCTTTTTTTTCTAATTCTTCACCTACAATATTCATTGCAAGGTTATGTAATTCTTGTTTAGTAAGTGTTCTGGTCATAGCGTTGCAAAGATATTATTTTGGAAATATAATTTAGAATTATACAACGAGTAAATTTGTAGTCTTAATTCAACCCTTCCTGTTAATCTTTCTTTGCTTACCCAACCGTAAAAAAGAAACAAAACCACTTCTACATTTTGTATTCGTTACTCGATATTCAGCATTCATTCCGGCTTCATTTTTTTACTTTAATATTTTTCATTTTCAAAACCGGTTCTCAATAGTTCTGCTGAGCCTGTCGAAGTACTATTTTTCTCCATGTCATCTCGAACGCAGTCGAGAGGTCATTGCGAGAAATCACTCAAACAGACATATTTATATCATTTACCTACCATATATATTGTAAATAATAGTATAAAATACAGCCATTATTTTATGCATTCAGAGAAATTATTGTATGTTTAATGTGATAATTTGATAGTTCTGAAAAAGTCTATAGAATTATCTTTTTAGTGTATTAAAACTCTTAACGTTTTTTTAATTGTAATAATCGTATTAAACATACCCTATGGATAATAAAATTACTTTGGCCGGATTAGATTTCGTAATTAATTTTTGTAACAAAATAAATACTCAACCTATTCCCCTGGCAGAAGTCCCACAACAATCTTTAGCTAATATATATGCCAATCCCAAAGGAGAAAGGCATTATATTGTTAATATTATTTCGTTTCTACCCGTTAAACTAGATCCCTTAAAAAACACCAGTAGCGGTTTATTTTTAAATGAAGAAAAAACCATATTCTTTAATTACAATGGAGTTACAGATGTAAAGACTACTATACATACCGAAAGTGGCTTGGTCGTGTCACGAGATTTTAATATTGTATATGATTCTACAGATCCTATCCCTTCAGAATTTGATATGTACCATATTCAGATAGATTATAAAATTGTATCGCTGAGAACACAAAGTGTAGAAGCTATTATTGTACATGATAAAAATCTAGATCCCGAAACCGATAGAGGTACTGTGACTACTGTTAGAACAACTCCAGACTAAGATGTATCGATATCGATGGTTTATTATATGGTGCATGCTTTTTGGCTGTAATTCAGCGAATAGTCAATCTCAAAAAACTGGTCTAATAGGTTTATTTTATGATCATCTGGATCAGTATTGCAATGAAAAAACTTTGGCTTCAGATTTTTGTAATGCTGTAGATTTCTATCGTAGCCATCAGCGAGATTCTTGCTATATCTATGCGAGCAGAGCGTTAGAGACTACCAATACTCAAGAGCAGCACGATATTCTAAATTACATACAAGGTGTAAGCGCTATTCATAAAAATCTGTATACCAAAGCGCTCCAGAATATGAACAGTATTTCTGAACATTTTAAATTTTCGGAACTAAAAGATCTTAAACTTGGAGAAATATATTTGATTTTAGAAAATTATGACCAATCTATACAGTATTATAAGAAATGGCTGGAACAAGACAAGGGAGGTAAAGATGATATTTTTTTAAAAGCTGCTTACCACAATCTAGGTGTATCTTATTTACATAAAAAAGAGTATGATCTTACTGAAAAATACTTTTCTAAAGAATTAGCCTTAATCAAAGAAAAAGACACTTTTTCTTTGATTATCACCAAAATGGATTTTGCTAACGCTTATTATAGTCAATATAAAGATGAGGAGGCCATTGCCTTATTTAAAGAATGCTACCAATTAGCTTCCTTATTTCATGATATCAAACTAAAACAAAATACTGCCAAAAATATGGCGGTAGTAGAAAAAAACAGAAAACGGTATCAAGAAAGTGTCGATTACTATATAGAATACGGAAAATGGAAAGATTCTATCTGGAACAGGGATAGAATCTGGGAGCTTACCGAAAAAGACAAGCAACTTGCCATTGCACAAAAGGAACAAGAAATACGGTTACAGGATGAAAAGATAAAACGACAAAAAACGCAACGTAATGGTTTAATTATAGGCAGCTCCCTCTTACTCTTGTTTATTGGTGTTCTGGGCTATTTTTATAAATTATTAATTGGTAAAAAGAAATTGATTACAGAACAGAAAGAACAATTAGATATCGCAAACACAACCAAAGACTATCTATTTTCTGTAGTCTCGCATGATTTACGATCTCCTGTTAATGCACTAAAACGACAACATGAAAAATTGTTGGATCGCATAGCCGAAAAAGATTTATTGGGAATCAAAAAAACCGCGGACACTGCAATTACCTTAACAGAGTCTACCAGTCATTTATTAAACAATGTACTGCACTGGTCATTAGAGCAAAGTGAACAATTATTTTTTGAACCCGAAACATATCCTTTAAAACCTATTCTTGAACATGTTATAAGTGATTATGAGTATTTGGCAACAACCAAAGACATTGTACTCAACACCACATTGGATCCCTCTATTTTGGCTACAGTTGATAAAGAATCCCTAAAAATTGTGCTTCGTAATATTCTTGATAATGCTATTAAATACACCCAAAACGAAGGGAAGATTACAATATCATCTGGTAATCATGCTACAAACGAATGTTTTATTGAGATCAAAGATACAGGTGCAGGTATTCCACCCGAAATTTTAGCAAAAATCAACTCATTACATGACATTACTACCGATAAAATTGATCGATCTAAGGGAGTAGGTCTTGGGTTGCTATTATGCCATACACTTATCAAAAAAAACAATGGGCAAATACTATTTGATAGTGAACCCGGTAAAGGAACAACCATTAAGATTGTATTACCCAAAGGAATTGACTAAAACCTATACGTATGATGCCAAGATTTCAAAGTTCTCCAGAGATAGGATATGATATAAGTACGTATAAAAACGAAACTTTAATTGGTCTTCGACAAGCTACCATTGACGTATTTCATAATGATTTGTTTTTCATAAACTTATATACTCTTAAATTTTATCTAATTTCCTTTGATTTGGCTTTCTGTTCATTTTCTTTGCTTGCCCGGCAGCAAACAGAACCAAAAGAAAAGGCACTTTTTTCAAGGTATTTTTCAGTTTCACTAAAAACCAGATTTATTGTGCTAAAATCTTTCCAAGGCTTCATAGATGTTGCAAACGCAAAACAAATCTTATACTGGTGAAAAAAGATTTCAAAGCTCTGCTTTAAAACGTCAGCTTAAACACTGGATGAAATTTTATTGGATGTCTCAGACTGCCAATGCAAAACTTAACTTAAGGGTATTAGCGCTGGAGCAAAAAAATCCTTTAAAAAAGGAAATTTATAGTTCGTTCTAATACTTTAATTATTTATGTAACTTTATATATGAAAACATTAGGATTATTAGTATTAGAAGACGAAGATGAAGAAGCTAAAGAAATTTCAGAATTTTTGAGCGATCATAATTTTGAAGTTACGAGAGCCTCAACCATACAAGATGCCGAAAAAAAAATACAGGATCATTTTTTTGATATGATCATTTTGGATATTATGATAGACGGGAGACCCGATGGTATTGTTTTGGCACAACAGATTAATGAGCAACAACTCAATATTCCTTTTTTATTTTTGACCAGTACGCAGAGTAAACATTTTTTTGACTTGGCTAAACTCACACAACCTGCAACCTATTTGCTTAAACCTTATAACACCTTAGAGCTTCTATTTTCTATAGAGCTTGCTATCGAAAAGCACTATAAACAATCTAACACCTTAAGTTTTAACTCAGAAAATGCAGTATTGAGTCCTACTTATATTTTTGTAAAAAAGAATAAAAGTGTTATGAAATTAGCTATAGAATCTATTCATTATATTGAGGTAAAAGAAAAATATTGTAATCTGATAAGTAAAGAAGGTAATTTTTTGATTAAGCTGTCCTTAATAAAAGTAAAAGAGCTATTATCGAATCCAGATTTTACGCAAGTGCATCGTAATTTTTTGGTCAATATTAAAAAAATTAAAGAAATCTATTTTGAAGACAATCTTATTATATTAATGAACGATGCCAAAATTCCATTTAGCGAACGTTATAAAGCTTTATTTATAAAGGATAATGATATATTAAACTAACCGAATTGTATTATTAAGATATATACTATTAACACTAATTAAAACAAATACATTATACTTTTAGTAAATATGGCTGCTCCTGCCATAATGGTAAACCCCCATTTCACCATCAACAGAAGCAGCATATTTTCTATAAAAACTAAATGTATGAACGTTTCAATTTTATTTAACTAAACACAAATTCTATTCATGCTATAATCGCAAAACACCAATCTTTATAGTTCATTTTCACACTGCTACTTCCTTCTTTGTGCACTTTTAATTGGTTATCAAATCGGGTTTCATTATCATTTCCACAGTAAAATTAATCAGATTTACGCTACCTCGTAAAAGGAATGTCATAAGCGTTAAAAACTAAAGCATAAGTGTATCTAAATTGGGTATAACATATAAGAAATCATCTCATAAAATGCAATCAAATATTTACTTAAACCTAATGAATTGCGCTTTTTCAAAATAACAACTTGGTGTATAAACAGGTTTGTTTTTGTCAAATTTAACTTTATGAAAGAGCGTATTGACTGTTACTGATTCTATATAACTATATAGATCACATTGCTTACCAAAATCACTTCTCATTTGAAAAACATTATGATTTCATTTTAACATTTATAAACTTTCTGCGGATTTAAATGAAGATAAATGTTCCTTACAATCATTATCTATTTAGAACCAACTTGAGAACTCTAGAAGATTTTGTCCTTTAAAAACATCTATAATTATCTATTGATCTTTATAAAACACAACCAATCGTCCCTAATTCATAAGAATTCGTCACAAACTTCTTATTACTCTGCCATTTAACAAAATATTAGTAAACAAGAGTATAACCCAAAAGGTCTATTACACAAAATCATTAATTACAAAAATCAAAAATATGAGAACAGCATTTTTATTTTTTACACTAGTATTTACATTTTCCGTTACATTCGCTCAAGAGGAATCCGGCTATGGTTTTAATAAGAGTGATTTTTTTGTCTCGGGTACGATGGGTTATAATAATTCTAAATACAGAGGCGATTTTGAGTCAACAGAAAAAGGACATATACTTATCATTGAACCTGAAATTGGATTTTTTATTCACTCTAACATTGCTATTGGCACACGATTAAGTGTGTTAACCAATACATCTAAAAACTCTAATGATTATGAGATTGAAGAATCAGGTTATGGTGTTGGTCTTTTTGGAAAATACTTTTTCACTCCAAAAAAGAAGTTTAGCATATATGCAGAACTCTCAGCTGCTTATCGAACTTCGGAAAGGGAACAAAAAATCACATTATCAGATCAAATTGAGACTCGAAAATCAGAAAATAAAGGGTACAACATTGCAATATCCCCAGGAATGCAGTTTTTTGTTTCAAAAAGATTAGCATTAACCTCAAGAATCGGAAGTATAAGCTATAACAGTTCAGATAACGAAAACACAAGTCAAAACGGTGAAAAATTCAACTCTGATGCAAAGAATTTCTCTATCAATTTAGGGTTAGACAACATTTATTTTGGAGTTTTATATCGATTTTAACTTTTAAATAAAAAACCCGATACATTAATGTATTGGGTTTTTTTAGTATTTTTAAAACACCAGTAAAAGATTATTTTTTTAATTAACTTATGTTGCATAAAAAAACTAATTTCTGAAATACAGGTATCATTATATTTAGCTCCTTTTGAATTTACTTCAATACTCTCGAATTTTATTGCCAACCCAGAATCCAGACTTCCTCCTACCCATACCGTTTTATCATTGTTATCGATAAGGTTTTCTGTAGAATATGTATTTTTTTTGCCCTTTGTAATGTACTTGAAACTTTACACTCATACTCATTAACAGATAATGGTTTTAACGTATACATCTCATAATACAATTCGTTAAATAGAGAAATCATCTCATAAAAATGAAATCAAACATTTATTTAAACCTAATAAACTGCGCTTTTTCAAAATAATAACTTGGCGTATAAACAGGTTGGTTTTCGTCAAACCTATACCATGGGGAGATGGTGGTATCTTCAAAATTTTTTAGCAGGCATACATTCTGAGCTGGTGTATTTCCCTGAGCCAAAAGATACATCTTATCTCCTTGATCATTTATGATTTCGTCTACTATGATTTCGATATGGCCAGGAGAACCAGGTTTGACAAGCATATCACCAATTCGTATATCTTTTACCAGTACTTTTTGTAGTTCATTATGCATTGATAAGGTTCCTGCATAAGTATATATAAGATTTAAATATTTATAGAAATTAGCTTTAGAATCATTGGGTGATGCCGTTTTATGAAATGTTACTTTGTTTCCGTTTATTTTTGGTCGATACCCTTGTGCATATTTGCGCCACGAACAATAATGACCTGAAGTAAAATTAAACCCAATTTCATCTTTTCTGTTTTGCTCCCACAAATATTCTGATCGAATTCTCATCAATGCATCTGCACATTGTTGTAATCCATTTGATGGAACTGGGACTTCTAGAATTGCTTCGTGCCAATGCTGTGCAAAATATTCGCTATCATCATAATTTATAATCTTGCTACCATAAGATTTTAAGGGATAATGACGTAAATATTCCTGAAAAGAGCCTGACATATATTCTGTTCTCTTATACCCATCAGGAATCATAACTCGAGTTGAGATAGAATCTCCTTTACTATTAATATAACTTGGTTTTGCAACTACATCTGTAACGATACCTTTTACATGATTCGTTACCATTTTTCCTTTTGATGTATTCTTAAATACTAAGACTAAAGCAATAATTACAACCAGAGATACTATATATTTCTTCATAAAACCTCATTTACACTCAAAAATAAAAAAACCAGTACAATTGCTTATACCTATTTACAGTGAAATAATTTATTTATCCCGTTGTGTATTTAGAAATTAATAGCATAAAAAAGCGTCAATTCGAGTGTTTTTTTGAAGCATAGCGTAGAAAAAATGTATCGAGAACAGCTTTTTTGATTCGAAATTCTTGTCATCCTGAGTATATCGAAGGGCTCGATACACTTCTTCCTTTGGTCAAAGCACTCGAACTGACGAATTTCAAATCAAAAGATTTCAAATGCACAACGAACGGGTAATTTATTTAAAAAAGGTATATAAATATTTAATGGTAAATATCTGATTATTGTATTCTGGTAAGTTTGGGGTTGTTAACTGCCTGTCTATGTTGTAATCCTGATTATAAACCAGGTATATATCATGACCATCCTTAACATTGTAGCGCAATCGGGCACTTGTAAGAAATTGATCAGAAACCGAATTATATTGGCCTATTACACTACCAGAAAGATGAAGATTATATGCCCAATTAAGTTTTGTCTGTATAACATGTATCCATTCTTCTGTATTTTGTTTATCAAATACGATATGATTTGCTTTCCAGGAAGATTCTATATTGAAGTGTTTTCCAAAATTTATGGTTGGTTTGATTTCTAATTTCAAGTTGGTTCCTTCATAAAACGTACCGTATTCTATAGCGATAGGAAATTGAATATTACGCTGGTTTCCCGGAGAGTAGGAAGCTCCAAAATAATAAAACATATAATCCCCAATAGGAGCTTCGAGCGTATTTGTGAAACGTATAGGTTTTTCTAAATTTTCATACTGTAATTGTCCAAAAACAGTAAAACTATCTCCGTTAAACAATCTTCCTGTCCAAAAACTCCTATTATACCATGTAATAACCTTTGAAAAATCTGTGGTATAATATAAATCCGAATTCATCAGAGTCCATCTTGTATACTGAAACAAAGCTTCATCTTTGTTACTATTGTAATTTCCATAATTTAAACTCCCATAAAAATTATGGTGTTTTTCTCGTAATAAAAACCCCATTCCCGGATTATATTGCTTACCAGAAAACTCATATGCTGCTCTATAAAACAATCCATCTTGTTTACGTTTATCTAATAATAATGAAACTCTGGAATTTTCGGCCAAATCATAATCATTAGTGTCTTTCTCGACAGTAGTCGATACTGATGGAATAAAATATAGACTTTTAGGCAAGCTAAATACACCATCAAAACCTATTGCAGTATTAAAATAATCCTTTCTCAAACGATTGGTAGCCATAAAACCTACAAAAGACTTATCATTAAGCACTTTATTCCTAAATCGTAATACACTAAAGTTCTCTGATGATATACTACCTTCATCACCCAAATTCACTCCTTCAGTTTGTAATGAAAGAAATCCAACATCAGCATTTCTGACCTGTCCCGTTAACCGTACTCCTCCAATTATTGGAGTTAGCCTTCCGCTATTGATACCTATAGTTCTACTATAAAACAATTGTGACAGTACACCGGCATTAAAATCAAACAACCCCGCTTGTTCTTGGAAAAATTTTCGTTTTTCTGGTAAAAAAATATTTACTCTATTATTAATATTAACGATTTGATCATCAATTTCTACTTGAGCAAAATCTGTATTAACGCTAATATCTAAAGTAAGTTTTGGTGTAATACCATACCGTACATCAATACCAGCTTCTATATTATTATCATTTTGTTTTCGATACTCATCACTATCAAAACTATAAGAACTCCCAACAGAACCTAGCGCATAGGGTGTTATTTGCAATTGTTTTCTTGGGTTTAAGCCATCAAAAACTATCGGTTGATATAATGATGGTGTTTCTGTAGCATTTGGAATATTTTGTGGTGGTAATGGTAATATTCTTACACTTCTGTTACGGTGATTTTGCGTTCTAACTACAGATATTCCTGCTTTTATTTGATTTTCTTTTTTTACAAATCTTAAATTTGAAATAGGAATCCTATACTCTGCAGACCAGCCTTTTTCTGTAATTTGAGTTTTCCCCTCCCATATCATATCATAAGATGGATTAAACGTAGAGTCTCCCAAAGGAATTCCATCATTAGAGATAGACATATCATACCGACCCCCAGAAGGATATATACTAAACACCAAAGCATTCTTTTTGGTTTGATTAGGGTCTATCCCAAAAGCAATAAAATCGTCACCATACCATCCATCTCTAAGTAAATTTCTATTAATTATTTTATCTGGCTCTGGTTCTTTGGCATCTACTCCTAGATATATAAAACTGTCATCAAAAGTTATTTGTACTGTCGTTAAACTGTCCTTTTGATTCCAATTTGGAGTAAACTCATGAAATAAAAAAGTATGATTTCCTTTCCATTCTTCATCATTAACATATCCATCTAATATAATTTTGCTATTCGTCTTTTTGATTATGATTTCTGTATTTTCCTGACCAAAAGAATATGAGCAGCATAAAATGCTACAACATATTAATACAATTCTTATCATGCTTGTTTTTTAACAAACATCTGATATGCATATTAGTTTTAAAAAAGAAAAGGGGTAATATGAGGTGATAAAAGGGTAAAAAGAGGAGTTACCTACATCACCAACGATGATCGGTAAGTTCTACTAAGTTTAATTTTTTTATTATCTGTAAGTGTAATAATACCATCTCCGTTTTTATTTTTTTGAATACAGTTAACATATTTAATGTTTACCGCATATGATCGATGTACTCGTTTAAAATCAGTACCATTATACTCGTTCAAAAATGTTTTCAGGCTTTGATATCTAACAAATCTCCCTTCATTAGTATTAAAAACTATACAATTATTCGATGCCTCTATAAATTTTATATCCTCGATCGGAATGATCTTTTTTGTATTTCCATAAGTTAAACTTATAAAATTAGTATTCGAATTAGATGGCGTTGGCACATTACTTTCTCTAGGAGCCTCTTTTTTAAGATTTCTCTGCATACTATAAAACACCAATGAAAAATAACACAGAAGATTTAAAGCTATATTATTGGTTAAGCTTGCATTTATAAAACTGAAGCTTGGCGAAGTACATTGATACACATATAGCATCAGAAACAAAATTAAAGCCTGACTTACCAATATATTTAAAACACTTGTAAAAATTGCCATGCCACTATGGGCCAATATATGCCTAGGAGTTGTAAATAGATTCCAATATCGAATGGTACATTTTATTTGAGGCATGGCTAGGTTCCAAAATATAAAGCTGGAAACTGCAACGGCAATAAGTTCTGAAAAACAAACAATTTGCAGACTTTCCTGAAATAACCTTCCTATTAACAGGTTTACTATTGAAAAAGCCGAAATTAAAGTAATCCTTGACCTCATTATAACTAACATTGAGTGTATAAAAATATTAATAATCTGAGTATCATGATTCAACAAAAGGTTAAAATTATCTTTTGCTATCGAGAGAAATAAATATACATATCCAATTTTTTGACAGGAGGTGTTATGTATTTCTACAAAAAAACCGATACTTAAAAGCATCGGTTTTTTATTTATATTATGAAGTGGTTTAAACTTTTTTCAATATCTGAAAGATTATTTTTATCCTCCAAAATCATCGAACCTAATATGTTCGTCTGGGATACCAAAATCTTCTCCCATTTTCTGTACTGCCTTATTCATTAATGGTGGCCCACAAAAGTATAGTTCTATATCTTCTGGAGATTCATGATGATTTAGGTAGTTATCGATTACACAGTTATGTATAAATCCTACAAATCCATCTCCTTCGGCATCGATATCACTTTTAACTTTCCAATTATCTTCTTCTAATGGTTCTGATAATGCAAGGTAAAATTTAAAGTTAGGAAAGTTTTTCTCTAAGTCATAGAAATGATCTAAGTAGAACAATTCTCGTTTAGAACGACCACCGTACCAATATGTTACTTTACGACCAGTTTCTAAAGTTTTGAATAGATGATACAAGTGAGAACGCATTGGTGCCATACCTGCTCCTCCTCCAACGTAAAGCATCTCTGACTCTGATTCATTGATAAAGAATTCTCCGTAAGGGCCAGAAATAACTACTTTATCACCTGGTTTTTGAGCAAAGATATAAGATGAAGCAACTCCTGGGTTTACATCCATCCATCCATTTTCAGATCGATCCCATGGTGGTGTAGCAATACGTACATTAAGCATAATCTCTCTTCCTTCTGCAGGATAAGAGGCCATAGAATAAGCACGCTCTACAGTTTCATCATTCTTCATTACTAATGGCCATAGACCAAATTTATCCCATTCTGCCTGAAACTTATCTGGAGTTTCATGTTCTTCTGGGTGAGCAGTGATATCTATATCAGAATATTTAATCTCACATTGTGGAATTTCAATCTGAATATATCCTCCTGCTTTATACCCCATATCCTCGGGAATACGAACCACAAATTCTTTGATAAAAGACGCTACGTTATAATTACGTACAACCTCGGCTTCCCATTTCTTAATTCCGAATACTTCTTCCGGAACTTCGATATTCATATTTTGTTTCACCTTAACCTGGCAAGCTAAACGTGCTCCATGTTGTAACTCTTTACGAGAGAAATGCGGAGTTTCTGTTGGCAACGCTTCTCCTCCACCTTCTAGCACGTGACATTCGCACTGAATGCAAGTTCCACCACCACCACATGCAGATGGTAAAAATATTTTTTGAGCTCCTAAAGTAGATAGTAATGTACCTCCCGAAGCTACTTCAATTTCTTTTTCGCCATTAATGGTTATTTTTACTGGTCCAGATGGTAGTAACTTATCTTTTGCAAATAATAAGATTCCAACTAAAACAAGAATCAGCACCAAAAACGAAATAATGGTTATCGCAATTGTTCCACCGGTAGATGCTAAAAATATCATAATTATTTAAGTATTGTAACGTTAGTATTTTCGGCTACTTCTTTTGTAGTCTCTTTTTTTTCAACCTGAACAGCTTTAGGTTCTTTCTTTTCTTCTTCATCCCCTCCTGTTAACATTCCTCCGAAACTCATAAAACCAATTGCCATTAATCCTGTAAGAATAAATGTAATTCCTAATCCTCGTAAAGGAGCTGGTACATTAGAGTATCTAATTTTTTCACGGATTGCTGCGATAGCAAGAATAGCTAAAAACCATCCTATACCAGATCCTATACCATATACGGCTGCATGGGAAATCGTTGCAAATTCTTTTTGTTGCATAAATAATGATCCTCCAAGAATTGCACAGTTTACTGCAATTAATGGTAAAAATATACCTAAAGAATTATATAATGATGGTGAAAATTTCTCAACTATTATCTCTACCAATTGTACCATAGTTGCAATCGTAGCAATAAACAATATAAAGGTTAAAAAACTTAAGTCATAATCTGCATATTCTGGTCCTAACCATACTAGAGCACCTTCTCTAAGAATATACTTATCTAATAAAAAGTTTAATGGGACTGTAATTGCCAATACAAATATTACTGCAGCACCTAGTCCTACTGCAGTAGACACTTTTTTAGATACAGCAAGGTATGAACACATCCCTAAGAAGAATGCAAATACCATATTATCTATGAAGATCGATTTTAAAAATAATTCTAAATATTCCATGTCTCTTTATTTTAATGATCTTCTATTAATGCTTTATTTCTACTTCTTTGAATCCAGATAATGATTCCTACTGTAATTAATGCCATTGGGGCCAATACCATAAATCCATTATTTTCATATCCCAAAGCATATAATCCTGTTTTTTCTATAGGATCTCCTAATACTTTAGCACCAAACAAGGTACCTGATCCTAATAACTCTCTAAAGAAAGCTACTATAATCAATAGCACTCCATAACCGGCTGCATTACCAATTCCATCAAGAAAAGATTTCCAAGGCCCGTTACCCAAAGCAAATGCTTCAAAACGTCCCATGATAATACAATTGGTAATAATCAATCCTATAAATACAGAAAGTTCTTTACTTAAGGTATAGGCAAATGCTTTAAGGACTTGATCTACTATGATCACCAAAGCTGCCACTACTACTAGCTGAACAATAATTCTAATTTTTGAAGGGATGATATTTCTCATCAAAGAAATAACCACATTACCTATTCCTAATACAAAGATTACCGAAATTGCCATTACAATTGAAGGTTTCAATTGTGCAGTAATCGCCAAAGCAGAACATATTCCTAATACCTGAATAGTAATTGGGTTATTATCGGCAAGAGGGTCTGTTAGTAATTTCTTGTTTTTCTTTGAAAACAAAGGCTCTTTAGGCTCTTTTACTTTAACTTTTTCTTCTGTTACTTCAGCCATTTGTTATTTTTTTAAAGTTTCGAAATAAGGTTGATACATCTTTATTCCCTTCTTTACCATTGCTGTAACACCATCTCCTGTTATTGTTGCTCCTGCCATGGCATCTACTTCATTATCACTTTTATCTTCATTTTTAGGATCTGCATTTCCTTTTTTTACAGTAATTCCTTTATAGTTTCCAGATGCATCTAATATACTTTCTCCTATAAAATCATCTCTAAAATACGCTTCTTTAATATTAGCTCCTAATCCTGGAGTTTCTCCTTTATGGTCAAAAAATGCTCCTTTTACGGTTTTAAACTCTTTATCTAAAGAGACATAACCCCAAATTGCATCCCAAAGACCATTACCCCTCATAGGAACTACATAAAACTCTTCTCCGTCTTTCTTACCTATAAACAAAGGAAGTTTTCTTTCATAATTAGGATCCTGCTTTACTTTATCATTTTCCTTTTTCACTTCTATACTAAAAGCATCACTTGTTTTCTCTGCAGAACTACCAGTAATGATATATTGCTCATCACCAACATATTTATCGAACAACTCCTGTGCTTTTTCTGCAGGCACAAATTCATTAGGATCTTCGGTATCTGCAATACCCATTGCAAACAAAATATTCTGCTGTTTTTCTGTACGCTTATTAGCATCTATTCTTCCTTTCAATGAAGATGCAGTAAATGCCAATAATGAACCAACCACAACTACCATTGCAATGGCAAATATGATCGTGTATGAATTTTTATCTGTATTCATCGCCATGATTAAGCCGTTTTTAGTTTTAAACGTTTCATTCTTTTCTTGATATTACCCTGAACCACATAGTGATCAATAGTTGGAGCAAATACGTTCATTAATAGAATTGCTAGCATTACTCCTTCTGGATATGCAGGATTAAACACTCGAATAAGTATTGAGATAAATCCAATCAGGAATCCATAAATCCATTTTCCTTTATTAGTTTGCGATGCTGTTACCGGATCGGTTGCCATAAAAACAACCCCAAAAGCAAATCCACCAATAATTAAATGATGCCAGAATTCTGTACTCATAAGGCTATAAAACTTACTTCCTTCATTAATCCATTCTGCACTTACTACTCCATTAAAGATTAATCCCATTACCAAAGCACCTAATACGGCACTTACCATAATTCTCCAGCTTCCTATCTTTGTAAAGATTAAGAATAACCCGGCTAACAAAATTAATATTGCAGAGGTCTCTCCTACCGAACCTGGTATAAATCCTAAAAACATATCCGAAACTGAATAGGTAAGTTCTTTTCCTTGAGCTAAAGCACCTAGAACAGTTTCTCCAGACATTGCATCAAGTTCTGCTCCTCCTGCTATTTCGTTTGCTCTTTCTACTGCACCATGCACCCATACCTTATCACCCGACATCCAGGTTGGATATGCAAAGAATAAGAATGCTCTAATGGTAAGGGCAGGGTTTAGAATATTCATCCCTGTTCCTCCAAATACTTCTTTACCAATCACAACTCCAAAAATAACTGCAACAGCTAACATCCATAATGGAGTATCTACCGGTACAATTAAAGGAACTAGCATCCCTGTTACAAGATATCCTTCTTCTACTTCATGTTTTTTAATAACTGCAAACAAAACTTCTACAGCAAGTCCTACTCCATAAGAAATAATTACTAGTGGTAATACTTTCCATAATCCTACTGTAAGATTATCCAAAGACCAAAACCCTGAACTAAAAAAACCATTAGTTACGGCTTCTATCTCTCCTGCTGCTAAGTGATGCTGATATCCAGCATTAAACATTCCAAATATCAAACATGGTACTAAAGCCATGATTACAGTATTCATGGTACGTTTCAAATCATCTGCACCACGAACATGAGCACCAGAATGTGTGGTCTCATTAGGTAAATATAAAAACGTATGAATTGCATTAAATGCAGGGGCAATCTTTTTGTCTTTATACTTAAGTTTTAGTTTATGTAATTTATCTTTTAATCCCATAGCACTATCCTATTTCTTTTAACATTAAGTCTAACCCTTCTCTTATAATTTGTTGATGTGGTTGTTTAGAAACACATATAAACTCTGTAAGAGCAAAATCTTCTGGAGCTACCTCATACATTCCTAATTGTTCCATTGCATCTAAGTCATTTACCACACATGCTTTAAGTAATTGTAGCGGATAAATATCTAGTGGAAATACATTTTCATAATTTCCTGTAACTACAAAAGCTCTGTGTTCACCATTTGTATTGGTGGTAAGCTCATACTTTTTGTTAGGAAACAACCAGGAAAAAGTAAGTGCTCTAGAAGGTGAAATCTTATTAAAAATAGGTTTATTCCATCCAAAAAGTTCATAATCATCTCCTTCGGGAATAACTGTTATGGTATTATGATAATATCCAAGGTAACCATCTGGTTTTACATTTTCTCCGGTAAGTACATCTCCGCTAATCACTCTAATATTTCCTTCATCATGTACTCCAGAAGCATATACTACAGACGATACTTCGGCTCCGATTTTAGTTTTAAAATATTTAGGAGTTTTAACAGACGACCCAGCCAAAGCTATGGTTCTTTCTGCATTAAATTTCCCAGTTAATAACAATTCTCCAATAACGACTAGATCTTGTGGATTTACTACCCAAACTGTTTCTCCTTTATTAATAGGATCTATTTTGGCTATTTGTACACTCACATTTCCTGCAGGGTGAGGCCCCGAAACATTATGAATTGTACTATTCTCTAGGCCAGATAGTGGTGAATTTCCATTTTTACCAACAGAAATATGCACTTTACCTTCAGTTAATTTGCTTAAAGCAGTAACTGCAGCTTGAAGTTCTTTTTCTTTTCCTTCTAATACATAATCACTATCTGCTGCCAAAGGAGCAGTTGTATATCCTGAAACAAAAATAGCTTTTGGAGTTATATCAGGATTAGCAATTACATCATATGGGCGTTGTTTAATAAATGGCCAGCAACCTGATGCTAAAAGGTGGGTTTTAATGTCGTCCCCACTCATAGAATTCACATCCTTTGCACCAAAGTCTGCATGTTTCTGTTCTTTGTCTCCAAGAATCTTAAAAGCTAAAATCTTTCTTTTGGCACCACGTACAATCTCTATTACCTCTCCGCTTATAGGAGAAGGAAAAAGCATTTTTTCATTAGATTTTGAATAAAAAAGTGGTTCGCCGGCTTTAACTTCTGTACCTTGTTTAGCAACAACCTTTGGTACTATACCGTGAAAATCGTCAGGCCTAATTGCGTAAACATTACTTCTTATGGCATCTACAGTAACTTTCTCTGCTTCGCCAACAAGCTTAATGTCTAAGCCTTTTCTGATACGAATGTCTTTTGACATATTTGTAGTCTATGTTAATTAACTAAAAAAATCGTGCAAATTTACTAATTAAAACACGTAAGTGAAAGCTGGTTTTGTTATAAGATATTATTTATAATGCTTCTAAATAATGATCTGCGACTCAAAAAAACACTCTTTATTCTTTAGGCACACATTTTGCTTATATTTATACCCGTAATTCTTTATATGATGTCACTAAGATTTAAATCATCCCTACTACTTCTACTACTGCAGATTGTTGCTCCTTACACCTTTTTTGGTCAATCTACTGTAAACGAAGTCAATACTGCCGATCACATTAAAACAATCCAACTACTAACAGGCGCAAAATTCTCTGGAGTACCTATACTTAAACTCGGAGATCCTTTTAGAATCACTTTTGATGATATTAATGGTGATGAATCTGATTATTATTATAGAATAAGTCATTATAACTTTGACTGGACACCTTCTTCTTTATATAAAAATGAATATCTGGACGGTTTTGATGAAATTAGAATTGTAACCTATGAAAATTCTTTTAATACACTACAGATGTATAGCCATTACAGCCTAAGTATTCCTAATGAAGACACCAGAAGGCTTAAAGTAAGCGGAAACTACCTCATAGAAATATACGATGAAGATGATGAAGTTGTATTCTCTAGAAAATTTATTGTCTACGAACCTTTAACATCTGTAAAAGTATATACAAAAAGATCTAGAGATCTCAAACATATAGACACCAAACAATCTGTTCAATTCGAAATAAACTCACCAAATGAAATTTTAAGAAACCCTCGAAAAACAGTAAAAACTTTGGTGATGCAAAATAACGATCTCAAAAATGCGATTACTAATTTGGTTCCTCAATTCACCATTGCTAATAGTCTAGTATACAAATATGATCAGGAGTCTAGTTTTTGGGCAGGAAATGAATTTCTATTTTTTGACAGTAAAGACATTAGAGCATCTACAGTGAGCACACGAAGCATAGAACTAAAAGACATCTATCACAACTACCTGTACTCTAATCGAGTTAGAGCTAATCGAAGATACACATACAATCCCGATATCAATGGTAATTTTGTGATCAGAAACCTGGATGCCGAAAATAATAATGTCGAAGCAGATTATGTATGGATGCACTTTTCATTAGAATGCTACGAACCTCTGGAAGGGGGAGAAATTCACCTTTATGGCAATTTCAACAACTATACTCTTGATAAATCAACACTGCTTCAATACGATAAAGAAAGCGGTGGATACTTCAACAAAAGCATTTTTAAACAGGGGTTTTACAATTACAAATATGTCCTCTTAAGACCAGACGGAACCATAGATCCAGGTTTTATTAGTGGTAATTTTGATGAAACCGAAAATGAATATACCGTAATACCTTATTATAGGGCTCCTGGAGCACGCTACGATAGGGTTATCGGAAAAGGAACAGGGAACTCTGCTACTATTACAAATTAGGATAATTGCATTCATTTTTTAGATTTCTTAGATTCTTTTTACTCTATAACGTCAAAAGAAATCTAATTTATTACTAAGTCAATTTGTCTATAAACTTTATTTTTTCTAAAAGATTCACCAACGCTATATCCCATCTCCTAAAAGACAATTAAAAACAATAGCGGTCTCCTGAACAATTAATCAGAAGCAACATATTTTAGACAGCATCTCCAACAGATTTCACTACTACACATACTAATCCTTGGTCGCACACTAATTCTATGTGATTTATTAAATACAACCAAATTAAACCATACAATAAAATCAGTTTTTTTATTGTTTACATTATTATAACTCTCTTAAAACCACTCATAATGAAAACTTTACTTAAAATTCATCTATTTATTATAATCTTGCTATTTATCTGCGATTATACTCATTCACAAATCACTTACAAATCTATTTTCCCTAACATTAGCTTTGAATTTCCTGTAGAAATTCAATGTATAAACAATGGATCAGATCGAATGTTTGTTGTAGAACAAAACGGAAAAATTAAAGTATTCCCGAAAAATGAAAATGTAACCTCATCGCAGGTAAACACCTTTCTTAACATTACAGATCGTGTTCAATTCTCTAACGGTCAAGAATTAGGCCTTTTAGGTTTTGCTTTTCATCCTAATTATAGTAGTAACGGCTATTTCTATGTATACTATACTAAAAACAGTCCTGTTTCTGGAATTTCTACACGAATGGTACTATCACGTTTTTCAGTTAGAGCAGACAATCCTAATCTTGCAGATCCAAATAGTGAACTCATACTCTTCCAATTTGACAAAAATCAAGACAACAGCAACCATAATGGAGGAAAAATAGGGTTTGGCCCAGATTCTTATCTTTACATCTCTTTTGGAGATGGTGGTGGAGCAAATGATCCTAAACTTAACGGACAAAACAAAAACACTGTATTTGGTAGCATTTGCCGTATTGATGTTGATCTTGACGGAAATAACCCGGTAGAAAGCAACCCAATTTTACCGAATGGTAATTATGAAATTCCAAGCGATAATCCATTTGTAGGAACTGATGGGTTAGATGAAATCTATGCTTATGGGATTAGAAATACCTGGAAATTTTCTTTTGATAAACCTACAGGAAGAATGTGGGGAGCAGATGTAGGGCAAAATGCATTTGAAGAAATTAATATTATCAAAAATGGTAAAAATTATGGCTGGAGTAGATTCGAAGGCACCTCTGTAGCCAATAGCAATGTAATTATCTCAGGCCCAGTAGAGTCTCCCGTATTCAATTATAGCCAAAACCAGGGAGATGTATCAATTACTGGAGGCTATGTCTATAGAGGCTCTAAAATTACTAGTTTAAACCCTGATATCAATTCAAAATATATTTTTGGTGATTATGTAAGTGGTAGAGTTTGGGCATTAAATTATAATCCCTCTACAGGAAATACTTCTAGTGAATTATTATTTAAAACCAATGGATTATACATCTCTTCTTTTGGTCTGGACACAGAAGGAGAATTATATTTTAGTAGTTATGGGAACAATGCTAAAATATACAAACTTGTTGATGGAAATACTTCACCTCCAGGTACTGCAGTAAATGGAATCGGATCTTGGACCCCGCTAAGCCAAGGAGTTAACGGAGTTGTGCAAGCAATAGCATCAGATTCTAATGGAAATATATACCACGGTGGCAATTTTAGTAAAGCAGGAGCCATAAATGCTAATAATATTGCTGTATGGAATAAAAATACAGGTTGGTCTACTCTGGGCAGTGGGGCAAACGGCGGTATTAACACATTAAAAATTGCTCCAAACGGAAATCTTTATGCAGGTGGAGTTTTTACCGAAATTGGTGGAATTAGTGCCAATAATATTGCAGTATGGAACGGGTCACAATGGTCAGCTTTAGGTTCTGGAATTGATGGAACAGTTGCTGCAATAGAAACCAATAACAACAATAATGTTTTTGTTGGTGGAGTATTTAAAACCATTAATGGAACTACAGTAAGAAATATTGCTAAATGGGATGGCAGTCAATGGTCTGCCTTAAAAGATGTAACAAATCAAAAGTCAGGAACTAATAATGAGATTAGGTCCCTAGCAATAGGAAGCGATGGAACTCTATATGCAGGAGGTAATTTTGATGAAGCCGGAGGTAATACGGCCAAAAGAATTGCAACATGGAACGGATCTAATTGGGGAACATTGGGTGATGGAACTAGTGGATTTGTTGAAGCTATAACAACGACCTCAACTGCTGTCTATATTGGTGGAAATTTTGCTCTTGCAGGAAATACAACTGTAAATAGAATTGCCAAATGGAACATTGCATCCAAAAGCTGGTCAAAACTGGGTAATGGAGTTAGCAATAATGTTCGTTCATTACTTCATGACGGAACTCATTTATATGCTGCCGGGGCTTTTACTACAGCTTCTGAAGGAAATACCAACAAGATCGTAAATAACATTGCACAATGGAACGATAATACTGGATGGAAAGCTTTGGGAACAAATACCAATGTTGGCGTAGATATAACTATAAACTCCATTACATTCTCTGCAGATAAAAAAGATATATTTGTGGGTGGTAATTTTTCTAAAGCAGGGGCCATAAATGCTAAAAACACTGCTTCATGGAGCAACTCATCAAGTACCTCATGCACAGCAACTGTACCTACAGGAGTATCTTCTTCGGCTGTAGGAGTAGACACTGCTACTATAGGATGGACTGCTGTAGCTGGTGCAACTTATGATGTAAGATACAGGCAAACCGGAACAACAAACTGGACAACTTCTGCCGAAAACGGAACTTCTAAAGTGATTTCTGGATTAAACCCATCTACTGCCTATGAAGTACAGGTAAGAAGTAAGTGTGCCGATGGAACAACTTCTAATTATAGTGCTTCTGTAAACTTTACAACTACAGATGTACAACTTAACTACTGTCCATCTAATGGCCAAAGTGTAAATGATGAATATATCAGTAATGTAAAATTAGGAACCATCAATAAAACATCAACTGGAGCAAGTGGTGGATATAGTGATTTTACTGCTGAATCTACTAACCTATCTAAAGGTAATGCCAATACCATTACCATTACTCCTACTTGGACAGGAACTAAATATAATGAAGGATACTCTGTATGGATTGATTATAATCAAGATGGAGATTTTGCCGATACAGGAGAACAAGTATGGACCAATGCTGCGTCACAAACAACGCCGGTAAGTGGTAACTTTACTGTACCTTCAAGTGCAAAAGATGGAAGTACAAGAATGAGAGTATCTATGAGATACAATACCATTCCCGGCCCTTGTGAATCATTTAATTATGGTGAAGTAGAAGACTACACAGTAGTGATCGGAGGATCTACTGGTGGCGATACTCAAGCTCCTTCTGCTCCAACTGGATTAGCAGCTTCTAATATGGCACAAACAACTCTTACCCTATCATGGAACGCTGCTACCGATAATGTAGGTGTAACTGGATATGATGTGTATCAAGGATCTACTAATCTTGGATCGGTAACTGCAACTACAAGAAATATTACTGGATTAACCGCTAACACAGCATACCAATTTACGGTAAAAGCTAAAGATGCAGCAGGAAACGAATCTACAGCAAGTAATACTTTAAATGTAACCACTGCAGGAGCATCTGCTACGTATGATGTAAAACTGCGTATTACTTTTGATAACTACCCTGAAGAAACAAGCTGGGAGATTAAAGATAGTAACAATCAGGTAGTACATTCTGGAGGAACATACCCATCTCAACCTGATGGTTCTACCCTTAATATAACCAAAACGCTGGATGCAGGATGTTATACGTTAGTATTTAAAGATACATATGGTGATGGTATTTGCTGTAGTGTTGGTAACGGTTCTTACGAACTAACCAATAGTGCGTCTGGTGCAGTACTAGCTTCTGGAGGATCATTTACTTTTGAAGATACTAAAAACTTCTGTGTAGGTAATGTTGCAATGCATAACTTTAATAGAGATGTGAAAACAGATTTAGAAAGCTCTGACATTGTTATTCACCCAATTCCTGCAAAAGATTTCATTATAATCAAAATGAATAATTTTAATGGGTCTACATACAGAATCGTTAATAAAGCAGGTCAAACAGTAAGGCGCGGTAAAATGTCTGCAAACAAAATAGAATTAAACAATTTACCATCTGGAATGTATTTTGTATCGGTTAAATCAGATACTAAAACCATAACCAAAAAGCTTATTTTAAAATAAATAAAACCCAAGGTTTAAAAAAAATAAATAATCCCTTAAATTTTAAGGGATTATTTATTTTTTTTAAACCATCTTCTTCATCTTACTTCATACATAAAAAGATCATAATAATCCAGAACTTTTATGTTACAACAAAATATTATTACTTTTAGCCTCACAAGGAAAATACTATCAACTAAAAATGAAGGAAACGGGAAGATTCTTAAAAGAGTATCGCGGTAGCGAATGTCTTAATTGCGGTGTACCATTAGATGTTATTGATCGATATTGTCATAATTGTGGGCAAATTAACACCAATAAGAGATTATCACTTAAGGATTTTTTTAATGAGTTTTTTGCCAGTATCTTTTCTTATGATTCTCGTTTAAGACACACTATTATTGCATTACTTTTTAAGCCTGGAAAAATCTCTAAAGAATACACCCAAGGCAAAAGAGTAAAATACGCAAATCCATTTCGGTTTTACCTTAGTGTTTCTATCATCTTTTTTATCATTAACGGTTTATTTATTGATTTTGATGGTTTTAGGACAGAAGTTGAAGATAAAGCCAACTTCGGGAAAGATGCTATTACCGAGATCAAAAAAAGCATCAAAATGGATGATTCATTAACGCAGAAAATTAATGATCAAATATTAGCAACTAAAGGTATTTCTAAATCTGACAAAGAAAAAATTAGTGAAGGAATTCTAAAAGCTGAGGGACTTCCTTTACTAAATGACAGCCTAACCAACCCAGAAGAAGTCACCTATTATTCGCAAGAACAGATTGATAGTATTGGTTTTTTTAAAAGAGGCTTTAAACTATGGTCTATGTATGAAGATTACTATGACAAAACAGAAGAGAAATCTACTTATAGAGCTTTATCAGAGTTAAAACATGAGAAAAACCAATACAACAAATACATCTACCATAGAGTTTTAAAAACCAAATCAATAGAAGAGAATTACGGGCAAGAATTCTTTGAATTCATATTTAATAAATTACCCTTCATTATATTCTTCTTTCTTCCTTTTTTCGCCTTAAGCATTTGGCTCATATACATTAGAAGACCTTTTAATTATATGGAGCATCTTGTATTTATATTTCACACTCAAACCATGTTTTTTATCGTCATAGGGTTATCAATTTTGATTGCGAAAATCACCAACATTAATACTCTTTTTGGGATTGCAATGCTTGTTTTCTTATTTTACCTATATAAAGCTATGCGAAAATTTTATAACCAAGGAAGAGTCAAAACAATTGTTAAATTTCTGCTTGTGAACGTATTATTTTTTATCTTAGCAGGCATAGGTTCTATATTAACTATAATAGGATCGGTGTTTATATTTTGATATGGTACAGCAAATTACCAGAGGAATAAAAATTTCGGTGGATACGACTTTTGAAGGTACGTTCTATAAGAACTATAAGATTCACTTTGCCTTTGGTTATCGAATTACTATAGAAAATCAAAGTAAAGATTCTGTACAACTTACTTCTCGTTTCTGGGAAATCAAAGATGCTTTAAATAATACTGAAATTGTAGAAGGAGAAGGTGTAATTGGTAAAAAACCTGTTTTAAAACCTGGTGAGTCCCATACGTATAATAGCGGCTGCTTACTTAGTTCACCTTTTGGAGCAATGAAAGGGCACTACAATATGGTTAATTTTACATCTACCAGAAAATTTAAAGTCATGATTCCTGGCTTCAAATTAAGCGCACCTTTTGCACTTAATTAACAATTCTTTTTATCAATTCGAACCTGATCTTCTTTCCGTTTTGCTCTACATGGCAGTGCTTACAATTAGAATCATATACAAAACGATATTTCTTTAAGATATTAAAATACCCCTCTACTACAGCAAAGAGTCCCTTAAAATCCTCTTTACCACATTCTGTATATCTCCTAATCTCGAATAGATCTTTTTCTAAAGATTTATTTAATACAAAATACGCACTACTACCAGTACCCGAAAGAAAATGAGCATTTTTCAAAACTTCTTTCGGACTCACTGTATGATTATGTTTGGTTTCGGGTATATTTTTATCAAAATAATTAGTAAGGTTTTCTTTAAAAACAGATCCCGGATACACATGCAACCTCCCTTGTTCTACTTGATAAATCGGATTACCTATGGCTGCTTTTTCTACATTTCCCAGAGGGCTAGGTGTAAATAGTTTATTACGCAATAATGGTTTTCTGATTTTAGCATAATCTGTACTTGCCAAAATCGTATCGGTAACAATTCGGGAACAATTGCTTCCTTCTTTTCCAAAAGCTTTATAAGGAATACTTCCTTTCTCCTGAACAGATAACACATAATCTCTTGCCTCCTCATAATAAATATAGTCACATACCGATGCAACTAATCGGCCATCACCATGTGTTTTATCAGGATTTGCTTCTAACCAAAGTAAAAACTCCTCTATATTACCTAATTTTTTCTCGGGTGTAATAATAGCTTTAAACGGAATAAGCAATTCTACATCGGTAACGGCACTTCTTACCCTGCCATACCCTTGCGGAGTAATATATCTTCCAAAATCATAGTATTCGGCCTGGCCTGTTTTGTTTTCAATTAGAACAAAAGCAGCATGCCCGGCTTTAATATAACTATGTTTTCCTAATCCCAGTGCCAAAAGTACTTTGGTCGAAGGTTCATCTGAGTGTTTTACAAATGTATCAGGATAAGCAAGTGAAATTATTTTACCTGTATAATTCAATTTTGCATAAATTTAGATAGTTTTCTTAAGCTGTTATAGCTTCAAAAACAACAGTGCTTACTTCTTTATTTTGCAGATTTTCGTATCGCATAGAAAGTTCTTCTTCATTCTTTACAACTTGAGTAATGCTTCTGGTTTTCAAGAACCCTCTATCTATTTGAAGATCAACATCCTTATCTCCTACTCCTGCATTCTTATGAAAATCTAAAAGTGTTCTCGGAGATAGTACATTCTGGTTTTCATGAGAAGCAAACCACTTTTTACGTGTTGCTTTCATATCTTTAGTATACAAAGTAGAAGATGACCATATATGGGTTTTCTTTTCTAATCTCCTAAGATGTTTTTGTTGTCCATCCCAAACTAGTTCAAAAAGCAAAAGATCAGATTGCCAATTTGCAGCTACAATTGTAAAAGGCTCTACCCCTTTATAATTATATGCATGAATTGCCTTCTCTAAATCATCGGCTCCCAATAAATCTCTCACAACAACTCCTCTACTCTGTCTATATGACGACGATCTTTCATGAATTTCGAACCCGCCATTAAGCAAGCAAATCATAGTATTTTTATCACTAACACCAATCCAGGTGCCACCAGCAACTGCATCTTTAGGAAACAGCATCCTGGTTTTATTTACCTGATAAAATTCAGGAAATAGTGTTTTTCGATTTACCGCCTCATCACGATTAGAGGTTAGTATAAAATTATTTTCTTGAGTTGGGACTAAGGTAACTGTACACATAAATTTTGGGTCGGCTAAATATCTCACAACTTACAAAAAAAATACATACTCTATATCTTTAGATGTCAAATGAAGAAGTAACTTTTCATATCACCCTTTGATTATTCTAAAATAGCCTGCAATACAAAAGGTGAACATAACCCTAAAAACATGAAGAAGAAAATATGAATTCGAGCATTTTACAGATTTTTTTGGTATAAAAGGTTAAAATAGATTTTAGCCTATATAATTTTCTATCTTTGCTATCTTAAATAACAAATTCATTAGATAAATACATCTTACTAATTTAAATTAACACATTACATCATGGGAAAAGGTTTTTTTCAAGTTCCTACTGCAATAAACGAACCTATAAAGTCATATGCTCCCGGAACACCGGAAAGAGAAGAAGTTCTAGCAGCGTATGCCGCAATGTATAATACTACCGTAGACGTACCTTTATATATTAATGGTGAAGAAATAAGAACAGGTGACACTGCTACGATGTCGCCTCCACACGATCATCAGCATAATCTGGGGACTTATCACAAGGCAGAAAAGCAACATGTGCAAAAAGCAATTGATACCGCACTTGAAGCCAGAAAGCAATGGGCTGACTTAGCGTGGGAACAACGTGCTGCTGTATTTTTAAGAGCTGCAGAACTTATTGCAGGACCATACCGTGCAAAGATTAATGCAGCTACTATGCTTGCGCAGTCTAAAAATATTTTTCAGGCAGAAATTGATGCTGCATGTGAGTTTATAGATTTCTTACGTTTTAACGTAGAATATATGACTCAGATATATGAAGATCAACCAGATTCTACATCTGGTGCTTGGAACAGATTAGAATACAGACCATTAGAAGGATTTGTATATGCAATTACTCCTTTTAACTTCACTGCGATTTCAGGAAATCTTCCTGCCAGTGCCGCACTAATGGGAAATACTGTAGTATGGAAACCAAGTGATAGTCAGATCTATTCTGCAAAAGTTATTGTAGATATTTTTAAAGAAGCTGGTGTACCAGATGGTGTGATCAATGTTGTATATGGAGATCCTGTCATGATTACAGATACTGTTTTAGCTAGTCCTGATTTTGCAGGAATACATTTTACAGGAAGTACTCATGTATTTAAAGATATTTGGGCAAAAATAGGCACTAATATTCATAACTATAAAACCTATCCAAGAATTGTAGGAGAAACAGGTGGTAAAGATTTTATCATGGCACATCCTAGTGCAAATGCAAAACAAGTTGCTACTGGTATTTCTCGTGGAGCATTTGAGTTTCAAGGGCAAAAATGTAGTGCAGCATCCAGAGCTTATATCCCAAAGAGTTTATGGGCAGATGTAGAAAAATATCTAAAAGAAGATGTCAAGTCTTTTAAAATGGGATCCCCAGAGGATATGAGTAACTTTATTACTGCAGTGATACACGAAGGATCATTTGACAAGCTTGCTAAATATATAGATCAGGTAAAAAATGATGCAGATGCAGAAATTATAGCTGGTGGTGGGTATGATAAATCCAAAGGATATTTTATTGAGCCAACTGTAATAGTAGCTAAAGATCCAAAATACACTACAATGTGTACAGAATTATTTGGTCCTGTTATTACAATATATGTTTATGAAGACAATCAATGGGCTGAAACATTAGAACTGGTTGACGGAACCAGTGAATATGCTTTAACTGGAGCAATTTTCTCTACAGATCGCTATGCGGCTGCAGAAGCAACTAAAGCATTAGAAAACTGTGCCGGTAACTTCTATATCAATGATAAATGTACAGGAGCAGTTGTTGGACAACAACCTTTTGGTGGAGCCAGAGCTTCGGGAACAAATGATAAAGCAGGTTCATACCTCAACTTATTACGTTGGGTATCACCTCGCATGATCAAAGAAACATTTGTTTCTCCAGCAGATTACAGATATCCATTTTTGGGAGAATAATCTCAACAAATTATATATAAAAAAAGTGCCAAATGGCACTTTTTTTTGTTTGGGCATACCACTTAAAACCTCTAAATTTACTCAAAATCACACACCAACTTAATATGAAAAAAATAGTAATTGTAGGAGGAGGTATTGCCGGCCTTGCAACTGCAAGAGTACTTCAAAATCAAGGGTATTACATCAAGATAATTGAAAAACAGCCTGAATGGCAAATATCCGGAACCGGATTATATTTACCTTCTAACGGAGTTGTTGCTTTAGACAAAATAGGACTTGCTGCTACCGCAAGAGAGAAAGGGTTTATTATAGATTATCGCAATATAAAGAACGCCAAAGCAGAAGCGATACTCGATTTGGATCTCGAAAAAATATGGGAACGAGAAAAACCGTGTCTGGGCATAAAAAGAAAAGCACTTCATGACATTCTTATTGATGGATTAAATACTATTGATATCTCTTTTAACACTACTATTAAAAATTTAAAAGCAAATCCAAATTCTGTAGCAATAGAACTATCAAATGGCTCTAAAGAAGAGTATGATCTGGTTATCGGCGCAGACGGATTATACTCTAAAACCCGAAACCTGGTTTTGGGAGATATCCCATTAAGAAAAGTAACTACTCAAGTATGTCGTTTTATCATTAAAAAGCCAAAAGATATCAATTCTTGGACTTTATTTATAAGTTCTGTAGGGCAATTTCTTATTATCCCTGTCGATAAGAATTCGGCATATTGTTATGTAAATAGAAAAACAAAAGGTTTTAAAACATATGACAAAAGGCAATATATGGAGCCTTTTAAAAAATTTGCTTCTCCGGTTCCCGAAATTCTTAACGAATGGAATCCTGATGACGCCTATTGGAATGACCTAGAAGAGCTTCCTAAACTACCGGTTATGGGCAGTGGCAGAGTTGTTCTCATAGGAGATGCAGCCCACGGGATGCCTCCTTTTATGGCACAAGGTGGTGCTTTAGCTCTTGAGGATGCTATTGTATTATCTGGCTTATTAAAAAATAACGATTGGAACACCATGGCCTCTACATTTTCAAAAAATAGGAGTAATCGTATAGACTGGACCAGAGCACGCAATCAAAAGCGCGAAAAACTTTCAAAATTACCTTATTGGATTGCTAAACTAGGATTAAAAAAAGTAGGAGAAAAAAACTGGACCGAAGATTACAAACCCCTTGCCAAAATTCCGAATTGGTAGATTTAAATAATACATGTATCTTTTCCTCTAAACAAAAAAACAACATATCGCAACCCAGTATGATTATAAGAACAGCTATAATAGAAGATCTACCTATTCTTTTGGATTTTGAACAAAAAATCATTGAGGCAGAGCGCCCAATGGATCCTACATTGATACAGGATAAAAAAATAAGCTATTATAGTGTTAAGGATTATGTTTTATCTGATCACACAGAGGTTGTTGTTGCCGAGATTGAAGGAGAAATTGTTGGAAGTGGCTATGGGCAAATACGTGACCGAAAAAACTTCTTTAAACAAAAACAATTGGGCTATATCGGTTTTATGTATGTAAAAGATCAACATAGAGGAAAAGGCGTTAGCCAGGAAATTATAAAATACCTATGTGATTGGTTTGCAAGTAAAAATCTAGAAGAAATACGCCTTACCGTTTATGATCAAAATCCAAGAGCTATACGAGCTTATGAAAAAGTTGGTTTTAAAAAGCATCTTATTGAGATGCGAGTTAATCTAAAGGACATAAATTAATGCATATATTTTAAAGATATATACATTATCCTTTCTTCAAAAAAAATGAATGTATAAGGTTTTAACTTACAAATCAAACACTCTTTTTTACTTCAATATTTTTTTCATCTTCTTTACCAGTATTAACCCCAGATCCCCAAACACACAATTGACTTAATATAGGCAACAATTCCTTCCCCCTTTCTGTTAAAGAATATTCGACTCTGGGGGGAACTTCTGCAAATGATTCGCGCTTCACAACCTCTTTTTGTTCTAATTCTTTAAGTTGTTCTGTTAACACTTTTCTGCTAATTCCTTCTACAAAAACCGTTAATTGCCCAAATCTTAACTTACGTTCTCCTAAAACATAAATAATAATAGGTGCCCATTTATTTCCTATAATATTCGTTGCGTGAATCATTGGACAATGATTTGGATTATGAATTAATTTCCTGCTCATAATTCTTAATTTTTGGTTAAACAATCTCCATTAGTTACATCGAGGTTACCATTTTTTAGAATACAAAAATACAAATGTTTCTTTTAGAAACTATTAATAATTACTTTTATAAACTTTTAATACAAAAAATATACAAAATGAAAATTTTTCAACCATATTCCTTAGGCTCAATTACTTTAAAAAACCATATTGTCATGGCTCCTATGACCCGTAATAGAGCAATCAAAAATATCCCAAATGATATTATGGCATTGTATTATGAACAACGTTCTAATGCAGGCTTAATTATAACCGAAGGAACTTCGCCATCTCCTAATGGATTAGGGTACGCAAGAATTCCCGGAGCTTTTACCAATGCTCAAATTGAAGGGTGGAAAAATATTGCTTCAAAAGTACATAACAAAGACAGTAAAATTTTTGTACAATTAATGCATTGCGGAAGAGCTTCTGCGACTCCAAATTTACCAGAAGGCGAAAAGGCTATAGCCCCATCAAGCATACAGTTAAGTGGAGAAATTCACACCGACTTATCAGGAATTAGTCCTTATGCTATTCCTGAAGCTATGTCTATAGAACAAATACAAAAAACTCAAAACGAATACATACAAGCGGCAACCAATTTAGTATCAGCAGGGGTCGACGGAATAGAGCTTCATAGTGCAAATGGTTACTTACTTGATCAATTTTTAAATCCAGCATCTAATGTTCGTAACGACGAGTACGGAGGTTCTTATAAAAACAGAACTCGTTTCTTATTAGAATTAACACAAAGAACCATTGATGCTATTGGCGCAAATAAAATAGGTATACGAATCTCTCCTTATGGTGTTTTTAACGATATGCAAGGTACATATGATGATTTAGTAGAAATGTATAGCTACTTAGCAGCAGAGTTGTCAAAACTTAATATAGCATATATTCACATCGTAGATCATCGCGGTATGGGAGCACCAGATTTCCCTACAGATATTGTTACGACACTTAAGAATATTTTTAAAGGAACAATTATCACAGGAGGAAATATAAATACCGCAGAAGAAGCTCAAGCTGTATTGGACAAAGGAAGTGATCTTGCTTATATAGGAAGACCATACATATCAAATCCTAATCTTATTGAAAAATTAAAAAATAACACTGCTTTAACCCAACCTATTATGGACACTTTCTACACTCCTGGTGAAGTAGGGTATACAGATTATTAATAATAAATAGTTAAAACAATTGTCAAAAAAGGAGTTTTTGATTCGTTTAAAACTCCTTTTTCTTTATACTTTATACTTCAGCGGTAAATACACCACTTTTTTTGTTTCAAAAAATTCCTCTTCAAAATAATCAGAAAGATTGTGTTGTATTGCTTTAGGAAACAAAGCTAGTTCCTCGGTAAGATCACCTCCTTTAAGGTATAAAATTCCGTTTTGCAATTCGTGATTGTTTTTTTTGGCAATATTTTTTCGTACCCACTTTACAAAATCAGGCATATTAGTTACTGCACGACTTACTATAAAATCAAAACGATGATCAAAAGTACCTGCTCTTCGCTGCTCTGCTTTAATATTATGTACATCTAATGCTTTTGCCACTTCATTAACCACTCTGATCTTTTTGGCAATAACATCAACCAAATAAAACTGAGTCTCGGGAAATAAAATCGCTAACGGAATCCCAGGAAAACCACCACCTGTACCCACATCCAGCACATGTGCTCCTGGTTTAAACTCTAGAATTTTCGCGACTCCTAAAGAATGTAAAATATGGCGCTCATACAAAGATTCAATATCTTTACGAGAGATCACATTAATTTTAGCATTCCATTCTGTATATAAATCTCCAAGTTTAGAGAACTGTAATCTTTGTTCTTCAGTTATGTTCTGAAAGTATTTTTGTAGAATATCCATCAAATAGTAATTAAAGCACAAAAATACACCTTAAGATGAGATATTTTACTTCTTTTTAGGAACTTAAAAAAATTTAAATACCTAACTTTACCCAATATAATTATGATCAATATCGTTTGATCATAAACCTCAATGCTCATGACTGCACCAAACATACGTTTTAGTAGAGAAGATTCTGCTAAATTTTTTAAAACATTGAATAAACGTGTAAATCAATATTTTAAAGACAACAATATTAAACGAACAGGAAACTGGCGATTACACATTAAAACCATCGTTATGTTTTCTCTTTTTCTAACTCCTTATTTTTTAATTCTTACCCTTAACATTTCGCAATGGTGGATGCTACTACTCACAATAGTAATGGGAGTAGGAATGGCTGGCGTGGGTATGAATGTAATGCATGACGGTAATCATGGCTCATATTCCTCAAAAAAATGGATCAATAAACTAATGGGAGGCAGTATGTATATTCTGGCAGGCAATGTATACAACTGGCAGGTACAACATAATGTTTTACACCATACATATACGAATATTCATGGCCATGATGAAGATATGGATGCCGGTCGGGTAATTCGTTTTACAAAACATTCAAAATGGAGACGTTTTCATAAGTTTCAGCATTATTACTCTATATTTCTTTATGGTTTACTAACTTTTAACTGGGCGTTGACCACAGATTTTAAGCAAACTAAAAACTATCTTGCTCGTAAGCTTTCTTACGGTAAATTACCTAGCCCATTAAAACAATGGAGTACTGTAGTAATAACCAAAATTATTTATCTTTTGATCTGGATTGTAATTCCTATGATCATTATGTCTATCGCATGGTGGAAAATCTTAATAGGATTTTTTATAATGCATTATGTTGCAGGATTAATATTAAGTGTAGTATTTCAATTAGCACATATGGTAGAAGAAGCACAAATGCCAGTACCCGATAGTACAGGAACCATGAAAAACACCTGGGCCGTACATCAGTTATTTACTACAGTTAATTTTTCTACAAAAAACAGGTTAGTAAATTGGTTTACTGGCGGTTTAAATCATCAGGTAGAACACCACATTTTCCCTCATATAAGCCATATTCATTATACTAAAATCTCTAAAATTGTAAAACAAACAGCTTTAGAGTTTAATTTACCATATAACGAGTACAAAACCACACGCAAAGCTATTATAGCCCATTTTAAACACCTTAAAGAAATGGGGATGAAGCCTGCCATACAATCATAATTTTTATTTACCAGATAAAATGAGCACACAAGTATCAGAAATGAGCATACAATTATCAGACAAAATCAATGCGCTTAAAGCATCAGCTACATTAGCAATGGCTGCAAAAGCACGTGAACTAAGAGCCGAAGGGAAGGATATTATCGGTCTTAGTCTTGGAGAACCAGATTTTAACACTCCGGATTTTATTAAAGAAGCTGCTATACAAGCTGTAAATGACAACTACAATTCATACACACCAGTTGATGGATATGTAGCGTTGAAAGATGCAATTATTACTAAATTTAAACGTGATAATGGTCTTACTTATGATCATTCTCAAATAGTTGTTTCTACCGGAGCAAAACAATCTCTTTATAATGTTGCTCAAGTATACATTAACCCGGGGGATGAAGTAATTCTACCATGTCCTTACTGGGTAAGTTATAGTGATATTGTAAAACTTTCTGGAGGAGTTCCTGTTGAAGTAAAAACTTCTATTGATACGGATTTTAAAATAACCGCCGAACAGCTCGAAAAAGCGATTACACCAAAAACCAAAATGCTATGGTATAGCTCTCCTTGTAACCCAAGTGGATCTATTTATAGTAAAGAAGAACTAAGAGCTCTGGCTGATGTACTACAGAAATACCCTAATATTATAGTAGTAAGTGATGAAATATATGAGCATATTAATTATGTTGGTAGTCATGCTTCTATGGCACAATTTGAGGATATGTACAACAGAACGGTAACTGTTAATGGGGTTGCTAAAGCCTTTGCTATGACAGGATGGCGAATAGGATATATTGGAGCACCTGCTTCTATTGCCCGAGCATGTAATAAAATGCAGGGTCAGGTAACTAGTGGAGCGAATTGTATTGCCCAACGTGCTGTAATTACTGCTCTTGAAGCTCCGGTTAGTAAAATCCAGTATATGGTTGATGAGTTTAAAGAGCGAAGAAAACTAATACTAGGCCTGTTATCTGAGATTCCTGGGTTCGAATGTAATGAACCAGAAGGAGCATTTTATGTTTTTCCTGACATTTCATATTACTTTGGTAAAACATTACAAGGACACGCCATCGAAAATGCTACAGATTTTTCAATGTTCTTATTAGAAGAAGCGAACGTTGCCACAGTAACAGGTATTGCTTTTGGAAATAGCAATTGTATTAGAATATCATATGCTGCTAGTACAGAAGAAATCAAAGAAGCGATCAAAAGAATTAAAGAAGCCGTGAGTTAATAATGTAACGGTTTTAACTTTTTTATAAATATGCCAATGCCTATAAAATAAGGTATTGGCATATTTTTTTAGCAAACGTTAAGTAAATTTTAACCTTATTTTACAATTTTTAAAACTGCCTTCTATACTAAATAAACGAAATTAGAGTTATACTTTTGCCATATCCCGAATATTAGTTTTACAAAAAACAAGTATTCAAAAAGAACCAACTTAAAACCAATTGTTATGGATACTCTAGAAAAGGAACGTATCGTCAAAAAAAATGTCCTTGAAATCTTTAAAGAAAACTTTGACGTCACTCACACAGATGATGAAATCTTAAACATCAAACCCGAAAAAGAGTTTAGCGCTAACTACATTAGATTTTACGAATCAATATTAGATATTTTTCTAATTGAAGATGGAGAGCTAAAAAGCATAAAGGGAACTGTAAAAGACACTATCAAAAAAGTTGCTGAATTATGGCCAATAGTACCAAATTCTTCTGCAACCTGGGAGTGGCAAATGCAATAAGCCAAGTTATTTTATTATCTATTTCGCCAAAAAAACGGAGTAAGAAGTATAAGCACTGTAAAGAGTTCTAACCTTCCTATTAACATAAGGAAGGAGCACCACCATTTTCCAAAGGCTGGTAACACATCGAAGTTATTTACCGGGCTAAGTTTTCCAAAAGCAGGCCCAACATTACCCAGAGAAGAAGCTGCTCCACCAATTGCTGTTTCAAAATCTAATCCTAATGCACCTAAGACCACAGAACCAATAATAAAAGAAAGCATATATAAGATAAAAAATGCCAATATATTAAATACAATTTCCTTAGAAACAGATCTTCTATTATATCTTACCGGTAATATTGCTCTGGGATGCAGTGTTCTTTTAAATTCTAAAACTCCATTTTTAATAGTTATTAAATGTCGCACTACTTTAATACCTCCCGAGGTAGATCCAGCAGAACCGCCCAGGAACATAATTCCGAAGAAAAAAACTGTTAAAAATGATGTCCACATTGTAAAATCTGCACTTACAAAACCTGTAGTAGTAATTACTGCAAGTACTTGAAATAGTGCATGACGAAAAGCACTTTCTGCTTCTCCCCACACCATTGGATGATCAATAGAGGAAATAGACATATCTGCCTTACTATATATTACAAGAGTAGCTATTGCTGTAAATATGATAACAGAAAGGGCATAAAATTTAAATTCTTCATCTCTTATAATTTTTTGAACCTTGCCTTTAAATCCAAAATAGCTAAGCACAAAATTCATTCCTGCCAAAAACATAAACAGTATGATGATATATTGTATTAGCGGTTGATCGTTCCAATAGGCAACACTTGCATTTTTAGTAGAAAACCCTCCTGTAGACAATGTGCTTAATGCATGGTTTATTGCATCAAAGAAACTCATCCCTGCCAGTTTTAAAAGAATAGTTTCTGCAACCGTATATCCAAAATAGATCAGCCATAATCGTTTGGCAGTATCTGTAATTCTAGGGTGTAATTTATCTGCACTTGGCCCAGGTGCCTCTGCAGCAAACAGTTGCATTCCTCCTATCCCTAACAAGGGTAAAATAGCAATGGCCAATACAATAATTCCCATGCCTCCAATCCAATGTGTTAAACTACGCCAAAACAAAACTCCTTTAGGAATAATCTCTATTTCATTAAGAATAGACGCACCTGTGGTAGTATATCCCGACATGGTTTCAAAAAAAGCATTCGTAAAAGATGGTATTGCTCCCGAGAATAAGTAAGGTAAGGTTCCGCTAAGAGACATAAATATCCAGCCAAAAGTTACGACAATATACCCTTCTCGCTTATTGATTTCTTTTTGATGCTCTCTCGTTAAAAACATTAAGATAATCCCAATAAACATCGTAGCTAAAGATGCCATCATGATCTCTAAAGTAACTCCATCTTTATAGATAAAACTAATACCAGTGGCGATTAGCATAAACCCGCCGTTACAGAGTAACAACAGCCCCATGATATGTGAGATAATCTTATAGTTTAATCTGTACATCTTAAAGGAAAAGCTTTTCTATTTTCTTAATAGATTTTGGCAAACAACATACCACTACCCGGTCTCCTGCCTGAATATAAAAATCTCCCAGTGGGATCATTCCTTCTTCATCTCTAATAACTCCAGCAATTATGGCAGAACGTGGAAAATCTAAATCTTTGATTAAATTATCACTTACTTCTGAAGAAGATTTAACAATAAACTCTAACAGCTCGGCATTCATATTATTAAGTTTGGTCATTGCTACAACCTCACCTTTTCTAATAAATCTAAAAATATTGTTTGCAGCCAGAAGTTTCTTATTAATTAAGGTATCTATACCTATAGAATGAGACAGCTGGAAATAATCCATGTTTTCTACTAATGCAATAGTTTTTCTCACTCCCTTAGACTTAGCTACCAGACAAGACATTATATTGGTCTCAGAATTACCTGTCACCGCTATAAAGGCATCCATCCCATCTATACCTTCTTCTTGTAGCAGCTCTACATTTCGCCCATCACCATTAATAATTAAAGCATTAGGTAATTCATCGGCAAGATCAAAAGATTTTTCTCTATCTTTCTCGATAAGTTTTACTCTAAATTTGTGATCACAAAGGTCGCGAGAAGTCTTATATCCAATCTTACTCCCTCCCAGAATCATTACATTCTTGATTTGTTCTTTAACTTTTCCGGTTAACTTATACAACTCTTCTACTCCACCTTTAGAAGTTACAAAATAGACTTGATCTCCTTCTTTAAAAGTAGTATCTCCTCTAGGAATTAATGTATATTGAGTTCCTGAGCGTTGAATTGCGATAGGCATAAAGTGTAATTCTGGAAACACTTCTGCTGCTTCTCTTACCGTTTTACCAACAAATAATGCTTCTTTAGATAAGGTTGTTCCTACCATCGTTAACGCACCATTCTCGAATTCGTAACTACCATGAAATGCGGATTGACTAAGCAATAATTCTATTTCACTAGCTGCCAATGCCTCTGGAGAAATAAGCTCATCAATACCAAATTTAATAAACCCTACTTCTTCTTTATTTTCTATAAACTCTGTATTCGAAATCCTGGCAATAGTACGTTTAGCTCCAAGCTGTTTTGCCAATACACATATTGTAATATTGGTCGTTTCGCTAGAGGTAACACTAATTACCATATCTACATTATCTACTCTTGCTTCTTTTAAGATAGCAATTGAAGTCGAATCTCCTTTAATAACTCTAATATCAAGGTGAGTATCCGCATAGTTAAGGCATTCCTTATCTGTATCTATAAGAGTAATGTCCTGGGATTCAAACGAGAGTAATTTCGCCAAATGAAATCCTACCTCACCAGCTCCGGCGATTATGATTTTCATTGGTTTTGTTTATTGTTTTCCATCTAAAGATAAAATCAAACTAAGACTAAATACTACACTTCAAAATAACAAGAAGTAAGGTCTTAGAATATAAAAGCGTACAAAGATAATGTAAATTGACTAACTGGTAAAATTTGATGATCTCCAACTTCAATTCTGATATTTCTGATCTTGTTTTTTATCATTCTGTAATCAAAAATCATGGCTTACAAAACCTTTATTATGGAACAAAATCACATTTTTTTGCTTAAACAACAAAACTCAGGATTAGTTCAATATCAAAAATGTATATTTGCCTAAATTTTTTTTAATGTCAGAAAAAATAACTCCATATAAAGATAAGACCCGGTCTAAAAAAGAGCAGGTCGCCGAGATGTTTGATACTATTTCAGAGAATTATGACGGGTTAAATCGTGTTATCTCTTTTGGCATTGATGTAAAATGGCGCAAAAAAGTAGTGAAACTTGTTAGTAAAACAAATCCTAAAAGAATTTTGGATGTTGCTACAGGAACTGGTGATCTGGCTATAAATCTATCAAAAACAGGGGCATCAGAAATCATTGGTCTTGATATTTCTACAGGAATGTTAGAAGTTGGAAGGCAAAAGATTGCAATAAAAAAATTAGACACCATTATTAATATGGTACAAGGAGATAGTGAAAACCTTCCTTATGATGAAAATTATTTTGATGCGATAACTGTAGCTTTTGGAGTACGAAATTTTGAAAATTTAGAAAAAGGACTTTCAGAGGTATTTAGAGTTCTTAAACCCGGAGGGATTTTTGTAGTTTTAGAAACTTCTATTCCTACCAAAACCCCATATAAACAAGGATACAAGTTTTATTCGACAACAATACTACCGCTTGTCGGCAGGTTATTCTCAAAGGATAAATCTGCTTATTCCTATCTAAGCGAAAGTGCTGCTGCTTTTCCTTATGGAGAAGCCTTCAACAATATTTTGAAAAAAATCGGGTTTATAGAAGTCAAAGATAACCCACAAACTTTTGGTGTCGCTACAATTTACACAGCTACAAAATAATAGCACCATAATAAATGAGAGGGTTAAACCATTAAAAGGTTAATTTTAATTTAGATGAAAAGAATATTTATCTTAATAGTTGTTTTAATATGTACTCAAAACATGAGTGCACAGTTATTTTCTAAAGAAAAGGTACAAAACCTTCAAAACTTTGATAAGCCAAGATTCAGTTATGGCTATATTCTTGGATTTAATCTTTATGATTTTAATTTTGATTATACGACTGATGCCCCAGAAACCGATATTATACATGATGAATCTATAGGTTTTAGTGTAGGTCTTTTAGGGAATCTAAGGTTAAATGATTATTTTGATCTTAGATTAGAACCTATGGTTACTTTTAACACTCGAAATCTAAGGTTTTCGAATCCTCAATTCACTTCTGATTTTGAATCTGTACGAGAGGTTAAATCAACATATGTACATGTGCCGTTATTGTTAAAAATATCGACCAAAAGAATCAATAATATTAAGCCTTTTATTGTTGGAGGCGTTTCTACCTCTATAAACTTATCTAGTAACGAAGATAATCCCGATGATAATAGTGTAGGACAATTTAGAATGAAAACCAATACTAATTATTATGAAATTGGTTTTGGTATAGATTTATATTTGCAGTATTTCAAATTTACTCCATCTATAAGAGGAGTTTTTGCCATGTCTGATGAATTGATAAAAGATAATGACCCTAATAGTCCCTATACTTCGACTATTGATAAAATGTCGACAAGAGGGATTTTTATAAATTTTACGTTTCAATAATTTTACTTAGTTAAGATCTTCTAAATTCACTAAGCACAATAGCTGTTGCAGTAGCAACATTTAGGCTTTCTGTTTTTTGATCTGATCCAAATTGCGGAATCGTTATCCTATCTTTAACAAGGCTTTGGATATCTTCAGAAATTCCATTTGCTTCATTACCCATTATAACAATAGCATCTTTGGGTAATTTCTCGGTATAAATAGAGTCTCCATTCATAAAAGTGCCAAAAATCCTAGAATTTGGTGTTTCTAAAGTTAAAAATTCCTTTAAATTCACATAACTAATATTTACCCGTGTAATAGATCCCATTGTAGCTTGTATTACCTTGGGGTTATAACAATCTACAGTTTGCAAAGAGCATACCAAATCTTGTATCCCAAACCAGTCACAAAGACGAATTATAGTTCCTAAATTACCAGGGTCTCTAACATCATCTAATGCCAAAATCAAACCACTTGAATTTGTTTTTTTTACTTCCGGGATATGAAATACTGCCAATGCAACTTGTGGGGTAGTTAAAAAACTAATCTGTTTTAACTCCTCCTCTGTAATACCATACTCTAAGGTTGTAGAAACATCAAAGATTCCTACCTCTAATGTAAAGAGAGAATGAAGCTTAAGATTAGCTACAAGTAGCTCTTTAATTACTTTTTTACCTTCTGCAACAAACAATCCATGTTGTTTTCGGTACTTTTTTTGATATAAACTCTTTATTAGTTTCTTTTGGTTTTTGCTAACCATACAAATAGTGTATTTTTGAATCAATGAATGAATACAGGTTGAAACACTTTCTGACAAAAATATTATTAATTACTTTAACTAGCATCTTTTTATTTTCGTGTAATGCGGTAAAGAGAGTTCCCGAGAGTGAATATCTTTTGAAAAAAAATCAAATTTATGTTGATAGTGCCAAAACTAAGAACCCAAAACTATACAATCAATTATATCAAAAACCCAATATTAAACTATTAGGAATCCCTATTAGGCTTCACATATATAATTTAGCCAGTGTAAATCAAGATTCTTTATATCAAGATTGGTTAACAAGAAAACCCAAACGAGAAAAACGAATTACTAAGTTTCTTTCAAAAAAGCAAGTAGATAGATTAGGTGTAGGATTATCACGTATTAATGAATGGCTTAAAAGTACAGGAGAGCCTCCTTCAATTATTGACGAATCAAAAGTAAAACGCTCTATAAAAAGGTTACAAGCTTATTATTGGAATAACGGATGGTTTAATATTGAAGCAGATTATAAAATTAATACAAAAGATAACAAAACTGCAACGGTAGATTATTATGTAAAACCGCACCAACCCTATTTTATTGATTCGCTTAACACTAGAATAGAATCCAAGGTTGCGGACTCTATTTACCAACTTAATACTGAAAAATCTACAATCATTTCAGGAAAACAATACAAAACTCTGGATATAGAGGCAGAACGAGAAAGATTAACATCATTATACCGAAATTCTGGACTCTATCACTTTGAAAAAGAATTTATAAAATTTGATGCCGATACAATTAATACAGGTCACAAGGTAAATCTAAATTTACTCATAAAGAATCGTTCTATTACCTATGGAGATTCTACTGCCAGAATTCCCTTTAAGGTTCATAAAATAAGTAAAGTGAATATTTTTACCGATTATTCATATCAAAATCGAAATCAAAACCCCAAGGATAGCACTTTTTACAAAGGATATAACATCTATGGGTATGACAAAATAAAATACACCCGTAAGGCAATTACAAATTCTGTTCTTATCACCCCTGGCGAAATCTTTAGAGATAAAGACCGTACAAATACTTATAACCAAATTAATAACTTAAGAACATTTAAATACCCTAACATAAATTATGAGATTGATCCCAATGATCCATCTGGAGAAAATCTTATTGCTAGTATTCTATTAACTCCAAGAAAAAAATACAGTACAAATATCGATTTTGATGTATCGACTTCAAATATTCAGGCTTTTGGTATTGGTTTTGGAGGATCTCTTTTGATACGAAATGTTTTTGGAGGTGCCGAAATCTTAGAGATCTCGGCTCGAGGAAGTATTGGTTCTTCTAGTGATGCAGTAGATGGTGGTCAAAAATTCTTTAATATATCAGAAGTAGGAGCAGATATAAAACTATCATTTCCAAAAATACTTTTCCCACTTAGAACCAATAAAATTATTCCAAAACACATGTCACCGACCACCAATCTTATTTTCGGAATGAATGTTCAGCAAAATATTGGTCTTGACAAACAAAATGCTACAGGAGTATTTAATTATCGATGGAAACCCAACAATATCCTAACCAATCAATTTGATCTTATTAATATACAATACGTTAGAAACTTAAACACTAGTAATTACTTTAACATTTATAACACTTCATTTAACAGGCTTAATAATATTGCTACAAGAGTTCTTGAGGTAGATTCACCATTCTTTTCTCAACCAGATACAGATACTCCAAATATAGACAATGCCGTATTACACATACCCAGTGGAGCAAATGGTTTTATAGCACAATCCTTAAGCCCTACCCCCGATCCCGATTTAACACCAGATCAATTACAGGAGATTCGAAATATCAATGAAAGAAAGGTAAGATTAACCGAAGACAACTTAATATTTGCTTCGAGTTACACATACACAAAGAACAATAGAGAAAATCTTTATGATGAAAGTTACTCGAGATTTAGAGCTAAAGTAGAATTAGCAGGTAATGTATTAAGTGCTATTTCGAACATATCGGGATTAAAAGAAAATTCTAATAAACGTTTTGAAGTATTTGGTGTAGAATTTTCTCAATACGCAAAAACAGAACTAGACTATATAAAACATTGGGATTTAGGAAGAAAAAGTGTAGTTGCCTTTAGAGCTTTTGGAGGAATTGCTCTTCCTTATGGTAATTCTAATAGTATTCCTTTTGCACGAAGTTTCTTTGGTGGTGGGCCCAATGACAATAGAGCATGGTTGGTATATGATCTGGGGCCAGGAAGTACTGGCGGAAGAGATGAATTTAATGAAGCTAATATGAAAATTGCGCTAAATGCAGAATACCGATACAAAATTTTGGGATCATTGCATGGAGCATTATTTATTGATGCCGGAAACATTTGGAATGTTCTTGATAATGTAGAAGAAGAAGATGCTACGTTTTCAAAATTAGATGATATACGGGAAATGACCGTAGGAAGCGGTTTCGGGTTTCGATATGACTTTAATTTTTTCGTTTTAAGACTTGATATAGGATTTAAGACTTTTAATCCAGCCAGAGACCAGGATAAACGATGGTTTAAAGGATATAACTTCTCTGAAGCTGTTTATAATTTTGGGATTAATTATCCTTTTTAGTTCATCTATATCCTAGATAATTTAATTAGAACATAAAAACACTCGCATATCTCATTTTTGTAAAAAACCAATAATCGTAATAATTAAAACAACCACAACTCTACCCGTTTTAATGATTATTTTAATCCTATCGGTTTCCGTATAATTTTACTATTTTTGTAGCCTTATAAACCAAAACTAAATTATGAGTCACAACATCAAACCAGGAGTTGCTACAGGAGACGAAGTCCAGGCAATTTTTAAATATGCAAAAGAGAAAGCTTTTGCATTACCTGCAGTTAATGTAATCGGTTCTAATTCGATTAATGCAGTTTTAGAAACTGCTGCAGAGTTAAATTCTCCTGTAATTATTCAATTCTCTAATGGGGGGGCGCAGTTTAATGCTGGAAAAGGCCTTTCTAATGAAGATCAAAAGGCCGCAATAGCAGGAGCAGTTGCAGGTGCCAAACATGTACATTTAATGGCTGAAGCCTATGGAGTACCCGTAATTTTGCATACTGACCACTGTGCAAAAAAACTACTTCCCTGGATCGACGGCCTATTAGATGCCGGAGAAGAATTTTACAGAGAAACCGGAAAACCATTGTACAGCTCACATATGATCGATTTATCTGAAGAACCAATCGAAGAAAATATCGAAATCTGTGCAGCATATTTGGCTCGTATGAGCAAAATGGGTATGACCCTAGAAATCGAGCTAGGAATCACTGGCGGTGAAGAAGATGGTGTAGATAATAGCGATGTAGATGATTCTAAGCTATATACGCAGCCAGAAGAAGTTGCCTATGCCTATGAAGAGTTAAGCAAAGTAAGTGATAAATTTACTGTAGCAGCAGCCTTTGGTAATGTGCACGGTGTATACAAACCAGGTAATGTAAAATTAACACCTAAAATACTTAAAAACTCTCAAGAGTTTATTTCAGAAAAATATAAAGTCGAACATAACCACATCGATTTTGTATTTCACGGAGGAAGTGGCTCTACTATTGAAGAAATAAGAGAAGCAATTGGATACGGAGTTATTAAAATGAATATTGACACTGATCTGCAATTTGCATTTAATGAAGGTATTCGTGATTACATGACCAATAATATTGAATATCTGAAGACACAAATTGGTAATCCTGATGGATCAGAAGAACCCAATAAAAAGTATTACGATCCTAGAAAATGGTTACGAGAAGGAGAAATTACCTTTAAGAACCGTCTTAAAAAGGCATTCGAGGATTTAAATAATGTAAATACATTATAGAAGACTGAAAACTTAAGCTGAAACTCCTTAAATGAGTTTCAGCTTTTTTTAATTATAACAAAACTATATGGCTTGGTTTAAGAGAACACAAAAAGGTATACAAACTGCTACCGAAGACAAAAAGGATGTCCCTAAAGGACTTTGGTACAAATCTCCAACGGGAAAAATTGTAGATGCAGAGCAACTCGAAAAAAACTTCTATGTAAGTCCAGAAGATGGATACCATGTAAGAATAGGTAGTAAAGAATATTTTGAAATCCTATTTGATGATAATAAATTTAAAGAGCTTGATAAAGGTGTTACCTCAAAAGACCCTCTTAAATTCGAAGACAAAAAGAAATATGTTGACCGTCTTAAAGACGCACAAGAAAAAACAAATTTAAAAGATGCGGTAAGAACAGCAGTAGGAAAATCCTATGGTAATGATTTAGTTATTGCATGTATGGATTTTGCATTTATTGGAGGTTCTATGGGTAGTGTAGTAGGTGAAAAAATTGCAAGAGCTGCCGATTATTCCCTAAAACACAAAATTCCATTTATGATTATTTCCAAATCAGGTGGTGCTCGTATGATGGAAGCTGCATTATCACTAATGCAATTGGCAAAAACATCTGCCAAGTTAGCCCAATTAGCAGATGCAGGAATACCCTATATATCATTATGTACAGATCCCACAACTGGGGGTACAACAGCTTCTTTTGCTATGTTAGGTGATATTAATATTGCAGAACCAGGAGCATTAATTGGATTTGCCGGACCACGTATTGTAAGAGACACCACAGGAAAAGAATTACCCGAAGGTTTTCAAACCGCCGAATTCTTAAAAGAACATGGGTTTTTGGATTTTATAACTCCAAGACATGAGCTAAAACAAAAGATAAACTTATATCTAAGTTTAATTTTAAATCGTCCTTTGGCAAATTAAGATATAATATATCTAGTTATATATAAAAGGGCTCGACTTTAAGTCGAGCCCTTTTATATAATCACATCAAAAACTTACAGATCATAGTCGAATCTCACGTTCTTCTCCATTATCATTAGTAAATACAGCCAAATTATCGCATACTCCTTTACCATAATCTAATGAACCACTATAATTTGTTCGTACTAACTCAACAACACCACTCACCAAGAACCTGCAGCTAGCCTCTCGTCGTAATGGTGTTGTAATTGTAGTACTATGTGTGCTTCCGTTCTTGAAATTAGTTTCCCAGGCACCTGTAATTAAGAATACATTATCTCCCCAATTACCATTAAAAGAACCTTCAATCCATTCGCGAACCTTTGATCCTGTCCTAGTTGCCTGCGTTCCATCAGCAAAAGTAATCGCCAAATCAAGATTCATTGTATATTGAGGATTACCGTTATCGTTAGTTTTTTGCCTGGTTACTGTTTTAGATCCAACAAATTGCATATCATCAATAAAAAAGTCCTCGAGCGTATAGTTAATAATTTTTGTCATTGCTTCTGTATCTACCACATATGACATATTAACCTTTCCCTTTACGATACGACCTCCTCTAACTTCGCACCCTTCAGAACCAAAATCTACAGTTACCTCTTTAGAAGTATCTGTAACTTTAATGGTTATAGTTGCACAGTCCGGTATAAAAGGATGTATTGGGCTTTTTACAGCACTTTCCTCATATTCATACACTTGTAAAAATGTATCGCTTATTACCTCGGTTGTATTGTCTACTTTGGCATTAAGTTCGGTTTCTTCGGCAGTAAAAGATGTTACTAACTGATCTTCAGCATCATCTTTATTACATCCAACTAAAATCAAAAAAAATAATGTGATTAAACTAAATTTAGATAAGTTACTTTTCATAATATTTAATTTTAACGTTACCCTACTAAGACTATATATTATGCAAAACGTTTAATTGCATTATGTTTTTTTATATAAAATGCATTTCTAACCCAAAAAATATTATATTTGCACGCTAATAGCAAAGAGCTATTGATACATAAAAATCATTTAAATAATATTGGAATGTATTTAACAAAAGAAGTTAAAGAAGAAATCTTCGCAAAGCACGGTAAAGGAAAGAACGACAGTGGTTCTGCAGAAGGTCAAATTGCATTGTTTACACACAGAATTACTCATCTTACTGAGCACTTAAAAAAGAATCGTAAAGATTATAACACAGAGCGTTCTTTGGTAAAGTTGGTAGGAAAACGTAGAGATCTGTTAGACTATCTTATTAAAAAGGATATCATGAGATACCGTGCAATTGTAAAAGAATTAGGATTAAGAAAGTAATAAAAAGAGGCTGCGTGCCTCTTTTTTTTATATTAAATATATTAAAAAACATTTGTACTTCACTAGAGTACAAATGCATGCCTTAGTTTTTCATTGGTCGCGCAATTACTACAACAACAACACAACCTTGTCCGTCCGAGTAAGACGGAAACCAATGTTTAATTAAACATATCAGGATTATCTATACGATAACGCTGATACGTTAGAATCAAAAAAATTATGATTCCAAAAGTTTATAAAGAGGTCATTGACCTTGGTGACGGTAGAGAAATTTCTATCGAAACCGGAAAATTAGCAAAACAGGCTCATGGTTCTGTTGTTGTACAATCTGGCAAGTGTATGTTATTATGTACAGTTGTTTCAAATTACAAACAAAGTGATGTCGATTTTCTACCATTAACAGTAGATTATAGAGAGAAATTCGCAGCATCTGGTCGTTATCCTGGTGGTTTCTTCAAAAGAGAAGCAAGACCAAGTGATGGCGAAGTACTAACCATGAGATTAGTAGATCGTGTATTACGACCACTATTTCCAAAAGATTATCACGCAGAAACTCAGGTGATGATTCAGTTAATGTCGCATGATGAAAATGTAATGCCAGATGCAATGGCAGGATTAGCAGCATCTGCCGCGATACAATTATCTGATTTCCCTTTTGAATGTGCTATTTCAGAAGCACGTGTAGGACGTGTAAATGGTGAATTTATCATCAACCCTACAAGAGCGCAGTTAGAAGAATCAGATATCGATATGATGATTGGTGCTTCTGCAGATTCTGTAATGATGGTTGAAGGAGAGATGAAAGAAATTAGCGAAGAAGAAATGGTAGAAGCTATCAAATTCGCTCACGATCATATAAAAATACAATGTGCTGCTCAGCTTAAATTAGCAGAAGCCTTTGGAAAAAAAGAAGTTAGAGAATACGACCCAGAAAGAGAAGATGAAGACTTAGCAAAGAAAATTCATGAAATGGCATATGACAAAGTATATGCTGTAGCAAAAGCAGGATCTTCTAAAAAAGAACGTGGTTTAGCTTTTTCTGAAATAAAAGAAGAAATAAAAGCTACGTATTCTGAAGAAGAGCTTGAAGATTTTGGAGATCTAGTATCTAAATATTATTCTAAAGCAGAAAAATCCGCTATTCGTGATCTTACTTTAAACGAAGGGTTACGTCTGGATGGTCGTAAAACCGATGAGATTAGACCAATCTGGTGTGAAGTTGATTATTTACCATCAACTCACGGATCTTCTATATTTACACGAGGAGAAACTCAAGCACTAGCAACAGTAACTTTGGGAACTTCTAGAGAGGCAAATCAAATTGATATGCCATCTTATGAAGGAGAAGAAACATTTTACCTTCACTATAACTTCCCTCCTTTCTGTACTGGTGAAGCAAGACCTATACGAGGAACTTCTCGTAGAGAAGTTGGTCACGGAAACCTGGCACAACGTGCCCTAAAAGGAATGATTCCTGCCGATTGCCCATATACTGTGCGTGTAGTATCAGAAGTACTAGAATCTAATGGTTCGTCTTCTATGGCAACTGTATGTTCTGGAACTATGGCATTGATGGATGCCGGAGTACAAATGGTGAAACCAGTTTCTGGTATTGCAATGGGATTAATTTCTGATGGTGAAACAGGAAAATATGCAGTTTTATCTGATATCTTAGGTGATGAAGATCACTTGGGAGATATGGACTTTAAAGTAACCGGTACTGCCGATGGTATTACTGCTTGCCAAATGGATATTAAAGTAAAAGGTCTTTCTTATGAAATTTTGGTAAACGCATTAAAGCAAGCTGCTGATGGTCGTATACATATTCTAGGAAAATTAACAGATACTATTGCAACACCAAACGCAGATGTAAAAGCTCATGCTCCAAAAATGGTAACCAGAACAATTCCTGGGGATTTTATTGGTGCTTTAATTGGCCCTGGAGGTAAGGTAATTCAAGAATTACAAAAAACTACCGGTACAACTATAGTAATCAACGAAGATCCTGTTACCGAAGAAGGAAATGTAGAGATTCTTGGTACAAGCCAGGAAGGAATTGATGCTGTATTAGCAAAAATCGATTCTATTACTTTTAAGCCTGTGGTTGGTAGTGTATATGAAGTGAAAGTAATCAAAATGTTAGATTTTGGTGCTGTAGTAGAATATATGGAAGCTCCTGGTAATGAAGTTTTACTTCACGTTTCTGAATTAGCATGGGAACGCACAGAGAATGTTAGCGATGTTGTAAATATGGGTGACGTCTTTGATGTAAAATATTTCGGAATTGATTCTAGAACTCGTAAAGAAAAAGTATCTAGAAAAGCATTATTACCAAGACCTCCAAGACCTGAAGGTGATAAACCAAGAGGTGATAGAAAACCTCACAGAGATAAAAAAGAAAATTAATTTTTCTATACTATTAAAAAAACGCCTTCAAAATTCTTGAAGGCGTTTTTTGTTTCATTCAGATGCCTACCTAAACTCTTAATACACTTCTCTCCTACATGTTCCTTTATTATTGACATTGGGATAAATTAGTTAATGTTACGCAACCATTTAAAGTCTACTAGTCTATTAGACAAAGACTTTAAATAATGTAATCATGACAACATTTAAAACCCTACTGCTTAGTGCCCTGCTAATTTCTATGGTTTCCTGCCATAATGAATCCTTTGATTTATTTCCGGATAATGTTCAAAAAATAGAAACAGATTCAGAGCTATTTAACTCGTTAAAAAATATTTCTAAAAATAAGAATGAAGATGATCAAACGATCTGTATCACTTTTGTTTACCCTTTTAATGTATATCTTTTTAATGAAGATTCTGAAATTGTAGATAGTAGAATAGTTTATGATAATATTGATTTTGTAGGACTTCTAGAAGAGTCAGAAGGAAGTAATGACGCAATAGGACTAAGTTATCCTATAACTACCATTCTAGAAGATGGCAGTTCCTTTAGCATACAGGACAATACCGAATTAAAAAAAACAATCGAAGCTTGTATCGAATCAGAGATTATTATCTATTGTAATAGAATATTAGAGAAAAATTGCGTTTGGGAAATCACCTCATTAACCAATAACCAAAATTATAATGAGGCATTATTAGATTTTTATGATGACGGAACCGGTATTTTTTACGATAAAGGTAATGCGTATAGAACCTCGTGGGTATCTTTTTTCCTTGAAGGTAAACTACATATTAATATCCATCTTGAAGGAGATTCTAAAACAGCCAAAGATTGGAATTTTGATTGGAAAGCCTTGATACTAGATGATGAAACTGTAGAAATATCTAGTGAAACCGATACATACATCATCAAAAGACAATGTAATGTCGAAAACTTATGTGATTATGTAGAATTTAAAGAATGTGAATTGAAAAATTTTGAAGATACCGCCAATTTTGTTTTTAATGATTACAAAGACTGTATTCTTTCTTTTCAGGAAAATGTAGATCCTTCTTTATTAACATTATCATTTTATCAAACCTATGAACATGCAGAACAAGAAATAAATATATTAGATTCATCTGCTTATCTAAACACAACTAATCCCCAATTAGTTTTTGTTACAATCAAAAACACAGACACCAACGAATCTAAAATAATTAGAATAGTTTTATTTGCTGAAGCCTGCGATAATAATGATGAGAGTTAATTATTATTTTTAGCAATCTTTCCTTAAAAAAAGGAAAGATTGCTTTATTTATACCATAAAAAGCACGTTCCTGTTATTAATTACATCTTTTCGTCCCATTTACGCAACCATTTAAAACAATTCAGTCTAAAAGAGTAAACTAGTGATAATTTATGTGTTATTTCAAGTATCACATAATGAAAATCGAATTCTTTCTTATTTACAAAAAAAACATTTCAGATTTCGAACCATAATCTTTATTAAGCTTAAAACCAATTGGACACAAGAAAACTAATCAAAAAGTGCCAAAAAAATAACCGGAAAGCACAAAGTGAATTATTTCACCTTTATAAGGACACACTTTTTGCTTTGAGTCTTAAGTATTGCAAAAATTACAATGAAGCAGAAGATAATTTACAAGACTCTTTTATTACAATTTTTAAAAAGATAAATCAATATAATTTTAAGGGTTCTTTTGAAGGGTGGATGAAAAGAATAACGATTAATAAAGCTATCGACAAGTATAAAAAAGCGCCTTTTACTGATATAAATATAAACAAAGAGAACATCGCAGATACTAAAATTGATTCTGAAACACTAAACCTTTCATTAGATGAATTACTAAAATACATACAAGAATTACCGGATAGATATAGATTAGTCTTTAACTTATATGAACTCGATGAGTATTCTCATAAGGAAATAGCCAAAATGCTACATATTTCTGAAGGAACCTCAAAATCGAATCTACATAGAGCAAAAGTTATATTGAAAACCAAAATAACATCTAATAATAATTGTTTAAAAAAAATTGCAATAAGTAATGGCTGACCCAAAAGACATAGGAAAAGCTTTTAAAGAAAAACTTAAAGGTTTTGATCAATCACCTAGTAATTTATCCTGGGAAGATATTGAGCCTAAGTTACCCAAAAAAGAAAATGATACGCTTTCTTATTGGACAAAAGTAGTAGGTGTACTTATATTTCTCTTATTATTAATACTTTTTGCAGCCGATACGTATAATGGTAATATCATCACAAAAAACCCAACTAATACCAATATAAAAATCCCAGTAACTCTAGAAGACTGCAACGAAGTAGATCCAAAAAATAGCAAACTGCAATTACCCGGTAATGAAATTATTACAACGGTATCGGCATCACCCAAATCAAAACCTGATATCAATGACGTCTACAACAGTGCAATAGAAAATAACTGGTCTATATTAAATAGTGAAACTAATAATGGTATTGGTTTGTCATCAAATAAAAATGTCTCGAATTCTAGTTTTATAATAACCAGAAAAATGCCTCTTTCTACTCATAGAACTAGTAAACAAGAGCCCCGGGTAAAAAATAGTGCCAATAAAGGTGTCGAAGAAATAAAAAGTACCCAAAACTCTACTAATTATAATGCAAAAACTAATCTTACAAATAAAAGAACATCAATATCCTCAACTTCAATTACAAACCAAACAAAAAATAAATCGGATAAGATTTTAAACAATAGTCGTAACAGAGCTAAAAACGAAAATCTTAAAGAAAATAAAGGTGATTCCTTAAAAACCCTAATAGCATCCAAAAAGAATACGTTTATCAATAATCGTAAAAAAAAGGATACATTGGTATATATGACCCCTATAGAGAAAAAACCATTTCAGAAATTTAGTATCGGAGTACATGTTACCCCAACATATGCAATAGCCCCTAATGGTTCTTTGGTAAGCAACCACCTTGCGAAAAACACAAATCGTGGGAGAATAAGCTTAAGTTATGGTGTTCTCTTTAAGACATACTACACAGAAAAAATAGCACTAAGGGTTGGATATAATCGATTAAAATTAAGTAATAAAATAAAAAATGTACCAACTGATCAATTACCTATTATACTTAATGATTTGGGAATAATCTTACCAACAAATAATACTATAGAAAATCCTGAAAAGATAGATCTAATACAAAAGACTATTTATAATGAGGTTTTATTTGGGTTACACTATCAAATCTTAGATAATCAAATTAGCACTGCGCTAATAGGAGAATTAGGTTTTCTATTTCTTCATGAAAACAATATTAAAATACATACTACTTCTAATAATTTTAAATTAGGAAGCAATACTAATATTTTGAAAAGAAATTTCAGTATAAATATTGGAGCAAATCTTCGATATAAGCTATCGAAAAAAATATTTTTCAATGTTGAGCCATTACTGAAGTATCAATTAAAAAATGCAAGTCAAAATTCTGAAAGTTATCGACCTTTATACTTTACAATCCAAACAGGAGTTTCTTATGAGTTTTAAACCATATTAATACACCACATTGTTTTCTACATTCTTTATGAAATTCGTTGTTTTTTGAGTCTTTTTAAAAAAAACAACGAATTTCATAAAAAATAACCAAATCGCCTTACAGCCTTTATTAACAATAGATAACAAGCAAATCAAAAGAATATCTCTCATAAAAAAACAATCTTTTTGTAACATTTCTATAACATATTACGTATAATAGATAAAAGGCCCTAAATATTCACAAAATTAAATTTCAAGGAGAACTATAGATGAGACAACTTAAAATTACGAAGCAGGTAACAAATCGTGAGACTGCATCGCTAGATAAGTATTTGCAAGAGATAGGAAAAGTAGACCTTATTACTGCAGATGAAGAGGTGGAATTAGCTCAGCGTATAAAAGCTGGTGATGAGAGAGCTCTTGAAAAACTAACAAAGGCTAACCTTAGATTCGTAGTTTCGGTTGCAAAACAATATCAAAATCAAGGACTTACTCTTCCCGATTTAATTAATGAAGGTAACCTTGGATTAATTAAAGCTGCAAAACGTTTTGATGAAACTCGTGGATTTAAGTTTATATCCTATGCTGTATGGTGGATTCGTCAATCTATCCTACAGGCATTAGCAGAACAATCTCGTATTGTTCGTTTACCATTAAACAAAATTGGTTCGATCAATAAGATCAATAAAACATATGCTTTCTTAGAGCAATCACATGAGCGCCCACCAAGTGCCGAAGAAATTGCAAAAGAATTAGATATGACCATCAACGATGTTAAAGAATCGATGAAAAACTCTGGGCGCCATGTAAGTATGGATGCTCCCCTTGTTGAAGGAGAAGATTCTAATCTCTATGATGTATTAAATTCTGGAGAGTCACCAAACCCTGATAGAACACTATTACACGAGTCTCTTCGTACAGAAATAGAGCGCGCTCTAGAAACACTTACTCCTAGAGAAGCAGACGTAATACGATTATATTTTGGTCTTGGAGATCAACACCCAATGACTCTTGAAGAAATTGGAGAAACTTTTGATCTTACACGTGAACGTGTACGTCAAATCAAAGAAAAAGCAATTCGAAGATTAAAACATACATCTAGAAGTAAAATATTAAAGACTTATTTAGGATAAATTCCTAAATTGCGGTTACAAACAGTTTTATAACATAACTGTTCGTTTTTTGATTGATGAATGACCTCCGGCTGATTACCGGAGGTTTTTTCTTACGGTAATCCGTAAAAACTTTACGGGAACCCATAAAAAAAACATTTTTACACATAAATATTACAAATTCCCCTAACAGAACCCCCAATATTCTAGCAAAAGTATCTCAAAATTCGTATATTTAAGTAGCTACCCCCCTCTTAATATATTATTCGCCATGAGATATATAATAAGTTATGTTAGCACCGTAAATCCAAACATATCAAATTCTGATATGACAGAGCTTATGGATTATGTTAGGCTTAATAATAATGCAATTGGTATTATGGGGATATTGATATATTCTGAAGGAAATTTTTTTCAAATTCTAGAAGGTGAAGAACAAACCGTTAAAATGATGTTCGAAAAGATAAGAAAAGATTATCGACACCATAATATCATTAAGATGCTGGATAAAGAAATCATAAACTCTTCCTTCTCAGAATCTCGCTCTTCATTTACAGTAATATCTGATCATTACAATCAAAGTGAGTTACATCAATTCTTAAAAAAAGAAGAAGAACATAATCCAGAACATTATAAAAGTATTTCATATTTAGCTCAAAAATTCATGAAATTCAATTAACTACAGACTATCATAAGCTTTCAAAATAGAGCTTTCTCTAATTACACAACCTATGCCATTTATCACCTAAATTTATTTATAAAAAGAGAATTCCTCTTTTTATACATTAAATAAGAAAAATTTATGCTCAGCCAAATTAGATATCAAGTATACGAAGAGCTACCGTTTATTCTTTTCTGAAACAGTATAGAAAAAAGAACATTTTATTATAGTAAATTCAAAGGATAAATATATTAAATAGTACTTTTGCCGGAAACAACATAGATTTATGGCTTCAAAACGTATAGCCCCTTCAGTATTAGCTGCAGATTTTGCTAATTTGCAACGTGATGTAGAAATGATTAACAAAAGTGACGCAGATTGGTTTCATATAGATATTATGGATGGCGTTTTTGTTCCCAACATTTCTTTTGGGATGCCTGTTTTGCGAGATATCGTAAAACATGCTACCAAGACAATTGATGTACACCTTATGATTGTTGACCCCGATCGATATATTAAAACTTTTGCAGATCTGGGAAGTAATATTCTTACTGTACATTATGAAGCTTGTACACATCTTCACAGAACATTGCAAGCTATTAAAGCAGAAGGAATGAAAGCGGGCGTTGCTATAAACCCACATACCAATGTAAGTTTACTAGAAGATGTTATTAATGATATAGATCTGGTATGCATAATGAGCGTAAACCCTGGATTTGGCGGTCAATCATTTATCGAAAACACGTATAAAAAGGTAAAACAACTTCGTGAAATTATTGTACGAAATAATGCAAGTACATTAATTGAGATTGATGGAGGAGTAACCAATAAAAATGCAAAACAACTTATAGATGCCGGAGCAGATGTATTAGTTGCCGGTAGTTTTGTTTTTAAAAGTACTGATCCTAACCAAACCATTAAAGAATTAAAAGAGATCATAAACACTTAGTCTATACAAAATGGAACAGAATCCTATTCCGTCTTTTGATACCTGGACATCAATTTTCCTAATCGTAAGTTCACTAGGGTTCTTTTTAAGTATTATTTTAAGTATTCGTAAAACAGGAAGGATCAATAACCTTCCTGTTATTTTACTTATCTTAGGTTTTTCTTTTATCCTACTTCAATACGTATTTTTCTGGACTAACTACGGGTCTGTATATCCTTATTTTTATTTTTTTGACTCTAGCTGGTATCTCGCGTTTGGACCTCTGCTGTATGTGTATATTACAAGATTTTATAGTAAAAATTTCAAAATAAGATGGTATCACTTTGCACCAGCAATCCTATCATTTATTATTAATGGATACTATCTTATTGCATCAGAAGGTTTTCAAAACCTTAAAGATTATAAAGGTGATTTTCTATTTTATCTTTTTTGGTCACTTCGCTCTCCCTGGTTGGTAGCTTTATCGTTAATAATTTATATAATCATCATAAAAGATTTTATCACCTTTCATAAAAGTGATAAAAATTCTCAATACGAAATGATCAGAAAAAAATGGTCTACTTTCCTTATCAATTTATTCTTAGTCTTTATTATTGCCTATATAAGTTATTATGTATTAGTTAAATTCTCTTTTTTCAACATTCATTGGGATTATGCAATTTCTTTCTCAATGTCTATAGCTATCTACGGCATTGGTTATATGGTATATAAAGAACCTTCTATCTTTAACGGAGAATTATTATCTAATCTATTTTTAAAAGAAGAAAATCATCAGGAATTAACCGAGTCTACCAAGGATGAGTTTTACGATATCTTATTATCATATATTAAAACAAATAAACCCTACTTAAACAATGATTTACGTCTAGTGCAATTAGCAGATAATATCGGTTTTTCTAGCCACATACTTTCTAAACTTATCAACGAAAAATCTAAGAAGAACTTTAACCAATTTATAAACGAATATAGATTAGAAGAAGCTAAAAAACTACTTCTAGAAAATTCTGAAGCTAGTATTAAAACGATTTATTTTGATGTTGGATTCAATAACAAAGCTACTTTTAATACTGCTTTCAAAAATAAGTTCAATTGTACTCCATCTGAATATAAAAGAAAAAAATTAGAAGTTCAGAATAATTAATACCGGTTATAGCTTGAACACTATATTAATGGTATAAAAAGGTTAAAAATTATAATTCTAAACCTATTCCCTTTCTGTTTTAATGAACTTTAATCTTATAACTCTTAAAAATCTTGAGCTTATGAGAACTTTAATTTTATTCATTTTTTACAGTTTTACGATTACCACTTTTGCGCAAAAGTTTACACTTATAAAAGATAGTATTAATCCTATAGTATCTGATTCGACTATTCGAGGAACCTATTTTGGCACAGGGTGGACAGATATTGATAATGATAGTAATTTAGATCTATTTTATGCCGGAACCATTTACAAAAATCTTGGGAATGGAAATTTTAAAATTGCAGATGGTAGTACAACAATCCCTACTGCCACATCACTTAACAGTTGTAGCTGGGCAGACTATGAAAATGATGGAGATCTGGATCTAATCTATTCACGGTTTACGGCACCGTCTACCTTACAAACCAGAATTTATGCTAACGATGGTAACGGTAAATTTACAGAAACAAATACAATTTTAAACACAATTAATTCTGCCACCTGGAGTGTACAATGGTGTGATTATAATAATGATAGTAATATTGATTTTATTTTAACCTTTGCCGACTTATTTCTTGGGGCAAATCGATTTCCTAATCGATTATATCGAGGAAATAGTGATGGTACGTTTACCGAAGTAACAGAGCCCTACGACTTTCTAACAGAAAAAGCAGCCTACACGGTATCTAATTGGACTGATTATGATGAAGATGGAGATACAGATCTATTCATTGCCAGTGGTCCTGCCGCTGGTCCAACAGGCATCAAACACGATTTTCTATTTAAAAACCTGCAAGTCGAAACCGGAAGCGAAGGATTTGTAAAATTAACCAATACCGATCTCTCATTTGCAGAAGATCCACAAGATGGGCAATGCTATAATGCAATCGATTATGATAACGATGGTGATCTCGATATTTGCCTTACCAACTATTCTGGAGTCGAAAACAAATTTTATATTAATAATTCTGGTGCATACCAAAGTACCAATACCCCATTTACCGCTGGTAACAATCAAAACCTAGCCAATGCCTGGGGAGATTTTGATAATGATGGTGATTTAGATGTCATCATTACAGCTTCTAGTGTAATGGGTAGTGGATATTTTGTTAATAATGGAGATGGAACTTTTACAGAAAATAATGCTAATCTTATTAACACAGCCACTTCTGGAAATTCTACCGGGGCAACTATTGGGGATTACGACAATGATGGTGATTTGGATTTCTTTGTTGTCGGTCAAGGCGTAAAAGGGCTTTTTAGAAATGATTTAGCAGTAAAAAATCATTTTGTAAATATTAAACTCATTGGTAATCCTTCAAATAAAGCCGCTCTAGGTGCTCGATTAGAGTTAACAACCAAAATCAAAGGAAAATTGGTAACGTTAAAAAGAGAAGTCTCTGCCTCAAATACATTTATGGGGCATAATAGCTTACGAGTTCACTTTGGACTGGGTAAAGCACCAAAAATCGATAAATTAACGATCTATTGGCCATCAGGAAATGTAGATACATATACAAAACTGAGAGTAAATAAATTTTACACCATAGAAGAAGGTAAAAAAAAACCAATTGATCCACCTATAAAAAAGAGAAACGACAATAATCCTAAAATAATCGTATATCCAAATCCTTCTAAAAACATAGTGAAAGTCAAAATTGATACTATAAAAACAAATACTCCAATTACAGTTAAAGTACTAGATGCCTCGGGGTTAAAAGTTTCGGAAACCAATTTTAATATCAATCAGGAAATCATACTAAACACTGCTTCTTTATCGCCAGGAAATTACTTTTTGAACATTATGTTAGAGGAAAAAACAGTTGTGAAAAAATTAGTTATCAAATAGTAGCTAACACGCTACTTAGAACTAGGTGAGGTTCTGTTATGAACCTCATCTTTTTTGCTTTAGAGATTACAAAAATCACTAGTTTTACAAGAGTAGAATAAGGTATCGTTCTAAAAGTTAGAATTAGAACCTTGTCAATATGATTTTTAATGAAACATATAGATTTGATAATTGTTGGCGGTGGACCTATTGGTATAGCCTGTGGTCTCGAAGCAAAGAAAAAAGGACTTGATTATTGTATTATCGAAAAAGGAGTCATCACTAATTCCTTATACAACTACCCTCTTAACATGCAGTTTTTCTCGTCATCAGAAAAACTTGAAATTGATAATATCCCGTTTATCAGTAATGAAGCCAAACCAAAACGCAATGAGGCTCTTGAATACTATCGTAGGATTGTAACTTCTAACCACCTAAACATTAATCTGTTTGAAAAAGTTAGTACCGTACATAAAAAACAGGATGTTTTTCATATCAAAACCGATAAAGAACAATATACTTCTACTTATGTAATCATTGCTACCGGGTTTTATGATCTTCCTAATACTATGGATGTCCCGGGAGAAAATTTAGCTAAAGTTTCTCATTATTATAAAGATCCTCATTTTTTTGCTAAACAAAAACTAGCCGTTATTGGTGCAAGTAATTCTGCAGTAGATGCAGCTTTAGAATGTTATAGAAAAGGTGCAGAAGTAACAATGCTGGTTCGCGGACCAGAAATTGGAAAACGTGTAAAATATTGGGTAAGGCCCGATATCATAAATCGTATTGAAGAAGGGAGTATCAAAGTCTTCTATAATGTTACTATAAAAGAAATAGTACCCAAAAAAATCGATATCCAAACACCGCAGGGAGAATTTAGTATTCAAAATGATTGGGTATTGGCACTAACGGGTTATAAACCAAATTTCGAATTTCTACAAAAAATAGGAATCCAACTCTCTAACGATGCCAAATTACATCCTCAATATAACGAAAAAACAATGGAAACTAATATCAAAAATCTCTATTTGGCAGGAGTAATATGTGGTGGTATGGATACTCATGTTTGGTTTATAGAGAACTCGAGAATTCATGCCAAAACAATATTAAAATCTATTACCGAAGGAAAATAGCAACAAAAAAACCAGACTAAGTCTGGTTTTACTATTTATAATAACTGTTGATTATTCTCTAGAGAGAATACTTAATATATACCAAAACAATAGCATTAACGAGGCAAATAATCCCAATGATGCTCCTACGTATTGGTCTTCAGAATATTTATGTACCATATTAGAGGTTTGATATAAAATCGATCCAGAAGCAAGAATTACCACCCCAACACTATACCAAAGACCAAGATTAAATCCAAATAATATTCCCGCTGCAATCAGTCCTATTGCAATAAAAAAACCAATTGCAAGTATCGATTTTAAAAACGAAAAATCTTTTTTGGTAATTAAAACAACAGCAGAAAGCCCTGTAAATAATGATAGGGTTAAAATTGCTGCTTGATTAAGAATATTAGCGCCTCCACTTTCTGCAATCATCATAGCTATCCCAATAAGCGGAATAAAGATAAAAGCTTCAGCTACGACATATAATAATAATCCAAAATATTGTTGATTAATATTATGATTCTTAAATGCCATTTTTTCTGCATAATTTGTTGCCAGCATAAAACCACCCAGCATAACAAGCCATCTCCATCCTTGTGTCATAGAAAAAGCAAAGTTTACAATAGGTTCTATTTGAAAAAATATCCATTCTACGATTACAAAAAGTAAAACAGCCATAGCAAGATGGGTATAGGTCTTTTTATAAAAAACAACCCTTTTTTCGTCAGTGAGTGAACTAACGGGTAATATTTGCTGAAATTCTTCCATATATGTATCTATAAATTAAAATTATTTATGGTTATAAATATAATTGTTTCTTAAGAATGACATCATAATTAATCCTCAAAATATCTAAAATTAAACATCTGTACTACATAATAATATATCTCAGGGAATTGACTTTTTAACTCTTTGGGCGATTCCATAAAAACTTCAACCAGAACTGCAATAAATTCGAATTTATCGGTATATGCATAGTCTCTCAATATCTTAGAATCCACTATCTTTTTCCTTATTTCTTCAGCACCCAGATACTTTTCTAATAATAAAAAAGTATCATAAAAAATTTCACAACTAATATTATTGTTTTTTATAGAGTTATAATGAATAGCATGTGTTATTTCATGAACTCCCAAACTTTTTCCTTTGTCCAGGTGTAAATTTCCTTTTTGAAAATCTTTCCAAGACAAAGCTAATGCCTTAGATATGGGATTAAACTCTCCTATGTTTTCTGTTTTGTTTAAAATCGAATAGAATGATGTTGGGTATAAAACTATTGTGTTTAAATATTCTAATAGATAATGACGCATCCCAAAAGTAAGCTGCGTAACCATAATAGTGACTTGCATACGCATAAAATCATCGATAACTAACCCATCTCTACCTACAAAACGAGTGTTTTCAAGAAACCTAACTGTTCTATGTGCAAAAAATCGTTTTCTTTTTTTATCGAGAGTAGTATAAAAATCATTCTCATCCAGGAACGCCTGTAAATGCAGTGGTAATTTCTTCGGAGTAAAATAAAGGTGAATGAAATAGGGCTTTTTCTTATACTTTACATAAACTGATTCTAAATATCGTAAAACATAATATATACATATCGAAACAATCCCAACGGTAACAAACACCCCAAGTATATTTTGGAATAATGTGTTAGAAGGCTCTTCTTCAACCAATAATAAAGATACTATATAAAGATTCAAAAAAGGACAATGTAGGTTAAGGTTATTAAAAATAACGTTTTAGAAGCAAAAATGGTATTAAAATAACAATTTAACATAATCAGTCCTATTTTACACACTACCAGTTTCTTATATTTTTATAGTAAATACGGCTAAACATCAATATACTTACTCTTATCAAAAATTTAACTATTTAGCATAGACTTGGGAATGAAATTTGATTCTGTTTAGCAGTTAGTGTCTAATTTTTTAAAACCAGCACCCCCTAACACGATTAAAATTACAGCCAATAATGTTTTCATTTAAGAGGAATCCCCCAGACTCATTAAGGAACTTAGATCAACTTTATAAAAATGTTATCTCAAAGCTCCCCATTGCTAATCGAATTAAATATTGCGAATCCCTAATGTATCGTACAACAGAAGATATATCAAACTCTAATTGTAGATTTACAAAAAGAAAATTAAAAAAACTCCTAAAAGCTACCGAAATGGAACTGCAGGAACTTAATACCAATTAAGTTCTGTTTTTAAGGAACTGGACATTATATCAAAATTACGTATAGGTAGAACGGGGTTATGAAATTTTCTCATACCCTTTAAGATTGGTAATTCCCCAATTTTCTAGTTCTTCTTTGTTCCATAATTCTGGAAAAAATATACGTCTTTGATATCTTGGATGCATATACTTATGCCAATCACTACCCCCGGTTGCTTCTACATTTTCCTTTCCATGATCCAAGTATTTTGCTGCGGCATCATAATGGTGCATTACCCAATTAATGTTTACCGTATGATCATAATGGCGCATAGCATTAATCAACTCGGTATTTTTCTGATATTCTTCAGGGAGCTCTTTAAACTTTGTCCATAAATTAACCGTATTATATTCTTTCATCCATTCAATCAATTCTTTTTTATACTTCGTTTCAAAATTGATCATCAATTTACTCTTCTTACCGGTCTTATGATCCGTGCCTGCTGCCTGCCAGTACATATTATCAAAAGCATACTCATAAGGAGTATTTCTATCTATTGTTTTTCTGAATCTAAAATCGATTAGATTAATGAGCTCTGTAGAAGCAATCTCTATTTTACGATATTGTGCAGATTGAAACCCACTTGCAGGTGTTAATGTATCTCTAAATTTCATATATTGATCAATCTCCATCCCCTCTCCCATAATATCAAATGAATTCGAAAGCATATCAAAATATCGACTCACACGCATAAGATGCATTTCGAATTTCTTAGGTTCTATATTTTCAGTATGAGAAATTTGACTCATTTCCCAAAGAATCATTTTAAACAATAATTCATTGATTTGATGATACATGATAAATACCATCTCATCTGGTAATTGTGTTCGTTGGGTTTGTAGTCCTAACAAGGCATCTACCTGAATAAAATCCCAATACTTCATAGGTTCTGCATACAATAAGCCAGATAGATGTACATCGGGGTCCTGCCCCATTGCTTTATATTTTTTGTCTATTGCTTTTAATAGTTCTTCTCTATTCATAATGTTGATCTGTTTAATACGGATTTAAATATGACCTCGATATAATTCTGTTTTTACTATGCTTAACAAAATCATTCGCGATAGGACAATCATGCCAAATGAGTATTGTTATGAAAAAACTCAAATAGCAGGTAATACACTAATAATCAAATTAAAATTATTATGAAAAAGGAGATTTTATATTAATGTAATTCGCAACATTAAGTACTAGGTAGGTAGACCGATTGTAAATAGAATTTTTAGCCTTACTCATTGTATCGTATTTTTTATGAATCCATCCCTTTTTTAAAAAATAGGTTTCAGGAAACTACACTCATCTTATTGATAACAATAATCATTTTCTAGGGAACACTCAAAGGTAATAAAGTGATCAATAACTCGCTACAAAGTTATTAATAAATATTAATGATACTTTTTATGAAGTATCATTTCTTTACTATATAGACAAAAACCCCAATACATAATTTTTACCGTTTTACCACTCACCAAACCTGGGGTATTAACACTGAAAAAATACAGCCTAAACACCTTTCATTAAGGGTTTTACACACCTTGATATCTATTGATTTCTATTTTATTTTTATAATCTTCATTAATCCATATTAACTAAAAAAAGTATATTATGATTATTTCAATGCAGGGGGATTGGAATGTTAAGGTAAAAGCAAAATCTGCTTCTTATCCTCAAAGATTTATCGTGATCGGAGCTGATACCGGAAACGGAACTCACTCGGGAACTGTAGGAACTACGGTTAATGTAACAGGTGATCAATGGGCAATTGCCATACAAAACGATCCGGGAGGAGGATATCAACAATCTGATACCAAAATTAAATTTCCAAAAACCATCGGAGGCAACCACTCTTTCGAAATTCTATCTAATGACGCTGGAGGTGATTCAGATTTTAACGACTTGGTGCTCGAATGTTCTACACCAGTAAACATTAATGATTTTCTTATTTATGGTCATGTTTCCATGTATAGCGGAAGATGTTTATTTAACCCATGCTGGAGAGGACCTTTTGTAATTGACACCTATGTTGGTTTACTCGAGGCACTAAAGAATACTAAAATCAAAAGGTATATAGAAAAATTATATCCAGAGAGAATTCCTGAGGATATAGGTCCTATTCCACCAGATCCTGCTCCTTTTAAACCTATCGTAATTGATTTAGAAGGACAGGCTACGAAACCAAAAACCGAATTACTATATCAAAGGTTAGAGAATCCTGATTTGATAACTAAGAAAAAAGAAAAAGCTTCTGAATTTGCTGCTACAAACTACAAGCTTATCAGTTCTAGAAAACGAGAAGTTTCGCTGGTTGATGCTTCAAGAGTAAAAGATCTAAGGTTGGTAAAAGCTATTGAGGGGTTATATTTTAGATGTAATACAGAACCCGCAAATAATATTACATTAACTTTTGAGGAATACGACCGTACAGCTGCAGAACTAGCAGGAGATGCCTATACCGGAGAAGGAAACAGAAGATTGTTAGGAGATACTATTACCGATATGAATGGAAACTATATTTTCAGGTTCTCATTCGATATGAGTTTCCCTGGGATTGAAGATTCTAGTGATCAGGCTCCAGGCGAAGACATTAATGTAGTTGCATATCCAGATGTTATCGTAAAAGTTACTAGCCTTGCTCCTAACAATGTTTTATATGAAAGTGCTCCATATTATAATATTCCAAACAAAAAAAGAATAAACCTTTGTTTGCCAAAATCACAAATACAACCTTCGTCTGCATGTTTTAATGGAAACTTGATTGGTAGCTTAGGAAATGTTTTCATTGGAGGGAATCAAAATACAACAGCTTCTTTTTTCCCATCTCAATTGCACCGTAATGGTTTTAATAATGACTTAGAACCAAGCGGTAAAATCTCGGTAAATAGTAGTCTGGCAGGTTTCAAAATAGATTGTGCTGCTTGGGGAGGTACTATAGATATGACTGGTTGTATGTATGATGTGAGTAAGACAGCCACACAAAATAAAATCAAATGGTATACCATTCGTATAAAACGTTCAGGAACTATTCCTTGGGTATTTGTTAGTCAAAATTACAAGCACCCTCGTTATTCTAAACGTAATTTACCTAATTATAACGGTGATGATGTGGGTCCATTTTATAATCAACTCCTAAAAGTTGATGGTGGTCCTGCCGTGAGTGTACCCGCCTACAAGAATATTCAGAGAGAAATGAATGTTGATCATATTGACTGGGTACCAGATAAAATTGGTCGCTACATGCAGCTTAGAACTAGTATTTATGATAAAGTACAAGGTGAAACTAAACCAGGAACATTCTATGTACGTGTAGATGGTTATGACAGTAATGGTAATCCAGTAGCCAATGCCACAGATATGGTTGCATTGTATATTCATAACAAACCATTAAATTTTAATCTATCTGCTCTAACTTTTGCAGACACCTCAATTGTAAATGCAGGTTGCGGATTATATCGATTAGAAGATTATGAACTTAATACCGAGATCAATTTCAATTTTAGAGCAAATGATCCATATGGATTTGTTGATTCTTATGCTCTAACGATGAGCAGATGTCCTGGTCCGATGATTGGGTTACGAGTTAATACGCCTAACCCACCTCTATCTGATACAGTTTCTGGAGATACTATATTTTCTTCGGGAAATGCATCGGGGAACGAACCTCATGCCTGTGTCGGATATAGTGGAACTCTTCAGGAATTTTCGGATGCCGGGTTAATCAATGCAGGAATACAACCAGCATTAACAGAAGGAGGATGGATAAAAGCTAATGAATATTTTACTCGCCTTTCTTTTCATCTCACTGCTCGTAAACGAATTACTAATGGATATAATAGTGGACTTAGTAGTTTATATCAAGCTCACAGAAGTATTTTGATGGAACGTATAAACTTACCAACTCCATAACCAATGGATTGGTTCATATTTATTCTAAAGGGGCTTTGCATCTGGAGAATTACACATTTGTGTAGTGCCGAAGACGGCCCCTTTGATATCATTATTACCATCAGAAAATGGCTAGGGCAAGGACTTTTTGGGTCCTTATTAGATTGTTTTTATTGCCTTAGTATATGGGTAAGCTTACCTTTTGCAATATGGAAAGGAGAAAGCTGGAGTCAAATACTCTTGCTTTGGTTTGCATTATCAGGGTTTGCTTGTTTGTTAGAACAAGCTACATCAAAACAATAATTAAAAAAAGAAAATTATGTCATGTTGTTCACAAAAACGTTTAGAACTAACCAGAGCACTCAATCCTAAAAAAGGGTCAAAAGAAAAACCTTCTTTGCCTCTTCTGAAGAATGTAAATACAAAGTTTAAATACACAGGAAATACTGCATGGTTTTATAGAGGTGTATCAACTCATATTCGATATCATTTTAAGTATCATGGACATATTATTACTATTGATACCAAGGATGTATCTGCAGCCATGGCCGAACCTCTCTTAGAAAATATTGTTTAGGGTTTAACATCATCATCTGTTCTTAAGAACAAAGGGGCAAATCACAAATATTAATAGTTAGTTACTCCCTAATTTTCTTGCTATAAATCTAATCACGGATCCTTTTCCAATATGATATTTACCTTCGTTTAATAAAACTTCTTCTTCCTCTAATACTACTATTTCATAATTTTTGAAGTCGGCTATTATTTCTTCTTTAGAGTATAGCATATCAATATCGTTTGGACCTCCAACCTTAGGATTAAGCTTTCTAAGGTGTATATGATTTTTGCTAAAAGCTTCTAAAATAACGATACCGCCTTCTTTGAGATAGTCGTCTAATTTCTTGTGAAACACTGACTTCTTTTCGGCAGAAAAATGAGCATATACAAGTCCTATCATATCAAATGTTTCTCTTTTAAATTTGAGTTGTTCTAGATCTCCTACAATATACTCAAGAGTTACATGATTCTTTTTTGCCAGTTGTATTGCTTTTGACCGCCCCTCTATACTTAGGTCGAATGAAGTTACTTTCCACCCAAGTTGCGCTGCAAATACTCCGTTACGCCCCTCCCCGTCTGCTGGCATCAATATAGATCCTGGTTCAAATTTCTGAAGCCATTCTTTAAAAAACACATTAGGTTCTTTGCCATAAGCAAATTCTTGATCTTTATACCTATTATCCCATTTCTGATTCATATCGATTCGGTTTACTTTTACTAATACATAAATTACTATTCGTTATTTATGTACAAAAATAATTCTCGTCATCATTCAAAGAATAGGATAGATCTGTAATTTAATAGGACTTACACCAAGTTATATTTTGGACAAACAGTTTATCTAACAAAAAAAACATTTCTATTTTCTCGTAGAAATAATAACCGATTTGATTTCATGAATATTCTCTTCTATATATATACGAAACCACAAGTTATTGCTTTCACAATTTTTATTTAAACAGATAATCCCAAGGTGTTATATAAACTAGCTGTTGTCATAAGTCGTTTAATAAGTAGGATATTTTCTTTTAACTGTATATCGAGTAATTTTTGTTCCCGTGAGTTTATAATAAATAACGAGCTTTCTCCTAAAAAGAATTTGCGTTCTTCTGCTTTAACTAACGCTTCATAATCTATGACGATATTTCTTATTAATTGATTTTGCCTAGTAAGTGAATTAATCTCTGCATAAACAGCATCTATTTTATTTTGAAGAGTGACCGCTGTCGATGCTCGTTCAAGATTGGCATCTTGTAATTTTAAATTAGCCAATCGTAAATCTCCTCTTGCTTTGCGCAAAAATAATGGTAAACTAAAATTCACAAATGCTTTGTAGTTCGTAGTATTAAAAGTGCGTATTTGATCAATTTTTGGTGTTAAGAAATTATACTGAATATTTATTTTAGGCAATAATTTATTTAGTTTTAAAGAACGCTCTACGGTAAGCCCCTCAATTTTGGCATCAAGACTTAATAATTTAGGGTGATTGTTAAGTAATCCCGAAGTATTCGTAATGCCATCTAATAAGAGGGAAGCTTCTAACGTATTTAATTCTGGTACTACCGGTACTACATCCTCTTTAATCTCCATTGGTATATCATTTAGCCACAAATAATTACTAACTATTAGAGCTGTCTTTTTTCTTTTTAAAGAAGCTGCTTCCAGATTAAGTTGTCTGTTCTGTAATGTAATTCTGGCTTCAGTAATGTCAATAACAGCTTTTTCACCTGTTTCAACACTTCGCTCTACGGCTACAAGGCGCATGTTTGCATTTTTCAGAAAAGTTGTATAAAGTAGCTGTTCATTAGTAGCTTTTAACCATTCTAAGTACGCTTTACTAGCTTCGAACAATAACATATTAACAAGTACATCTCTATCGGCTTTTGTTTGCTTCCTAAAAAAACGTGCTTTTTTAAGCGAGGCCATGCGTTCGTTAATTAAAAACCCCTGAGCCAACGAAAATGAAACACCTGCACTATATAACCCTTCATCAGGAACAGTACGATTTGGATTTAGAAATTCGCCTGTATTTTCTTCAAAATTTGCTTTAAACTCAATACCATACCAAGTGGGTATTTTAAAAGTAGCACTTAATTGATCGTAATATTCTGTATTTTTAAATTTCTTTCGATCATAATCTACTTCGATTTTTGGATCAAATCCACCACGTGCTTTTAACAAATTTGCCTCACCTATACTTAGTGTAAGTTCGGCTTGTTTCATTAGTGGGTGATACTTTTTTACATAGCCCAAATATTCTTCAAAAGTAAGTGTTTGTACTAATGAAGTAGTTGTGTTTTGTTCTGTTTCAGCTATGCTACTCTGGCTTAACACAGGTTTTGCAAAAGCGAGCAAAATCAATGCAATGATATATTTAATAGCTATTGTCATTTACTTTTTAGCTTTAGTTAATTCTTTTTTATCCCGGATGTAATAATTAGGTGGAAAACCATTTAATTGGCGCCATAGTTCATACCAAATTGGTACGTTTTCTAATAATGCTATAGTATATGCACCAGAGCCTACACGAATATTTTTAGGCCATGGATTCTCTGCATCATCGGGAGCAATGAGGATTCTAAATTTTCCATTAACGCTTATAAAGGTTTCTATAGCAACAATTTTTCCTGCATAGGTTCCGTAAGATGCATTAGGCCAACCACTAAAGAAAATAGCAGGCCAGCCATCAAATTGAACCCTAACACTCTCTCCAATATGTATTAATGGTAAATCTATAGGGTTTACAAAAGTCTCTACAGCGAGATCATATTCTACAGGCATAATACCTACCAGCTTTTCGCCTTCCTTAAAAGTTTCGCCCAACCCCCCGCGTAGGGCTTTGTTTATATACCCATTTTGAGGTGCTGTGATATAGTACAAAGCATTACGTATCTGATAATTAGTCGACTGATTTTCAAGTTTAGTAACTTGCGCTTCTGCCTCAAACTGGCTTGACTCTGCTGTAAAACGTTCACTACGTGATTTGGCAATTTTATCGGCATACTCGGCAGCAACGCGGTTGATCTCAATATTTGCATTAAACACTTCATTTTGGTTAGCAAGTAATTTGTTTTTCTGTGAGATTAATTTGGCTTGCGTTTCTTGTAGCTTTAGACGTTTTTCCTCTACATCGGTTACCGCTTTTAAACCTTCACTTTGTAGAATTACAGTACGGTCGAACTGACGTTGAGCAATATCAAAATTCATCTTACAAGCCTGTAAATCAACACTATCAATCTTTATTTTTAATCGAGATTGTTTTAGCTTATTTTTAGCTTGCGAAAGTTTTAGTTGTCGCTCATTATTTAATGCGCTTACTTGACTTTCTAATGCCTTAATCTTTTCTTGATAGGATATTACCGATCGATTTTTGGCATCCCGCTGCTGATTAGTACGTTCGACTAAGCGTGGATCTTGATACTCGTTTTTTATTTCAGAAATAAATAAAATGGTATCTCCTTTTTTTACAAAATCACCTTCTTTAACATACCATTTTTCAATACGTCCTGGTATAGGTGATTGTATCGTTTGCGGTCTTTGATCTGGCGTTAAGGTAGTTACATAGCCATTACCATTTACATTTTGCGTCCATGGTAAAAAGAGAATGATAATAACAATGATAGCAAAAACACCTAAAAACCGATTGAATAGTTTATTGTGTCTTGAAGTAAATGCTTTTGAAAAAGCAGTATATCCTTCAAGCGATACTTTCTTGTTTAATTGATTATTAGAGATATTAAGCATTGTTTGCGTTCTTAGAGATTATTCTTCCTTCTGAAATTTTAATGGTTTGATTGCAATAGTTTTCCCATTGCCCATTTTGACTAGAGATTATAAGTACCCAAGGGCGTTCTGGTGCTGTTAAATATTTGATAATTCTAGAGGCCTCATCTATTTCAAAATGTTCTAAAGGATCTTTAAGTAAGAGTAATTTAGGGTTATGGATAATAGCTCTTGCGAGTACTATTCGCTTGGATACTGTAAACGGGATTTGTTGCCCTTCGGGATACAACATTGTATTGATTCCATTAGGTTGCTCTTTTATAAAAGACAGTAGTCCAAGATTTTTGAGTACAGAATGCAAATGTTCTTGTGAAATCTCTTTGTTTCCAAAGGTTATGTTATCTAGGATAGTACCTTCGAATGGGGACTGTACAGGGAGTACTTGTCCTATATATGCACGATATTTATTGAGCCAGAGACCTTTTATAGAAACACCATTAATATACAATGCTCCAGTGGTAGGTGATATAAGGCCAGAAAGGATTTTAATTAAGGTCGTCTTTCCTGCTCCCGAAGCTCCATCAAATAGAATTCTATCGGCTTTTTTTATACTGAAATCAATGCCACTCAGCACTTCTTGACCTTCTTGTGTACTATATTTTAGGTTGTCGATCTCTATATGTAAATCTTGTTCGTTTGTAAATGGATCTTCTCCAGATTGCATCTCTTGTTCTTTATCTACAAACTGTCCTATTTTTTCTAATGAGGTTAGTACATCATAAAATGATTCTAATCCTTTGATCAGTTTTTCGACCGAACCAATAACAAGTAAAATGATAATTTCTGCAGCTACAAACTGCCCTATATTCATTTGCTGATTAAGCACTAATAACCCGCCAACAATTAGTAACCCGGCAGTGACAAGAACTTTAAACCCGATAAGTTGAATAAACTGTAACACTAGTACTCTAAAGTGACTTTCACGAGCTTCAAGGTAGTTTGTGGTTAGGTAATCATTACGTTTCATCGCTAAATCTGTATTCCCAGAAAGCTTAAAGCTAATGAGTGATCTAGCTATTTCTTGCAACCAATGTGCAACCTTATATTTACTTTTTGATTCTACAAGACTCGTTTCAAGTCCTCTTTTTGCTGTAAACTTAAAGACTACATAAATGAGTAAAATCAATAAAAACCCATAAATAATAAAGAAAGAATGATAAAAGGATAGCAATATCAAACCAAATATGATTTGTAGTGTAGCAGCTGGAAAATCTATTAGAATTTTTGATAGCCCTTTTTGTATGGTTAATACATCAAAAAACCGATTGGCCAATTCTGGTGGATAGTAATTATTTAGCTCTTTCATTTTTATTTTAGGAAACCGATACGCAAACTCAAAAGAGGCTCTGGTAAAAATCTTTTGTTGCATGTTTTCTAAAATGCGTATTTGCATCAATTGTAAAACTCCTTGAAATGCTACTCCCATTGTGACAAGAACCACAAGTACAATCCATGAGGTAGATACCTGAGCACCTTGAATAAGGTTTATGATGGCCTGTATTCCCAGTGGTAGAGTGAGCGCTACTAGGCCCGCAAAAATGGCATAGTAGAAAATTTGACGAATATCTTTTTTATCGAGTTCAAGAAGACTTAAAAACCTCTTCCAGGGTGATATTTTATTTTCCATTTAACTTAGAATTGGGTGTTAACAGTTAGGGATCAATAGATATTAATCCTTATTTTGCTATATAATTTGAATGAAATGTTCCCTTAAGAATTAGGAAACTTATATGAAATAATTAGAATGGTTTTATGCCACATCTGGTGGTGGAATAAGAATTTCCATATAAGGGTTACCATACCTATTTGAAGATAAATAGGCAGAAAAATCTATACCATATTCTAGAAGATGATTATGTATTCCTAAAATCTGTAATTCGTTTTTTCCATCTTTCTGTTGCTCTTCTTTTTCTATATTTTCTTCGTCATCTACATGAACTAATTCATAAGAAGAATCTGCAAAAAAGCTTATGGTTTGAGCCAAAGGTTGAATAATAATAGCATGCAATAGCACCAATATTGTGAGGCTTTTAAAAAATGCTAATATGTCCCTTCTGCACAAATTCATTTTATAGTATTTAATACGAGATCGTGATAAAAACGAACACTATTGTTTTTACCTTCTTCAACATCTGCAAATTTTGCATTCTTATCACAAAGATATAATAGTAATACTATTACATAACGAAGTTTAACTATAATTAATAATAGTTTAACAATTAACCGTAATCAGATTGTACTCAAAAACCTGAAGCCTATAATGTGGATGAGTTATGATCTTGTGTTAACCTAGATGGGTTACAATCTTTTTTTCTAATCTAAAAATTCTCGCAAACAACAGATCGATTTTAATTAAATTTTTAAAATATATAAGTGTATTAAAAAGTAGTATCTACTCGATGTTTTTTTAGATACGCAATAGTACCCATTTCTTTAGCTTCTTTTTTGAATATTTTAGGAGTTTTTTTAAAACATTTTTTGAAACATTTCGAAAAATATTTTGGGTCATTAAATCCGGTCATAAAGGATGCTTCAGAAATATTATAACCATATTTTGTAATTAAGACAGCAGCTTTTTTCAAACGAATCAATCTCACAAAATCCACTAGGCTATTTCCTGTTAATGCATGACATTTTCGATAAAGACTAGAATATCCCATATGCAAGGATTCGGCAAGTTCTTCCATTTTAAAATCAGCATCTTCTATTCTTAAATTTATGTTAGACACTAGGTTTTCAAGAAAAATTTCGTCTTGCGACTTTTCTAATTTTACTTTCGGGCTACTAATAATTTCTTTACGATATTTTGATATTATATACTCTTTAGATGAAATAATATTTTTCACCTTCAATAATAATTCATTTGTATTGAATGGTTTATTGATATATTCTATTGCACCAGATTTAAGCCCCGATATTTTAGCTTTCGTAGAGTTTTTAGCAGTAAGCAATATAATAGGTATATGCATAGTTACCTGGTCTTTTTGAAGTTTTTTACACATTTCTATACCATCCAACTTTGGCATGACAATATCACTTAAGATCAGATCGGGAAAATTATTTTTTGCATAATAATAACCTTCTTCACCATTTTCGGCCATGATGATATTATATTTGATATGTAACAGCTCTTTTAAAAAAGTTTGTAGGTCAAAATTATCTTCTACTATTAAAATAGTTTTTTTTGATAGATCTAATTCTTCTTCTCTAATTAAAGGGTTATTTTCTACTAAAGAAAAATTATTAGGTTCTTCAGCATCATCAGTTATGATTCTCTCGGTTTCGGTATAGGCATTTTCTGTAATCGGAAATTTAATAATAAATGTTGTGCCTTCTATAGTGTTAGAGTTAACTTTAATCTTCCCTCTATGTAAATTTATTAGTTCTTTGGTGAGCGCTAACCCTATACCTGCACCTTTATTTTTTTTACCAATATCAGATTGATAAAATAGCTTGAAAATATGCTGTAGTTCTTCATCTGGAATTCCTGGCCCAGAATCTATGACAGATAATTTGATAAATTTTTTATTATTAACCGGCACAATATTTAAAAAAATATTTCCCTCTTTAGGAGTAAATTTAAAAGCATTAGAAAGCAAATTATAAATTACATGTTCTAATTTTTCTTTGTCATACCAGGTTGCAGGCAGATTTTTAGGGCAATTCACGATAAAATCAATCTTTCTTTTTCTGGCTAATTCCTTAAAGGATATAGAGATATTTTCTATGTCTTTATGTAAATCATTTTTGGTTACTGTTAATCTTAAAGCTCCTAATTCTTTATTTCTAACCAGTGTTAATTCTTGTGCAATTTTAGAAAGACGTTTGGTATTATATGACATAATCTCCAAACGTTGTTTTAATAATAAGTTTCCATTCTTTTCGGCTTTTTGTAACATATCATCTATAGGGCCAAGGATCAATGTAATCGGTGTTTGAATTTCATGAGACATTTTTGCAAAGAAATTCATCTTCAAATCATGCAATTCATTTTCTTTTTTATGACTCACCTTTTCTAGAAACAGTTTTTTTCTTAAAGAATACCATCTTCTTATTCCATAAGCAGTCAATATGAGGATAAGCAGATAAAAAACATAAGCCAGAGGTGTATTCCATAGAGGTTGCTGTATGGTTATGGCTATTTTTTTTTCAGGAAGATCCCAAACTCCTTTTTTGGTTCCTGTTTTAATCTCAAAAGTGTAGTTTCCCGAGGGAATATTTGTATAGGTCGCCAAGCGTTCTGATTGGCTAGTTATCCAATTTTCATCAAACCCTTTTAATCTATAAGCATAGTAGTAACTTGGATTTAAAATATTATCTATTGCATAAAATCTAAATGAAAAATGAGATTGATTATGTTTTAATTTTAAAGATTCAATATTGGATATTCCAGTAGTAGTTTTGTGAGGTAATAATGAATAAACGAGTTGATTAAGTATTTCTATACTATTTATATATAATTTAGTTTCAGAAGCCTTTTTATTCAGATGTTTTGGGTCAAAACTATTTAATCCTTTAACACCTCCAAAGTACAAAAGACCCTGTGTATCTTTAAACTTACTTCTGGGTAAAAACATATTATCTTGAAGTCCATCTGTATCATAATACGTTTTTAGAATAAGTTTTTTTACATCTAGATGACTTATACCATTATTTTTAGAGCTCATCCATAAGTCATTATTCTCATCTTTAAGAATTGCTATAAACATTTTTTCACCAATCGATTCTATATCTTCAAATGTAGTATACGTTTTATTCTTAGTATTAAATTTTAATAACTTACCTAATCTGTTAATTAACCATATTTCTCCGGGATCACCTAGAACCATAGATTTAACAGCATGGATTTCGTCTTTGTAGTTTTTGTAGTTTTTGTTTTTTTGTGAATGATCAATAAATGTAGAATGCTGTATTTCTGAGTGGTGTTCATTAAATTGAAATAATCCTCCATTATAAAGTCCTAACCAAATTATACCACTTCTATCTTCTAGAATACTTTCTGTGTTAGTACCTTTTAACCCTTTAGCATTATTATCAAAAACAGCTAAAAGTTTTAAATCAGAAGAGTAGACATTAATAGAAAGATTTGATCCGATCCAAATACGCCCTTTAGAATCAGAAAACACGGTTCTTATATCTGTCGCTTCCTGTTTATTAGAGTTATAAATATTTATCTTTTGAAAAGTGTTTTTACTTGTATTGTGATACCATAAACCATTTTTATAGGTTCCGAACCAAATATTTGATAGATTATCTTCTGTAATGGATTGAATATAAAACCCTCTATTTAGAGATATATCATTAAAGTATCGCTTTTCTTTTGTGGTTCCATCAGTATTATAAGTCACTCTTGTTAATCCAGATCCATCTGTTCCAATCCACAAAACATCTTTAGAGCTTTTAAAAATGCTTAATACTCTAAGAGGAGTGTTGTTATCAGAGCCTTCGTGATAACTAATTTTATTATTTCTGTTGGGAAGAATATTAAGCTTACCATAGTTTGTAGTAATCCATATGTTTTTGTGGTTATCTTCATTAATATCCAAAACGGTATTGCTACTCAAGGAAAATTCATTAGAATATTGCCGTGTAAATAAATCAACCTCTCCGTTGTTTATATTTATTTTGTACAATCCACCTCCATCTGTTCCTCCCCACATATACCCATCCTTACCACAAAATAGAGACAAGAACATCTCCTTGTTGATATTAAACCTCTCCTCTTCAAAAAAAGAATCTTGAATAAACTGCTTGCTGATAGGGTCATAGACAAATAATCCATAAGTTTCGGTTCCTACCCAAAGCTTATTGTTGATATCTGAAGCCAGGATAATATTTCCGGGATAGTTTGTAAATGGCCCTATTAATTCTGTTGTCTGTTCTAACTTTAGAGAATAACTATAAATTGTACCTCTGTTGGTACTAACATATATTTCAGAAGAATTCAATATGTCAATATCCATAATATTTTTGATTTCAGAACCGTTGTCTGAAATTGTAGCTATAAAGTTCATTTTAGAATCGACATATCTGTAAATGTTACCAAGCTTAGAGGCTAACCAAATACTTTTCTTGTTTGCTACGATTGAACTTACTACATCATTTTTAGGTAACAAAATAGTCATATCTTCAAATTTGTTAGCAATCGCTTCATATTTCGATATCAATCCAAATTGAGAGGTTATCCATATATTCTTGTTATAATCAACAAGCATATTGTTTATAAAATCATTATGCTGAATATTCGAAAAAATCATCTCATTTTTAATTAGTTTATAATCATACCCATTGTAAACTAATATTCCATCAGCGCATAACATCCAAATATTGTCAAATGAATCCTGTACAGTTTTAGTAGGGATAACAAATTTATTATCATTTATAGGTGAAAGATGTCTAAAACTTGTATGATTTTGACCATGCAAGAAAAGGGAGCATGACATAAAAATGTTTAGTAAAAGATAGATTTTTAATCTAGACATAAAACACTCATTTTTTAGTAAAATACCTCTTAGTATTCTATTACAATTATTTAACAATATGATTTTCTGTAATTGTACTAATATGAAAATTACACACATGAGATGTTATTCATACAATCTCAAGTTTATACTTTAATATTAAATTTTTAACAACTATGACAAACTATTACTTAAAGTAGTGTTAAATATATTAATAAAAATCACCAAAAACAGCTTTAAAAGATTAGAAGAACGCCTTAAAAAGTAGTCTAATTCGTCAAAAAAGAGGAGAAAATAAGCATTGATGTAATTAAGTCTTAAATAGTACTCCTAAACGCTTAAAATATCATCTTCAATAAGGAATGTATCCGTCATATTTGAATTCTCATAGTTTAACATATAAATAACTTAAATGAATTCTAGACGAAATTTTGTTAAAAAAACCGCACTTGCCAGTGCAGGTATATCACTACTTTCAAACTTATCTTTTGGAGCGACCACTAACCTAACAGATAAGAAGCTTAGATTGGCTTTCATCGGGGTAGGATTAAGAGGAATGAACCATTTTAACAATGCTCTTAATAGAAAAGATATAGATATAACCGCTATCTGTGATATAGATCCTGAGCGAATAAAAATAGCATTAAAGAAAATAGATGAAGCCAATTTTTCAAAGCCTAAAGTTTTTGGAAACAGCGATCTTGATTACAGAAATTTACTAGAATTAGAAGATGTCGATGCAGTAATAATATCTACACCTTGGTTGTGGCACACTAAAATGGCTGTAGATGCTATGAAAGCAGGAAAATATACCGGTCTAGAGGTATCTGCAGCCAATACTATTGAAGAATGTTGGGATTTAGTAAATACTCATGAAGCAACCGGGACTCATTTAATGATCTTAGAAAATGTAAACTATCGGAGAGATGTTCTTGCTATTCTAAACATGGTAAAGCAAAACGTTTTTGGAGAATTGGTTCATTTTAGATGTGGTTATCAACATGATCTTCGTTTTGTAAAATTAAACGATGGGAAATCTGCATATGGTAAAGGTGTTGAATTTGGAGAAAAAGGAATATCAGAATCCAAATGGAGAACCCAACATTCTGTACTAAGAAATGGAGATGTGTACCCTACTCATGGCGTGGGACCAATCGCTACAATGTGCGATGTTAATAGAGGCAATCGTTTTACTTCACTAAGTTCTAATGCAACAAAAGCTATTGGACTACATAATTATATTGTAAAACATGGAGGAAAAGAGCATCCAAATGCAAAAGTAAAATTTAAGCAAGGAGATGTTATTACTACTACAATCGAAACCGCCAAAGGAGAAACAATCATTGTAACACATGATTGTAATCTGCCAAGACCATATTCATTAGGATTTAGAGTACAAGGAGCCGATGGATTATGGGAAGTTGATGGTAACAGAATGTATATAGAAGGACAATCAAAACCACACCAATGGGATAATGCAGATCCATGGCTCAAAAAATATGATCATCCTCTATGGCAGAAGTATGGTGAATTAGCTACTGGTACAGGCCACGGAGGAATGGATTTCTTTGTTCTAAACGCGTTTGTAGAATCTGCAAAAGAAAATATTGCTCCACCTCTTGATGCTTATGATGCAGCAGCTTGGAGTGCAATTACACCATTGTCAGAATTATCTATTGAAAATAATGGAGAACCTCAAGATTTTCCTGATTTCACAAGAGGAATGTGGGTAAAACGTAAACCTTATAATTGGATAAAAAGTAAGTATTAAATCATTAAATCATAATATATGGAAAAATTAAAAATTATTCTATTGGTCGTCATATGTACTCTCACAAGTAGCATATTAGCTCAAGAAAAAACAATAACAGGAACAATTTATGACACGACGGGTAGACCTATCGTTGGAGCTTCTATCTTAATCAAAAACACTACAAAAGGAACATCGTCGGATTTTGATGGAAATTATACCATAGGAGCTAACGAAAAAGATATTCTTGAAATATCATATGTAGGATTTATTTCACAGGAAATAGTGGTAAATGAGCAAACAAAAATAAATGCTACCCTACAAGAAGATGTTAGTCAATTAGAGGAAATTATTGTTGTGGCTTATGGCGCACAAAAGAGAGGAACAATCACCTCATCGATAGTGAATATCAAATCTGAAGAACTAAGAGATATTACAACTCCTGATGTGACGACTATGTTACAAGGAAAAGTTGCAGGGGTGCGTTTGGGAGCTTCCAGTGGTAGTCCGGGATCCGTACCAAATATATTAATAAGAGGTTCTTCATCTTTAGGAGGTAGAGTAACCCCATTATGGGTGATTGATGGTGTAATACAACATAGTATACCTATAGTTAATCCAAATGATGTTCAATCTGTATCGGTACTTAAAGATGCTTCTGCGACGTCACTTTATGGATCTCGTGGAGCAAATGGTGTGGTCATCGTTACTACAAAACGAGGAACTTCAGGTAAGTCAGAAATTAGTGTAAGCTCAAAAGTAGCTATAAACACTTTTAATACCGGAAAATTTGAAGTTATGGACTCGCGACAATTATATGAGTATCATACACAATTTGCAAATTCTCAACCCTGGTTTGCTCCAGAATTATTAGATCGAAATTATGATTGGATCGAAAACGGAACTCAAGATGGTTTTGTTAAGGATGTAAACGTATCGTTTACCTCCGGAACCGAAAAACTAAAATTATATATTAATGGAGGTTACTATAATGAAACAGGAACCTTGCGAGGTAATGAATTAGATAGGTATACATATCGAATGAATTTGGATTATGACATTACAAAACGTTTAAAAGTAAGCCCTAAATTATCGTTTAGCTTTGACAATAGAGATAAAATTGCAGAAGCTCCCTTGTATGAATTGTATTTAAACTTGCCCTGGGATAATCCTTTTGATGCAGAAGGTAAACCAATTAATGCACAAGAAGACTCTAATTGGTTAGGTAGAGACCAAAGAAATTATTTATATGATCAGCAATGGAACTACTCCTCTGATAATACATTTAACCTAAGTTCAAACTTTGATTTTGAGTATCAAGTTGTACCCAATCTGGTTTTTAAATCAGTAAATAATTTCACATATTATCGCTATAAATCAAAAATATACACAGATCCCAGATCAATTTCCGGATTGGCCACAGGAGGTAGTATAAATGATAGAATAGACGAACGATTTACCAAATTAACAACTCAGATATTACAATATTCAAATATATTCGGAGAACACTCTGTAACTGCTTTAGGAGGATATGAGTATAACAACTATGTGTATGAAAATGTAGACGTTACCGGTAATGGTATTGTTGCAGGAACAGAAGTTTTAAATGTTGCGAGTGAAACTGGAGAGATAAGTGGATTCAAGAATGATTACGCATTACAATCATTTTTTCTCTCTGCAAATTATGGGTTTAGCAATCGATATTATGTAAAAGCTTCTATACGTAGAGATGGAGCTTCAAATTTTGGATTAGATGACCAATACGGTAATTTCTTCTCACTGGGGGCAGGATGGAACATACATAATGAAGCGTTTTTTAATAGTAAGGCTATTAATGAGCTTAAATTACGTGCGAGTTATGGATCTGTAGGAAACAGACCATCATCTTTATACCCATATCAAGGCACATATAGATTAAATACACAATATATTGGGACTCCGGGAGCAGTATTAGATCAATTAGGAAACCCAGATTTAAGTTGGGAAAAATCGTATGAAGCAAATATTGCTATTGACACAAGACTTTTTGATAGGGTAAGCGCAACGTTTGAATATTACAACAAAGACACGTCTGACCTGTTGTACTTTGTGAATTTACCTGATGTTACTGGATATAGCGGATTTTGGGAGAATGTAGGAGGACTTACCAATACAGGATACGAAGCTGCGATTTCAGTCGATGTTATACAAAGTGAAAATTTTGAATGGAATTTAGGGTTTAATATAGGGTTTAATAAAAATGAAATTACAGAGTTGTTTGATGGACAAACAGAAATCCCTAGAGGGTCAAAAATATTTAAAATCGGAGAAGACTCTAGTTCATGGTATATAAGAAAATGGTTAGGTGTTGATCCAGACAATGGAAACCCACTGTGGGAAGTCGTTGATCCTAATACTGGAGCACGAACAGAAACCAGTAATTGGAATGATGCTACTCTACAAGTTGTTGATTCATCCTCTCCAGATTTTATAGGAGGATTTGATTCTAGACTAAGCTATAAAAATATATCACTTTCTGCCAATTTTAATTTCTCTAAAGGAGGAAAACTATATAATGGCGCCAGAGAATTGTTTGACTCAGACGGATTCTATACTACTTTCAATCAGCAAGTATTAGCCGATGACTGGAACAGATGGGAAAAGCCAGGAGATATAGCAACACACCCCTTAGTTGTTGAAGGTGGTAACAATAACTCTAATAAGCGTTCATCTCGTTATTTAGAAGACGCTAGTTATTTAAGAATGACAAATGTTACACTATCATATAATTTGCCACAGAATATCTTAAGTAAAATAGGAATAAGCAACTTTAATGTATATGTAGCCGGAGACAATTTGTTAACATTTACAAAGTACAGTGGTGTTGATCCGGCAGTTACAGGTAATCCAAATGACCCTAATAATATTGGTTTATCAGGAAGTCCTGGATTAACGTATCCGATACCAAAACGCTATGTATTAGGTGTTAACGTGTCATTTTAAAAAACATTTAAAAATAATATAGTATGAAAAAATTAATAATACTACTGCCAGTTATTGCATTTATACTGCATTCCTGTGAGTTAGAAAAGAACCCTTATGAGCAGATTTCAGTAGATGAATTATTTTCAGATCCAGAATCGATTGAAACAGCTACAATTGGTAATTATGCCTTGTTAAAAGGTGATAAAGGTTTTGATGGTTGGGTAGACGATCTACATAGAATATCAGAATATGCAGGAGATAATGTAAGCCTTAGTGGAGGTACAACTGATCATTTATTCTTTTTGTATAATTATCAATCTATAAAAACCAATTCTAGAGTAGAACGATTTTGGCGTAATTCTTATAAAATAGTAGTAGGATGTAACGTAATTATTGAAAAAATTATCGAAGGAGAATCTCCTGAAACTGATCAATTATTAGGAGAGAATTATTACCTAAGAGCACTTACATATTTCCAGATGGGAAATGTATTTGGAAGACCTTATAATCAAGGTGCTTCGAATTTGTCGGTACCGCTAAAGTTAACATCAAATATTACAGATAGACCAGACAGACATACAGTAGAGCAAGTGTACGCTCAAGTCATTAAAGATTTAGAAAAAGCAGAATCTTTAATGACAGTAAACAAAGGAGCATCTTTTGCTTCAAAAGAAGCCGCACAAGCATTATTGTCCAGAGTATATCTATATAAAGAAGATAATATAAGAGCAGAAGAATATGCTGATAAGGTTATTGCATCTGGAAATTACTCTTTGCTTTCAACAGATCAATTTTCTAAAATGAATACATTAATACCTGATCAAAATCAAGAAGCTATTTTTGCTGTAACATTAAGTTCTGCTACAGATCTTTTAGGAGGCTTTGATGACTGGTTTACCATAGGATCTTTTTATGCCAATGTCGAAGGTAAAGGTTGGGGAGAGATGTATGCTTCGAGAACATATTTGGACTTAATCGACAAAAACCCTAACGATGCAAGAAAATCATTTATAGAGCCACAGCCAGAAAAAGATGGTGATCAAAACGAAATCCCTGCTGTGTATTGGGTAAACGATGAGTATAAATATGAATTTAGAAATACAACCGAAAGTGGAGGAATAACCACGTTTGAAGACAATGGAAATACATACACTGTAGAGTCTGAAATTGTAGATGGTAAAACCATATATTATTTTAATGGTACCGGTGGTAGACAGGATGTTATTAAAGGGGTTGATCTTAAAAAACGTAATGGTCACCCAAAATTCTATATTCTAAAAGCATCCTTACAAGAAAATGACATACACTTGTGGTCACCAATGGTATCTCGTCTGTCAGAAATGTACTTAAACAAAGCAGAATCCCTAGCAAAAAGAGGTGTGGATCAGTTGGCGTTGGATAATATAAATATCATTAGAGAGAGAGCAGGTATCCCCACATATACATTAGCCAATATCCCAACAGGAAAAACCATATTAGATGTTGTTTTAGAAGAACGTAGATTAGAGTTAGCTTATGAAGGGCATAGAAGGTATGATGTCTATAGAAATGGTCGTACCATGAATAGAAAATATCCCGGTACGCATTTAAATGGAACAAATGCTTTTCTAGAAATACCATCTACACACCCAAGAGTTGTAGAATTCATCCCAGAACAACAGATCATTTTACAACCATCACTAATTCAGAATAATTAATATACAATAGCATAGACTTCTTGTGAAGTCTATGCTGTTTTTACTATATAAAGTATTCTTATATCAAAAACATGAGGATTTATACATATAAAACTTGGATTGTGTTTTTTGCACTTACACTCCTGTATTCTTGTAATAATCAAGTAGATAACTTATCATCAGAAAAATTATTTACAACAGTCCCAACAGAGATTACAGGAGTGACTTTTGAGAACAAAATATTAGAATCCGAACAATTACATTATTATAAATACCTATACATCTATATTGGTGGTGGAGTAGCCGCTGCCGATTTCAATAATGATGGATTAGAAGATCTTTTCTTTACTTCTAACATCTATCATAATAAACTTTTTTTAAATAAAGGAAATTTTCAGTTTGAAGATATTACTGTAAAATCCGGAATAAAAAAAAGAACTGGATTTGATACCGGAGTATCTATTGTTGATATCAATAATGATGGTTTTTTAGATATCTATATCAATAGAGCTGGTTGGTACGAAGGAGACGAGAAACTTGCCAATATGCTATACATAAACAACGGAAACCTCACTTTTACAGAACAAGCAAAACGTCATGGTTTAGCAGATACTAATCGGTCGATTGCATCTACATTCTTTGATTATGATAAAGACGGAGATCTGGATGTTTATATTACTAATGCTCCAGCAGAATTTGATTTATCAGGTAAGATAATAGATATAAATAAAATTCAGAATAGTAAAAAAACACAATTCTTTAAAAGTAGTGATAGGTTGTATAATAATGATGGAAAAGGAAATTTCACAGATGTTTCTGTACAAGCAGGAATTTTACCAGATTTAGGTTTTGGACTTAATGCACAGGTAGGAGATCTTAATAATGATGGTTGGCAGGATATTTATGTATCTAATGATTTTATCGGACCTGATTTTGCATATATAAATAATAAAAACGGAACCTTCTCTGAGAAAAGAAATTCACTTTTTAAACACATTTCATACTATAGTATGGGAAGTGATATAGGAGATATTAATAACGATGGGTTTAATGATTTAATGGTTTTAGATATGAGCCCAGAAGATCATGTACGATCCAAAACAACCATGTCTATGATGTCTATCGATAGATTTAATAAAATGGTTAAAAACGATCATCATCATCAGTACATGCATAATGTAATGCAGTTAAATAACAGAAATGGTTCCTTTAGTGAGATAGCACATATGTCTGGTCTTGCACAAACAGACTGGAGTTGGTCTGTTCTTTTTGCCGATTTTGATTTAGATGGATTTAATGATATTTATGTTACCAATGGTATTTATAGAGATGTAGTCGATCGTGACATGAACATTAAAATCAACAATACGATCAACGATAAAAGGAATACCCTAAAAGAGGAAGACTTTTATCAATTCACCCAAAAATTACCACAACAAAAATTAACTAATTACTTATTTAAGAATAAAGGAAATCTAAAATTTGATAATATAACTGAAGATTGGTCAGATGAAAAACCAACATTTTCAAATGGTGCTGTATATGTTGATTTAGATAATGATGGGGATTTAGACATTGTTACTAATAATTTAGATGAAAATGCAACAATACTAAGAAATAATGCAAGAAAGATCAATACTAACAATTTTTTGCAATTTACTTTTAAAGGACCTAAAGAAAATGTTTTCGGAGTAGGAACAACTATAAAAATATACCAGAATGATGGAAAAATATTAACTCGACAACTCATAAACGCTAGAGGATATCTTTCTTCTATGTCGAATACATTACATTTTGGTTTAGGAAAAGATACTGTTGTTCCCAAAATAGAGATCATTTGGTCTGATGGGAATAGGCAACATCTTACTAATATAAAAGCAAACCAATTATTAAGTATTGACTATAAGAATAATGTTAAAACAGTAAAACCAAGTAACAATACAGCATCTAATACGATTTTTACAGAAACTTTATTAGATTTTGAACATACTGAAACTCCTTTCAATGATTTTGATAAGCAGTTATTGTTACCACATAAATTATCGCAAACAGGACCTGCGATAGCAAAAACAGACCTTAATAATGATGGGCTAGAAGATCTTTTTATAGGAGGGGCTCATAATCAAACTGCACAATTATTAATTGCTTCACAAGATGGAAATTTCAAAAAGATACCTGTACAGAATTTTATAAAAGATAGTTTATATGAAGATGTAAGCGCTACCTTTTTTGATGTAGATAATGATGGAGATCAAGATTTATATGTAGTAAGTGGAAGCTATGAGTTTGATCCAGGTTCACCGCTATTACAAGATAGATTATATATTAATGAAGGGGGGTATAATTTTAATCGATCAAAATCAAAATTACCATCCATTAATACTGCAGGTTCTATTGTAAAAGCATCAGATTTTGATCAGGATGGTGATATTGATCTATTTATAGGAAGTCGCGTAATCCCGGGGAAATACCCATATGCACCAACAAGTTATTTGTTAATTAACAAGGGTGGAAACTTTATAGATAAAACAGATGATTTGGCACCAGAACTAAAAAAGATTGGTATGGTGACTAGTGCAGAATGGAATGACATAGATAACGACAATGATTTGGATCTTATCACGACAGGAGAATGGATGGGTATTGAAGTTTTTATTAATGATAACGGAGCGCTTTCTAAAAAAGAAATGTATAACAATCTATCATCAACCAAGGGATGGTGGAATAAGATTTTAGTAGTTGATATCGATAATGATGGAGATAAGGATATAATAGCAGGAAATCTAGGATTAAACTTCAAACATAAGGCCTCAAAAGAAAAGCCGTTTCATGTGTATACAAATGATTTTGATAACAATGGTACAGAAGATATTATGCTGGCCAAGTATTATAAATCTAAACAAGTCCCTGTAAGAGGTAAACATTGTACTGCAGAACAAATACCATACTTAAAAGAAAGGATAAAAACGTATAGCGATTTTGCGAATAGTGATATTCAGGAAATATTAGGAGAAACTTTTCAATCCGCTATTCACTATCAAGCTACAGAATTCAGGTCAGGTATTTTCATTAATAGCAACGTTGGCTTTGAGTTCACACCATTCCCTTCAGAAGCTCAAATGAGCCCGATTAATAGTATTCTTTATGAAGATTTTGATGGTGATCAGATTAAAGACTTACTCATGGCAGGAAATAATTATCATACAGAGGTAGAAACAACTCGTGCAGATGCAGGTATAGGCGTTTATCTAAAAGGGATTTCAAAAGGAGAATTTAAGCCTGTAAAAAATACTAAAACTGGATTTTATGCAGATAAAGACGTGAGAAATATGTTGCTGATAACTACTCAAAAAAAGAAAGCTGTTATTGTCGTAAATAATAATAGTAAGCATCAATTATATGAAGTTAACTAAATAAAGATGATGAATATAAAACAATGAAGAATTATAAAAAATCAATTCATAAAATCGTACTCTTATTGGTGAGTACTTGCATACTGGCTTGTAGTTCGGATAAAAAACCTCTTCACGCCAGAAGTAATGATAAGTTAGACCTATCAATAACTATCCCTCCAGGAGGTAATAGTTGGGCAATAAATAGTACTAAGCAGGATGCCATTTTAATTCATGATTCGGGTATTCATAATTGGACATCATTAGATGATGTTATTTGCATTTATTTTCATACAAAGTTAACAGGCGAATTACACCTCGGTTTAAATATTAAATCAGAAGTAGGACCATCAACTATTCGAGTAACAGTAGGAGATAAAACAAAAGAAGTAGTTATTGATAATACATCTTATAAAAATGTTGAAATAGGGATGTTTGATATAATTAAATCAGGGTACAACTTTATTGAAATTCAAGGACTTCAAAAAGCAGGTGAATACATAGGTGATATTAACAAAATTCTTATCGGTGGATCTGCTACAGCTAGTGGTGTTTCTTTTGTACCAGAAGACTTTAGTTTTCATTTTGGAAGAAGAGGCCCTTCTGTTCATTTAACTTATGAAATGCCTGAAAATAAGGATATAATGTACTTCTATAATGAGATTACCGTACCCCAGGGAGAAGATGTGGTTGGATCTTATTTTATGGCGAATGGTTTTGGTGAAGGATATTTCGGAATACAAGTTAACTCAGATACAGAAAGAAGAATATTATTTTCTGTATGGAGCCCCTTTGTTACCGATGACCCAAGTACAATTCCAGATGATTATAAAGTAATTCTTTTAGGCAAAGGAGAAGGAGTTACAGATGGAAGTTTTGGAGGAGAAGGCTCTGGAGGACAGAGTTATAAAGTGTTTGATTGGAAACCTGAAAACACATATAAGTTTTTACTAAAAGGAGAACCCTCGGTAAACAACAGTACAGATTATACAGCATACTTCTATGCACCAGAAGAAAGTGAGTGGAAATTAATCGCAAGTTTTAGAAGACCGCATACCAATACATACTTAAAAAGATTTCATTCATTTCTAGAAAACTTCAGCACACATACAGGTTTTATTTCAAGAAAAGGTAGATATACTAATCAATGGGTATATGATACACAAGGTCAATGGCACGAATTAGTTAAGGCTAAATTTACTGCAGATGCTACGGCCAGAAATGAAGCCAGACTTGATTATGCAGGTGGTGTAGAAGGAAATTCATTTTACATGAAAAACTGCGGATTCTTTGATGAAAATACAACTATGAATACCGAGTTTTCCCGAACAGCAAATGGTATAAAACCAAATATAGATTTTTCGCTTTTGCAAAGTTCAGGATCTCTACAAAAAGTAAATGCAACGCATAAAAAAAATAAGTAATAACGGTATAGATTGTAAAAGCTTAGAAGTTTTGTTAGAAGATCACAAATATGAAAAGAAAACATTACAAAGTATATAACGTCACTTTATCCAAAACGAAATTTTAATATAGTTTGTTGAATTAGTTAGTTTTAAAAGCCTTTGATGATTAAACATTATTCAGAGGCTTTATTTTGCTAAAGCAGATAAAATATATGGAATATAATAGCATGATTTTGAACAAAGTTAACAGAAAAAGTAAATTGATTTCATTTGCTCCTGGGAGAACATGTCTTTTTGGAGACCATCAAGATTATTTAGGACTGCCGGTTATAGCATGTGCTATAAACAGACATATTAAATTAACGGCTTTAAAAAATGAAGAAAAAACCTTTAATATCGATACACCAGATATTGGTAAAAAAAGAAGTATTGATATTTACGATGAAATTGGATTTGTAGAAAAAGGAGATCATCTACGATCAGCACTTAAAGTATTAAGAAGATATGGTTGTATTCCTAATATTGGATATGATATTACCATTTCTGGAAACCTACCAATAAATGCAGGTACTTCTAGCTCTTCTGCAGTAGTAGTGTCCTGGGTTCAGTTTTTATTAGACGCTTTTGGAGCAGACGATAAAATCACTCCAGAGTTGATTTCACAAATAGCATATGAAGCCGAAGTTTTAGAACACGGAAACCCCGGAGGGAAAATGGACCAATATAGCATTGGCCTGGGAAATATTATGTATTTGGAAACTGGAAAAAATAATTCATATGAATTATTTGATAGCTCAATACCCGGATTAATTATAGGAGAATCTGGTATCCCAAAAGAAACAATAGGTGTTTTAAATGAATTAAAAGAAAACGCTTGGCAAGCTATACATACATTGGCAATGTGTCATGAAAATTTTAATATAGAAAATGTCGAAAAGAGAGATGTGAAAAAATTATCTCATCATCTCCCGGATAGATTAGAACCTTTTTTTTATGCCGCTGTATCAAACCATGATATTACCAAAAAAGCCCTTTCAGAATTTAAGAAAGATCACTTGGATGTAAAAAAAATAGGTGTATTAATGAATGAACATCACGCTATTCTAAGGGATTTTTTAAAAATAACATTACCCAAAATTGATTGTATGATTGAAGGCGCTTTAAAAGTTGGTGCCTATGGAGCAAAGATTGTTGGCTCGGGTAAAGGAGGTAGTATTGTTGCTATTGCTCCAGAAGGAAAAGAACAACAAGTTATTGATGAAATTATAAACGCCGGCGGAAAAGATGCTTACCAAGTTGAGGTAGACCCCGGAGCAAGAATACTCTAAAAGTAATAAACAAAAAACGAACTATCCCATGCATAAAAACTTAATAATTTTGGCTGGCGGCGCTTCATCCAGAATGAAGAAACAAACTTCATTTAAAGGCTTAAGTGATGAAGAAATTGAGCAAGCAAACAAAAGAAGCAAAGGCCTTATTGGTGTTGGTCCAAATGGACGCCCTCTTATGGATTATCTGTTATATAATGTAAAACTTGCCGGCTATAAAAAGATTTATATTATCATAAGTGAACAAGGTGAATTATTCAAAGAATTTTATGGTAATAGTGATAAGGATAATGATTTTCATGGACTTGATATATCTTTTGCAATTCAAAATATTCCTGAAGGAAGAGTAAAACCATTTGGAACCGCAGATGCATTATTTCAGACTGTTGAGCAATACCCCGAATTAAACAGAAACTATTATACCGTGTGCAATAGTGATAATTTGTATTCCTCAGAAGCATTATTCGCACTAAGAGCTACATCAAGTCAAAATGCGTTTATTAGTTACGATAGAGATACAATGGTATTTCCTTCAGAACGCATTTCACGTTTTGCACTTGCAAAATTGGATAAGGCAAATCATTTGTTAGATATTATTGAAAAACCATCTCAAGAAGAAGCTAATAACTATAAAGATAAAGAAGGTAAATTACGAGTTAGTATGAATGCTTTCAAATTTAATGGTAGTGCTATCTATCCCTATTTAAAAAACTGCCCTGTTCACCCCCAAAGAAATGAAAAAGAATTACCAACGGTTCTTTTAAACATGTTAAAAGAGTATCCAAATGAAGCTATAGGAATACCCTTTTCTGAACATGTACCGGATTTAACGGCTAAAGAAGATATAGTTGCAGTAAAAAAATACTTAAACGAACATTATTCTAAATTAAGCTGGGATTAAAATTAGCTAGTAGAATATTACAATAATTAACTAACTAAAAAAGATATAATGGTATCTCTTAGCACTTTTGATTATGTACTAATAATTGCATTTTTTATGATCACCTTATTTATTGGTATATGGGTATCTAAAAAATCTGGAACGAATTCATCAGAGTTTTTTTTATCAGGAAGAAATATGCCATGGTGGTTACTTGGCTTATCTATGGTAGCTACAACATTTTCTACCGACACTCCTAATTTGGTTACCGATATTGTAAGAACAAATGGAGTATCTGGTAATTGGGTTTGGTGGGTATTTTTAATCACAGGGTTATTAACTGTATTTGTTTATGCCAAATTATGGAGAAAATCAAATGTGAGTACAGACTTAGAATTTTATGAATTAAGATATGGTGGTAAACCCGCAAAGTTTTTACGAAAATTCAGAGCCCTATATCTAGGTGTCATTTTTAATGTTATCACAATGTCTGCAGTAACTTTGGCAGCTATTAAAATAGGAGGTATTATGTTAGGTTTAGAACCCTGGCAAACGGTAATTAGTGCTGGATTGATTACAGTTATATTTAGTGCTATTGGTGGTTTTAAAGGTGTAGTATATACCGATTTTATACTGTTTTTTGTTGCTATGGGTGGTGCAATTGGAGCTGCTTATTATTTGGTTAATTTACCTGAAGTAGGAGGTATAGCATCTTTAATGACAAATGAAAATGTAGTAGATAAACTTTCAATACTTCCCGATCTTAATGATAAACGTGCTATAATCACATTACTAATAATACCATTGGCGGTACAATGGTGGAGTTCTTGGTATCCTGGAGCAGAACCGGGCGGCGGCGGTTATATCGCACAACGAATGTTGGCTGCCAAAAATGAAAACCATGCAATAGGAGCAACTTTCTTTTTTAATATAATGCATTATGCATTACGCCCATGGCCCTGGATTATTGTAGCACTGGCATCATTAGTGGTATTTCCTGATCTCGCAAGTTTACAGGAAGCCTTTCCTGATATTACAAAGGATAAACTAGGTCATGATTTAGCCTATTCTGCAATGCTAACCAAATTACCAAGTGGATTATTAGGTGTAGTATTAGCCTCTTTGGTTGCTGCATATATGAGTACCATTTCTACACAATTAAATTGGGGATCTTCTTATATCGTTTATGATTTCTACAAACAACAAATTAATCCAAATGCATCCGAGAAGCGATTGGTGGCAGTAGGTAGAATTGCAACAGTAGTATTGATGATCTTGAGTGCATTTTTGGCATTGCTTTTACAAAATGCTTTACAGTTATTCGAAGTGTTATTGGTTTTTGGAGCAGGAACAGGTTTGATATTTATTTTACGATGGTTCTGGTGGCGTATTAATGCCTGGAGTGAAATTACAGCGATGTTTACCTCTGGAATCATTTCTTTAGTGCTAAAATTAACACCAGCTGGTATCTACTTCTTTGGTGTCGAAGACGGTATATTTCCAGATTGGTCAGAATTTCCGGTAGTCGTTTTTCTAACCACTATTGCTTGGTTGACAGCCACGTATTTAACCAAGCCAGAAAGTAAAGAAGTATTGTCTAATTTTTATATGAAAGTGCAACCGGGAGGACCTGGGTGGCACCACATAATTGATCAAGAAAAATTAGAAAAAAACACCTCAAAAAGCTGGAGTGTACCTTCTGGAATTACGGCAATGCTACTAGGGTGTATATTGATATATAGCATCATGTTTGCCACAGGATATTGGATATATGGACACATAACATATGCCCTGATACTAACCGAACTAGCCATTGTTTCTGGATATTTACTTCTGAAAATGTGGAGTAGAATTAAAGCTAATGTGTTATAAACTGTAATTAAAAGAAAGATGGATATCAATTATAAACCAGCAGGTCAATTTGAGGAAACACGATTCGAGAAAATACACAACGTAATTTTTAAAAATTCTAATAAAGCCTCTTTAGTAGTGGCAAAGGAAATAGCGAATCTTATAAAAGAGAAATCGCAAAAAAATGAACCCTGCGTTTTAGGATTAGCAACAGGCTCTTCGCCAATTAAGGTATATGAAGAATTGGTGCGAATGCATCATGAAGAAGGCTTAAGTTTTAAAAATGTGATAACCTTTAATTTAGATGAGTATTATCCAATGGATATAGAAAATATACAGAGTTATTACTACTTCATGTATGAACATCTCTTTGATCATATTGATATATCTCCTGAAAACGTTCATATTCCTGATGGGAAAATAAATAGTGATGGTCTCTATCAGTATTGTATAGATTATGAAATGAAAATTAAAGAAGCAGGTGGTTTAGATTTTCAATTATTAGGTATAGGAAGAACAGGCCATATAGGTTTCAACGAACCTGGATCACATTATAACTCGGGCACAAGAATGATTACATTAGATCATATTACCAGAGTAGATGCTGCTCCTTCTTTTTTAGGTATAGAAAATGTTCCCAGAAAAGCTATAACCATGGGAATTGCTACAGTAAGAGCGGCAAAACGTATCGTATTGTTAGGATGGGGACAGCACAAAGCATCAATTATCAAAGAAACAATAGAAGGAGATATTTCTTCTCAAGTACCTGCCTCCTATCTTCAAGATCATCAAAATACAACTTTTGTATTGGATACCGAAGCAGGGTCAGAATTAACTAGAAACAAAACACCTTGGTTGGTCTGTTCATTAACCTGGACAGGTGCATTAAAGAATAAAGCAATTATCTGGCTGTGCGAATTAACCCAAAAAAATATTTTAAGTCTAACTGATAAGGATTACAACGATAATGGAATGTCTGGATTATTAGCACAAAAAGGTTCTGCTTATGATTTAAATATTAAAATGTTTAATAAATTACAACATACTATCACGGGATGGCCCGGAGGTAAACCTAATGCCGATGATACGAATAGGCCAGAACGAGCAAATCCAGCCAAAAAGAGAGTCATTATTTTTAGTCCACATCCCGATGATGATGTGATTTCTATGGGAGGTACTTTTGATAGGTTAGTTGAGCAGGGGCATGATGTTCATGTGGCCTATCAAACATCTGGTAATATAGCCGTATCAAATCAAGAAGCTTTAAAGTTTGCTGAGGTAGGTCAAAAATTAAATTCAGATTCAACGGTTGCCCAAAACATTATTAATACGTTGTCTAATACAAACGAATATGCTGTGGATACTATAGAAATAAGGCAGTTGAAAGGGCTAATCAGAAGAAGTGAATCATTTGCAGCAACACGTTATTTGGGGTTAAACGATACTAATGTTCATTTTTTAGATTTACCGTTTTATGAAACAGGTAAAATAAAAAAAGACAAATTATCAGAGATAGACATTGCTATCATGTGTAAACTAATAGAAGAAATACAACCACATCAGATTTATGCAGCAGGTGACCTGGCAGATCCTCATGGGACTCATAAAGTATGTTTAGATGCTTTATTTAAAGCTTTAGAAGAGTTAAAGACAAAGCCTTATATGAGAAATTGTTGGGTTTGGTTATATCGAGGCGCATGGCACGAATGGGATGTTCATGAAATTGAAATGGCTGTACCTATGAGTCCGGATCAAGTACTAAAAAAACGACATGCTATTTTTTGCCATCAATCACAAAAAGATGGAGTCATGTTTCAGGGAGAAGATTCAAGAGAATTCTGGATGCGAGCAGAAGAACGAAATAGAGATACAGCACAAAAATACAATGCCCTTGGGCTAGCAGATTATGCTGCTATGGAGGCTTTTGTAAGGTATGATAATTGGAGATGATTCCAGCTAACTCTTTAATAACAAATTAAACGAAGAAATATCATTAATAATTTCACCAAATCTGTTACCATAAAATTAAAAAACCTCTAAAGAAAAGAGTTCAAACTTTCTGAAAGAAGAAACCACCTTAACAACATAATTATCAACTACTTTCAAAAACCCTTCTTTTACATAATCTCAAAATTTAATTTATAAGTAACGATAATTCATGAATTTCGACTTTATCAAAGAAAGCTGTCTCATTGAGGAGTGGACAGCTTTCTTAATGAGTATTTGAAGGGGTTATTTGATCAAATAGTTATAAATGGGCTTACCTTTATCTAGTTGCATTTTATATATATAAATACCACTACTTAAGGAAGAACCATCATATTTAACAATATGATTTCCTGCTGGTAGAACTTTGTCAATTATTACATCGATCTCTGCTCCCTTTAAGGAAAATAATTTCAAAGTAACATGAGTTCTTTCTTCTAGGTTAAATGCATAATCTATATTATTTGTAAAAGGGTTTGGATATGCTTTTACATTAATAGCGCTTAATGGTTCTATAGTATTAAGTCCTCTATTTGCAAAGACTCCATAAACTTCAAATTCATATAAAGAATATCCATAAGAAGTTCCTCTGGCTGTGCCATACATTCTGATATATCGTCCAGTTCCGGTAATACTCAAATCATCTATCTTACCATCACCATTTGATGTAGAATATATAGACGTCCATGCTGTGCCGTCGTTTGAAACTTCAATACGATAAGCTGTGGCGTGAGCTACTTCCCAATTTAAAACTATACGCTCAATATTCGCAATTGCCCCCAAATCAATAGAAATCCACTGTGGATCAACTCCTTCGGTAGAAGCCCAACGAGTAGTATCGATACCATCAACTGCAAAAGAAGCTGGGTAACTTGTTGTTTCTAAAGATGAAGCTGCGGCTGTTTTATTAAGAGCTATATTTTCTACAGGAGGAATTCCACCACTCAAAGTGGTTGCTTTAACTGAATTTGAATACGAAGAATTCCCAGTTGTATTCTCTGCTCTTACCCTGTAATAGTAAGTTGTATTCGCCATAAGACCTGTATTTGAGTACGAATTTGCATTTGCCGTAGTGGTAGCAATAGATATCCAACCACTAGTACCATTTACAGAACGTTCAATCCTAAATGAATCTTCATTGTTAGCATTATCAATCCAACTTAAATCAATCTGGCTTTTTGAAGCTGCGGTAGCTGATAAAATACTTGGTGATTCAGGGCCAGTTCCTGCTCCAATAGTACCATAAACTTCAAATTCGTACAATGAATATCCATAGGCAGTTCCTCTGGCTGTGCCATACATTCTGATATATCGTCCAGTTCCGATAATACTCAAATCATCTATTTTACCATTCCCACTTGATGTAGAATATAGCGATGTCCATACTGTGCCGTCGTTTGAAACTTCAATACGATAGGCTTTTGCATAGGCGGCTTCCCAATTTAGAACTACCCGTTCAATATTGGCTACTCCTCCCAGGTCAATAGAAATCCACTCAGGATCAACCTTTTCTTTAGAAGCCCAACGCGTAGCATCATCACCATCAACCGCAAAAGAAGCAGAGAAACTTGATGTTTCTAAAGATGACGCAGTGGCTGTTTTACCAAGAGCTATATTCCCAGCTGTGGTCGTTCCATTCACTATATTAGAATACGCAGAGTTTCCTATAGTATTTTCGGCTCTTACTCTATAGTAATAGGTAGTATTGGATGTAAGGCCTGTATCGGTATATGAACTTGTATTTATAGCAGTGGTCGCCACAGATGTCCAACCACTAGTACCATTTGCAGAACGTTCAATACTAAATAAATCTTCATTATTAGCATTATCAGTCCAACTCAAATCAATCTGAGAACTTATAGTAGTGGTTATAACTAGACTGGTTGGTGCTTCAGGAGCAGTACCACCGTTAAGAGTAGTTGCACTAGCGATATTAGAATATTCAGAACTTCCCCCAGTATTCTTGGCCTTTACCCTGTAATAATAGGTAGTATTTGCAGTTAAACCAGCATCTAAATAGTTGGTTATATTTGCTGAAACGTTTGCTATCGAAACCCAGCCACTGGTTCCATTTGCAGAGCGCTCTACCTCAAATGCTTCTTCATTGCTAGCATTATCTGTCCAGGTGATATTAATCTGACTATTAGAATTAGACGTTGCTGATAAACTACCTGGTGCTACAGGTGCATTAATTGTCTCTATTTGGCTATTATTAGGCGGATTATAATTGTTTGACACATCATTTAATGCTACCGGGTCGCGCACCCAATCAAGGATTTGCTTGGTGTTAACAATTCTAACTTCTGGAAAGGTTAAGGCATAGTTTAAAAAATCTTCAATAACTTTTCTCCTTTCTGCTGGTGTTATATTTGGAGCGTTAACAAAAGTACTTCCATCTGTATAGATTTCGGTATGTCCTCCAAATATCATTGGAGACCTATTACCTTCCATTCGTAAATCAAGCGTATGCTTTAAAGCTCTCAAAAACTGAACAGCATTCATCCCGTTTCGACCTTTCAACAATGAATAGTCTGTAGATGAATACCTAACACCATCGGTATCTATAAGGCCATGTTTAGGCATTCTCCATATTCCGGGATGATTGTTAATAGAGCTTTTTCCTGGTAAACCATTATCCATAGTGTATGGCCAATAATAGTGCTTTCCATCGGCTACTGTATGCTCTGTACTACCACTATATCCGCTACAATCATACATTATCCCAAGCTGTTTTATTACTTTATATGTATTGTTATTGAATTCATATCTTGGTGCTCTGAACCCAAATATACGGGTAAGACCAATACCTTCTAACGGAAAAGGTTTCATAAAATCCGAACTACAATTATTGATTTCATCAAACCATTGAACTTCGGTCATTGTATTACCATTTAAACCTTTCAAATGTGTACGGGTATGATTTCCCACTTCATGCCCTTTTTCCATCAATTCTCTCAAAATCCCACGTATATATTTGGCATCTTCTCCCCATGATCCATTGATAGAAGGATTTGAGGTACTTAAAAAAGTGTTCAAAGCAGGTGTGCCATCATACGTTCTTTTGTTTCCCACTCCCGCGGGATTGGTTTTTGTGGCAAGAAAATCAAGTATCCATCTCACCCCTCCTACTGGATAATTAGGGCCATCTCCCGAAATTGCATTATCATCCCAACCTATAGATACAAACATAGGAACTTCTGATACAGCTAAGCTACCTGGAGGGTTAGTTGATGGAGCAACATTATCAGAATAGTCGTATGGTGGCGTGGTTCCATCTTTCAAAGTAGTTGCATCAGCAATATTAGAATATGCAGAATTACCAGTTGTATTCTCAGCTCTTACTCTGTAATAATAGATTGTATTAACTATAAGGCCTGTATCAGAATATGAAGTTGTATTTGATGCAGGGTTAGCAATAGGTGCCCAACCACTAGTACCATCTCCAGAACGTTCTATTCTGAATGAGTTTTCATTGTTTGAATTATCAGACCAACTAATGTTGATTTGGTTTTTTGAAATAGCTTTTGCGGTTAAACTACTTGGTACAGAAGGAGGGTTTATTGTGTCTGTTTGAAAATCATCAGCAGGGTTTAATATTTTGTCTTTTATCCAGACTCCAGCTTCTTTTAAGTTAGTGTCTATCCAATTTCCACTTGTACATGTTCCCTGATTCCATATAGCGCCAGAGCGATGATCATCAGAATAATTCCAATTTGTCCAACTAATCTTTTTTCTACGTAATAAATCCAGATATTTCTGGGTCATAACAAAATCATTTGGGCCTTCACCAGCATAATTTTGTGTACCAAATTCTGTCACAAATATGGGTAACCTGTCTGATGCCCAATCAAGTTCATTATAATATAGATCTTGATGCGATGCCGCATAAAAATGAAAGGTATACATGATATTTGGGAAATTTAAAGGATTATCTACAATATCCTTAGCACTTTTCCCGTCTGATATACCAAGGGAAGCCCAACCATGTGTTCCTATTAATATTGGTGCATCTGCATCAATGGCACGAATTACAGGAATAATGGTATCTCCATAATTTTTAATCTTTGACCACGGAACTCCTCCATTTTGTTCACTTCCCGATTTGTTTGGTTCATTACAAATATCATAAATGATATTATTGTAGTCTTTAAATTGAGTAGCAATGTCTGTAAAAAAGGCCTTCGCATTCTCGGTGTTGAAATTTGGGTCACCCGGAGTTAGCTGATGCCAATCTACCAGAGCATACATCCCTCGATCAGTGGCCATGCTAATCATCTTTGCAACTTTGGCGGTAAAACCAGCAGGATCTGTTTCATACCCTCCTTCTTGAACATAAAGAGAAATACGAAGAATATCAGCATCCCAATCATTTGCTAAAACATCTAAAGAAGAGTCCGTAACACATTTTCCATACCATTGTATACCATGCGTACTCATTCCTCTTAATTGAATTGGGTGGCCATACTGGTTACATAATTTCAAGCCTTTAACTTGTAGTTGGCCGTTAGTCGAAACAGCATCATTTTTTATCGTTTGTGTATACCCATTCCCAAAAAAGAATAAGAGTAATACCATTGACAAAAAAACTTTTGAAAATAATTTTTTCATGGTTAAAAATTTTGGTTAAAAGATTAATTTTTATCTACAAGCAAACTGTTCGCGAATTTTATTTTTATAAATCAGTTCATCTTGTAGTAAAACCAAAGCAACCAAATTTTAGTCTTTGCCATGTTCAATACTATCCAAATAATGTTTGATTTTGTCCAATATACTTTTAAACCAATAGTATGTGATCAAGTGAAGAAGTTCTTGAAGATATTTTACATCGAATCTTTTATTTTAATTTGCCATTAATCTATACCAACACTTAAAGACTTTTAACATCGGTTAAAAAACTTGTTTTCTTTAATTATTGTACTATTTATTGACAATCAATGATTAAAAATATAAGCTGTCCTTTAAAAATTCTCACCTTTCAATTTCACGATATTGAGTAGGTGTACAATTTTTCATTTCTTTAAAAACTGTACTAAAGTATCGTTGGTTATCAAAACCGACTTTCATGGCTATCTCGTTTACAGGGAGGTTTGTATTTTTTAATAGCTCTGCAGCAAAATCAATTCTAATGAGCTTAATAAATTCATTAACGCCCAAATCAGATATAGTTTTCATTTTTGCATAAAACGTAGATCTACTCATTGCAAACTCAGCATTCAACATATTTACATTGAAATTAGGGTTGTCGAGATTGTTTTCTATAATAGTAATTACCCTTTTAAGAAATACTTCATCAGTATTGTTATAGGTTATCAATGCGGGAACAATTTTTTGTTTTACTCTTACTAATTCTTTTTGATGACTTCGATTTTCAATAATATTCACTAATCGAACAGATAATAAATCTAAACTAAATGGTTTTGACAAATAAGCATCAGCCCCTCCTTTATATCCTAGTAATCGGCTCTCCTCATCATTCTTAGCTGTTAACAGCACAACTACTAAATGGCTTACACGAACATCATTCTTGATTTTTTCACATAATTGAAAACCATTCATTTTTGGCATCATTATATCAGAGATAATAATATCAGGCAAATGAGACAGGGCCAAATGCCAAGCTTCTTCTCCATTAGTAGCTTCAATAACCTTACAATGCTGATCAAGTCCCTTTACAATAAAGGTTCTCAAGTCAATATCATCTTCAACAACCAAAACAACTTTATCTTTCAATAATTCAAAATCATTATTCTGCACAAATTCGCTCTTATCAGAACATATCTTATCAAAAGCTGGTGCATTATCATTTTTTGATAGTACATAATTTATATATGGCAGATAAAATCTAAATTCGGCTCCTCCTTCGGGTCTATTATTTACCCAGATTTTACCCTGCTGAAACTCTATTAGTTTACGAACAAATGTTAATCCAATTCCCGAACCTTCTAAATGATTACTGCCTTGAAAGAAACGATCAAAAATAACTTCTTTTTCTTTTTCTAAAATCCCTGGTCCTTGATCTGCAATAACAAATTCAATTTTATCAACTTTTTTTGTGTAACTTAAAAACACTTGTCCATGCTGAGGAGAATACTTAATGGCATTGATTAATAAATTACTAAGGATTTTATCCAATTTATCTTCATCAAAAGTTACAACTTCTTCTTTTTCTGGTAATTTAACGACAAGAGTTATGCTTTTCGTTTCAAACTCCAGTTCAAACTGCTTTACATAGTTATGTAACCAGTTATTTAAATACAACCTATCCAACTTAATCTCTCCTATCCCTATTTCAAACTTTCGAATATCCAAAACTTGTTCTATTAATCGTTTCATTTTAAGCGTTGCTTCGTGCATTACTTTTATATTCCGAAACACTTCTTCTCTTGTGAAAGCCTGTTGACCTAACAAACGCTTTAATGGTCCATAAACCAAACTTAAGGGAGTTCTTAATTCATGTGAAATATTTGTGAAGAATTCCTGCTTTTTTTTATGAAGCAATTTCTGCTGTTCTTTTCGTTCTCTTTCAATAAATAGTTCGGCCTTTAGCTTTTCTTGTTTTTTAAAATCCAATGACATCTGAATAAAAATAAATAATGTCAGAGAAATAACGCTACCAATAAACCACCAACGTTTCCACCAGGGTAATGGAACAAAAAGCGATATTGATGTATATTCTACGGGCCAACTTCCATCCTTAAGATTGCACCATATTTTTATTTCATAGGTTCCATTTGGAATATGAGTAAAATAAACTTGTGGATTAGTAGTTTCTATTACTTCGTTTAAGTATCCATCGAATTGGATTCTATATATTCTATTACGAAAAATATCTTTTTCATTTACCACCAAATTAAAACGTAAACTTGAATTATTCCAAACTAATTTAATTTCATTGTTTAGCAGATTCCCCTCTTGATTTTCTGTTTTTCGAGCACCATCAGTTATGATATCAACAATAGAAACTACAGGAGTAGTTAATGATTCATTAGTATCTTGATTGGCATTAATTTTCACTAATCCGTCTGCAGCACCAAAATATACATCTCCATTTCTACATTTTAATACTGAACCACTCATATATTCATGGATACGAACTCCCTTAAATCTTCCGTAAAGCTGATAGCTTCCATCAAAAGGATAATAACGATAAAGTCCATTATTGGTCCCCAGCCATAAACTATTGTTCACTCCTTTTGTGACACTATGTACGGCCGAGAAAAATTTGTTTTTATAGTAATCTATTTGTTTGTTTTTATTGTCATAGCAAAATAGTCCTATCGAAGAAGCCATCCATATACTATCCTTTATTTTAATCATCGAATAAATAGAATTATTATATTTTTCACAATTCCATTTTTCATTTGATAATGAAAAAATATTGCTAACCGATTTTTTCGAAGTATTTATTAGATATGCTCCGCCCACTCCACTCGCAATAAACTCTTCCTTATTGATTTCTTGCAGAATATTAATCGTTATAGGTTGTTTCATGTTCCACCCATTATTCTTCGCCAACACATCTATTGCACCATCTTTAGTTTTTAGTTCTACTTTTTCTCTTCCAAAATTCCAGATATTACCATATTTATCGTCAAAAAGATATGTAGGGACATAAGAGTCTGACTCACTCCATTCTTTTAACCAAGTGTTATTCTCTTCCTTTTCAAACGTATTTCTTTTTATATCAAATACCCTGATTTTATCATGATAAAAGCTTACTAAAAGCTTATCCTCTCCATACCCGCATATCGAAACAATTTTTCCTTCTTGAAATTCTTGTATATGTTCAAATGTATTACGTCTTGGATCAAATACATTTAATCCTCCTCCATCAGTTCCTATCCAGATTTTATCATCATTACCTTCAAATAATGTTAAAACAGTTGGGTTAGACAGTCCGAAATGATTACCAAAAGGAACTTCAGAATAAGATTGAGCAGCTACTTCATTGATCCAGATCAAACCTGTACGAACTGTTCCTACAAAAAGATTTCCAAAATGATCAAAATATAAATCAGTAATGGAATTACTTGGCAAAGAGAGTGATGAATTTTCAACTCTTTTTTGATGTTGTAATTTCTGAATCTTTCTTGTTATTTGATCAAATATTATTATGCCTCCTCCATCGGTTGCGATGTATATTTCACTTCCTTTTTCAACAAAATCTGTTACAAAACGGTATTGAGGGTCTATCAACTGATTTATAGTTTCATCAAAAATCTCTTCCCCGTTTTTTTTAAAAAGTTTTATCCCATTTTTATTAGTAACAACCCACAATATTCCTTTTTTGTCGACCAAAACATCATAAACACCATCAATTTCTTTATCATTAATCTGGGTTATATCCGTCGATGACTTATTATATATCCATAGCCCATTCCTAGTTGAACCGATAACAAAGTTTTCACTATCGAAACTAGCTAGTTTAAGGATAGAATTATCTGGGCCTTTTCCTTTAAAAAATCTTATATCGAACTCATTAGTTTTATAGTTAAAGAATGCTAACCCTGTAGAAAACCCAAAGACAAGCTGATTATTTTCCTTACTAAAAGAATGAACTCCTGCAGAATTTTCATCAAATACGATAGTTGAAAATGAATCTTCTTCTCTATTATAACGTGCTAATCCTCGTCGTGTGCCGATCCAGAGGTTTAAAGAATCATCCTCAATGATGAAATTAATATGATTATTTGGTATGGATTTATCATTTTCGTCATCGTAGAAGAATTTTTGCATAGAAAAACCATCAAACTTATGCAATCCCGAAACAGTACCTATCCATAAATATCCTAAATGATCACGACAGATAGAACGTATATTGTTACTAGCCAGGCCATCTTTAACTGTAATTTGCTCAATACTGTATTTTTCATTGGCTAGTGTATTATACTCCCAGCATATTAATACTAAGACTACAATAATTTTGGTATACAATTTTCGCATAGATTCTAATTTCAGATTCAACTTTAAATCTAGATTGGAATTCTTATCATTTTTAAGATTACCTTAAAAAGTCTATAATTCTCACATTTTAACTACTAGTTTTCCCTAAACAAAATGTATTCTATCTTTGTTACACCAAACTTCAATATATCAAAATACAACTAATTCTATTTCATTTTTGTTTGTAAATTGGTTTATTCTCTTTTAGCGAGTACTTTTTGTACTTCAGCTAGAATTATCAATAATTATTAAAACAAAAGATTTTAGAATTTAGTTTATTAATCCCTAAAAATGTAGAGTGTGTAATTTTTTTTGCAAGAAGATTTTAATTTAATTATCAATTTTTATGGTATATATAGGATTAAAGCAGGATTAACAGGTGTTGCCCTTATTATTCTCCTCTTTTTTGATAACGTAATTATTTTATTTTGGCTAAAATATTTTTATAAATCTCTCCAATAGGGATTTCAATAGTACCAATTTCAATATCGTGTTTTGTATAGGCCGTTATTTTGTCTTTATTGATAATAAATGAACGATGAACACGAAGAAAGCGAGCATCCAACACATCTTGAAATGAAGAAATACTAAATTTAACAAGGAGTGATTTATTTTCAGTTCTAATTTTAATATAGTTTTTTACACTTTCTACAAATAGAATATCATCAAACTGTACTTTTACCTGCTTTCTGTCTGCTGTTACAAAAATATAGTTCTTACTCTGTAATGTTTCTGAAGAAGCTTGTATTTCAATTTTATGGTTTTGTGAGGCTAAAAACTTTTCTATTGCCTTGAAAAACCTACCGAATGTTATTGGTTTTACTAAATAATCAATAGCATTTAATTCAAATCCTTCAACAGCATACTCTCTGTAGGCAGTGGTGAAAATTACTTTAGGTTTTTGAAGGAGGTTTTTATAAAAATCTGTTCCCAATAAAACAGGCATTTCAACATCCAAAAAAAGTAAATCTATATGTTCTGAATTTAATATATTAATTGCCTCAATGGCGCTTTTACAAGAAAAAACAACTTCAAAATTATCAATTTTTGCAATATGATTTTCAATGAGTTGTCTTGCTAATTTTTCGTCATCAATTATCAAACATCTGTACATTTTAGTGTTTTTTGAGTTTTAAATTTACTGAAAAACTTTTCGATGTTTCTTCAATTTTTAAATCGTAAGCATCAGGATATAATAAATTAAGTTGTTGTTCTACATTGATTAATCCTATCGATTTTTTTTGAATTAATTTTTCCGCTGTTGATAAAGGTTTAGTATTAAAAATATTGAAAATTACATGCTCTTTTTCAGAAGATAAATCAATTTTTACAGCTGCCATTTTTAGTTCCTGACTTACACCGTGTTTAAAAGCATTTTCTATAAATGTTAATAGTAGTAAAGGTGCTATTTTAATATTTTCGATTATTGAATTTTTAAACGACACCAAAACTCTATCTTCATAACGCACTTGCTCTAAAGCTAAATAATTTTCAATAAGTTCAATTTCTTTTTGAATAGGTACAAATTTTTTATCGCTACCGTATAACATATAATCTAATATATCCGAGAGTTTTTCAATAATTTCTGGTGCTTTATCTGATTTTTCTACAGACAATACATACAGGTTATTTAACGTATTGAATAAAAAATGAGGATTTAACTGGTGTTTTAACGCTTTTAATTCCACTGCATTTTTCTGTTCTCTAATTTTCGAAAGCTTGTACTGGTTTTCATAAAACGTTAACCCAACCAGAAAAAATAATGGTTGTAAATAAAACAGTGGTAAGTGAAAGAAAATAGTTTTTAAATCGAAGACGCGTTCCCAAAACGTAAGATATCCGTTTTTATCTAAAAATACTTTGTAGCAATCAGGATACGCTTTTTCAAGAAAAGACATTCTTATAGAAACATATAAAAAATTAATGAAGAAAAATAACAAGATAATTGAAGCGATAAGTTTAACAACACTCTTATTCTTTTTATAATTAGATACGACAAAATATAATATTGTATAAGCAATTATAATCTGAAAAACAACGTGAAAAAAATAGGTTACAATAATTTCTTCTGTAGTATTAAACCGCTCTCTTGCAGATGTTGTGTAGAATAAGAAAACAACAATCCAAAACAGGATGTGTTTATAAACGGGTATGTTGAATATTTTAAAAAAACGCTTCATTTTCAACTCATAAAAATACAACAAAGCAGCCTATAAATAATGATTTGTGTACCAACAAGTATAATAAGAATACAAACAAGCCTATACGAGTTACAAATACGTTTTGAGGTTTATGTACACTAAAACTCATGCCTTGTCCTCTTTTTAAAATCACATGCTAATTAGATTATAGTTTTGAGCTACAAAATAAATACAATTATGAGAGCTATTTTAGTTTTAGTAGTAATTACTGCTTTTTCGGTACAATTATGTACTTCACAAAAATCAAGTTTTACAAAGTCATTAAAGAATCCAAAATTGATAAAACTGTGGGAAACCGATACTATTTTAAATGATTTAGAATCTGTTATTTATGACAAAAAGAATACTATACTTTATGTTACAAGCATTAACGGACATTGGATGAAGCCTAACAGAAAAGGGTTTATAAGTAAGGTCGATTTAAATGGGAAAATCAAAAACCATAAATGGATTGATAACATCGAAGGACCAACAGGAACAGCTATTTACAAGGATAAGTTATTTGTTGCTGATTTTGATACTATTTTAGAAATCAACATCAATACATCAAAAATAGTTACGAAACATAAAATTGAAGGTACAGAACGCATCAATGATTTAACACCAAGTGAAGATGGTGCTATCTATGGAAGTGGAACAAAAAGCGGAAAATTATTCGTCCTGAAAAATGGAAAAGCAACCATTTTAAAGAATGATTTAGAATGGCCAAACGGAGTGTTATATGAAAAAGGGAATATCCTTATTGGCTTAGGAGACAAGACAATTAAGAGTTACAACTTAAAAACTAAGACCACAAAAATAGTAGCAAAAGACATATCGAACCCTGATGGAATTGTAGCTATTGGTAACGATGATTATTTAATTTCGAGTTGGGAAGGGATGATACATTATGTAACTAAAAACGGTGATAAAACCTTGCTTTTAGATACTACAAAAGAAAAAGTTAATTCTGCCGATATTACCTACATTCCTGAATTAAAAATGGTATTAGTGCCTGCTATGTTACACCATAAATTAATTGCTTATAAACTTACAGATGAAAACTAAGCTATTTACCTTTTCAGTAGTTCTCAGTTTCTATTTCTGCGGATATTCTCAAAATAAAACAATTCCCTTTTCTGTAGAATCTGTAAAAATTGACGGAAAATTGAATGAACCTATCTGGCAAAATGCTCAAATGTTTACTGATTTTAATAATTATTATCCTAACGATGAAGGTAAAGCATTAAATAAAACAGAAGTGAAGGTATTTCATGATGGTAAAAATCTATATATAGGTGTTGCATATTACGACACGACATCACAAAATAAAATTAGCACATTAAAGCGTGATAATCACGGAGATGCTGTTGTAAGCAGCGATGCTTTTGGAATAGTACTTGATCCATTCAATCAAGAAAACAACGGCTATTATTTTACACTGAACACAGGAAATACACAAGTAGATGCGTTGGTAGATTTTAACGGAACAGATTACAATTTTAACGAAAGTTGGAATGCCGTTTGGTATTCGCAAACCTCAATTGAAGGAACTAAAAAAGTATATGAAATAGAAATTCCGTTTAAAGCATTAAACTTTGATGTAAATAACAATATTTGGGGAATTCAATTCTTCTATAGAGATTTTAAAACAAATTTATGGATGACATATACCGATATGCCACGTAACTTTTTTCAGTTTGATTTACGTTTTACAGAAGATGTGATCATTGAAAATTTACCCAAAACCAATACTTCAAAATTTATGTTAGTACCATCTGTAGCGTATAATTACGAAGAAGATGTTCTTAATAACACCGATGAATCTACCTTTAAACCAAGTATAGATGCACAGTATAATATCACGTCTTCATTGCGATTAGATGCGACTATAAATCCTGATTTTTCGCAAGTAGATGTTGACCAACAAGTAGTAAACTTAACCCGTTTTGCAATTAATTTTCCAGAACGAAGAAACTTCTTTTTAGAAAATAGCGACTTGTTTAATAATTTAGGGCCTTTTGGTGTCAATCCGTTTTACTCTCGAATAATTGGTGGAACAACCGATATGCAATTCGGATTAAAACTTTCGGGAAATGTTTCGCCTAATACACGCATCGGAATTTTAAATGCGCAAACCGAAAAAACTGATGGAAACGACGCACAAAATTATGCTGTTGTGGTGGGTCGACAAAAACTATCAAGAGCTTTTACAACCACAGCATATTGGGTAAACAGACAACAAACCGACAGATTTGATTTTAAAAACGATTACAATCGCGTTTTTGGCTTGAATTTAAATTACAAATCAAAAAACAATTTATGGTCAGCACAGACGAACTACGGAAAAAGCTTTAGTAACGATATCAATTCAAATAATAACTTTTTCAATATCGAAGGGCAATACAACACACGAAAAACGTATGTTAAAGGTGCATTTAAAACGGTAGACAAAAACTTTATAACCGATGTTGGCTTTACACCTAGGCTTTACAATTATGATGCTATAAACAACCAGGTAATTCGAGATTCATATTTAGATTCTTATTTCGTTTTTCAGAAAAATTATTATCCCAAAAAATCTAATACTATAGATCGTTTTCGGTATTTCTCGATAGTAAATGATGCATTTTGGAATAGCAAAGGCACACTTACCGAGATGTCTACAGTATTGGGTAATTCAGTTTGGTTTAAGAAGAATTTGTCGTCTTTGTATTTCAATTTGACGCATAATTATTTCAATCTTCAATACGGATTTGATATTTTAAATAATGGTAACCCTATTCAACCAGATATTTACAATACAATTGATGCAAAAATTGGATACGATAACCGTTCAAGTAATAAAAACTTCTATTACGCGACAGAAGTTTTTTACGGTGGATATTTTAACGGAAAAAGAAGTGGTTTTGAAACTATTTTAGGATATCGACTTTTACCTTTTGCACAGTTAAATGTTAATTATTCATTGAATCATATCAATCTTGAAAACTTAGGAAAAAACACCTTTCATTTAGCTCGTTTTACAGGCGAAGTATTTTTTAGCAATCGTTTGAATTGGACAACCTATGTACAATATAATACTCAACAAAATAACTTCAATATTAACAGCCGTTTGCAATGGGAATATAAACCATTATCGTATATCTATTTTGTAGTTACTGATAACTTCAATAAACATATCTCAAGAACTAATTGGGGTGTGGCATTTAAAGCCAATTACCGTTTTGATTTTTAAATTATGAAATGAGCCATAATAATTAGGTTAATACCAACCGATATGATCAATGGCAAATTCCATCTGACATATAAAGAACAATAAAAGAACAGATGAAATCTAGAAAATTAGTAAGTATAAGTATTGCTATAATATTTTTAATATTGAGCGTAACAGGAATTTTAATGTATATAAAACCTTATTACAAAATTACGGCATCGATACATACAGTTTTCGGACTCCTATTTTCAATTTTGGCAGTTTTTCATATCATCAATAATATAAAACCATTAAAAATGTACAGTATAAATTCAAAGAATAACTTTTTGAATGTTCATTTTATCACATTACTTTTTATTGCAGGAATTTTATTCACGGGATTGTTGTTGAATATTTCTGGACTTAACAAAGTTTACGATTTCGGAAATGAATATCGTAATAGCTTACAAGGAAAAGAAACGTTAGAAGACGGAACGCAAAGTATTATTGTAAAAAAAGAAACTAACGAAGTTGCGATAGAGATAGATGTAAAAATAGGGAACGCGTTTCGTTATGCAATGATGGTAATTTGGGTTGAAGATATCGACGGAAATTATATTGAAAGTTTATTTGTCCCAAAATCTATTGCAACAAGCACATATGTAAATGGTAAACCAAACAAAAACGGAATTTGGAAACCTGCTATTGTTCGTCGCCCAGAATCGCTACCATATTGGGCGCACAAAAGAGGCATTAGAGCTTCTGACGGATTATTTATTCCTTTAGGAAAAGCTTATGATATCGATGCTGTTTCTGGTGCAACACCAACCCATGATTTTATCATTAATTCTAAAGCAAAACTTGGAAAATTGAAAAAGTTTAGAGTTTTAATGGAGATCAATCAATCATTTAACTGGAACAAATATTATAGTAAAGGCCGTTTTCCAAATGATAGTATTTATAGTGGTTCAGGTAGAGTTGGTCAACCTGCTATTGTTTATGCAGTTGATGTAGATTTAGATAAATTTGGGCTGTCTAAAAACTTTTTATTCGAGCCAATTGGGCATAGTCATCATTCTGGAAAAACAGATGAGCTGTTTACTGATATGTCTAACATCACAACAGCATTAGATATTATTGATAGAGGAATTGTAAAAATTGTTAAATAATAAAAGTGAAAATATACTAACTTATCTCGATTCTACTTTAAGTTTTCTTGAATCTGAAAAACTTGTTTTTCTTACAAATCTAACATGGGAAGAGTTCAAACTTTTTCATGCTGATTATCAAAACTTCAAAATCTTGTTGATTAGTAGTGACCTCGGCAGGACATATGTCGAGCCCTTTGGAAAATGAATTACTAAAAATCAATGAGTTAGCAGAGTACTTTAAAGTGGCTTAATAAAATTGGATAATTTTTTAAAAGGTAGTTTATATTATTTCTCCTAGAAAATAATTACTTTGAATCATTCTGGTTAATGATTCAAACATTCATTTCCCTCTTGAATTATTAGAGTATAATTGCTTGGACTCTTGACGCGTAACTCATTACGTGATTGTATCAGATTAACATGAGGGTTAATAGAAATATTATTTATAAGAAAATCTTTTTCAATTTTTTTTAAGTCTCTTGTTTCAAATTTCACTCCTGCAAATCCAATAGGTTCATCCTCTATTGTCTGTAGTTTGAACCCCTTTTGGTGCTCACTACCCCAGTAATACTGTAATTCAATAAAAGTACTGTTTTGTTGGTACATCCATTCTCTATTTTCAATTGCATCAATATCAGGGTTTGGTACGACCAGATTATTATCTCCTAAGAAATAAAGCGTAAAACCATTACTTCTGTTTACATACATTCTTACCAGTAATTTCATCCCAAAAAAAGATTCATAAAAGCGTATGCTTTTTATAGGATCTGTTGTACGTAACGTAATCAAACCCATAGTAGGCAATTGATAAAGAGGGTAAGTCTTGCTAGTTTTTAAATATGAAGGAGTGTTTTGCTTAAATGTTTTTTGAATAAATTCTATCTGATAATTCTCAATATCCTTTGCATGCATTAAATACCCTATATCGCCAAATTGAAAAGGTTCGTTTCTTTACTCAGTGCAAAATTAATTTACCCCTCTCAATAATAACTGTGACAAATGTTACAAGTCATTCTTTTAATAATGTGATTTAATATTGGTGTATCTAGAAGATTAACAGATGTATAAAAGTAATAATATCCAACAAAAAAGCCAGACAAAATTGTCTGGCTTTGGACAATTTTGTCCAAAAAGTGACCCCGGAGGGATTAACTAGTGTTGATCCCTACAACGCTCCGCGTTGAAAATCACAAAAAGAATCACTTCACAATTTTCAAAAAAAGAAGCGAGCTTCATTTTTGAAACTCGCTTCATGATTCACTTTTTTGTGATTCATTCGTGACCCCGGAGGGATTCAAACCCCCAACCCTCAGAGCCGAAATCTGATGCGCTATTCAGTTGCGCCACGAGGCCATTTTCTTATATTAAGATAATTTACTTTTTACTATTGTAGAAATTGTTTTTCCATCTGCTTTCCCTGTTAATGCAGCATTTGCCATCCCCATTACTTTACCCATATCTTTCATCCCCTCTGCGCCAGTTTTAGCAATAATATCTATTACTATTTTTTCGATCTCTGCTTCGTCTAATTGTTCTGGTAAAAACTGTTCAATCACTTTTGCTTGTGCCAGTTCGGGCGTTGCCAGATCATCTCTCCCTTGTTCTATAAAAATCGCAGCACTATCTTTACGTTGCTTAACTTGTTTTTGCAATAATTTTAATTCCTGATCTTCGGTAAGTTCTTCTTTTGCCCCACTTTCTGTCTGGGCTAATAGAATAGCTGATTTTACAGCACGCAATGATGTTAATGCATTAGTATCTTTAGCTTTCATAGCTTCTTTCATCGCAGTCATTACTTTTTGCTCTAAACTCATGATAATCGATTTTTATCTTTGGATTGCGAAGATAAAAAATAAACCGATAATCTACTCTTAGATTATCGGTTTAGTTTAAGTATTATGTTTATTTTTTAGATTCTGGCTAAGTCTATACTAAACATAGACGAAGTCCCAGAATTACATATTTATACTTTACAATATTAGTATTCTAATTATTATGCAATTAGTCTACATTATCATGCAAAAAAGAATTGTTTTTACGCAATTGTATATCATCATTACTATCGGTTCCTAAAGAAGTTCTTGATAGTCCAGAATCATCTGGTTTAGTATCGACATCGATTCCTGCTCTTTTATAAGCTGGTTCTTTTTCGATATCATCGATGTTAGAAGAGTTATTTCTAAACTTATAATTAAATTCTTTCATCTTAGCTCTACGTTCTGCTGCTCTGGCTTTTAGGGTTTCAGAAATAGGCTGATTAACTGGATCTGCATCTTCTACTTTTTCTTCTTCTGGAGTTGGAGCGATCGTTTTCTTTTCTAATATAACCTCTTCATCTTCTTCTTCCATAACTTCTGCTGGTTGCGCTTCGGTTAATCGCTTTTCTTCTTCCATATAATCCTCTAAGCTATACTTACGCACTCCTTCAGATGTGGTTTCTCCAACAGGAACCACTTCTATTGCATCATTTACTTCTAAATCGAGAATATCATCACTTAGATCAAAAACAATAGGTTGTTCTTCATCTTCTACTTTTGGCTCATCGAGAGAAGCCATTGGTGCCTTTGTAGATTCTTCTTCGTTTCCTCCTACAGGCATATCAAAAGCTAGTGCAAACTGATCTTCTTTTTCTGTTTCGGCATTAACTTCTTTTTCATCATTAACTTCTATTTGTTTAATGATATCTTGCGCATTAATAATCACAAAATCATTATCTGAAGAAAAAGAATCTACCACTTCGTAGGATACATCAATATCCTTTAGCAGATCTGTTGTAGGGATCAACAAGGAATCCTCATCTACTTCTTCATCTTCAATTAGTTCATGCTTTATAATTGATGGTTCTTCTACTTCTTTTTTCTTTGGTAAAGGAGAACGCACAGGAGTAACATTACCAGTAGATTTAGGAGATAAATCTTGTATTGCAGAACGTTGTTCGTCCTCTAGAGTATGAATTATTTTCTTAGTTTCGGTATTAACAATTTCGTCTTGTTGCTCTACATCAAATCCAGTAGCAATAACAGTTACAGAGATTGCTTCTTCTAGAGATTCATCTTCACCAACTCCCATAATGATATTAGCGCCATGACCAGCTTCCTGTTGTATATGATCATTAATTTCGCCAATCTCATCGATAGTAATCTCTTCTTTACCAGATACGATTAACAGGAGTACATTTTTAGCACCGGTAATTTTATTATCATTAAGCAAAGGAGAATCTAATGCTTTAACAATAGCATCATGAGCACGTTTATTTCCAGAGGCATTAGCAGACCCCATAATAGCTGTACCACTATTGCTTAGTACTGTTTTTGCATCTCGTAAATCTATATTTTGTGTATAGTGATGTGTAATTACTTCTGCTATACCTCGAGATGCGGTGGCAAGAACTTCATCTGCCTTAGAGAATCCAGCTTTAAATCCTAAATTACCATAAACCTCTCTTAGTTTATTATTATTAATAACAACCAAAGAATCTACATGAGCACGAAGTTTCTCTACTCCCAATTGCGCTTGTTCATTACGCATACGGCCTTCGAACTGAAAAGGAATTGTTACAATCCCAACAGTTAAGATATCTAGTTCCTTTGCCATTTTGGCAATAATAGGGGCAGCTCCTGTACCGGTTCCTCCACCCATACCTGCTGTGATAAAGATCATTTTGGTATTGGTATCCAGCATTGTCTTTATCTCCTCATAGCTCTCTACGGCAGATTGCTCACCTACTTCAGGGTTTGCTCCTGCACCCAGTCCTTCGGTTAGTGAAACTCCCAACTGTATTTTATTAGGTATTGGGCTATTTTCTAATGCTTGTGCATCTGTATTACAAATGACAAAATCAACTCCTTTAATTCCTTGCTGGAACATGTGATTAATGGCATTACTACCTCCTCCTCCTACTCCAATAACTTTAATTACATTAGATTGATTTTTTGGTAAATCAAACGAAATGTTTTCGAACTCCTCATTTTTACTCATAATTGCTAATTTTCTGGTTCTCCTACTGTATTTTATATATTTTCACTGTTCAAAAAAATGAACATTACTTAATCTTCGAACTATTCTGCATTATCCAAGAATTCCTTGAATTTCTCTGTCCATTTCTCCAAAATATTCTTTCGCGGTTTTAGATCTACTCTTGGATCTTCTTCTTCAATATTAACATCATTATCTACAGTCGTTGCCTCGTTTTGTCGTGTTGATTGAACACTTGCAACCTCTTCTTTTTTACCTATTTTCTTTTGTTTCTTAATATGTATTAATCCATCCATTACTAATCCTACTGCAGTTGCATACATAGGACTTGTCGTTTCTGAATCGCTATTTCCTGCCAGGTGTTCATTAGGATATCCAATTCGTGTATCCATACCTGTAATATATTCGACAAGTTGCTTAAGGTGTTTAAGCTGTGATCCTCCTCCTGTTAGCACAATTCCTGCAATTAATTTCTTCTTAGGAGATTCATGTCCATAATTTTTGATTTCTAAAAAAACTTGCTCTACAATTTCGACCACTCGTGCATGAATAATTTTAGAGAGATTTTTTAACGTAATTTCTTTAGGTTCTCTTCCTCTTAGTCCGGGAATTGAAACAATCTCATTATCTTTATTTTCACCCGGCCAGGCAGATCCAAATTTTATTTTTAGTAATTCTGCTTGTTTTTCAATGATTGAGCATCCTTCTTTAATATCTTCGGTAATTACATTACCTCCAAAAGGAATTACTGCTGTATGACGAATAATTCCATCTTTAAAAATGGCTAAATCTGTGGTACCTCCCCCTATATCAATTAATGCAACTCCTGCTTCTTTTTCTTCCTGGCTTAGCACTGCATTAGCAGATGCCAATGGTTCTAAAGTCACATCTGACAATTCTAATCCCGCGCTTTTTACACATCGTCCTATATTACGAATAGAAGTCACTTGCCCGACTACTACATGAAAATTAGCCTCTAACCTTCCTCCATACATCCCCACCGGTTCTTTTATTTCGGCTTGACCATCCACTTTATATTCCTGAGGTAGTACATGTAAAATCTCCTCACCAGGTAACATCACTAATTTATGTACCTGATTGCATAATTTGTCTATATCATCTTCATCTATTACAGCATCTGCATTAGGCCTGGTGATATAATCACTATGTTGTAAACTACGAATATGCTGACCTGCAATCCCAACCGTTACATCATTAATTTTTAACCCCGAAACACTTTCTGCTTCCTGAATTGCTTGTTGTATTGATTGAATTGTTTGCGTTATGTTATTAACTACACCACGGTGTACCCCCAGACTTTTGGATTTACCAATTCCCAATACCTCCATCTTTCCGTACTCATTATATTTTCCTACCATGGCAACAATCTTAGTTGTCCCTATGTCTAGTCCTACCGCTATTTCATTTACTTCTCTTTCCATATTGGTATTATTTTATTGTACACACCACTTGATTACTAAATTGCAAACTGACTTTTTTATATTTTTCAAGACTTTTATCTCTTAGTGCTTTTTGATAAAATGCTTTAAAGTTTCTGATTTTATTATCTAAATTTTCTATTTTTCCAAAAACTAATTTAAACGAGTACACTCGCAACTCTAGTTCATAATTTCCTTCGACATTAAGGTAAACCCCTACAACATGTTTTTTTAAAAATTCATCTTCTTGAATTTTTTTTAATAAAGGGAAAACCTGAATAACTTCTCGCTCTGATACATTATGTACTATTGGCACATGAGCCGAATAACTATCAGATAAAGGCATCGTATTTCCTGTAACATCAACATAAAAAGGAGTAACCGCATTAACCCTAGCAATTGGGGTGCGTTGCTTGATTCTTGCCCTAAGTTCTCCATTTACAGTAAGATACACATCAGAATGTTCAATCATTTTATGTGCATCGAGCTTTTGTTCTACAGTATTCAAAACTAAAATTTCTTTACCCACGTTCGTAACTTTGTCCTGATTTTGTATTAACAATTTATTAACCGTCACTTCATCTACATAAGGATCTTGCTCTTCAACAAATTCTATGAGCACTTCATTAATCCTTCGTTGCTCATTACGTTTACTGGCAAAAGCAAAAAGAACTACCATTAAAATGAGCAGGCCGCTAAATTTCAAATATGTCAAAATCCTTCTTTTCATACTAACAAAGCTTCCTTTATACGATATACTTCTTCTCCAATATCTCCTGCCCCAATAGTTAACACTACCTCGGCATTACTACCTACTATTGCTTCAATCAAATTATTTTTTTGTATTAGTTTTTTATCTTTTGCATCTATCATACTTAATAACCAATCCGAGGTTACGCCTTCGATAGGCAATTCTCTTGCCGGATAGATATCCAAAAGCAGTAATTGATCAAACTGACTAAGACTCTGCGCAAAATCTGCTGCAAAATCTCTGGTTCTACTATATAAATGCGGCTGAAAAATAGCGAGTATCTTTTTACCAGGATGCATCTCTCTCACCGCCTGATGCAGCGCATTAATTTCTGTAGGATGATGTGCATAATCATCTACATACACCAGATCATTCGTTTTAATCTGGTAGCTAAATCTTCTTTGCACACCTTTAAAAGAAAATAAAGCCTTTGCCAAAGGTCCGGTCGGGGAGCCGTAAAGCATCGCTATAGCAAAGGCTGTAATAGCATTTAACAAGTTGTGTCTACCTGGCAGGTTTAAATGCAAATCTTTAATATACTTATGTGGTGTTTTTAAATCAAAAACATAGGTTCCATTATCTATTTTTATATTTTGAGCACAGTAATCTGAGTCATCTTCGATTCCAAAAGTGATACCCGAAAGAGGCAATCCATTACGTACTAAAAGATGATCCTTTGCTCTAGAAGAAAATTCAACAAACGACTCTTCTAATGCATTGGCCTTTTCATAAATATCCAGGTGATCTGCATCCATCGAAGTAATTCCTGCTATATCCGGATATAATTGTAAAAACGATCTATCAAATTCGTCTGCCTCTACTACTACTACTTCATTTCCTTCTAATACAAGATTAGAATTATAATTTTCACTTATCCCTCCCAAAAAAGCAGTCACTTTTGCTCCGCTTTCTTTAAGTAAATGCGCGAGAATAGCTGTTGTTGTCGTCTTTCCGTGTGTTCCCGCCACTGCAAGCGTATACGTATCTTTTGTAATAATTCCTAAAACTTCTGCCCTCTTCTTGATCAAAAATCCATTGCTCTGTACATACACATATTCTTTATGATCTTTTGGGATAGCGGGAGTATACACAATTAACGTATTCTCAGTATTCAAAAATGACTTAGGAATATGATCAACACTATCTTCAAAATGAATCGGAATTTCTAATGCTATTAGATCAGAAGTAATCTGACTAGGAGTTTTATCATATCCTGCTACATTTTTACCTAGAAATTTAAAATATCGGGCAAGAGCACTCATACCGATACCACCGATACCGATAAAATATATATTTTGTATGTTCTCTAAACCTTTATTCATTATATGCTTCTAATTTCTTACTGCTTTATTTTGCATTAATTTTTCAATCTCATCTACTATATCCGAAGTAGCATTAGGCAAGGCCAATTCTTTTATTCCTTCAGAAAGTTTGGCTTGTACATTTTCTGAATCTAGTAATTCTGAAATCGTATACTCAAACTTATTATCGAGTTCGCTTTCCTTTAACATTACAGCTCCATTTTTATCAACAATTGCTTTCGCATTTTTGGTTTGATGATCTTCGGCTACATTTGGCGAAGGGATAAATAATGTTGGTTTAGCAACAATACATAATTCTGAAACCGAACTTGCACCAGCTCTTGATATAATAACATCTGCAGCTGCATATGCCAAATCCATAGTCTCTAAAAACTCATGTACTTGCACATCCTTTTGACTTGTATATTGTTTATAATCTGAATAATACAGTTTCCCACATTGCCAAAGTAACTGAATCTCTTTTCCTGCAAAAAAACCAAGTTCTTTTTCGATCAATTGATTAATTCTTCTTGCTCCCAGACTTCCTCCAATAATCAAAATTGTTTTCTTTTCTGGATCAAGGGTATATTTTGTAATGGCCTGATCTCTCTTTTCTTTAGTATTTAGCAAATCCTGACGAACAGGATTTCCTGTTTTTATGATTTTATTCTTCGGAAAAAACTTTTCCATATTATCATAAGCAACACAAATCTTACTGGCTCCTTTCGACAACCATTTATTGGTAATCCCCGGAAACGAATTTTGTTCCTGAAGCACGGTTGGAATCTTTCTTGAGTTTGCCATTTTTAATAATGGCCCACTTGCAAATCCCCCGGTTCCTATAACTACATCTGGATTATATTTTTTTATAATTTTTCTGGATTTCCACAGACTGCTTAATAGTTTTATCGGAAACAACAAATTACTCAACGTTAGCTTTCTTTGAATACCACTAATCCACAATCCCTCAATTTCATATCCAGCTTGCGGTACTTTTTGCATCTCCATACGATCCTTTGCTCCTACAAACAAAATAGAAGTATCTGGGTATCTGTCACGTATTTCATTAGCAATAGCTATTGCAGGATAGATATGTCCTCCTGTGCCTCCTCCAGATAATATGATTCTTAGCTTTTTGCTCATAAAACTTCACTCAAAACCTCTAAAGGGTCCTCTTCTTTTTCTTTTATTCGTTCTTCTTCTATACTAGTTTCTCTTTTACTACTTACACTTAATACAATACCGATTGCCAGGCAGGTCATCCAAATTGATGTTCCCCCACTACTAATAAGTGGTAGCGTTTGCCCCGTTACCGGAAACAACTCTACAGCAACTGCCATATTTATGAACGCCTGAAAAACAATAGGCAAACCAACCCCCATAACTAATAACTTACCAAAAATATCTGCGCTTTTGTGAGCAACAATCACCAACCTCAATAATAACAATATGTATAATAACATTAGAAAAACTCCTCCAACAAACCCCCATTCTTCAATAATAATTGCATAAATAAAATCTGATGATGACTGTGGTAAAAAGTTTCTCTGTACACTTTTACCAGGGCCTGTACCAATAACTCCTCCTCTGGCAATTGCAATTTTTGCACGTTCTATCTGATAATCTTCCTGAGTATCCTTATTGTCTGTAAAATTTTCTATTCTACTTACCCAAGTATCTACCCTATTTGGAAAAACTCCCGGAAATGCCTTTGCAAACAAAATGAAAAAAGTAAGTATCAAAAGTCCGGACCCTAAGATCACCGAAATATATTTTAGCGGATATCCTCCTAGAAATACCAAAACAATTACCATTGAAAATATGATTGCTGCAGTAGAAAAATTGGCAGGCAAAATCAACATTAGTACCAAAAACACAGGTAACCACAATGGCAATAATGTTTCCTTAAAAGTAACTGCTTTATCTTTAATTTTTGAAAGATATCTAGCTACATAAGCCATTAAAACTACTGCTGCCAGAGTAGAAGGCTGAAAACCTACACCAACAAATGGTAAACGAATCCACCTACTTGCGTTTGTTCCTCCGCCTGTTGTATTCTGCGCCAATGTGATTAACAACAGTACAATCACCATTGGTATCATGATAATAGAAAGTCCTTTGAAATAATGGTGAGGTATCTTATGCACACCATACATGATCAAAAAACCTAAAACAAGATGTGCAAAATGTTTAACCAAAAAACTAAAAGTATCCCCATCACCTCCATACAAATATGCCAAATTACTACTAGCACTATATACAGGTAGGAACGAAAACAGTGCCAACAAAGCTGCTACCGCCCAGATCGCCTTATCCCCTTTTATATTTGCTAGTACTTTAGTCATTCTTACTATTAATTTTTTGTATTTTTTATTACAATTCTCTTACTGCTTCTTTAAATTGTCTCCCTCTTTCTTCGTAGTTTTTAAATAAATCAAAACTTGCACACGCTGGAGATAACAGTACATTTTCATTTCTCTCCGCTATTTTATACGCCATATTTACAGCTTCTTTCATCGATTGTGTTTCTATAATATTATCCACACAATTTCCAAATGCATTAATAATCTTGGAGTTGTCTACTCCTAAACAAATAATAGCTTTTACTTTTTCATTAACCAGTGAATACAATTCTGTATAATCATTTCCTTTGTCTACTCCGCCAACAATCCAAACTGTTGCCGATTTCATAGCATCCAAAGCATAAAAAGTAGCATTTACGTTTGTCGCTTTAGAATCATTAATGTATTGTACATTATTAATCTTTAATACATCTTCTAATCTATGTTCTACTCCATGAAAATTCTCCAGGCACTCTCTAATGGTCGCTTTTCTAATTTTTAACAATTGTGATACTGTAGCGGCGGCCATAGCGTTTTTTACATTGTGATTTCCTTTTAATGCTAAATTTGTTGTTGGCATGATTACTTTGTTGTTATCTATTATTATTGTTATATTTTCTTCTTCTAAATATGCTCCATTTTCTACCTTTTTGGTCAATGAAAAAGGCAGTAATCTTGAGCGAACGGGATGTTGTTTTAAATATTCTGTTATTACAGTATCGTCTGCATCATAAATGAAATAATCATTTTCATTTTGATTCATTGCAATTCTGAATTTTGACGCTATATAGTTCTCAAACTTGTATTCGTATCGATCCAAATGATCTGGAGTAATATTTGTAAGAACAGCAATATGCGGAGCAAAATCCTTTATCCCATCTAGTTGAAAACTACTTAGCTCAAGCACATAAAAAGGAGCATCATTTTCTGCTACTTGTTTTGCAAAACTATCTCCTATATTACCAGCCATATTGGCTTTTAATCCACCATGCTGAAGCACATAATGTGTAAGCATTGTGGTGGTAGTTTTTCCATTACTCCCGGTAACACCAACAATCTGAGCGGTTGTATATTTTGCAGCGAATTCTATCTCAGACACTACAGGAATTCCTTTTTTATGCAGCTTTACTATTAATGCTACTGTATCAGGAATTCCAGGGCTTTTCATAACAACATCTGCATTCAGAATTTTAATTTCTGTGTGCTGTTGTTCTTCCCATTCGATTTCAAAATTTCTAAGAACTTCTTTATATTGATCTGTAATTATTCCTTTATCTGAAACAAAAACATCGAACCCTTCTTTTTTACCCAGAATAGCAGTTCCTACTCCACTTTCTCCTGCTCCCAGCACCACCAGCCTTTTCATACTATCTAACTTTTAATGTAATCACTGCTATAATCGCCATGAAAATGCCGACAATCCAGAATCTAGTAACGATCTTACTTTCATGTATTCCTTTTTTTTGATAGTGATGATGCAATGGAGACATTAGAAATATTCTTCTTCCTTCTCCATGTTTCTTTTTGGTATATTTAAACCAACTCACCTGCATCATTACTGATACGGTTTCAATAAAAAAGATGCCACATAAAATTGGGATCAAAAATTCTTTACGTATTGCGATTGCAATTACTGCTATTATTCCTCCTATAGTAAGACTACCTGTATCTCCCATAAAGACCTGAGCCGGAAACGTATTATACCATAGAAACCCTACTAATGCCCCTGCAAATGCAGTAATATAGATGGTCATTTCTCCAGAATTTGGGATATACATCACATTGAGATAGTCTGAAAAAATAATATTACCAGACACCCATGCAAAAAGAGCTAATGTTAATACCATAATTGCAGATGAGCCTGCTGCAAGACCATCAATCCCATCGGTTAGATTCGCTCCATTTGATACGGCCGTAACAATAAAAATGACAATAGGTATAAAAATTAACCAAGCATATTTTTCCATTTCAGGACTAATCCAGGTAATCAAATCTGAATAGTCAAACTCATTATTCTTAAAAAAAGGTATCGTAGTTTTTGTAGATTTTATAGCGGGATTAAAATCGGACACCTCTTCTCCGGTATTTACAACTTGCTCTGTTTCTGATTTTACTTTTTCTTCTTTGATAGTAATATCATTATGAAAGTACATTGTACATCCTACAATAAGCCCAAGTCCAACCTGTCCTATTATCTTAAATTTTCCTGCCAGCCCTTCTTTATCTTTTCTTTTTATTTTTAAGTAATCATCTGTAAAACCAATAACTCCCATCCATAATGTAGTAACGATCAATAAGATTACGTATATATTATCAAGTTTAGCAAACAGCAATACAGGCACCAGAGTTGCCAGAATAATAATAATTCCTCCCATGGTTGGTGTACCAGCTTTTTCGGCTTGACCATCCAGACCAAGCTCACGAATGCTTTCTCCCATCTGTTTTTTTCTAAGAAAATTTATGATTCGTTTACCATAAATTGTAGAGATTAATAGCGACAAAATTATTGCCATTGCTGCCCTAAAAGTGATAAACTGAAACAACGTCGCCCCGGGGAACTGGTATTCGCTTTCCAAATATTCGAATAGATAGTATAGCATAAGTTACTACCTCTACCTCTTTTTTAAGAGAGTCAAGGATTTATTTATTTAGTTTTTTTAGTTCTTGTTTGACAATTTCAAAATCATTAAAATCGGTTCGTTCTCCATTAATTTCCTGATAGGTTTCATGCCCTTTACCAGCAATAAGAATGATATCATCTTTATTTGCTAATTGGCATGCAGTTTTAATAGCTTGTTTTCTATCTGTAATTGATAGTGTTTTTTTATAATCCTGCGGCTCTACTCCTTTCTCGATATCTTCTATAATCTGATCTGGATTTTCTGTCCTGGGATTATCACTCGTAAAAATTGTTTTATTACTAAGTCTTGCTGCAATGTTTCCCATCACAGGTCGCTTCATTTTATCTCTATCTCCACCACATCCTACAACTGTAATCAATGTTTCATTATTGGTTCGAATATCATTAATAGTCTCTAACACATTTTTTAATGCATCGGGTGTATGAGCATAATCAACTATTGCTGTAATTTTTTCATCAGAGATCATATATTGAAATCTACCACTTACACTTTGCAAGTCGCTTAATAGCTGAAGGGTTTCTAAGGTTTCGAGTCCTAATAATTCGGCTGTACCAAAAATTGCCAGTAGATTGTATGCATTAAAACTGCCTATTAATTTTGCCCAGACTTCATGATCATTCAACTTTAGCAATAACCCTTCTAAGCTACTTTCTAAAATTTGACCTCTATAATCGGCATAGGATTTTAAAGCATAAGTATGTTGTTTTGCCTTAGTATTTTGAATCATAAAACTTCCGTTTTTATCATCTTTATTAACCAATGCAAAAGCTTTTGCCGGCAACTCATCAAAAAATGTTTTCTTTACATCACGATATTCTTTGAATGTGTTGTGATAATCTAAATGATCATGAGACAGGTTCGTAAAGATTCCTCCGGCAAAATCTAATCCTTCTGTACGTTTTTGATGTATCCCATGAGAACTAACTTCCATAAAACAATATTCTACCCCTGCATTATTCATTTCTTTTAGGTAGTAGTTAATAGTTAAAGAATCCGGAGTAGTATGTGTCGCATCATAAACTTTGGCATCTACTACAACTTTTACTGTAGACAACAAGCCCACTTTAAATCCCGCTTTCTTAAAAAGCTGATATAATAAAGATGCAATTGTTGTTTTACCATTGGTACCTGTCACTCCAACTAGTTTTAGATTTCCGGAAGGAGAATCATAATAATTAGACGCCATAATTGCCAATGCAGATTGCGTATCTTCGACCTCTACATAGGTTACACCACTAACTGCAATATTCGGAACCTTTTCGCAGATCACAACCAGAGCTCCTCGATCAACGGCTTTTTCTATAAAATCATGACCATCTGAAACAGAGCCTCTAATAGCTACAAACACATCATCTTGCTCGACTTTTCGTGAGTCGAATTCAATCTTATTAATGCTCATTGTTGTATTACCAACTACGGCATTAATCGATACCTTATATAGAATGTCTTTTAACTCTATCACGATAATTCTAATCTCACTGTTTGGTTTATCTTTACTTTAGTTCCTGGTTCTATAGATTGTTTTTTCACTCTTCCTGATCCTTTTAATTCGACTTTCAGTCCCATATTTTCTAAAAGAGAGATCACATCCATAGCTGGCATACCTGTTACATTAGGCATTATAGTCTTGTATTTTTGAGCGTTCTGATAATACTTCTCATAACTATTTACAACTGATTTACTTTCAACAACAGCATAAGAAACCTCATCAATTACTGGTATATCATTATATATTTTTGTAGCAATGGTTTTAAAGACCGGAGCAGCAACTTCACTACCATAATATCCTTTTTTCTTATTTGGTTTATGCACCACTACAATGCAAGAGTAAATAGGTTTATCAGATGGAAAATAGCCGGCAAAGGATGATATATATTCACGTTCTTTGTCTTTCCCATAATTTCCCCAACATGTGCCTGTTTTGCCTGCAATACCAAAATTATTAGTACGGATATTATCTGCTGTTCCTCTCTTAACCACGTTCTTCATCATCTCCTGAACAATTTTTGCAGTTTCTTTAGAACATATTGTTGGATTAAGAATTTCTTTATCAAACCTCTCCCTGGTTTTATCCCATGTTTTGACTTCTTTAATAAATCTAGGTTTTACCATTTCGCCATCATTAGCGATTGCATTATAAAAAACCAATGTTTGTAATGGCGTAATTGCAACACCATAACCATGTGCCATCCACGGCAATGTGGTTCCGTACCAATCTTTATCCCCTGGATAAGGAATTTTAGGTTTTCCTTCTCCTTTAATTGCCAATCCAAGCGTTTCTCCAAGCCCCATATTAATTAATCGATCTACAAACTTTCTGGGATTATCTTTATAATTTTCATTAATCATCTTAGCAAAAGCAGTATTCGATGATAACTCAAATGCTTTTGCTGCAGATATTTTTCCATATCCTCCCCATTTAGAATCTTTTACAATTCTATCATAAAACTTTACACGACCATTTTCTGTATCTACTACATAACTCGAATCAATAACTCTGTCTTCTAAAGCAGCAACCATTGTCATCAATTTAAATGTAGATCCCGGTTCATGAGATTCTCCAACTGCATAATTAAGTTTCTCATAATATTTCCCTGCATTGGTGCGTCCCAGATTAGAAATCGCTTTTATCTCTCCGGTTTTAGTTTCCATTACCACTACAGTGCCATGCTCTGCTTCAAATGTTTCAAGTTGAGCCAGTAATGCGTGATGTGCGATATCCTGTATATTTACATCAATAGTAGAAATAACATCATACCCATCTTGCGGTTCTACTTCGTTAGCATCCCCTATAGGTTTCCATTGGTTTTTTGCTATTTTTTGCTTTTTTCGTTTCCCTTCTTTCCCTCTTAAAAATGGTCCATAAGCCCCTTCTAAGCCTACTCTGGTATAATACCCATGTTCATCCCTTCTTTCATACCCTACTGTACGTTCAGCTATTTTTCCTATAGGATGTTCTCTTACTGTACGTTGCTCTACTATTAATCCTCCTCGATTAGCTCCATATTCGAACAAAGGGAATTTTTTAACTCTCATATACTGAGAATACCCTAAATTTCTTCGTAACAACAAGTATCTATTTCTATTCGCTCTTGCAGTTCTTATAATTTTGTCATAATATGAAACTGGTTTTCCAAATTCTTTGGACAACGCTATGCAAAGTGGTTTAATATGTGCTCTAAAATCCTTATCATTAACTGCCAATGCATCAAATCGTATATCATACTTAGGAACAGATGTTGCTAAGAGGTTTCCTTTACTATCATACAAGTTACCTCGGTTCGCAGGGATATCAAAGGTTTTAAAAACTCGTTCCTGAGCTTTCTTACGATACATATCCCCTTCTACAAACTGTATATTCACTAACTTGACCAATACTGCTATTGCAAAGATGAACATACACGCTGCTATGAAATACAATCGGTTTAATATGTTTTTTTCTTTTATTGCCAACAGTTTACTTTTTTACTATTATTTTTCTAGGAGGTCTTTCGGGGCGTTTTAGCCCTTTTTGCGTCATCTTTTTAATTATTGATGACTCCATCTTCAATCTCATCAATTCGGTTTTTCCATCTACAAAATGTGTCCTTAATTCTCTAACTTCATTATTCAATCTAGCAATCTCATGCACCTTACTCTCTGCATTATGTGAACTTGCAATCATTATTATTGCCAAAAAAGAAAGAAACAATAACATTCTCCAGTTTTTCATTGCATCATCTGCAATAAGAAACTTACCTTTTAATATGTCATAAATTGTCTGCTTCAAATTCTTTCGGCTATTCTCAGTTTAGCACTTCGTGCTCTATTATTTTCTTTAACTTCTTCTTTATCCGGAACTATCAATCCTCCTACTTTTTTAAAAGGTACCGATACGTTACCATATAAATCCTTTTCCGGCTCTCCTTCAAACATCCCGCTACGTATAAATCTCTTTACCAACCTATCTTCTAAAGAATGATAAGAGATCAGGCTAATTCTTCCTTCGACATCCAAGAGCTCTGTTGTTTGTACTAAAAACTCTTTAAGAGCTTCAATCTCCTGATTTACTTCGATTCTAATCGCTTGATATATCTGTGCCAGTATTTTATGTTCTTTATGTTTTGGCAAAAACGGCCTAAGCACTTCTTTTAATTCTACACTGGTTTTTAAACTTTCTTCTTTTCTGGCTCCAACTATCGCTCTTGCTAGCTTAGGAGCACTTCTCAATTCTCCATATTGCAAAAACATCATCCTTAGATCAGACTCATCGTATTCATTGATTACATGATAAGCTGATATTTCTCCGTTTTGATTCATTCTCATATCCAGATCTGCTTCAAACCTAGTAGAAAAGCCCCTATCTGCTACATCAAACTGATGTGAAGAAACCCCAAAATCCCCCAAGATTCCATCTACTTTTCTAACCCCATAGAATCGTAGAAATCGTTTAATAAACCTAAAGTTTTCGTTTATTAAAGTAAATCGATCATCATCAATCGCATTCTCTAAAGCATCCTGATCCTGATCAAAAGCAAACAATTTACCTTCTGGCCCCAATCGCTTCAGAATTTCTCTAGAATGACCTCCTCCACCAAATGTGACATCGACATAGATTCCATTTGGCTTCACTGCTAATCCATCTACCGTTTCTTTAAGTAAAACCGGGTTATGATATTCCATCTCTCTCATCTTTTCTTTTCTAGTTTTAACAGTCTAAATAAAAGCCTAACCTCTACTAATCTTATCAGAATAAGCGCTTTAACTTCTATCAACACTATCAATCATGATCTATTTCGTCATCAAAACCCATTACTTCTTCTGCCAAATCTGCAAAATCAACAGCTGCATCATCAATTGCCTTTTCATATTGATCTTTGTCCCAAATCTCTATAATATTTACAGCAGATGATAACACCAAATCTTTAGTAATCCCTGCAAAGCCAACCAGATCTTTTGGAATCAAAAGTCGACCAGCAGCGTCAATTTCAACTACTTTTACACCAGCAGTAAATTTTCTGATGAAATCATTATTTTTCTTTTTAAAGCGGTTGAGTTTATTAATTTTTTGCATCAAAAGATTCCATTCTGCCATTGGATACAACTCCAAACAAGATTGAAAAACAGCTCTTTTTAATACAAATCCATCTTGTAGCACCGGCGAGAGTTGCTTCTTAAAAGCCACAGGCATCATCAGACGTCCCTTAGCGTCTGCTTTACACTCGTATGTGCCGATTAGATTTACCACTTTTATTTCCCTAAACGTTTAATTAGTCAAATATATTGAAAAAATTACCACTTTTTACCACAATTTACCACATTGTTAATAAATTGTCTTCTAAACAATAAAGCCACAACTACTAAAAACTTTAAGATTTTGTTTATCAGCACACTACGGTAACACTTGTGAATTCTTGGTTTCACCTAATTTGAGATAGAAATAATAGGCCGTAAAAAAAAATATAAAAAATCATTCTGTAGTATTAATAAAAAAACCCAAAACTAATTATGAAAATGCTATATTTGCTTTTAATTCTTGTAAGAAGTATTAATGAAGCACGAATTAAAAAAAGACGGAAAATTTAGTTATCTAGATTTAGGGGAAGGCACACCAATTATCATTCTACACGGATTGATGGGTGGTTTGAGTAATTTTGAAGGTGTTAGTTCTTACTTCCCTGAACACGGATATAAGGTACTGATTCCTGAGCTCCCTGTATACACTTTACCTTTACTAAAAACCAAAGTTAGTACCTATGCCAGGTACCTTAAAGATTTTATAGATCATTTAGGATATGGTGATAAAGAAGTTATACTTCTAGGTAATTCTCTAGGAGGACACATTGCACTTTTATGCACCAAAATGTTTCCCGAAAAAGTAAAAGGCTTGGTTATAACCGGAAGTTCTGGCCTTTATGAAAGTGCCATGGGAGAGAGTTATCCAAAACGAGGTGACTATGAATACATTAAAGTTAAAGCAGAAAATGTATTCTATGACCCCGAAATTGCCACCAAAGAAATTGTAGATGAAGTATACGCTACTGTTAATGATCGAAATAAATTAATTAGAACTCTTGCAATTGCTAAGAGCGCTATTCGGCATAACATGGCAAAAGATTTACCAAACATGAATACCCCAACTTGTATTATTTGGGGGAAAAATGATAATGTTACTCCTCCAGAAGTTGCAGATGATTTTAATCGTTTATTACCTGATTCTGATTTATACTGGATTGACAAGTGTGGTCATGCTGCTATGATGGAGCATCCCGAAGAATTTAACCGTTTACTATACAATTGGTTACAAGAACGTAACTTCTAATCATAATTGATTTGATACTATGAAGATTAGTAGCGCTGAATTTGTAATGAGTAATAGCGATGTTGCCAAATGTCCTAAAGATAAACTCCCTGAATATGCATTCATAGGCAGATCTAATGTTGGCAAGTCCTCATTAATCAACATGCTTACTACTCGCAAAAGTCTTGCTAAAACATCTGGAAGACCGGGAAAAACGCAATTGATTAATCATTTTATTATCAATAAGGCTTGGTTTTTGGTTGATTTACCAGGATACGGATATGCAAGAGTATCTAAGTCTTCAAAAAAAGTATTTCAGAAATTTATTACTGCGTACTTCTCTAAACGCATACAATTGGTTAGCGCTTTTGTTTTAGTGGATTGCCGTCATGAACCACAAAAAATAGATCTTGAGTTTATGCAATGGTTAGGAGAAAATCAAATACCATTTTCTATTATTTTCACAAAAGCCGATAAGCTTTCAAAAAATAAATTACCCGCTCAAATAAATGCTTACACTGAAGAAATGCTCAAATATTGGGAAGAAATGCCTAATTATTTTATCACCTCATCTTCTTCTGGGTTAGGCAAAGAAGATGTTCTTAACTACATAACAGAAATTAATTCGCAGCTAAAAAAATCTTAACTCATTTTCTTTTTCAGAAATTCTATCAATTCTTCTACAGAGTTTAAAGATGATATCTCTTTTGAATCAAATAGTACATCAATCTTTTCTCCTTGCTTTTGAAAAATAATAGGAAATCCAAAATTCTTATCTCCCAAACAGGAATACATTCTCAAAAACTCATCTTTATACATAAAAACGAATTTATAATTTGAATTTTCTCTAAAACTCTTCCATTCCTTTTTTTCAGAAAAATTACCATGAGTAAGACTACAAAGATCACATGAATATGTAGTCGGACTTATAATTTTATGAAGGTTATCAAGATATTTATTCCAAATATCTGATTTTGTATTATATACAAAATACAAGGTTTTTTTCAATGTTTAGATTTTGACATTTAGTCAACAAATTTGATAAAACATTTCAAAAAAGCACAATACTATTTTTGCTTAAGTTCTAGTTTTTCAGCAAAATAATCACAAAAGTCTTTCATAGTTGCCGACATTTTTTCATCTTGCGTAGCTCGATAAAAAGTATCACTCATAGCAACTAATGTTTGATGAAAAAAGATCTTCATTTCATCTACTGGCATATCTTTAGTCCATAAATCAATACGAAGGCTTTCCTTATTTTTGCTATTCCATACAGACAGAAGCATTGCTTTGGTTTCTTCGTTCTCTACTCCACCATCTTTTGCCGTCCATTTTAATTTTTCTGGAATCCTGTTTTCATCTAGCTCTATATCTATTTTTATTTCTGACTTATGATTATTTGCCATTATCTTTCGGGTTTATATTTTGATCTATTAAAAATCGTTTCGGCATCTGCCACTATTAATTGCCGCAAAGATACATTGTTATTTTTCATATACGAAGCTACAATTCTCCATCCTATAAATTGTCCTATTCTATCTGGTGCTTCTTTATCAATTTCTTCTAAATAAAATTTTGAAAAAGGTCCAGGGTACAAAAATCTAGGCATAAGAGTGCTGTCTGTACTGTATAATAGTTGGCGATCTACGAAATACCTCCATATTTCCTCTTCATTAGCTTTTGCCCAGGCATATTGCTCCTCTGTATACCCTATTTTTCTGGCATCACTAAAATCTGGTAAGAGTAAATTTTTAAGATATAGTTCTTTCCCAAAAGAAACAAGATTACCTAAAAACGTTCTATCTCTAATCGGCCCTATCTGGTTTTTAGCATACATAGAGGCTACCTCTGGCACTATATACTGTCTGTCAAAATGTTGTCTTAAGTATTTTTGTATCCCTTCATAAAAATGATGATCCTTACCTAAATATGTATCCAAGGAAATAATAAGTAACCCTTTTGACAGTACCACTTTATTATGATAATCTACATCATTGGTAATTGTAACCACTCTAGGTTCTTTAATTTCTGGGAAATAATATTTAATATGCTGAAAAAGTGAATGTAGTTCATTTTCCTCAGAAGAAAAATCGGGAAAAGCTTTTTCTACTTCTTTGTTTACTTCTTGTTGTATTGTATCTCGAGATCTTTTAATCCATACACTATCTGCATATTTTTCTGAAAATAAGAAAGGATATTCTTTTTTTAGATTAGGTAAGTTTTCCTGAGTCATTTTTGCAAATAATCGATCAAAACGTTCAATTTTAATATCTACAGGGATTTTAGCAACCTCTTTATCTACTTTATTTTTGCTAGAGCAAGAAAATAATATGCAAAAAACAATGGCTAATTTTAAATACTTAATACTATTCATTCCTAAATTATAATATCTCTTTAAATAATTTCTACTATTCCAGAACGCCATCTTTTTTTATTAATTTTATATTCGCAAAGGTAAGATATCAAATTGCCACAGACAAAGATCGAAATACGAAGTATAAAACTGAAATACTCATCGTATTCGGATTTAAATTAACACTAACAAATAACGAAGAATGCAAACAGAAAAAGTAATTGATCATATCGTAAACTGGTTAAAAGAATACGCTACCAATGCAAACATAGAAGGTTTTGTTATTGGTGTAAGCGGGGGGATTGATAGTGCTGTTACTTCTTCTTTATGTGCAAAAACAGGATTAAAAACGCTTTGTGTAGAAATGCCAATTCATCAAGCCCAGAGTCAGGTAACCAGAGCCCAGGAGCATATTACCCAATTAAAAGAAAGGTTTCCTAATGTTTCTGATATCAGAGTTGACCTAACTCCGGTTTTTGAAGAATTAAAATCTGTGGTTCCGGAGACAGCTCCAAGTGCACAACTTGATCTGTCATTAGCAAATACCAGAGCTCGATTAAGGATGTCTACATTATATTATTTTGCTGGTTTATACAAATATCTAGTTGCAGGAACAGGTAATAAGGTTGAAGATTTCGGAGTTGGTTTTTACACCAAGTATGGGGATGGTGGCGTGGATTTAAGCCCAATTGCAAACTTGCTAAAAAGTGAAGTATATGCTATAGGAGAAGCTTTAAAGGTACCTAATTCGATACAAGTTGCTCCTCCAACTGATGGATTATTTGGAGATAGCAGAAGTGACGAAGATCAAATTGGTGCAAGTTACGATGAATTAGAATGGGCTATGAAAATGAAAGATGAAGGTAAAAAAATTGATGATTTTAAAGGAAGAGAACAAGAGGTTTTTAAAATTTTTATCCGTCTAAATACCGTAAACCAACACAAAATGATCCCTATTCCGGTGTGTAAAATACCCGTTAATCTATTATAATCAACATTTTGTCGATAAATACATAAAAAAAAGTTTACGAGGACTAGTTCTTAGTAATTTTGCACAAAGATTTGAAAATTACCCCTAGCCTAAGATGTTACACTCTTAAAATTAAACTAACATTAACAATCGTAAACAAGAATGACAACCGTATTAATCGCAGATCATCATCCAATTACAAGGAAGGGGATCGTTTCCTTATTTCGCAACTCAGAAGATTATGAGATCATTGGCAAAGTAAGTAACGGAAACGAGATGTATGATGTTTTGAAAGCTAATACTCCAGATGTACTCATCATGGAGTTAGATTTACCTCAGATCAATGGAATTATGGCATTGAGAACTATTAAAAAAGAATTTCCCAGAATCAAAGTAATTATTTTTAGTTCTCATCCCGAAGAAATGTATGCTTTAAGTGCTATTAAAGCAGGAGCTTCGGCATACTTATCCAAAACAGTACCAACAAAAACACTTAAAAAAGCAATCGAACGCGTTGCAAGGGGTGGTATATATTTAAATGATAACCTTACACAACAATTAGCAAACGGAAATGCTAATGAAAATAATATGGTTGTAAAATATAAAAAACTATCCTCCAGAGAAATAGAAGTACTCAACCTGCTATCTTCTGGAAAACGCAATAAAGATATAGCTTCTACATTATCTATTAATGAAAAAACGGTAAGTACGTATAAGACACGACTGCTAAAAAAATTAAAAGTGGATAATCTTGCTGATCTAATTCATCAATCCAGATTATTGCATATTAGCTAAACTACTCGGTTTAGCTTCTCAGACAATATTCTTTTTAATGACAGATAATCCATGATATCCTGTATGGTTTCTTGATTATCATCGGCATCAGTATTTGGAGCTTTCACTTCTTGTGAGAGCTCTTTTACTTTTTGACTAATCAGAAATCTTCGTAGATTTAAAATAATATCACTCACATATTGGGCTATTGTAAAATCTTTTTGTTTTACATGAATCTCCATATCTATCCATCTATGCAATGTATATCGCTCTTCATTCATCATGATAGCTGTGATCTCTGAAGCTATCTCGGGAGCCACATGATTAATAAAATTTTCGATTTTAAATTCTTCATTTTGATGTAATTGTTCTATTAAAACAACATATATCTCTTTAAAACTATTGTTAGTAAATTCTATTTCATCATCCTGAAGATCTAGATATATTTTCTCAAATACTTTTGTAGTATGTACTTCTGGCTCTAAAACGAGATCTCCATCATCATTTTCTTTTAAAACAAGATCTTCAAACTCTTCTTCACGATTTCCATAAAGTAATAATATCTCTATGACCTTTCTTTCTAGTTCGTACTGTTCGTCAACTTTTGGAGATTGAGCAGTTTCTTTCTTTACAACTTCTAGTGATTTTTGATGCTGTTTTTGCTGTTTACGATCTTCTTTTACATCAACATTACGAATTTGTGCTAAAGTATCAAACAATACATCTTCAGAAACGTCCATTATTCGAGAGCATTCTTTTACATAAATCTCTCGTTTGATCACATCTGGGATTTTAGAAATACTGGTTACCATATCTCTAACCAATTCTGCTCTTTTAATAGGATCATTCTTAGATTCTTGCTGCAATAGTGATGCCTTAAAGCTAATAAAATCCTGAACATTCTCTTCGAGATACGAGCTTAGTTCTTCTAGCGTATTTTGTTTAGCAAAACTATCTGGATCTTCCCCATCAGGAAAACTACAGACTTTTACATTCATTCCTTGTTCAAGAATCAAATCAATCCCTCTCAAAGAGGCTCGCATCCCAGCAGCATCACTATCAAACAATACCGTGACATTCTTGGTTAGTCTACTAATTAGCCGAATTTGATCTGATGTTAATGCTGTACCTGATGAAGAAACTACATTGGTGACCCCTGTTTGATTAAATTGAATAACATCTGTGTATCCTTCTACAAGGTAACAGTTATCTTCTTTGGCAATAGCTTGTTTTGCATGATAAATGCCATAAAGCACTTTACTCTTATGGTAGATATCACTTTCTGGAGAGTTAAGGTATTTTGCTGCTTTTTTCTCATTGGTTAAGATTCTCCCTCCAAAGCCCAGGACACGACCAGACATTGATTGAATAGGAAACATCACTCTACCTTTGAAACGATCAAATTGTTTTTCTTCTTTTACAATAGTAAGACCTGTTTTCTCTAAATAGTCTAATTGATATCCTTTTTTTATTGCTTCTGCCGTCAATGCATCCCAAACATCAGGAGAGTACCCTAGTCCAAACTTTTTTATAGTTTCTTCGGTAAATCCTCTTTCTTTAAAATAAGTTAGCCCTATGGCTTTACCTTGCTCTGTTTTAAGTAAAGAATTCTGAAAAAAAGTATTAGCAAACTCACTAACCAGATACATACTTTCTCTTTCATCTGCCTGCTGTTTTTGTTCATCGGTTTGCTCGGTTTCTTCAAATTCAATATTATATTTTTTAGCCAAATATTTTATGGCTTCAGGATATGTAAAATGCTCATGTTCCATCAAAAAGGCAACTACATTACCTCCTTTTCCGCTAGAAAAATCTTTCCAAATCTGTTTTACGGGAGACACCATAAAAGAAGGTGTTCTTTCATCACTAAAAGGACTTAATCCCTTAAAATTACTCCCTGCTTTTTTTAATTGCACAAAGTCACCTATTACTTCTTCTAACCGAGCAGTTTCGAATACAGCATCTATAGTGGACTTATTGATCATTATCTGGTATTATATAATTAATATTGAGCAGTAAGCACTTTATTGAGAATCCTACTACAAAAGTTTGTCTTTATCTATATTGACAAGCTCAACGCAAAAATAATATAATTCCTGAGACACTGTCCTCTTCTTTATTTAATAAAAAAAGAGGCTGCCTAAAAAAGACAGCCTCTTAATAATTAGTTTTGTTCAGAAATTATTTTGCTACAATAAAACTTCTTGTAACAATAGTTTCTTTAGCAGTAATTCTTGCAAAATAAGTCCCTGCAGTAAGATTACTTACATCGATTTGCTTAATTCCCTGGTCATCAATGCTACGAACTTTTTGACCAAACATAGAGAAAATCTCTAGTTTTTGGATTGGTGTCTTACCAACTGATATATTTAAAATACCATTAGTTGGGTTTGGATACAACATAAATCGTTTGTCATTTGAGTTAACATCTGTTAATTCATAAGTATCCAGCCTTACACTTGATCCTTGAACACAAAACTCTGTAGCGTCAGAATTTGTGAATTCTCCTCCTGATGCAATTGCACCTGCACTACTTGATAATGTGTAAGAGCCATTACCATAAGAACAGCAAATTCCGTCTCCAAAAGAATCAGAAATTGTAAATGTATAACTTCCTGAAGCTGGTGCACTAATAGTTTCTGTAACGGTAGACCCATCTGGATTTGCCGTAGAATAACTTTTTGAAGCCACGGTTGTACCTCCTGCATCGGTCAATGTCCAAGAAGTTTCTTCTGGATAGTTATCAAATGTTATACTTAATGATAAATCACCAGTAGCACAATTTCCTGCAGTATCACTAGTAAGTGATATTTTATCTATTGCTGCATCGGCTTGCCAGGTATTCCCAGTTACACGATTAAATCGTAATTGTAGTCCAACCCCAAGATACGCTGCCAAATCTATTGTAGCTGTTTGCCATGAGTTCCCCTGGTTTCCGCTTTGGTTCCAAATACTTGTCCAGGTTGCACCATCATCATTACTCGCTTCAACATCTAGTGATCCAAAATTGGTAGCACCATACATATGATATCTAAATGAAAATATAGCCGCTGTAGCACCACTAAGGTCAACACAAGGAGAATTAAGAATTGCTCTCTTGTTTGGGTATCCAGTACCATTTCCAGATGCTTCAACATAAATATAAGTTGATCCATCATCTGCACTTGAAGGTCCTGTATTATTAGAAGGTGTACCACCAGAATCTCTTGACCAGTCCAGATCATCTCCTGATGCTTGTGTCCATCCTCCAAAATCACTTTCAAAACTTTCACTATATGGAACAGCAACTCCATTTAAACACCCTGTTGCAGCTAGAGTAGTTACACTTATTGGTGTACTGGTAGCTGATTCATTTCCGGCAGCATCTTTAGCTAACACCTTAAACTCATATGTAGTCTCAGGAGAAAGTCCAGTTACTATATTAGTTGTAGCGGTTACAGTAGCAACTACTGCTCCGTCTTGTAATACATCATATCCTGCAACACCCACATTATCCGTAGATGCATCCCAGTTTAAGGTTGTTTGACCTGCCGAAGTATTAGATGCTGTTAAATTTGCGGGTACAGTTGGCGCCTGAGTATCTGGTGCAACTGTAGTAACAGTAATTGTTGCGCTTGCAACAGATTCATTTCCTGCTGCATCTTTTGCTTTTACAGAGAAATCATAAGAGGTACTTGCTGTTAACCCAGTAATATCTGCTGTAGTTGTAGCCACAGTTGCCACTACCGTACCATCTTGATATACGTCATATCCAGTAACTCCTATATTATCAGTAGATGCGTCCCAGTTCAATGAAGTAGAAACATCAGTAGTATTAGATGCAGTTAGATTAGCAGGAGCTGTAGGAGCTTCTGTATCTGGAGTATCTGGTTCAATTCTAAAAGCTACAACATGACTCTTTCTCACATTAGGAGCTGGTCCTTTCATATACTCACTAATATGCCAGAAAGTTTTATCATCTAATGGATCAATAGTCATTTGACCATAATCTCCGTAACGACCATCACCTCTATTATTTTGGCTATCTCCATCTGCAGAAACCTGTTCTGCAACAGTCATCGTTCCTACCGGATCACTAGCTAATCGACCAGTGTATCGTAATGAAGTATATACACTAGTGCTTACTACTGTATATGCTAACCCGATATTACCTTGTGAATCCTGAGCAATACTTCCACAAAAAGCACTAAGCCCATCTGGTTGTGTATATGTACCTTCTTGATAAATAGTCCATGGTTGCCCATCTGCAGTTTGGCGAAGTTCATACCAACGAATACCAGCTAAACTATCATTACCATCTAAGTCTACCACAAAATTCATTACCACAGAGTTATGAGTACCAAAACGTCTATAGTTTGTCATATACATCATAGTTGCCTGTAATGCATCTATGTCTGGCCCACTACCTGGTTCATCAAGGTTTTGAAAAGATCCATTATCAAACACACTATCAAAAGGTGTTGTATTGATCGATTGCGGTTGTGAAATTGTAGAATTCGCTGGAGTCGTCCAGTTTACACTGGTTGTCCATACCTTTAAGTGATCTGTTGAAATCCCAGACCAGCTATCATCTTGCATGTACACTATAGAACAACCTACACCTGCCGGAGGAAGTGTTGTACCTGTAGCATTAAATCCACCTGGACTATAAAACCCATTGGTTTCTGCTCCTGGCAATGGAAAACTTACCATTTGGGCGGTTGTTTCTCCTGCAATCATCTTATCTCGTTCTACCACAAATACAACATCATTAGTATCCGGAGCATTTTGATCTTTATTTGCAGTAATGTAGTATCCATCATTCCAGATAGATAATTTTTCATAATCAGGAAATGTTCCCGTATTAAATCTATAGGTAGACCATCCATCATTTACTGGATCTGGTCCTTTACAGACTGCTATTAAAAATCCATTTGGTGAGTTACTAAACTCCATGATAATAAATCTATCGGCGAAGTTATCATATACCACCACTGGATCTCCTAATGTTTCCCCAGGAAACAAGGTTCCTAAAGAGGCTTCAGCCAATAGAACGTTACCCGTTCTATCGAGGATACCAAAACCAGAGTTAAATGCATACACATAATGATTAGGGCCAATTGCCCCTGTTGCATCATTTAATACAGTTCCTACATGAGCATCAAAAGATGCTACTGGAGCTCGAACTGCCATTTTACGAGCACTTTTTTGTTGCTCGATAAGCGGATCATTTCCCCGAGGGAAACCTTTTCCTGGAACGAAAGTATTACTTCCTCTACGTTTACGCGGAGCGACATGGTCAAGCCCTTTAGCAGAAATAATGTTTTTCATTTTAGAAAATGCTGGGATATCCCTTTTGTAAGCTGATTCACTTACAGAGTTAGCTTTTACGGGAGTTCCCTTTTGAGCAAGCAGCCCGAAGCTGCAAAACACAAATAATGTTAGATAAAAAAATTTAGTTTTCATATGAGTGAAATTTGGTTAATTGTTCGGTTTTATACCAATTTCAGCATAAGTAGTAACGATTAACATTTTGAGGCAAAAAATGTAGAATCGTTATTAAAATTTTGGAAAGAATTATTTCAATTATGACTTGGATAAATATAGAATATTTCATCTAGAAACAAAAAAATAAATTGTCATAAAATACTTACATTCAAATGGTTACGTTAAAACCATAATTAATTTAAGGGTAATGCTTTTATTTATATATTTAACAAATATTCATTATTAGTAAATTATTTAACAAAAAAATATAAACGTCTAGCATATCGATTTGATAGGGTAGCTGTTAAATAAAGGTGTGAGAATCATAACTCAAACAGCTTATGAGGTAAAAAAAATAAAAGAGCGATATATTCATATCGCTCTTTTAAAATAATCATTACTTGCTCCTACTTTATTAACAAAAAACTATTTTATCTATTATAGTCCAGTAATTTCACAAAATATACGGGTAACCGCATCAATTTATTCATCGATTAAAAGTCAAAACGTAATCCTAACGACACATTATTTTGTTCAATCTCTGCATTTTTAAAAATTGGAGACAGATCGTACTTAATGTATATAGACATATCTCCAAAGCCAATATATCCACTTAATCCATATATTAGATCACTGGTGTTATAATCTCTTTTAATTTTATCTTTAACGCGATCGCCATTTTCTTTATATTTTAATTTTTGGCGAGTACTTATATTTACTCCGGCATACCCTCCCAAGCCGATTCTAAATCTATTTGTAGTAGAATATCGTATACTCTTTTCTGTCTCTGTTACTTTTGACGGACCAAATTCAAAATGTACAGGAACCACAAGGTTATCCATTCTAAATTTGGATTTATCCAATTCTACTCTAAATTCTTCTAATGTCGTTTGATTACCATTTTCTACAAAATATCTATTATCTGTAGGTTTTAAACCATTAGAAGTATATGAGATCCCATATTTAATTCTTAGGAAGTTGGTATTTTTAAACACTCTTGTTTTCCAGGCCCACCCAATTTCAAAAAACCTACTTCCAGAAATTTTATAATCAGAATCATCCAATGATTGCCCATCTACCATTGCATTGTTAAGTCCAAAAGCAATTACTAAATTTGACGTCGTACGCCTATCATATGGTATTTTTCTGTCTTTATCAGATCCAAAATTAAACCCTAAGAAAGTAAAGTTGTACTCCAGATCTTTTTCTAAAAATTCAATAGCATCCCCCTCATTGCGCTCCAAAAGTGCAATTTTATTTTCTATAATAGCTATCCTATTTTCAATATTAAGAGCATGTAACTTAGCAACTTCTTCTTTAAGTTTTTGCGCATCTTCTTTGGTTATTTCTTCATTTACCAGCTTTTCATTAATTTCTTCTACTTCCTTTTTTAATGCTTCTTTTTCAGCATTAATAACACGTTCTTTCTGCTGTTTCAATTTCTCTATTACATTATTATCACTTACTTCCTGTGCACTTGACAATTGGGCAAAAAGTGCCATGGCCACAAATGTAGCTATTGTAACTATCGTCTTCATTTTTTTGAATTTTATTTGTAATCTCCCTAGTATACCAGGGAGATTACGGATTATTTGATTGATGAATGATTTTAATTATCCCTTTCTACTACCGCTGTTTTAACTTTCTGGAAACCTGTTTTAAGCGCTTCAAAAACACGTTGTTTAAAAGTCTCATCAAGTTCTGCCTCTACATCCTGTAGAAGATTTGATGCACTCACTGTACTAGATTTTAATATTTTTTCTGTTGAAATTTCTCGTTGAGCTTTTAGCAATAACCTATTGATTTCATCATCGGTCACTTGAGTATTGTTTTTTTGAAGCTCTTGAATTTGCGCCACTACTCCCGCTACCTTATCTTCAATAATCAAAGAATCTACAGGTAAAATTTTGTTTTTAATCGTATTGGCATTTTTATCATTTTCTGCTAACTCAGTATCATAGTTCCTATTTCCTAACATCTTTTTGGCAGTCTTATCCTCATGTATTATTTCTGAGGCAACATTTTTCTTTTTAAGATTTTCTTTTTTAAGAGAGGATGTCACAATATTATTCGATATTGGATTTTCTTCAAAAGCTTTAGAATTACTTTTCTCTATAACTTTTTGTTGTGTATCCTTATTTTCAACTACCTCAGTATTTTCATTTTTAATAATCTCATTATTGTTATCAACAAATTGAGTATTATCTTGTTCTGAAATCGGATTTTGGTTCATCAGTATTGAAGTCAGAATCAAAATTCCAACAAAAATTGCTGCGACACCATACCATTGAATTTTTTTACTTTCTTTTTTTTGTTTTCTTGCGCTATCTAACTGCGTTGTTAATCGCTCCCAAGAATCACTTGAAGGCTTTATAGCGCGTTGCTCCAGCTTTTCTTTCATCTTTTCCTCAAATTTCAATGGCGCCATTATTTATCTTATTTTGTTGATTTAACTTTTGTTGTAACGTTTTCCTAGCTTTAAATAGTTGAGATTTTGAAGTACTTTCAGAAATCTCTAGCATTTTAGCTATCTCGCTATGCTTGTATCCTTCTATAGCATATAATACAAATACCATTCTATATCCTTCTGGCAAACTATCTATTAGCTCCTGAATCTGGTCTATTTCTAATTCTGTATTAATATTGTTCCAGGATTCTTCGGTATAGCTTGTTATTTCTTCTGTAAAAAGAACTTGTTTTTCTTTTCTTAAAAAAGAGATCGATTCATTAACCATAATTCTTCGTACCCATCCTTCAAAACTTCCTTCGAATTTAAATTTATTCAAATTCATAAAAACTTTTAAAAACCCGCCAAGCATTACTTCTTCCGCAAAATGAATATCCTTAATATATCGCCTGCACACACTAAGCATTTTGGGCGCATACTTATTGTATAACTGATGCTGTGCATCACGATATTGCTTTGCTGCCCTTTTAATGAGTTGGGTTTCACTTTTATAAAATTGAATAACTTTCAATATAAAATCGATTAATTAGATCTTCTATTTACATAGACGAGAATAAAAATAAAAAGGTTGCCTCGTATTTAAAATAATTAATGTTGTATTATAAATATTTAGAATTAATTGACACCTTTCTTTCTTAAGAAACTCATTATACGCCTATTGCATACCGTTTTTTTAATACTAAAAAGCCTCTAATTATTTTTTTCGGTCAATAACATAATCAACCATAAGTTCTAAAGAAGATTTGTAATCTGAATCCGGATATTCTGATAAGATGGAAAGTGCTTCATTTTTAAATTGATGCATTATTTTAATGGCGTACTCCAATCCTCCACTTATTTTTACAAAGTCTATAACTTCTTTAACTCTTTTTTTATCTTTATTATGATTTTTTACCGAGTTAATAAGCCACTTCTTTTTTTCTTTAGTGCAATGATTTAGTGTGTAGATAAGAGGGAGTGTCATTTTTTGCTCTTTAATATCAATCCCGGTGGGTTTTCCTATGGCTGTATCACCATAATCAAATAAATCATCTTTAATCTGAAAAGCCATTCCGATGAGTTCTCCAAATTTTCTCATTTTTTCAACATCATCAGAATCCGGAGCTACAGAACAAGCTCCCAAGCTACAACAAGCTGCTATTAATGTTGCCGTTTTCTGGCGGATGATCTCATAATATATCTCTTCTGTGATATCAAGATTTCTAGCTTTTTCGATTTGTAACAGTTCTCCTTCACTCATTTCTCTTACTGCTACCGAAATAATTTTTAGAAGATCAAAATCTCCATAATCAATAGAAAGTAACAATCCTTTTGACAATAGATAATCCCCTACCAAAACTGCTATTTTGTTTTTCCATAAGGCATTAATAGAAAAGAAGCCTCGCCTTTGATTAGAGTCATCTACGACATCATCATGAACCAAAGTTGCAGTATGAATCAATTCTATTACCGAAGCTCCCCGATATGTTCGTTCGTTTACTTCTCCTCCAGATACCATTTTAGAGACCAGAAAAACGAACATAGGTCGCATCTGCTTACCTTTTCTATTTACAATATAATGTGTAATTCTATTGAGTAAGGCTACCTTAGAGGTCATTGATTCTGAAAACTTTTGCTCAAAAAGTTCCATTTCATCAATGATCGGTAATTTTATTTGTTCTACAACTTTCAATATGCTGTACTTGATTCTGTTTTCTATAGTAACGCGAAGATAACGTAAAATAGTTTTTCTTTGAAACCGATATTGTTATATATCAAGAATATTACCTTTAATTTAATAAATATAAGGAGTAGTTCTATGATTTGTTAGCTAACTGACCACAAGCTGCGTCTATATCTTTTCCGCGACTGCGACGAACATTAATAACAATACCATGAGATTCTAGCGCATGAATATAGTTTTCAATTGCTTTGTTTGATGCTTGTTGAAATGCTCCATCATCTATTGGGTTATATTCTATTAAATTTACTTTACATGGAACATAAGAACAGAATCGTATCAAAGCTTCTATATCTTCCTTTCTATCATTTATCCCTTTCCAAACCACATACTCATAAGTGATCTTACTTTTTGTTTTTTGGTACCAATATTCTAACGCTTCTTTAAGATCTACAAGTGGAAATGTTTCATTAAAAGGCATTATTGATGTTCTTATTTCATCTATTGCAGAATGTAATGAAACTGCTAATTTAAATTTCACCTCATCATCTGCCATTTTTTTAATCATTTTAGGCACACCAGAAGTAGATAATGTGATTCTTTTTGGAGACATTGCTAACCCATCGGGAGAAGTGATTTTATCAATAGCTTTCAATACGTTATTATAGTTCATTAAAGGCTCTCCCATACCCATAAATACAATATTTGATAAAGGGCGATTATGGTATAGTCGACTTTCTTTATCTATAGCCATTACCTGATCATAAATCTCATCGGGATTAAGGTTTCTCATCCTTTTTAATCGAGCTGTTGCACAGAACTTGCAATCCAAGCTACATCCAACTTGCGAAGACACACAAGCTGTAGTTCTGGTCGGAGTAGGAATTAGTACTGATTCTACTATTAATCCATCATGCAATTTTACTGCATTTTTAATTGTACCATCTGTACTTCGTTGCATTTGATCAACCTGAATATGATTGATTACAAAATTTTCCTCCAGTATTTTTCGAGTGGCTTTAGAAATATTGGTCATGTCATTAAAACTATGAGCCCCTTTACTCCATAGCCATTCATAAACCTGATTTCCTCTAAAAGATTTATCTCCATTTTCTTCAAAGAAAAGCCGTAACTGATCTTTAGTTAAGGTTCTTATGTCTTTTTTCTTCACATTCATAACTTCTGCAAAAGTATAAAGATAAATGGTACTGTAACATAGATCTTCTTTCTTTATTATAGGGATCAAAAAACCCTGGAGAAGTATCCAGGGGTTTTCAGTGTTATTTTAGATCATCCTATTTTTTAATTCTTCTCCATTCATGGACTCCTCCTCCTCCTTTATACTTCACCTTAAGTATATTTGGTTCGTCCTCATCAATCCATATTTGGCATTCTGAAACTCTACCGTTTTTTATATCTGTAAATTTTCCATTTACATACCTATCTCCTTTTAATCTTAATCCTTTTAGAATTACTAATCCTTCTACGTTTTGATTTTTGTCTGCACCTTCACATTCATAACAGATTGCATCTCTTTCTGATATACGCATCATTCTTTGTATTGTTCCATACACTTTATTTTCTATAATATATAACTGAACAATACTAATAGCTACACCTGTTTTTCTATCATATGTTTTCCATCTTCCTAATATGGGGTTAGGTTCATAAGATGCAAGTAAGTCTTCTTTTAAATGTTCATCAACAGGGTTTTCTCCTAACCAAATTTTAAATAAGGCTTTTTTAAACTCTTTACTATTTATTGTTCCTAGTAATTCTTTGTTCTTATAAAGAGTTAATTTCCCTCCTTTGACATACAAAATTTTATAAATATCAAATTTATCTATCTCATTTGGAAGAAGATTAAGAAAATCTCTAATTTGATTTTCTAACAAGTAGCTATTACCATCTGTAGCTCTTTCTAAACCATTTCTTATAATATTCTTGAACTCACTATCGGTAATTGAAGAAATAATTTTAATTGTAATAGCCATAGTAACATCTTTTTCTGCTACCATTACCCCATCCTCTACACCATCTACCTCAAAGTCTAAATATAATGCCATTGCATATAACTTTTCTGTAGATCCAGCACCATTAAGCATTAACTCTGATTCATCAAAAACATCAACATCGTTAAAGCCAATGTTACCAACCTTGGTTTGAGCATAAGAAAAAACAGTACTAAAAAATGCTACGTAATAAATTACTCTTTTCATTCTATAATTAGGTTTAGTTCTTTTTTTATAATTGGAACATACAAAAAAAAACGGTACAAATTTATAAAAAGTACGTTTATAAGCCTCATCTAGCATGTTTTTCGACAAAAACCGATATTAATCGTTTTTTTGGCACTTAAAAGCAATTACGGTTTTACCATAATTTTTTAAGGCCTCGAAAATAGCACTTTTTTTGCAAAAAATGCAATTTAATGAGCTAATTTCTAGAAACATACAAAAAAACCCTACCAAATTTAGGGTTTAGTAGGGTTTTAATAATATTCATTTTTATTTTTAGATAATTAGCATAGCATCACCATAAGAATAAAATTTATATTTTTCTTTTACCGCTTCTTCATATGCTTCTTTAATAAAATCATGTCCTGCAAATGCAGATACCATCATTAATAAAGTAGATTTAGGCGTATGAAAATTCGTAATCATACAATTTGCAATACTAAAATCATAAGGAGGAAAAATAAATTTATTAGTCCATCCTCTAAACTCGTTTAAAGTTCTCTCTGATGATACCGAACTTTCAAGAGCTCTCATTACTGTGGTTCCGACAGCACAAATCCTTCTTTTATTTGTTATCCCGTTATTAATGGTATGAGCAGCATTAGCAGTAACATAAGCTTCTTCACTATCCATCTTATGTTTAGATAAATCTTCAACCTCAACGGGGTTAAATGTTCCTAAGCCTACATGCAATGTGATTTCTGCAAAATCAACTCCTTTGATCTCTAGTCTTTTCATTAAATGCTTAGAAAAATGGAGTCCTGCAGTTGGAGCAGCAACAGCGCCTTCATTTTTAGCATATATAGTTTGATATCTTTCTTCATCTTCTGGTTCTGCATCTCTCTTAATATACTTAGGTAAAGGTGTTTCTCCCAGATCATTAAGTTTTTGTCTAAATTCATCATAGGAACCATCATACAAAAAACGTAATGTACGTCCTCTAGATGTTGTATTATCTATTACTTCTGCCACTAAACTCTCATCATCTCCAAAATACAGTTTATTACCAATACGTATTTTTCTAGCTGGATCAACAAGTACATCCCAAAGTCTTGTTTCAGAATTTAATTCACGTAATAAGAATACTTCAATTCTAGCTCCTGTCTTTTCTTTATTACCGTACAATCTAGCAGGAAAAACTTTAGTATTATTAACAACCATCACATCATTTGGTTCAAAATAATCTATAAGATCTTTAAACTGTTTATGCTCTATGGTTTGATCCTTTCTATTAAGAACCATTAGGCGAGATTCATCTCTGTTTTCAGCTGGATACTCAGCCAATAAATCTTGTGGAAGATTAAAATTGAAATGTGATAGCTTCATTCGTATTTATTTTTTGAAGGTGCAAATATACAATCTTGCGATAGGGGTTGTCAAGTAAATTAGAATATATTTACATTTACAGAGGTACTGTTTTTAAATTATCACATAAAAATCAACTTCAAAATATCTAAATTGGCATCAACTATACTGCTATAGCTCTCTTTACACTTCTGCAATTTTAAACCCTAATTTCTTTAAATCTAACCAAAAATCGGGATAGGATTTAGAAACAACATTAGGATCTTCGACATATAATGATGTTTTAAGCGCAAGAGGTGCAAATGCCATCGCCATACGATGATCATGATATGTTGCTATAGTTACATCTTTTTTTATGGATCCGGAAGGTTCTAACCGAAGAGAATTCTCAGTAATATGAACTTGCCCTCCTAATTTTTCGATTTCATTTTTTAAAGCTTCTAGACGATCTGTTTCTTTTATTTTTAATGTGTGCAAGCCAGTGAGGTAGCATCCAATACCTAATCCAAAACAAGTTACGGCTATTGTTTGAGCGATATCGGGAGAATTAGATAAATCTAATCCATCTTCAAGTTTCTTAAGTTTACCAGAAACCTTTTTTAAGGTAATTGTATTTTGATCAAAAGTAGTTTCTACTCCCAGGCTTTTGTATATTTCTGCAAGTTTAGCATCTCCCTGATAGCTCTGTTTTTTATAACTTCCAATAGTGACAGATGTATTATCAGAAAGCGCAACAATACTATAAAAATAAGAAGCAGAACTCCAATCTGATTCTACTACAATATTTTTTGGAGAAATTTTGTCGCAAGGATTAATAGTAATTTTATTGTCTTTAAAAACACCTTTAATACCAGCATCACTTAACAAACTTAATGTCATATTAATATAAGGCACAGAGGTTACTTTTCCTTCTAATATAATTTCTAACCCATTGGGTAATGAAGGGGCAATTAACATTAATGCCGAAATATACTGACTACTCACATTTGCTTGCAAAGAGACAGAGTTTGTTTCGGGTCTCTTTCCTTGAATACGTATCGGAGGGTAGCCATGTTCGTTTTCATAACTAATCTCACATCCTAATTGTTCTAATGCTTCGACCAATATTTTGATTGGCCTTTCTTTCATTCTTTTACTTCCTGTGAGCACAGTCTCTCTACCGTGTTTAACAGCAAAATATGCGGTAAGAAAACGCATTGCCGTACCTGCATGATGAATATCTACAGTAATTTCATCGCTCTTCAATGCTTTTTGCATTAACTCAGAGTCATCACTATTGGATACATTTTCGATACTTATATTAGGGTATAATGCCTGGAGTATTAGTAATCTATTTGTTTCACTTTTCGATCCCGTAATTTGTAGCGTATTGCTTTCTATATTGGGTATGTGTTCTAATTTCAAATTCATTTTATCGATTTGATTTCCTTTTTCTTAATTCAAAATAATATCCCATGATCATCCCATATATTAATCCTCCTACTATTCGAGATATTATATATCTAATCCATTGTTGATGATTGATTCTTTCTTCAATAAAAATACTCCAAGTAGAACTACTGTATTGCATAAAATACTCAATAACACTAAAAATAATTATAAAGCCAAATCCTATAAAGCATACAGAGGACCAGTACTTTTTTGACGAAAGAATTGATGCAAACATTATTTTAATTTTTCGTTGTTATGATGACGATCGTGATCTCTTTTTGTTTTAATATCCAGCTTTTTATCAAAAGCTTCCTGAAGATTAATTCCTGTTTGATTAGCCAGACATAATACCACAAACAAAACATCGGCTAATTCTTCTCCTAGATCTTTATTTTTATCACTCTCTTTTTCACTTTGTTCACCATAACGTCGCGCTATAATTCTGGCAACTTCTCCTACTTCTTCGGTGAGCTGCGCCATATTGGTTAATTCATTAAAATACCGCACTCCATGATTTTTGATCCAGTTATCTACGGCCTCCTGTGCATTTTTAATATTCATTATTATATTTTTTTAAGAACAACCTGTTCATTTTCTTTTTCAATAATTTGATTATAAAACTCCTTTAGTGCCAAATAATAGTTAGAAGAAAGGAAAGCAACATTAACAGTTTCATTAACAACAATTTGTATCATCCCATTGGTTATATTTGACCTAAATGAAAAAGCCCCTATATTTTCTGGCATTTTAAAAGCGCCGGATTTTGGAAGTTCGACTACTTCATATCCCTCGGGAATTTTTATACTTAACATATAGGCATTGGTAAACCCATAACCAAAATCTATTGGGTATTCTCTATTGCTAGACTTGAATACATTTTCTTTATCTCTTAAAAATAACAACGGAGAAAAATACATCTCATTTTCTATAGATTCTACCTGGTCGTAAGATATAAAATTAAAGCTTTCACTAACTCCTTTCCCAGCTTCATTTACACCTTTAACAGTATATTCTTCAATTTCATCTAAGTCAAACCTTTTTTTAAAACGCTTTACTTTACTTTCATCATCTTTTGCTTCATTTTCTATTCTAAAATCATGTGCAAAATAATCCATATGGCGAACGTTAAACTTACCTTTTACAACTCCATCTTTATCAATTTGACATTGTGCACTATATCTTTTTAAAGAAGGTTTTTTTGGTCTAAAATCTACTCTTTGCGAAGTCCCATTTTTAGAAATTACTCTCCCAAATCCACGAATTACTCGATCTGGTAAAACATTTGGTAAAGCATACCTATCTGTAGCATCCAGGTAAACATGACTACCATCGGCTAATTTTACTCTGGATACCACATAATTAAACCCATTTACAGTAGGAAACAGGGCAATAACTCTGTTACTTGCACTTACTAATACAGGATTAGCATCCAGGCCAACATGTGATAACATAGAAGTAAGCATTAGGTTAATTTCTGCAGAATTACCTGTCTTTTCTTTATATGCTTTTTTGACTCCCACACTTGTACCTACGGCATATGTATCATTCCATCGCATTCTTTTTTTTACATAATCGAATACTTTCATCATCTTGGTTGTCTGATTTTCTGAACGCGATACTATAGCTTTTAAATCTTCTTCATAGTAGCTTTTCTTTTTTAATTCTTCACCAAAATTACCACTTTTATAAATTGTTTTTGTAACATCCTCCCAGGTTGTAGAATAGTATTTAACAGGTGTATTTGGCCAATTAACACTAGATAATTCATAGCTTATACTCGAAATATAATTTTTTACATTTCCGGAAAACGGCTCTATTTTAAAAGCAGAAATATTGGTAGAACTAATTGTGTTTTTAATAACTTTAAAATCAACACCATTGGTTGAAAAATTTGATCTTATTGGGCCACTTGTTAAACTTCCTCCGCCTGTTCTGGTTTTAGATGTTAATATGATCTTACCGCTATAGTTTGACTCTTTAACATCAATTGGAAGATACCCGGATGTAAACTTTTTGAATATAAAATATTCTGGAGACTCGACTACTACGTCTAGTTTTTTAATTGGTATTTCATATTGCAGGTAGACTCTATCTATATTGTATACGAATGGCGAAATGATCTTATATTTATACTCAATTACCGAACCTTCTTGTAAAGCAGGCATTGTAAATTTTACTTGATTGTAATATTTAGAATGCTCATTTTTAAAAATTCCATCCTTTTTAAGTTTGGTTTCTACAATTTTATTATTTACCAAACTGTATGTAACCCCTTTTAAATTTACTATTTTTTCATTTTCGCCATTTTTATGATACAAAAACACCTCATCTGTTGCATAATCAAACCCATCTTTTTTATACAACTTTATTCTTTTATACACCTCGGTAATCAACTGAAATCCATGAGATTGATTATAGCTTATGTGTACATGTTTCTTTTCATAAAGAACGGCAGCATTTGCTGAACTGTCATTATCATATACTGTTTCTAAGAGTTCTTCTTTTGATACTTTTCCAAATTTATATTCCTGTGCAAAACTGCTGGCAGAAATTATAAAAACGAAACCAAGTAGTACTGTATTTATATTTTTCATTGAGATGGTTATTTATTGTTGTTTTAATGCTATTCTTGATTTATCTATTTTCTTAATTTCGGATCTAAAATTTCTGTATTCCTCATATTTTTCTTTCGGAAATGTGCCGTCAACGATTTTCAAAAATCGTCTGAATTTAAGTTGCTTATCATCAATCTTTTCGAGTTCATAGCTATAACTACCAAACACGGTTTCAATAGATTTTTTTTCGGGTAAATTTCCTGCCATATATCCATCAGGTAAATTAATGATGTACTCATCTGTATTTACATATCCTCTTGATATTACCAAAGGGGTTTTTCTGGTATCATATTTAGGTAGATTAATCTGATCTCGACTAAAAAGATTAGGAGATATTAATAGACGGCTTCCTACTTTTTTGGCATAAGAAACACAAGAGATTTCTATATCTTCTGTAAATTTGATATCGTCTTTATTATCATTAAGATTTATCTTACCGATTTCCAGATTATTGATATATCCCCAAAATTCTTTATAATATAATTTTTGATCTTTTGATGTTTCAAACTGAATGTTATAATTCCAGTCATATTCAAGCCCCTGCGATACTCTTTTTACAGTTGCAGACATGGATCTATCTACTTCAAGATTAACTGTAGCCGTAGTATGAAGTATATTTTCTTCAGGTTCGTATTTTTTGGTTCTTTTAATGGTTCCTCCTTCGGGTTTTACAACCAATACATTTCTATCGTCAGTAGTAGAATCATTAAAATCAAATGGAAGTGTCTGACTAGTGCACTCTAACCAGATATCTTTATCTCCATCTGGAATATTCAATATTACATGGTTACCTTCCATCGAAGTAAATTCTGAATCTATATTAATCTTATCAGAATCTCTCCACACAACACAATAATTTGATGAAATACCTTGACTCTTTAATAAAGCTTTTGTATAATTGGTTAACGCTTTACAATCTCCATATCCTAATCGATCTACATCCTCTGCCAACATAGGCATCCAACCTCCTATACCTAATTGTATACCTATATAACGTGTTTTATTCTGAACATAATTATAAATACGTTTTGCTTTTTCTTTAGTTGTAGTAGCATCCGAAACTAGCTCAGTAACTTTCTCAATAGTAGTTTCAGATAATTTATCCCGACCAGAAACCAAATTTTCATATTGCCATTTCCCCATAGACTTCCAATCTTTAGCAAAACCTTTCACCCCTTTTAATGAAAATTCGTTTAATGCCACTTTTATCATTGGGATCATATCATTAAGAGGGAGACTGCACACTTCTGGTAATTTTGCAGGAATATTGAAAACTTTATAGGTAGTTCCCAAATTACTTTTATTAGTTTCGACTGAATACTCATCCAAATTTGTTTCTCTATATCTAATCGAGATTTTTGAAGGGTTTAAAATTTTATATATTGATTTCTCAACACTTAGTCTATATGCCAAAATAGGTTTCCAATATTTTATAAATGCTGTTGTTGAGTTTTCTACCTCACTTTCAAAAGCAAGTGTATAAGGATAGTTCAATGGTGTATATTCAAAATATTTTATTCTATCATCTCTTACCAATGAAGAATTATCGCTAACACTTCTATCTTTAAAGTCTTTCTTTTTGTATTTTTTAACCTCCTTACCAAAAGAATCATAAACTATAGCTTCTAGTTTTTTTATTTTCCTATTCGGATCGTAATATTCACAGCAATCAGCATATCCATCCCCATATTTATTAAGTACGGTAACAATTCTTTTGGTTTTTACAACAACAGAATTTATTGATTTTATCTCAATAGTAACTTCCTCGGATCTTACAATAGCATTAGCATTTTTAGTAAGTGTAGAATCTAAGAGTATAGCTTGTAGTCTTAGATCGTCCTGAGCAGAGTTTTGCTCAACATAGAATAAGGTAAGCACAACTGAAACCAGCAGTATTTTTTGTAACATAAAAAATTATTTTAGGGGGTGGTTTATTCTTTGTTTTTTGTGTCTACAGTTATAGTAACAGGTCCATCATTAAGTAGTGATATTTTCATATCAGCTCCAAATACACCTGTACCTATTTTCTTTCCTAAATCCAACTCTAATCGTTGTACAAAACTCTCATAGAGAGGAATAGCTATTTCTGGCTTGGCTGCTTTAATATAACTGGGTCTATTCCCTTTTTTGATACTGGCATGTAATGTAAATTGACTTACCACTATTGCATCTCCATTTACATCTAATACACTTTTATTCATTACACCAGCTTCATCTCCAAATATCCTAAGGCGAGATATTTTTCCTGATAACCAATCTATATCCTCTTGCGAATCCTTTTCTTCTATTCCTATTAGAATAAGTAATCCTTGATTTATGTTTGAAACAATTTTGCCTTCGACACATACAGATGCCTCAGAAACTCTTTGAATTACGGCCCTCATTTATTTATTATTGATTTTAAAAAACAAAAGATTTTTTATTACTCTATTTATTTGATATAGAACAACGTATTTTGTTTACATGTTTTTCATTCAATTATCACATTAAATAATTCTAAAAATCATTTTAACTAACAACTTTATGGCACAAGTATACAATGTCTGAGTTTCATTTTTCGGAACTGAGAATTTTTTTTTATTTTTTTATTAGCTGATTTAGTACAACTTAGAAATTTAATCTATTTTTCTGCTGTGGATTATAAAAATTATTCGTCGTCGTAATTATTTTTTCTGTAGTGTTCTTCTTCTCCTTCAAGAATTTGTAAATAACTCTTATATCTCGACCAGGCAATTTCTTCGTTATCTAATGCTTTTTTAACAGCACATTTTGGTTCATTAATATGCAAACAGTTATTAAACTTACAATCTGATTTTAACTCAAAGAATTCGGGAAAATAATCTCCTAATTCTTCTTTATCCATATCAACAACTCCAAAACCTTTTATCCCGGGCGTATCGATAATCTTGGCATCAAAATTAAGATCAAACATTTCTGCAAAAGTAGTGGTATGTAAACCTTGTTGATGTTGATCACTTATTTCGGCTGTTTTTAACGACAAACCAGGTGCAATTGTGTTAACTAAAGTAGATTTTCCTACCCCGCTATGACCAGAAAACATACTTACTTTATTTTTCATTATTGCTTTTACTTTGTCTACATTTTTACCATTTTTTGCAGATATTCCTATACATTCATATCCTATTTTTCTATATATCGCTGCCAGATATTTAATCTCCAAAAGTTCCTCTTCATCATAGGTATCTATTTTATTAAAAAGCAAAACTGCTTTAATACCATATGCTTCTGCAGTAACTAAGAATCGATCTATAAATGTTGTAAATGTTGTTGGGTTATTTAGTGTTATTAATAAAAAGACTACATCTACATTTGAGGCTATAATATGTGTCTGTTTAGACAGATTCACAGATTTTCTTATAATATAATTATGCCTCTCATGAATATATTCGATAACTCCTGTTTCCTGATCGTTATTAGTTTCTAATTTAAAATCCACAAGATCTCCTACAGCTACAGGATTGGTACTTTTGATACCCTTAATCCTAAACTTTCCTTTTATACGGCATTCGTATACTTTTCCGTTATTAGTTTTTACGGTATACCAACTTCCTGTAGATTTATAAACGGTACCTGTCATAGACACAAAGATGCAAATATTAATATTTGTAGAGGTCTTATTTCTTTTCTTAATTAAAAAAACATAAAATTTTACGAAGCCTTTTTTCCAAACAATTATTCTTTATCTCTTGTGTATTAATTCAAAAGTTTGTGAAAAACCTGGTAGAATCCATCATAGAAATATCATTATAATAAAGCAGAAACTTTTGACAGTAAAGTCTGATCACAATTAAATCTATATAGTTCGAAAGAAAATATAGCAGCCACTCGTTAGTTACCATGACGAGTGGCTTTCTTATTTCATCCTTTTGCTACTTTTTTCTGATGATTAATAGATTCTTGGTGAATTGCTTTGTAAATACGAAGTATAAATTCTTCACTCAATCCATTTTCTTCTCCTTCAAGAATCATTCTTCCTAGTATTTCATTCCATCGTTTAGATTGTAGAATAGCAACATTTTGCTTGGCTTTTGCTTTTCCTATATCATCAGAAATTTTCATTCTTTTTGATAAAACTTCTAACAATTGATTATCTGCTATATCAATCTTAGCACGTAATTCATCAAGTACTTTTTGATACGCTTCATCTTCTCCAATTTCTTTACGAATTTTTAAATCTTTCATATACTGAACCAATGTTTCTGGTGTAATTTGTTGTTTAGCATCACTCCAAGCGTTATCAGGATCGTAATGTGTTTCTACAATAAGTCCGTCAAAATTAAGATCCAAAGCTGTTTGAGACAGGTCAAAAATCAAATCTCTTCTTCCTGCGATGTGAGAAGGATCTAAGATCAATGGCAAATCTGGGAAACGATTTTGTAAATCAATGGGGATTTGCCATTCTGGGATATTACGATATTTTGTTTTCTCATATGTTGAAAATCCTCTATGAATTACTCCCAGGTTTTTAACGTCTGCAGTATAAAAACGTTCTACAGCTCCTAACCAAAGGGATAAATCAGGGTTAATTGGATTTTTTATTAAGACTGGATTATCGATTCCTTTACAGGCATCTGCAATATCCTGAACAATAAAAGGAGACACTGTACTTCTTGCTCCTATCCATAAAACATCAACTCCATGTTCTAAAGCTAATTCTACGTGATGCGGATTTGCTACTTCTGTAGCAATTTTCATCCCGGTTTCTTCTTTAGCTCTTTGCAACCATTTTAACCCCAAAGCTCCTACTCCTTCAAAATTTCCAGGTCTTGTTCTTGGTTTCCAGATTCCTGCACGCAATACTGTAGCATCAGAATCTTTAAGTTGATGTGCTATTTTTACTACCTGGTCTTCTGTTTCGGCACTACAAGGCCCTCCGATTACCAATGGATGATCCAGGTTGTAATCATCTAGCCAGTTTCTAAGTTCTTTTTTATTCTCCATTTTTATTTTTTATTCTTAATTTATTAAAGTTTGTATTGGTTTTATAGTTTACCCGGATTATGCATTAGTTTAAGCAATTCCTTTTAAAATTGTCTTTATATGATTTGTATCTTCCATTTCTCTATATACAGCTAAAAAATCGTCATTTTCAATCAACTCTTTAAATTGAGCAAGATTAGCAATATATTCTTCTAATGTCTCTATTATATTTTCTTTATTATGCTTAAAAATTGGTGCCCACATAGCGGGAGAACTTTTTGCTAATCGAACAGTCGAAGCAAAACCACTACCTGCCATATCAAAAATATCTCTTTCGTTTTTCTCTTTCTCGATTACAGTTTTACCTAACATAAAAGAACTAATATGTGATAAATGTGAAACATAAGCAATATGCTTATCATGAGAAGAGGGATCCATATAACGAATTCGCATACCTAATCTAGAAAAAATCTCCATCCCTTTTTCTTGTAATTTAAATGCTGTTTTTTCTACCTCACAGATAATATTCGTTTTTCCTCTATATAAATTTGCAATTGCCGCTTGTGGCCCAGAAAACTCTGTCCCTGCAATTGGATGTATTGCCAAATAATTCCTTCTTTTGTCATGATTCTCTACAGCATTACATAATTTCTTCTTGGTCGAACCAGCATCAAAAACTAAACAGTTATCATCTATTTTATCTAAAATAGTGGGCAATATCTCGACGGTTGCATCTACTGGTATGGCGATTATAACTACATCTGCTTTATCCAACTCATCCAAACTAGATGTATAGTCAATAAGACCTAGTGATAATGCTTCGTTCAGATTATCTTCACTTCTATCCACACCATAAATCTTAGCTTCATTAAAAGCTGCTTTAATATCTAAGGCAAAAGAACCTCCGATTAGACCTATCCCTACTACAAATACATTCATCTAGTTACAATTTTGATTTATCATATCCTTTGTCGCCAATGGTAATTCTGTTTTATTAAGTCTTCCTATAGCCTCTTTAATATTCTCTTTCGTTACACAAAGTGAAAAACGTATATATCCTTTTCCATTACTTCCGAAAATATCACCAGGAGCGATGAAGATATCATTCTCATATAAGATAGTGTCTATAAATTCTACTGCATCGGTTCCTTCTGGTAACTTAGCCCAGACAAACATTCCTTTTGCGGTTTTATCATAACGACACCCCAAAAGATCTACCAACTCCCAGATCAACGTTCTTCTTTCCTTATAGATTGCATTCATTTTATCGTACCAACCATTAGAAATACGCAATGCTGCGATAGCTCCTCTTTGGATTCCTTGAAACATACCGCTATCCATATTACTTTTCACTTTTAAAATCGCTTCAATTTTATCAGAACTACCACTAACCATTCCCACACGCCATCCAGCCATATTAAAAGTTTTACTTAAAGAATTTAACTCCAGTGCTACTTCTCTTGCTCCTTCTATTGATAAAATACTTGTAGGACTATCGTTTAAGATAAAACTGTATGGATTATCTTTTACCAATAGAATGCTATGTTTTTTAGCAAAATCAATCATTTTTTTAAATAGCCTCACATTGCCCGAGGCTCCTGTTGGCATATTTGGGTAGTTAATCCACATAATTTTCACCTTGCTCAAATCTTTTTTTGAAAGGCTATGAAAATCTGGCTCCCATCCATTATCTTCAATTAAATCATAAAAAATTGGTTTTGCGCCTACCAAATTAGTCACTGCACTATATGTTGGATATCCAGGGTTAGGAACCAATACTTCATCTCCTTCATTAAGGTACGCCAGAGAAATATGCATGATTCCTTCTTTAGATCCCATTAGTGGTAAGATTTCATCTTTTGGGTTTAAGGAAACCTGGTATTTTGCACTATAAAAATCTGCAATGGCTTCTCTTAATTCTGGCAAGCCTTGGTAACTTTGATATTTATGAGCACCATCTACAAGTACTGCTTCCTGAATGGCCTGTACTACTTCTTTTGGTGGATCCAAGTCTGGGCTACCAATAGCCATATTTAAAACCGGTTTTCCTGAAGCTACAAGCTCTCTAACTTCTCTTAATTTTTTGGAGAAATAGTATTCTTCTACTGTTTCTAATCTTTTTGCCGTTTGAATGCTCATCCATTTTGATTTTTATATTCACCCAATACTTTTAGTTCTAATGCCATGATTTTTAGGATAGACATTGCTTTAGCATAATCATCATAATCCATAAAGGTTACATCGACAAAAAAGGAATATTTCCAAGGCATACTAATAATAGGTAATGATTGGATTTTAGTTAAATTCAATCCACAATCACTCATTACATTAAGTACTGTAGCTAAACTTCCTTTTTTATGATCTGTTAGAAATTTTAAAGATGCTTTATTGATATCTTTCTTTTCTGAGTTAGATTCTTCTTCTGTATTTAAAATAAAAAATCGGGTACTATTTGATTTTATAGTTTGAATCTCTTTGGCTAAAATATTTAATTGATAAATATTTGCAGCGGTTTCTCCTGCTACGGCAGCAACTCCTTCTAGTTGCTGTTCATGAATTCTCTTAGCAACATCGGCTGTATCTGCATCCTCTATCAATTTGATATGTGGTTGTGCTCTAAAAAACTCTTTACATTGTAGCAAAGCCATTGGATGAGAATATACTTCTTTGACATCTGAAATTTCTTGTCCATCTAAAGCCATTAAACAGTGATGAATAGGTAAAAAATATTCTCCTCTAATGGTAAGATCATGCTCATCTATATAAGCATAATTTGGAATAATAGAACCTGCAATAGAGTTTTCGATTGCCATTACTGCATCTGTACTCTTATTATGTTCTAAACTATGCACTACTTCCTGAAAAGACATGCATTCATTTACATCTATATCTTCTCCGAAATATGCCTGAGCAACGCCGTGATGATATGAACCCTTTATTCCTTGTATAGCAACCTTTTGTTTCATATGTTAATTTTATTGCAAAAAAAAATCCCGATTTTTCATCGGGATTCTAGTTTTATAAATTTTGCTGATTTATTTACATAACGATCCCGATCTTGCTTTTAAAATAAAAGAAGAAAAAATAGAATCCGTTCCAAGTAAATAAATTGCTCATTATTGTATCATTATTACGTTGCTAAATTAGCTAAAACTATTACGATTCAAAATAATTTTTGATTTTTTTCATAATCACCAGAGTATTATCATCAAATCTTGATGTTTTAATAGATATTACTGAAAGATTTTAAATAAAACTCTAAGTATTCTATGAATCCTCTACTTTTTAAACCACTAACAAACGTTTGTATTTATATCACATTCAGTTCTTTACCCACTTTAGTGAAAGCTTTTACTGCTTTTTCTAAGTGATTGCGATCATGAGCAGCTGACAATTGCACTCTAATTCTTGCTTTCCCTTTAGGTACAACAGGATAGAAAAATCCAATAACATAAATTCCTTCTTCAAGTAATTTAGCTGCAAATTCTTGTGCAAGTTTTGCTTCGTATAACATTACCGGGACTATAGGATGATCTCCCGGGATAATATCAAATCCTGCTGCGGTCATTTCTGATCTGAAGTATTTTGTATTTTCTTCTAGTTTATCTCGTAGTACTGTAGAGGAACTTAACAAATCTAATACTTTGATCGATGCTCCTACAATTGATGGTGCTACTGTATTAGAGAACAAATAAGGTCTGGATCGTTGTCTTAACATTTCTACAATTTCTTTTCTGGCAGCAGTAAATCCACCAGAAGCACCACCCAAAGCTTTACCATAGGTTCCTGTAATAATATCTATACGCCCCATTACATCACGATACTCATGTGTTCCTCGACCTGTTTTTCCTAAAAAACCTGTAGAATGACATTCGTCTATCATAACCATAGCTTCATATTGATCTGCCAGATCACAGATTTTATCCAACTGGGCAATTGTACCATCCATAGAAAAAGAACCATCTGTCACAATAAGTATACGTCTTGATCCTTCTGCCGATTTTAATTGCTTTTCAAGATCTACCATATTATTATGTTCGTATCTAAAGCGTTTTGCTTTACATAATCTAACTCCATCAATAATAGAGGCATGGTTTAGTGCATCAGAAATAATAGCATCTTCTGGCCCAAGAATAGGTTCAAATATTCCTCCATTAGCATCAAAAGCAGCTGCATATAAAATGCAATCTTCCATTCCCAAAAATTCGGCAGTTTTACGCTCTAGTTCTTTATGAATATCTTGAGTTCCGCAAATAAATCTCACAGATGACAATCCATACCCATGAGAATCTATGGCTTTCTTACCTGCTTCAATTACATCAGGATGTGATGAAAGGCCTAAATAATTATTTGCACAAAAATTTAATACATCTTTGGTATTTGTTGTGTCTATACTGGCTCCTTGTGGGGTAGTAATTATTCTTTCGGTTTTATACAATCCTGCCGATATAATCTCATCCAGCTCTTTTTGTAAATCGTCTTTTATATTTGAAAACATGTTACTTGGTATTTATTCTTTATTGTTATATTTTATTTCATACAAAGATGTAGGCATCAAAGCATTAAAGTTGCCTGATTCTTTGATCCCGTTTTATATTTTTCTTTTAGTTTTTGGATCATTGTACTTGTGATCGACTCAAGATCAAATTCTGGTCTCCATCCCCAATCTTTAATTGCAGCAGAATCGTCTATAGATTTAGGCCATCGTGCAGCAATTTCTTGTCTAAAATCAGGATTATATTTGATTTCAAAATTAGGATATAATGTACGAATTTCTGCCGCTACTTCTGCAGGAGAAAAGCTAATTCCTGCAATATTATACGAAGTTCTTATATTGATATCTTCTTTAGGGGCATCCATTAATTCTAAAGTTGCACGTATGGCATCTTCCATAAAGATCATAGGTAAGGTAGTATCTTCTTCTAAAAAACAACTAAACTCTTCTCCTAAAACTGCTTTGTGATAGATATCTACTGCATAATCTGTAGTTCCTCCTCCTGGTAATGATTGATACCCAATCACACCTGGATAGCGAATCGACCTAACATCAAGTCCGTATCTAAGAAAATAATATTGTGCCCAATTCTCTCCTGCTGCTTTACTAATCCCATATACTGTAGCGGGATCCAGATAGGCATTATTTGGAGTGTGTTCTAAGGGTGCTCCTTCGCCAAAAACGGCTATAGAGCTTGGAAAAAATATCCTATTAATATTGTGCTGCCTAGAGACTTCGAGTACATTAAACAAAGTTTTCATATTAATGTCCCAGGTTTTTAAAGGTGTTTCTTCTCCTTTGGCAGAAAGAATTGCTGCAAGGTGATATATTTGAGTAACGTTATACCGAACAACTACTTCCTCTATTCTATTAATATCTGTTGCATCGATTATTTCAAAAGAGCCTTCATATCCTTCTCTAGACCTTAAATCAGAAGCAATTACATTAGAGCTTCCAAATTTTTGTTTGAGAGATTCTGTTAATACCGATCCTAATTGACCATTCGCTCCTATTACCAAAACAATCGTTTCCATATGTTCTATTTTCACTTTAAAATTCAACTATTTAACAGTGTTATTTACTTGGCAAAGTACAAAATGTAACGTTTCCTGCCATGATTATTAAATAATTAAGCAATAATTACTAATTTTTAATATAATTTCAGCTATATTTACTTCAACATAAGCTTAAATTCTATTTTTGAAGTAACTTTTTTTTGAATTAAAATGGAACAATTAGACCATACAGACATTACTATCCTTAGAATTTTACAGGAAGATTCTAAAAAAACTGCAAAAGAAATTGCCAAAATCCTTAACATTACTGCTTCTCCCGTATATGAGCGAATACGGAGACTAGAAAAACAAGGATTCATCAAAAAGTATGTTGCCATCTTAGACAAGAAATTAATTGATCGTGCTATCACCACAATTTGTCAGGTTTCTATGCGCTATCACAATGAAGCTTTTATAGAAAAATTCGAAAAGCAAATTCAGAACCTGCAAGAAGTACAAGAATGCTACCATATGGCAGGGCAGGTAGATTTTGTTTTAAAAATTCACACCAAAAGTTTGGAAGAATATCATGATTTTGTAAAAACAAAGCTTTCAAAAATCGAAAATATTGGTGTTCTGAATAGCACTTTTGTTCTTAAAGAAATTAAGCATACATCAGAGTTTTATATTTGATAAATATTTTTTTAACCAGAGTGCAGATGTTTTCATTTTGCGTTGCATAGTTTTTCTATCTAAACTTATTATCCCAAACTTGGGAATATATCCTTCTGCCCATTCAAAATTATCTACCAATGTCCAAAGTAAAATTCCTTTAAGATTTATGTTTTTATCCAATACAGTTTTCATTCCTTCGATTACTTTTTGGTAATACTCGATCCTTTTCTGTTCATCTTCATTCTTAGATAGTGCCATTCCGCATTCAGAAAGCCAAAGTGTTTTTTTAGGATTGTATTTAGCAAATCTTTCTAAAAAATACTGTACTCCTTCTGGATATGTTTCCCACCCCATCACCGAAGTTTTCACATTCCTTTTTTCAGGCTTCACCTGAATTGCTCCAAGATATGGGATATACCAAGCTGCTTTAACTACTTCTCTTGCATAAGTTTGAATTCCCAAAAAATCAAAATCAGTTTTTAATGCTTCAATATCTCCTTTTTTATAGTATTTAGATATACGTTTTAAGGTCGGAAAATCATTATCGGGATACCCTAATCCCAAATGAGGTTCTATAAACAGGCGGTTCATTAATGTATCGATCCTAATAGCTGCTTTATGATCAGCAGTCGTATTTCTATAGGGTTCGATTTTGGTACAACTTATTGCTGTACCTACCTGAAGGCCTTCTTTTTTCTTCAAAACTTTAAACCCTTCAGCTTGCGCCAATAAAAGATGGTGTGTACTCGAAATAAAATTACGAATCCCTCTCTTGCCAGGAGCATGTACACCAAGAAAATAACCTCCGCCAATACATACTATTCCTTCATTAATCAATACCCAATGCTTTACTCGATCTGCAAAATGGTTTCTTAGTACAGTTATATATGCTGCATACCAGCTAATACTATCTCGATTTGTCCAACCGCCCTTATCTTGTAATTTTTGTGGCAAATCCCAATGGTATGTTGTAACCCAAGGCTCTATTCCTACTTTTAAACAGTAATTAATTACCTTATTATAAAACTCAATCCCTTTTGGATTCACTATTCCTGTACCGTCCGGAAATATTCTTGACCAGGAAACAGAAAAGCGAAATATCTGTAATCCAATGTCAACAGCAAGATCGATATCTTCTTCGAATCTATGATAAAAATCTGTTGCAATTTTAGCATTAGAACGGTCTTTGATTTTATAGGGTTTTTGAGTAAACGTATCCCAAATAGAAAGGCCTTTTTTATCCTTATCATAAGCTCCTTCAGTTTGATGAGCAGCAATTGCGACTCCCCATTTAAGGCTCTTAATCTTATTCATTATGTTTTAAAAATCTAAAAAAGATAAACATAGCATATCAATGCTTAAACAATCCTTTTTTAAGAAAAAGAGAGACTATAAAAAAGATAATTTGCTGACTTAGACAAACCAGTTTATGAAGAAAATTATAGACTATCTGTTTTAAGTTGGTTAGTGACATATTAAAAATATCTTATCCTATATTATAAAGATAATACATCTTTTATCTTATCATTTTACCTCAATATTATCTTAATGTTACTATCATTATTTCTAAGTTTTTCATACAACACATATATGAATTATGTACTTTTGGATACCAACTTATATTACTAAGAGAGTATTTACACTATAGTTCTACTAAAAAAACCTTAGAAGAATTATAGAAATAAAGGCTATCTATAATGCTATCTAACCAAAAACAAATGGAACAGGAGATAATTCTGCCAAGTATCAAGGTATTAGGCAAGGACTTATTGTATTTGACCAAGGCGCAAAAGGTCTGGACTATTACGAAACCATTTCTGTGTTGTTTCGGATATTTTTATTTTGCTAGTAATGAATTATGGATCTTGGCAATCCTATCTGTTGTTATATTGATGTTTGTTACTTATGTTTCGACATCTCACGACCTTGTACACGGAACTTTAAAATTACATCCTGGTGTAAATAGATTTTTCTTATCAATTATTGAAATGTTAACCTTAAGAAGCGGTCACGCTTTTAAAGTATGTCATATAAACCACCATCGCAATTTTCCTAAAGAAAATGATATTGAAGGTGCTTCTATACATATGAAACCGTACGAATTAATTCTTGAAGGCATTATTTATTTGTACAAACTATTTTTTTGGGCACGAAAACATTCTAAGACTAAAGATAGAATTTGGATACATGCTGAAGGGACCTTATTTCTGATATATATAGTAATAGCAATACTACTATACCAACACTATCCTTTTTTATTATATTATTTTTTATTAGTTCAAATGGGAAGTTGGCTGTATCCGCTATTTACAGTATATATCCCCCATAAAGTAAATTATACGCATCCAATATTTCAAACAAAACTATTTAGAGGTCCGATCATAAGCTTCTTCTTTGCTCACCATAATTATCATTTAGAACATCATTTGTATCCCATGGTTCCTCATCAAAACTGGAGAAAACTTGGAAAAAGATTACTGCCGTATCTTAAAAATTACAATCTCGAAACTATCAAATTATAAAGTAAAAAATTAATGAAATTATATCGCCTATTTATTAAAAATGGAATTATTCCTTTTGTTGTTTTGGGCATTATACTATTGTTTATTGGTGTATTTTTAATAGGGCAATCGCTTTCTGGAAGCTTTTTACCTCATGATATTGATATTATAGGCATGACAGCAAAACAACTTTCTAGCTATAAAAATGGGAAAATTGTAAAGTTCATGTTTCATGATCGTGTTTCTTACGGAGGTGCTTTAATTACGGTTGGTATCTTATATCTTTGGTTAGCATTAGTTCCATTACAGAAAAAAGAGCCCTGGGCATGGTGGGTTCTTTTTATATCAGGCATTTATGGTTTTGCAAGTTTTTTCTCTTATTTGGGATATAATTATTTTGACTCATGGCACGCACTAGGAACAATAGCAATAACTCCATTATTTATATTAGGATTATATCATTCTTATCAGAAAGAACGAAAATATCAATTTAATTCTCTTTTAAAAAAACAGAAAAAATTTCATCTAAGTTCAAGATTGGGTAGAGGAAATTGTTTAATGCTACTAAGTGCTTTAGCACTTTTTCTGGGAGGTGCAATTATAATGATGGTAGGTATGACGTCTGTTTTTGTTCCTCAAGATCTTGCCTTTATGGATATCAAAGTATGTGGGCTTCAGGATATAAACCCTAACCTCATTCCTGTAATAGCACATGATAGAGCTTCATTTGGCGGTAGTTTAGCTACTATCGGTATTATGTTATATTTTATAATTTGGTACGCTAACCCTTCGAAAATCTTATGGGAAACTTTGGCAATTGCAATAACCATAGGATATTCTTCTGCTATTTTAGTTCATTTTGCTATCGGGTATTTAAATTTTGCTCATTTATTTCCTGCGTTTTTAGGAGTATTCATTTTTATTACCGGGCTCTTCTGGATAGAAAATGATTGGTCAAAAAAATAATGAATAGTCTTTTTACTTACATTAATTAACTTAATGTGAATACTGAATAAAGAAAATTTACGTTAAATTATTTTTTCTAAGTTTCTCATACAATACATATATGAATTATGTATTTTTGGGTATAAACAGACTTCATACTTGTTCTATATGTCAATTTCGGTATCTAATATTTCTAAACTTTATAATGATCAAAAAGCACTTAATGCTATTTCTTTTGCAATAAAACAAGGTGAGATTGTTGGTTTTCTTGGTCCTAACGGGGCGGGTAAATCGACTATGATGAAAATTCTAACGACCTATCTTGATCCCTCTGAGGGCTCTGCCGTTGTTAATAATTTTGATATATACTCACAAGCTATTGATGTACAAAAAAGTATAGGGTACCTTCCTGAACATAACCCTTTGTATTTGGAAATGTATGTACGAGAGTATTTAGCATTTAATGCCCGAGTATATAAGATTTCAAAATCCAGAATTGAAGAAGTAATCAAACTAACAGGGTTAACTCCAGAGGCCAATAAAAAAATCAGTCAACTTTCTAAGGGATATCGCCAGCGAGTTGGTTTGGCATGTGCATTACTTCATGATCCTCAAGTTTTAATACTGGATGAACCTACAACAGGTTTAGATCCCAATCAACTAGTAGAGATTAGAGAATTAATAAAAACAATTGGTAAAGAAAAAACAGTTTTTTTATCTACTCACATAATGCAAGAGGTTGAAGCAATGTGTGATCGGGTCATTATTATTAACAAAGGAGAAATTGTTGCAGACAAATATTTACATGAAATAGCAGACGAGATCGATCAGATTATCGAAGTCGAGTTTGATTATCGTATAGAAGAAGCTTTTTTACAAAAACTGTCTAATGTAAGTGATGTAAAAAACATTCATGGGTTTGTTTATCAAATTACTTTTGATACTAAAACGGATATGCGCCCAGTAGTTTTTGACTTTGCCCATGATAATAAGCTAAAGATATTACAGCTATCTCGAAAAAATAAAAACCTGGAAGGTTTGTTTAGAGAACTCACTAACCCTTCTTAAATATAATTCTTACACCTATATTTTAATCCTTTTATTGACAATGACTTGTCTTTTCTATATCATTTAAAATATCTTTGAGTTTTTCTACAGAAATCGGTTTAACGATATAATCGCTTACATACTCAAAAGATTTAGCTCTTAGGATATCTTCTGGATCAACAGATGAGGAAACGACGTAAATAATTATTTTCTTCTTGCATGGTACTTTTACAAATTCTTCCAAAAACTGTATCCCGTCTAGCACTGGCATATTTAAATCCAACAAAATAACATCTGGTAATTTTTCATTTGCCGAAATAATCGCTTTTAGATTATTTAATGCTTCTTCTCCATTTCGGAAGACCATAAAGCCATTGCAAAAATCAACAAGTTCCATTATTTTTTTAATCCCAAATACAAAAATTGGGTCATCATCAATAATACAAGCTATATCAATTTTTTTCATGTTTCATATAAATTTTAAAAGTTGTTCCTTTATTTACTGTGCTTTCTACTTCAATTTTACCGCCCATGGCTTCTACCTGGTTCTTAGTAATAAATAGTCCTATACCTCTGGCTTCTTTATTATTATGAAAAGTCTTATACATCCCAAATAGTTTGGCCTGATGTCTTTTCAGATCAATCCCCAATCCATTATCCTTAATATTTAAGATCACAAATTCACCTTCTATTCTGGTACTTAAATCGATATAACTCTCCCTTTCTTCAGAACTATATTTTATCCCATTAGTTATAAAATTTAGTAAAATACTATCTAAGTATGCCGGGATTCCTAAAATATTTATATCTGGTTGTGTATTATTATTTATAGTCACGATAGTCTCTTTTGCAATAGCAGAAACGCTTTCGGTGACTTTGTTAATTGCTTCATATAAATTCAACCCAACTAAATTCTCATCAACAGAAGTATTCATTAAGACTACTTCATTTAAATGTACTATGGTTTCGGTAAGATTCTCTGATGCTGTTTTAAAAAGTTGAATGATTTCATTATCCTCAATCTCTGGATTCTCCTGAATAAACAGGTCTAGCAACATTTGAAAATTCCCAGAATGTGATTTTAAATTATGCGAAACTATATGCGCAAAATTACGCAGTCTTTTATTTTGATCTTCTGCAACTGTTAACCATGATTTTAAATCCTGCTCTACTTTTTTAATCTCACTAATATCGGTTGCTACCCCAAGATATCCATTAATCACTCCTTTGGTTTTTATAGGAGACAATGTAACCTGAACAGGAAAGCAAATGCCATCCTTTCTTACATGCGTCCACTCTTTTACATCATACTCCTGATTTTCGAGTAATGCTGTAAAAACCTCAAAACCTTTAATTTCTTGATCTAGCTGTAATGATAGTTCTTTCTCTCTCTTTTCTATTTCTTCTTTTTGGTGTAATAGTAAAAGTGATTTTTTTAATATTATTTCCTCTTTGGTATACCCTAACAGGTTTTCTGCCCCTTTATTAAATGTAGTGATCAGACCATTCTTATCTGTACCAATGATACTTACCTGAGTTATATCATCGATTATACTTTTTAATTCACCAACAGTATTCTGCAGCTTTTGCCTGGCAATAATTTTATGGCTTATATCTGCAATTTGAGCAATAAAATAGGTAGGTTTATCACTCTCTCCTTTAATAACCGAAACCGAAAGGTTGATATATACAATATGGCCATCTTTATGAAAGCATCTTTCCTCCATATTGCTATACAACGTTTCTCCTTTAAAAAGTTTTTGAAATAACGTATTACTTATTGCTAAATCATCCGGATGAAGAATATCTTTAAAAGCCAGCTTTGTCAATTCGTTATTAGAATACCCAAGAATCTCACACAGTTTATAATTTACTTTTGTGAAATGACCTTTTTGATCCAACATCACCATTCCTATTGCAGCATTTTCAAAATTTCTCCTAAACATTTCTTCGCTAATGCGTAGACCTATTTCTGCTTTTTTGGTTCTAGTGATATCTGCAGTATGCATTAAGATACCTCCTATTTTATTTTCATCGGTATACCATGGTCTCAACTCCCAGGCAAGCCACTGCACAGATCCATCTAATCTTTCGAAACGATCTTCTTCGCTTTTTAATACTTCTCCATTAAGGCATCTTTTATGATCATCTTTCCATTTTTCTCCTATTTCGGGAAAAACGTCATAATGTGATTTACCTATAATAGTATCATCACTAATATTATAATCTTCATACCATTTTTGAGAAACTGCCAAATAACGCATATCAGTATCGAACATCGCTATAGCACTTGGAGCCTGTTGTATAAATAACTTGTTTTTTTCTAAATCCTTCTTACTCTCCGTGATTTCCTGATGTGAACCAATCATCCATTCTGGATTTCCTTCTGAGTCCCAGCTTACTACTTTTCCACGATCCAACACCCATATCCATTCTCCATTTTTATGTTTCATTCTGGCTTCACATTCATAAAAAGGTGTTTTTCCAGAAAAATGATCTTCTAATAGTTTATTAGATTTTTCCAAATCATCGGGATGCACTGATTCTGCCCATGTATTGATAGAAACTGGTTCTAACTCTAAGAGCGTATACCCAGCTATATTAGCCCACCTCTCATTAAACATAGTTTCTCCTGTTTTTACATTCCATTCCCAAGTCCCCAGGTTTGTCCCTTCAATAATGTGTTGGTAACGATCTACCTGCCTTTGTAGCTGTATTTCTACTTTTTTTAATTTAGTAATGTCGGTATGAGCGCCCAACATTCGTACTGGTTTTCCTTTACTATCGCGTATCGCTAATCCTCTACAATGAATCCATACGGTATGCCCAAATTTATGTTTATACCTTACGATTTGATCATACGGATGTGAAGGATCTTTACAATGTTTTGTAAAATTAAGAAATACTACTTCTAAGTCTTCTTTATTTATAATATCCTGCCATGCAGAAGCATTATGTGGCATCTTATTGGGATCATATCCCAAAGTGGTCCAAAACTTAGAATTCATCCACTCGTTTTCGGGATTATCTAAATCCCAAAACCAAAGCCCATCAAGGCTCGATTTTTGTATAAAATCAAAAATATAATCGTCTTTCTTAATAAGAGCATACAGTTCTTCTTTAAGATAATTTTCTTCTACATTCTCAACATCTTGAGTCTTATCAAACTGATTTTGAATCATTTTTAAATATAAAATTTGGAATAAAATCCTGGTGTCTTATAAAGTTAGACATTAATTTCAATTAGAAAGATTTAAATTCCGCAAACTTTTTATGGTGTTACCTTACTATTGTTTTAAGTAAACTTTGTTGAAATCAGTTCGAAATGGAAACGATACTATAGAAGAAAAAGAAATGTAAAAGCAACACAGGTATTCTATTTATCAATGCTAAGGAGAGGCGTATTGAATAACTATTGAAATATAAGTTTTCCCGTAAAAAATGTTTCTACTTCAACAATTGAAGGTCTGTTCACCGAAATTACATCTCCTGTACTTCGTATCTCTCCTGTAATTGATTGTTGAGGATTTACTATAATTTTATTGGTCCCTCTATGAAAAACCTGAACATTCTCTGCTACTAAATTAGCTCCTTCAAATCTTCCGGTTCCGGAAGCAAAATTGACATCTAATGTCTGTACTGTTCCAGTTATAAAAAATGAAGCAATATTATTTCCTACAACATTAATAGATTCACAATCTACACTCAAATTGAATGTTCCTGTTGTAGTTTCGGTATTTTCACCAAAATCTTCAGATAATAATGTTAATGAAGTATAGTTTAATACCCCATCGGATGAGATATCGAATTGTGTTCCACTCCTTATTTCTGTAATATTAGGAGCAGTAACAAAAATCTTAGTTTGATTAAAATCTCTAAAAAATGCACAATCATTAGTATTACTAAGCACCAGTCGATCATCTTCGACTATTGCCGAAACTTCGTTTAGCAAATTATCTCCCGTTTCAATAATTACTGAAGTAATAGCACCTTCTTTTACGATTAGTTCTATATTTGGATTTACCAAAATACGTGTAAAATCAGTAACTTCAATTTCTTTTCTAACTATTGTTCCTGTTCTTTGAAAACAATCTGAAGCATTTTCAGAATCACAACCAAATAAAAATAATACAACCCATATCCCTATACATCTTACTACTATATATTTTAAAAAAGACTTCGACATGTCAAGTCCAACATTCTGTTTTTTTAAACTTACATTAAGATTCATCTGTTCTTTTTTATTGTTTTTTAGTTGTCAGATGGAATTTGCCATTTAACATCTTGGTTGGTATCCATTCGATTGTTATGGCTCATTTCAGCAGTATTTTTATAATCTATACCCTATCGAAAACTCCATAGCCTCAGCTTTGGCAGCATGAGATCTAACAGTTAGCGAACCAAATATGTTTTTAGTAAAATAATATTGAACTCCTGCTCTAAGATACGTTTGTCCTTCAAAATCATAAGGATAATACACATAATACCCTACCTGTGTAAGTACAGAAATTCTATTTACTCTTAATTCGTGCCCCAGGAACATTCCTACTCGTTTAGCATCTTCATCCCCTGTAGTTCCATCATTAAACCCTCCTGCTGCTCTAAAATCTATATAACGCTCCAAGGTTTTAGAAAAAAACACTTCTGCTCCTAACTGAATGGCACTTTTTTTATTTAATCTCTTATCTACAAAACCTCCAAACGTATAAAAAGGAAATCTTCCCGATCCTACTACATCACTTTCATTAACTCCACTTCTAAAAATAAAACCATAACCTATTGGTTCTCCTCCTTTAAGAGCTCCTTCTTCCTTCTCTATGTATTCTGGGGTTTCCTGATCTAATGTGTAGGTTATTCCTGCATTTAAGAACAATGTATTAGTACTTTTATTTGGCGCCTTAGAATTTCCATTAGAATAATGGACAACTCCTAAACCTGCTTGTAACCCAAAACCCTTAATAAGGTTCTCCTTTTTAGCTTGTAATAAAAAATAAGTTCCGCTGGATAAATGTGTACCATGAGCTACATTTCTATAATTATCATCTTCATCATAAGGGTTTGTGCTATACCCAATTCCTTGGCCTATTCTAAGGTTTAGATACCGTTTTAAGAAATAAAAATTATAATGGACAAACAGACCTAAATGCTTTCCCAAAAACTCATTATCCATATCTTGATATAAAAAAGAAACGCCATAATCAGGATAATTATATAATCGTTGCCATTTTTTATCTCCAAATGTTTTGCGCTGAAAGGAAAGAATCACACCAGATGGATGACCCGTAATTAAATGCGAAATATCGGGATTATGTTTTAGTATGGTGCCATAAAAGTTATTGACATCCAGTGTATAATGTATTTTAGATTCTGTCTGAGCGTACGTACCAAAATGAACGATAAAGATGAGTAAATAAATCCTTTTTATCATGCGGCAAAAGTATGATAGACCTTCGAGGTTTCCAAACACTCATAGGTTTGGTTTTATCTTAGCATTATTTCATCACTACAAATATCTTAAAATCAGCATATTAAAAATATAAAAGTTCAGAAACGTCTGCTTTTACAGTTTTACCTAAGGTCTTATTTTTTTGCAGCATTTGCAGTTTCAGAAGTTAAAGAGTCATCATCACTAGAGCATGATATAACCATTGCTCTAATGAATAGCACAACAAAGAATTTCAAATTTTTCATTTGTTTTAGTTTAAAGTTTTTTAGAGTATTTTTCTATCACTGCAGTAATACAGGTGAAAAAATCCGTTTTGTGCAGGATGAAAAGTTCCCTGTAAACAGTGAATCTGATAAAAAAGCAACTATTTTATGCTGTTTATAGTTCATAAAAAAACCCTGCTAGACCTTAATCTAACAGGGTTACACTAAAATTATATACTTAAAATTGGCAATAATTGCCGTTCTCTTATGTTTAGGAAAGAATGTTTTTTTAAAAGACTCCCTCGGCAATCTTTCTAATATTATCAGATTTACCCATTGAATAATAATGCAATACAGGAACTCCAAACTCCATCAGTTCTTTAGATTGTTGTATTGCAAACTCAATTCCTACCTCTCTGACTTCCTTATTTGTTTTACATTTCTCTACTGCTCTCACCAATTCATCTGGCATATCCAGTTTAAAAACCTGAGGTAATAATTGTAAATGTCTTTTTACTGCTACGGGTTTAATCCCAGGGATTATAGGCACTTTAATTCCTGCTTCTCTAGCTCTTTTCACGAAATCAAAATATCTTTTGTTATCAAAAAACATTTGGGTCACTACATAATCTGCTCCTGCATCTACTTTGTCTTTTAATCTTCTGATATCAGAATCTACAGAAGGAGCTTCCATATGTTTTTCTGGGTAGCCGGCAACTCCAATACAAAAATCGGATTTGTTATCTGTTTCAATCACTTCATGAAGAAATTTTCCTTTATTCATATTCAATATCTGCTCTACCAGCTCATTAGCATAACTATGCCCTCCTTTGGTAGGGGTAAAATATTTTTCTTCCTTCATTGCATCACCACGTAAAGCCATTACATTTTCAATACCCAAATAGTGACAATCTACCAATAAATATTCTGTTTCTTCTTTGGTAAACCCACCGCATAACACATGAGGGATTGTATCTACATTGTATTTATGAGTAATCGAAGCACAAATACCTACAGTACCTGGTCGCATACGGGTTAGTTTTTTATCTAACAACCCTTCTCTATCTATATAAATAAATTCCTCCCGAGACGTAGTCACATCAATAAAAGGAGGATTAAACTCCATTAATGGGTCAATATTATCATATAATTCTTGTATGCTTCTCCCTTTTTGAGGCGGTATTAATTCAAAAGAAAATAATGTTTTTTCTTTAGCTTTTTTTATGTGATCTGTTACTTTCATCTAATCTATAATTCCTGATTCTTCGTTTATCATTTTTGGTATTAGGATAATTATCATTATCTGTATTTTTAGACTTACGTTTTTAATATCTCTGTATCGTATACAAAGTGTTAACATGAAGTCTCTTCTTTACAAAATACCTTATTCTTTATTTTAATTGACTATATACCATATTGATTTGTCCCAAATGATATATATCATGCTGTATCACTCCATTTACCATGTATCCATTTCGATATTGACGGCCAGCTACTTGTTCATTCAGCCATGAATCTGGTTTTGTTAATAGCAATTCGCATATTATATTTTGAGTTTCGACTAATTCTTCAAGAGTTTTTTTCTTTTCTTTTTCATTTCGTATTGAAACATTTTTTCTCCAATCCTTTTCAGAGTTTAAATCAATATCAAAAGCTCTATTTTCTTTTAGTTTTTCGATAACAAACCCTCTCCAATCTATAAGATGATATACTAGTTCTGATATAGAGTGCGACACTTTTTTCGGCTTTTCATTCCAAAAAAGTGCAGGAATATGCTCTAATGATTTTAATATAGAAGTACCAAACCATGGCTCTCCTTCAAAAACCTCATCATACTTTCTAATGCTATCTTTTATACTCATTGGGTTCGTATTTATTTAGTCCACTATATTGGGACTCAACCATTTCTTTGCATACTCAAAATCTATATTCTTTCGTTTTGCAAAATCTTTTACCTGATCTTCTTTCATTTTTCCTAATCCAAAATATCGAGCTTCGGGATTAGCAAAATAATATCCAGATACAGATGCTGCCGGCCACATAGCCAGGCTTTCGGTTAATTCTACTCCGATTTGTTCTTTAACACGAAGTAATTCCCAAATTGTTATCTTTTCGAGATGATCCGGGCAAGCTGGATATCCAGGTGCGGGTCGAATACCTTTATAGGCTTCTTTTATTAATTCTTCATTGGTTAATGATTCATCATTAGCATATCCCCAATCTTCTATACGTACTTTTTTATGTAAATATTCTGCAAAAGCTTCGGCTAAACGATCTGCTAATGCCTTAATCATAATAGAATTATAGTCATCGTGATCAGCTTCAAAAGCTTCTGCAAGTTCCTTCGTTCCAAAACCTGTTGTTACACAAAAACATCCCATATAATCTTGAATTCCGCTTTCTTTTGGTGCTACAAAATCAGACAACGCAAAATTGGGTTTTCCTGCATGTTTTTTTAATTGTTGACGTAGTGTTCTGAATTTAAAAACTCCTTGTTCTGAAGACACCTCAATATCATCATCATCTACCATATTAGCCTCGAACAATCCATATACGGCTTTTGCTCCTAATAATTTTTCATCAAACACTCTTTGCAATAATTCTCGCGCATCTTTAAATAAAGATGTAGCTTGTTCTCCAACCACGGTATCAGTTAAAATAGCAGGGTATTTACCATGTAAGTCCCAGGATCTAAAAAACGGAGACCAATCGATATAAGGTTCTAGTTTTTTCAAATCAAAATCTTCTATAACCTTAACTCCTAGTTTGTTTGGTGTTACAATTTCGGAGGTTTGCCAATCAATTACATATTTATTTTTTCTGGCTTCCTTGATACTCAGATATTCTTTTTGTTTTGTTCTCTTTAGAAATCCATCTCTAAATTTTTCATAATCTTCTTTAAGATTACCTACATATTTTTGGTTGCTTCTTTTATTCAGTAAATCACCAACAACTGTTACCGCTCTTGATGCGTCATTAACGTGCACTACTGCATTTTTATATTGTGGATCGATCTTAACTGCGGTATGAGCTTTTGATGTAGTTGCCCCACCAATCAATAAAGGAATATTGAAATTCTTACGTTCCATTTCTTTAGCTAGATGAACCATTTCATCTAGAGATGGAGTTATCAAGCCACTTAATCCAATGATATCTACTTGTTCATCGATTGCCGTCTGAATAATTTTATCAGGAGGAACCATTACACCAAGGTCTACAATTTCATAATTATTACATCCTAATACTACCGAAACAATATTTTTACCAATATCATGCACATCACCTTTTACCGTTGCCATTAAAATGCGGCCATTAGAATCATTTTCTTTTACGACACCCCCAGAAAGTGCATTCTTTTTCTTTTCTTCTTCAATAAATGGAAGTAAATACGCTACTGCTTTTTTCATTACTCTGGCGGATTTGACTACCTGAGGTAAAAACATTTTACCAGATCCAAAAAGATCACCAACAACATTCATTCCTGTCATCAGATTTCCTTCTATAACTTCTATGGGTTTATCTGCTATTTGCCTTGCTTCTTCTACATCTTCTACTATATATTGATCAATCCCTTTCACAAGGGCTCTTGTAATTCTATCCTGTAATGGTTCTTCTCTCCAGGAAAGATCAACCACCCTCTCTTTACTGGTTCCTTTAACCGTTTCTGCAAAATCCAATAGTCGTTCGGTAGCGTCATCTCTTCGATCCAGAATTACATCTTCTACATGTTCTAAAAGATCTTTAGGAATATCGTCATACACCTCTAACATTGCAGGATTTACAATCCCCATATTCATTCCGGCCTTAATTGCATGATACAAAAAAACGGAATGCATAGCTTCGCGAACTGTATTATTTCCTCTAAAGGAAAATGAAACATTACTTACACCACCACTTACACTACTATGTGGTAGATTTTCTCTTACCCATCGTGTGGCTTCAATAAAATCGATGGCATTTTTACGATGCTCTTCCATTCCGGTTGCAACCGGAAATATATTTAAATCAAATATGATATCTTCTGGTGGAAAACTCAGTCTGTTAACCAATATATCATAAGATCGTTTTGAGATTTCGATACGACGCTCATAATTATCTGCTTGTCCTACCTCATCAAATGCCATTATAATTACAGCAGCACCATATCTTTTTATGGCTTTTGCATGTGATATAAACTCTTCTTCACCTTCTTTAAGGCTTATAGAATTTACCACACATTTTCCTTGCACTACTTGCAATCCAGCTTCGATGATTTCCCATTTAGAGCTATCTATCATAATGGGTACTCGGGCAATATCTGGTTCTGCCATTATAAGATTAAGAAATCTTACCATTGCATCCTTACCATCGATTAAGCCATCATCCATATTGATATCAATGACCTGTGCTCCTCCTTCTACCTGATGCCTTGCTATATCTAAAGCTTCATCAAATTTTTCTTCCTTGACTAAACGTAAAAACTTGCGTGACCCTGCTACATTAGTTCGTTCTCCAACGTTAATAAAATTCGTTTCAGCAGAAACAATCATTGGCTCCAGACCAGAGAGTTTAAGATATTTTCTTTTTTCCTTAGTACTCATATGCTATACTTCTACTCCTACTACTCTTGGTTTATAATCTTTTGCTAAATCTGCTATTGCTTTGATATGTTCTGGAGTGGTCCCACAACAACCGCCTATAATATTTACTAAGTTTTTTTCCATGTATTCTTTAATCTGTTCTGCCATTTGTTCTGGTGTTTCGTCATACTCTCCAAACGCATTTGGCAGTCCGGCATTAGGATGTGCAGATATTCCAAAACTTGCTTTCTGAGCTAAAACTTCTAAATAAGGAGTTAATTGATTTGCTCCCAATGCACAATTAAATCCAACAGATAACATCGGAATATGAGATAGCGAAATTAAAAATGCTTCTGCTGTTTGGCCCGATAATGTTCTACCACTTGCATCTGTTATCGTACCACTTACCATAATTGGAACATCGATATTTTTTTCATCTTTTACCTCTTCAATTGCAAAAAGTGCTGCTTTGGCATTTAATGTATCGAAAATGGTTTCTACCAATAAAATATCTACACCTCCATCTAATAGTGCTTCGACCTGTTGTTTATAAGCGATTCTTAATTCATCAAAAGTTACTGCTCTATATCCTGGGTCATTTACATCGGGAGACATACTTGCTGTTCTGTTTGTTGGGCCAATAGATCCTGCTACAAAACGAGGTTTATGAGGTTCTTTTTCTGTCAACTCATCTGCTACTTCTTTGGCAATTTTTGCCGACTGATAATTTAGTTCATAAACCAAATCTTCCATTTCATAATCAGCCATAGCTATGGTTGTTCCCGAAAAGGTGTTGGTTTCTACAATATCTGCACCTGCTTCAAAATAAAGTCGATGTACTTCTTTTATTGCTTCGGGCTGAGTAATGCTCAACAAATCATTATTACCCTGTACAGGAACAGGCCAATCCTTGAATCGTTCTCCTCTAAAATCTTCTTCTGTAAACTTATGCCTTTGCAGCATGGTTCCCATGGCTCCATCGAGCACAAGGATTCTCTCTTCTAGTATTTTGTATATGTCTTTCATCAATTATCAAATATTATTGTGTATTCCAACCGTAATCTATACTAAGTATAAACCAAACACTGGAAAAACAAAACATTATTTAATTCTTTATTTAAGTAAAGAAAGTGTATCAAGAAAAATAAATGGAAAACATAGCTGAGCTATGAGTTTTGGTTATCTATACCGTTACAACGGATAGAATGTAGCACCTTCTTTACAGGATAAAGGGTTGCTAAGGTTTCATAGGGTCTATTCCCTCCACCTTTCTCGATAACAATTAAAATATATATGAACTAAACAGCAATTGCTGTTAATTTAAGTGCAAATAAAAGACATAGCCTTTTGTTATGCAAGTTTATTTATCAATTTCACCTCGTATTAACAAAAAAAGATTACCCAAAAGGGTAATCTCTATTTTATATGTATATATTTATATTACCTTCGAAGCTCTGAACCTCCAAAACCTCCAGTATTATGCCCTAGAGATATATAATTTGGCCCTTCGACAAATCCTCTTAGAATTCCTCCGTTATTTGTATTCCCTTTAGGAACATCAACCCAATCTAACCATAACTGGCTATAGAAACGACTCCCCCAGGCAACATTGGACCATGTAGGGCGACCATTTACAAAATTACGTTCTCCAAACCAAACTACCATATTACCTATTTGTCTTATATAGTAAATACCTCCATCATCGCCAACCCATCGACCGGTAATATTATTGCTATCATTCACAACTCCAAATCCTGCCTGACGTGGACGAGGGAGATGCGAAGGCCTTACGGTTTTTGTCCAAACTGAACCTCCGAAATTACTCCCGGATATTTTGGTAAAACCACTTCCAAAACAACCTATAGACAATGTTAAATTCCCACTTCCTGCTATTTTACCTTTAGGCACATCATAAAAACTTCCGGTAATTATTTTACCACTAACAGTACCCTTAAAAACATTGGCCCAAATACCTGATGGATGTTCCCCAAACCAGTACACCTTATTTCCAATATGTCTAACATAATAATGCCCTCCATCATTAGCATAATAATACCCAGACAAATTTGGTATAATAGAACACCAATCGATATCTATGATATCAATATTGATTCCGTTTTCCTTCAAATAATTCTCTTTTGCTTTAGTGAGGAATTCTTCTTGTTCTGTATTTAATGTGTTTAATTCTTCGTTTACAATTGATTCTTTTTCACAATTTGTAAATAATAATATACTTGCTAATAAAAGAATGGAAATGCCTAAATTAAATCGATTTTTTTTTGTTCTCATGCCCCTTTGTTTTTTGTGTTTTTTTATACTGTAGTTATGTTAGTTCTCATTAGACAAATACTCCTAACAATGTTTTAAGTCTATTTTCTCAATTCAAAAATACAATCAAAACAGGTCAAAAAACGGGGTCAAAAACCCCATTTTATATAAGTGTAATACATCTATTACAAGAGGAAAACACCTTTTGTCTTTTGTGAGTATTGCAACAAATATATTTAACAAGGGGTCTTTATAAAAAAGAGCTTAACAACAATACTATTCGCTATCATGAACGAATTAATTTCTAAAAAAAGTTGGTGGAATCGAAATTGGAAATGGGTGCTTCCTACAACAGGGATAGTTATTTGTATATTCGTGTTTTTTATGATGACGGGTAATGCTGCATTTAGATACGGATCTGTTTATGTTCAACCCGATCTTACAGGAAATGCTCTTGAAATAGCTAAAAAAAACGATCGTGTTATTGAAAAATTAGGTGAACTATCTCCTATAGATTTCTTTCGGTTACTAGAAGGAGAAGTTGAATATTCAAATCACAATACTTCAATTGCATTAACCGTAGGAATTAGAGGCACCAAAGGAAAAGCTAAACTAGATATCGTAGCCTATAAAAAAGGAGCTAACTGGGAATATCAAAAAATTACCGTTAGAATTAAAAAACCCAAAAAAGAATCTATTAAAATCCTGGGAGAATAATATAATTAAGACTCCGGGGCCAATTCTATTTCTAATCCATCCAACTCGGGAGTAATTGGGATTTGACATCCTAATCTACTATTATCCTCTACATAAAAGGCTTCTGCTAACATCAAATCTTCATCCTGTCCCATTTCTGGTAATTTGTGATCAGATAAAATATAGCATTGACAAGAAGCACACATGGCCATTCCCCCACAGGTTCCTTCTACTGGTAATTCATAAGCTTTACAAACCTCCATTAAATTCATAGCCATATCTGTCGGTGCTTGTATCTCATGTACTACACCTTCTCTATCTTTTATTTTTATGGTAACATCTGACATATCTTTTTATTTCTGTTTACAAATATAATCAAAGACCTTACCGATTTTATTTAAGGTCTTTTGCATTTTATTTTAAATTGTTTAGCGTATTTTATCTAAGAGTCGTATCTCGTTTTTTTAAACCAGTAATTATGAAGATTTTGAAGGATCAAATATACTGAATCTTATAAAAAATCATTCAAATAATAATCATTTATTAACATCTATTTTATAAAAACTAAACCAATAAAAAAAAGTATCTCTTAATGAAAAAAAATAAAATCAATACTATTATCTACCTTTCATCATTATTATGTTAAAGAAATAGGGGAAAAAAAGAAGATATCACAGTTTTAGCTTATATTTTTTTTGTTCTAACCAGCCGGTAAAAACGACTACTAATAAAGAAAAGATAAAAGATATAAACAGCCCTAAGCCAGAAGAGTTCAAAATATCAGGAAATTTAATATCGGTAATGGCATACATTGGATATAAAAAATAAGGGATCATATAACATGTTAATGTTGCTGTACCAGCCGGAGCAATTATCTTTGCCCAGCTAGTTTGTTTTTTCACATCTGTGATGTAATACAATATTGTAAACATAAGAAAACCTATTCCTGTGCAGATAGCTAACCAAGATGGTGTTCCTTGTATTTTAGAAATACCCCAATATGGTCTGGTTGCTATTCCATAAATAACATGTAGTACTCCTAATCCTATTAAACTTATATATCGCCATTTTATGTTTGTTCCTGATAACTTTTTAAATATTAATGTTGCTACAATACCAGCAGTAGTAAATGCGGGAATAGTACCTGTATATAATGTAGAGAAAAAAGTAATATTATCATTTTCGAAAATTAGCTTATCGGTCTGATTCAATATAGAGAGCAGGTTAAAAATCACCCATAAAATAACCATTATCGTAATATTCCTTTTACTATATAGGTAAATTAACCCATTTATGACATAAGCCCAACCAATAAGTCCTAAAATACCCCACCAATGTATTTTCATCCAACTCTCCCCCCTAGAACCTCCATTGTATATAACTGCCAAAAAAATAAGTATAATAATTCCTAAGACATGAAAATAAACATGCCATTTTTTTTGAATTGGACTTTTTTTCCAATTCATCCAAATTAATAATATGGCCAGGGCCATAAGTAAACCCCAAAAATATTTTCCAATAATAATGCTTTCATGGTGAGCTGTTTCATAGTTTACCATAAAAAAACCAATTAACAACAATGAAAAAGATCTTATAATTATATGCTTTGCTATTAAAGTTTTACTTTCTTTTTTAGCAAGTCTATTTTCGATTGCATAAGGAATACTAAGGCCAACAATAAATAAAAACAACGGAAAAATAATATCAGAAAAACCCATATAATCTTCACTAGCAGTCGCATGTTGAAGCCACTTAGGAATATCTGTAAGTGTCCAGAAGTCATTTACCCAGATCATTAAAACCATTGTTAAAGCTCTAAAAATATCTATTGATGCTATTCTCATATTTAAAAATCTTTATTAATTGTTTTTTGCAAGACTTCCCAATGTGCATCTGTCATCCTATTTGGTGTAAATAAACAAATGCCAGTGGCTCCATTTTGAATAGATTCAATAATTGCGGCTTCTAATTCTTCGGGTAATAGCCCATGATTTTCGGGATCTGTTTCATTTGCTTTATTTTTAGGTTTCGGACAAATGAATAAACCACTATAAACAGGTTTCTTACTATTAACAGCAGTTACTTCTTCTTTTGTTAGCTCGCCAATCCATTTTGTATCTTCTAGATAGAAGTCATTATAATTCATAGGGAAAAACGCGTCCAAATTCCATGTATTCCACTCTTGTCTTACTAATTTTTTTGCAATAGAATTTGGTCCTGGAAACACTGCCGCATTAATCACTTTATTTTTGTCATGCACTACATCTGCCAATCTATTCACCATTTTAGTTATCAAATCATAACGAAATTGTTTCCATTCTCCTACTTGCGAAGGATCTTCAACATCTTTAATATCAATACCTGATAATGATTTAAAATCATGAACGCATTTATCGCAGTAACAATAATCAAATTGGGGATATTCTTTATCCATTACCAGGTTATATTTTTCCCATAATCCTTTTGCCAAAATCACATCTGGAAACCGGATATAGTCTAGATGAATTCCATCTACTTCTTCTACATCAGCAACACTTCTGTAAAGGTTTTTAAGGAAATCATACACTTCATCTTTATTAGGGCATAAAAACTGGTAATGCGAAACATATGCCGGTTTATCATATGCAGATTCACCATTTCGATTAATAGCATACCATTCTGGTTTTAATTTTGGATTAGAGTTTTGTATCATGGTCGGTATCCATGCATGAAACTCCATTCCCGTTTGCTTAACAATTTTACCAACTCTTTTATAGATTAAAGGATCATGGCCTGCAGAATACATTAAACCATCTATTCCTTTATTTTTTAATTCCTGAAATTGTTTTTTCAATTCTTCATCTGATGCATTTTCGGGTAAATGTGCCCATGCATAAACAGATATTTTGTTTTTAGTAATTACACTTTTTTCAGTTTCAGCTTTATTTTTACAAGCAATTAACACAAAAACAATCGAAAGAATAGAAAATAGCTTTTTCATAAGAACGTTTAAAAAAAATTAGAACCATAGGTAAAGAAAAAAAACAGGGTTTAAAATTTTTTTCTACAAAACACATCATTTCATAGAAGTACAACCTATTTTGTAATCTATTATACCATTTTTAATAACGTTAAAATGAGATATTGAAGCAATTTAATCTTTGTTCATAGGGTTCTAAAAAAAGGACAGGTGTATACCGAAAATTGATTTTCGGTATACACCTGCTTTATTTTTAAAATAAACTCTTTTCTAATTAATAGCTTTTACTACTTCTTTTTTAGCTTCTTTTTTAGTTCCATCAAATCCTTCTACTCCACCAACGGTTGTATATTTCATCACATACTTTTTATCTGGAAAGATTCTTTGATAAGCACTCTGACACATAATGGCTGCTTCATGAAAACCAGAAAGGATTAATTTTAGTTTTCCTTTATATGTATTTACATCACCAATAGCGTAAATTCCCGGGATATTAGTTTGGTAATCGTATGAATTATCTACTTTGATCGCATTTTTTTCGATCTCTAATCCCCAATCTCCTATTGGTCCTAATTTTGGGGATAATCCAAATAACGGGATGAAGTAATCTGTATCTAAAATAATTTCACCTTTGGTTTTATGTTTTATACCAACTGCTGTAATGTGGTCATCACCTTTCAATTCTTTTACTTCAGCTTCAGTAATCAGGTTTACTTTTCCTAATTTGGAAAGCTCTGCTACTCTTTCTACCGAATCTAAAGCGCCACGAAATTCGTTTCGCCTGTGCACTAGAGTTACTTCACTGGCCACATCTGCCAAGAAAATCGACCAATCTAAAGCAGAGTCTCCTCCTCCTGCAATTACAACTCGTTTATCTCTATATACTTCTGGATCACGTATGATATACGCTACTCCTTTATCTTCGAAATCAGCAATATTTGGAATCGGTGGTTTACGAGGCTCGAAAGAACCCAATCCTCCAGCAATTGCAACTACCGGTGCATTATGTTGTGTTCCTTTATTGGTAGTTACCAAAAAAGTATCATCTTCTAATTTCTCGATAGTTTCTGCTCTTTCTCCTAGAGTAAACCCGGGTTTAAAAGGTTTTATTTGCTCCATTAGGTTATCTACCAATTCTCCTGCAAGTATTTCTGGAAAACCAGGAATATCATATATTGGTTTTTTGGGATATATTTCTGAACATTGCCCACCTGGTTGTGGTAAGGCATCAATAAGATGCGTCTTTAACTTCAGTAATCCTGCTTCAAAAACAGTAAATAGTCCTGTTGGTCCCGCTCCGATTATTAAAATATCAGTCTTGATCATTTTTCAACTTCTTTTTTTCCTATTAATCCTTTGGTAAATTCGTTTAGTGTCTCCACTTTTTCTTCAAAATTACCTTTTATTGTTTTTCTGTACTCGTTTAAATTTTTAACTAAATCATCAATATTTTCAGGTATCGCTTCCTCAAAAAACTGACGTAATCGTTTGGCTGTAGTTGGTGATTTCCCATTAGTAGAGATTGCCACTTTTACATTGCCTTTGGTTACAATCGCGCCCATATAAAAATCACAATACGGCGGATTATCTGCTACATTAACCAGTATACTTCGTTTCCTACAATCTTTATACACCTGCATATTAACTTTAGGAACATCTGTGGTAGCAATCACAATATGTTTTCCTTTAAGAAAACGTTTGTGATATTTTTTATGTATCATTTCCACTCCAAACTTATTTGCTAATGCTATTGTACCTTCTCTAAACATTGATGACACTATAGTCACCTTAGCATCTGGGCTAGATTTTAATAAGAACGTAAGTTTTTCTTCTGCTACATTTCCTCCTCCTACGATAAGGGTTTCAAGGTTTGCAGCCTTTAAAAAAACTGGATATAAATTGTTTCTTTCTTTCATCTTTAAGCTAGTCCCAAACTATTAAGATACAATTTCTTCTCGAACTTCATTATAAATCGAAGCTAGTCGAACTCGTTGGCTTACCACTTCTCCTATTATAATAATTGCTGGTGAGGATAATTCTTTTTCTAAAACTACTTCCTCAATATTCTCTATTGTACTGTATCCAAACTTCTCTTTTTCTGTGGTTCCGTTTTGGATAATAGCTACTGGAATGTCTTGCTTATTTTCGGCAGCAAAGATACTAACTATTTCATTCAACTTACTCATTCCCATCAAAATTACCACAGTTGCATTTGATTTTGCTGCCAGGCATATATCCTGTGATAATTTGTGGGATTTTGTAGTTCCTGTAATTACCCAAAAGCTTTCTGAGGATCCTCTTTTTGTTAACGGGATTCCCTGGTATGCTGGAACAGCTAAAGATGATGATATCCCCGGAACCATATTGGTTTCTACATCAAACTGTTGTACATAATCAATCTCTTCTGCTCCACGTCCAAAAATAAAAGGATCTCCTCCTTTTAATCGCACTACATGCCCATGGCTCTTGGCTCTACTTACTATTAATTCATTAATCTGTTCTTGTTGATATGCATAGCATCCTTTTCTTTTACCAACAAATATCTTCTCTGCATTAGACGCGTAACCCAATAAGGTTTCATTAATGAGTGCATCATATAACACCACATCTGCAGACTCTAAAGCTTTAATTGCTTTAAGAGTGATCAAATCCGGATCTCCCGGACCTGCTCCTACTACTGTTAATTTTGGTGTTTTACTATTCATTATTTTCTTTATGCATTTTCTACTTCAACAGCTCTAAACTCCTGCACTTTTTGCAAAAATTGCTCTGCATTTTTTATATAATCTACTGCAAAATCTCTAGTGGGTGCATTTTTTTGAAGTTGATAAATCAAGTCTGCAAATGTTCCTTCTAATTGTACTTTTCCGCTTGCGACAAATTCTTCGTCAAACTGACGAATGATTCCTGCATGTGTATTTGTTTTTTTGTTTTCGGCTAATAATAATGCTTTTGCAGAATTAACTAATGAGCTGTATGCATGATATACAGCATCAGAGTATATTTCATTCTCAAAAGATATTTTCGCATTTTCTATTTTCTCTTCACTTTCTAAGAACAAAGTAGCTATTAAATCTATAACTACTCCTGCACATTCTCCTACTCCGATTGCTTTTACATAATTCTCTTCTGTTCCCCAATCAATAAAATCTTCTTGAGTAAGACTATCTACATTAGATAAATCGGTAAGAAAATCATAGAAATACTTTTCTCCTTGCTCGGTATAATAGTCTATAAAAGTTTTACCGTTAGCATTTGCTTCAAAATCATTAAGAATTCTACGTAATGCTTCTGGCCCTCTTCTACTTGGTATTTTTACTACTTTATCCGCAAAACGACCATTACCATCTCCTAAGTTCCCTCCTCCTAATAATACTTGTAATGCAGGTGCAACTAATTTATCCTTAGTACGCACAGACATTCCCTGAAAACCAATATTTGCCATATTGTGTTGCCCGCAAGCATTCATACATCCACTAATTTTGATCACCAAATCTTCTTTTTCAAGATATTGAGGGTATTCTGTCTTGATTACTCGTTCTAGTTCCTCGGCAATACCTGTACTACTTGCAATTCCTAGATTACAGGTATCTGTTCCTGGGCAAGCGGTTATATCTACTGCTTTATTGTAACCAGATTCTACAAATCCTAATTTTTCTAATTCTTGATAGAAAAACGGTACTATATCTTCTTTTACAAAAGGGATCAAAATATTCTGGCGCAATGATAATCTTATTTCTCCTGCCGCATATTTCTCAACTAAATCTGCTAGTAATCTAGCTTTATCAGTATAAAAATCTCCTAATAGTACTTTGACACCTATGGCTACATACCCCTCTTGTTTTTGTGCTATTACATTGGTAGATTTCCACAGGTCAAAGGTTTTTTGGTTTTTGATCTCTACTTGAGGTGCTTCAACTTCAACTGGAACTGAAGTTTTATATGCTTCTGCATCAATCACAACAGTTTTCTGTTCTATTGCGTTTTGTTCTGCTTCTACTAATTCTTTGAACGCTTCAACTCCTATGTCTTTAAGTAAAAACTTCATTCTTGCCTTGGCTCTACTTTTTCGTTCACCATGACGATCAAAAATCCTCAAAACCCCTTCCATCAAAGGAATAATCTTTTCTGATGGCAAGAAATTGTACAACTCATCTGCATGTCTTGGTTGCGACCCTAATCCACCGCCTAGCATTACTTTAAATCCTCTAACTCCATTTTCAATTTTAGCAATAAAGCCAAGATCATGCATATAGGATAGTCCTGTATCTTCTTCAGTTCCTGAAAAAGAAACTTTGAATTTACGTCCCATTTCCTGACAGATAGGGTTTCTTAAAAAGAAACGAAATAATGCATCTGCATAAGGTGATACATCAAAAGGTTCTTTTGGATCAATTCCGGCAGTTTCTGATGCAGTTACATTACGAACTGTATTACCACAAGCTTCTCTTAACGTTACATCATCTTTTTCTAACTCTGCCCAAAGTTCTGGGGTTCTATTTAAATCTACATAATGAATCTGAATATCCTGGCGTGTCGTGATATGCAATCTTCCTCTGGAATACTCATCAGAAACTTCGCAAATACGTCTTAGTTGATTACTCAACACTTTACCATAGGGTAACTTAATACGAATCATCTGCACTCCTTCCTGGCGTTGACCATATACACCACGTGCCAAACGAAGGCTACGAAATTTTTCTTCATCAATCTTACCCTTATGGAATTGCTCAATTTTATTAGCTAATTCTATAACATCTTTTTGAACAATTGGGTTTTCTATTTCGGTTCTAAAACTTTGCATCTTTTTTCGTATTTCTGCCTTTAAAAAAGGTCATAGTTATGACTTTTGTATGATGGTTTTATGATTCTAATTTTTTGTTTTTCTTCCTATAAAGAATGACTTATATTTATTCTATAAAACCAACTCCTGAAGTAGTATTGGTTTGTGAATCTATTAATATAAATGATCCTGAAGCTTTATTCTTGCTATAAGAATCAACTGCTAAAGGTTTGCTCAACTGTATCTGAACTTTTCCTATTTCGTTTAAACTCAAAGCATTTTTTGAAGTATCGTCTCCAGAAAAATCGGTTGCTATGGTTCCGTTTATACTTTTCACTTTTACTAGAATTCTATTACTTCCACTTTGTATAAAGTAATTTGTTCCTGGATTTAGGTCTTTACTATCCATCCAACATACTGTTGCAGTCAATTGTTTTTCTACCCGAGGCTTCTCTGATGATTTTACAATCATATCTCCTCGACTTACATTTACATCATCTTCTAAAGTAATAGTACAAGAACTCCCTCTACCTGCGGTATCAAATTTCTGATCAAAGAAGTAAATTTCTTTTACTTTTGACGTAGTTAATGAAGGTAAAATTGTTACTTCATCTCCAACAGAAAGGTCGCCTCCGTATAATTTACCTGCATATCCTCTAAAGTCATGAAACTCATCTTTTTTAGGACGAATTACCGTTTGAATTGGAAAACGTACCTGAGCTTTTTCATATACATCCTGCGCATCTAATTTCTCTAAGTGCTCTAGTAAAGTTTGCCCGGTATACCATGGGGTATTCTCAGATTTATCTACCACATTATCGCCCTGCAATGCACTTACCGGGATAAATGTTATATTCTGTTCTTTGTAGTCACTTTTTTCGATCAATGTTTCAAAATCGGCTTTAATAGCTTCATATTTTTCCTGAGAAAAATCTACCAAATCCATTTTGTTAACTGCTACAATCACGTCTTTAACTCTTAACAGGTTATTGATAAAAAAGTGACGATAAGTTTGTTCTATTACACCTTTACGAGCATCTACCAAAATGATAGAGGCTTGTGATGTCGATGCTCCGGTAACCATATTTCTGGTATATTCAATATGCCCAGGGGTATCGGCTATAATATAACTTTTGGTTTTTGTAGAAAAGTAGATATGAGCAACATCAATAGTAATCCCTTGTTCACGTTCGGCTACTAATCCATCTGTAGCCAACGAAAAATCTAAATAATCAAAACCATTGGCTTTACTTCTGGTTTCAATTGCTTCTAATTTATCTGTCGTTAATGATTTTGTATCATATAGAATACGACCGATCAAGGTACTTTTACCATCATCTACACTTCCTGCTGTTGCTATTTTTAATACATCCATCTTAATTTGATTGATGGTTAATAGTTTTTTGTTGAAGATCTTTTTTATGACTTATAAAAGATTCCTTTACCAATACTATCACCAATTATTTTGATCCTTAATTTATATTCTCACTAATCATTAGAAAACTAATAACCAGGAACTAATTTTAGAAATATCCTTGTTGTTTTCGTTTTTCCATCGCAGCTTCTGATCGTTTATCATCGATACGAGCTCCTCGTTCTGAAATTGTAGATTCTCTGATCTCTGATACTACTTTATCTATAGTGATTGCATCAGAAAGGACTGCTGCGGTACATGACATATCACCAACAGTTCTAAAGCGCACCATTCTTTCTTCTACCACTTCATCATCTTCTCTATACACAACATCATCTTCGGCAGACCAAATCATCCCATCTCTCACAAATGTTTTACGGGTATGAGCAAAATATATAGACGGAATTTCGATTCCTTCTTTTTGGATATAGCTCCATACATCTAATTCTGTCCAGTTACTAATTGGAAACACTCTTACATTTTGGCCTAAATCAATTTTTCCGTTAAGATGATCAAACAATTCAGGACGTTGGTTTTTCTCGTCCCATTGACCAAAATCATCTCTAACAGAGAATATACGTTCTTTGGCTCTGGCTTTTTCTTCATCCCTACGAGCTCCACCAATAGCTGCATCAAACTTAAATTCTTCCAGAGCATCTAAAAGTGTGGTAGTTTGTAAACTATTACGGCTAGCGTATTTTCCTTTTTCTTCTATAACCTTACCTTGATCGATAGAATCCTGAACATTGCGAACAATAAGTTCTACCCCTAACTCTTTAACTAATCGATCTCTAAATTCTATAGTTTCGGGAAAATTATGCCCCGTATCAATATGTAATAAAGGGAAAGGAATTTTTCCTGGATAAAATGCTTTCTGGGCCAATCGTACCAAAGTAATAGAGTCTTTTCCTCCAGAAAAAAGTAATACTGGTTTTTCAAACTGTGCTACTACTTCTCTAAAAATATAAATTGCTTCACTCTCCAAAGGATTTACCTTAAGAACAGATGCTCCAGCCAGATTTCCTGCCGTCCCTTCTAATTGTTCTATTTTCTTTTCTAGTATTTCCATTCTTATCTTTTTCGTATTTTATTAGTTAGTATGTAATCCACACTCTCTATTTTCCAATACTTTAGTTGGATCAAAATATTTAAATTCGTTAGGTAATTTATGTTCTTCTAAATACACATCTAACTCTTCATCATTGTAATAGTAAAATGGACTTACTTTTAAAATTCCATCTTTACCCATACTTACAATATCCAGCGAATCTCTAAGTGCCGTTTGTCCTTTCCTTAGGTTTGTAAACCAAACATCAGGAGTAAAATCCGACATTGCTCTTCTAAATGGTTCTAATTTTACTTGTTCTGTAAAAATTTTATGTTTGGGATCATCAATATCCGGAATTCCCATAGTTACATCTCTATGTGCTGTGGTCTGTTTAGGAACATATAATTTAACATTTAGTGCTAGCATATCAATAACCTCTTCGGCATGTCTATAGGTGTTTGGAGTATTGTATCCAGAGTCACACCATATTACCGGAATATCTGACAATGCTTTTGAACAAACATTAAGAATTGCAACCTCATATGGTCTAAAATTAGTAGTTACAACCGGAGTTTTCGCATTTAAAACTGCCCATTGTACAATTTCTAAAGGTGTTTTATCCTTTAGAGATTTATTTAAATTTTCTATTTCTTTTCCTGTTAAACTCATAGCCTACTATACTTGTTTTTCTACTATAGCAATTATTTCCCCCATTTAATACGATTCCAAATTCTTTCGTGAAAAAAATACAGAATCATTTTTGTCACAAAATCAATAGATGCAATCGAAGTAGCAAGAGCGATCTCTCCCGTTAACACATAAGACACTATTAATGTATCTAATGTACCCACGACTCTCCAGCTTACTGCTTTTGCGATACTACGTATTGGTTTCTCAGAGGTTTTATCATCCTGATACGTTGTTTTCTGTGTAGCTACTTTATCTAATATCATTTGATCTAAAATCATTTTTTTTCAAAAAATCTATTACCCTATCGGAATAGTAGATTATTAAACAAATGTATATATAATATTTTGTTTAAAGCATAAAAATCTCAAAAGTTCTTGTAGAAAATCGTAAGAATTATGATATTTTCAACAAAAACCCTAGTAACTTAGTAGATTATTAAGTCAACCCTGTAATCTTTGTATAATTTATTGAAGAACATCCTATTAAACTTTTATTAATTATCCTTAAAAATCACATAAAAAGAGATTTTGTCTAGAAAAATTGACAATATGTGAATTTCTAACTCGTTGATAAAAGTAATATTAACCCAAAATATATAATCGAAATGAAAAGATTTGCAATGCTTTTATGTTTAGCAAGTACCCTACTATTTGTTTCTTGTAACAACGATGATGATTCTCCAATTGAAATTGATCAATCCTTAATCCCTGGCGAGTGGAGTCTTTCAGATGTCAAATCTGAAAATGGGAAAGTTACTGCTACTATTGAAAACATACCTGTGAGTGGCAGTTATTCTATATCGGGTAAAGATTATACTGCAGAAGCAACTTTTACAGAAGTTTCTGATACCGATAAACCCAATACTTTTATTAGCTCTGGAGGGTTTACATTAGTAGCAAAAATAACTATCCCTACACAATCTATTGATTATGAAGAATCAATTCCAGATTTTATTGGAGCTGGGGAGTGGAAAATAGATGGGACCAAATTAATTACTACTGTTGCCGAAAAAGATGCGTCTTTTGATATTATTGCATTAACAGCACAAACCATGAGTATAAAAAAAGACATCAAAGAAACGGTAGAACAACAAGGAATTACTTTTGAAGTTACCGGAAGTCAAATTTTTACTCTGACAAAAAAATAAGGCCATAAGCTTCTAAATTCTTTGAATAAAAAAACTGAGGAATTCCTCAGTTTTTTTATTTGCTCATTTTCCTAAAACCTGTTTTTATAATCAAAAACACATATTCCCCTGTTTACGGGGGTATATATCCTTTATTCAAATTTTAAATTTGAGAAACTAAATCTATAGAATTGTTCATTTAACCAATAATACCCCGATTTAAAGGCGCAATTCTATTCATTCTTAAAACAAATTACATTATGAAAAAAGTTTTAAACTTAGGAGGAGTTACCCTATTAAGTAAAAATGATCAAAGTCAAATTTTGGGTTCGCGCAGCGGGACTCCTTGTTTTCAAAACGGAAATCAGTGCTGTAGAGAAACTGGTAACGGAAATTTCTGTGATGTAGGGCAATGCCTACCTAATGGATATTGTGTGTATTCTTAAAACAAATTATTTTATGAAAAAAATTTTAAATTTAAAAGGAGTTTCCTTATTAAGTAAAACCGAACAAAGTTCAATCTCTGGTTCGGGAGCAAGAGGTTTTGGTTGTTATCAAAACGGATATCAATGCTGTACCTGGAGAGGTGGAGTACGTTTATTTTGTGATGCAGGTACATGCATGTCAAACGGGCGTTGTCATTTTATATAACCGTAAAAATTAATTAATTTTCATCAAAAAATGCTCTGAAAAATTAATTTTCAGAGCATTTTTCATTTTATACTAATACTACAAGAAGTTTTATAGCTTCTATATTTTTTCTAATGCTTGTTCTATATCCGATATAACATCATCGATATGCTCTAACCCCACAGAACAACGCACCATTCCATCTGTAATCCCAACAACAAGCTTATCTTCTTCGGCTAGTTTACTATGTGTTGTTGAAGCGGGATGTGTAATTATGGTTCTGGTATCACCAAGATTGGCAGACAGAGAACACATTTGTACACTATTAAAAAAAGTTTTACCTCCTTGTACACCTCCTTTTACTTCAAAAGCAACAACATTACCTCCCATTTTCATTTGCTTTTTGGCAACTTCATATTGTGGATGAGATTTCAAAAATGGATATTTCACCCAGTTTATTTTAGGATGTGATTCTAAAAACTCTGCTAGTTTTAGTGCATTCTCACAGTGACGATCTACCCGAACCGCCAAGGTTTCTAAACTTTTAGACAATATCCACGCATTAAAAGGCGATAGTGATGGTCCGGTATTACGCGAAAAGAGGTAAATTTCTCTTATCAGTTCTTTTTTACCAACAGTCACTCCTCCCAGAACCCTTCCCTGGCCATCAATTAGCTTAGTTGCAGAATGAATTACTAAATCTGCACCAAACTTAATCGGGTTTTGCAAATATGGAGTCGCAAAACAATTATCAATAACCAAAAGCACGTTGTGTTTTTTTGCTATCGCTCCCAACAATTCTAAATCTAAAACATCTACTCCCGGATTTGTTGGAGATTCTGCATATATAATTTTTGTATTGGGCTGGATCAAGCTTTCTACTTTATCCACCTCATCTACTCTAAAATAACTGGTTTCTATATTCCACTTTGGCAAATATTTGGTAAACAAAGTATGCGTAGAACCAAATACAGACCGAGCCGAAACAATATGATCACCAGCATCTAACAATGCAGCAAATGTAGAAAACACTGCTGCCATACCCGTTGCAAATGCATACCCGTCTTCTGCTCCTTCTAATTTGCAAATCTTATCTACAAATTCTGTTGTATTAGGATTACTAAAGCGACTATATAGATTTCGTTCTTTCTCTTCTGCAAAAGCAGCTCTCATCTCTTCTGCATCTTCAAAAACAAAGCCCGAGGTTAAATACATTGGAGTAGAATGCTCTAAAAACTGTGTTTTATCCGTTTGCGTTCTTACCGCTTGTGTTTCAAAATTTAAATTTTTAAGGCTCATACTTCTTTATTATTAACCACTACCTTGTACTCTATTGTAGCTGTAGGTTCTAATGTTTTGGATACCGAACAATATTTCTCAAATGACAATTCTGCAGCCCTCTGTGCTTTTTCTGGAACAATATCCCCCTCGAGATAAACAGTTACCGTAATTTTCTTAAAAGGTTTTGCCCCATCAATTTCTTCGCGAGCACCATCTACTTCTGCTCTATAGCCTGTAATTTCTTGTCGTTGTTTCTTTAAAATAGAAATCACATCAATAGCACTACACCCAGCGACTCCCATTAATACGTATTCCATTGGACTTGGTGCCTGGTCATGTCCTCCAACTTTGGCCGTACTATCTATATAAGTTACATGCCCTCTTTCATTTTTTAATTCGAAATGATAATCGTTGTCTATTCTTTTTAGCTGTATTTTCATTGTATATTGTTTTGGGCGTTCCCCTAATCAATTAGGGGCCAGGCTTTCAGCTATATCTTTTATAATCTATCAAAATCCCTTGATTCTATTTTAGGGTGATAGGGTTACAAAAGGATGTCGCTTCAATCCCTAACGCAATTATAATTTCATCCTTTTTCTGCTAATCGTAAGACATCTCCAAACACTCCTCTTGCTGTTACAGCTGCTCCGGCACCAGCTCCCTGAATTACGATAGGTTGATCGCCATATGATTCTGTATAAATCTCGAATATAGAGTCGGAACCTTTTACCTGTCCTAACGCACTACTTTGAGGTACAGAAACTAATTTAACATCCAAATTCCCTTTCTCTTGTGACAAATCACCCCAAAGATCACCAATATATCGCAATACATGATTAGGTTTTTGCTCTTCTTTAACTTTTTTATAAACAACATCCAACTCTTTTAGCCTTCCTAAAAACTCTTTTGCTTCTCCAGCCCTTAATTCTTCAGGAATTAGATTATGAATATTAATATCTTCAAATTCGTTACTTAAATCTAATTCTCTTGCTAGAATTAATAATTTTCGCCCTACATCATTACCACATAGATCTTCTCTAGGGTCAGGCTCAGTAAATCCTTTATCAATTGCCTCTTGCAATACCTCACTAAACGGTCGTTCTTCTACAGAAAAAGTATTAAATAAATAACTTAGTGACCCAGAGAAAACACCTTTAATTCGAGTTATATTTTCTCCTGACAAATGCAGTAATTTAATAGTATCAATCAATGGCAACCCAGCTCCTACGTTAGTTTCATACAGGTATTGTTTTTGATTTTCTTCTAGCCTAGCTCTTAATTTCTTATAAAAATTAAAACTTAATGTATTAGCTACTTTGTTAGAGGAAACTAAATCAAAACCGTGTTCTACCAAATTGATATAGTTTTCGGTAAACCCTTGACTAGCTGTATTATCAATAGCTATCAGGTTTTCTAAATGATGATCATCTGCAAATCGAATCACATCTTCAACCGTATATGAAATTCCTTTTTCACCGATAGCATTTTTCCAGTTTTGCGCGACCCCGTTTTTATCTAAGAGTACTTTTCTAGAATTTGCTACTGCAAAAATATTGAGGTTGATTTTTTTTCGTTTTTCGATCTGCTCTGAAGATTTTAAGATTTGATCTATCAACGTACCTCCTACTAATCCATGACCAAATATAGCTATGTTGATTTTTTTAGAAATTTCGAAAATCTCACCATGAATCACATTTAAGGCGCGATGCAATTGTTCTTTTCGCACTACCAAACTCACATTCTTTCCTGTAACCGTATTATTAAACAATAATGGAATTACCTGATTCTTAATCAATGCATTGTATGGCTTATGAAATGTGCTTAGATCCTGGCCAATAATAGAAATCACAGAGACATCTTTTTCTATTGAAATCCCACTAACATCACGTTTATAAAAATCTGATTCGAATTCTTGTTCTAATATAGATTTAGCTTCTTTTGCTTTATCAGCTTCGACAACAAAACCTATCCCACGTTCTGATGAACCTTGTGAAATAATACTAACACTAATATTTTTATGGGCTAGTGCTTTAAATATTCTTGCATCTACTCCTACTTTCCCTAAGAGTCCTCTTCCTTCAAGATTGATTAGAGCTACATTTTCTAAAACCGAAAGAGATTTGATTCCCTTTTCACTCGCTTCTGATGTAATTAAAGTTCCTTTATTTTTATGATCAAAAGTATTCAAAATCCTAAGTGGGATATTCTTTTCAATTAATGGGATTATAGTTTTTGCATGTAAAATATTAGCTCCAAAATATGCTAATTCATTAGCTTCTGTAAATGATAGTTTTTCAATTTTTATAGCATCAGGCACTAAGTCTGGGTTTGCCGTATAGATCCCGTTTACATGAGTAAAACTTTGTAACTCCTCTGCTTCTAAATAATTTGCTAGCAATGATGCTGTATAATTACTTCCGTTTCTTCCTAAAGTGGTTGTTTCATTTTTGGTATTAGATGCTATAAAACCTGTAACAATATTTACTGTAGTACCATTATACGTTTGAAAGTGATTAATTACATTTTCTTTGGATAACTTATCGAGTGGCTGGGCATCTCCGAATTGGGCATCTGTTATGATCAGAGTTCTACTATCGGTAAAATTAGCTTTGATGTTTTTCTCTTTAAGAATTTGCGTTACCAATTTGGCCGAAACAACTTCGCCTTGTGATAGTATTTGATCTTTTACCCTCTTACTATAGTCTCCCAAAAGTGAAACTCCTTCAAAAAGTTTGTCTAATGTTTCGAACTCCTTGGTAAAATCAGCATTATCAAAATCTGCAATTTGGTATTTTTTAAGTGCTTCTAACTGCAACTGGTAATTTTTTCCTTTAACGGCTTTTTCAAGAATTTCTTCAAGCTCATCAGTTGTATTACCACGAGCAGAAAGGACAACGGTAATCTTTTCACCATTTTTAACCTTATCTTCAATTATATCTATCACTGCATGAATTCCTTTTCCGTTAGCAAGTGATTTTCCTCCAAATTTTAAAACTTTCATTTTTTCTTTTTCTTTAAAACACATCTTTCAATAATGCATTCAATTGTTCAAATTCTATTAAAAAGGCATCGTGGCCGTGAACCGAGTTAATTATTTTATGAGTAACATTTTGTTTTACTCTTTTCAGCTTTTTAAATGTAACCCTATCTTCTGCCGCTGTAAAAAATATATCAGAATCTACACTGATGACATGAATATTGGATTGGATTGATGCGGCTACTTCATCAAAATTTCCTCGTCCTTCTGTTATATCGATATTTGCCAGGATATGATTTAGTTCCTTGTAGGCAGAAAGTGCAAATCTACCGTCTAGTTTTTCTCCATGATACAATAGCCAGCTTTCTATATTATACATGTCTTTTTCATCATTATAAGTACGATCAAATTTTTGCTTAAATGATTCTGGGGATCTATAGATCAGCATAGCATGTAATCTGGCATCATGAACAGGGTTTTTAGAATTCAATAAAATCTGTTCTTGTACCAAACAATTAGCTTTTAACCAATCTGTAGATTTCCAATCTGTAGCTACCGGAATTAAATGGGTAATTAAACTAGGATTAAGAGCTGCTAATTCCCACGCAATACCACCACCAACAGATCCTCCAATTACAGCATGTAGTTTATCAATTTTCAATAGTTTTAACCCTTCAGAAAAGATAATAGCAATATCTCGTGCATTAAATATTTTATACTCTTCAATTAAGTTTTCTTCTTTTCCATCATATCCATTTCCAGGAATATTAAAAGACAAAACGGTGTATCTATTGGTATCAATGCACTTATCTTTCCCTATCAAGCCGTTCCACCAACCATGCTCTCCACATACAGCAGAATTGCCGGTAAGAGCATGGTTAACTAAAACAATTGGTGCCGTATAGAGAGGTTTCCCAAATACTTCGTATGTGAGATGAATCTGATCAATAGATCTTCCCTTTATTGTAGTATAGTTTAAGATGTCTAATTCTTGAAGCATTCTTTATAATTTCTTTGAGGTTATTTTAATACTCCCTCATTATTATAAATCCTTATAAAAAGGATACCGATTTTTGGATCTTTTAAATTTTAACTTTTACTTTATTAAAAGCTTCTTTTAAATCTTCTTTTAGATCCTCAATATCTTCGAGTCCAACTGATAATCGTATCAAATCCTGAGTTACCCCAGTAGATTCTTGCTGTGCAGGGTCTAGTTGTTGGTGCGTGGTACTAGCAGGATGTATAATTAAAGATTTAGAATCTCCTATATTTGCTAGTAAAGAGAAAATTTTTGTTTCATCTGCTACCGTTTTAGCAGAGTCAAAACCACCTTTTACTCCAAAAGTGATGATCCCACTTTGCCCTTTTGGCAAGTATTCTTTAGCTAGCTCATAGTATGTATCATTTTTGAGTCCCGGATACTTTACCCAACTTACCTCTTCTTGCTCTTCTAACCATTTAGCAAGCTTCAATGCATTTTCGCTATGTTTTTTTATTCTGATTTCTAAGGTTTCTAAACCTTGTAAAATCTGAAATGCATTAAATGGACTTAGTGCAGCTCCATGATCTCGCAATCCTTCTATTCTTGCTTTTGCAATAAATGCTGCTGGTCCTAATGCATCGTGATATACTAATCCGTGGTATCCCGGTGAAGGCTCTGTAAACTCCGGAAACTTGCCACTAGACCAATCAAAAGTCCCTGCATCGATAATTGCTCCTCCAAGAGATGTTCCATTACCACTAATATATTTTGTAAGGGAATGAATTACGATATTAGCCCCATACTCGATAGGGTTAAGTAATGCCGGTGTAGCAACTGTATTATCAACTATTAAAGGTACTTTATAGGTTTTGGCTTCAGACGAAATTGCTTTTAAGTCTAATACATCTAGCTTTGGGTTTCCTAATGATTCTACAAAAAATGCGCGTGTATTCTCTTGTACAGCATCTTTAAAATTATTCGGGTTTGAAGGATCTACAAAAGTTGTTGTAATGCCAAATCTAGGCAATGTAACATTTAACAAGTTGTATGTCCCGCCATACAAACTACTCGATGCTACTATATGATCACCTGTTTTTAGTAAGGTTAGCAAAGTCGTATTGATTGCTGCTGTCCCCGACGACGTTACTACTGCCGCAATACCTCCTTCTAATGTTGCAAGGCGTTGTTCTAGGATATCATTTGTCGGGTTATTTAATCTCGTATAAATAAATCCTGTTTCGGACAAGTTAAATAGATTGGCAGCATGATCAGAATTGTTAAAAACATACGATGTTGTTTGATAAATTGGCACCGCTCTTGTTCCACCATTGGCAGATACATCATGACCTGCATGCAAAGCTCCTGTTGCAAATTTTTGTATACTCATAATTTTCTATTTTAAATTTTAAACAAAATTCAAATACATCAAACACTCGATTATAGTGTATGTAAATAGAAAATTAAAAAGAAAGGAAAGACAATTACAGAAATAATAATTGTATCGAGTTATCTTCTCCCAATTAATTGAGATAGAATGTAGCACCTTCTTTAATAAATCAAAGGGTTGCTAAGGTTTCACCGGGTCTATTCCCTCCACCTTTCTTAATAACTTACTAATATGTATAAGAAACTTCGGGGACAAATCTAGTAATTATTTTTTAATCAAATCATTTTTCCTTCAAAAATTATTTGATTAAAGTTGGCTTCCTAAAAATAATCTTCATTAAAGAAAATTAATGATACGTTAAATGCTTTTAAGTATTATCATTTTTTTTACCTTTGCCAAAATATTTTCGGGGAAAGATTTGACTGATTGCAACCCAAATACTGAAATAATTTTTTTTTACAGTATAAAAAATGCTAAAGCAGTTCGATTAAGATGTTCTGTCGAAAGCTTCACATTGCAATTACGTCTAAGTATTTTCTCATAAAACAACAAAGAATGGCATATTTATTTACTTCAGAAAGTGTATCTGAAGGACACCCAGATAAAGTAGCAGATCAGATAAGTGATGCATTATTAGATAACTTTTTAGCTTTTGATGCTGACTCTAAAGTAGCCTGCGAAACGCTTGTAACTACTGGTCAGGTAGTACTTGCCGGAGAAGTAAAATCAAAAACATATCTCGATGTACAACATATTGCAAGAGATGTCATCAATACAATTGGTTACACCAAAGGTGCATACCAATTTAGTGGTGATTCTTGTGGAGTAATCTCTCTTATTCATGAACAATCGCAAGATATAAATCAAGGGGTTGATCGTGAGAATAAAGAAGAGCAAGGTGCTGGTGACCAAGGAATGATGTTTGGATATGCTACCAAAGAAACTGCTAATTACATGCCTTTGGCTCTTGATATTTCTCATAAAATATTAATTGAATTGGCCAAACTAAGACGTGAAGGTATAGAAATCCCTTATTTACGTCCTGATTCTAAAAGCCAGGTAACTATCGAATATAATGATGACAATGTACCTCAACGTATCGTTGCTATTGTAGTATCTACACAGCATGATGATTTTGATAGCAATGATGATGTAATGCTAAGTAAAATAAAAAATGATATCATTTCTATTTTAATGCCTAGAGTAATTGCTCAATTACCTAGTTATATTCAACAATTATTTAATGATCAGATCACATATCACATTAATCCAACCGGAAAATTTGTAATTGGTGGTCCTCATGGAGATACTGGTCTTACCGGAAGAAAAATTATAGTCGACACTTATGGTGGTAAAGGTGCTCATGGTGGAGGTGCTTTTTCGGGTAAGGATCCAAGTAAAGTAGATCGTTCTGCTGCATATGCATCCAGACATATAGCCAAAAATCTTGTAGCCGCAGGAGTAGCGAATGAAGTATTGGTACAGGTATCTTATGCGATTGGTGTTGTTGAACCTACTTCTATTTTTGTAGACACTTACGGAAGTAGCTCACTTGGATTAACTGATGGTGAAATTGCAGAAACAGTAGGTAAAATCTTCGATATGCGTCCAGCTGCTATCGAGAAACGTCTTAAATTACGTAATCCTATCTATCAGGAAACAGCTGCCTATGGTCATATGGGTAAAGAACCACAAACGATTACTAAGGTTTTTGAAAGTCCGTATTCTGGTAAAATTGAAAAGGAAGTAGAGTTATTTACCTGGGAGAAACTTGACTATGTAGAAGCTGTTAAAAAAGCTTTTAATATCTAGTTTTTATCTGGTTTTATAGTTATTCATCGAAAAATTAGGTGAAGCTCTGAAAAAATGAGGTTTTCCCGTATTACGAAATCAAGTATTATCATTACATTTATCACATTAATATAATGAGGTACATAAACATATCTATTTGGAGGGAAAATAATTTCGATATGTTTTAGTTTTAGAATTTTAGTGTACCGCTATTAATTCATTTAAATTTAGGGAAATGAAATTAAAATTTGCATTCAATATCGCTTTTTTATTAGTGTTTAGTATGTCTTTTGGTCAGGATTTTGAAAATGATCTGACTTCGGTAAAAACTATTGATAATCAAATTCAGGAAGAGCAATATAGTACTGATGAAATTGCTATGACAGATCGTTTGGTGATACATGCTCCTATAAAAATGAAGGATAAGGATTTTTATAGTAAAAAAGAGTGGCGAAAAATCAAAAAACAACTCAAAAAAAATAAAAGAAGAGCTTCTAATGCAAAACATAGTATTTATGCTTCAAAGGTTATGGATACTATATATATAGATATTCCTGCATATAATATAGGTAGTGGTCAATCTCGTTTATCGGGTTGGTAAACTATATAATTAGGTCTATAATATTCTGAAAAAAGCAACTTTTTCAATTACCTTATATCACTTTATTAACATATAGTTATTTCTATATAGTCTAAAATTTGACGTTTTTCACCATTTTGTGAAATAAAAAACAGGCTGATTTTCTTGAAAAAAGCATTATTTTCAAGAAAATCAGTTTTTTTATTCGGTTTTTCAAAATAGCTTTCATCCCTTATTACCACTTGATTAACTCTATATTTTATATTTTTCTTGTATAAAATATAAAATAAAATTTTCGGTTACTATTTAGAAAAAAATACGAGTAACCACAGTACTTCTCAGCACATTTTAGGGGAAAAATCCCTGTACTATATTGCGGTTTTTCCGTAGTCAAAATTGAATTAGTATAACTATCTTAGTAACTGAAGATCAGATATTTATTTAATATCCAGATTATAAAAATTAATCTTATATAAATAACTTCAATTTTATACTTATGATTACTAACCCCCCAAAATCTAAAAAAATGAAAATTGCTATGACTACAGTACTATTACTATGTATATCGTATTCATCGATAGGACAAAGTAACACAACTGATTTCAAACCTATTACTAATAACACGTTACAAAAACAAGCTTCCTCTTATACTACTAACTCGGTAGAGGCAAATAAAAATGTAGCTCAGCAATCAAAAAACACTACTATTTATAGTGAAAAGAAGTGGAAAAAAATAAGAAAACAAATTGAAAAGAATAAAAAAAGAGCTTCTAAATACAAAAGCAATGTTTATGCTTCAAAAAAAATAGACACTATATACTTAGACATTCCTTCTAATAGTGGGAAATCCCGCTTATCGGGATGGTAAAAAATAAAAAAAACCGCTCAATGAGCGGTTTTTTTATTTTCGAAATGCACTAAACTCTTTATTTTGTTTTTATTGTTTCATTGTTGCATTTTTAGATAGTAATCTACAGAATGTTTCCCCGAACCGTAGAACAAGAAAAATACACATAATAACAAAATTATACTAGCAATAACAAGGTTTGCCACATTCATCTCTCCCACAAAATTGATAAGAACTGCACCAATTAATAATGGAAGCTGTGCTGTAACCGACCATCGAGTAAGTAATCCAAAAGAAATAAGTAAACCTCCTATTAAATGTGCCGGAGCTACATAATGAATTATAATCATAGCACCCGCAAGGTTTTGAACAGGTTTAATAAGATCTACTAGAATCTGGCTATTACTAATAAAATTTATTCCTTTTATAAATAAGAAAACTCCTAATGCAATTCTTAACAAATCTAACGGATAATACGTATGTGCATTAGCCCATTTGTTTAATGATTTTATTGTTGGCATGACAAAATGAGTATTGATTAAACCACTATAAGATACTGATTATTAGAATAATAAAAAAATATGAAATGAATTCTTTTTTAAAAGAAACCTTTCACTGAAAACAGGGTAATTCTTTTTGATATAACACTATAGTTTCGCATAGAATATAACACATAATATTAACATAAAACATCTTAAAAGTATGACTACAATCAAAAAAATAGCAACGCTATCCATGGCATTAACTATTGTTTTTTTTACCTCTTGTGAGAAAGAAGAATTTCAAGTTGATTCGATTGAAAAACCTATATTAGAACCAACACCCATTGCTTTTGACAAACTAGAAAGTAAAACAAGATCAGTATCAACATTGGCACAAGCAAAATCAGAAACTATAATTACTTGGGCAGCTATTGATGGATATTATTATGAAAAAACAGGAAATACCATACATGGAAACCCCAATACTGGAGATACTGAAAAATATAATCTTCAACATGAAGGTATTAATTTCACATACATATCGAGTGTTTCTAGTGGTCGATATATTGCCTTACCAAATTCAGGAATCAATACCTTAAGAACTTCCTATGTATATAATTTTACAAAACAATCCTGGGTAGCCGACAAAAAGTTTAGATATTCAATACAAAAATCTGATGATGATTTTAGAATATATTATAGCAATATCGATGAAGATAGAATTAGATTTGGTTGGTATATTGGTTCATCATCAACATATGCTGATTATAGATATGACATTTTTGTAGATGGAGTAAAAATTAAAGAAAATCATACTTTTTCTGCTGCTGGACATTACTTTAGCATTAATTCTTTAAAAGAAAATACTACTTATTCTATAAAAATTGTAGCAAAAGATCAAGGTAATGACGCTAAATTAAAGATCAAGAACTTTTCTGTAAAAACCCCTAAAAAGATTTTAATATCTGATTTTGATTTTAAAGTAAGTAATATTACAAAACGTAGCGTAACCCTTTCTTGGACAATCCCAGACATTACCCATTCTTCGGCAGCAGTTGAAAAATTTTCATTATCTCTTGCATCCAATAGATTAGGCGCATTTTTAGGAAACACTGTTGGTGTAGATACAGAGGTGATTATTAATTTTACATTTAATGAGAGCGGAGAAATTACTGGATTTATTTCCCCAGAGACCGTTGGTCATGGCTCTTCTACTCCCGGTTATACTCAGGTTTTTTCTAAACCAATACCAAAATCAACACTATTAACTATGGATGTAACTGCTATAGTTCCTAGTAATAATCCGAACGAACCTTATTATACCGAATATAAGAGGGTTATAGCAGATCCGATTCAGCTATTACAATAGTAAATATGTAAACATATTCTATAATAAAAGTAAAAAAACCTCGAATTGTAAAAGATACAATTCGAGGTTTTTTAATAAAGAGTACAATTACACTCCCGACAAGAGTACTAAACTCAAAATCTAGTGACGAAGCTGAATTACATAACTCGAAGCACCACTATACAGCTCATTGAAACTATCTCTATATAATACTATCGCCTCGTATATCTAATGTTTCGATATGTACGAATAATAGTATTTTTAAATAACACAAAAGCTTCTGGTAAGATAGTTTTCTTAAGTATATAATGTGTTTGAAGCTTCAGTTCTTCTTCATATTTATAATAATACAAAACTGTTGCACATATACTAATTATAAACAATAATGCTCCTATAAAAGTTTGTCCCGGTGTTAAACTGTGATAAAAAAAACGACTAAGTCCCAGTCCGAACCAACTTCCGTAAAGTACAAAAAAGTGAACTATATAGATTGATAGTGTTCTCCCTCCTATTTTGGTTATCATCTGATTTGTAACATAGTTTTTCATCAAAATAAATACAGAAAAAAGGATACACACATTTCCCAATCTTATAAATAAGAAGTTGTTATAAGCTACTGATTTAAAAATACCAATATCTGTTATATTATAAATAACCATTAGTATAGCCGAAGAATAAAACACCAATAATACCCCTACGAATAAAAGTGCGATAATGGCATGAGGGTAAAACATTTTTTGTTTTCCGTATTTTAAAAACAGGCTGGCCATAAAACTACCAATACACACATATCCAAACCAGGGTAATAATGTAAAAATAGAACCATTTCTATTTGTAAAATAATTTGCAACTGTTTGTGGCAAAAACTCTAGTATACAACTACCATACATAGGCTGGAGAAGAAAAATAATCACTCCAATACCTAACACTACATTTTGAAACCAAGTTTCATTAATTCGACACAAAACAAGATATATTCCTATTAACAGCAACAATGATGTGCCTATACATTGTAATACATCTACATAGAAAAACGAAGGGTTCACTCTTCCTGTAAAAACTTCATAAAAGCTTACTCGCAATAAATACCCCCAAAAAATAACTTTAATAGCACGTTTTACGCCTTTCAAAACTCTTGGATTATCTATTCCTTTTGTGTTCTGTTTTAGTAGTAAATACGTAAAAATAAAGCCTGTTATCGTAAAAAATGTAGGAGCAGTCATACCCCTAAAATATTCCCAGATCGCGTATACAATATTATTTTTGTCCCTATATACATCTCCTAAAAGAGAATGTACAAAATGTCCTTGAAGCATCATAAGAATTGCAAATGCCCGAATTGCATCAAGAAAATGCAATCGACTAGTACGTTTAGTCATTATTGTGGTTTGGTTAGGTTGTTCCCGAAAAACGAGTTTTTGGGTTCTATTATTGCTTAAAAAAGCGCAAATCTAGGTAATTTTTATTGGTTTTTGCATTGATTTTAAGGCATTTACTCGTCTAATCTCTTAATATGCATAAGATTTCATATAAAGAAAGCTAGGTTTTGGCACCTTTATTGGTATTTTTTAACAAACAAAAACTATACTTTATGAAAACTGATACGTATACCAAGTCTATAATCACGATTATCGCTATCTGTCTTGTTATTATTGTAATAAGAGATATAGATATTTTTCCAAAAGCATATGCAAATAATACTCCCACAACAAACTATGGGTTACTCCCTATTAACGATGATGGGTCAATAACGGTTCGACTAAGCAATACTGATGAGATCGATGTAAATATTAAAAACATTGATACTTATGATAAGCTTAAAATAGATCTTAACAGTATCAGTACACAAGACGAATTGGATATTAATATTGATGAAATAGGCGGAAGTTATGTATCCAGCGGAGGCCCAATCAAGGTAAAACTAAAAAATTAGCCTCCAGAAATAAATAGTATATATCCTGGAGACATTTGTATTGAATGTTGGGCTAACTCAAGTATTGTAGGTTATTATATTCCTGTTGCTCCTTTCGAAAGATTATCCAAAGCTTTGGAAATGATTGTTAAGACATCCTCTTTACCTGTAATCTCATGACGAAGTTTTAAAAATTCGGGATCATTGTATGAAACATTAACAACACCATTATCATCTTGCCATATTAGAATCTTTTGAGGAAGATCTAATCCTGTAATTTGAGAATTCTGCATTAAAGGAGTTCCTAATTTAGGATTACCAAACATGATTACTCGTGTGGGGTTCAATTCTAGATCTACAGATGCAGCATTAGCTTTATGGTCTAATTGCGCTATAATCTTCAGGTTAGGATTATTGGTAATGATCTCGACTAATGTATTGTATGTATCTTCAAAGTTTTTAGAGCTTATTTTTGTGATTATGCCTTGTGCCTTGGTAACTTCCATCTCTTGTTGTGAATTCGTTTGTACATCTTTAGACGTGTTTTTTTGACTTTGATTACAAGATATCATCACTATCAAAAATAAAAACCCCAATACTTTATATGTTGCCATTACGTTTTTTTTAGATTACCTCTAATTGGTCGTAATCATCTATACTATAATTACAGATTATATTTTATACTTAAAATCCAGTAACGAGGTTGGATCACATAACTCGATGTACTGTTATATAATTCATTAAAATTGTCTTGATTGATACTTTTGGTATCAAGAATATTGGTTACCGACAGTTTATACTCCCATTTACTATTTGGCTTTTGATAAAACAGATCTGCATCCCAAAAACTATATTCATTTAGAGTCGTTTTTGTATTGCGATAATCATAATACCTATAAGACGATTTTATCAAAAACCCTTTGGCAAAAGACCAATCTAATCTCGCAAATGGTTGACTGGTATAAAATGTATTTTTGGCTCCATTATTATCATAATCATTAACCGTAAGACTATATCCTAAATCAAAATTAGGTCCTTTTTTAAAATTGGTTGACCACTCTGTACTATACACTTGTGTAAAACTTACGCTTTCACTTGGGAGCGTATTTACGATATTATTAAAACTCGACCAACTTATATTTGCTCTCAGGTTTCCTTTTATTTTTCCAAACGTGCGAGCAAAATTTCCGTTGGCAGAAAGTATTTGATCTTCCATATTAGAATTAATAGGTGTATCTACTCTATTTATTCCCGTAATCACACTAGTATTCTTAATAGGATTACGCCGATTGCTATACGATATCTGAGCAAAAATATTAGTGTAATTAAACATATTAAAATTGAAATAGTTTAATGAATAATTATCATATAATGAATTTTCCAGATTTCGGTTTCCCTGAAATAATGAATTATAATTATTAAACACATAACCAGCTGCCAAACGGTTAACATCTGTATATTCTGCTGTTATCGAATAATTAAATCGTAAGCTTTCACTTTGCCTTAATTGAGCTAAAACAAAAAGATCTGGTAACACCTGCCATTCATTCTGGGTTATTTCAGTTCCTAACTGTTGATCTTTTAAACCATAATTATGCACACTCACCCCTGGATTAAATGTAAAAATCCCCTTAATAAACTTATAATGCAAACCAGCATATAGATCACTAAAGCTATATTTTACATCGTTATTAAACTTATTAGCTTCAAAGTTATTTTGATTTCCATTATCTAAAATCTGAAAAATATTAGATTCAAAATTTTGATTGCTTAATGTACTTCCAAATGTAAAATTGAGGTTACTTTTCTTATTTAACACATAATAATAATCCAGTTTTGCATCTAGTTTATTTGTTTTCACTTCCTTTTGTTGATTAACACTATAGTTTTCAGATTCTTCTAATGGATCAAAAGTATCTGTATCAGGAAGCAAAGGATTATTTATTTGTGTAAAAACTCCCCTAAAAGGAATTTCTGATCGTATTGCATTATAAAAAGGATCTTCATTTTGAAATAGATGTTGTGCTTCTAATGAAAATATATGCTTTGTACCTAATGTATAGTACGCATTCATATTTTGCTGGATCGAAAATGTAGTATTTTCAAGTTTCTCATTTATATCTTCAGAAATCGTTGATCTTATAGATCGAAAAGCACCATCTTCCTTTTGCCTGGAAAGTTTTCCAAAGATATCATAATCCATTCTAAAACTGCTGTTAGGTCTATAACTTGCACTTAATTTTAATAAACCCAACTTACTTCGTTGCCAGGTGTTATCAATAGTTTCTTCTACCGTGTTATCTGTAGGATCCGTAGTATCATCAATATATACTCTCTGTGTGTTAGTGATCAAATCTACTCTGGTATCACTTGCGATTCCATATCCACTAAGATCCAGTTTTTTATTGGCTGTAAGACTAAAGTTTGCCGCACCAAATTTGGTATCAACTTCATTAGCTCTATTATTTTGTAATGTCGCAAAAGCAAGATCATCTGTAGAAATGTTAAAAGATGTACCACCACGACCTAAATTTCTAAAACCTCCTGTGAAATTAAAATAATCCCTCATCGTAAAAGGAACCTCGCCAATATCATTAATATCTGTAAGCACATTAATACTGTACTTTGGACTATAATAAAACAGTTTAGGTTTTATGATATAACGCTCTGTCTCTCCTACTCCAGAACCTGCAGTTATATCACCGAACCAGAAGTTCTTTTTGCCTTCTTTTAATTTGATATTAATGGCTATCTGATCTTGCGAATTACGCAGCCCGCGCATTTGTCCTACATCTTCATAATTGCGTAACACCTCAACCTTATCCAATGCATCAGCAGGGATATTTTCTGTTGCCAGTTTAGAATCTCCGTCAAAAAAGTCTTTCCCCTCTACCATTACCTTAGAAACAGTTTTACCTTCGACTTCAATTTCTCCATTTTCATTAACCTCGACTCCTGGTAGTTTTTCTAACACATCTCCTAATTTCTTTTCTGTACCATTCACAAAAGAATCGGTATTATACACCAAAGTATCACCTTTTACTACTACTGGCATCTCATAAACGATTTCTACTTCGTCCAGGCTATTTTCTTTGGATTTCATTTCAAAATCTGAAATTACATCTTTGGTAGTTACTGTAATTGATTTTGTTTCTGCGGTAAGACCGATAAAACTCACTTTTAGCAGATACGTTTCATTATTAGGGACTGAAATTTTGTACCTACCCTGATCATTCGTAATTCCGTAGCTGGTCATGGCATTATCCAACTTCTTATACGCAATTACATTAGCCATTGCAATAGGATCTCCTAATGAATCTTTAACAAAACCAGTAATTTGTACTTTTTGGGCAGTAGATGCCAAGGATATCCCTATAAGGAATACCAATAGTCCTAATTTTTTATGCATTTTATAATGATTTTATCTATTTCTATAACCAGAGTTATAGAAACAGTAACTCTTGATGAAGAGTAGAGTTACTGTTATCTAATTAGTATTGTGTTGGGTTAGAATATAAATTTATCCTCCGATTCGTATTTCGAAATCTCCACTACCTCTTCGTGTATTCATTCTATCTCTCATTTCTTTCATTTTCTTTTCCATTATTTTTTCAAATTTTTCTTCTGTAACAACCTTACCTTTTGTCGGTTCTTTGATATCAATTTTCTTTTTTGAATTCAATACCAATTTAGTACTTAGTATACTTTGATCCCCATTATTGATTTCTAATATCAAACCAGGAAGCCCCCAATAACTTCCGGGCCCATTAGAGATTGGTATCTCTGGTGTATACCAGGCCGTAATTGTAATTTCTTCTTCTTCAGGCTCTGTCATTTCTTCTTCACTATCAGCACTAATTGTCATACTTTGCATGCGCTGCCCCATTCGTTTTGCCGTTGCTTTATAACATGTATAATTCCCTATTTTTTTTGTTTCATCTTCGAGCTTCCAATTCAATTTTTCCAGGTTATCTTTGACCAGAAATAGCTTACCCATCATATCTTGTTTCCTGGCAAAGCGTTTTTCTTTAATGTTTTTATACAAAATATTAGATGCTCCGGATCCTGCAATTACAATCTGAACCCCAGAGGCTGGTTGTGGCCCTCCTAAACTTTCTTCTTCTTTATATATCGATTCTGAAGTATTAAAATTTAATACATACTCTTTTTGAAATTGCTTTTTCAACATCTCCTGAAGTTGTTTTTGCATATCAGCATTCATTTTAGAGTCTTCCATATTAAGATCCACTTTTCTATTGGTCTTATATGTTACAACACCCTGAAAATCCTGAGCAAACAAGCTTTCAACCATAAATAGTGCTATCAATATTATAATTCGTACCATGATTAGATTTTTTTGATTAATACGTTACAAATATGAAAACTGAATCCTAACCAGAAGGTTAACCAGTGTTAACGTGTGTTAACCGATTGGTTTTATATAAGATAAGAACCTTACTTTTGAAGTATGCAAAAGAATCGTTATAAGAGCATATTGTATTTTATTTCAGCCGTTATTCTGGTTACCCTAGTGATTCAGATATACTGGAATTTCAAAAATTATCAGATTTCCAAACAACAATTGGTTAATGAAGTACAGATTAGTTTAGACAATGCTGTTGACCAGTATTACGAAGAATTAGCGAAAAACCAAACCTTTGGCTTTATAACCAATCCAAAAAACTCAAACTATTTCTCGAGTAAACAATTAGATAAAATTTTAAAACAAATTGATTCTACAAAAAAGCATTTCAGTAAATCTGATCTATCAGATTCTATCAGAACTTCAGAAATATCCTTCTATAGAAATAAAAACATTGATTCTACAAAACAGTTTATAAAGGTTTTACAAATATCTGACTCTATTAAGACTATGCTAAATATATCAGAGCATGATTCCATTACCGTTTCTACTAATAAAAATCCATTTGAAACCTTGACTTCTAAAATTGTTATTTCTATAAGTCAGGATGAAGTGAATCTTAATAAAATAGATAGCTTATTAAAGGTTGAACTCGTTCGAAAAAAAGTTTCTGCTGATTATACTTTAAAATATACCAATCAGTTAGAGCAATTACACAATAATAGATGTGATACTTTAACAGTCGATAAAAACCAATTATACACTCAATCTAAATCTTCGTATTTACCTCCAAATAGTTCTCTAAAACTTTTTTTCACCAATACCACAATCGCTATTCTGAAGAAAAACCTGCTTGGTATACTTTTGTCTTTTATATTAATGACTGCGGTAATTGGTTGCTTATTGTATCTACTTCAAATCATTAATCATCAAAAACACCTGGCCGCGCTTAAAAACGATTTAATAAGTAATATCACACACGAATTTAAAACTCCTATTGCCACCATAAGTGCTGCTCTGGAAGGTATTCAAAATTTCAACCAGGAAAACGATCAGAAAAAGACAAAAAAGTATATCGAAATGTCTTCGGGTCAATTAAACAAACTTAATACCATGGTCGAAAAAATCCTGGAAACAGCTACACTAGACAGCGATGAATTGCAATTAAATCTGGAAGAAACGAATTTAATAAAATTGATTCATACTATTGCAGAAAAGCATAAGGTAAATTCACCCGAAAAAAATATAACCTTTACCAATTCTCATGAGAATATTTGGAGAAAAATAGATGTATTTCACTTTGAAAATGCCATAAATAATATTGTTGATAATGCAATTAAATATGGAGGAAACACAGTGGGTATTAGTATTATAAATACAGATCCACATATCATCATAGAAATTAAAGATAATGGAACAGGATTAACTAAAGCCCATAAAGAGAAAATATTCGAAAAATTCTATCGTGTACCCAAAGGAAATACACACGACGTTAAAGGTTTTGGCATCGGTCTTTTTTATACCAAAACCATTATTGAAAAACATAAAGGAACCATACAATTATCATTAGATCAAGGGTTAACCAATTTCAAAATTACTTTACCTAATGGCTGAGACAATCGAAATACTACTTGCAGAAGATGAACCTTCTCTAGGTCAAATCATTAAAGAGAGTCTGGAAACCAGAAGTTTTAAAGTACACCTGGCCAAAAATGGAGAAGAAGCCTATGATATATACAAATCTGTACAGCCCAAACTCCTTGTTCTGGATGTTATGATGCCTAAAAAAGATGGTTTTACGCTCGCCAAAGAAATTCGACAAGAAGATAGCACCATTCCTATCATATTTCTTACAGCTAAGTCTCAAACACAAGATGTGGTAGAAGGATTTACAATTGGTGGTAATGATTACCTAAAAAAACCTTTTAGTATGGAAGAATTGATCGTAAGAATCAATAATTTACTGCATCGCATTACTTTACAACAGAGTGCAGAAATTATTAGCATTGGGGCCTATACTTTCGATTTCCCTAAGCAATTACTTACCTACAAAGAAGAAACATCGCAACTTACACATAGAGAAGCCCACCTGCTGTTTCACCTTATCAAAAACAAAAATCAAGTACTGGATCGTTCTATGATTCTTAAAAAGCTTTGGGGTGATGATGATTTCTTTAGTGGTAGAAGTATGGATGTATTTATCACTAAACTTCGCAAAAAACTAAAACAAGACGAATCTATTCAAATTATTAATGTAAGAGGATATGGATATAAACTAGTATGCTAAAATCAATTTTTGTACGTTACTTATATTGATTAAGCAAGCACTTAAGTTTTTAAAATATGCATCTTACAGAAATTCTTTTCTATCCTTTTTATGTTACTCATAAAATCCACTATATTTACGCCCACACTTTAACGCACATTTTTACAAAACCCCTCAAGAAAAACAATCAACTATGCATATAGCAATAGCTGGAAATATCGGAGCCGGAAAAACTACATTGACCCGATTACTTGCTAAACATTACAAATGGGAAGCTCATTTTGAAGATGTATTAGAGAACCCTTATCTAGAGGATTTTTACAATAAGATGGAGCGTTGGTCTTTTAATCTTCAGATTTATTTCCTTAATAGCCGTTTTAGACAAATATTAGATATTCGTGAAAGCGGAAAAGATATTATCCAGGATAGAACGATCTATGAGGATGCATACATTTTTGCTCCAAACTTACATGCAATGGGGCTTATGACCAATCGTGATTTTGAAAACTACAGATCACTTTTTGACCTTATGGAAAATGTAGTAGAAGGGCCTGATTTACTAATTTATCTTAGAAGTAGTATTCCTAACCTGGTAAATCAGATTCATAAACGTGGGCGTGAATATGAAAATACAATTAGTATTGATTATTTAAGCAGGCTTAATGAACGATATGAAGCCTGGGCGCATGATTATGATAAAGGCAACCTTCTTATTGTAGATGTAGACAACATCAATTTTGTAGATAACCCAGAGGATTTGGGCAATATTATAAATCGTATTGATGCTGAGTTAAACGGGTTGTTTTAATTTTTTGGATCAAGATGGATTTTAATACACTCTTTCTGTTTTTACAAGATTTGCAGGCCAATAATCATAAAGAATGGATGGATGCTAATAGAAAACAGTATCAAACTATTCGTAATTCATTTATACAATGGCTAGATGAATTGGATGGGAAATTGGCAGCAATAGATCCAAATTACTATCCTACTTCAGGTAAAAAAGGTATTAACCGTATTAATAACAATTTACTTTTTCACCCAAATAAACCGGTTTATAAAGATCATTTTGCAGCAGGACTGGATCAACGTACCAAACAAGGTGATTTTTATATCCAAATTGGGATTAACGAATGTGAGTTAGCTGGCGGTTACTGGAGACCAGAAAACAAAATGCTTGCCAGTATTCGAGAAGCAATTGACTATAATGGTGAAGAACTGGTGAAAATTTTAAACAAAAAAAGCTTTAAACAGACCTTTGGAGGGATGTATTTAGATAAGGACAAACTAAAAACTACTCCCAAAGGATACGCTTCTGATCATGAATATATTGATTTACTACGTCATAGAACATTTGCCGTTATTCATCCTCTAAACCAAGAAGAGATACTGAAAGATGATTTTATGGATAAGGTGATTGCTGTATATAAAGAAATGCTTCCGTTTAGACGATATTTTAATCAGGCCGTTACTGTATAATTAAAAGTGAAAATCAACGGTTTTTTGTTGTTTTTCAGCTTTTTTATTTTAATTAATTTTCTTAATTAAATATGCCATAATCATTGCTGTAGCCCCAGTATTACTATTGATAAAGTGACCAGAAATCATTCCTGTTTTTTCTCTAAACTTTTTATCCTCAACAAGTTTATGTAGTACCTGGTTAAATTCATCAGCACTTGAAACCGAAAATAGCCCAGCCAATTTTTGAAGCTGCTTGGCCTCTCTAAATTTTTCAAAATTTTTACCGATAACAATAGGGATTCCGAAAGTTGCCGGTTCTAAAATATTATGTAACCCTCCTGTTCCCATAGCTCCGCCAACATATGCTATATCTGCATAACTATATACCCGAGATAAGTATCCGATAGTATTCATTATAAATACCTGCTGATCTTTCAGCACTATCCCTTCTTTTTCAGAATATAAAATGGTTTTCTTTTTAATCTTTTGTTTTAATGTATTTGTGCTATTATCTTTTATTTCGTGAGGAGCAATAATAAAACAAACCTTATCCGAAGCTTCGTTTATATAATCTATAAAAACATCTTCGTCTTCTGGCCATGAGCTTCCCATTACTATACAAAGTCGCTCATTAATAAATTCTGAAATAAAATCAACATGGTTATCCATTTCTATTTGGTGTGACACACGATCAAAACGTGTATCTCCACTCGATGTAACGTTGGTAAAACCTTGTTTTTCTATTAATGTTTGTGATATTTTATCCTGAACAAAAAAATGATCTACGGTCTGTAAAGTTTTTCTCATAAAACCACCATACCATTTAAAAAATGCCTGATCTTCTCTAAATGTAACAGATATAAATACTGCTGGAACATTTTTGTTTTGTAATACTTTTAGGTAATTAGGCCAAAACTCATATTTTACAAAGACAGCAAGTTCGGGTTTTACCAATTGAATAAATCGAATAGCATTTGCATTGGTATCCATAGGTAGATATACAATAATATCAGCCAGTGTACTATTTTTTTTAGCTTCGTAACCAGAAGGGGAAAAAAAAGTAACTAATACTTTATGATCCGAATATTTTTTCTTTAACTCCTCTATTACAGGAACACCTTGCTCATATTCTCCCAAAGACGCACAATGAAACCAAAGAATACGATCTTGAGAAGGGAAATGCTGCTCAAGAGTTTCGAAAACTGTTTTCCTTCCATTAGCAAACAATTTAAGTTTAGGACTTAATAGCCCTACTATAGGAAGTATACTATTAAATATTGCAATAAAGATGTTATATAAAATGCCCAAAAATGATAATTTTTATGAATTGCTAAAATACATTTCTTTTATCTAAAATTACATTGGCAATAGTATCAATATTTTGTACTTTCGTGAGGTTACAATAAAACATTTATGAAGAAGATACAAATGGTTGACCTTAAGGGTCAATATGAACAAATCAAAGAACGCATAGATTCATCTGTTCTGGATGTTGTGCAATCTACAGCTTTTATTAATGGCCCCGAAGTACATAGTTTTCAAAAAGAACTAGAGGATTATCTTGGTGTAAAACATGTTATTCCTTGTGCAAATGGCACCGATGCATTACAGATTGCCATGATGGGACTAGGTCTACAACCTGGTGATGAAGTAATAACGGCAGATTTTACTTTTGCTGCTACAGTAGAAGTAATTGCCTTACTACAGCTTACTCCTGTACTAGTAGATGTAGAGCCAGATTCTTTTAATATTGATCCCGAAGCTATAAAAAAAGCAATTACTCCTAAGACAAAAGCTATTGTACCTGTACATCTATTTGGGCAGTCCGCCAATATGGATGCCATTATGGCTATTGCCAAAGAGCATGATTTATATGTAATCGAAGATAATGCCCAAGGTATTGGAGGAAGTTACCATTCTAAAGATGGAAACACTTCAAAATCAGGAACGATCGGCCATGTAGCTTCTACTTCTTTTTTCCCTTCCAAAAATTTAGGATGTTATGGAGATGGAGGTGCTATCTTTACTAATGATGATGATTTGGCACATATCATAAGAGGAATTGTAAACCACGGAATGTATACGAGATATCATCATGATGTTGTAGGTGTAAATTCTCGTCTGGATTCTATACAGGCAGCAGTGCTAAGAATAAAACTTCCTAACTTGGATCGCTATAATGATGCCCGACGAGAGGCAGCAAAAAAATATACGACAGCTTTTGCCGATCAGGAACATATTATTACTCCTGCTATAATTGATAAAGAAGACACACATGTGTTTCATCAATATACGCTTAGAGTGATCGATGTAGATCGCGATGCTTTGGTTAAACATCTAAATGATAATGGAATTCCTTGTGGTGTTTATTACCCTATCCCTCTGCACAGTCAAAAAGCATATCAGGATAAACGCTATAATGAAGCCGATTTCCCTATAACCAATCAGTTGGTAAAAGAAGTAATTTCTTTACCAATGCATACAGAATTAGATGATGAACAAATTGATTTTATCACTAGTACTGTTATCGATTTTGTAGGCAAATCTGTCACAATCTAAAATATTTAAAAAACTAAAAAAATTAGATAAAGTCGAAAAACATTGAAGAAGAATTTCTTTGATGTTTTTCGACTTTGTTTGAAATGAAAGAAGAAAAAGAAATCTAATCTTTTCAACACCTAATTTAATCTCTTAAACTTATTCCTTTTTCATGGATTCACTTTGCATCTGTTATAATCTTGTTGATCATAATTTTTCTGAAATCCCGCTCTTACCAGAAGCATATGTAGTACCAATAACTAATGGGCATCTTGGTTATGTAGAAAAACAAGCAATCCCCGAAACTTTAGAAAGCTACAATATAGAATTTCGGGACACTCCTCATGAGCAATTGTTAGAGATATGTTCTCATCTAAAAATCAAAACATTAGAACAACAATTTATGCCTGTAAAAAGGAGGAAAAGTTTACGTTTCTCAGATGTATTAAAAGATCCAAAAATAAAAGAAGTTGTACTTGATTATATAAATAAAAAATTATCTGTTTTCTATTCCTTGGTTGTTACACATCAATATGCAATAACCAGTAATGCTCAAAGAAAAGATCCTTTCGAAAATCATAAATTATCGATTGGTAAAACGATACTCAAACCTATACTCGAATTCACTAAGACAGATGAAGGTATTGAATATGCTTTTTCTCTAAAAAATAAAGACACACTCATTATTCCTAAAAATAATGATATTAGCATACTACTTAATGAGCCTTCCTGGATTATTGTAGATAAATACCTATATCAAATTGAAAACCTAAACGCTAATAAATTAAAACCCTTTTTTGATAAAGAAAAAATTACCATTGCCCATAAACATATCAAAATTTACCTGGAAAAAGTAATCATCCCAATAATCAAAAATATAGATGTTATAACTCATGGTTTTGATATCATTACACATAAAAACATGGCATCTTATGGGATAGAAATCATCCAGGATTTTATCCAGAATACTTATGTGATTAAGGTCATTTTTGAATACAATACTATTCTTTTTGATTATAATAGTGCAAAAACTACGGTTTCTAATGTGCGTCTAGAAAATGATGATCAAATTCAGATTATTCAAACCAAACGTGATCCAAAAGCCGAACAAGAAATCATTGGTCTACTCACATCCAAAGGGCTGCAGGTAAATAATAACCTACTATTAGAAACTAAAGCTTCTGATGATCCTTTTGAAATCCTGAATTGGCTAAAATCGAACAAAGCCCAATTAGAAGCTGATGGATTTGAGATAAAACTACCTCTATTGGATGATAGGACAGTTAATATTGCTCCATATACCATTGAAATCGGCAGTCAACAAAAGAATGATTGGTTTGATATTAAAGGAGTTGTTACCATTGGAGATCAGGAAATTCCTTTTTCAAAATTTATACCATATATCAAGCAAAATAATCGTTTTTTTCCAATTGATGAAGATCAGGTTTTTATTATCCCTAACGAATGGATGACGCGATATAAAAAACTTGTAGATTTTGGTCAGATACAAGATAAAAGTATACGTATCACCAAAAGTAATTACATCTTGTTAAAGGAGATTATTCCGCCAGAAGAAATTAGTATAGAAGATGCTACCAGTCATCATTATAAACCATCAGCAAAACTTAAAGCAACATTGCGTCCTTATCAGGAAGAAGGAGTGCAATGGTTGGTCAATCATCATTACAACAAATTAGGTGCATGCTTAGCAGATGATATGGGATTAGGAAAAACTTTGCAAACTATTGCAATGTTGGTATATGCAAAAGAACAGCTAGAACCTATAGATGAAAAGGTTGAGAAAATTCGATTAGAATTGTTTAGTGATCCTCTAGAGGTAAAGACCTATCTCAAAGCTTTGATCGTACTCCCCTCTTCTCTGGTATTTAATTGGGCACAGGAGATATTAAATTTTGCCCCCCACCTCAATATCGTTAAATACACAGGTTCTGATCGTAAAAAAATCACTCCATATCTAGAGACTTACGATATTATTCTTACCACCTATACTACGGTATCAAAAGATATCACTGCCTTAGAAAAAGTTAATTTTACCTATCTGATCACAGACGAGAGCCAGCAGATCAAAAACAAAGAGTCTAAAATATTTCAGGCGATAAACAATATACATACTACTCATAAGATTTCTCTGAGTGGTACACCGATAGAAAACTCATTATCCGATCTTTGGTCTCAGATGGAATTTATTAACCCAGGAATGTTAGGTAGTTATCCTTTTTTTAAGGATCGCTTTAAAATTCCGATAGAAAAACACCAGGATCAAGAATGTATCAAAGAGTTAAAAGCATTAATAGATCCTTTTATATTAAGAAGAACCAAAGAACAGGTTGCCAAAGATCTTCCCGAATTGTCAGAACAAACTATATACACAGAAATGCTTTCTGAACAGGGAAAGCAATACGAATCTCAGAAATCTGCAGCCAGAAATCTACTGTTGGGTATCGATCCAACTTCGACAAATAAGATCCATATTCTTAATACACTCACCAAACTTCGCCAGATTGTAAATCATCCTAAACTTGTAGATGATAAAACAAAAGATCAATCAGGAAAATTTCAGGATGTTACGCATTACCTAAGCACACTCGTCAAAGCCAATAAAAAAGTACTTGTGTTCAGTTCTTTTGTTTCTCATCTTGATCTGTATCAAGAATGGTGTACGACAAATAATATTTCCTATCTAACGTTAACTGGGCAAACCAAGAGTACTAATCGAGAAGCTATTGTAAATGAGTTTCAACAAAATGATGATATCAATTTGTTCTTTATTTCGTTAAAAGCGGGAGGTGTTGGATTAAATCTTACCAAAGCATCTTATGTAGTATTATTAGATCCGTGGTGGAACCCGTTTATTGAAAAGCAAGCGATTGCCAGAGCACATCGTATAGGACAAACCAATAATGTAATGGTCACCCGATTTATTACTAAAAATACGATCGAAGAAAAAATACTGCAATTACAAGAAAAGAAAAAAGGTTTATCTGATGAGATTATCGATATTAATGCCATCCCCCAGTATATAGAACAAAACCTGGACGAGTTATTAACGTAATATCTTTATAGTTATTTTGGCGTTCGAGGCAGGCTATTCGCTATATCTTTTTATTATTATTTCGAAAAGTTATTCGAGAAATAATAATAAAAAGGATACCGCTTCTATCCCTAACGCATTCAAGGTCATCGATAAGACCTCACAGGTTTGTGAAACCCGTGAGGTCTATAAAAACTAACCCCATATTTCAAAAAGAAATCATAATCACCCTCTTAATCACAACAATTTATTTTAAATTGTTCCTTTTGTATATTCAAAACTCAATTTTAATTTATAGTAACTTTTCACATTATCACACATGAAATATCTATACACAGTCCTTTTTGTATTTATAAGCACGACTATTTTTGCTCAAAACACCTATTTACAATGCGGAAAACTAATCGACACCAAAGCAGGCAAAGTACATACCGAAAAAACGATTGTCATCTCTGGAAATAAAATTATTAAAGTCGAAAATGGTTTTATTACCGGTAAAAAAAACGATATCACTATTGACCTTAAAAATAAAACTGTTCTGCCTGGCTTGATCGATATGCACGTACATCTAGAAGGCGAAACAAATCCAAAGGCATATTTACAAAAATATACAGATAGCGAAGCAGATGTCGCTTTTAATTCGGTTCAGTTTGCTAAAACGACACTAATGGCAGGCTTTACTACCGTGCGAGATTTAGGAGGAAGCGGAGTAAACATTTCGCTTAAAAAAGCAATTAAAAGCGGACGCATAAAAGGCCCTAGAGTATTTACAGCGGGCAAATCTCTGGCTACAACTGGTGGACATGCAGATCCTACTAACGGTAGTAAAAGATCATTAATTGGTGACCCTGGCCCAAAAGAAGGTGTAGTAAATAGTATCGAAGATGCAAAAAAAGCAGTACGACAACGCTATAAAAATGGTGCAGATCTTATCAAAATTACAGCTACAGGCGGCGTATTAAGTGTAGCAAAAAGTAGTTCTAACCCTCAGTTTACTGTAGAAGAAATTAAGGCGATATGCGAGACTGCAAAAGATTATGGATTTCATGTTGCCGCACATGCACATGGTGATGAAGGAATGCAACGTGCTATTCTGGGAGGTGTAAAAACTATTGAGCATGGTACATTAATGAGTGAAAAAACTATGGATTTAATGAAACAGCATAATGCTTATCTGGTCCCTACTATTACTGCCGGAAAAGAAGTTACCGAAAAAGCAGCTATCGATGATTACTATCCTGCTATTATTGTTCCTAAAGCGCTAGAGATTGGGCCAAAAATCCAAAATACATTTAAAAAAGCATATGATCGTGGTGTAGGTATCGCATTTGGTACTGATGCAGGAGTATTTAAACACGGACAAAACGGAAAAGAGTTTGGTTTTATGGTCGAAGCAGGTATGCCTGCAATGGCTGCCTTACAAAGTGCAACGACCACCAACGCCAAAATCCTGAATATGCAAGATCAGATCGGGCAAATTACTCCTGGCTATTTAGCCGACATTGTAGCCGTAAATGATGATCCGACTCAAAAAATAAGCACTATGGAGAATGTAGTGTTTGTAATGAAAGATGGAAAAATATATAAGAAGTAGTATGTAATGAAAAAAATCATTGGTTCTATAGTAATACTTGGGACTCTGGTACTATTAACCAGTTTCTTTTTTGTTAAGAAATCAGAAACTCAGGTTAAAAAATCCACATTTTTAAGCTACGAGATAAATCCATTGCAACAAGAATTACATTTCTATTGGAAAAATAAGAACGCTACGAATTACAAAAGTTTTCAAAATTTAAAATCAGAACTTGAAAAAGAAAACAAGGAATTGGTTTTCGCAATGAACGGGGGGATGTATAATAAGGACCTATCCCCCCAGGGGCTTTATATTGAAAATGGAAAAACCAAAACCAGGATCGATACATCCCAAAGTGGATATGGTAATTTTTATCTTCAGCCCAATGGGATATTCTATTTGACGAATAAAAACAAACCCGTCATTTGTACCACAAAGATGTTTGTGCGTAATGAGCACATCAAATATGCTACACAATCTGGTCCTATGCTTTTGATTAATGGAAAAATCCATCCTAAATTTAGAAAAGGATCTTCTAATGTTCATATTAGAAACGGAGTAGGAATCTTACCCAATGGAAATTTACTTTTTGCAATCTCTAATGAGAAAACAAACTTTTATGATTTTGCCTCCTATTTTAAGCAAAACGGTTGCAAAAATGCATTATATCTGGATGGTTTTGTATCCAGAGTATATCTACCTTCTAAAAACTGGAATCAATTAGATGGAAACTTTGGAGTAATCATAGGAGAAACTAAAACAAAATAATAGATCTAAGAGGAAAGACATTGTGCTTAATCCATGAATACAAAGTATTAAAATAGTAAAGTTTATCAATAACAAATCGAGGTAGAAGCAGTTTTCTTAATCATAAAAACTATCCCCAAAAATAGATTCGCAAATGTGCTATGAGATATCTTTTGTTTCTCGAAAAACAAATCGTTCTTCTTGATACTCTTTTAATATGAGTACGTAAGGTTAAATTTTTACGCTCTATCCTGTTGGTACAATACCGAAACACTTTATGAATTTCTTTAGGGATCAGTCCCGGATAAATATTTAATCGGTCGGTATAAATGCTCTTAGGATGTAATAGCAATAATTTATCTATCAAAGGCCTGATCGTATCTTTTGTTTTTCTACCTACAAAAAAATCAACAACACTTTTGGTCTCTCTTTCTATAGCATAGGTAATCCAGGTTACATTATCCTTACTGCCAATAAAGCTCCACAGCTCATCGACCTCAAATTTGCAACCTAACCTATTAAAACATGGAACTTTAATTTGATGGCTAATTTTTAGCATCCTGGATAATACTGTGTTTTTTGAAATACCTATAATTCTAGCAATACTCAAAACACCGCAGCTTTCTTTGAGTAAACTTTTAATTAAAGCATCTGTTGTGGTTTGATATGCTTTATAAGAGTATGAGTTTTGAAATGAAGTATGACAATCTTTACAGAAATAGCGTTGTTTACCATTTCTCTTACCTCGCTTTATGCAATTTGATTGGTTACAATTTTTACAATTCATAGCTGCAAATATAACCAAGCACCAATTAGACCCATGTAGCAATACAAAACCCTTATTTAATAGCTTCTAAGCAATGTTAAGTAGTGCAAATAACATAAACAAGCCTCAATAAAGAGGCTTGTTTATGTTATAAATAATTGGTAATCAGTTTTAAAAACATGCTTTTTCTCAAAAGCACCAGTTTGGGACATTACCCATAATTACCTGCATACTCTGTTGTCGATGAACTTCCCTCTGTGGTAATCTTTTTTAATTTTACCCCAGTGGCATCGTAAATATAACATATTATTAAACTAAAGAAGTCACAATCTTTTTATCAATTGTGACTTTTATTTATTACTCTTACCTACCAATATTTGACGCCACTAGCCAAGAGGCATAGCGGGAGCGATTAATTACACGCTAGGAGCAGCAGGGGGGAGACAGGGATATTCTCTATTCGCAAGGTTTACATTTACAATTGACAGTCATACCATAATTGTCTTCAATTAAATATTCTCCAAAGTCTCTGTAATTCTCTAAGTTTTCTAAAACATCATTATTTCCTTTCAATTTTGTTTTTGCAAATGCTATAAATTTATCAAAATCGTCTCCTTTGTCAATGCAGTTTATAGATTTAAAAATCTTTATATTTCCATCTTCTAAATATGCAATATGACTATAAGACATTGACATTATAACTGGTGCAAAGTGGTAGAAGTGGTTTTCTATAAACTTAATACCGTCTCCCTTATCATCAGGTGTTCTCTTATTTATATTAGTTGTATCTGTTAAATCTCGAATTGTATAGCCAATAGTCACACCTTTGTCAGTATTTGAAAAACCAATATCTGTAATTGATTTATATTCAGGAACTGAATTGTTTAATACAGTATTTAACTCTGTCAATACTTTTTCTTTATCGTAAAGATTAGTCTTTTGGGTATTTGCACAACTTAAAAACACTAACAAGCATATAGAAACTAACATTACTTTCATTATATATTTAATTTTTCTTACGATTATCTTTAATTTCTTGATGAACTTGTTTCTGGACTTTATACGCAGGTGGCTCAACACTATAATTGTTTTCTACTCCGTTTCCTCGGTCTATAACTGCTTGAACAGTATTTTGATTTAAATTATGGTCAACTTCGTGTGCAAATGTTCCTGTCATTGTGTTAGACTTAGTTAAACCACTATCCCAAACACTTGTTTTTCCCAATACTCCAAATTTATTCTGAGAATCATTATTAAAATTTGATTCAAAAATTGTTATTGTAGCTTCTGTATAAACTGTATTTCCATTTGAATCAACAAATGTATCGGCTACACCATCAAAACTTTGTGTTGATGAATCCCAATTTAAAGCATTACCATCTGCATCGTGTGGTTGATGTAAACCATTTAAAGATATACCATTTGCTCCAGTATCTGTTTTATTAACAACAAGATTTACTTTTCCTTCGCTATCAGCAACTCCTTTAAATTGATTTTTGGCAGTTTCACTACCAGACTCATTAATACCTGCAACTATCTGTTTTGTGTCAGCGGTAGCATTATCACTTACAGTTAAATTCCCGTTTGCATCTTCAGAATAAGTTATAGCTTTTCCATCTGTACCAGGGACCCATTCTGCTGACCTTCCATCTGGGTCAATATATCCAATTGGGTCATTCATCATTGCATTGTATGGTGAGTAAGTATAAAACTCTTCTGCTAATGGATCAATATTCATCCATCTACCTAAAGAAGCATCATAATTCCTAGCTCCAAAGTCTAACCATGCTAAACTAAGTTCATCTTGTTCTTCTTTATTACCGAAACCATAATTATGATTTCTCCCGCGTAATGTAGTATTATATCCAGAATGAGTCATCCCAAAGGGATAATAATTCTTCTCCTGCACGATCTCACTTTGCGTTATAGCACCATTCTTATCAGCATCTTTGTACGATAACCTAATATTCCCTAAGTGATCTTTAAACTGGTATACATACTTATATCCATCTGCTTCATGTTCTACAATACCTTCTGGATGGTTAAAGAACTCCAGGTCGCCATTCTTATAAACATAATTCCCGGCATACTCTGTTGTTAAAGAACTTCCCTCTGTTGTAATCTTTTTTAATTTTACCCCAGTGGCATCGTAAATATAGGTAATATTTCCATTATGAGAAGCATTATTTACTGTAACTGTTTTAGGCAAGTTTAAATGATTATAGATAATGCTTGTGATCCCTTTGTTTTGATCTATAGTCATATTACCATTGGCATCATAGGTATAATCATCATTGGTATTGGTACCATCTTCAAACCCACTGGCTCCATCGATTTGTTCTTCTACAGTTAAGAGTTTATTCCCTGTATCATAAGTATAGGATAGGTAATCCAATGCCACATTTTCTTTTTTATGTCTTTTTAATGATTTTAGGTTACCGTTCTTATCATAGGTAATCCCAAAAACCCTAAACCAATCCTGCTCACTATTATCCTGACTATTATAATTTGCATCGGTAATTCGGTTTAAAGCATCATAGCTGTATTTGTAATGTCGCTCTACATTATCATTTGCAGTTTTCCAAGTAGTTTCAGAGATATTACCATTAAACAATGCCGTAGCTCCATGTTGTGGTGTATTGTAATTGATTTTAAAAGCAAAAAGCTTGTTTCCAAGAGCTGTATTAGGATCGTTGATCTTAGTAAGCCAACCTCGTACATTATAGGTATAATCCACCTCTTGTAATCCACCTCCTGTTTTCTTACGTTCTAACTGTCCTAATTTATCATACCTATTTTCAACAATAGTTTCAACCCCTTGATCATTGATCTTTTGGGTTTGTATCAACGGTCTACCCATATCATCATACGTAAACGTATCTATGGTAACAATTTCAGCATTATTACCTTTCTTATGTCTAGTAGTAGTTTCTTCTACCTTACCTATAAAATCCAACTTGGTTTCTATAATATCTGTAGTGTTTAGATACTCATTTTTACTTGCGATATATATAGGTCTTGCTTTTTGATCATACCAGGTAACGGTAGTAATCCAATCATTGGTGTCTAGCACTCGCACTTTACTTCCTGTGGGTAGAGATTTTGTATGGTTAAGAACAGTCTCACCATATACGGTACCGGGATTGGTTAGTCCTACAAGATCAAAAGTATAATCATCGTAATAATTGATGGTATACACCTTATAGATACTTGTTGGATATGCATCTTTAGAATAATAAACAGTTGTACCCCCAATAGTAATAGGAGAATCTAGTTTAGACTCATACTGTGGGGTTGTAGCGTCATTTACTCTGTTCTGAATAACTTTTCTGTTACTCCCATTAATAACCGTTCCTGTATACAACACTCTACCAAAGCCATCGTATTTAGTAAACAACCATTGATCCCATGCCTTACCCGTCATTTCTTTTCTTAAACTGGCATCCTGAGTAAGAATAGGTTGGTCTAGTTTATTATACACAATATACTCCCAATCCTTACCAGGGATCTTCTTTTCGATAAGCCTATTACGATTATCGTATTTGTATTGATAGCACAATTCAGATAACTCATTATCTGATACACCGTCATTTGTAGTTACTTTAGGAGGGATTACATAGGTTAAATTCCCAAATCTATCGTATACATAATAGGTATCATGCGCCTCTGGGGTTGCTGAGCTTGTCGAAGCATAGGTTCTTTTTAAGATCACTCTACCTTGTTTATCCTTGTACTCTTTGGTCGTATGGTTATTGCCATCTGTCGCAGTCCAGTTCTCATCTTTGGTGATGGTAACATACAACTGATTGGCAGGGTAAAAACCATCTTGTACTAAGGCTGGGGTTTCTGTATCACCAGGGTTGGCAAAATTTACCTTAAAAGTAACCACTTCATTAGCGATATTGGTATCCCAATTAAATTTAATCGTATGATCTGTGTCACTATCTTTATTAGCCTTCCAATCCTTACCCGGAGCTCCCTGTTCTACTACTCTGTTAAGAGGAGAAGCTTCAAACACACTTTCTGAATAGGCATTAAAATCCTTATGATCTTTTGCTACTCCGATAAAATCATCGGCGTACTTAGTTTCATAATACTGGTTAATATCGTTAACAATATCAACATCTTTATAACTGCCAACGCTAGTATTCGACTCAAAAGGCAGGTATTGTTTGTCTTGCCTGCCATACTCATCATACTCGATGTGGGTTACAATATCTTTACCATCGGGTGAAGCTTTGATCGCTATTTGTTGTTTGGTTCTGCCCAATCCATCAAAGTAAGTAACACTCTCTACCACATCTTTATTATAATGTAGCTCATCTGGTGAGGTCATGGGCTTTTGATACACCCGGGTAAACACATAGTTCTCATTAGAGAGATAAAGCTGGTGAGGAATAAAAATACAGCCTTGTTGGGGGCCTGATTTTTCTGGACATTGATCATTATTATTCAATACATATCCCGCAGGTTGAATACACTGTTGTTTTAAAACATTAGGATCCCCAAAACCATCTCCATCGGTATCTGCATACCAAACCGTATTAGGGTGGATGGCAGCACTACCATCATCACAATCTCCCAGGGGTTTTACCGTTAAACTATAGCCGCTACCTGGATGAGCACATTGGGTTTTGGTCGTACTGGCAAAACCATCACCATCACTATTCTTATACCAAACCGTATTGGGGTGGATAGCTGCATTACTATCATCACAATCCCCCAGTGGTTTTACCGTTAAGCTATAACCAGCTCCCGGATTACTACATTGGGTTTTGGTCGTACTGGCAAAACCATCCCCATCACTATTCTTATACCAAACCGTATTAGGGTGGATAGCAGCATCACTATCATTACAATCTCCCAGAGGTAATTCTTCATAAGTATACTCTGCTCCCGGATTGATGCATTGCACCTTAGAGGTACTGGCAAAACCATCACCATCACTATTCTTATACCAAACGGTTTCGGGGTGGATATTAATGTTATGATCATTACAATCTCCTACCTTTTGTGTATAACCGGTTGGTTGGCTACATTGTCTCTTTACCGCTCCCAAATCAGAGGCCGTTCCCCAGCCATCACTATCACCATCAGGATACCAAACCGTATTAGGGTTTAAACTACTATCGCCATCATGACAATCGGTAACCGGAAGCACACTAAGGGTATATCCTGCTCCCGGGCTGCTACATTGCTTTTTTGTTGCAATCGCAAAACCATCACCATCACTATCCTTATACCATACTGTATTAGGGTGTATGGCACTACTGCCATCATTACAATCACTACTATTGGTTACATATCCAGAGGGTTGTACACTGCGATAGGTGCTTATACCAGGATGACCATATCCATCGCCATCGGCATCTCTATAAAAATGTCGAGGTGCAATATTGGTAATCAGACTGGTACTGTCATCTCTATCACTATTATTGGTTACATAACCAGAAGGGCGTACACTACGATAGGTTACTATATTGGGATTACCCCAACCATCTCCATCCGCATCTCTATAAAAGTTCTTAGGTGGGATATTGGTAATCCATTGATTATTATCATTAATATCTCCGTATTTAGAAACATATCCACTGGGAATGGTAAGCTGGCAGGTTTTGTTGTTATAATCTCCCCAACCATCACCATCGGCATCACGGTAAGAAGTAATACCACAATCTCCCAAAACAGGATCTCCACCCCCAAACTGGGAGAACATCATTGTACTGCTCATCATTAGGACAAGCAAAATTATATACTGTTGTATCTTAGTATTTCTCATTGTTTTCCTTATTTTTTATACCCGTATTTGTTCTCTGAAATCAGCTTTCCGGCATCATCCTTTACATATTCCAATCTATTGAAGGTATCATAGCTATAATGCATAGTATATCCTTTGGGATCGGTAACAGAGCTTACCCCTATCAGTGGGTCATAGGTATAGGAAGTAATCTGTGCATCTGCAAAATAAGGATGTGCCCGAAGCTGAGCCACCAGATCTCGCATGCTTTGCTCTTTTGCGGTAGTATCTTCACTGTTTGAAACCGTTTTTAACTGATCAATCAAACTCGTTACTGCTGCTGGCATACCCGCCGTATAACTGGATTTTACAACCTTGGCAATAGGAAAACTATCCTGATACCCCCAGATATAAATAAGGTGACTCCCCTCTGATTGTTTTACCTCTAAGGGATTCCCTTTGGCATCATAAGAGAGGTATTCGATACGATCTTCCAGGGCCCCTCCTGATTTAGAGGCTTGAATCGTCTTGGGTAAGGTCATACCATTCCAAACCTTATATGTCGTACGTTGTACACTTACTTGTTGACCCCCTACCCAGGTTTCTTGCTGGATAGGCTCTCCTATACGATAACTACTACTCTTTTTAAGAGTACCTATTGCCGTATACTCCTCGGTAGTAAGAGGTGCTCCAAGAGCGGTAGCAGAGGTTACATCATCTGCAAAAAAGCGTTTAGAGGTTATCGTCTCCCCAAAACTATTGGTAGTGGTAGTTGCTATAGGGATGGTTCTCCCCTGATACCCTATATCATAACTATACTGAGTCGTCGTTTTTACATCTCCCGACGGATAATATGTTGTTGTTTCTGTACCAGAGGGTAAATAGCGTTCACTGATGTTATCATATCTTGCATGTTCATTAAGATCTCCAACCTTACCCATCATCAGGTTTTGTGTTCGTAAATCATCGGTAGGGGTATAGATCGTTTTTGTGGCTTCAGCTATGGTAAACTTACTTGTTGATTTCTCATATCGATACTGTTTCTCTTCTAATAACTGCCCTCTACGATGTGAATAATCTGTTGCAGGAACCATCAAATTACCAATACCATCAAATACATTAGTAGCATTAATACTCCCATCTGCACTGTAGCTATAGATGTACTGGGTTTTTCCATTTTCTTGACCCTGATTATATTCGGTAACATTTGTATAATTTACATGAGAACCACCTTGACCATTGAGTGGAAAAATTGAATTTGATCGTAAAACATCCTGGCTACAGTCACTAAAAGGGATCCTACGCGATACAAAAACTGGAGGGTTTAAAGACCTGCCACTGGATACTGTAGCATCATCAAACTTTTGATAGTCATATTTTTTGCTGTTAATCATGGTATTATCATGATCCATAAACTGAATTTCTTTTATTCGTAAGCCTCCAACTATTGCTTCATTGGCCTGGCTTGCATTAATGGCTATTTTTTGAGTAAAAGCAATACTCACAGTATTCCCCGTTTGAAATGGACCATTTTCAATTTTTATAGTATAGCTACCAGCAGATAAACGCTCAATACCAGTCTCATTGGCGGTATTAAAAGTCGTTATAATAGCATCGTCTTTATATAAACGTATCGCCGGACAATCGTTGTTACTGTATTGACAGGAGGTTTCTGCTGCTACACTATAATAGGCATCAGTAGATTCACTAAGGGTAAAGGTGGTAGAAAAAGTAGCCCCGGGTTGTGAAGCGTCGTTATGCAACTGGGCTCCTGGGATTTGTTGGTCTACCATTTTGGTTCCTATAAAAAAATCTTGATTCCCTGATAAGGTATTGGATTCAAAAATAAACTTGCTTTTTCCTCCTGTGGGATAAACAATCTCTTCTAACAATAAAGCCTTGGTATGCAATTCGCTTACGGTTCTATCTGCTCCTGCTACCTCTACAGCAGAAGTATAAGGAACATACACAATACCAGGATATAGTTTAGCATTATTTACTCCATTATAATACCCCCATAAATCCTGTGAAAACGAAAAACGCTCTGGTAATTGATGAGCCTGGTTATAGGTAAAACGATGAACTTTATTATCTGTACTACCTTTTTGTTGGGTGATGGTTTTAAGATAAAGGCGCTTGGTACGCTGATCTGTATCACCATAATTCAATAAATGCTCCATACCTCCAGCAGAAGTAAAATATCCTTGTTCCAATACATATCGATCAATAGTAACATTGTTGCTATCTAACAGTTTGACCCCAGTAAGCGCTTTGTCATTTTTAAGATCTATACGGGTATCATTATATTCTAAAACAATACTGCCTTGAGTAGTAGTGATAGATGATAAATAGGTAGGGGTATACTTATCTTCTGTCAAAGAAACAGGCTCTGCTGCAGTACTGCTACTACACGATGATCCAACTCCTATTAAATTTTTACTTTGCCCCGTTATATTCCAATAGGTAATCTGCTGAGTCCCCTTGGTATAGTTAAAATTAATTTGATTCCCGCGATAATCAGAAATCTGAGTTAAGTACCATCCCGTAGTATGTACACTAATTTTTGAAGGTAAATTAGTTCCTTGCGAAAAAAAACGGGTCTCCTTGATTTCAGCTACCTGTTGAGTAGTTCCCGGAATCTCTCCAAAACTATAGAGCACTCCTTCTGGGGTGGTCACCTGCCATCCTGAAATGGTAATCCCATCCCGAAGCGCCACAATCTTTAAATCACTCTTTTGGTGCATAACGATAGTACCGTTCTGATTAAAAAAGAACTTGCCGGACAACCCGGCGACATTGATATGGTAGACATCTGATTCAAAATCCTGGTTGTCTGATATGGCGGATTGAAATAATTGTGATCGCCCATTGGCATCCTGGGCAAAATAATGATCTATTGTGTTACTGGTATTAATAAAGCCTTCGGTGTGATCATCGGCAATACCGCGAACCTGGCGGGAGATCATACCTCCGCCATGAAGTGACCAGCCCAATCCCACTCGGGAAGCCATCTCACCTACTCTAATCCCTGAAGCATGATAACTCACAGAGACCGAAGCATTCAGTATTCCCTCGGAGATACTGGCCAGTGGAATCGAAATATTAGGAGTACCTGTAAAAAGACTCACAGGCACATCAAGATACTTACCCATAGCGGCTACCTCTGGAGTAGGAGGAGCCAGATCTGGTAACTCCTGACCCGCCATCACAGCACTCAGCATAAAAACAAAGAATAAAAGTTGTTTTTTCATAAAAGTAATTTTTGTAATGATTGAATTGTTCAATTGCTTACCCATAGTAAACTCCTAACCAACTATGAAAACAAACCAGAAACTCTATACTGGTGAAGTCATCTTTAGTAAGCGTCTAAAAACACAGGTAAAGCATTATAAATGAACTTGTTTTTTGTTTTTTTAATCGTATTCCCAATGCAATATTAAAGCATCCCAGTTTCGTTTTTCGGGACTGAGAAAAAAAAATGAAAGTTTTTTTAAAAATAAATTCGAAGGGGTTTTAGGTATCTGGTATCTGATATTTGGTTTGGGTTAACCGTTCTCTTAGCTACCCTATAAAAGGGTTAATAATATTTGTTTTTCGATCTTTTGTATAGAACCCAAAAGTAAAATCAACGGGCTCGGCGTATACAAAACTTTGTACCGTGATGTCATACTCGATAGGAGCGTTTAAACTTTTCATTGTATTAATAATGCGGTACAGTTTGGTTTTTGAGATCCCTAATTTAGAGGACAGTTCTTCTGGTGATCCTGTTGCTTGCAATCGAATAAGTTGATCAATACGTTCTACAAGTTCGATCTGTTTGATAATACTATTCATAATGAGTTGCAGATTAAACCCAGATAATGCATTAGAACTTTGATATAAGTGCTAAAAATGCAAGGAAAGATGTTTTCTAAACATCGACATAACCTCAATATGCTTTTTCTAAAAGCATAATGACATGTCATATTTTGCTATTCGTTCAACACAGCACGTATTTCCTAATACATTATCTAAGGCAAAGTAATGAGAATATTAGTCATTGTTTAATGCAATTATGGGGTAGTTTACATTAGGTACGTAATGGGGCTAAAAAAGGTGTTTTGTTATATACATCCTTTTAGGATATTTGCTATAAATCTGTTTCTTTTGGTATCCTTTGTATTGGGTCATCTTACTATTTTTTTGTTTCCTCAAATGTACGGTTACAACGTAATCAAAAACAAGAAAAGTAAGTCGGTATTTATCAAACACGACTTACTTCATTATGTTTAAAATACTGATTTTAAAACACTTAAATACAAATCGTTTTCAAAATCAATATTTCAGAAAAAACACAAACTTGAAAGGTTTTCGTAATAAAATGAGAAAAAAATGATGCTAATGCATCAAATTTTTAAAAGTCTCATGTTACAATCTTAATTGTAGTTCAGGTAAAATTTATATTTTGAAGTGGGATAAAAATTTTAAGTAGAAAGAATATCAGAAATGCGAAGTAATTCTTTATTAATTTCGTGGCCTTCTTTTAGACCAACATCAAAACTGGTTGCGGTAATTTCATTACTAATAATCCCTACCATTACATTTTTCTCTCCGTCAAGAAGTAATTCTACCGCTTTAACACATAATCGACTGGCTAGTGTTCTATCAAAACATGATGGGGATCCACCGCGTTGCATATGTCCTAAGACAGTGACTCTTACTTCGTAATCTGGTAGGTTTTCTGTTACATAGTCTGCCAATTCATATACATTTTTCCCTGTTTTATCGCCTTCACTTACCACAACTATACTCGACGATTTACCCGATCGTTTACTGCGTTTTAATGACTCTAATAATCGGTCAAGCCCTAAATCTTCTTCGGGAATTAAAATTTCTTCTGCTCCTGCACCTACTCCACTATTTAGAGCAATAAACCCAGCATCACGCCCCATTACCTCAACAAAAAACAATCGATTATGTGAACTGGCTGTATCTCGTATTTTATCTATCGCATTAATCACTGTATTTAAAGCAGTATCATAGCCAATCGTATAGTTTGTCCCTGCAATATCATTATCTATAGTACCGGGAACACCAATAACAGGAATATCATATTCTTCACTAAAAATCTGTCCTCCTCTAAACGTCCCATCGCCACCAATAAGAACCATAGCCTCTACTCCTATTTTTTTAAGCTGATCTGCTGCTGCTTTTCTTCCCTCGGGAGTTTTAAAATCTACAGATCGGGCAGATTTAAGTATTGTTCCTCCTCTACTAATAATATTACGAACGCTTCTGGCATTCATTACGGTATAATCACCTTCTATCATCCCCTGGTATCCTCGATAAAACCCTATGCATTTTACATTATAATAAGCGCATGCTCTCGCAACAGCACGTATTGCTGCATTCATTCCGGGAGCATCTCCTCCCGAAGTCATAACACCAATGGTTCTTATCTCTTTTGCCATAATTAAATATTTAGTAGATAAATTGATCTGTAGTTGAAACAAAATCTTTGCTCAACAGATTAGTTGTTCTTCTCGGTAAAGTTAATAAAATTCGGAGTTTCAATTTTAGTAGTATCCTTAGGTTTTGCAATAGAATCTTTCGCTTTTTTATTTTTGAAAATCTTAGTCCATAACTCATTAAAATTATCAAAATCAACTGAGTATGAAAGTCCGATCCCTTGTTCATATCCTTGATTTCCTGCACCGACAAATTGAATTGTATTTTCTCGATTAAAAATCTTTCCTCTCAGCGATCCATCTTCATTAAAAAGATACTCTACCTCAACATCTCCAACGACACTAGATTCGTTAACTCCTCCGATAGGTACTCCTACTCGTCCGTTAATTAGAATTCTATTACTTATCTGGGTAGAAAGCGTTAGTCCAAACTGATCTGCATCCTCCTGATCCAAGCTTTTAACACCCTGAACGTAATTTAACCCTACCTGAAACTTATCATCCTTATCAGAGAAAACATTATTAAAAAGGTTGGATGCTCGTTCTGCCACCAAACCACCTGTAAGTGCATTGGCATCAAGGGTTCCGTTGTAAAACTGCCCAGAAGAGACTAAAGACAGTGCTTGTAATTCTTTATTAGATTGATCGCTTAGTTTATAATCCAACTCACTTTTTATCACAGAGCTTAAGTTGGGGAATTCTATATTAAAATTAACATTAGGTTGAATTAATTCTCCCTGAAGATCTATAACTACTTCTACCGGGATTTTACGATTTATAGAAGAGTTTTCTAACAATATTGCAGGGTTTGCTTCTGTCTTGTATACTGCACTAAGATCTAAAAGCGCTCTTGTAGGGCTCCCATCCCAATTAATTGTTCCTCCTTCTCTAACGGTAAACAGTTTTTCTACAAAGGCTCCATATCTAAAATTATATGTTCCCTCATAAGCTACAAAGTCACCCCACATATTAAATTTACCATTGGTATTAATCTCAATAAGTAATGTCCCAGCTCCACGTCCTTTTAACGAACTCCCTGTACTTTTATCTACAACGACCTCTACTTCGGCATTATTATTTACATCAAGTTCAAAATTAAGTTCTAGTCCTTTTATATCGTCTAGTACAATTTCTTTTCCTTCTAATCGGGCTCGTTTCTCCTCGGGGCTTAAAAAGTGGATATATGAATTATCTCCTATAGATTCTGTTTCGTTTAACGGGATTTTAAAAATAGTGCCTCTTTCTGTTTTTGCATTAACATCGATAACCAATTCATCGGTTGGCCCTTTAATAGTTGCTTCGCCACTTATAAATCCGGTACCATAATACAGAGATTCTTCGTCTTCTTCGGTATCCAAAACCAGGAGTCTTTCATTAGCCAATACTTCTAATCCAAGCTCCCATTTAGAAAATCTTCGATGTGCAATATATCCTCCCAGAATACCTTTGGTATTATATTTTGTATCTGTAATATCAACATTATCAAAGTTAAAACGTTGTTGTTTTAAAATAACTTTTGAGTTATCATCTAAATCGAGATCAATATTGAGGTAGGGTACTGTAAGTCCGGCCTGATCTAATGTCAATATTCCATCCATAGATGGGTTTTTATAACTCCCCGATATTTTTGCTTCTCCCGAAACAAATCCTCTTATATTGGTAAGCACGATTCCCCCGAGTGCACTAAATTCTGAAATATCGAAATCATCTAATTCCAGATCTACATCTATTGATGGATTGGTTTTTGAAACATTAATTCCTCCTATGGCTGATAATGTTTTTTGTTTTTGATTGTTAATCAACCGTGTATTCACGTTATATTGTGTAAGATCTTCGTTTCCGGAAACATTAAATCTTAATTCTCCCAGCAGTGTCTTATTAACTTCTAAATCTCGAATCACTATAGTAGATGTAGGTAAATAATTACCACTTTCCTGAAGAACCGATAATTCTCCATCTACTCTCCCCTTAAAATTTAAACTATCAATCCTGGGTGTTATTTTATTGAGATCTACATTTTCAAAGGTTGCTTTTAGATCCTTATAATCTTTACCTCTGGTAACCCCATTAAGCTTGATCTCTTCATCCAGATAACTAAAGATTACCGATCGTATATCTATATTCTTAAAATCATTATCAAAAATAATCTTATTGTTTGCTTTACTCTTTTCTCTATTGGCATACCAGGTATGGCCTTTATATGTGAAATCAGATTTTTTTATCCCTACTACAGAATTGTTTTCTTCGTTTATTGTATGATAGAACTCCAGATTAAAATTGTCCTTATTGTTTTCTCCTCCCTTAAATTCTGAGTGCATAAATAAGGTGTCTTTTAAGGTTACATTAATTAAACTAAACTCAGAAACATCATAATATTTTGAATCAATACTATCAATAGCTATATAGGTATTAAATAATGGGTTTTTATTATCTATCTGGATATCGACATCTTCCATAAAATTATCAAAAGCCTGAATCGATGGTGATTTAAACGTAAGTTTAAACTCTGATTCATTACTCTCTACTTTTCCTTTAATACTGGTATTTGGTGCAAATTGAACTTCTGGAAAGAATACATCAACTATTTTATTATAAATATTGAAATTAAACTCCATAAACTCATCATCGGTAATCTCTGTGGCTTCAAAATTGGTATACAGGCTTCCTATAGAATTTCGAAACAGGTCATATACATTTTCGAACCTAAAAATTCCTTTTACACTACCTTCTACAATATCTGGGCTATTGATTGTAATGGTACGTATATTCTTATCATCAAAACTTGAAGCGATCTCAAAATCTTCAAAATAAAATCCTGCATCCTGATTGGTATACAGTGTTTTTTCAAAAGCAATAGTCCCAAAAGCATCATTGATCCCCGTTCCTTTCATATTCATGTATACATCGCCATTAAAAACAGAAATACTATCTCGGGTAAATAAGTTTAGTTTATTAAGATCCATATGATCTACATAAGCCTTAAAATTGTAATTATGTATTTCTTGTGATAAATCAGCTACCCCATTAAAACTAAATCTTATGTTAGGATCTCTAGAATTAAGATTACCGTCAAATACACGGTCTTTAAGGTTTCCTTGAGCTTTTAAATCTGTATACGTATACCCATTAAAGTCAAGTTTACTAATATCTCCTTCTATCTTAGTATCCAGGCTTTTTAAAGTAAAACCTGTTCCGTCTACATGAATATCAAAAACAGAATTTCCTATTGATTTTCTACCTAATAGCTGACCGACATTAAAATTATTAGAAATAATATTTCCATTATAGGATGCACGTTCTATATCATTAAGGTTTTCTAGCAAAACAAAGGCATTAATCTTTCCTAATTGTGAAAACAGATCCATATCTATATCTACAGCTTTTGTAGTTACAATAGCATTACCAACTGCACGTACACTACCAAATTGATATAATTGCCGTGGTAAAGAAGTGCCTAGCACATCTGGTAATAAATTCACCAGATCATAATAATTACTGGTTAAGTTTTTAAAATCTCCTTCGAGTTCAAATTTTGTAGCATCGCTTACTGCATTTTTAATTCTTATATTTCCTTGTATTATGGATCTATCTAATCCCGAAATGTTCGCATTAACTATTCTAAAATCATTAAGCACTCCTCTAACCGATGTGTTTTGCATCCTAAGCATTTGGTTTTTTCCGAATTCGCGGTAAAAAGGAATCAAATCATTAGTAGAAATAGTCGCATTATCAAAATCTGCAGTAATATTTACCTTATTTTCAAAATCGTTTAACCCTCCAACATCATAAGAGAATAGAATTTCACCTTCGATCTTAGAATCTTTGGTTTCTATAACCAATTCCTGAAACTTCATATCTGTAGAAGTTATCGTAAAACAAGTTTGAAGTTTAGAAACTTCTAATCCTCTAAAATCTTTAAATGATAGGGCATCAATAGTAATATATACATCATCGCCGTCTACCAAAAGACTCTCTGCATCAAGAACAATATCGGTATACTCTACGGCTTTCGGGTTTCTTAAATTCTCATTGGTAAAACTATATTTTCCTCGCTGCAGGTCGATATTTTTTGTTGAAAGAATGAATTTTTCTTCAGAAGGTGGTTTTTTCCCTGTATTGAATTTTCTAACAAACGTCATCAGGTTATCACTACTTTCATCTTTATATATTTTCATATCAAAGATCAGGTCTTCTATAGACACTTGTCCCAACTCGGGTCTGCCTTTGGTTACTTGTGTAATACTTCCTATCGAAGTTTTTATACTCCCGGCATATATTAATGTATCCTGATGATGGTCTCTGACCAAGATTTCCTCGAGATATACATTACCTGCATAAGTCAATCCTATTCGGTCAATATGAATATCAACACCATAGGTTTCATTAAGATAATTGGTAACTTTTTCTGCAAAATAGGTTTGAACCGCAGGAATAGAAAACAGCACTACCAAAAATGCAAATAGCGACAAAAGGACAAGAAATGTCCTTAACAATATTTTCCTAAATTTCCTGATACGTTTTATTGTTTTAACTTTGTTGACAATATTAACAATTTCTATGCCCTTTTCCTCATAATGAATCCACAAAAAATATACATCCTTGGTATTGAGTCTTCATGCGATGATACTTCTGCTGCTGTATTATGTAATGGACAGGTTTTATCCAATGTTGTTGCATCGCAAAAAATACATGAGTTATATGGTGGTGTTGTACCCGAATTAGCATCTAGAGCACATCAGCAAAATATTGTTCCAGTAATCGATCAGGCAATTAAACAAGCAAATATAAAGAAAGAAGATTTACATGCTATTGCTTTTACCCGAGGCCCCGGGTTAATGGGTTCCCTATTAGTGGGCACTTCTTTTGCCAAGTCATTAGCCCTGGCTCTGGATATCCCATTAATAGATGTTAATCATATGCAAGCGCATATTTTGGCTCATTTTATTGAAGAAGATGAGTTTGAGACTCCAGAATTTCCTTTTTTGGCAATGACAATAAGTGGCGGACATACACAGATTGTTAAAGTTAATGCACATTTTGATATGGAAATTATTGGTGAAACTATCGATGATGCTGTTGGAGAAGCTTTTGATAAAAGCGCAAAGATATTTGGATTACCATATCCCGGAGGACCTTTAATTGATAAATATGCACAGATGGGAAATCCAAAAGCATTTCCTTTTCCTAAGCCAAAAGTTGGTGATCTCAATTTTAGTTTTAGTGGGCTTAAGACTTCTGTTCTCTATTTTGTTCAGAAAAAAGTAAAAGAAAACCCTGATTTTGTAGCTGAAAATCTTAATGATATATGTGCATCTCTACAGTATACAATTATTAATATCCTAATCGATAAACTAAAAAAAGCTTCTAAACAAACCGGTATTAAAAGTATTGCAATCGGTGGTGGTGTTTCGGCAAATTCTGGAATTAGAAAAGCACTAAAAGAAGGAGAACAAAAGTATGGATGGAAAACTTTTGTTCCCAAATTCGAATATACTACAGATAATGCTGCAATGATCGGGATTGTAGGCTATTTAAAATATCTGAAGAAAGATTTTACAGATATGAGTGTCGTAGCCAAAGCCCGAATACAATTCTAATCTATAGTGTTATATAAATGTATAACCTGATTTTTGACCATAAAATATAAAATGCAATTATTCTATAACCATACGTTAACAACATCGAGTAGCGAAATAAAATTTTCGAGAGAAGAAAGCAAACATATTGCCAAAGTATTACGAAAAAAGGAAGGAGATCAATTGCATATTACCAATGGTTATGGTTTTTTATTTATTGCTCGCATCACATTTTCTAATCCATCCCAATGTATTGCCAAAATTGAAAGCTATGAGCAACAACAGCATAGAAAGTATAAAATACATCTGGCTGTAGCTCCTACTAAAATGAATGATCGATACGAATGGTTTTTGGAAAAAGCTACTGAAATTGGTATCGATGAGATTACTCCTGTTATTTGTGATCACAGTGAGCGAAAAATCGTCAAGGCAGAACGATTTGAACGTATCCTGCAAAGTGCGATGAAACAATCGCTGCAATGTTATTTACCAAAGCTAAACCCTGCTATTACATTTTCTGAATTTATAAAACAGGAAAATGAAGATCAGTTATTAATAGCACATTGCGAAGAAACCAAAAAGCAATCTTTGAAAAGTGTTCTTCTGCCAAAAGTAAACACTACCATTCTTATAGGTCCCGAAGGAGATTTTTCGACAAAAGAAATTGATATAGCATTAAGTACGGGATATACACCGGTTACATTGGGAGAAACCCGATTACGTACCGAGACTGCAGCAATCGTTGCAGTACATAGCATAGCTTTTTTAAATAATTAAATGAGCTACCTCAAGATAATAGAAGCAGCTCATTTTTAATTATTTAATTACAGTACTAAATACTTTTATTTTTTAAGGAATTTCATCATACGAGTTTCTCCATTTTGAGTTCGTAGCTTAACGATATACATTCCTGGTTGCAGGCCTTCTGTGGCTAGTACTATTTTGTCTTTTTGACCTGGCTCTGTATTTTGAATAACCATCTTACCATGCACATCAAAAACCTCAATTTTGGTTACCGCAAATGTTTTTTCAACATCTAATGTAAGGAGATTATTTACTGGATTAGGGAATAGAACTACATCTGTTTCTAATGGCTTAGCCTCTTCTGTTGTAAGTCCAACTTTACTTTTTTTGCAGAGATCTTCTTTGTATTCTACTCTAATCGCAGGATGCTCTATTCTTCTATATTCATCTACAAAGATTTGTTGCGCGCTTTTAGCAATACAAGGTTCGTGCTTTATTTCTTTTAGATCTATTTCTTTTTCACATATTGTACCCGTCTTACCTGTATCTGTGGTTTCTACGAGGTAAATTTCTGTAGCCCCGGCTCCAAAAGAAGTTGTATACCCTGTAAAGGCAAATCCTTTATCATAAGTATCGGTTACCATTTCCATTCCTCCTTCTTGTTTATCATAACCATACTCACGTGCCCATTGTAACGTACCCCCGGCATCTGTCTGAAACAGCATAGCTTTACGTGATGAAATAACTTGTTGACCAACTATAGTAAACCGCTGGTTTCCTGCACTATCAAAAGTTTCTTCTAAACTAAATCCTAGCTCTGTTCTCTCTGTTCCATATGTTTTCATGCCTAAGAAATTACCTCCCCCATCCAGGTATAGTAAAAATGCATCATAAGAATTATTAATCCCAAAACTATTGGTATACCCGGTAAGAACATAATTACCATTTCTATCTTGTTTTACACAAGTAGCTACATTTCTATACCCCATTGTAGGGTCTAGTTCATTAGGATATCCTAATATTCTGTTCCACTCTATGGTAAGGTCAGGTTTTAGTTTTATCACAAAAAGATCTGTAGGCGGGTTGGCCAATGTAGTACTAACACCACACCAGTAATTTGTAGTCGATCCTGCAATAATGTATCCTCCATCTCTTGTTTGTTCTATCCACATACCTCGTTGATCTCCTTTACCTCCTATTACTGTAGCTCTTATTAGGTTTCCTTGTAAATCTGTTTTAACAACATACACATTAACTCCTGGGAATGCTGTATAACTTCTGGTTTCACCAACAAGGATATACCCCGGTTTTCCTGTTACTTCCCTATTATTTTGCACACAGTGAGCAGCATCATATTGTTGCCCTCCATATACCGCAGAAAAAACGAGAGCTCCATTGGTATCTGCTCCCATAAGATATGCGTCTCCGCCTCCAAAACCAAAACTACGAGTAATTCCTGCAGCCACATAAGCTGTTCTATTGTTGGGGCTAAAAAAGGTGGATTGTCTTACTGAATTAAAATATTCATAATCTTGCCCTCCGTATACTCTAGACCATATTTGATTACCGTTAAGATCTGTTTTGACCAAAGTTGCTTCAAGACTACCAATAAAGTTTTTTGAAGTATATCCTGCTATCAAATATCCCCTTTCAACTTGCTGTAGTTGAGTAAGAGATCTACCCATCTCTGATTTTTCTGTTCCGAACGTGTGTTGAAATTGTGAAAAGCCCATACTTGTAATAAAGCAAAAGGCTACACTACATAAAATTGTTTTCATGATGATTTATATTTAAATTGGTTAAAAACATATTCTTCTATACTTACAACATAGTTATGGGCTTGTACAATCAGCTTTCTCTAACCATTGATTTTTCTGAGTACCTGCTAACGAGAAACCAAAGATCTTTCATGGTGTTTTCCTACACTAACCCACCACTACTAATTTACAAAACAACACAATGATTATCAAGTGGTTACACCCCATAAATACAAGGGTAAAAGCCTGTTTTATTTTGTATATTTACTAGTAGATTACAAGACAGTATTTCTAAGTTTATAGCGGTACTTTTCATTACAAATTGATATCTTTATCGCTTAATGCAGTTCATTATGGTACAGGTAGTAAAAAAAGTATTTTTGATCGTTTTGATATGTTGGTGTTGTTCTTCGAGTACAAGTGATACGTCACCAATAACTGACGATGAACCTACGCCAATACTCCCTGTAAATGAACAGAATACAATTAGTGCACTTGAGTATATCGATGAATCTGTACTTACAGATCAGGAAATTGATGGTGTTCCTATCGGAGGGTTTTCTGGAATCGATTATCAAAATGGTAAGTGGTATATTATCTGTGATACGTCTACCCCGCCTATACGATATTATGAGGCAGATATAACATATACCAAAGATGGATTTACTTCGGTTGGTATTAGTACCATGATAGAAATTAAGGATGATACAGGTACTTCTTTGACGCAGGGAGTTGTTGATCCCGAAGCTATACGCTTTGATATCGGTACAGGTACGATTGTATATACCAGTGAGGGCTCTATTACCAATGGTGTGGATCCGGCTTTGATCGAAATAGCTCCCGAAGGAAATCAAATTAAACGTTTTACGCTACCTGATAACTTTAAAGCCAATACGGTGGATACCTCTTCTGGACCAAGGCATAACGGAGTCCTAGAAGGCCTTTCATTGGGTTTTGAAAATAAAGGATACTGGATCTCTTTTGAGTTACCTCTTATTGAAGATGGCCCGGAACCCACTACTACAGATACACAATCTCCCGTAAGAGTTACTTATATAAACAAAACATCAGGAATTGCTGAACGACAATTTGCTTATGAACTAGACCCTGTAGCACGTGAGGCTACACTAGGCACTACGTTTGAAGTGAATGGTTTGGTAGAAATTCTAGAATACGACACTAACAAATTTCTGGCATTAGAGCGTTCTTTCTCTTCTGGATACATAGACGGAGGAAATACAATAAAAATATATAAGGTAGATGCTACAAATGCTACTAATACGTTGTCTACAGAGACCTTAGCAACTACCTCCTATACTGCAGCAACAAAAACTTTACTTTTTACTTTTGATAGTATTCGAAGTCAACTCACAAATAACACTGTAGATAACCTTGAAGGTTTTTCGTTTGGACCAAAATTAAAAGATGGTAGTCGAACCATCGTTGTAATTTCTGATAATAACTTTAATTCCTTTTTTCCGCAACTTAATCAATTTATTGTTTTAAAAGTGGTACCGTAGCAATACAATACGATGTGTTATCATATTAAGTATTTAGCTGTATTAAAAACCTTTCGATTTGTCTTCTGTGTCTTAAAATATGTACAATAGCGTGTTCTAATAATTGCTCTATATTATACCGTTGTCCCCATGCTACTACTATTTTTTTATCAGGATCTTTTTCTTCAAGATGTAAATCAGGGTAATCTTCAAACAATTGTTCATTGTACATAAACATTTCTTGTAAACCTGTTTGATATTCTTTTACACTACTTAATGTTTTGCGCTCTACAAAATCAATCTGCTCACCTAATGATTTTCTTATTTCAATAACATAACAATATCCTGCTCTTATAACATGGGTCAAAATAGTTTGTATTGATCTACAATCCGGATCTTTGGTTTTGTCATCCACAATAGTGGTCAATTTCTGATTACTAACATTAGACAAAACGATGATAACTTCTGTTAATGCTTTTTCATATTCATCTAATAGTGCTCCTACTGCTCCTTGATCTCGATACTGCTTCATCTTTTTTTAATTAGTATACAAAAAAGGAAAATACCATATAAACACATTTATAAATTTAGATTTTCTGGTATATATAATTATTGGGTAGTTGCCTTTTTTAATTCTCTAACTATTTTGCTTCCTTTTTCGGTTTGTTTAGGTAAATTATATGTTGCCCAAAATTCTGGATTGTATTCTTTTTCCTGATTTTCGAGACTACTTCCTATTCGCATATTCTTTTTAAAAGGGTAGTTTTCTATATCCTCTGAAACTATTTTATTTATAAAAAGTTCTTTCTTAGGGTTTTTGGTAAATAATAGTGTATTAGGTTCATTCATATCAAATATCTGCCAGGTATCTTCTTCCTTTTGGTATTTTAAATACATTTTCCCTTTATACTCCTGATATTCAAAAACAACATTATAGTGCATTTGTTGCTCCCCACTGGTCAATCTTCGTTTCCAGGATTTTCCATTATATGCGGTTCTTGTAAGTTCCATTCTAACAAATGCATACGTTTCGGTATCAATATATAATATAGCTTTTTGAAAAGGCTTATCGATTCCTTTTATTTTATAGACATATCTATTGTTGTATGGTAGAATACTCTCTATTTCGTATTTCCAACCCTTCTTTCCTTTTATCGGACCATAATCAAATCTAATAAAATCATCTTCGATCAAATCAATCACAGAATTTTTACGTTCCCATAATTTATTCCAGGGATTTTTCGTGGTAATATAATTTCTTCTTATTTCAACTAATTCTACTTCTGGTTCTGTTTGTATCTTGTGACTTTTATTATAAAACTTCGCTGCACACTCTAGATATTCTACATATTTACCATCTTCATTTTGAAGGTCTCGAACAAATCCTTCTAGAATATAAGGTTCGGTAGGGTAATTTTTCTCAATTTCTTTGTACGCTTTTTTAACAATCTGTTTTGAAGTAAGTTCCTTTTTTTTTGTCGAAGTAATCACTACTTCATCAAGGCTTGTTACTTCTGAAGTAAGAAATATTTTTTGATTGTCAATAAAGTCATCTGCACTTTTCTCTATCGATTGATATCCAATCATAGAAATTATTATGGTGTTGGAATTACGATAAGAAGGGAAATGAAAATTAAAACCTCCTTCTTCATTAGAAGTTGTTCCTATTGCTCGTTCTTTAAGGTATATAGACGCAAAAACAATTGGTTCTTTGGTTTCTTTGTCCAAAATTTGCCCAGAGATTGTTATAATGTTGTTTTGTGCAAAAGCTATAAACGAAAACAATAAAAAAACTATACTAAAATAAAATTTACAAGACTTGTTCATATTGTCATGACGATAGAAGGTTGTGTTTTGTTACTGTTCTATACTAGTGCTTATAGCAAATAAATATGGAACGATTATTAATTCATTATTTAGATTTTTTTATCTGTTACTTCCTGACAATTAGAATGGTCCCGTTTTTATATACATCTAATGCCTGATTTAAAATTAACTTGATTGTCGTTACAGGTAAATCTTTGTTTGGGTCTATTCTAAAAATTTTCATTCTTGCACGATCACCTGTTTCTAATTGAGGATGATCCAGATGTTTTCCTTCTACCATAAGGAAATAGGGTTCATCGGTTTTTTTATCAACCCATATGTAACAGAACATTTTTCCTTTATAACAAAAACACGGCATCCCATATTTACGTGTTTCGGTAACATCTTTATCATGATTAAGAATAATACTGCGCATAGCCAACAAACAGCTTTTATTGGGTTCTTGCTTTTCGTAATAAAATTGATCGTTAGTATTCATTATTTCTTATCGATTAGTTCAAGAAAAACCATCCATGACTACCTGCCACTGCTCCTGCGGTGGTAATCAAACTTAATACAAGTAAAATCCAATGCATACGGTGCATAAATCTAAACGTTTTTGCAGGGTTATCCTCTGCATATTTTTTAAACAACTTATGCAATACAAGTGGTTCTAAAACATAGAGAATTAGTGAGAATACTATCCAAACCAAAGTCATTGCATGTATCCACCAAAATCTATAATCAAAATATCTATCCCAGGCATCAAGTACATATAACATATAAAACCCTGTTACACCCGTTATTAGTGTTGTGATTTTGGCTTGCAAGGCAAATTTACCTTCTATCTGTTCGAAGGTTTTTATCTGATCTTCCTTCGATTTTAATTTTTTAACAGCAGGGATAATTACAGTCGTTACCATAGCTACTCCGCCTATCCACAAAATCACGGCTAAAACATGTAGTACCCTGGCCAATGTGAAGTATTCCATTTTCTTTTATTTATTGTGTGATTTTGCTATTTGATCTAAATGATGTTCCATATGATTTACATAGTCTTCAATTAAAAACTTAAAATCAGATTTTTCTCCTTTATCAATTTCAATTTGATATGCCAAAGTATCCTCATCTTGTAATTCGATTACTTTTTTTATGCGTTCATTAATAGCCAACCAAAAACTTACTATTTCATCAGAATTGGCTTCATTATAATGATTTACATTAACGAGTTCATTCTGATTATATTTTCGAATTGTATAAGGTTTGTTTTCAAATTGGATTTCTGTAAATCTTTGTAGATTATGTATTCCAGAATCTATCAGATGGCCTAAAATTTCTTTTTTCGACCATTTATTTGGTAAAGGTTTGGATTTAAGTTCATTTTCACTGCAATCATGTATTAGCTTTGCTCCCTTTTCTAATAGATAACTAAGTTTTTGTGTTATTTCAGATATTTGCATTTTTGACTATTGTATATGATCAGACTGTTGTATCAAAGTTACAAAAGGCAATTATACTTATATACATTTACAAATGTATATATTGTAATCATTTTTGAATTGAATAATAGTAATCACTTTACTTGACAACATTCCTTAAAAACTCGCTTAAATGGAAATAATAACTGTTGGAGGTAGTTTTTCTGTTTTGGATATAAAATATGGTTTTCTATGACTCCTACATCATCAACTTCTCCTTTACGGTTATAATAGGTTCCAAAAACCAGATCCCAATACGGTATAATATTTCCGTAATTTTTAGCTTCGTGCAGTAGTTTACTATGATGAAAATGATGTATTTGCGGAGTAACGATCAAATAATCCAAAAAGCCTGTTTTTGTTTTGATATTGGCATGAGAAATATAGGCTATCACCACATGTGTTACTCCTACCAAAAAGATAACTTCTTCATGAAACCCTAAAAGCAAAAGAGGTACCATTTTAAACACCGTATTAAAGAAGATATTAATTGGATGTATCCAGTTTGTTTTAAACCAGTTTAGTGAAGTTGGTAAATGATGAATCGAATGTATTTTCCACAGCAATAAACTTAGTATCGAATTACGGTTTCCGATATGGCTAATTCTATGGTAGAAATAAGGTAGAAATTCTCCTATTATATTTGCGACCACAAAGGTTAGTATGAGAGGAACATCGTCCCATATTTTTGATGATATAAAGAAATTTTGTTGAAGATATAATACAAAAGACAGCGATACTGTTTTTCCTAATGCATCAAAAAGTGCCGCCGAAAATATAAAGTGTTTTATATCTGACCAAAGATTACTTTTTTTAGTTTTCCAATCGGTTTTTAAAGGGATTATTTGCTCTACCACCAAAATATAAATTGCCGTAAAAAGAAAGATAACATAAGACGATATTTCAAAACTCCAATTCCTATTTATGGTTAAGGATGCAATTATGCCAGTTATTACTAATAAAACGGGAACGGCTAAAAGGGGTAAAACTTTATTTTGCTTCATTATTCTATTTTAACTTGTAGTCGTACAAATAGAACAAAAAGATGCAGTTTATATCGTTAAATTTAATTTATCTATCTCGGTTACTAGTTCTCGTGGTAATTCGCAATCATCTTTAAGCACAAACCCAGTTATCTGCCCTTTAGTATTGTATGATATCTCTATACAATCGATCACTAATTCCTTTAGTTTTTTTCGTCCTCTTTGTATTCTGGATTTAGTAGCTGTAATGCTTAGACCCAAAATTTTGGCAATCTCTTTTTGAGGCTTTTGTTCGATATCACTTAGATAAAGTGCTTCTGCATATTGTTTCGGAAGGTAATTCTGAATAACAAAACCCGATAAGTCACACACACAAGTGTTAGGCATTGATGTTTCGGCAATCTCTGGTTGGTCTTTTATACCAGTAGTCGGTATTTTATTTTTTCTATAATAATCTGCAATCGTATTTCTTGCTACTTGAAAAAGCCAGGATTTGTAATTATTGATTTCTTGATTTTTGTATACTGCTGTATGTAGTTTTATGCCCACATCTTGTACTATATCCTCACTAATATTGTTATCATTAACTTTTGTCTTAATGAAGTTTAATAACGGCTTTTTATACTCTTCCCAGATATTCTCGAATTTCATAAGGCTACCTTTTTTGTATTACTTCTTCTGAGGTTAATCCAAATATAGGTGGAGTCTTTACCTCTAATAGTGCAAGATATGTGTATAGTGCTCCTCTGTGGTGGATTTCATGTTCTACCATAGCTCTTAGTAATTTCCATATTGTTATTTTATGGCCTCCTGGTGTTTCACATTTTTTAAGTAAATCTTCGGGTGTAAGCTGTGAAAGAATTGTTACCGATTCGAGATGTAGCTGATTATACAGATTAATTGTCTTTTGATATCCTTTTGCATAGCTTTCTCCACAACCGGTATATAAACTAGGCCTTAGTCGAACATTTTCGACATACATAAACCTCTCTGTAAGTGCCAGATGACGTATAATATCACCAATAGTAAATTTACCCTTACTAGTGGTCCATTCTATTTTTTCTGTTGGAATATGTTCAAATAACTTTCGGGTACGATCTTTTATCCTGGTATAATACTTAAGAAAACTATGTATATCCTTTATTTCCATAACATTATTGATCTAGGTATAATCTTTACTAAAAGTTAAGATTAAAACGCATCCACCCAAAGTTACTATAATGATTTTGAATAGTATTAAACTTATAAGAAGTTCTAAATATACTATACCCAAACAATTACCTAAGAAGCGCCAATTTTGTAGCTCCTGTAGTTTTTAAAGTCTTATCTTGTGTATATGCGATTACAGATAGCTCATCATTTTCTGAAACCCAATCCGGAATGATCATCGAGATACTCCCCGATTCTTCTTGTTTAACCACTCGATTAGCGACAATATTGGTATTTTTTAATGTTCTATCTCTGTTTTCTCCTCTCGATATATTAGTAATACGCTCAGAAACTACCAAGGCTAGTGTAATCGTATTGAACGGCTCACCATCTACCCTATAATTAAAAATAACCTGAGAAGGTTCTTGTCGTATATCCTTTATCAAAATAGTAGAATTAACACTAGTTTTTGAATATTTTTTTAAAGCTATATTTGCCTTATACCGATCTGATCCGGTAAAATGTTCACTTCCGTTAACCACTAATTGTGGAGTATAAATGGATCTGCTGTTAAATTGTTGTGCATACGTTCTTTGATAGTCACTAAATCCTGCTGAACTAAATGGGTCTTTCCACCCCAATCTATTCCAGTAATCTACATGATAGGATAGCACAACTACATTTTGATCTTTGTTTTTTTTCTTAATATTCTCGAGTAATTCATCTGCCGGCGGACAGCTACTACACCCTTGTGAGGTAAATAATTCTAATACTATTGCTGATTCATTGCTTTCCTGAGCATTTATAGGAATCGAAACAACAAGCGTTAATAGCATCATAAGCTTCTGTAACATCTGCATAATTTTAGTACTTTTAGGCTTTATTTTAGACGAGCATGATGATAAAACTTACTGGATATATCTTCTTTTTTTTGGTAACCATATCAATTTATGGGCAAGATATTGCCATTTTACAATATAAAGGAGGTGGTGATTGGTATAGTAATCCTACGGCTATTCCTAACCTTATTACATTTTGTAATCAAAATATTAATACTGCAATACCTGTCAAGCCAAAAACAGTTAAGCCAGAAAGTGTTGATATATTTCAATATCCATATGTTCATATGACAGGACATGGTAATGTTTTTTTTACAGATGTAGATGCCCAAAACTTAAGAAATTACCTCTTAAGCGGTGGTTTTCTACATATTGATGATAACTATGGTATGGAACCATACATTCGAAAAGAACTCATTAAGGTTTTTCCTGATAATGAACTGGTAGAATTACCGGTAACACACCCTATTTTTTCATCAAAATATAATTTCCCGCAAGGATTACCCAAAATCCATGAACATGATGGAAAACGACCACAAGCGCTTGGGATTATTCATGAAAATCGCCTGATACTGCTCTTTACTTTTGAAAGTGACCTGGGTGATGGTTGGGAAAATCCAGAGGTACATAATGACCCAGAAGAAGTAAGATCCAAAGCACTAAAAATGGGAGCTAATATTATTAAATACGCTTTTGAGAATTAATGTCAGAGCAATTACATCATCATCATAATCGGTTTGTAAAAAATCGATTTCCGATAACGCTTATCTGTGATCGGGTGAATTCACCTGCAAATATTGGAAGTATATTTAGAATCGCAGATAGTTTTGGTATAGAGCAAATCTATTTTTGCGGAGAAGATATTACTGTGATTAGTAAACGTATGCAACGTACAGCAAGAGCTACACACGAGATCGTACCTTATCATCAAACCGAAGATAGTATACGTACCGTACAGCAATTTAAATCTAATGGATATACTATTCTGGCATTAGAAATTACAGATACAAGTATTCCTGTTGCAGATTATAAACCATCTCCCCAGGAAAAAATAGCACTTGTGATCGGTGAAGAAAATTTTGGAGTATCTAATGAAGTTTTGGCTTTAACAAAACACAGTGTACACATCAATATGTATGGTAATAACAGTAGTATGAATGTTGCAACAGCAACGGGAATTGCTCTATATGAGATTACAAAACAAATATTGAGCAGTAAAAAATAATACTCCAAAAGGATAGCAATAAAGCACAAATCAAAACTTTGTAACTTTGAATCTTCGAAATTTTAAAATATGAATTCAAAAACAATTGCATACGGAATCTTAAGAGCAGTAGCTATTATTATTGGCGTTCTGGGATTACTCTGGTTTCTATATAAAATACAGTCTGTTCTTATATACATTGCCTTTGCTTCTGTAATTTCTCTAATGGGTAGACCCTTGGTCCTATTTCTTAAAAAGAAACTGAAATTTAAAAATTCGTTGGCAGTGATCACCACACTACTAATTGTTATTGGGTTATTTCTTAGTATTTTCATGTTGTTTGTTCCTATTATTAGTGAACAAGGACAATTAATTGGTGAAATTGATATCAATAAATTAGGTGATGATATCAATAGGTTTAATCAGGAGGTTAGTGCTTATTTTAAAATAGAAAAACTAAATTTTGTAGAACTGATAAAACAAACCGATCTAATGCAGTTTTTTGATTTAAAAGCTATCCCCAATGTTATAAACTCGTTTTTAAGTGGTTTCGGAGCGGTTTTAATTGGGTTATTCTCGGTTTTATTTATTTCTTTCTTTTTATTGAAAGACAGTCTTCTTCTCGAAAATAGCTTATTAGTGCTTGCAAAAAAAGAAGATGAGAACAGATTTATGAGAGCCTTTACCAAAATTAAAGATTTACTCTCCCGCTACTTTGTTGGTCTATTATTACAGGTAGTCATCCTTTTTATCTTATACACCATACTCCTATTGATATTTGGGGTTCATAATGCCATTGCAGTCGCTTTAATTGCAGCAATTTGTAACCTAATCCCATACGTAGGCCCATTATTTGGTGGAGTATTTATGATTATACTAGCGATCACCAGTAACTTAGGGTTTGATTTTCAGACTGTGATTTTGCCTAAACTAACTTACATTCTGATTGGTTATCTGATCATTCAATTGATTGATAATTTCTTAAACCAACCCTTGATTTTTGGAAACAGTGTAAAATCCCATCCGTTGGAAATCTTTTTGGCCATTCTTATTTTTGGATTGCTTTTCGGTATCGGAGGACTTATCGTTGCAGTACCTTTTTATACCGCGATCAAAGTAATTTCAAAAGAATTTCTTTCAGAATATAAAATTGTAAAAACACTTACCAAAGATCTCTAATTGAATCCTTTACTGCTACATAAAGAGGTCCAGGAGTTTATTACTGAAAAATCTGAGAGTACACTCGATATAAGTACCTTGATTTTAAGCAGAAGCCCTTTTGAAGGGCTCTCTGGTAAAGAGTTAGCACAACAAATCCAGGGAAAACGTAAGGCAAAAAGAAAGTTACCCACCTGGTATGCTAAAAACAAAATCTATTACCCGCCAACGCTTAATCTAGAGCAGACTTCTTCTGAAGTAACGGCTTTGTATAAAAGTAAGCTTGTTTCTGGAGCATCTTTAATCGATCTAACTGGTGGTTTCGGAATTGATGATTATTTTTTTGCAAAACGTATCGCATCAGTAATCCATTGTGAATTAAACGCATCATTAAGCGAAATTGCTTCGCATAATTTTGAAATACTCGAGCAGAAAAATATCCAAACTAGTATCGGAGATGGGTTAGACATTTTGAAAGATCACAATACTCTGGATTGGATTTACATTGACCCCTCTAGAAGACATGATAGCAAAGGAAAAGTATTCTTTCTAGAAGATTGTTTACCCGATGTGCCTTCTAATTTAGATTTACTTTTTAGGAAAAGTAACAATATCTTAATCAAAACTTCTCCTTTACTAGATATTCAAATGGGGAGCAAAACATTGCAAAACATAAAAGAAATTCATGTTGTTGCTGTAGAAAATGAAGTTAAAGAATTGATATGGATTCTTGATAAAACCTATACTGGAGATATTAAAATTGTGACTGCCAACATTCAAAAAATGGTACATCAGGAGTTTTCTTTTTTCCTAAAAGATGAAGCTAGGCAATCTGCAAATATGGGATTACCTATGACCTATCTTTATGAACCCAATGCTGCAATCCTAAAAAGTGGAAGTTTTCAACGTATTGCTACTGCTTTTAAGGTAACAAAACTTCATATTAATTCGCATTTATATACTTCTGATCATAAAATTGATTTCCCCGGAAGAAAGTTTGAAATCATAGCAGTATATCCTTATCAAAAAAAGATATTGTCTAAAATAGGGATCACCAAAGCAAATATTACAATACGTAACTTTCAAGAATCAGTCGCTACTCTAAGAAAAAAGTTTAAAATCAAAGAAGGAGGCGATGATTATCTCTTTTTCACAACGGGTTATGACAACAAAAAAGTAGTTATTCATTGTAAAAAACTTAGTTCTTAAAACAATAGGGCGTTTAATTAATCAGAAAAAATAGAAGACTGTGCTATAAAATTTTCTACATATAGCTTTAGCTCTTCATCATCAACCTTATCGATATTATCAAATATATAATCTTTATCTTCTTCTAAATTTTTATAATAATCCGCAATTTTAGGAGTATTGGTTTGAATGCTTAGTCTGATCATCCTCAACTCTATATTATTTGGTTCAGACAATATGGCTTCATCTATCATCTTCTTTGCTTTGTTGAAATACGATATTTTACTAAAAGGATTCCAGGAAAATGAAGCTTTTAATGCGAGTGCTGCACCGTGATATGCCTGATAAATTGCCCCTTTATTTTGCAACCCTTTTTGTGTAAGTTCATAGAATTGTTCTGCTTTTTCTTTAGACTCATTACACGTCTTATACGCATCTCGTATATCTTCAATACGAACAGTATCACCTACGAAGAAGAAAAAAGTTAATATGGTTAATAAAACCTTCATTACTTTTTTATCGCAAAAAAAGCCGATTTATTATTTGGCTAATGATATTTTAAGCAACAGATTATTCTTTTTACCATCATAAGCTTCCATAATCATACTTTTATTGGGTAACGTTGCTGCTTTAGTAAGTTCTAAAACATCTAAACGTGAATTCCTGATGTCACTTCCGGTAAGAATTGCTTCTCTAGTAACCTCTCCTGTAGCATTATCAATAACATAGGATGTAAGGTATATAAACTCTTTTTTACCATCAAAATATCGTGTAGGAGTCTCGTCAAATGATCGTTTAAGATTAGTAAAGTCATCTATATAAAACAAATATAATTTACCACCATTTTCAAAATTCAGATAAGACATACTGCGTTTACTTCTTGTTCCCATCTGATACTTTGGGAGTTTATGCATCCATATCATTGTATTATCTGATCCTAACTTTAAAACAAAAATATCTCTGTAATAATACCTATATGTTGTTCTGGATCCCGAAGAGCTAGAGGTAGTAAATGATTCTACAAAACGTTGCTCTGCCAGAAAGGTCGTACTACCATCACTATTAAATATGATATCATTTATTTTAAGTCTTTCTAGATCTTTTAGATCGTTTTCTTTTTGTGTTCCTTCATTAACCCGCTCTTCTCTTTTTAAAGCAAGACTTTGTAATGTTTCTAAAGGAATATCACTTTTTATTGTAGAGTTAACTATACCACTATCAGACAAGGTAGCAGAAAAGACTCCTGAGATCTCTTCTTTATTGTTTGAATTCGCATAAAAACCAGATACTTTTACTTTTCCTGCTTCATCAACTTCAATAACAGCATCGGTAATTGATCTGCCAGAGATATCGATCTTACTTTTTATAATTTCACTGCCGCTTTCTTCGGTAATCTTAAAAACTTCAGTGTGGTATGTATTTTCTAATTTATTTTTGTCCTTTGATTCTGAATTAAAAATAGAGGCAGTCATATAAAAATGACCGTCATTACCAATCGCAAAATCTTCATTCTGAATTCTTTCAGACGAATATGGCAACGTTACTTTTCTTTTCCACAGAAGGCTTAGATCATCCTTATACACTGCTATTCCGATTTTATCTCCTTTTCCCGAACTTGTCTCTATGCGATATAAAATCAATAGCTTTTTTTGATCTGCAGATTTTTTAAATACAAATTTGTTAATTCTTCCACCTGCATCAAATCCATAGGTGCTCTTAAAACCAAAATCTCTATTGACATTTTCTCTGTCATTAACAAGTTGAATAGGTTTCTCTACCACGATACCTGTAAGAGATACTTTTTGTGCATATGCTTTATCATTTATAGAATAAAACACTACAGCTTTTCCTCCTAGTTTCATGACAGTTTCAAAATTTCCTTTATCATCTACAACTTGTCGTTTCTTTACATCTTCCTTAAGGTTATCCAGAGAATATCGCTGTATCGTCATAGCGTTACGGCCTTTTTTAATAGAAACCAATCTGTTTCCTGAAGCTACATGATAGGTATTTATACTTCGTATTCGTTTATACTTCTCTCCTATTTTAAAAGAAAAATCTTCAAGCAAGATAGGTTTTTGTGCAAATGTATAGCTAGAGATAAGTAAGGTAAAAACTAAAAGGTATTTACTATTCATTTTTATATTGTTTTTATAACTCTTCATAACATACTATAATAGGTCAATAGTATACAAATATATAAAAGAAGTATTTAAGGTTTCTGTAGCTTGCTAGTCAAAATTCGAGCCAATTTTTTTTTTGAAGAAAAAACTGATTTTCAAGTTTTTAAAAAGAAGGTTGAGTTAAATAAAAAATAATGGTGAAAAAATGTTGCATCATAGAGTCATAAAACCTACATTTGCATCCGCATTTGAAATATTAAATGCGACGTTCATAACAAAAAATGTATAGGAGAGGTGCCAGAGTGGTAATGGAGCAGATTGCTAATCTGTCAACGCGCAAGTGTTGCCTGGGTTCGAATCCCAGTCTCTCCGCTTTATTTTTTATGATTCGGGGTGTAGCGTAGCCCGGTTATCGCGCCGCGTTTGGGACGCGGAGGTCGCAGGTTCGAATCCTGCCACCCCGACTTTTTAGAGTTACGGGCTCGTAGCTCAGCTGGATAGAGCACCTCCCTTCTAAGGAGGCGGTCATAGGTTCGAATCCTATCGGGCTCACAAAAAGCCATACTTTTATTAGTATGGCTTTTTTGTTTTACAACTCTTTCTAAATATATTTATCGTTTATATTCTTTTTAGTGAATCCCAAAAAAGAGAAATTCTTTAAAAACTATCCTATTCTTATTAGCAAGACTGCTTAAAAACAGGAATAGCATAAAACTTCATCAAGAAACTATACCTTTTTTCATTAAAACTCCTTTGTTAAGAATGAGCATACTTTAAGAGAAACTCGATTTCATTGCAAAAATTAAAAAAAACATTTAATTCATCGGATAAAACATCGATTTTACGAACATATAGCAATATGACTATACTCAGAATGTGATTACTTTTAAAATTCTTTTTAACCAGTATCACTCAAACTTAAACAATAGTGTATAACATAAGAAAACACAAACAATCATGCACCTTACGGAGGTACAATAAAGTATTTTAAAAAATTAAAGTTTCCCCCTGGATTTTTATAGAATAGAATTGTATTAATGTAAACTAAAATATAATGAAATTTATTTTTCGAAGTGGCATCATAGTAATGACACTACATCTTACTATGTTATTTGTTTTTGAGAATAACACAACATCAAATAAAATACGAAATCTTGATTTACTTACAGTAAATACTATTTTTGATTATGGTCAAATACATCATAAAACTTCAAGCAATTTTCCTAAACCTACCCTCTGGGATGATGATTCAGAAATATTAACCAATACCCTGCTTTTTACTGAGTCTTATGTTACTACCTGCGGTGAATTTCCTGTTACCTTAGAAGGAAATTTCCCAGGAGCTGTTACCTATAGATGGGCGAGGGCAGACACAGGGACTACTAATTTTATAGATATACCAGATCCTCTAAATATATTTCCTCTTTTAGATGCTAATTCAGAAGGAATTTATCAATTAAGAGGATATGATAATACAGGTGCAGAAGTTTCGGGGTCTCCTTATGACATAGTAGTGTATGATGTTTCTAATGCTATTATCTCTGTCGGATATGATATTGATGAAGAATCTTTTTCGGGTAGATACACCATTACTTCAGAAATAGTTGCTTCTACAACTATTGAAACTATAGGACTCGATACTATTGAATATAGACTAAACAGGGTTTTAAATAATCAAATAATAGAAGAATATAAACCTTTTCAATCTTCGCCAGTTTTTTCAGATATCCCCCCTGGGGATTATTATATTACAGCCAGATATATAAACTGTCCTGATAGTGAAATCATATCTAACCTTATTATGATCTTAGGATATCCAAAATATTTTACACCTAATGGAGACGGTTTTCATGATACCTGGAGTCTTATTAATATCGAGAATCAACCCTCTGCTTTAATCTATATATTTGACAGATATGGTAAATTATTAATTCAGTTAAGAGCTGGTGGCCCTGGTTGGGATGGTACTTATAATGGAAAAAATATGCCTTCTTCTGATTATTGGTTTAAAGTAGAGTTTAATGAACCCAGAGATCCAAATATGCGTAATAGAGTATTTGCTGGTAATTTTTCATTAATACGATAATAAATAGCAAATAATTAATCGTTGTTATCCAGGTTTCTTTATTGTTCTCTTTTCAAGGTCTCTTTTTTTAGCGATTAAATATCAAACAAAACTTTATCACAGATATACTTAAGCATTTATAGGTATTTATTATAGGAATATAACACTGAACTAAATAATATGATCATACACAGGTTTGATTTGTTTTTTACCAGGTAAGTCTAATCCCTTGTGAAAATCAAAAAAAACACTTAGTTCGTTGGTTAAAATACATTTATTCGGTGTGTTTGGCAATATACTTATACTTAACCTGTAACTAAATTTACTATCCTTTTATTAACCAACAATGTTCAAACTTAGATAATAGCATATATAAGAAAAACACAAAGCCCATAAACACTTTACATATGTATAATAAAATATTTTAAAAAACTAAAGTTTCCCCCTGGATTTTTATAGAATAGAATTGTATTAATGTAAACTAAAATATAAATGAAACCTATTTCCCGCAGTGTCATTGCATTAATGATACTTAGCTTCAACATATCATTTACTCAAAGTAATCCTAGTGCTATACCCTTTGATTATCATGTTGTACAAGATAAAATGCAGTATTTTGATTTATCTGCCTTAAGTGATCTTTTTGATTACAACCAAATGAATGGTGGAAACGTAAGAAATTATGTTAGAGAAATTCCTTGGCGTAACGGTCCTAATGGATCACGATCAAGTAGATCTGCTTTTTCAAGATGGGTAATAGAATCACTTCCTTCAAACGGAAAAATTTATCAAAATGGGGTTGAAATAACTTCTCCAGCCAGTTTAAGAAAATCAACTGGGTTTATATATGTCCCAAATCTTGGTTATACCGGTATTGATGAATTTAGTTATCATGCAGTAGAAACCACTGGAAGGCCAAGCTCAAGTGCAAAAATTACATTTCATGTAAATGAGTCTAGCACTTATGAAATGCCTCTTGGGTTTCCCAGAAGTCAATGGGGATTATTTATTGAGCCTCCTGCAGATCCTCCAGAATGGCCTGTTGCAGAATCTTCTATTCATTGGTATATCGATCCAGATTGTAGTCCATGCAGTACAGGCAAAGGGTATCCTAACGCTCCCAGACGTAATCTTCCAGGAAACAGAGCCAATATCCAGGCTGGAGCAAAAATAGTATTGGCAGGAACAAAAAGTAAATACCCAACCCGTAACAATGGTAGTAGCCATATTATCAACCTTAATGGAACAGCAAGCAAACCTGTTTTTATAGTAGGAAAAGATAATGCTGGCATACAACCAACTATTGTTAACACTCCATCCAGAAGTACTGCACGTCTCGAATTTAATGGCTCGTATTTTGTGATTTCGGGAGTGCGGTTTGAAAATTTAAAAGTATCACATCATAAAGATACTCCTTCAAGAAACATTGTTGTTCGACACTCTGAGGTGTTTGGTCTTAGAACCATAAATGGACAAGCTATACGTATGGATGGTGGAAGAGGAAAGTCTCGTGATATTTCTTTGTTTTCAGTCTCTATAAACAATAATGGTTTTCGTGATGCTGCTGATGAAAATGATTTACATGGTACTGGGTTTTCCAAATGCGAGAACGGTATGATCCTTGACGCCTTGTTTTCTGGAAATGCCGGGGATTCCTATCAGGGTCTTCAGCACAACCGTAATGGTTTAATTCGTATAGGGAGATTAAAAGGTCATAGTGAAGGTGAAAACTGTGTTGATATAAAAGCACATAAAGGAACGTGGGTTGTTGATTGTGATTGTTGGGATCAACGGGCCTCGGCTGGCGGTAATGGTCAATTGTTTTTTCAAAATGATGATGATGCAAGTGAACAAGATTCAAATGGTAAGATTATCTTTCTTAACAACAGAGGTTGGGACACCAGTGGTGATGCCATGCAATCTGCCATACAAGGAGGCAGCCATTATATAGTAGGGAATCGATTATTTGGTTTACGTAGAGGTACAGGAGTCAATGTCGAAAATGGAGCAAGAGGTCGAACTCATATCTATTTTAATACCATATCAGATGTAAGGTTCGGAATAAGAATAATACGGCCTAATGGAGATTTTACACAAGTAGCAGGTAATGTAATTGATAAAGCTGATATCAATGTTAAAATGGCAAAAAATGAAGTCGACCTGTTTGATTACAATTACTACACAGGAGATCCTGCAACCTTAAGATTTCAATGCTGTGGTAATGCCAGCCCCCAGGATCGTATCGGTATAGATGCCTGGAGAAGAACATATGGTCATGATACTAATGGAGAGGCTGGAGTAATTCCAGATTTTAATTTAGCCAGTGTAGAGGATTTTTCATTACGGCCTACTTCAGAATTGATTGATATCCTCACTCAGGATCAGGTAGACAGATTTATGCCTGGTATTGATGAAATGCTATCAGAAATGGGGATCACCTTTCAAGATTGGAAAAGGGTAAATAGACCTTTTAATACAAAATATGATATCGGGGCTGCAGAGTTTGGTACTCCTACTCCTCCTGATTCTTTCCCGATAGCTCAAAATGACCTTATTACTATTGATCCTGGTAGTGGCTCTACTAGTATAGAAGTATTGATCGACAATGGCAATGGCCCTGATAGCTTTGGAGCTGATGGCCCCAATATCGGGAGCATTATCTTTGGTTCGACTGCACCAACAGGAGGTGTAGCAGTTATTAATGATAATGGAACCCCTAATGATCCTATAGATGACACCATTACGTATACCCCAAACCCAGGGTTTGGTGGTATCGATACTTTTAGCTACATCATCACAGATGCTGATGGAGATATCGATGAAGGCACTGTTGTTATCACCGTAGATGATGATAAACCAGAAGCACAGGACGATGATATAACTATCCTACAAGACAGTCCTGCTACAAATATTTTTGTATTAAATGATAATGGTAATGGGCTCGATAGTTTTGGAAAAAACGGCCCGAGTTCAACACCTATTACCTTGGGAGCTATACTACCAGCCAATGGAATAGTAACCCCTAATGATAATGGCACCCCTACTGACCCTACCGATGATTATTTTGAATACACTCCAAATGTCGGATTTAATGGATCAGATCGGTTTAATTATATAATTACAGATAGCGATGGAGATACCGATACTGGTACCGTAACTATAAATATTACTGCAACAATAAGAGTGTTGGATGCAGTAGATGATACTTTTATTGTAGATGAAGATAATCCAGGAATTACTCTCAATGTATTGGCTAATGACGATTTTGGGAGCAATGGTCCTAATACCGGAAGTATCATAGTGATTACTACACCAACAAATGGTACTGCAACCGTAAATAACAATGGCACCCCTAATGATCCTACAGATGATACTATCGTATATATCCCTTCTTTAAATTATAATGGTGTCGATAGCTTTACGTATCAAATCACAGATGCTCTCGGAAATACAGATATAGCAACTGTGACAATAACAGTAACTCCTGTGAATGATGTACCCGATGCTGTTGATGATAGTGTTACTATAGATGAAGACAGTGGAGCAACTACTATAAATGTATTAGCTAATGATACCTTTGGAGGGGATGGGCCAGATATTGGGCCCATTGATTTTGGTGCTATAGATCCTAAGAATGGAACAGCAACCATCAATGATAATGGCACCCCGGATGACCCTACAGATGACACCATTATCTATACACCTTCTCCAAATTTTAATGGTACAGATAGATTTAGCTATAGTATTACTGATGCTAGCGGGGATGTTGATGAAGCAATAGTAAAAATAATAGTTACTCCTGTTAATGATCTACCCGATGCTGTAGATGATAGTGTTACTATAGATGAAGACAATGGAACAATTGCTATAAATGTGCTAGTCAATGATAGTTTTGGAGGAGATGGGCCTGGTACTGTTCCTATTGCTCTGGTAATTGCACCGACAAATGGTACCGCTACCGCAAATGACAATGGTACCCCAGATAACCCTACAGATGATACCATTACCTATACCCCTTCTCTAGATTTTAATGGTACAGATACTTTTACTTATCAAATCACAGATGCAGATGGAGATACTGATATAGCAACAGTAACTATAACAGTTGCCCCTGTTAATGACCTGCCAAATGCTATAGATGATGCTATTAGTATAGATAAAAACAGTGGAGCAACCTCTATAAATGTATTAATCAATGATAGCTTTGGTGGGGATGGGCCTGGCACTGTTCCAATTTCCCTAGTAACCCCAGCAACAAATGGTACTGCTATTGTAAATGATAACGGTACCCCCGATCCAACTGATGATACTATCGAATACACTCCTTTACCAAATTTTGCTGGTTTAGATAGTTTTACCTATCAAATCATAGATGCTAGTGGAGATGCTGACACAGCAACGGTAATCATAAATATAACTCGGGTGAATAGTAATCCTATTGCACAAAATGATATTGTAATTTTTGAAATGAATAGTGGACCTCAAGTGATTAATGTATTACAAGATAATGGTTATGGTAAAGATGATTTTGGAGATGTTGGTCCCGGGGATGAAGGGATTACTCTGGGAAATACGCTTCCTCTTAAAGGGATTGCAACTCTTAATGACAATAATACCACAACTCCATTTGATGATTTTGTTATGTACACTTCATTTCCTGAAGCTTTTGGTGATGACATTTTTGACTATACCATTACCAACGCTATGGGAGGGATCGATAAAGCTGTAGTATATGTAAATATTACTAAAGAAACTTCTTTTCCCGTCGCTGTCATCACACCAAATCCTACTTCGGGTATAACGTATATAGATTTTAGAGTAGAACGATCAGGAACATATCGTGTCTATGATTCAAAAGGAGCTAAAATTTATAACCTAAGAACTTTCACGAATCAACAACTAATAGAAATTGATCTTAGCGCACTAGCCAATGGAATCTATTATATCAAACTTCGTTTGGATTCAGGAGTAGCACCTACTTTTAAAGTGGTCAAAGAATAATCATTTAGACATACAAAGTAAAGTAAGAAAATAACCTTTTACAATTCTCTAAACACAATGTTGTAAGTACTTACTCTAAAATGTAAAAAACCCTCAATTATGAATATACAATTTTTAAAAACCTTATTTATTCCATTGCTTATTGGGATGATAAGTGTCTTTGCAATAAACGACGCTGTTAATAAGCCGCTAGAAGCGAGCAATCAAGATAATATCTGTGAAACAATTACAGGTGATACATACCTAAAAACCGTAATCAAATCAAGTCGAAGCAGTGTAAGAGCCGATAGAGAACTACCTATAGGTATCCCCACACCTACTTTTGGATGGAATTTTGACTCTAATGTCTCCCCAACCATTTATGTAGACAATACAAATCCAAATTGTAGCAACAGTGATGGCTCTGCTGCTCGACCTTTGTGTGACTTATTTAAAGGTCAAAGAACAGTTACTTTCAACGCAGGAGACGTGGTCGAAATTTCTGGTGGCCCTTATGATATCCCTAATAATGCGGTTATTAATCTTAACGGAACTACCAACAACCCTGTAATCATAAAAGGAATAGGACAGATTTTGTATGATGGTAGAGGTAACCGAAGAGAGATTACATGGCGAGGGCAATATGCTATTATAGAAAACTTGAAATTTTTTCATAAATCCCGTCATGTCATACAAGCAGATTATATTGCGTTCAGAAATATAGAAGTATCTAATCCGGTAAATGCATTTATCGATTTTAATCCTGTAGTCTCTATCTTTGGGCATGATGTACTTATACAGGATAGTAAGGTATATAACAATATCCGAAACAATGATAAAGACTCTCATGCATTTCAAGCTAGTTCTGGATCACATCATGTATGGATATTATATAATGAAACCTACAATAATAATGGTGATTCATTTCAGGCATGCCACAAGTGCAATACCAATCCCCCGCATCATGTATACATAGGAGGAAACAAGATGCATAATGATCGCGAAAACGCTGTAGATCTGAAATCGGTTAGAGATGTGGTTGTTTCACAAAATGTTTTCTATGGCTATCAATCTTCTACTACATCAAATGGTGATGCCTGTGTTGTTGGTAGTACCGGTTTTAATGACGCCACCAATGAAGGACCCAGGAACATCTACTTTCTGTATAATGAATTTCGTGATAGTACTACAGGTCTTCGTTGTGAAGGAACACAAGATGTATGGTTAATAGGCAATATTTTTAAGGATCTGGATGTGGGAGTACAAATTGATGCCAAAGAACATCGTATCATTTCTATAACAAGCAATACATTTACAAGAATAAATAATGTAGGCATCAGAGCCTGGGGATGTGAACCCGATAACCTTTCGGTTACCAATAACTTATTTAAAGACGTTGGAGGAAGACAAGTTGATCTCACGGGTTGTGATCCTTCTGTATTAACAGTGAACAACAATTTTGTAGAAGGAAATTTTTCTATGCGTTTTGACGGTACGCGATATGATAGCGCTAATGAGTTAAATCAAGATCCATTTGCCAAAGACAACCTAGAAGGTGATGCTAAACTTAATGTAAATCTAATGCCTCTAGATGGTTCTCCTGTAATCGATGCAGGGGCTCTCTTAGCAAATATCTATAATAAGTTTAGAGCAGATTTCGGAGAAGATATCGCAAAAGATTTTACAGGCACTCCCCGGCCTAGTGGAGTGGCAGAAGATATAGGTACATTTGAATTTAATGATGGTACACCACCTAATGGATCTCCCATCGCACGAAATGATACCTCAACGGTAGATCAAGATAGTAGAGACAATATCATTAATGTATTAAGAAATGATGATTTTGGTTCTGATGGGCCAAGTTCTGGAGCCATAACTTTGATAAGCAATCCAAGTAATGGTATTGCAACTGTTGATACTAATGGTACCTCTGGACCTACAGACGATACTATAAAATATACTCCACTCATAGCATACAGTGGTCCCGACTCTTTCTCCTATGAGATTACTGATAGTAACGGAGATAAAAGTTCTGCCACAGTAACTATTACCATAGACGCAACTCCTGTTAATGATATGCCCATTGCGCAAGATGATAATTTTACTATACAAAAAGATAGTAATGATAATATTCTTAATGTAGTATCCAACGATAACTTTGGTGATAATGGAGCAAAGCCTGGAGCAATCGTTATTGTAAATCCCCCTGCCAATGGTACTGCGACTGTTAATACCAATGGTACTTCCAATCCCGAAGACGATACCATAAAGTATTCTCCTAATACAGGGTATATAGGTACAGACAACCTAACCTATGAAATCACAGATAAAGATGGTGATAAAGATCAGGCAAATGTAACCATAGAAGTGAATGTAAACCCACAACCTAATATAGAAGTAAGTGATGTAAAAATCAAAATACAAAACGCTACTTGTCCCAATGTTGCCAATGGTAGTTTTGAAATGACTATCGATCAAAATGTTTCTTATAATTTCAATCTAACCGTCACCGGGAGTTCGTTAAGTACACCAATACGTACAACAATAGATAAGAACACTCCTTTTTCGTTAGAAAAATTAGCAAAAAACACATATCAAGTGTGTTTATTCATTGATAGTTTTCCTGATTACAAACAATGCTATGAGATAGCCATTGTTGCTTATGAAGATCTTGTTGTAAAAGCACAAGGAATAAAAAACGAAGATAAAACAGCATCCTATCAGGTGGCAGGAAGTACATTTTATGAAGTAAAGGTAAACGAGGGATTATATTCTTTCGAGTTTGAAACCACAACGCCTGTCAGTATACAAATTCCTTTAAAAAGTGGTCCCAACAAAATACAGATTGTTGGTACATCAGATTGCCAGGGCGTTTTTAAAGATACTATTGTTTTTAATGCTATTAAGGCCTATCCTACCCTTGTAACGAATCAAATGTATATTGAAGGCTTATCTAGTACCGAGCCTGCTACAATAAAAGTATTTAATCTGTCAGGTGTATTGGCAAAAGAAGTTAACCTCCTAGCCGATAATGGAAAAGTAAAACTTAATTTTAACAATCTCCCTAATGGATTATACTTTATTTCTCTAAAAACGAATCATCAAACCTTTAATGTTAAAGCAATTAAAAAATAAGAAAATGAAATATCTAAATAATTTAGTAATAGTAGTAACTTTTTTGGCTTTGTGTTCTTGCTCTAATGATGATGCCCTACCGCCAGTAGAACCTTCTGCAGTAGATTTACTATTTCCAGATAATAATCAAGTTTGTCAGGAAGGTGAAATTATAAATTCTAATGTAATTACTATTCCTTTTGAGTGGTCTACAGATGAAAAAGCTACTAGTTATGGGTTAGAAATTACTTCAATAACTTCTCCAGAAATGAGAAAATTGATTCCGACCACAGACACAAAAGCTACTGTTGAATTATCTCCAGGAACTCAATAACAAATGGAAAGTAGTTTCTATCAACGGTTCTGAAACTGCAGCTAGTGAGATCTGGAATTTTTATACCCAGGGAGAAGCGATTACAAATCATGTTCCTTTTCCTGCAGAGATAACTGTCCAGGACAACGGTAATAGTACTGTTGATCTATCCTGGGACGCTGTAGATTTAGATGGAGATATTTCATATTACAATATCTATCTATTAGACAAAAATCCCCCTACTTTATATAAAGAAAAAGTAACAGTAACCAGTATAAAAGCCATACCACTTATTTCTGGTAAACAGTACTATTTAGAAATAGATGTTATAGATAGTACAGGTAATAAGGCAAAATCAAAAACCAGTTTTATGGTAAAGTAATTCAGTTTTTGCCTTTAACCAATCCGTAAAAATCGAGATTACCCCGACCCTACATTTTTCAAAAACTCTGATCAATAGATCAGGGTTTTTGTTTTTCATAACTCATCTACTTCATTAATCTATTATTATAAATTCATATTCCTGTTTTATACCTTTTATATAGTAATACCTATTCTCATATGAAAATACCGTAAACTGAATCAAATTATTTTTGATTCAGATGAAAAAGAAAATTTATGGATAGCAGAACTATCGATATATTTTGTTTTGAAATATGGAATAAAAAGAAATGATTTTAGTAGGTAATTTCATATGAGAACTGGTACAAAATTGATTTCAATTGTTAATGCTACAAAAAGTATTTAATTCAACAGTAAATCATTGTTAATTCAAACCATTCCATTTACATACTATTTGAAATATAGTTAATTTTAATATGTTGAGAACATATACAATTTTATTTGTCAATGACTTCTAAATTAATTAAAATGACTAACATAAAATTATGTACGATAGCGCTCATATGTGCTTTCATTGTATCTTGTAGTAACGATGATGATGCGCCATCAACTACTATTACTGTAAAAGATTTTGCAACCACTATGGAAGAAAATCCTTCTATAAACCAAGAAATAGGTACTATAGAAGCTACAACCAATCAGGGAGAAATAACTTTTTCTATTAAAAGTGGTACCCCAGAAGGAGCCATAATTATTGATAAAGCTACCGGAACATTAAGTGTAAAAAAAGCGTCCTTATTTGATTATGAAACTTATCCTGAACTTATCGCTGTAGTAGTAATAAAAAACGGAGAAGTAATTAAAGAAGTCAAGGTAACGATTACCCTTAACGATATTGACGACTCGGAGCCAACTACTGTTACCGTAAAAGATTTTACAACTACTATTGAAGAAAACCCAGAAAATGATCAGAAGTTAGGTACTCTAGAAGCAACAACCAATCGAGGAGAATTATCTTTTAGTCTAAAAAGCCAAGATCCAGAAGGAGCGATAACCATAGATCCATCTACAGGAGAATTAAGTGTAAAAGATCCATCTTTATTTGATCCTGACACCCACTCAAAAATTACTGCAATAGTATTGGTAGAGAATGAAGGTATACGTAAAGAAGCTAATATTGAAATCACTTATAAAAATACAGGAAAGAACATTGTTTTTCCCGATGGAATTTTTAAGGAAGCACTATTAAAACATGATCCTATTATAGATACTGATGGTAATGGCGAAATCTCTTTTGAAGAAGCGAAAAATGTTGAAAAAACCCGATTATCTGCAAAAATAACGGACCTTACTGGTATTGAGCATTTTACCAATTTAAAATGGTTAGGGCTAAAGTCTTATGTTTTAAAATCAGTAGACTTGAGTAAGAATATAGTACTAGAAGAATTTCATTCTGTTTTTACCCTAAATCTAGAAACTATAAATATTAGCAAGAATAGGAATCTCAAGGTATTAAATATAACTAAAAACAGGATAAGTACGATTGATGTTAGTGCTTGTATTAATCTAGAAGTATTTAATATTCAACTTAATTCACTAACAGCTTTGAATGTCACTAAAAACACCAAACTAAAAAAATTATCTTGTGGTGGTAACTTATTAACATCCTTAGATGTTAGTAAAAATCCTGTACTTGAGTCATTGTCTTTTGGAAATGATATTTTTCATTTAAAGAAAAACCAAATACATGAAATTGATCTTAGTAACAATACTGCTTTAAATACATTGTCCTGTAATGATCTTTTACTAACAGAATTAAACCTTAGTACTAATAGTGCTTTAGAAAAGTTGAATGTTCTTGGCAATCAGTTAACTTTTTTAAATCTTAAAAATGGTGCTACTGCTAATTTAGAAAAGAATAATGTACATATACAAAATAATGCATCAACATTATGTGTACAAGTAGATGATCCCTCTGCTTCTTATATTGCCGATTGGGTAAAAGATCCTGGAACTCAGTTTAAAAGTGTATGTGATTAATGATTTCATGGTAATTGTATTTACTCCGCAACAATTATAATCCAATCCAAAAAATAATTTTAAGTCTTTTTATAAAAAAACACTTAATTCTATGGTGTATTGTTATTTTTTCAGGACGATGAGCTTAGAAATTATTGGGCCCTATGACTACCTTGCGTCATCATTTTTTTTCATCCCATCTATTTCAAACGATTATAATTTAGCAAACAATAACTAAGAAAGTAAAATTATGGTAAAATACAACCGTCAAACAATTAACTGATATAAGCTCTTGCGAAGAATATTAATTTCGATGTTCACACAAAAGAGCTTTTTGAAGTATTTCTAAAAACAAACTGAATAAATAGCGCTATGATTTAACACTCGGGACTATGAGAAACCTCATCGAGGTAAATATATAGACACAACAAAGAAATAAATAGTAACAAATAGTTTCTAACATATAACTAAAAAAATACTAACTATTACACGAAAAATCAAATTATGAAAAAAATATTATTAGTAACATTTGTTACATTATTAGCGATATCTTGTGGATCAAAATCCAAAGATGAAGCTATAAAAGGAAAGTGGGTTGCAAGTGATATCGAATATCAAATGGAAGGAGCTGATAAAGAAATGAAAGAGTTTGCTGATGTTATGAAAGAAGCACTTATAGGAAAAATGTCTTTCGAGTTCAAAGAAGATAAAACTTTTGTAGCTCTTATGCCTATGGGGAAAAAGGAAACAAAAGGAACCTGGAGTATCTCTGAAGATGGAAAAACACTCACCACAACAGATGAAAAGAAAAGTGAAGACATGACCATTGTGAATTTAGATAGCAGCAAATTGGCGCTATCTAAAAAAGATCCGCAGGGGACTAGTACTATTACTTTCAAAAAAGAATAAGTTACAGGTAGTTTAGAAGCTATAGTATATAAAATAATTTCCGTCAAATATTGATATTGGCGGAAATTATTTTTTTATCCTTCTGCTAAATCACTTTTAATCTTTTTTAATGAATTTTTAAGAATGAATTGTAACCAATCATGTTTCTTTTCTGTAGAAAAACGTAGACTTGTATTAAAACCATACCACATACTTCTCGTAAACACCATTTAAAAATAAGTATTATGGGATAATGCCAGTTAAAAAACTAACATTGTAATACTCTTTAGGTGCTCAAACAAAATATATCTATACCAGTGCTTTTTTCTTTATACTGTTATAGAATATTAATCATAAAAAACAGGTAATTCGTTTAGTTATATTAGTTTTTTATAGTAAAATGTAAATTAATTGGGCTACTATACTTATCATTTTTATACGCAAACCGAAATCCATCGTTAGTATTCAAAAAAACACTCAATTCAACGACAAATCATCATTTTTTCAAGGTATTTCATTTAGTCAAACCTATACTATATAACTATTTTAGTATAGAATATATATGTTCGCTTCATGATATATTCAAATTGTATATCCGTTTAGATACTTAATTATTGTTTTTATAATCTTTAAGTGGAAACAGTTTTTTGAAAGCATATTTTATAAGCTAACAAGGGGTTAAAAATAGAGAACTTGCTTACCAGAGAACTAAAACGGATATGCATATTTATAAAATCAAACCCGTTGTATATCAAAATAATTATTTCGAACAGTATTCATGTTTTTTATCAAAAAATCGTTTGTGCTAGGTAGATATCAAGAACAGTGTTTCTAGTAAGTTCTTTATTATCTAAACTTGATAACATTCGTTAAACTATCGAATTTTAATTAAAATGCACAACGGGTTATATGTATATAATAATAAAGTTAGCTTTTGATAACTTCTTTTGTTTTGGTCACTAAAAAATAGTACTTTCAATAATCAATTGTTTATGAGTAGCATGCAACCTACAGAACTTATTATAGCTTTGCAACAAAAAAATCAGGTAGCTTTTAAAAGTATTTATGATATGTATTCTGAAAATGTCTTTGGTATTATTCATAATATCTTAAGAGACGAAGTGTTATCTGAAGAAGTATTACAGGATGTGTTTATAAAAATATGGAATAATGCAAATTCTTACTCTGAGAAAAAAGGACGGTTTTTTACCTGGATTCTTAATATAGCCCGTAATGCCGCCATTGATAAAACCCGTTCTAAAAATTTTAAAAATACTTCTCAAAACCTTACTACAGATTATTTCGTAGATATACTAGAAGACAAAACTAATTTTACCAGTAAAATAGACAGTATTGGTATCAAAAAATATATAGCCGCATTAGAACCTCTTTGTATAAAAGTAATAGATCTGCTATTTTTTAAAGGATTTACTCAAAAAGAAACTGCCGAAAAACTTAATATCCCTTTGGGAACAGTTAAAACGAGAAATAGAATTTGTATCAATAAACTAAAACAAGTATTAGAAGTATAGTAACTACATGGATATTAAAGCATACATAGCATCAGGTATTTTAGAACTATACGTTTATGGTTCGCTCTCTGAAGAAGAGAATACCAAAGTATATAAGGTACTACAAAAATATCCTGAAGCAGTAAAAGAAGTAGATCGTATAGAAAAAGCTTTACACCAACTTTCTAGTGCAGCCGCTCCTACTTCTACAGCACCAACATATACTAAAATTAAAAATCAAATTGAATCTGAGAATACCAGCGATGTAATCCCAATTACTCGAAAACGCAATAATGTACCTACATATATCGGTTGGGCAGCATCTGTAGCTTTATTAATTGGATTATTTGTTCAGTTTAATAAGAACAGAACATTACAACAACAACTGGTGACCAATCAAACAGAAAAAGTACTTTTAGAAGGAAAAATAAATGTTGTCGAAGAAGACCTTTCTAAAACCAAATCTTTATTAAGTGTATTAAGAAATAAAGATATTATACAGGTTCCTTTACAAGCACAACAGATCGATCCTACTGCTTATGCAGCTGTATATTGGGATAAAGATAAACAAGCTGCTTATATCGATGTAGCGGGTCTACCAACTCCCCCACCAGGAAAAGTATATCAAGTATGGTCACTAAAACTTGATCCATTGACACCTACTAGTATGGGAATATTGGATGAATTTAACAAAGATGATACTAAAATTTTCATGTTAAACAATCCTAACAAATCCGAAGCCTTTGGAATAACTCTAGAACCTGAAGGCGGTAGCGAATCTCCTACTATGGAGCAATTATACACATTGGGGACTGTAGCATCGTAATTCTAAGGCACTGATGTAAATAAACTAGTAAAAATTATAATTAGAGATATTTTCATTTATTATAATACTACCTATAGAAATCATACATTCAAGACCAAGGAAGGCACGATACTTTATACTTTGGTTTTGTATATTACAAAAAATATACTTCAGAAATCAAGTTTCTATGAATACAGATTGTACCGTACAATTTTAAGAAAAGAAGCTATATTAAAATGATGACTTCAAACAAAAATCATACACAAACCGTATCGAGAAAAAAACCACTGAAATCTAATGAACTGGCATTTATATATTTTATCCTTCATCTTCGGTATTGCCGGAGTTTTTCATCTAATTCGTCCTAAGGCATTCATGAGAATCATGCCTTTGTATATTCCTTATCATAAACTTTTGGTTTATATAAGTGGTATTGCTGAAATTCTTGTGAGTTGCGGTTTATTATTTACAACAACCAGGACGGTTTCTGCCTGGAGTATAATTTTTATGCTCATTCTATTTTTTCCGGTTCATATACATATGCTTACACATAAAAAAGCGAGTTTAAATCTACCAAAATTCGTTTTAGTCATTAGATTATTACTACAATTTGGTTTGATTTATTGGGCCTATCTTTACCTTTAGTTTTTGTTTATTTCAAATTAATGTAATGAAAAGGGCAAGGCAAACACACTTAAAAAAATTACTTTTACTCTAAGGGTAAAAAGTTGAATTTGTATAGGTCTGATACCGTTTTTTTGATTGAAAATAGATTTCAGCATACGCTGGAATGACAAAAACCTACAAAAAACAATTCCTCCCCCTCTTTTTAATATGTATTGATCTTAAATGTGCTTACCGTGATTGAAGAGGGCAGTAAATACTTCAACAAAAAATATTACAATACATTCCTATTGTAAATGGTATTAGCTCAACTATCATTCTGGTCAAGTACTCAATACCTAAAAAATCAAAATAAGAAAAGCCCGTTTGCGCCCCTGCAAACAAGCTTTTCTACACATCAAAAAACAAACAACAATTAATAAATTGAGGTTATTTTATAATTAATATCACTTATCACAATATTAATTTTCACACTTAAAAACTATATGTTACTCCTACCTTAGCAAAAAAAGGTGTACCTGGGGTAAAATGTATCTCTTCTACAGACTCTGATTCATTAAACAATCTGGATTCGGTAGCAAATTGCGTTTCGTTCCATTCACTGTTAAATAAGTTTTCTATGGTAACTCCAATGTTAAAGTTTCTCCATGTATAATTAACATTTGCATCGACAATGGTATAGCCTTTTGCTACAATACTATTGTCTTCATTTGCGGCTCGATCGCCCAAATATCGATATCTAAATCCGCCAGAAAAATTGTGTATTTTATCAAAACTAATTCCTCCTGTAGCTGTAAATTTTGGTGCCAATGGTATATGATCTTCTCCTTTAGGTGCATCCAAACTTCTGGATTGTGTATACGTAATATCTGTATCAAAATACAGCCAATCCTTAATTTGATACCTAGCACTTAAATCTAGTCCTAATCTTCTTGTTTTTCCGCTGGGTTCTACAACACCTTCATCCCCAACATACACAAATTCCTGATCTAATTCTAAATACCAAAATGCCGCATTAAAAAATAGTTTTGAAAATGGTTTCCAGTTTAACCCAATATCAATCGAATATGCTTTGGGTAATATTTTTTCTCCTCGCTGTGCTACCACTACTCTAGTATCATTACCATGAAAACCAATTCCTGATTTTAAGAAAACATTCAGGTTATCTGTAGGGTCATATGAAAATTGAAGTTTTGGAGTAAGAATGCTTTTTGTATTAGATTGTGTCCTATAATCTAGCAATAGCGCATCGTCATATATATATTTAAAATAATCCCAACGTAGTGCAGGTGTTATTTTAAATTTTCCGAAGTCAAAAACGGTTTCTAGAAAGCTATATGAATTGGTTTCATTCACATTTCCTAAACTTACATTCTCCAACGTCTCAGTTCTATTACGTGTTCGGGACAATTCATTGTTTGAAATAGCATCATTACGTACTCCTATTCCTGCATTAATATCAATATTAATATCATTCCAGGAGAAAAATGAATTTAACCTACTATTGAACCCAAAAATATCACGATCTTCTCTTTGTCTAATCTGGTCACCATTAATCGGATCATTAAGAAAAAAAGTGAAATTAGAATACAGTTCAAAATCATAATGAGTATAATATGCATTGGTTTTTAATGTCGTATTATCAGATATAAATTTGTTATAATTAACATTAAAATTTGTTCTTGATGTCTTACCGCCTTCGGTATCATCTATTGCTCCAAATCTGGTAATTAAACCCTGCACTACTGCCCTGATTGGGACTTGCCCAGATGCATCCCATCTACTGGTAAAATGAGAGCCGGATACCGATATCTTATTGTTATCAGAAAGCTGTGTTGTATATTTTGTAGCTAGATTAATTCTATTAAAATTCTGTGCAGAGTTAAAAGGACCATCACTTTCTAGATATTCTAATGCCAAAAACATATCTTCTTTTGCCGAGGCTTCAAAAAGATTAAATAAACCAACCGTCCTAAGAGTATTAAAGTCCCCTGCTTCTATTTTGATTTGATTGTTCTTAAATCTTTCTTTTGTGCTGAAAGAAACATACCCTGCGGTATTAAAATTACCTTGATCTGCATAATAAGCACCTTTACCCAGGTCTACTTTGCCTATAGTTTCTGGGATTACAAAATGAAGATCAGCATATCCTTGTCCGTGTGCATGAGATACCATATTCACTGGCATCCCGTCTACAGAAATGGCTATATCGGTACCATGATCTACATCAAAACCTCTAAGAAATATCTGCTCTGCTTTTCCTCCTCCGGCATGTTGCCCAATAAATAAACCAGGTACCCTGCGAAGTATTTCCTGAGAAGAGTTAACTGGATTGGTCTTCATATCCAGTTTAGTAATTAGCTGCAATGGGTTTATTTCTTGTTTTACTATTAATTCGTCTAACTGAAATATCTTATCTTTTAATGTAATAGTCTGTTCTTTAGTAAAATCTTCTGCTCTAACCACTAATTGTTGGGTTTCGAACCCCAATAAACGAATGGTTAGTGTATTCCCAACAGAAACATTGTCTAAAACAAACTTTCCGTTTTCGAGGGTATGCGTATGATTTTCTGATGTCGTATTCAAAACATATGCTCCATCCAGAGGATTAGCAAAAGTGTCGTAAATCTTACCTTTTATAGTTTGGCTTTGTACATAACCAAAACAAAAGATCATTAGTATGTAAATAGAGTACTTCATGGGTTTTGGTTATAGTTCTATAATACTTTTAGATAACACAGGTCCTAACTCGTAACTACTCTCCAGCAGTTCTTGCTTTATAGCTTTTACTTTATCGAGCATACCATTAGCCTTATAAATCTGTGCGATATGATAATTAGCTTCTGGTTCAAAAGTTTTATCGATAATATATTTTTGAGCAATTTCTAATGCTTGTTTATGGTCTCCCTTAAGCGTAAGGATATAGGCTTTTAAATCATATATTTCTGGTGTTGGTCGATTAGCAATCTCTCTTTCTGCAATCTGTAAGGCTTTATCAAATTCCTGATATTCTTCTGCCAAAAGCATTGCATTATAAGCATTATACATATCGCCATACCTTTGATCATTAACAGCTTCATTATACGCTGTGATATTTTGGTATTTGCTTTTTTTGTTTTTTTGAAATTGGGCAATTTCAGCTTTTAACAAATAGTAATCTGGGCTTTGATGAGTCTCTATCACTGCATCTATAATTCTTAACGCTTCTTCTGGATTCTCCTCATATGAATAGGCAATCCATGCAATTCCTTTTTTGGCGTATCCATTTGAAGGGTCTATTTCTAATGCTTTTAAATAATGGTCATACGAATCCTTAATTCTACCAGCATGACCATAGTAATCTGCTATGTTTGTATATGACCACAGGATTAAACTTTGGTTTTTACTACTTTCTGCAATCGATTTTGCCTTTTCCATATAACGTATTGTAGCATCCAGATTACCTTTATAGTCATTCCATTTTGCTAATCGAATTAAAAAATTGTAATCACTTTGATTGGCAACACTTTCTAAATGTTTTTTTGCTTCGTCATACTCTCCTAATTCCATAGACACATCAAACAATACTAATCTTGATGCTGTATTAGGGTTTAATATAAAGGCACCTTCAGCCGCTTTTTTTGCTTCATTAAATCGATGTTGAGAAATAAAATTTTGTGCCAATGCCAAGAGGTAGCCCTCTTTTTTTATAGCAGCCACAGCTACAGATTTAACAAGTACCTGCTCTACCTTTTTAAGGTATTGTATATCTCCTGTATATTTAAATAACTGTGAATAGACTCCTGCTGCACGAGACATAGCAAGAATTTGTGTACTATCTTCTGTTATTCTTTTATTCCAGAATTGTAGTTCTTTTATAGCTTGTTGAGCTTTTGGATTTTGTTTTTTCTGAAGATACGCTTCATAATCCTGGGGACTGGTAATGATATTTTTTGATTTCTGGCATGAAACAAGAATGCATGCCATAACCATTACATATATTATGTTTATTAATTTCATCTTTTTTGTTTTTTGAAGTTTTTGTATTCGAGGCAATTTTAGGATTGTCATAAAGAACGAAGTCGATGTTTTAGAATATAATACGGGGTAATTTCCCGACTTCGTTCGATTATGACTAGATAAGCAGGGGTTCTACTTTACATATTAGGTGCTTCTAAGTATGGGAATGAAGCTAAAGCATTTACTGATGAAGGTACTCCATCTCTAACCAATAATGGTAAATCTTCTACACCATCTCCATCAAGATCCTGGCCGCTAAATCGATCTCCATTCATTCCTCCAAACATAAGGGTTAAAGAAATATCGATCACATCATCAGATAAACCTCTACCGGTAAGTACATTTGTACCATCAAAATAGGTCGTTGGTCCATCTGGTGCTACCCATAATACATCTGTAGCCAGAATAGTAGTTAATGTTGCTGCATCAAGACCTAATATATTGTTTTCATAGGTTACGCCAAATGCAGCATGAAGATCATTTAAACGTTGTAAAAATGCCGGTTGAAATGTTACTCCCTGCTCAGAAGGAATCGTTACATTAAAGCTGTTTTTAGCATCATCGGTTGGATTAAAAACAGTATTAATACCTGGTCTTCCCATTTGATCTACCTGAACAAATGTCCCAGAAAAATCTATCTGTACTGGTGGTGTAATTACTACTCCTCCGTCATCATCTTTGTTACAACTGCTTACTCCAATGGCTACTACAAGAGCGGCTACTATATATTTTATATTATTCAATTTCATCATGTTTTGTATTTTAAAAAATTTATGTTCTTATTATTGTTTTCTTTTTGCTTCTACCCAGGTACTGAATACTTGTACTCCTGTTCCTGCAGGATGGTCAAAAGTTCCTCCTAGTAATGTATTAGGTACTTCTACTACTATAGACAATACATTGGTTCCGAGAAAATCATCTTTACCTGGATCGTTAAATCCCCCCGCTGGTGCAGTAGATGTTCCTGCGATTACTTGATTAAACTCACTAAAAGCAAAGAAGAACGGATCTTTACGAAGACCTGCAAAATAAGAGATCCCATTAGCCGTTGCTGTAGTTGCATTTGCTCCTGTACTAATCTCAACCTGACCCAAATATTGAGTTTTATCATCAATAGTACTGTTCAACCCAGTTGCACTTGGGGCATAAGGCCCAAAGAAATACATAATACCATCTCTAGTTATTGCCTGTATTACCCTATCCTCTATATGATCTCCATCATTATCAATATTGAACTCTATGAGTACATTTTCATCAAATTGTGCAGTAGCTCCCGGAGTTAAAAGCCCTTGTACGTTTGCTACAAAAACGGTGTTGTCAGGGTTTGCTCCTTCTAAAGCATAAACATCTGTGATGTCTGCAGTACCCCCAGCAACAGCTGGAGCATCTAAATGATCGGCAGCAATTAATACCAGTCCTATAGAAAGTAGACCGCCAATGATAAACAAGTTTGTTTTTTTAATAATGTTCATTTTTTTTATTTTAAAAGTTTACGGCCATACTTACGAGCATTAGTAAGGCATGGTTTTATCAGAAATGTTAAAGAATTGTTAAATTAAAATTGTGAGGTATACATACTACTTACCGAAGTGGTTTAACCTTTTTTGACTCTAGCGAAAAAATAGTAGTTTTTTGATCAATTGAAGTATTTTTTGCGCTTCATAGCAGCGCTACGAAGTAAGAAAAAGGCAAAAATTGAGTAAAAAAAGGCATTTTTATAGCGAATTGAAAAAAGTTTAAACCACTTCACTATATAAAGTAATAGGAAAACACGATTTCATCGAAAAAAAACAGTACTCAAGAGTTTATCCTTACTCTGTTTTCACTTCATTTCTAAAAATCCGTGGTTTTTTAACAAAAAAACGCATGGTATGCCTCTCTTCTTAGCTGTTTTTGGGATACTTTATTTAGATATAAGTGAGCTGTTTAGCTACCTTTAGAAAAATAGAAACTATTCGTTTTACACTTCTCTGGATTAGACCTGTGTATCTCGTATTATAAAAATATTAACCTAAATATATTTCACAATGATCAAAAACATTTTAAACGTAGAAAAAATTAAAGTTCTAAAAAAAGAAGAGCAAAAATCTGTTAATGCCGGATCTTTTGCATCTGATTGTTTGCCCGAAATTCGCCCATGTCGAAGCAATGACGATTGCTGTACTACTTGTAATACAACTGGTATATTCAAAGGTTTATGTGCTTTTTAGTTAGCGAACATATAGAACTAAATTCAATATTAATCTAACTATTAGATACTATTCTTATACTTCCCGCTGGTTTAAAAGAATAATAAATTAACCTTCAAATATTCATACAATGATTAAAAACATTTTAAACGTAGAAAAAATTAAAGTCTTAGAAAAAGCAGATCAAAAACACATTAATGGTGGTTCTTTATCATTCGATTGCATACCACAGATTATAGATTGTGATAAGCATAGAGATTGCTGCTCAGGAAAATGTCATCTTCACTGGGGCATATGCGCTTTTTAATTTAGAATAGTTCCCATTAAGAGAAATCATTTACAATGCATGAGTTTCTCTTAATGGTCTATTATTTTATACAAATTATTATTGAAGTGGTTTAAGAGAAAAGTAATCTTAACTAACAACGTAATATTCTTCTCAAAAAAATCTAAGAAGATATTATACTATGAAAACAGATAGCGTAATACTAAAAGATTGTAATTGACAAATACATTGCTTTTAAATCATTACTGGTTATATCATTATAGCCTTAACTTTTATTAAAATATAAAATTAACTTCGTGAAATAACCTTTCTGCAACTACTTTACCAGTCCAAGTAAAAACCATTTCAAAAAAACTTGATTTTCCTGAAAAATTACTGTTTTTCAGGAAACTACTTATCATTATTTTCAAAACATAGCCATAAATTTACAATAGAAAACACACCCCATTATTTTCATGATGTGATTCGAAATTATTATAACCAACTTAGAACATTAATGACAGATCAACAAAATTGTTTTGTAAAGACAAAAGAACAAATACACAAATCAAAAATACTATTCTATCATTTAGAAGTATATACTGAAAATAACAAAAAAGAATACTCTCTCATTAGAGTTAAAGTATTTGACAATTGGAAAAGAGAAAAATATCATAACGGTAGATGGCATCCTATTCTAAATATTAAGAATTATTATCGCAATCAACGTCCCGGTGTATTTATCAACGAAAAAGAAGCTGTAGTAATAATGATATTAATTGATCATCAAGAGCAACTTTACCATGAAAAATGAATTGAATATCATCACATTATAATGAAATGATTGCTGAAAAGGAAGAATTTTAGTTACTTGAAAATCTAAAATTCTCTCAGCCTGTAGAAATACACTCTTCCTTATTTTTCAAAATCTATATTGCCAAAAATATAGCTTAATACAACAAGCCAGATACAAGGAATATTGTTGCTATTTTTCAACCGCCTTAAAAATCCTTGAAAAAACACCCTAAAAAACTTAATTCAACGGTTAAAAATCTATTTTTCAATGATTCAACCCTTTTAAAACTTATAATATAATTATAAATTTATTATATAAATACACTTTTATTATTTTCATGATGTGATTAAAAGCTTTCAAAAGCTTATTTAGAATACTACAGACAAAACTATTATTTACGATGAAAGAGGAAATTAACAAATTAGAAATACTTTTTTATCATTTAGAAGAATACTTTGTTGATGGCAAAAAAAAGTATTCATTGATTAGAGTAATTATAACTGATTCGTGGAAAAAAGAAGAGTATCGTGCAGGTAAATGGCATCAATTTTATGGTACCACGAGCCACTATCCTGATTCATATCCCGGAGTTTTTATCGATGAAAAAAGAGCACTAGAAATAATAAAAATAATCAATCTACAAGAACAAGAAAACAATACTACAAAAAAGACACCATTAAAATGATCATTTATTTAAAACTTCATTTTTTATATATACCATCTACTTATAATTTAAGCATGCTCTAAGTTTAATGATGTATTTGAAATAGTTATCATAAAAAACATAAATATTTTCTCAAATAAAAAACCAAAACAATTTATAGCTATTTAATAGCTTTCTACGATTTGGACAGGATATTTTATGTGCCTTTTATTAAATTATTCAAATTCTCGGTTTATTAACAAAAAAAACTTTAATTCATTGGTTTATAACCATGTTTTTAGAGCTTCCTATTTAGAAGTAATTACACTCTTTGACTAGTTTAGTATAGAGAATAAAGCTTTTTTATTTTCTACACATATTTATTAACACAAACACAGATCAAATGAAAAACACGAATGTATTACACCTCTGTATAGGGGTACTCGTATTATTTTTTATGGTTTCTTGTACCAAAGATGAGGTTACAGAAACTACAGAGACAGAGCTAGAAGAAACTATGGTTGATCCTCTGGCAGATACGAAGCAAAAATTTACACAATTGGGCTATGATGCTCGTGATCTTTCTATTACAACTATTGCCAATCCCATTACTCGAAAGACAGAAAAATTGTATTTTTTGCAGAATGATTTAGCGTTCTCAATTGAGGATTTAAAAAACCTCTTGGGCAATCAGGCTTCCAACCTTAACACAAAACAATTTTCAACCAACAGACTAGTTAAGGCACCTAGAAGGATTACAATTTTTGCTATGGATGCCCCGAACGATGATCGTTCTCTAGATCAAGATATGAGAGTTGCCCTAAATATTGCAGTAGGCGAATATAATAAACTTAATCTTTCTTTATCATTTACAATTAGATCTGGGTCCGACATAGATACTGCTACTGAAGATATAAAAGTGTTTGTTAACACGAACCTTCGGAACACTGCTACTAGAGCATTTGTAACTAACCCAACTCCTCTTGGCGGAAAGCCAGCTGATAATATAAATTTAAACCCAGATCTTTCTCAAACAAGCGTTTTGTTTACGGCTAAGATCATTATGCATGAAATAGGTCATACAATAGGTATAAGACATACCGATTGGTTTGATAGTTCAATCTCATGCCCCAAAGATAATGGAGAACAGGCATTACCCTTGGGAGCCAATATAATCCCAGGAACTTCTGGTTTTGACAATGTCGACTTAAATTCTATTTTTTTAAGCTGCTCAGTTGATGAAAGTGATACTAGATTTTTTAGTGATCTAGATAAGATAGCTTTACGAGAACTATATGGAAAACCCTTAATTGTTGTAGATCCAGCGTGCCCTACTATTGAAGCGGGCAGTGGAGGATTGCTGTCTGGCCATCATGTTTCTATTATATCTTCAGGTTATACTTGGACCTCCAAAATGATATTTGATAGACATGTGTTTCCATGGGCATTCTCAAAAGATGAAAATCACTCCAGGCTTGGTGGTCTAAAAGTATCTATTAATCCTTGGAGAAATTGTGGCACTGCCGGACCAAGATCAGCAACGTTAAAATTAACATTTACTTCTAACTATGACCCAAACGATGTACAAATTCGTAGTGTACCTATAACCCAATCTTGCGATATAGGTGGCCCTGGTCACAATTAATCAATGAAACACATCATTCTTTATAGTATTCTAATAGGATACTCCATTTTTTTGTTTAGTTAAGGATAAGATTTCATATCACATTGAACTTGTCCAAATGTTTTCAAATATGCATTTTCAAATGTCTTCGACAGGTTTATCCTGAATCTATCGAAGGGTTTAGACTGACAACTATAAGCTTAACTAAACGACATTGATGATACCCTCACAGATCTTAAGGATTTGTGAGGGTTTCTATTTCTTTTATAGTCGTAGTTCAAAACACAGAAACTATTCGAATTATCACTCATGTTTTGATTCTCCTCTTTTTATATATCTCCTACTTTTTTAAACAAGTAAACAACGATATTATACTAGTTTTTCGACTCCCTTCAAAACCTTCGTTTATTAACAAAAAAAACTTTAATTCATTGGTTTATGCCTCTGTTTTTAGAGCTTCTTATTTAGAAGTAAGTACACTCTTTGACTAGCTTAGTATAGAGAATAAAGCTTTTTTATTTTCTACACATATTTATTAACGTAAACACAAATCAAATGAAAAACACGAATGTATTACACCTCTGCATAGGGGTACTGGTACTATTTTTTGTAGTTTCCTGTAGCAAAGATGAGATTACAGAAACAGAAACCACAGAATTAGAACAAACCACAACAGTAGATGCTAAGGCTGCAGCATTTACCTATACTCTAGAAACAACTGCAATTTCAACAAAAGAAGAAGAGTTATCTCTTGAATTAGGTCCAAAAGCAAATTCTTTGGTATTTGTAGGAAGTACCCTTAATCCCGGTTTCACGTCTCTTCAACTCATAACTGACCCTATTGCTCCATGGGCAAAAGCCGACAACGAACTTAGTAATACTAAAGCTTTTATTCTAAACACAGATGGATTTGGGGGGAGGAATCTACAACGAAAAACAACTCTTATAGCACAATATTTGGGTCCCAATCGTGAGTTACTCCATAGTAAGTTAATTCATGTAACGCAACTTAATCCAAAATTAGAGGTTACGTCTGGAATCCGTTTCAAAGGTGCAGGAGGTGCTCTTCCAATCAGTGTTACCTCTTTTGCTCTGGAAAATGGTTTTACAGTAGAACCATTAAACGGTCTTCCTTCTAATTGGGTTAGAGTTTATAACATAGACACAACATCTCCAGAGGGAGGGTTTACAGTATGTGCACATGGTTCCGCTAATAGCAGTGAGTGTGATGGCGATACCCAAAGATCTAAAGTATACTTGGTAAAAGGTGTTTCTAAATTTGGTGAACAAATAATTCGTCGATTTACTGTTTTCCAAAATTGCAATAATAACCCAGACGATGATTTCCCTACTGATTGATAGGCAAGGTATTCGCTTATTTAAGAATTATATAGTAATAAAATAGCCAAAGGATATTTTTCTTTTGGCTTTTTAAACACTTTGTTTATTAATTAAAAATTCAATTCACTTTGTTTATATCTTTTTGTCAGGATATTATCTATAGTAGAAGCTACATGTTTTTAGCTATCTTCTTAAAAAACGGATATTCAATACTCAATAACACCTAATATAATCTAGAGAATGAATCTGAAGATAAAAAAAGCTGAATTAAAAAACAAAGATGAGCTGTTACAGCTCTACAAAAAAACAGCAGAGGTTGATGATGGGATTATTCGTAATACAAATGAAGTTAATCTAGAGTATATTTCTCAATTTTTAGAAAATTCTATCAACAATGGGCATATTTTAATTGCGCTTATACATCACAAGATTGTTGGCGAAATTCATGCATATACCCCAAGTATTTATGCTTTTCAGCACATATTAACAGATGTAACCATAGTAGTTGATCCAAATCATCAGGGAAAAGGAATTGGACGAAAATTATTTGAACAATTTTTAGAGAATGTAAAAACAGATCTGACTCATATCTTTCGGGTCGAATTATATACCAGAGAACACAATGATCGAAATGTAAGATTTTATAAAAGTCTTGGTTTTATTAATGAAGGAAGGCAAAAGGATAAAATATTTATTTCGAACTCAAAATTTGAAACTCCACTACACATGGCTTGGTTCAATCCTAATTATAAATAAAAAACTATGAAACAAAAAAAAATATTGATTTTAGATTATTCTGTTGATCAAAGTGAAACCTCTGTAATCAAACAATGCCTACCCCAGAATATTGAGGTTTCTTCATTATATATTGATACAGAAGCGTCTTTTCCTGATGATTTAATCAAAACAGCATTCACACACGTGATCCATACAGGATCTGCACTATCTATTACAGAAAATGCTCCGTTTACAAAAAAAGTAATAGATTATATTCAAAAAATAAATGCAAAAGGTATTTGGCAAATGGGGATTTGTTATGGGCATCAACTCCTATGTAAAGCATTAGTAGGAGATCATGTTGTGCGCTCTTCTCCCAATGGTTTTGAGGTTGGATGGGAACAGGTTTCATTTACCAATACTGCAAAAAACTTCTTAAAGGTTAGAGAGCAGGAAATAGTATGGCAGCATCATTTTGATGAGGTTATAGAATTACCAAAAGATTCAGAAATTCTTGCTACCAATACACATACCAAAATCCAAGCCTATATCAACTATGAACGAAAGCTTCTCGGAACACAATTTCATCCTGAGTTTAACAAAAAATCCGGCAATGACTATTTTCTAAAAGACAGGAAGTTTTTGGAAAAAAACCATAAAAATGTTGATACTATCATAAATGAGGGACCTTCCTTTGATTCTGGAAACATCTTTTTTGACTTTTTCTTAAAACAATTTCCCTATACCAGTATTGATGACTTATAGAACACTATCCTTTCCTCCAAAGTCTATTATAAATAATTAGAATACACACCTAATTTCCTAATGCTTTTCTACACTACTTCAAAACCTTGTTTATTAACAAAAAAACATTTAATCCGCACAATAAACACTTTTATTTCGAGGCATTATACTTTCAAAAAACATTCTTACCTATTAGCTTTAGTAGAGAAAATAATCTTTTAAAACTTTTATTATGAAATCAAAATTGTTAAACTTAGGTAATCAATTAAGTAAACAACAACAACAATACATTAAAGGAGGTGGCCCAATGTTTTGTGACAATAATGGTAATTGTCCTTCTCGCTATGTTTGTTGTGATTGGTTATACTGCAAATTCTATTGTTAATTTATAGTATTAAAAATATGCTGTTTTTACATAAAAACTGATATAAAATTTTACCAGCTTATATCAGTTTTTTATTGTCATGCGTTTTGTGAATATAGCATCTGGTTTAATCTTACCATAGTATCTTATTTATTAGTAATCTCAAAAGTCTCAATGCTTTCTTTTTTCTTGATCGCATTAACTCCTTTTTTTTGTAAAAACTCGAGAATATCTGATACCTCAGCAGTTTGTAACGTTTTATAACCCATACCTTTATTATATACCAACATATCCTGTAAAGGTGTATCGATATTAAAATACTCCCCTGTTTTATTTTCTAGTTGAGTCACTATATGTTTTACAGGAGTATAAAGCATACGTGTTCCTTCTTCTATACTCTCTGGTTTTATTACATCCTCATTCTTTTCTTCAATGATCAGCTTATTTACTTCCTGCATACTTTTAATAGTTTTAAGCTCCATAGACAATCCATCCAGTAAGTCTTTTTCAATTTTTTTATAAGCTTCTTTTAAATGCTCGCCTTTTTTATAATAGATGATATCATAACTAATGGTATCGTTTGTTTTGTTTTTTACCCAAATAGGTGAGGATAGATTATGCATATACTGAAATAAATTTGTCAACATATATTTTTGATTGATTATTAAGAATCATATGTATATGATTTACGGGCCGCATAGACAAAATATACTTCGATTTTTCACCTCCTAAATGTAACCGAACAATACTGTTATGATCTGGCAAACTATTTCCCTCAATCTTAAAATTTCCTTGCTCATCTAAAATGCCTGAATTAATAATTTGATCTTCAGACATCATATTATAACCATAACCATCGGGAGCAAAATAGGATAAATAGATTTCATTAGTCCATAAACTATCATAATTCGATAGTTTTCCTGATATTTCATATTGTGCAAGTACCCATTGACCGGTAAGGAAAAATAGTACAATGATTAGTTTATCATAGAACGTTTTCATTTAAATAAGTTATAGTACCAATATATTAAAAACAAGCTTTAAGAATAATCTATACTCAAGGTCGTTTATTCGCAGTAAAAATCATAAAAATGTAGATAATACTCCTATACAATATATACATATTTGACTAGCCATTCCATTTAAAACTTAATTTGATTGTATGAAGCTATAAAAAAACCTAAACTCTTAAAAATCAAATCATAATACCTTTAACAATTCATATGTGGTGCCTTCCAATATTTTTTTTTATAACGATCCCTTCTTTTACAATATCAGACAGAATAAGAGAAGTCGAAGGTATTCCATATTGAGATATGTTGTCAATAAAATCTTCTAGATGATGATGATCACAGACAATTACTTTCATAATAAGAGAAGTATCTCCTGTAACTCTGCTACATTCTAGTATTTCAGAAAAATCCCCCATTAACTTCACAAAGTGAAAAAAATTATCAGCAGTTTTAAAACGTATAGAAATATAAGCAGATAAAGAGTACCCAAGCTTTTCGTAGTTTATTACTGTGGTATAAAATTCAATTACATCTGTTTCTTCTAATCTTTGAATTCTCTCTCCTACTGCAGATGATGAAAGTCCAATTTCTCGCCCTATTTGAGCGTAAGAAAATCTAGAGTTACTTTTAAGTAATTTAATTATTTTCTGATCTAACTTGTCTTTTACCATGATTCAATTTGGTTTTAAGAATCACTAAAATAATTTAGTGAAGTTTTTAATTTTAATAAAAAAGCCCCTGTTAATGATAGTTGTTTTTGTTTTTTATTCGTATTCTTCGAGTAATTCATGAAACAAATCTGCTAGTCTAATTTCAATGAAATTAACTATTTGTTCTTCTGATTCTTTATTTAGATACATAGAGAATACGTTTACTGCGTTACGTTTTTTGAGTATCATAATATCTCCTTCTGTATTTTCTATATCTTCAGGTTTTAAATTCCATTGTAATAATGATCGTAATAGTTTGGTATGAGATTCATATCGTTTCTCTAGTATATTTTGTCGTTTTAAATCTTCTGGATCTTTTTCTTCTGCACTGTTTATTTTACCAGTTAAGATGGTATATTCATCCCGTATTTCACGATCAACATCCTGAGCCTCACGAATCAGTTTTAAATAAGATTCATAGATTTTTTCATTGTAAAACTCTATAAAATCAAAATATAGATTCATTGCTTTAAGATAATTTACTCCTATCTCTTTGTATACTCTTTTATCCTTATTTTGTGTTTCCAAAAGCTGCTTTCCTAATACTACAAGTTTTCCTTTTTTATCTTCAATAAGGTTTGCAAAGCCTTCTTTTTCTGGAAGTCTTAGTAGTTTTGGTGTAATATCTTTAGGTAAACCTTCATAGCGATACTTTCTATATTGTATCCTAATAGTATCATTTTGTACTTTTGGCTTTTTATTAAAATTAATTTTAGGTTTTTTAAACCCAAAGGTATAGTTGTATCCAAAAGTCGCTGTAAACTCGCTTAGGTTACCATTACTACTACCATTTCTAAATAATTGTACGAGATTAAGATTAAAATTATGTTTCTCCTTAAGTACATACGTTATTCCTCCTCTAAGATTTATTATATTGGTTTTCGAAGTACTATTGTTAGTGGTATTGTATCCAGCAGAAAGTCTTGTTTGTAGCGTCTTTTTAAAATACTTCTTGATTACACTCATGTTAGGCCCCCAGGTAGTGGCATCTTCTCTCCCGATAGTATTATAGGTCCCATTAAGAGAAGTTGTAACACTCAGGTTTCTTTCAGAAAAACCTATGGTATGTCCTAAATTTAAATTATGAAAAGTAGAAGCATCTCCTAGTCTTACTACCCCACCCTGTTCATTAGAAACATCATTTAGTGTATAGTTCATGCTTAGGTTTTGACGGGCTGATTTTTTACCAGAAAGCACATAATTTATTGCTAAAGTGGCTGTTTGTGATAATTGTTTATAATCTAACTCTTCAACCTGTTCGTCTAGAATATCTCCATCATTAATATCATCAAATTGGTTTGGTTTGATATTGGTAAACGTACTAAAATTAGAATATGACCCCGAAATATTAAACTTATCAGATAGGTTAAGATTTGCATTTAATGCCCCTACTGTACGATTTGTATTACTGTTCTTTAAATTGTTTAAATCATCTCTTTGATAACCAATATTAAATGCTAGTGCAAGTCGATCTCCAAAAAACGTATTGGATATATCTAAGGTTATATTCTCAAAATCATTATTAAAATAATATGCTCCCAGAGTTTCATAACCTGGGTCTATGCGTTCATACCCTAATCCAAAGTTTATTTTTCCTACTACATATCCCAACCGGGTACTAATAGCCTTATAATATTCTGTTGATGTGCGATTATTAAAAAGTATTCCTATTGCAGAAGACTCGTTATTTTCTATTTCTTCTGCCCTAAGGTCTTTGGTGATAGCAGAGGTTGCGTATTCTCCCTCGATAGTAAAATTATTTCCTAGCTTAACTTCGGCTTCTATACTTACTACCAGATTTTCCTGAGGTAATACTTGTTTTTCTTCGGGAACAGAATCAATAGAGTTTTCATCATCTTTGGCATAAAAACCAATCACTCCGATTTTGTATTTTTCTTTTTCAAAACTAGTTTTGATACCATATCCCATACGATCATAAGAAGGGACTGTTCTTGGATCATCATCATCATTTACTGCTTTAAGCAATCTACCAGCCATAGCACTTATTTTTAATAAACCTGGTGGGGTAAGATCAATTCCTCCCCCCATAAACTGATGCCCATTTAAGGTAAAAGGAGAAAAACTCATGTTTACATTTCCTATATGCCCCGTTGCCCATTTATATTTTGGATGCAAGCTTATGCGGTTAAAATCAAAAGGTAACTGGTATCCTAAATTCTCTCCTTGATTAGAAAAACTATAAGAAACAGGAATTGAAAAGCTATACATATTTATAGTAAGTGCTCCTTGTAAGAAATAAGTAAACTGTTCTCGATTCATATTCTTATTGGATTCATAATACACTCCATTGGCAGAGATACGCCCAGTGATTTTAAAAGGATTACTGTTTTTTATATTATCATAATCAATTGTTTGACTCATCGACAGCATAGGAAATACTAGTATTACAAGTAATCTATATATATGTTTTACATTGATGGGGCTATTAGTATTCACGTATTAAAAATCAAAATAATTTTTCATCTGTTTTAATCATATACTTCTAGAGGTATGTACGAGAAAAACAAAAAAATGGTTCTTTCTTTTTCTGATTTCTATATTTGATTTTCATTCTATTGTTTATCCGATTGATTGCAGAAAGTCTAATCATCTATAATGGTATGGTTATATGTATTGTTTACTATAACTTGCACATTAAAAAATCATCTGAATAGAATTATCTATTTATTGTTCTAAGTACTTCCTCAAACTCTCTTCGTTTTGCTGAATTACTTTTGCTAGCTTAGTCAAATTTAATATCTCGTTATTATCCTTTACTTTTGGTTTAAGCTTATTGATTTCAGGATAATCCGGATCATCTTCTCTGATATAAAATTTCCAGAAAACATTGATAGAAAGTCTTCTCAAGACTTCTTTTTTTGTTTTAAACAATTCATCATCTTCAAATACAGTCCAGCTGTTTTTCTTTTTCAGTAGTGTAGCAATTTTATTATTTGATATTACACTATCGATAACTGTTTGATACTTTATTAAGCAATATTTATTGCCTGAATATGAAAACTTTAATCTACTGATTAGGGCTATATAGTTTTTTTTTCTTATTTCCTTTGATGTCAGAAAAAATAGACTGATTATATTTTGTTACCATAGCTTCTGGAGAATTTCCTGAAAGAACTGTACTAACAATAGAATCTTTATCCCTTGCATTGATTTTATAATCATAGATATAGGTATCACTTTGCTTTGTCATTAGGTACCCATTAATTTTTTCTCCTTTAAACTTGTTATAGTCTATTTGAGCTTCTAAGGATATTGAATGGATTAACAAAAATAAAAGCAACCCTATTTTATATTTTGTTCTCAGAAAAATTACCATGCCTTTTCATCTATAAAATAATTTAACATATCGGTGTTTTTTGATGTATACCAGCCATAAAACGTATTTACCAATCTATCTAAACTAATGCCTTTATTCTCTGTAATCTCTTTTAAAAGTTCCTTCTCTTTTTGATGGTCGACAGATCCTGTTAAAACATTCTTTAGTTTATCAGATTTCAACCTCATTAACATTATAGATAATCTAGAAGTATAAGTAGTAGACGTTTTATACCACCTGTTATTTTTCTTTTGCATAACTACGGCAGCAGATATTGGTTTAATAACATCTTCAAGATGAATGTAAAACTTAATAATGGCGGTAGGTACACCTTCAACTACAAACTCTAATTTATTATGTAATACAAAAAAATTCTTATCGATATCCATATTTGCTATTTGCTCAAAATGCTTTTGGGATTTTTTATCTGATTTTTCTAAACCACCTAATGTATTATAGCCTACCCATTTTTGTGACTTTGCAGATATAATGGATTGCATTAATTGTTCGGGGAAATTATTAACTGCTTGTACAGTATCTTTATACACTGCTTTGATCTTAAGAGGTGGGGCATATTCATAAAAAAACATACCCTCAGAATTATCTCCTCCAAGGATTATTGGAGAATCTTGTGTATATATGTTACTATACATCAAAATCATTAATAATCCTAAAAATCTAATTCTCATTCTATTCATAATTACTTTGTTGAATCATACAGAACTATAGCATCAATTACATTTACTGATACTTTCTCATCAAGAGCTGTGAACTCTAAAAAGCCTTTTGTCTTTATTTTTACTTCTCCATTAACTACAAGAGGGTCTAACTGTATTATGCCTTCAAATTTATTTTCGTCTACATTATATTTTGCTATACCCGAAATAGAAGCTTCTGCAAATCCACTAGCAGAAAAACTTACTAAATCTTCTGCTACTAACAGCTTAGTTTTAATACCACCTGTAAGAGATCCTTTAGGAGCTAATTCAACAGAAAAGTTGTATTTTTTAGGCATTTCTTGATCTACAACTCTTAGTTCTTCTAAGATTCCTTTGGCAATCAATTCAAACTTTGGTGCAATAAAAAACTTAGTTTCCAAGATCTCTGGTATATCCAATATTCGTAGAGGGCCGGGAGGGCTAAACTCTAATTCTTTGTTCATTTCTATTCCGCCTTCTATTACTCCTTCTCTAGCAATAGCGTAAAACCTGGAGTCTTCATCTTCAACATTTTTCTGTGAACCTGTTATTTTTAAAGGCGATATTTCTACAGGAATATTAATATTTGTATATTCTTTTATTTTTTCCTGTAGTTTCTTTAGAGTTTTATTTATCTTCTCATATTGCTTTTTTAGAACACCATCTAAGCCATCTGGAAATACTGCGACAGATTTAGAATTCTCATGAATCATTTTTACATTCACAGTATATTCTCTATCTTTTTTATTAACTGCCGTAATCGAATGTGATAATGAATCTTCTTTCGAAACCGTCCAATTCTCTACATCATCATATATTTTACTAATTGTATTTTTTCCCTTATATTCCTTTTTGGATTCTATTACAATATCTCCAGAAGATTTTAAAGTTTTTGTTTTCCAATCTAAATTTAGGTTATTAAAAACTTCTTCTTTTTCTTTTGCTATGATCTTCGCAACTACTTCTTTGTGACTAATCATATATAAGGTTTCTCCCGCAAGAGCTTTTCTATTAGGAGATTTTTTATCTTGTACATACATTTGATCAATGATAAGTTGTCCTTTTACAACCTCTTCTCCATTTTCATTTACTATAGGGTCACCGCCAGCAGAACCTTCATTTTCTGGATTATTACTCACTACCTCATTATTCTCTAAATCAGGATCATCAATGTTCGTAGGATTATCTATAGGAGGAGGAGTATTAGTTGCATTATCAACTACAGGGTTATTATTATCATTGCCTGTAACCGGATTATCAACTACAACAGTGGGCTCTGTTTCATTAGCAGGCTCATTATTATTATTTGGAACCGAATACGGATCTTCAGGATCATATCCACCAGAATCATCATTACTTGCTGTATCATTATCACCCCTATCATTATTTAAAATATCATCTATAGTAACAATACCTCCACTATCTTGATCATAAATAGTTTCTACAATACCTTCTATTAATTGATAATCTGTATTAATACCAATATTATCAAACTTTACTTTAACACTTAGATTAGAGAGATAAGGAACAATGATATATCCCTCCCCAGAAAATGTTCCTCCACTCTGTCTTATCTCTTCTACAACTACCGGAAAATCTCCTGCGGTAAATACATCTTCTTTTATCAATTCCTGCAACCTATCTTGATTGGTGATTTTTATTTCTGGAGTAATACCACAATTATATGTAATAGCATCATTAGAGGCAATTGTTGTTGTAAATTCATAAATTTGAGAATAGGTATATGCTCCATTTTCCATACATTGCCCACCAACTCTAAACTCGTATGTAGTACCTGGTTCGAGGTTATATATGGTCATGTTTTGATTTACAGCATTTCCTTCAAACCATATTGCATTTTCGACATCTTTTTTACGGTACTGCACATTGTATTTTAAATGATTTACTCCCTGCCAATAGATTTTTTCTGAAGTTGTATTTTTTGCTTCTGCTAGTATATATGTTGGCTCAGCACAACCTCCAGAATACGTGAAATTATAAACTTCACTATATCCTTCATTTTTAAAAACAGAAGATTCACTTATCCCATCTCTTACCATGGCACGCACTCGCCATGCATAACTTTTATTTGGTAACAATCCCGTTTCAGAAGGGCCGTATAGCAAAGTAGTTGCAAAAGTATTGGTTTGATATAAAGGTTGGCTTGCCAAAAACAAAGCTTGAGGATCCATTTTGCTATCCCAAAGTTCTGTAAGTGTAAATTCATATTCTACATTAGTGGCATTAAGATGTCTGGGAGTCCACTGAAATATAATATTCTGTGGATCTCTCATCACAACTTGTTCGCCTTGATTAGGGATATTTAAAAATGGAGGGTCATTAAGTACCAAATAGGCCATCGCACAACTCTTACGAGAAATTTGTTTACCAGATATAACCTCATAGGCCTCAAAACAAAAACGATACATGCCTTCTGGTAGGCTTGTGCTATACTTTTGAGGAGTTATTCCTGTTAAGTTTTGAAGAGCAAAATAAGGCTGAAGATCAATATTGCTTAAACGCAAAGGTATCCCACCATCTAAAAAAATAGGATTTGTACCAAGGACTACATCGGTACTTTGTATCGATATTCCTGCATTGTTTTCGATATACAGCTTTAACCGAATTTCCAAATTAGATCTTGTGATATCTGTAAGTAATAAGTTTACCAATAATTTCTCTGAAGCAGATGTTGTATATTCTGATAATTGTAAACTATAAGGTGGTATTACTTGAGGGGTAATATTTACCGGAAATACTTGTGCTCTTACTGTAGATATAAAAAATACCGTAAACGCTAAAAGGCAATATTTATATTTTTTTTGCATAATACTATTATTTCTAAAAATATCCTTCATTTTTAAATACATGACTTATTATCTATTTTCTTTTTGGATTTTGATATCCGTAAGTATATAAGAATTCTGTCCATCCCTAATAAAGCTTTTGACTTTAATAGCCCCTTTTTTACCTTCTTGAGTCTGAAAAAGAACAATTCTTGGTATCAATGTATCATCAAAGTCTTGTAACCCTCCAGAGGTTTCTTGTATGAGTAAGCTTTCAAGTAATGTATCATCTGGCATACTATCAAACTCTGCTACCGTTAATGAAGCAGAGCAGCTACACAATTCTTGAGAATTAATAAAAATGGTTTTCTTAGGGTTTATCAACTCATCAAATGTGGTTCCTAATAATGCATCAGGGCTCACAAACCTATTGCGGGTAAACGTATCACTCAGCCCAAAAAAAGTAAGGTCAATACGTTTCTCGATATCAGAAGTAATCTCTTCTGCTGTATACACTTTTCGGTCGGCAACACTATAAAAACTTCCTATTGTATTTGATATATGAGCTGTATTAATACCAAACCTGATATCATTCAATATTCTAAGATTGGTGTTTTTAAAAAATTCTATTTGTTTACTGATTGTCTTAGTTTCTTTTCCATTAGAAACTGTTAGACTAATCGTTTGAACTCCTTCCTGATTAAATATCACTTCTGGATTTTCTTCTATTGACATAGAAGTTGAGGCTCCGTTAAATTTCCATTCATACGATGTAGCACTAACCGAATTATTATTAAATTGTATACGTGCCGGGATCTGAAAATCATCATCTTCAAAAGCTAAATCAACATCAAAATCTGACTCCAAAAATGGAGCTACAGTAATTGTTTTTTGTTGCTCATATGTCTCTCTTCCGTTACTTACTTGTAATATAACTATATGATCTCCCGGCTCTGTAAAAACGACTTCTCCCGGATTTTGTTCTGTAGATGTTGCAGGAGTACCCTCTTCAAAAATCCATAAAAAAGTATCTGCTCCAGATGAGTTATTCTGAAAGCTATAGGCTGCAGGCGAAAAGTTATCTACCAAATTAGTGGCCTCAAAATCTACTATTACGGGATCATCTATTTGTATCTCCTCTATTCTAGTATCTCTGGACCCATCTTCATTAGTTGCAGTAAGTTCTATTGTATATATCCCTTTTTGATCATACTGTATAACCCCGGGGTTACGATTAACAGATCTAGAGGGAGTTCCTCCTTCAAAAATCCATTCATAATCTTCTCCTCCTTCTGTTTTATTAATAAACACAACTTGAACAGGAATAGAAAAATCATCATTAAAAATTTCAACGTCAAAATCAACAATAACAGGGATCGCCTCTTCTTTGGCACAGCCAAAAAGAGAAAGTATTGATATGATATATATTATGTTTTTCATATTACAAAACTTAGAGAGAAATAGAAATGTCTATTCAAACACCAGTTTACGGGTTTCTGAACCTCTAGGTGTTTCTAATAACATTAAGTATACTCCTGTGGGTAAGGCAAGAGAATAGTCTAGTAAAAAGTCAATATTGCTGCCCTCGACACGTTGATCTACTATTGCACCAGACATTAGGCTTATGATCTTCAATGTTACATTAGACTCTTCTGTCAGACCAATCTTGGTTTGAAAATTGCCTCCATTGGGGTTAGGAAATACAATAAACTCTTCTATAAAATCATTTTCAGAATTAGAGACTGCTGGCCCCACTATCGTTGGTTGAACTAAAACAGTTCTTGTGAAATCCTGATAACAGTCTCCTTGAGTTGACCTCAGAATAACATCATACGATCCTTCTTCATCGAATACGAGAACTATTTGATCCTCTGTTTCAGAAACTACTTCTACTCCTTCAGGGATTGTCCATTCTATTGTTTCCCCAATTGGCTCACTAATATTGACCAGTATAACCTCCTGATTAGTATATGCCTGAGTAGTAATCAAAAAATCTGAATCTATTGGAATATTTGTAACTTCTACCTCTATTTCTCCTACTCCAACACATCCAATACTATTTGTAATAGTCACAATGTATCTGCCTGATTGATTAAGTTCTACTTTACTATTCGAACTCGTAAACCCATTATCACCTGACCATGAATACGTCGCTCCAGGATCATCAATTGTAATATCAAGATTAAATGATTGATCTTTACAAAGAGTTCTTTTATTCTCTAAGCGAACAACAACAGGATCTGGATCTTTTAATATTTCTTCATAAATAGCTTTACACCCTTTACTATCGGTTACTTCTATGCTATAGATCCCTGAAGATAAATTTGTAATATTAGTAGATGATGTACTACCTGTATTCCAACGATAACGATAAGGAGGGCTGCCTCCTTCGACATCTACACGTATGCTTCCATCATTCCCACCAAAACATGTTGGTGATATTACTGATATCGGGGTTATTTCAATCCCGTTAGGTTGATCAATTTTTATTCTACCTTCAATCTCACATCCTTTGGCGTCTATTACAAAAACAAGATAAGTACCTGCTATGAGATTGTTTATTGTTGATGTTGTCTCTCCGTTACTCCATTGATATGTATATGGTTTTGTTCCACCTGTAACCACAGCTTTTGCTGTTGCATCACCTCCGCTAGCACAAGTCACTTCTGTATTTTGAAAGGAAATTTCTAGTTTATCAGGTTGTGCTAAATATTTTGTACTATCAACAGCCTGAATTAGTCTATATTCTCTAGAGCCATCAATATCTGTATACTCTTCATAAGTTCCTAAAACAATTCCATTTGCATCCTCAACATTTAATGCATAAGTGCCTACACTCAATCCCTCAATAATCTCATCATTATCAGCAATGTCTTGCCAAACTCCACCTACATTTTTTTTCCAACGATAACAATACAAACTAAAATTTTCTCTACACTCTCCAGCTTTAGCAAGAGTAGTTTTATCAAAAGGAACACCTCCTGTTACAGTTGCTATTAACGCTCCATCCTGAAACTGATCTGCAATCCCAATAGGGTCGATAAAATCAATTCCGTCGCTATATTCATTTTCGATATGACATGAAATAAGGTTAAAAACTTCTATAGTAACTTCTAACGGCTCTGGTTGCTGTAAATTAAACTGAATATTGGTTACAAAACATCCTTTTTTATCAGTAGCAGGGTTAAAATTAGCATCAAATACATCTAGAGTATACACTCCTGCCCCAACTGAATGCAGTAGGGTTTGATATCCCTGATCGCCAGAAAGGACTGTATTTATAGCTGTATTGAGTACATCCCCTCTTTCATTTTTCCATACAAATGTATACGTGCCATCTGTAAAAGGAGTTCCGTTAAAAATTCTAGCACTCATTCTTCCATCTTCAAAACCAAAAGCTCTTGGTTCGTTAATAAGTTCTACCTCAACATCGACCGGGGCATCAGGCTTATCTATCATTACCTGTTTCACTAGATCATTATTTAAAGTATCTTTTGAAATACAACCATTTCTATCCCTCAATTTTATATAATACGTATCAATCTCTAATCCTGTAATAGAATGTGTTGTTCCCGAAGCAAATGAGATCCAATTGGTTCCAAAAGTGTCGCTTTCTTTTCTCAAAAGATATTGATATCCACCTACACCTCCTGTAGCAGTTAATAAAATCTCACCATCAGCCCCATCAAAACACCAAACATCTGTTTTATCATCGGCTGGTTCCCTTGCAAAAGCAACTGCATCTGGTTCCCTTACGGTAAATTCTAATGTATGGAATTCTCCATCTGTATAAAAATTCTGAAGAACCCCACCTCGTATATACTTCCCTATAAGGTTATCGAATTTATAATCCCCTGCCGGGAGATTAGAAAACGTCATACTGGATACTGTTCCTGTAGGGGTTATATTTGAATACGCTACACCAGTATCATAAATACCACTGGCAAGTTTTTTATGTAGTGTGAAATTTAATTGATCACCAGACTTAAATGGAGTAAAATTAATGGATACTTCACCATCACTTCCACCTTTACAAGTTACAGGTGTATTCCTTTCAATTTGAAAATAGGGTGCAGACCTAACGATCCTAAATGATGTAAAATTATGATGTACGGTATGACTATCACATCCATTCCTTGAAAATGCTCCTATGATAATGGTTTTATCCAAAAAGGTATCTTCATTACCGAGTCCTCCTAAAAAATCACTTGGTCTTAAGTCAAATATCGATCTATTAGGAGCAGTAGGAATGTCGATCCATAGATAATTGGTTTTATTAACAAAACCAAGATTACCATTAGCAAAATCTCCTTGTCTGAAAGCGTTTGCTATTGGCCGTATGTTTGACCCTCCTTCTCCTTCTATTCTATATTTCCAATGGTATACATTGGGGTGATGAGGACCAGTGGCATTGACTCTCATTGGATCATTAAATCCTGCTATATTAACACCAGAGCCTCCTCTTGTTATACCCGGCAAAGGAATTACTCTAAATCTAAAATTAATACTTTGGGGGTTTATATCACGCCCCACAGGGAGGCTACCATTAACAATTCCTGTATTGATCGTTTGTGGTTGACATGGATCTACCCCACCAACAGGAAAAGAATATACTTCCTCATGTCTATCACTACTGTTCTTTTTTTTTCTATAATTAAAATGAATACGGATTTCTTTTACTTTATGCTCAAAGTAATATTCTCGTTGCAAATATTGATTAAAAGGAGCAACTCTAGATTGATTATGACTAATAGATTTCTGAACACCCTCATTAAAATCGCCAAACGATATATAATCTTTTTGTAACGGATTATTGGGTGCTGTATTAAAGGGATATTTAAAAACGTCATAATAGAAAAATTTACTCCAAAAAATAAACTGTTGGCCATTTGTTGCAGGCTTGCCTCCAAAGTCAGGTATAACATATCCTTTGGTAGGGTCTTCGTACACAGCAAAAACACTTATCTGATCTGTACGAGGATCAAATCCCAGTCCACGAATAAATTCCTCTACTACTATTTTTGTTTTCTCTGTTGTAGTATCACCAGCCTGAGCAAATATACCAGCACACATCATTACAAAAACTAGCATTGACATGATACTCTTATAGTTAATAGTTAGGGGCATTTTATATACATTGGTCATAGTTTCATTCTTTTTTACATCATTCATTGTTACAATTTTGTATAACAGAATAAGGTTTATTTTCTCAAAACTTTATTTCCTTTTTTTTCAATTTAGAGTGATTTCCCTTGTTGGAAATAGCTTTTATTTGATATACATACGTATTATTTGGAGAAACAGATTCATCAGTCAATTTATTAATTGAGCCAGGTAGCTGTTTCCATAAGGTAGGTTTCTCTTCTTTCTTTGATTTATAAATTAGAATTTCTGTAATCATAGCAGACATTTTCCTCCAGTTTAAGAGGACTTTATTGTTTGCCCTATCGGATATCACCGTGAATCCCTTAACAAAATCTTCATCGACAGATATCCTACTTGTAACGGTAACTGGAGTAGATGAAACTGATTGAATTCCTGCTTCGTTTTCTGCATATATCGCATAACGATATTTGATTCCAGGATTAATTTGAGCATCTGTATATGTCGATACGGTATCTGTTTTAAAAAGTAACTTCCATTCTGATTTTTCTACATTTTTCCTATACAGTAGATGGTTTTTAATGTTAGCACTAGTACTATTTATCCATGTAAGGGAAATAGCACTGTTGTTAACTTTATATGCTGAAAACACAGGTGATGATGGCGGTACTAAACTTGGTTTTTTAAGCTCAAGAAGGTCTGAGTATTCTGACATATTATACCGTTTATCAACAGCTACAACCTGATAAAAAATAGAGGCGTTTAAAGATTTAACTTGTACGGTGTCTATAAAACTATTCTTAACTATTGGATCTATAGTAATCTGCGATAGTTCGTCATTTTTTCTATTCCCTCTGAAAACTCTATACCCCAACATATCATTTTCTAAATTAGGATTCCACTTTAAGGTTACAATACCTAATGTATCAATAACGGCCTGCAAACCATTTGGAGCAACAGGCGGCAATGAGTCTATAGTTTGTACAAAAGCAGTTAATGAGCTTGTGCTTTGGTTATTTTTTCCAATCGCAGATATTCTAAAATAACTAGACTCTTCAGGTTGTGTATATACTGTAGTTCGACTATTAGGAGATAGGTCAGATTTTACAACTTTATAAGGGCCTTTTTCTTTTGGTGCCCAATTGAGTTCGAACCCACTAATTTCATTTTCTGCTTCTTTTTTAAAATCCCATGAAATGATAATATTACCTGAAGCATTAATTTCATGCTTGGATATAAAAGGAATTGCAGTAAGTTCTTTTATACCTTCTGCCAACACTACTTTAGAAGGGTCACTTTGCTCTCCAAATGGAGATATCCCTAATACCCTATAATAATATTTTTTATTGTTTTGAGGTAGTGTATCAATATAAAACATTCTTTTTACAGGGTTTTCTGGAGAGTCATTTAAATTAACCAGTGGAGTATCCCCCCCCAGCCTTTTATAATTTGTACCATCTTCTGATCGTTCTACATAGTATGATGTATATATAGATTTGAAAAGATCATATTCCCAGGTAAGCATAATGCTCTTATCTCTAGGTACGGCAATCAAATCTATAGGAGGAGGTAAAGGTTCTATATTTGACATTTTTACAGACACCTTTCCTTCTTCAATATTCAAAAGTGACTCAGGAACTGCTGTTTGTATTATATACAGGTATTCTTCTCCAGCAACGACATCCCTGTCTTCGTATCCCAAAGCTGCTAGTTTTGCTGCTTCAAAATTCATATCAGCAGCAAATAGCCCAAAAGAAAAACGTTGTTCTATTTCTCTAGATTTGTTAACAATCGACGCTAGACCACCTTGTTGCATTTCCTCGACTTCAAAACTTTCTCCGTATAAAGCTTGTGCAAGAATGGCTGCATAATCATTAGTCTCGGAAATTTTTCCCCAATCTTTAACAGGACCGGGAAGCAATGGAGTTGGGGTAATAACTTTTTTTATTGGTGGATTTACTAATTGACCTTTTTTTAAGATAGTATAACGTTCTATAACATATCCATATGTATTAGCTTTAAGCCATGCTGATGGAGTAGTGACACCCCATCTAAGTAGAATTTTACCTGTATTGGCTCTCGCTACAACTTTTACCTCATCTTTTGGGTTTTCTTGAGAAAAACTCACCAAAAAAAACATAAAAAACAACAGATATATCGATTTCCTATACATACTTATATTTCTTTTCTCAATCGGCATCATCAACTTATTTAATAGGGTTAGTATATTTATAGGTTGCAGAAGTTCCTTTTATTCCTCCAGGCAAAGTATATTTTAGGTTTATGGTGTATTTACCATAGGATATGAACTTAAAGTATTCAGAAAGAATGCTTAACTCTTGAGGAGTAGTCCCCAAACCTCTAACATAAGATAAACGTACGGCGTCCTGAATGTTTTCAAAATCCTGATAGTATACCTGGGCCAAATTGTACCTAAACGGGAAACTGGTTGCCCTAAAGTCTATATCTATATTATTTTCGAGACTCGTTAGATAACTTCCTATTATTGGGACTGCTTTTTTAGGTACATATCCATATATAGAATAATCCCTCTTAACACTAGTGCTAAACTTACTTCCCTCTGGGTATTTTTGATATAACACTGGATTTATGTCCCTATTAAAATAGGAGTCTTTTAAATCCGATTCTACAACTACAAGAGGTGTATTTTGAGAAAACTTATTTCCATGTAATTCGACCAAATCAAACCCTTCATGTGTATCTATTCTAGAGACAAGATTAATGACCAGGGAGTTTATTTTTTCATAACTGTTATTATTAATATCAATACTATTTACTTTGTTTTTAAAAGTTTTGTAAGTACTGGTTTTAAAATCATAGGTTAATCTATCTATTTCTCCTTCTCTGAACACATTTTGAGCTATATTACTAGTTATACTCAATGTATTTTGATCATCAAAATTGGTGATCTTAGTTTCTTCTTGATCCTTAGTGCCACCATCTGCTCCCTTAGAGGTACTAACAATAGACATCTGATATTTGGTGTCTCTACTTACTCTAGGCAATTTATAAGTTATCTTATTATCTGCATTCGAATATCCAAAATCAAATTCATCCTGACTGCCGTTTTCATCTATATACCGTAATGTGCTTTTCCATTGCTTGTCATCAAAAAGATAATCTTGCCCTCTTTTTAATTGAATATATCCGTTAGGGTATTCACCAAAATAGAATAATTGCTGGTCTACCACAGGATATGAATATAAAATATTTGACAAGGGGATATTGTTGGGTGCATTTCCTGTCACAAAAGTCCTTTCTTCTATTTCAATTGCTTTTTGTCCATTTTCGAGAATAGTTTGGAACACGCCATTTATTTTCTCCTGAAAACTTACTTCTACTGAAGCTTTTAGTTTAGTTTCAGGGGGTAAAATATCATCTGAGACAAAGGTTGCTCTATCCTTATAAAGTCCCCATTCTAGTTTACCTACAATCTCAGCTCCTAATTCATCTGTAAGTGTGAATTTTTCAAGTATCACTTTATAGGTTTTATCTCCATCATCTTCAGGTAAAACTATCGGCTCATTTACTTTTAAGGCAAAAGTTGCCTGAGGTGATGCAAAGACATCAACATCACTTCCTCCATCTTTTGGGGTTAGATCGGTAATCATTTTAAGCCCTCCTAAAGGAGATGCATTATCGAATTCACACTCTTCTCCAATAGTAATCTTAAATCTGTATTTTCCTTTAATGAATCCTCCTAGTAAACTGTATTTCCCTCCGGCATATCCTTTAAACCAGTATGGGTTAGGCCCTTTACCCTGCATCAATATTGCTGCACTACCTTTGATAATCGGTATTTTTTTCTTTTTAAAGAATAACTTAATCCTAATCCCGAGTTCTCCCTGTAAGTATGCATAAGCCTGTCCGTTAGCATACCATCCGTTAATCCCTACTTCATCACCGGTATTTACACACCGCGCATTGCCATAATCTTTGAGCATTAGATCAAAGCCAACTCCTGCCTGAAAACGGGCATATAAGATTAGGAATCTCAAATCCCCTGTATCTACCTTAAAATCAGCACCAAACGCAAATCCTCTTCCTTGCCCCAAAGAGCCTTCATCTCTTCCGTGGTCGAGACTATTGGCATCTATACCAAGTATACTGGCTACTATCGGAGGAGGAGGAGGGCTTGAAGGAATATTATCTCCCATCATAAAATACCCACCTGTTTCCAGTGATATAGGGCCTACGTTCATTTTTAATCCAAGTCGATCTGTTGGTGTTCCCATATGCACATACCACTCGTCGGGAGAAACATGTACCACCCCATAACCAGCTCTACCATTTGATGCCCTTCCTTCAATAACTCCTCCTGCAACATCTACATAAAGATCGAGTGTTGCATGAAAAGAATCATTTACAAAATCGAAATCCATACCTAGTTTTGCACTAATTGCTGCTTCACCAACGATCTCAGTTTCATATTCTTCTGATGCTTTTTGTAAAAATGTTTTACCCGATTTGGTATCTAATGCTCCTTGTACCAATTCGTTGTTTGCCAATTGACCAAGTTTTTCTTTAAGCTTATTTACTGGATTAGAAAAATCAAATGCTTTCATAACTTGTGCTTCTCCAAAAAAGCCAAGGCGATTTACTCCTGCACTACCATTAAATTCTATTTCAAATCCTGCTGAGATAGCCATTGCACTTTCATCTCCAATAGCTCCTAATGCCATAGCTTTTACACCAAGATTTATATTTTCATCTGGAATATAAGAAAGCCCTGAAGGAGAAAAAGATGAACCTGTGGTAGGTTTTCTACTCATTTTATAAAATGCTCCTCCCGCAAAACCATTTATCTGTAATGGTCCTGCCTGTATTTTTAATCCATAAATTGCTGCATCTACATACCAGTATCTAAAGTCTTTTTTACCAAAAATTGCTTTACTGGTTATGGGCCCAAAACTACCAAAAGTACCTTCTACATCGGCAGAAAATCCATCTCCATATTCAGGATCATCATCCATGAGTTCTAATGTTCCTTTAAGTTGAATCGCCCCCAAATTAGCCTCTAAATTTATTCTGGATAATTCTATCCGATCATATTTCCATTGTTGCCTATATTCTTCCTCTCTGTATTTTCCATAAATTCCAAGGCGAGTATCCGCAGAAAAACCTTTGCTTCCTTTACCCATTAGATTCACTCTAAGATCAAATTCAATACCTGCTTCATTATCATTAGAATTAAAGGCGATATTATTAATCGAAACAGGGAAATTTGCTAATGCCACACTTCCTGTATATCCCAAATAATCAACTTGAATAACTGGTGATTCTGTTTGAAGAATAAGGTTTTGAAATTCTATTCCTTTAAAATCAACTGTTTTACTAGTACTACCCGCTCCCGAATTGCTTAGCGAGGTTTTCTGGTTCGCAGCTATAGACATGCTTCCATTCAAGATTGCTTTAGGCCTAAAAGAACCTTCTACTACCCTTAATTCTACCGAAGAGTTGGGCAGTAGTTCTGCTTTTGCGCTAAAAATATCAAAATCTAAGGTATCGATTGCAGATACTGTTAATGAATATTCATCTTCAGAAATGATTCCTTTATATGTTAATCCATTTTTAGTATTCTTATTTTCCTTCGCAGCAGAAATAGGAAGTTGTATTTCTCCTTCAAAATCAGCTCCGATCAATTGACTAGAAGCAATATCAATACCAATCTTGTTTATAGAATATGCCCAGGATTTTGATGTTGATGTACGCCCAGAATCAATAGTAAAAAGATTTTTTGCAGTAAAATATCCCGAAACACCGTAGCTATCTATTAACAAATTTGCAGCTTCAAATTGAACCCTACTATTTGCAGAAATACTTTGTTTGGTTTTAAATTCTTTTGGCAAACCTACCTGTAAAGAAGCTATATATATACCTCTCCAGGATTCTATATCAGGAAGCAATAATCCTTCATCAAAATAATATTGTGGAAAATCAACATTTTCTGTCCTTAAATCACTAAAATCAAAAACAGCCTGATTTGCAGAAAAGACAAATTTATCGGGTTGACTTACCAATACAAATGGCGAAAGATTAATATTTACAATAAGGTCATTCCAGTCTGAAGCTGTTGTTTTAAAAGTACCAGTTACTCGATTGGGTATTTGAGTAGTTTTATTATCCGCTCCAATATATGTCCGTGTATCTGCCAAAGAATTTCCTTTTTCATCTACGGGCAGGATTAGATTTCTAGAAAACTGTACTTCTCCTGCTATTCCCATTTCCTTTACTCCATCACAATCAATAACTACAAATGTTTTATTATCAATAGCACCTGTAGTATAATCTAATCCTCCTTTAAGAGTAAGTAACCAATTTCCTGCATTAAAAGGGATAAACATATCTCCTAATAGTACAAGCTTGGCTTCTCCGATAATGCCTCCTTGATGGGATAGTTTAATATTGTCAGCTCCAAAATAGAGGTCAATTGGATTTCCTTTTTCATCGGTTTGAGGTAATATAGCTCTTGCAAAAACTGTAAGTTCTGTATAATCCTTGGTAAATTTAGCTTTGATAAAACCCAACTGATATTCTACTCCATTTATTTCTTTTTTAATCCCTACGGGTAGTGCTTGGCTATTACTAGTAGCGAAAGAGGATATCCAAGTTCCTAATTTTTCTATTTTCTCAAACCATTTTTTTGCTATTGTTCTAGAAGTATTGACACTTAGAGGAGTTTCCGCAAACTCATTTTCTATAGTATCAAAATTAAATTCTGAAGATGTTTTCTTTAGTAAGTTCTGAATGGGAAACTTGTTATCCAATTCTTTTAAATAAGCAAATTCATCATTATTTTTTTCCTTTTCAATTCTATCCTTTTTATCTATTAACAAAGAATCTTTTTCATTAGCTGTAACAAAAAATGAATTTAATGCAAAACAAAACAGGACTAAGTATAATTTTACTTTCATAGAAACATTTAAGATTTGGGTAAAAAATAGTATCCTCTTTAATCGATATACTAAGATTTAATTTTTACAATTTTTCAATAAACACTATTACATTTTTCACACACATATATCAGAAACAATAGTATCTACGTAAATTCATAAGAAAAGGTTTTATCATAATAAAAAACTTCTTAGTTTAAGCAATACTAGAAGGAACATCTAGGTCAAAAAAGTAACAAATGGAGAATAAAATTATACAACTTACACAAGTGTAAAAAACTCTTTTTCTTGAAAAAACAGACTTATACCCATTGAATAAAGTGTTTATTAACAATAAAACCTTTGATCTGTATTTTCATAGTAATTATAAGCAGAGTAGGCTTTATTTTTTGGATAGATTGTTTTTAGAATTCAGGTTAAAATGAGTATATAAAAAAGATAAGTTCTTAAAACTTATCTTTCAATAAAGTGAAATCATTTATTTTTTTTGATTGAAGCAAAAAATTGAAATTTTGTATCTGAACACAACCCTTGTTGAGTTACCTATCAGAGGAAAGAAAAAAGGTAAAATGTAGAAGCAAAAAATCATTTTGCAGCCAATTAAAAAATTCAAGATGATTTGGACCAGTTTTAAAATTTTAAAGGATGTACAGTAAATTTCTCTTTTTTTGCAAGATTTTCTTTTCTCCCCACCCCAAAAAGGAAGGGAGTAAAGAAAATTTGTAGCACACCTTATATTAATAAACTAATAGTCATAAATACAATATGAGGGTATATAGCTACTTTTAGTTTGCAACATGCACATCTATACTCGCATACCCTCCATCATTATAGGCATTTAAAAAATCATAAAATCCATCTCCATTAAAATCACCAACCCTCCATTGTTGAGAAGGCCAATAGCCCCATTGTTGGGTAGCTCTCCTCTGGGGGAAACCAAAACCTGAGCCACTTGATTCATACACGCTTAAATTCGCCCTTCCTGAAGAATCTTCAACTACAAAGATATCGTCAGCCCCATCTCCATTAGAATCACCTGCTCCCCATTTTTGAGAATCCCTATTAGTATAACTACCATATCTGGTAGCCCATCTATGATTAGAAAAACTAGAGCCATTAGATATACGCACATTAATAGTCGCACGATGTGCATCATTATAAATTTGTCCGATATCATGCTTACCATTTCCATCAAAATCGCCAGCCACCCATTTTTGATATAGGGCATTCCAATACGGTCCTACTTTAGTTGCCCACCTTTGTGAAGAAAAATTAGAGCCATTAGATACACGTACATCAATACTTGTACCATTTTCTTGGTTAAAAATATGTGCAATATCATACTTGCCATCTCCATTAAAGTCACCACTCAACCAGTGTTGATATTGAGCATCCCAATACCCTCCTATCTTGGTAGCCCATCTTTGTAAAGTAAAACCAGAGCCATTAGATACATGTACATTAATAGTCGAATGATTTTCCTCATTATAGATTTGTGCAATATCAAATTTACCATCTCCATTAAAATCACCGCTCACCCATTGTTGATATAGAGCATTCCAATACGGCCCTTGCTTAATTGCCCATGTTTGTAAATAAAAACCAGAACCATTAGATATATGTACATTAATACTTGTACGATGATCATGGTTAAAAACATGTGCAAAATCCTCCTTACCATCGCCATTAAAATCACCGGTTAACCATTGTTGATATTCAGGATCCCAAAATCCTCCTTGTTTAGTTGCCCATCTTTGTGCAGTAAATCTACTCACAGCAGGGTACATCCTTGCAATTCCTTGCATATCTCCTCTTGACAAACCATTTCGTTGCGAATAAAAAATTCTTCCATCTTTTTTTCTGGTCATGGTAGGTTTGTTATTTTTTGAAAAAGCATACGAATCGTACAACATAATACTTCCAAAATCTAATGCTTGGGTATATTCATCTCCATCAAACCCTTGCTCTATATACGTTTGAAAATTATTTGCTCTACCTCGTTCTATATTTTCATAATGAACTGTGACGTATTGGTCTCTGTCTACTCTGCTTTGCTCATGCCATAATCCTACGGCATGACCGATTTCGTGAATAACAACCCCCATTGTACAATCGGAAGCTAAAATAATATTTTGTTGACCTCCAACACGACCTATATTAGATGAGCATCCACTACCTTTCTTAAAATGAACATAATCTGATTGATGCGTTCGGGGTATAAATTTTAGAGAAGTATTAGTTTCCCAGTGTGCTATTGCATACGTTACTCGTTCTTTATTAGGCAAATCTCTATCTATCGTATAATATACCGTATTATTTGGCCATCGTGCTTGAGTTCTTCCTGTACTTTTTTGATGTTTTCTTTTAACCATAGCATCAGGAATCACCCGTATGTCTCCATCAAAAATATAATCTTCCTCTATTTTTTCTGCCATTACTGATTGTCCATTCAATTGAATCTCTACCCATTCTCCTCTCGCATTGGGATATGCTTGCTCGACAGAAACATCGGTATTCACCAAAATATTTTCTACGCCTTCGTCTATAGTCTCAGGTGTTTCTTTTTCGCAAGAAATAAGAAATAAACTTAATACCATTGTGTACATGGTAAACCTTTTAATTTTAAAATCATTTTTCATTAATAATTAATTTAAATTAGTTAGGGGTGTACAATAAATTTTCCTTTTAACCTGAGTTCGATTAATCTGAAATGCGTCAGTTTGAGTGAAATTCTGTGAAGAATTTTGTATCGAAAGCCAGAATTTCAGTACTAAAAACCTATTCTCGATACAATTTTTCTCCGTTTCACTATGAAAAACCACTCGAATTGACAGTTTTTATGGAATATCTAATATTAATCGAACTCAGGTTTTTAATATAAAATATACAGTTTTGTGCATATAATTGTACTAGTCCCACCTCTCTCCTTAAAGGAAGGATATATATTCCCCTATTGAGGTCTAGGGGAATATATAGGGAGTAAGGGAAATAATAGTACTCCATATTATAGTAATAAATCAATAATCATGACATATGATGGTATATAGCTACTTCTCTGTTGAAAGATGTACATCTATAGTTGCATATCCTCCATCATTAAAGGCTTTTAAGAAATCATAGTATCCATCTCCATTAAAATCACCAACTCTCCATTGTTGAGAAGGCCAATAGCCGCCCTGTTGGGTGCCTTTACGATAGGGCAAACCAAAATCTGAACCACTCGATTTGTACACGCTTAAATTGGCTTTTCCTAAAAAATCTTCAGCTACAAAAATATCGTCAGCCCCATCTCCATCAAAATCACCTGCTCCCCATTGTTGAGAACCCTCTTTAGTATAACTACCATATCTGGTAGCCCATCTATGATTAGAAAAACTAGAGCCATTAGATATACGCACATTAATAGTCGCGCGATGCGCATCGTTATAAATTTGTCCAATATCATCCTTACCATTCCCATCAAAATCGCCAACCACCCATTTTTGATATAAGGCATTCCAATATGGTCCTACTCTAGTTGCCCATCTACGTGAAAAGAAATTAGAGCCATTAGATACACGTACATCAATACTTGCACCATTTTCATGGTTAAAAACATGGGCAATATCACAAAATCCATCTCCATTAAAATCACCACTCAACCAGTGTTGATATTGAGCATCCCAGTACCCTCCTATCTTAGTGGCCCACCTTTTTAAAGTGAAACCAGAGCCATTAGATACATGCACATTAATAGTCGAATGATTTTCTTCGTTATAAATTTGTGCAATATCATCCTTACCATCTCCATTAAAATCACCGCTCACCCATTGTTGATATAGAGCATTCCAATACGGCCCCTGCTTAGTTGCCCATGTTTGTAAATAAAAACCAGAACCATTAGATATATGTACATTAATACTTGTACGATGATCATGGTTAAAAACATGTGCAAAATCCTCCTTACCATCGCCATTAAAATCACCGGTTAACCATTGTTGATATTGAGGGTCCCAAAATCCTCCTTGCCTAGTTGCCCATCTTTTTTGGGTAAACTCTCTAAGACCAGGATACATTTTTTTAATCCCTTCGATATCACCAGTACTTAAAAAACTTCTATTAGAGGCAAAAGGGGTTCCATTGAGATAGGTCATAGTAGGTTTTCTGAGACTTTTTGTGAAAGCATACGAGTCATACATCATAATACTATTAAAATCTAATGAAGAAGTAAATTCATTTCCGTCAGCCCCCAGTTCTTCATATTTCAAAAAATTAGATTCCCTACCTGATTCTATATTCTTATAATGAATTTTGACGTATTGGTCTCGATCTTTTCTACTGTGCTCATGATAGAGTCCTACGGCATGGCCAATTTCATGAATAATATTTCCTCGAGTACAATAAGTACCTTCACCTATAATAATCTCTTGCCGGCCTCCAACACGACCTACATAAGATGAACATCCATTACCTTTCTTAAAAAACACGTAATCTGATTGACTAGAGCCATTCTCTCGTCGTACAAATTTTAAGGGAGTATGAGTTTCCCAGTGTGCTATCGCACTTTTTATAGACTCTTTTTTATCTTTAGGTATACTGCTTTGTATCGCATAATAAACGGTTTTATTTGGCCATCGGGTATCAAGTCGTGTTCTCCCCACACTTTTTTGATTTTTTTGTTTAACCATGTTATCAGGAATTACTAACATATCCCCTTCCAAGATATAATTTTCTCCTATTTTTTCTACCATTACCTTTTCTCCATATAATTGAATCTCTACCCATTCTCCTGTCGTATTGGGATATGCTTTTTCAACAGAAACATTGGTATCCTCCAAAACATGTTCTACGCTTTCTTCTTCTATAGCCTCAGGTATCTCTTTTTCACAAGAAATAAGAAATGAACTTAATGCCACTGTATAAACGGTAAGCCTTTTAATTTTAAAATGATTTTTCATTAATAATTACTTTAAATTGATTGTTTAGTATTGAACTTTTCTTGGTTTTTTTGTAGCACAGAAGATTTTAAATCTCTTATATATTTAACAAGAAGAGGTTTTATCATCAGTAGGAGCTTCTTAAAAAGATTCCTAGGTTAAAAATAACAAGAGGGTGGGGCAAAATTACACTATATAGATAAGTGCAAAAAGCTCATTTTCTTCTAAAAAATAGGTTTACACCCACTGAATAAAGTGTTTATTACCATAAATTCCTTTGATCTGTATTTTGGCAATGATTGCAAACAATATGAACTTTACTTTTTTTTTCAATCTGCTTTAGAATTCAGGTTAAAATAAAACAAGTCCTAAAAAAACCTTTACAGTTTTGTTAGGACTAGTCACTTTTTAACCTTAAAAATTAATATTCTTTTTACTTGATCATCTTCTTAACATAGGTTCTACCATCTTTCGTTGTTATCTTCATGACATATAATTTTCTTTTAGGAAGACTACTAACATTTAGTGCAACTTTTGATGTATTTGCAAAAGACTCTTCTAATAAAAGATTTCCTACAAGATCGAATACAGCCACCCTACCCGATTCTACGTTAGGTAACTGTACATTAATATGATCATTTGCCGGAATTGGAGAAATCATAATATTTGCCACATCAGCACCTGCAGTACTCGATGACTCAGTATAACTTCCTACCAATGTTATTCCCGCAATATCATTTGATGCATTTACCAGTACATGATACACTCCTGGCTGTACTGGATCTGGGATTAAACACTCTTCGTTACTTGTATTCCCTATAGATGCACAAATTCTATCTGTAAATGTTGCTGGTGCATCAAGGTTTATATATAGATCGGCATCTCCTGTACCATTACCTTTTATTAATTTGAACGATAAATCTGTTGCTCCCGTAGGTACTACCATTATATAGCGACGTTCTTCTCCTTTTTTTGCCGTAATATCGGTAACCAGTACACCGTTTTGCAATACGGGTACTGATGGAATCGGTACTGTATAACTAGCTGTTAGCGTTAAATTATTAATCGCTTCTTTAAACGGGTTTACGAACACGAAATATGTTCCTGGCTGTACTGGATCAGAAATTTCACATCGCTCATTAGTAGGCCTAGAATTACTTTCTGATTTACAAATATTATCTGTAAATGTTGGCGCTTTTTCAAAACCTATATATAAATCTCCATTTCCAGAACCTCCTGCAGGTGTTGTTAACTCAAATACCAAATCTGTTGCTCCGACAGGTACCTCTAATGTATAATAAAATTTTGCTTCATCAGGGCCGCTGATATCTGTTATGGGCACTCCATTCTCTAATGGAATCGGAGTGGTGTCGCCCACAGGGGTAACCGTTACACTTACTGTTGCAGTACTTGTTACGTTATTTGGGTCTGTAAGCGTATAAGTAAATGAATCTGAACCTGTAAATCCTGCATTGGGTGTGTATGTAATTGAATTATTTGTCGCATTAACAGACGTAGTACCATTGGCTGGTGCAGTTGCTATTGCAATACTATCCTCATCTGGGTTAAAATTCTCATCATTTGCCAATACGTTGATCATGTTGACATCACTATCTTGTACAACACTTACTGTATCATTATTGGCTACAGGTGGAGTTGCCACAACTCCCACAGTTATGCTTACTCTTGCTGTATTGGTATCTCCATTACCATCCTGAATTCTATACACCAAAGAGTCTGAACCAGTATATCCTGCATTTGGGGTATACACGACACGATCATCGCCTTGTGTGTTAGTTCCTCTATTATCAACTGTTGCTGTACCGTTATCTGGTGCAGTTACAATTACTATAGGATTATCTGTACTAGCACCATCTCCTCTATACACATCGTTTACCAATACATCAATATTATTATTGGTACTATTTTCATCTACAGTGGCTGTATCATCTCTTGCGATTGGGCGAGGATTACCAGGACCGGGGGCACCAAACTCTGATGCTCCTGCATCATAAGAGCCATTTGCTGGGCGTTGTACTCCAAAGGCATCTTCAAAAGTGACTCCCAAAATATTTAGCATATCTGCTATACCAGGTGCTATTGTATCTAATTGTTCTTGATTAATTTGATCTATTAACTCTGAAGTTTCTTGCAAAGAAAAATCTGGATTAAAATCTGCTTGTACACCTGCAATAGAATTAAGATCTTGGTTTGTCCTTGTTTGCCAAGAAGATAGACCTTTTATTAAATTAGGGTTACCATTACTACAGCATTGAAAGATCATTGTTTCTGGATCATCAGTATAAAAATTATAATCAAACACAGTATGGTTACTGGGGTTCAACATCCAAACATTATATCTTGGATTATCAACCACATTAAAGGCTACACGTGTAATAGAAGCATTAGGCCTACTTTGCATACCAATTCCTACATTAGAAAAGGTATTGAAATAAGCATGAGTTTCAGTAGCGCCTCCTCCATTACTGTTCTCTATATTTATCCCAGATCCGGGTGAATCAAACGCAACATTTCCTACCAAATAATGACGCCCTCCACCAATTGATGATTCCATCATTGGTCCATTGCTATCACTTCCTCTGTTATTTAAAAAAATAATATCTCCTGTTTGTCTACAGTTGCCTACAGAGCAATCATCATCATTTTGAAAAAATAATTGCCCATTGCCTCCAGAACCGTTAGACCAGTTTATTTCTCGCATATCCCAACCATCACAATCTACTACCCAAACCCCGGCTTGTGCTTTAATGTCAACCGTATTTTCTCCTTCTCCATGACCTTTAAGCCTTCCTATACGTACCAGACCATTTATATTGTTCTGAAGGTGCTGATAAGAATCTCCACCATTACCACTACATAATACATCCAGAATCATACTTTCTGAGGCAGTACTATATCCCATAGCATGTACATCAAATTCGTCAAAATTAGAACCCCGAAATCCATTATTATGTATAGAACAAGAAAAAACACTAAGATTGCTAGATCTTCGAGTGCCTCCAAGATTAACAGCAGTACCATTTGTCATTCTGCCATAGGCTATCTCACTATGACGAACAACAGCATTATTTACTGACCCCCGGCCTCCGTATAATCTTACATTATAGAATGCCAGACCAGAAATCACAAAGTTTTGACCTTCGCATGTTAACGCCGTGGTTGATGGTCGATCGAGTGACGTACTTATTATGGGTTGAGTAACACTATTATCATCACCAAGTATAAAGATCGGGTTCTCTGCTGTTCCATTAAATGTCCATATATGTTTTCCCTGATTATCCAAAAAATATCTATCATCAGCGGTACCCCCTTTAATAACAATTTTAGCTCCGGCCTGAAAAACAGTACCTCCGGGAGGTAAAAACTGACGAGGTTGATTTGGTGTTCCTTTACTTCCAAAAGGAGCGCAATTAGTACAATTAAGATCTATATACCAGTCTATAGGAGATTCTCTTTCCGGCCATTCTTCAGGGTCTGATGGTGCGGCGATAAACAAACCCCACTGATCTGCTGGGAAACCTAAAGGCATCTCATAGTTTTCTGCACTGTTTACCTTAAAAGTGATAGTTGCACTAGTGGTTTGATTTCCTGTTGTCTCTACAGCATAATAGGTCATTGTATCGACTCCTTCAAAATCATCATTTGGGATATATACCAATCCTCGTGAATCAGGAATACTACCTGGTGTTGAAATTAACTGTTTCTTGTGGTAAATATCTCCATTTTTAGGAAGCTCTGCAATAACCCACTCTCTAAAAGCTGATAACCCAATAGTTTCAAAATTTTCACCGACTCCAGCACGCATTGGTATTTCTCTTACATAGGTTGGTGCTGTATCTTTATTTAACGGGCCATAATCAAAAAGAGGACTAGTAGCAGATAAATCAACATACTGCATTTTGTTCTCTTGCACATGATATGTGAAAGGTTTGGCCTTTCTAGGGATAATTAAAGGTGACGGAATTGGAATATTATCTTGAGGCATTGCAACATTGAGAGGTAATATCATGATTATCATCATGATACATTTAAATACATTTTTTTTCATTTTAGATTTGATTTGTGTTAAGGCGTTAAATTTTGTTTTTTCTAGAAGTATTCTGTAGATACAAATGAGTAGAAAACTGATATTGTCCTCAAAATTTTAAGTATTGCAACACAGTAAGTAGTTATCTTTTTATTGATATTTAAGCTCCTTATTTGGTTTCAAATATTTATGTAACCATTCTGCATTAAGGATCAAGGTGAAGAGGATTTACTCATACCTCTTCATCCTAAACCCTTTTTCTCCTTATTATTCATTACACAACAATGTATTGTAGGGAGAAAAACTCAAAACCAGACTAAAACTCAACTATATCCATTAACTTAGGGTCATTTAATAACTATAGCCTAATTTTGAGAAAAAACTAAGTAAGTTTTTTGTATAAATTTTCATCGCTTCAGTAAGAAAACAGAACTTCTAAAATTCATAATACTCTTTGTATACTTGACTAATATGTAACTAGTATTACATTAGTTATGAAAAGAGTGAGAAAAAAATCAATTTGTTCTTCTTAAAAAATAACTTGATTTTATAATTGTATATCCGTTTTAGCTTCATTCAGGACTTTTTACATTTTGAAATCGCAAATCTGCTTATAAACTCGCCAAAAAAAACTTTTTCAACCTTTTATAAAAATATATTAAGTATCAAAACGGACATACAATATCATAAATACAAGTGTCAATTCTTAAAAACTAAAATTGGTTTACTCTCTTTTTCAAATTTAGCTAAACATCAAGTTTCTATCTAAATGGACTAACCTGAAAAAACAATCATTATCCGATGAATTAAGTTTTTTTTAGCCAACAAACCAAGAATTTAAAACGCACACTAAAAAGCTCAGGAAATATCTTATACAAATAGAAGGAAATCGTTTAATAACAATACGTTATCTTGTTTTTTATTTAAGAAAATATTTAGAATTTTTATGATAATTATAACTAAGAATATTACAAATTCATGACTAAGTTTATGCGATAAATAAACAGCCATAATTCATTTTTAATAAAATTTAGCCTAATTCTTTATTAATTATATACTAAATTTTCAAAACCCCACCAATAATGATAAAAGATAATTTAGATTTAAAAATAATTCAATTACTAAAAAAAAATTCAAGATTTTCATATGCTCAAATAGGGCGAGAAATTGGGCTTTCTTCATCTGCAGTAGGTGAACGAATCCTAAGATTAGAAGATACAGGTGTAATATTATCTTATACCAGTGAATTAAATTATGAAAAACTAGGATACTCTTTATCTTCCTATATTTCTATGAGTTTTAAAGACAATCAGTTTTATCCCTTTTTAGAATTAGTTGGTAATTTTTCTGAAATCCTGGAGTGTAGTAGAATAACAGGGGTTCATTGTCTTATTATGAAAGTTGTAGTACGGGATAATTATCATTTAGAACAGTTTATCGATATTTTATCTCAATATGGAACTCCTTCAACTTCTGTTATCCTATCCGATATTGTGACCGGAGGAAAAATCACAAATAATAAATGTGTACAACTTTAATAATAAATAAAAACTGAGGTAGAATTCTCAAGATATCCAATAAAAAATAATAAGGGAAGAAGTATATCTACTAAAAGAGGGACGCCCTGGAGATTAATATATTTAGAAAACTTTAAAACAAAAGTTGAAGCATATCAGGTGGAATCAAATAATGGTTAACAGATTTTTTATATTTACTTAAAAAATACAAAAACGTATTTAGCAAGCCATTACCTGTAATTTATGCAAATTAGATTATTATCAAATAATAGAAAAAACAACTACAAATGGATAGTTACAATCTTATCTGGTTTTTTTATTTTTCTAGTATTGTTTGTATACAGAGCTTACCATATTGATAAGATACCAGCCATAACCGGGCACAGCATGTTTGTTAGATCGCTATCGCACGCATTTATAACCTCTCTTTCTTTTTATTTAGTTGAATTTCATTTAAGTCCATGGTTGACTATTGATAAAAAGGTTAAACCATTTGTAACTGCATTAATGGCTACGTTTATTGGACTTAATCTTTCATTTCTTGCATTCAATTATTTTTATCAGTGGACAGAATTATACTGGACAAGTTATTGGCCTTTTCTTTATGAGTATCCTCTTATTATCGCATTTCCGGTTACTTTAAGTATTTTAATTGACCACTTTTTAAGTCATTTTCACAATTCACCGAGTTCATTAATTGTGATTGTATCCAGTAATCAAAAGCAACGGTTTCAAATCAGTATAGAAAATTTACTTTATATCAAATCAGCAGATAATTACATCGAAATATTCTACTTGTCGAACCAACAGGTTAATATGCATCTGATGCGTAAAAACCTAAAAGATATTGAAGATGAGTTTGGTTTAAATCAATCTTTAATAAGGTGTCATCGAAGTTATATCATTAATTCTAATAACATTGATCATGTAGATAGATTAAACAATAAGGTAGAAGTGTATATTGCTGGTGAGGTTATTTCTGTATCTAAAAAATATGTCGGATCACTTGCTGAGAAGTTTCCTAAATTATTCGCCACACATTAAGAAATTTCGTACCAAAACACCTAAATTAATTGAGAAAGTCTATCCAGAGGTATTCTTTTGTACAGCACAACTAAATAAAAATATGCAAAAATATATTGTAATTGCCACATGCATTGTTCTTATATCATCATCCTGCTCTAAACAAAAGAGCGTAAATACCAGTTTCCTAACAAGTAAGTTGGATCGTCTATTTGAAATTGAACATCGTGAAAATCGGTTTAATGGTACTGTTGTGATAGGCACTAAGGATACAATAATCTATAAAAAATCGATAGGCATATCCAATAGAATCTGGAATATCCCAATGCAAATAGATCATCGTTTTGACATTTGTTCTATCAATAAATCATTTATCGCAGCACTAATTCTTATAGCGGTAGAAGAAGGTAAATTATCTCTTAATGATCATCTTACCGATCATATTAATACATATTCATACTCTGGAGAGTTTAATCATAATATCACAATTCATAACTTGCTGAGCCATACTTCTGGTTTACCCGATTATGGTCAGGTACATCCTAATCTTTCAAAAAATAAACACTTAAAATTTAAGCGGAAACACTTTGATAATACAGAGTATATTGATTTCATTAGTAAGATTCCTGCAGTAAGTGATCCAAACCAACAGTTTTATTACAGCAATTTCGCTTATCACTTGCTTATTATCATTCTGGAAGACCTTTATCAACTTCCTTTTTCTAAACTTTTAGAGCAAAAAATCACAAAACCTCTTAAGCTAGAGCATACTTTTAGTACTTCTGACAATCGTATTGTTTTTGAACATGTAGTAGAAGGATATAATTATAACGAAACAACTAACGACTGGACACGAAATCAATTTATTGATCTAACCCTTGGCAGAAGAATATTTTCATCGGCTGAAGATCTCTATCGTTGGGGAAAAGAAATGAGTTCTCCTATTCTTTTTAATGGCAAACAGATAGAACTTATGCAAACCAATCATTTATCAAAGATTAATCCCGAAATCTCTTATGGTTACGGTTGGGTCGTATTTGATGGAGAAAAGCAATATCGTATAGGAGATATCGGTGTCGATAAGAAATACATCATACATGGGGGAGCTACCGAAGGGTATAAATCTATGCTTATAAATATTGAAGATGGGGAGTATATTATCGCTTTTCTCGCCAATACAGGCGATCAGACAAATGAACTTGATCTTGCTAAAAAAATTACAGCACTACTATATACTACAGAAAATGAAAACTAGATTACTATTTCTAAGCATTACTTTGTTTGTTTCGGGCATCATAAATTCGCAATCAATAACTGGGTTATGGTCCGTAGATCAAGTAAGCATAGGAGACAAAAAAATGACTCCAATCGCTAAATGGTTTAAATACAATACTGATCACTCTTATCAGGCTGGTAATGGATGGTTACAAAATGACAAAGGTAGCTGGACATACAATAAAAAAGAAAAGCAATTTCTTCCTGAAAGTAAAAATGGTAAAGATGAGTACGGAGCTTTTAAAGTCGAATTTTCTAACAACAAAATGAAATGGGCGCGTATGGAAGACGGAATGAAAGTAATAGTTTCTTTATCCAGAATCTCTAATTTACCTAAATCCCCCAAAGATAAAGCTGTCGGAAACTGGCAACTGGTTTCTGTATACAAGAATCAAGAAAACATTACAAAATCTTACAATCCAGAAGGTAAAGAAGCTATTTTTATTCGCTGGACAGGAACGTACCGTAAAACACATCCGGATACTTCAAGATCAAATGGATATTGGTATATGAATGCACACAAACCCGAACTACACTTAATAGACTATAATCGCGCTATAGATGTTCAGGTATTTATAGTTACATTTCATGATAACATGATGACAATGAAACCTAAGAATAGCGAAAACATCACATTTACATACAAAAGAAAATAAAAGAGATCATAAATAATATACTTCTATTATACCTCCTCCCCTTTTTCTAAATGAATCTATCTTTTGTCTAAGACTCCAGTACGTCACAAAAAAGTGACACTTCGTACCAATCGCCTTTCTTTAAGCGATATATAAAGGTTTCAAAAATACTTTTGCTGGAATTAGAAATCAAAAAAATAAGAAACATTATGAAAAAAATTATTCAGAACTCTATGAGTTTTCTGTGTTTAATCATTGGCATATTGGGCCTAAACAGTTGTGAGAAAGACGACCTTTCTTCAATAAAAAACAATCATCCCTTTGCAATTACATCGGATCACACAAATACTACATATAGTATTAATATTTTGTATCCTCAGGCTTATGATTCTTCAAATAGCTATCATACCATCTATATGTTAGATGGAGATGACTATTTTAAAGAAGCAGCAGATATCGTTGCAGAATCTGGTAGAGAGGATATTATTCTTATCGGAGTGGGATATGCCAATAAAAACCAGAGAGGTAGAGATTACTCGTATCCTGAAGACAGAGATTTTCCAGGAACTTCGGGAGGCGCAAAAGAATTTATCAATTTTATAAATAACGAACTTATTCCTCATATCGAAAATGAACTTGAGATTGAAAGTGTCGACAGGACATTATTTGGTCATTCTCTAGGTGGATATCTTGCTTTGTATATATTATTTCAGCAAGATCAACCCAATTCTTTTGATAATATTATTGCTGCAAGTTCAAATTTCATGTGGTATAATGCATATCTATTCTATTTAGAACAGCACTACTTTGACACCCATGATTCGCTAGATAAAAATCTTTATATAACTGTTGGCGATTTAGAAGGAGCTTCTATCAACCTTTTTTACAATGCCTTTAAGGAAAAAATAAGTGAACGGTCTTATACCGACTTAATTCTACATCACGAGAGATTAAAAAACATTTCTCATAGAAACAGCCCAATGATCACCTTTAAAAAAGGATTATCTATAATTTTATAAATACAACATCATGAAAAACTATGTAGTAGTTCTTTTGTTTTTTCTTGCATTACCTGTTTGGGTTCAGGGACAAAAAGAAAACAAAGAATCAGGTCAAAAACGATGGAAATTAGAGCTTTTATACACTCAGGATATATTAAATACCAGTTATGGAAAAAACTATGGGTATATATTTAAAGGAAAATTAAAGTGCCTAGACAGCAAACATTTTACGTTATCCTATGGTACAGCTCATCAAAATAGTTACATAGCCGAAACAGATAATTTGTTTACCGATTATGTAGAAGGGTATACAAGAGATATAGGATTGTATTCTATTTTTGATGTTACTTATTACCCTTTTAACAAGAAGAAATTCTACCTATCGCTAGAACCTTTTATAGGAGCAACACATTTAAAATCAAAAGGAACTTTAAAAATACCACAATATTCGGTGTATGAAAAGTACAAAAATGAATATGTGTATTTTAATTATGGGGTTTCTCAATCTCTAGGCTACAACATTAATAATTTTAGTGTTAGTGCATTTGCATGGGTTTCTTTAAAAGGTTTTTTAGATAAAGGAAGAAACAGACCTGCAGATTTTGATTCCCGATTCTTCTTAGGATTAGGCCTTGGGTATACCTTGTAGAAAGTATACTTAATAATCACAATTTTTAAAAGTGTAATCTTTGATAAGATTACACTTTTTTAATAGTAAAAGCATCTTTAAATGCCTGAAATTTATTTCTTGACACAGGAACTTCATGAGGGACTCCTTCAAAACTAATGCGATAATTTCTGGCGTTACCAGAGGTCGTATTAATGTTTCTTATATTAATGACATACGATCGATGCGTACTAATAATAAATGCATAACTATTAAGTTCTTCTTCAAGCTTTTGAATCGTAAGTCGATATGGTTTACAATGTACTTTACCAGACGTTTTGGTAAAAACATCTATATAATTCCCTTCAGATTTAGCGAATAAGAAGGAACCAATATCTAGCTCCAGAACCTCATTTTTATTACTAGTTTGTATACTTATAATATCGGATACTTCACTCTTTGTAAATGTAATTCTAGATTCAAGCTGTTCATTGTATAAGGAGACTTTTTTTAAGTTTTCCTTTAAAAGAATGGTATAATTGATCCATACAAGAAGAAAAGCCGGAACAATACCAAGTAGAACAACATATAGTGATGAGTTTAAAAAATGTAATATGATATTATCAGAAGGCTCTTTACTAATTACAAGAGACAGGGTATTATTAAAAATAGTAATTACAAAAAGAAGTGAAACAATTAAAAGACATTCTTTTCCTATAGTCCAATTTTCTTTTAAATCAGGTTTAAAAAATACTCGGGGTATAACTTCGAGTACCAAGAGAATACTAAAAAATGTCATTAACCCTGCAAGTATACAGAGGAGCGGTTTTGAAAACACAAAGTTTGTATTCACATAACTTTCATCTACTGCTAATACATTAATAATGTAGATCAACATTCCCAGTACCAGAGCAATTATCAAATTTCTTTTGAAATAAAATAGATAAGGATAAGGTTTATGTATGATTTTGGTAATGTAATGTCGAGACATTAAGAACTATTTTTTAACCAAAAGTAATATTTTTAAGAGGTTTGAATCGTTTTTTTAATCCATATAATCTTTTCTTTTTTTAATTTCTTGCAGAAATTTTTCTTTATCCTGTTTATTAAATTTCTTTAGAATTTTCTTCATAAAAAAAGACCAAATGAAATATTTTTCAAATGACGGGTTCATACAATAAATCAATAGATTAGTATATAAGTGATATATGTTTCTGTAGTTTCCTTTAGTTTGCCAAGAATTTAATCAGCTTGTTTTTTTATTTCTTAATGCTAGTACATTTCCAAAAATAATAAGTCCAATTCCTAGAAAAGCGTATACATCAGGCTTGTATCCTTCAAAAACGGTAGAAATCGTTAAAGCAATTACCGGTATCACTACAATAACATAGGCTGCTTTACTTGCTCCAATTTTGCCTATTAAAGTGAGATAAGAAGTAAATGCAATAATAGATCCAAAAATGGTCAAATATACTAGTGATGAAATATAGGAAAATGAAGTGTCGAAATGTATAGATTTTCCGGTAAACAAGGCTATTAATAACATAGCAGTTGCACCATATAGCATTCCGAAACCATTGGTTTGAATAACGGGTAGTTTAAATCTACGTTGATTATTTGAAGAAGTAATATTTCCCAAAGAAGCAAAAATGATAGAGCAAATACAAAACATCAATCCTTTAAGTTGATCATTGGTTAAATCTATTCTTCTAAACTCGGCCTGGTATATCAGAACTGTTCCTAGAAGTCCGAAGACGGCTCCTATTATGATTTGTTTTTTTATTTTATCTCCTAAAAATATCGCTCCAAAAACTATATTCATAAAAATTAATGTAGAAAATGCTACAGCCACTAGCCCACTACTTAGGTATTGTTCTGATAAATATACCAACCAATAATTTGTTCCAAATAGTAGAATTCCTTGTAAAGCAATAAAAAAGTGTTGCTGCTTTGTAAATGATAATGGAAGTTTTCTAATCTTAGAATATCCCAATAGTATAATCCCACCTAATCCAAACCGATAGGCAACAGAAACTATTGGATCTACAGTTCCCAATTGATATTTAATGATATACCATGTAGATCCCCATATTAATGCTGGAATTATAAACAATAAGTAATTAGATTTTAGCATAGTTAAATAAATTTATTCTTTAAAACTAGATCATGATCTTCTCTAAGAAATCTCTTTTGTTAATTTATATGTATTGGTATACCGCCTGGCACATAGCATAAATAATAGTAATGAAAAAAGAATGAATCCTATTAAAGTAAAAAGAAAATTAGACCATCCCCATTTTGATAATATATGCCCTGTCGAACTTCCGATACCACCTGCTCCCATGTACTGGCATATTAAGTATAAGCAATTTGCTGTGCTTTTTCCTTCAATAGCATACTGAGATATTATCTTGTTTACTACAGTCTGAATCCCTAATAAACTAAACGTAAGTATACTTAAACCTAATACTAATAACCACAACTCTTCTACAAATAGCCCTAATGTTCCTATTAGAAATAGTACTAACAGGATTTTAAGCATACGAAAAGAGTGAATTCGATGAGTTAGTGCTCCAATTGTTATCGTCCCTCCTACTCCCGTGACATAAATTAGAAATAATAGGGAAATAACATAATGTGGAAGTGAAAAAGGAGGCATTTCTAGCCTAAAACTTAAATAATTATAAATGCTCACAAAAGTCCCCATCATTAAGATCATCAAAATATAAACTCCCAAAAACAACGGATTTTTAAGGAAGTTTTTCATATACATTAGTTTTTGAAATGTTTGGATTTTTTGTGGATTAAAGTTTAAGGATTGTGGTAAAAGTCTCATAAAAAAGGTACTTAATACTATTCCTACACCTCCAATAAATAATGTAGCTATTCTCCAATCATACCAACTAGAAATTAAACCTGCAACCACACGCCCCCACATACCACCTAATACATTTCCGGCTAAATATATCCCAATCACAATCCCAACATATCGTACCTCAACTTCTTCAGAAATATAAACAATAGCAACCGCTATCACTCCTGATAGCAAAAACCCTTTTATAAAACCAAAAACGACCAATACATTAAAATTCCATGAGATTGCCGATAGCATTGTGATTAATGAAGACAAAAATAAAGCAATCAACATTAATTTTTTGCGGTGTAGTATATCTGCATAAAACGCAAACATAAAAAGACCTAAAGCAATACCAATCATAGAAGATGAAACAACCAGGCTACTGACAGCCGGAGATACCAAAAAACTTTCGCTTAATGATGGTAATAATGGCTGAAACATATAAAACTGTGAAAAAGCAGCCAACCCTGGAATAAAGATCGCTTTTCGGATCTCTTTATAACGTCTTGTATTTCTTTCTGCTTTTGTTTTCATTTCTTTATTTATCTCCTCTTTCTTATAAGTTATAAAAGATTTGAAGTACAAAGTTCAAAATTATTTTTACATTAGTAAAACGTTATTTTCTTATCATATACATTAGTAAAACTTATTAATAATGGAATTACGCCAATTAAACTATTTTGTTAAGGCGGCAGAGTGTTTAAATTTTACAGAAGCCTCTCATAAAGTATTCATAACACAAAGTGCACTTTCGCAGCAAATAAAGCTTTTAGAGCAGGAATTAGGAGTTCCTCTTTTTGATAGAATCGGAAAGAGGATACAACTTACAGAAGCTGGTTCATTATTTTTGACCCGTGCGAGGCATACGCTTAAAAATGCCGAAAACGCCAAACAATTGATAGAGGATTTACAAAATCTACAATCCGGGACTTTACATATTGGAGTAACCTATGGTTTAACCAATCTGTTTACAGAAACACTGATATCCTTTTCTACAAAATTTCCTTTAATACAGGTTAAGGCTTTCTTTGGCACATCTGATGAATTAATGGAAAAACTCAAATCGGGTATGTTGGATTTTATTTTATCTTTTAATAAAGCAACAGATGATCAAATGATTACTACTATTCCTTTATTTCAATCTTATTTAACACTGGTAATACATGAATCCCATCCATTTGCCAGCAAAAAACAAATCAGTATCGAAGAGCTTAATACAATAGATTTAGCTGTACCTGCAGAAGGGTTTACGACCAGAAAAGTCCTGGATAAGGCATTTAGAACACATGAACTTTCATATCAATATCAAATAGAATTAAATCATATCCCTACATTAATTCGACTCATTGAAACCGGAAAATGGGCAACCGTTCTTACAAAATCAACCACACAGTATTTACCTACCCTCAAAAGTATTCCTATAAACAAAAAGAAGCTCAAATTACGATCGGCCATACGATACCTTAAGGGTAATTATCAAAAAAAAGCTTCTAAAATTTTCTTTCAAATGATTTTAGAACATTATGAGCAGAATACAGATTTAAATTAGCACATTGTGAAAATAACAGACCTAAAAAAATAAATTATAACCAAAATTATAATGAAAAAACCTGAAATACATATTCGACCTGCAAATAAAGAAGATCTCGAAAGAATTTGGAATCTGTGGAAAGTAGTTGTAGATCAAAAAATCTATTTTCCATATGATGATAGTTTTTCCCGAGAACACATCGAAAACAGTTGGATCAATCTTAAAAATAATTGTTTTGTGGCAGAATCAGAAAAAGAAATTATAGGAGCTTACATTTTAAAGCCTAATCAACCGGGTTACGGAAATCATATTGCTAATGCTTCATATATGGTTAACAGTCAAAAACGAGGAATGGGTCTTGGTCATAAACTTTGTGCTCATTCTATTGATGCTGCAAAGGAACTAGGGTATTATGCGATGCAGTTTAATCTGGTAGTTAGCACCAATAAACCTGCAATAAAAGTATGGTTAGCCAATGGGTTTGAGATTATAGGAACAATCCCTGATGGGTTTAGGCATTTTGAAAAAGGATATGTAGATGCTCATATTTTTTATCGGAAATTATAATTTGTATACATTTCAGAAAAAATGATATAGGCTTTATGTGGTAAAATAATTGCAAACCTATATAAATTCTTTTCTATACTTTGTTGGACTAATTCCTTTATTCTTTTTAAAGAATTTATTAAGGTGACTAACATCTGTGAACCCTAATTCATCAGTAATTTCGGTTATACGCATATCACTATATTGAAGTCTGTTTTCTATTAATCGAACCCGATAATTAGTAATATATTGCTGTAGCGTTTCCTTAGTATGTTTTTTAAAATAACGGCCAAGATATGTTTTAGAAATACCAAACTGATGACAAATTTCCTCTGTTCTCAATTTGGCAGGATCATATATATTCTCTTGTATATATTGTAATATATTCATCGCTTTTTCTTCTGTTCCTGAATCTATCACATCAGGAAGATATTTTGCAATATTTCTCGCAACAATAACGATTAATGTATTCACTAACTGCTGTATGATTTCTTTGTTGTATAAATCCCTGTTAACATATTCCCGAATCATAGCTTCTACCATAGGTTTAACCAATGTTTTATCGGTGAGGTTTCTTAAAATACAGCCTGGTTGATGATTTGCATTTTTTAGAATAAATTCTAATCGTTGAATATTATCAGCACTTATCTTTCCTGATTTAATATAAATATCATTAAATCTCAAAAAGAAAAATTGTGTAGTTGTATTGATTTCTATAGAAGATATATCCGTTGGAGTTAATAAAAGCATGTGCCCCGGATGATATAGAAATTCGTTCTTATTTACGCGTTGAATTCCTGTACCCGATAAAATATAAACCAATTCAAAAAAACTGTTTTTGTGCTCATGCACAGGAGATTGATCTAATGTTTCAAAAGCAATCGAAAAAGGTTCATATAAATTCTTTTTATTCATGATTACACATTTTTACATTTAAAAGGAAAATATATACTATCAAAAAACATAAGCAAAGGTATAAATTTGCTCTAAATTATTAAAACATATTTTTATGAAAGCAATAGGAATCAAAACATCATTACCCATAAGTGAAGAAAATAGTCTAATTCAGTTCGAAACAGAGCAGCCTGTACCGAAAGGACATGATTTATTAATAAAAATCAAGGTAGTGGGTATCAATCCTGTGGATTATAAAGTTCGCCAAAACAGCGTGCAAAATCAAGAATTAGATTCTCCAAAAATATTAGGCTGGGATGCTGTAGGTATTGTTGAAGCGGTGGGTGACAAAGTAACCTTATTTAAAACGGGAGACGAAGTGTTTTATGCAGGAGACATTACACGTCCCGGATCTAATGCCGAATATCAATTAGTGGATGAGCGTATAGTAGGCAAAAAACCGAATACTATTTCTGATGCTGAAGCCGCAGTCATGCCTTTAACTTCATTAACTGCCTGGGAGGTATTGTTCGACAGACTCAAGCTAACTCCAGGAGAGGGAGAGGGAGAAGGAAAAACAATACTAATCATTAGTGGTGCAGGTGGTGTTGGCTCTATTGCAACTCAATTAGCCAAAAAATTAACCAATTTAACCGTTATAGCTACCGCCTCTCGCCCCGAAAGTCAATTATGGTGCCAAAACATGGGAGCCCATCATGTTGTAAATCATCATAACCTCATAGAAGAAGTACATGCTTTAGGGATCAATACCATAAATTACATTCTCAATTTTTCGGGAACTTCTGATCATTGGGAAAACATAATCGAGTTAATTGACCCACAGGGACATATATGTACTATTGCAGAATCTCTTGATAACCATATCAACATAGGGTCTTTTAAATCTAAGAGTATAACCTTATCCTATGAGCTAATGTATACACGATCTATGTACCAGACAGAAGATATGATTGAACAACATCATATCTTAAACAAAATAGCTGCATTGCTCGACAACAATAAAATTAAATCAACACTCAATAGCACCCTTGATGGTTTTACTACTGAGAACTTTAAAGAAGCTCATCAAAAATTAGAATCAGGAAAAACCATTGGGAAAATTGCAATTACATTTTAACACCACTATTTAATCTTAATGAAATGTGTTAATAATCACTAAATACATCAGAACTCTTAATTACTTAAGGATTGATTGAACTTGTAGTTGTAACCGGGGTATAACCTCTTTTTTATACCATTCATTTTTTGCTTGCCAAATATTATTTCTTGGTGAAGGGTGTGGTAATACAAAATAATCTGGCAAATATTCTTTGTAATTCTTTACTGTATCTGTTAGTGTTCTTTTTAATCGATCACCCAAATAATACTCTTGAGCATATTTGCCAATGAGTAGTACAAGCTCTACGTTTTCTATTTTGGTCAAGAGTTGTTGATGCCACAAAGGAGCACATTTTTTTGTAGGGGGGAGATCTCCGGATTTCCCTTTTCCCGGGTAACAAAACCCCATAGGTACAAGTGCAATTTTTTGTGGATTATAGAACGTCTCATCATCAATTCCCATCCAGGCTCTTAAATTTTGCCCGCTTTTATCATCCCATGGGATTCCCGATTTATGAACAATACTCCCGGGAGCTTGCCCTATGATTACTATTTTACTATGAGTATGTGCTGAAACTATTGGTCTTGGCCCTAATTCTAATTGCGCTGCACATTCACTACATTTGGAAATCAAAGACAATAATTTTTGCATAATTGATATTACGTTTTATAAATTGATTAGTAAATTATAAAATAATATGGTTTTACTTAACTTATTTAAGATTTGTTTGATCTTATAACCTTATTCTTCAAAGAACACCCCAGCCAATTCGCTAAGGTGCTCTACAAAAGAAAAACTAAACACCGGTTAGAACTTTTCTACTAGACTAAAGAAAAGTATCAAAACCTCTAATTATATGTATTACGAAGTTTCTCCCAATTACTATTAGCTTTTGCAACTAATTTTTTGTGATTGTTTTCTGCTAGCCATAATTGCTGTGCATCTAACTCTATGTTGTATAAAAACAAAAAGTATTTTCCATCTTTTACTACAAACTTATTAGGGTCGGGTCTAAATTTAGCACCAGCATATACCCCAAATGCACAGAATCCCCCATATTGTGGTAAGTAATGTTTAGGGTTCTTATCAAACTTAGATTTCTGCTCTTTAGAGGTAAAATAATACACAACCTTCTCATGTTCAGATTTATATTCTTTGTTTCCTCGTTGTGCAATACCGAGATCCAGATAAGATACAGGACTATATCCTTGTAGCGCTATATTGCTATTATCAATATTATTTCTTTTCTTATCCTGCGCAATAGTAGTCATGGTTGTCATTATCATTACTACTAGTACTATTTTTATATTTTTTAAAGTTTTCATTTTCTTTGTTTTAAGCGTTAAAATATTCTTCTTGTATAACTAGTCCGTCATTGTTCCATATTCGTCTAATGATTTCATGCCAATAAATTGTACTATTATCAGTCATCTCGAAATCAAATGTAAATTCTGAAGCTGAAACATTACCATCTACTATCGTATGGTGATTAGTAATACCATTTACTTTTTTAATAGAATTGGCAAAACCTTCCATCTTTTCTACCATTTGTGCTTTATTTTTGGTAGTAAGGTTATTATAATCAGAGGTTGTAGCATCCTCGGCAAAAAATTGTTTTACCGCATCTACTATTGCTCCTTGTGTAACAACACTATCCATTTCTGTAGCTAATGCTTTAATATCCATTGTTTTTATTTTTAAATGATTAAACAAATATTGTTTTGTAATTACACTACAAATTTCTGGATATGTCGAGGAAAGAGAGCTACAAAAAAAGTACTAGTTCTTGTACTTTTTATTCTTGAAATGTGCTTTTGAAATGTGATGGAGATTCTCCTGTATAATGCTTAAAAAAGTTAGAAAAATGGTTAGGTTCTTCAAAACCTAATTCTATTGAAATCTCTTTAATCGTAAAGTTTTTGGATAAAAGAGACTTTGATGTAGTAATCATCTCAGATCTAATAAGTTTCCCTAGAGAAGTTTGCATTTTATCTTTCACTTTTCTGGATAATACTTTTGGAGAAAGGTTCATTTTTGAAGCATAAAAGTCAAGTGTTCTTTCTTTGGTATGATATTGCTGAAGAAGTTCGAGGATATTCTGAGAGAAAAGATCTCTTCTTTTATAGTCAAAATCCTCTCTAAATTCTAGCGGGTTTCTACCAACATTATTTTTAAAAACTCTGGTAAAATATGCCGGGTCATTATATCCCAAATCATAAGATATTTCCTTAATACTTTTATCGGTAAAGGCAATCTCCTTTTTACTTTCCAGTAGTTTTTTACCAGATAACAGAGATTTTAGAGAAATTCCTATTTTATTTTTAATCAAAGACTGAATATTATATCCATTTTTATCAATCAAAGCGGTGAGTTCTCTATTGTTAATATTACTAGAATATTGCATATCAATAATATCCTTTGTATCAAAAATAACACGGTACTCTTCCTTATTTGCCTTAAACGGGTTTTGATAATACCACTGTTCTACAGAAGCATCTATGATACGATCTACTTCTATATCATGTGCTATTTGATCCGTTATTTTTTGAAAATCACCGGATTGATCAAAATTAATATACCCAAGAGAGATAAGATGCTTAAATAACACTCTAAACTCTTTATTTCTAATCACCGTTTCATCAGGAAATTCTATTTTTCGGATCAGGAAGTTATCTGAAAGAAATTTTACATACTGTCCTTTTTCGAGATAAATGGCTTTGTTTTGCCAATCGAAGTAATTCTTAAAATCAACCTGAATACTACCACTACCAGATAAAACCTGGAAAAAAGTATATTGATCTATAAAGTATACTTTATTTATTTCTGGTGTAAATTCTATAAACACAATAATCGCTTGATTAGTGTATAGTATGTCGAAATTTTTATCAAAAGATAACACCTCAACAGTTTATTAATCAATAAAACCTTTTCTTAAAGAGCGTAAGTTCGATCTAAATTTAGAGGGTAATAAAAATCGTCAAATCGAGTGATTTTTAGAAATGTAATGAAGAAAAATTATATCGAGATTAGGTTTTTGTTGGAAAACAGCTTATTCTCGATACATTTTCTTGTCTTTGCAAGCCAAGAAAACACTCGACCTGACGCAGTTTTCTTGCACCGAACTCAGGGTTAATAATATACTTTTTAGAATATATAGAGTAAAGAATGGTATGAATATTTTCTTAATTGCAGAACGTATTCTGGGTATAATAGTAAATTATACCCAGTTGTTATTTACTTTTTAATACGGTTTTACTTTCTCTGCTTCTTTTTATAATTATAGAATCTCTAAATATTTTTTTTACCGAAATATCTTCTAGCATATCCCCTTCTCTAATCTTATAAAATTTATTATTCATTCTAATTAAGATTAGTTCCGAAGTACTTTTAGACCCTTTTACATAACCATGATAACTTAATTTAGGCCATGGTTTCTTAACGCTATTAGGAGTAACATTTGTTTTCTTAGATCTGTTATTCGATACTAGTTTCGTATTTTTTTTACGCTTTTTAGCTCTAAAAACAGCATATTTTCCTAAGAATGGGTCTCTTTCAACTTTTCTAAGATCAAAAGTATCTTTTGAAAAATTCATTCTGGGATCCACAATAGTAATTGGATTAATCGATATGTTGTTCTCTTCTACATTGTTTCCAAAAAAATTAAAAATTTTACTAAAAACAATTGCCCAGATGACAAGCATAAAAAAAATCAGAACGCTATTTAAAATCTTTTTATTCACTAGCCTAAAAATTACAATTCGTTAGATTCTATTTACTCAACCGTTATTTTTCTAACTTCACTATAAATACTCTTATTACCCGCTTGATCTAAGATTCTCACTCTCCAATAGTAATCTCCCAAATTAGAAAATGTTATTTCCTGAGAGTTCGAATTAGTCGGAACAGTTTCAATTATGGTGGCAAAACCACTATCTGTTGCTACTTCTATAACACTAGATAATGTAGATTGTATTTCTCCGGTATCACTAGGTATATTCCAAGTAAAAGTAATAGGAGATGATCCTTTTGCATCGTTATTAGGAGATGCTAAGGTGGGTTGATTAGGTGCCTGGGTATCTAGAAAAATCTTTCTCGTTGAGAATTTGGTTTCACTATTATCATTTACACCTTTTACTTTCCAGGTATATATTGCATCTTCACTCAAGACGGTAGAACTAAGTGTAAAGTTATTATTAGTTAAATCAGGAGTCTGGATTTCGGTAGCTGTATTTCCCTGAATGGTCTTATCAACCACTACAGTATATGAAGTTGCTGCCTGAATTCTATCCCAGGTTAATATTAAAGCATCTTTATTCGTATAAAAATTCTCTGATGGTGATGTTAGAAACACAGTTTGGTTTGTTAAATCGTCTGATACAGAAAGTGTAAAAGAAATAGGAAAACTATAAGCAGTTGTATATGCAAAATTTTCGCCTCGTATCCTCCAGCTATATTCACCAGGATTAAGTCCATATGTAAAGTTATTCCCTTTAACTAATGAATCTAATACACTTCTTTGCGTAGCCTCTTCTACTACCTGTATTCTATAATCATCTGCATCTCCTAATTCATCCCATCTAAACTGAACCGAATTACCATCGAGATTACTTTTATCTTTTGGTGCTACTGTTGTTACCAAATCATCTGTAATATCTTCTTCGAGGACATCATCGCACGCTATCAACAGAAACAAACTGCTAAAAACTATACTTATATTAACTATTCTTTTCATAATTCTGAAATATTATCTTTACTCTTAATTTATTTTTTCGTGTTTGGAATTCTTTTTCTTTTACAAATGAAATACTAACAATATTTGAAAACTTAAACTCTTTCTCAAATGCATACACTATTTCTAATAGTCCGTTAAAATCTCCTTCTAATGTTAATTGGTTACTAATTACATTAAAACCATTACTTTCTGCTATATGAATTTCATCTAAGTTAAAAACATATACATTATCATAAGTAGATACAAAATCCAGTATTTGTTGTTGTATTTCTTCAGGTTCTACTCCCTGTTTTCCTATTATTTTATCATAAAACTTTAATTCTGCCTGTGTTTGAGTAACATCGGTTGTTGATGAGTTTACATATGCTAACTTATCTTCTAATTGTCGAACCTGATCATAGGCATGTCGAGTGATTTTAAAAGATCTCTTATTCGCTGCCATGAATAGCAATATTCCAATTGCTATAAGTCCAATTAATTTTTGTTTATATGTTAGATTTGCAAACACTATTTTACAACGATTTTTAAAGTAAATTCACTTTTTTTATTTCTACTCTTACTAAAATCCAAAATCTCTATTTTGGAAATCCATTTTTCCTTCTTTAATTCTTTAACCCAAGAATTAATTGGCATACTCGAACTAGAATTACCATTAATGATAATGGTATTTGTTTCAAATATTATCTTTTCAAAATTCTTAATCTTTTTCTGTGTAGGGTTTACCTTCAAGCTATTAAGTCCTACATTATCGGGAATAGAATTTACTATACGGTACATATAAAAAGAAAGAAAGTTCTGATTTAAAATACCCGATTCCTGAAGTATTTTTGTTTTGTTCTCTTTTTCGCTTTCTAATTTTTTTACCTGATTATAAGTATCATTAAGGTTATATAATTGAGATTCATAACTTACATACTTATCATTATAGTAATTCAATAACAAATAGCTAATCAATAATGCAGACAGGAAAAAAATTCCCAATACTGTAGCTACGGTATTAAATGCCTTTTTAAGTACATTTTCTTTTTTATTCTCTATTAAAAATTCTGTATCGTAGCTAAAATCATCTGATGGATATAAATAATGAAGTAGTGTAGAAAATAAAGGAACCTGAGTATTGTTAATCTTCTCTTCTCCCAAGATATATTCCTTGGTAATAGTATCCAGTTTTTGGGTTTCTGTTAGGTAATCATCTTCAAAACTTAATTCATAATCGGCAGAAATAATTGATGATGTATTAGATAGCCCTTTAAATAGTACTCCTACAAAAGGGCCAATACTATAATCTACAACCAAATATTTATTTTCTAAAAACAATGTAAAGAATTTTTCTAAGACATCTTTTCTTACAATTGAAATAAAATTTTGTTGATTTTGGTGCAGTTCATAAATATAAAAATCATCAATAGAAGCGTTAAACAATACTTCTTTTAAATAGTTTCCTTTTGCAGAAACTTGTTTATTTATAATTCCTTTTCCATAAAAATTAAGAAGTAAAGGAACCGATGTATTCACTTTATCTTTAACAACGTTAAAATCCTCTGTAGAAAAAGAAGTTTCTACCGACAAAGCATCAGATTTCTTATCTACTATAAGAACATTGTATATTGGAGTATCTCCCAATATTACACCTACAATAGCGTATTGTTTTTCCTGAAAAGGCTTTAAAATATTATTTTTTATCTGTTCTAACATTAGTAAACAACAGTCGGTTTTATAAACACGTGTAACTTTGATTTATTTTTTCTCTTGATCTTACTACTAAAAAACCATTTTAGTATTGGTATTCTAGATAAAACAGGTGTTCCTGTTCCAGAGTTTTCTTTTTCTAATTCATCCAGTCCTCCCAGAAGTATCATTTCACCATTTCGTACTCGAACTAAGGACTCAAACTGTTGGGTTGATTTTCCTGGTGGAGCGTTCTCTCCTGCTCTTCCTAAAAAGGCGCTCTTTTCTACGACAATAGTTAATGTTATTTGCTCATCTTTAGAGACAAAAGGTTTTATATTAACACTTAAATTTGCATCTGTAGCTTTCCATTGACCTGACTGTAAAATATCACTACTGACTCCATTATTAATCAACCTATTATTTTGTTCGAAGTAATAATTAGTTTCTCCGATAGAAATTTTTGCTTCATGCCCACTTAGTGTAGAAATCTTGGGAGTTGATTGCAATCGGATTATAGAATTATTTTCTAGAGCTTTTAAACTAAGATAGAAGTCTTTTGCAACTTTACCCAGGTTAAAAATACCAAACCCATTAAAGGCATCGATCAACTTATTTACAGAAGATGAATTTAAATTAACTTCAGCTTGTGGAAATAAAACTCCAGAAGTAACTCTCTCTTTTTTATCTATCCCCGCTTTAATCCCGGTTTGAATGTCGTACCCTTTTTGATACTGTACTATCAACACCTCTATAAGGATCATGGGTACTACTTTATCAATTTGTTTTATGTATTCTTTTAGCTCCAATATTCTTGGTCTTGAGCCAGAAACCACGAATCCATTAAGTTCTATAAATTCCTTAAGTTCTACATTTTCTATTAAGTTCTTAGGCAATGTTTCTAAAACAGTTTCTATTGTTCTGTTCTCTAATTGTATAAGTTCTGTACTTCTAAGTCCTTCTCCATTTTGATCTCCGATAAGATAAAAATCATCTGTTTTTTTATACGTACTGTTTTTACCCATAAAAACATGATCTAAAAGCTCATCAAAAGTAATCTCGTTTACGACCAATGTTGTTGTTGCTCCCTCAGGTTTATCATACATGAAATAGTTTACATTGAGTTTTTCTGCTGCTTCTAATATCAACGAAGTAACATCAGCATCAAATGCCTGAACACTTAAAAACCCACTTGGGAGAACCGTTATATCTGCAGATGATTCCGGACTCCTGGTTTTCTTACCTTTCCTTGATGATCCTGCAGTAGTGCCTGCTGCTGCTTGATCTTTTTCTACATAGTAAAACCCATTATCATCCTTGGTCACTATTAATTTATTAGATTTAGCCATCATCTCCATTACCTGATCAAATGGCCTATTTAAGATATAAGCAGAAACTTTTTCATTTTTCACATTAGGTCCTAAGATTACATTTTTACCAGATACATCGGTAATCTTTTTAGCTACGCGAGACAGAGAATCATTTTTAAGTTTAATTGCTAAGAAATCATTTTGGCTATTATAAGTGACATCGATTTCTTTAAGCACTTTTGGTTTTGGAAGTTCTTTCTGTTTTATAGTTTTCTTAAAAACAATGATTTTGTTTATAAACTCTATACTTAGATTATATTTCTTGATTACAAAAAGAAACACATCTTTAACAGGTACATTAAAAAAACTACTGGAAACAATCTGGTTAAGATCTGGATCTGCACTTATATTTAGTTTGTGCTCTATCGCAACAGAGGTTAAAAAATCATATAGTGTAAGCCCCGAAACATCAATCTGTATCGTTTCATTAAGTTCGGGAGTTTCCTCTGCATATGCATTAATTTGTTCCTCGATCTTTTGCATGTCTTGCTGTCCATACGAAAGTGGAATTATACAAACTAATACTATATAATATAAAAATTTCTTCATAATTAAGCTTTGATTAGCAGCGAATAAATTTCTTCTAGAGAAGTTTCCCCTTCTTCTAATAAATTAAAAGCTTTATCCGCGAGGCTTTGGTATTTATAACTTATATTTTGTTCTAGATTATGACTATTATTTTTAATAGCATTCACTACGTCATCTGTGATCGATACAATTTCATAAATTGCTCTTCTGCCCTTATACCCAGTATAGTAACATTCTGTGCATCCTACCGGCATATGATGTGTAGATAAGGCCCTAGGAAGTTTGTAATTTCTAGGAAGTTCTTCTTCATTAAAAGGAGTCTCTTTTTTACAATGTGGACATAACTTTCTAACCAATCGCTGTGCTACAGATAGGTTTAAGGTCTCTGCAATATAAAATGCAGGAACTCCCATATCAACTAATCTGGATATGGTTCCCAGTGCAGAATTAGTATGTATTGTCGACAATACTAAATGTCCCGTTAATGAAGCCCTGATTGCCATTTTAGCTGTCTCGGCATCCCTGATTTCCCCTAACATGATTATATCTGGATCTTGTCGTAAAAATGACCGTAATGCAGAAGAAAAAGTAAGTCCGATGTCTTCTTTAAGTTGTACTTGATTAATTCCCTTTAATGTATATTCAATCGGGTCTTCTACGGTTACAATATTTCTTTTTACATCATTAAGAAGTTTTAACGTAGCATATAATGTTGTTGTTTTACCAGATCCGGTAGGCCCGCTAATTAGCACAATACCATTATTCTTTTTTACAGCTTCAAGGTATTTTTCTTTTTCATCTGACTCCAACCCCAAGTCTTCTAATCTAATATTAGACGCATCTTTTCCTAATAGACGCATCACTACTTTTTCACCATGTAATGTGGGTAATATAGAAACCCTAATATCAAAATCTTTATAATCGATCCTTCCGTCTTGTGGCAATCTTTTTTCTGTGATATCTAGATTAGATTCTATTTTGATCTTATTTACTAATTCTAGATAACTCTCTTTAGGAATTTTATATTTTTCAACTAAAACACCATCAATACGCAGTCTTGCTCTTGCTTCTTCTTCATACACTTCGAAATGAATATCACTACTACCAATAGATTTGGCTTCAAAAATCAAATTATCCAAAAAACTACTTTCTACAGTAGATATACTTTGCGTTGCTTCCTGATCTCTATTATTCTTTCTGTAATAAACAAACAGTGCTTTATTTAGTCTTTCTGATGGAATTTCATCAAACTTTAATGGTTTTCCCAAATACAATTCTAACTCTTCCTTGATCTCAGAATTTACTTTTTCTGCATCAATATAGAGTTCCATTACATCTTCGGTATTGTTCTTAGGAATAATACTATAATGATGTGCTAAATCAGCATTAATAAGCTGTTTTAGTTCTACAGATATTTGTATGTTGGTATCAGTGCTCAAATGATAAAGTCGTAAAAAATGTTAGTTGATAAAAATAGATTAGGAATCATCAAACCGATGATATATAGTGATAAATATCCCGCCAATGGTATCGTTTTTTGTTCGTTTTTATTCTGAAATATAGCATACAATACTAAAGACAATATCATCCCCGAAATAAAGAATAACATATAATTTCTAAAGGAAAAGAGAGGAATTACGGCGATTAAAAACACCAAATCACCTATACCGATGTATTCTTTAAATGGATTTTGAAATTTTGATTTTTTAATAGAAAAATAGGTTACTATTGAAAGAAAATTAATTCCAATAAATGCCAATGATTTCAAACCATCAAAAAGAACTATGATATCTTTATTCATATACATACTCACCACAAACACCAAAATAGGTAGCCCAATATGTATATGCCTATACCTAACATCTTGATATAGCATTATCCCAAAAGAGATGAATAAAATAGATACTAATACGTATGTCATTAGTCCTTTACCGTTTCTTTTAATAACTTATTATGATCAATCTCCCAGGTATTAAAAGTACCATCGCCATCAAAATCAGATAGAGAAACCGCTCTGGCTCTAAAAGAATTAGTAGACGCCTCTGTGATCTCAATTCTATACACAGCCTGTCCTCCTTCACTAATAGATAGCGCCGGTTCAAAGCCTAGAGCTTCAAAATCGGCTGTATACTTAGAGTTTCGATAAAAATAGCTTTTCTCTAATCCATACAGATGATTTAACATACTCTGGGCTTCAATAGCTTTTGCTTGTGATACTACAGAAGTTTGGTTTGGTAATACCAATAGTATTAAAATCCCGATAATACACAATACAATTACCAATTCTGACATCGAATATGCCTTTACATAAACCTTTTTACTGGTGTTCATTTTTATCTTCATTTTCCTTTTTTAAGAAGGTTGAATAATTTTACTTAAATCAAACATTGGTGAATACATTGCAATTAATACAGTACCCACAACCAAACCTATGATTACAATTATTAATGGTTCCATAATAACTCCAATCATCTTAGTTTGGTGCTGCACTTCTTCATCATATTGCTTAGCCAATCGCTCAAACATATCATCTAATTTATTTACTTGCTCGGCTACGCTAACAAGTGAAACCAATTTAAAATCGTATATAGAATGTTTGGCTAATGCTTTTGAAAAAAGAGTTCCTTTTGTCACCTCTTTTTTAATCATATCTAAACTTGATTCTAATGGATAAAAGGATATCATACGCTGCACTAAATCCAAAGAAGTTACTAATGGAGTTTTTGCAGATAATAATAAGCTTAGTGATTGACAAAAACGAGTGATGTATATTTTTCTTACCAGTTTACCAAAAAACGGGAGGCGTATAATTACATTGGATATTGCTTTTCTGTAAAAAGTATGATTTTTAAAGTAAAAGTGAAAAGCTATTATTGAAATTAACACAATACCAAAAACTATACTTATGGTCGAAAAATGCTCTGAAACATAAATAATCTTTTTAGTTAAGTCTGGTAAATCTTTTCCAAACTGTTTAAATACAGTAGCGAACATAGGCACCACATACTTCATCATAAAATAGAGCACTCCAAAAGTTAACAGCAATACAAACGAAGGATATGTAAAAACCGATAACAACTGCCTTCTCATTTTTACTTTTCTATCGAAGTACTGAAATAGTTCTAGTAATACTTCGTCTAATTTTCTGGTTTCTTCTCCAATTTTAACACTGAAGTATTCATACGGAGAGAATTTTCCAGAGTCTCGTAACGCCTCGAATAAAGCTTTACCTTGTACCACTTCTTTTGTTATAGCCTGTATTAGATTCTTGTGTTTCTCCTTTTTTTGCTGATCTTTTAATATTTCGAGTGCTTTTCTAAAATCTACTCCAGAGTTTAATAAAACAGAAAGTTCTTTATAGAAATCCATTTTATCTTTATCAGAAAAACGATTACCAAAACTCACTTCTTTAGAGAAAAAGCTATCGTTTTTCTTCTTTGCCTTAGTGACCTTCTTTGTTTTATATGTTGAAATATTAATACTCATCCAGCAAATAATTATTCATTCTCGACGCAAGAGAAATTTCTTTTGATTCAAAAAAATCAAAACTTGTTCCTAGTATCTCAATCTTTAGTTTTATAATTTGATATTTTTCCTCAATTTTTTCGTTTTGGTCAAACAGTACCTCTAGAACTTTTATATTAAAAGTATCTACAGCTTCTGCTTTTCTGATAATTTTTTCTGTTTTGAAAAAATAGTGTATCTCTTTATTAGCACTCTCTAATACAATATGTTTATCATCATCTATATCTATAGAGGTGCTAAGTTGAACATCTTTTGAAAAAAGGTTTTGAAACTGGTTATAGGTCATTAAATCATCTTGTTGATCTGCATAAACCACTACTTGTCTAGATAAATTATCATAAATAACATATACCATCGTAATAACCAATGATGATATCACCATGCCAATAACGAGTTCTAACATCGTAAATGCTTGTAATCGTGTATGTTTTTTATTCTCTAACAATGTATTGATATGTTTCTTTTTTTGATTGCACCTTTATCGTAAATACAACTTTAAATCCTGTGTTATTTTCTAATTTCTCTACTTTTTTTACTACAGTAAAAGATTCAAAATCATAATCTTCATCTATAAATTGTTTTTCGCTTTTTGTTTCCCAAAACAATTCTTTTACCTTCTGCCGAGCTTGATAATGAGCAATACTATGATCAGATCCCAACACTCTACTATAAATTATAAGCGCCATAGACAAGCAAATTGCAATGATAGTCATGGCAATTACCGATTCTATAACAGACCCTGCTTTTACATTATATTTGTTTAATAATTGCATAGGGTTTAAAGTATTCACTTTTATTTTTAAATAGCGGTATCCTTACAAATTCATCAGGAAGGCTTTTCTTATCAATTGTTCCGTTTAAAATATAATTATCATAAGCAGAAGCTTCTGTCCTAAGGTAAAAGTTACTTGTGTAGACTGTACCTATTACATTTCCTTTAAGTTGTAATTTACCACTACAGTAGATATCACCAATTACTTCGGCGTCTTCCTCTACAGTAACTATTTTATCTAATCCTCTATTTATATCATTGATCACCACTCCTCCCAGGATCTTGCTTTTCTTCCCTATAATAACCTCTCTTTTATCTACATTACCTGTATTCATCAAAATACCCGATGGATATTTTAAAACTACATTTTCTTCAAGCCCGACCACTTTCTCTGCTAACACCTGTACATTACCAATAAAACCAGATTCGAAAGCTACCTTTGGAGCATCTATAATAATATCTTCTAATACATTATTCTTCTTGATATAAACAGAATCTTTAGATTTTATAACAATATTCCCCGAAAGCTTTTTATTATTTATAATTATAGTATCGCTTTCTATAACCAGTGTTTGCTTACTAAAACTATTATATAAAAGAACATCGTCTTTTATATCATTTAGCCTAATCTGGCGTACATTACTAATATCATATGCAAAATCTACATGGTCGATTTTTGGCAAACTCGTTTTTGAGTTACGTTTTGTACCTATCAAAAATTTTGTGTCTCGATATGCATTAGAAGTGATATACCCTGCTTTTATACCTGATTTTGGTAAAAACACATTACCTGTTATTTTAGCTTTCTCTACCATAAACAAAGGTTTAGATGCATCTGAAAGATATAGTGCCATTGCATCTTCTTTTTGCCACTGCCCTATCAAAGCTGCTCTTTTTATAGTGTCTTTCTTAAAAACAGAAGTAGTTAATAACACTTTATAAAATCCCCATGGTTTTATTCTACCAGATGAAACCATACCATTATCAAAAACATCTATAGTAATTCCCTTCTCTTCGATATCCTCTATTTTCGCAAGAAAATACTCTTGTGCTGATTCATTGTTAGATACTAATTCGGCATGGGCATCAAGCATTCCCTGATGTATTTTAGAATACCCACTCATCAATAACAGCGAATAACAAAATATCCCTACTACAATACAAATTAGTATCGCATACGCTATAGAACCGGCTTTTATCACGTATTATCTTTTTCTTTTTTACCAAATAATCGTTGAAAGAAATTTGGTTTATCGTTAGCTGTCTTTTTTTGTTTTTCTTTTTTAGCTTCCTTTTTAGTACTGCCTTTTACTTTTGGGTTATTATTTTTTGTTTTTTTGGAAGTTGCTTTATTTTTATTTTTTTTAGAAAAAAGTCTTTTAAAGAAACCTGTTTTTTTCTCTTGAGTAGCTACTGAATCTTTTGCTTTCTTTTTAAATAATCTACCAAAGAATCCTGGTTGTAGTGTATCTTTTTCTTTACGTACTTTTTTACTATAATCTATAGTGTCACCTTTTTGTACGAAAACCCATTTCCCAGATCGTTTACCACTAGTATATTTACCTTTTGATATAACATTACCAATACTATCATAGAATACGCATTTGCCATTTAGTATTCCTTTATTCCAGTTTTCTGTAGTTGCTAATTGACCATTTTTATACCAGGATTTCCAGATACCAATCTTTTTTCCTTTATTAAAATTACCTTTCTCTGCCAATTCATTAGAGTAATAATACTTGGTATATAATCCATCCAATAATTCTCCCGCATAATCACTTTGTGTAGCCTGTACTTTTCTGGATTTAAACCAATAGTATTTTACTCCTGGTTTTGGTTTTGGCTCATCTTCTGTAATATGAAAACTTTCTTTATACTCGGTAGTACTAATATTTTTCTTATTAAACAGTTCCTGTGAAGTTTTACAACTCAACAGGCAGGTGAATATGATACTTATATATATTATTTTTTGCATTCCTTTACAATACTTTTCCAACCATCGTGGTTATTATTTTTTGCGCAAATTTATTTGTTGTACCGTTATGATATTTAGTTTTTAAAACGTTTTGTTTTCTACACTACAACAGACTTGTTAGATTACATAAACGACTACTATAAAAAATCTAAAAACCTACCTTGCACACATATTTAATTCACTAATAATCAATATTTTAAATTCATTTCGACAAAGCATTTATAGATACAATACTTTGTATGCTTGTAAAAAACGAAGTCGCAAATATATTCATTTTTAAGTTGTTAAAAAGTTAAGATTTAACTTTGCTTTAAGAAGTCTATTTTTCTCAAAAAAGCTAACTCTCTATACATTTTCCACACCTTACATTACATGCAATCAAACATATCAAATCATTCTACATCATGCTTTTACATTAACCTAAATCTCATGAAAATCATACTTAATCTTCACGCTCCATCATTTTTCACAGTACAAGAATACGAGTCCTGAGTTTCATTTTTCGGGACTGGGAATTATTTTTTTTATTTTTTTTGATCTTTAACATTATGATAGTATAAGTCTATTTTTATTTTGGTGGTACATAAAGATCAATAATTCTTATTTAGAAATGAATATCCTTTACCCTTAAAAAAATGTATACGGGATGTTATAAAAGCAGTAAAATTATTGTTGATTTTAACAACAAATGGTTATTTTCGTTCTCATAAAAATTGCCAAAGTTCTTTTAAATACTGATGTAAACAAGATTTTGATTACTATCCGTTTGGGATGCTACAACCTAATCGTCATAAAGATTCTAAATCCTATAGATATGGATTCCAGGGACAAGAAAAAGATGACGAAATCAAAGGCGAAGGGAATAGCATAAACTATAAGTATCGTATGCATGACCCTAGATTAGGGAGATTCTTTGCAGTGGATCCGTTGGCTATAAAATACCCATGGAATAGTCCTTATTCTTTTAGCGAAAATAGTGTAATATGGGCTACTGAATTAGAAGGGCTAGAAAAAAGAATTGTAATAAATAATTCTTTAGAAGGATATGATAAGTCGAAAATTTTTGTTCTTAACCCAAGAAATGTACAAGAAAAATTTAAGGGTAGCTTTACACAAAATATTTTAGGAATTGCGAAAGGACTTAAAGGAATGGGGTTAGTTGATGATGAAACTGATGTCCATTTAAAATTTACTGGTGGAGCAAAAACATCATATATGGATGGGGAATTTGTACATTTTGCCCAATATGATGTAAGTTGGTTATTAGGTGGTGAAACAATTAGGATGTCCTTAGACATACCTTTTGATGCAACTCATGTAGAAGGTTCTAGTTTAATTGACTACCCTTTGGCCCTTGTAGGAGGTGGAATTTATTCCCGAACTTTTAGAAAGGTAATGCAAAAATCTTTTGCAAACACAGCGATTAAGCAAATGTTTGCTAATTTTTATGGAACTACGAGAGGGAGATTAATTGAAAGATTCGCAGCAACTACTAAATATAAAGGATGGCAATGGTTAGATAACATATCTCCAAATTTTCCGTCTTTTGATTTTGTTAAAGGAAATGTTTTTTCTTCTTTTAAAACTTTTAAAGCAGATAAATTTTCTTTAAGTACATATAAGGGATACATTAATAAAATAGCGAACAAGGTATCTAATGGATTTAAATTTAAAGGAATAAATTACTCACCAAAGGAAGGAGTTTTAGATATATTAGTACCTGATAAACTACTAAAAGAATTCACTAAAGAAGGAGGTAAATATTATGACGATTTTCAAAAATTAATTAAGCACGGTAAAGATAATAATGTAAAAGTGAATATTGATTCAAAATTATAACTCAGTCAACAAAATGATATTTAAAAAGAAAGTTAAAGATTATTCAAAAGAAACAATATTTAAATTTTATAGTTGTGAGAAAAAAACATTTTTGGATTTTCATGAATTAATAAAAAATGATGTTGTAATAGAAAGTATTGTAACTAACAATGACGAATATTTTTCTGGATTTAAACAAATTATAGATAACGAAAGTAATGATGGATTAATAATTAATTTAGAAAATGACTATAGCTTACATCTATCTAAAATTGATTATAATGACACTAAAATCTTTTGTTGTTCTTATTATTTTAGCTATAATAATGAGATGGTTATTGAAATCGAGAATTTTGTGTCACGATTGAATAATATATGCTATGCTGTTTTGACTAATTATTATGATGTGAAATGGCAAGATGAAGAGTCTATATTATTTTATGAAATGAATAATAAAACTACAAAGGGACTGAGTTTTAATGTAGATTTTTGGGATAAAAAATGTATAGATATTTCAAAAAATTATGGTAGAAGTATTTTTAAAGGTGGTATTTCATACATAGCTGGATACTGTTCATGGTTCGGAGAAATTATTGATGAGGGTTTTATTAAAAAACTAGATTTTGTATATAAATTGAATAAAATGAATAATGGTTTATTTAAAGTACTATTATTCGAAAATATAAATGATGATTATTCTAAACATAGAGATAAGCAGAAAAAAATGTTGAAAACATTAGACCTAATTTAAATAATTAATAGATAGTTGGGGTTTTACCCCCCGCTTGACTAGCACTAGAGTGATTGCTACCGCTACGTCTTTGACTAGTGGAGATAAAGATTGGCAACGTAAGAGTAATCGCGATAAGAGTAAGAAATAATACTATACTAATAGCTAAAAGCTACCTAGAAATGGGTAGCTTTTGTTATTTTATGATTTAAGATATTTTTTTAGCAGAAAAACTACTACTCGTATGTTTCTAACTTATTGTATACTTTTTCAATCTCTTTATCTACATAGGATTGAGCAAAATGTACATATCTATAAAAGGAGTTACTATTAGCACTATGCCCACTTATGGTACGTACCAAATGTTCTGGCATCCCTAAAATTAGTAAAGTGGTAATAGCTGTACGTCTCATCATATGAGAACTCATTTTATCACAAAAACGTTCTGGCTTTTTCTGAGTATTTTTATAGACAGTATAGGTTTTACCCTGTCGCTCCCTAGAAAGCTCTATAGGAGCAGTAAAATTTGCTTTTTCACCGATACTTTTTAGCGTTTTATTGAAGCTATATAATGTTATTGGAGTAAACAAAGTAATTTTGGCACTCTTAGATTTATACTTCTGGTAGATGTTCACTGCATATCCTGGTAATTTTACCGAGCTGTAGGCTTTTGTTTTTTTGCTTTTAACCTTTAAATACCAATCTCCATTTTGCATTTCAAAGTTTTTAGTCGTTAACAAAAAAATATCAGAAAAACGCAAACCTGTAGTACAGCCAAATACAAAAATATCTTTGATACGCTTTTCGGGAGGAGTAAGTATAGTTTCAAATTCTTTGTTATGAATCAAGAACTTTAATTGTTCTGGAGATATCACTAAGATATCTACTTCTTCTTTACGAACATATAAAAGCTTATGAAAATCGCCAGTATTAAAATGTTTTTCATTTTTTAGGTAATTAAAGAAGGTACGTATCTGTTTCATATTACTACCTACATAATTATCATAACATCCTTTTTTATACATGAAATCAGAGAATTTTCGATAGAACTTCTTCCAATAGTTCTTTTCAGATTCAAATTCTCGCTTTGTTAGTTTTTGTGCATCACAGATTCGTAAATCAAAATCGCAAGAGCTGGAAAACTCAATCAAATTATGCAATACATATCGGTAATTATCGATAGTACCCGAGGTAATTCTATTCCCATTTTTTTTTAATCGCTTTCCTGTTTCAGAATCTCGAATAAACTGTTTAAAAAGAGGTATTAAATCAACTATTTTTTTCATTTATTTATATTCTTGCCTCACTACATTATTTACTCTAACAAGAATACGAGTCCTGAGTTTCATTTTTCGGGACTGGGTAAATATTTTTTTATTTTTTTTATATTAATCGATATAAAACACATTTTATATCGATTAAACTCTGTTTGATATAAAGACAAAAGCTACCTATTTCTAAGTAGCTTTTATCATTTCTATGCATACTATAACTGTACTCAAACGCAAAGTCGGGAGACGTTGCGTAACATCACGTTTTTAAGTTAATCACTCTTCGAAGAGCGGGGTACTAACTATACAAAAACTACCTGATACTGATAGAGAACATGTCCTTTTTACTATTGATGCTATGATTAGGGATGCTAAAGCTAGGTTAGTATATTCTTAGAACTCCATAAAACATAAAAAAAACAGCTACAAACTAAATGCCTGTAACTGTTTTTATCTGTATTACTATACGCTAACGCGAAGTCAGGAGACTTTGCGCAGCATCATAACTTTTATTTAATCACTCTTCGGAGAGCGGGGTTTAAACTACAGCCCTTACAAAATATAAACCACTCTTGTTACGAAACTTATATTTCCTACTTATTAGACTAAAATACAAAAAGCTGACCATCTCTAATCAGCTTTTGTTTGCTTACTCTTACACGCAACTAAGCCAAGCTTAGCGGTAGCCCTTACTTTCACATACTAGAACCATCGGGGGGTATCTGTTATTTTGACAAACTAGCGTCATCTGAGGTTAATCACCCTTAGTGGAGCAAGGCAATTCTCTTAATACCTCTAGTTTATCATTAGTGTTGACTATAAATTTTGCCCCTACTTGATTAAAAAAAGATTCATATGATTTTCTAACATCTTCATTAAAAAACTCTATACCTATAACATCTATTTCTATCTTATAATAAATAACATCTTCAGGGTTATCCTCACCAAATTTGTCTAGTGAAAAATTATATATATCCCCTAGATTAATGAATTTTCTTTTTTTTATCTTAGAGATAATTAGCTCACAATTAGGTTTTGGAATCTGATCAAACAATTCTAAAGGAAAATCTAAATAATGAATATATTCTATTTCTCCAGTACTCAATCTAATAGTTGGAAAACCTCTATTGTCTCCTCCACCAGCTTGAGCTTCTCTATCATCAACATCTTCTGGGGAAAAATTAAAGAACAATACTCCGTCCTTAACATATCTATAACATTTATACTCTCCTTCCTTTGGTCTAAAATCACTAATTATTTTTTCTATTTCTTCTTCTGAAATCATTAGTTGTTATCTATTATTGCTTGGTAAACTTTTAAATTATTGTAAGTTTTGTTTATAAATGAATTTGCAGGTTCCGTAGCATTTTGAACATCTATTACCTTCCAAACTCCATTACCATCTCTTACTGCATTAAAAACATGATCAGTAATTCCATTTCTAGGCTCTTTCAACCTCCCTAAAATAGTAACTACTTCTTGTCCTACATTTTCTAAATGATGAAACAAATTATTTGATAAGCCTATAATCCCTTCTTTATTCCTATGGTTTATAGTTTCATCAAAAACATTACCCCACCCAAAAACTTCTTTCATATAAAACCCTATTTTTTCCGTTGGTTTGCCACTTGATGGTGCTGCGATTATGTCATTAGCTCCTTGAGCTACCATTCTATGAAAATTAATTGCGCAATCAACACAATTCGCCATACTTCCAGAAGGATTTATCTTTTTTCTAATCTCTCTTAGCACAGAAGAAGTATTTTTTACTATATCATCTCCTAGTCCTCCTGCAATACGTCTTATAACTTTGGATGTCTCATCCATTCCTGAATTAAGAAACAAACCTTCAGGCAAAGCATCACCAAAAACTAAACCAGATGTAAAGGCTGTTCCTTCGAATAGCAGAGCTTGATTACCTGGATTAGAAGCCCATAATAAGCTACTACCTAATGCACCTTCCATAACAGGTAATAGTGCTCCTCCTGTTATAATGGTCATTGTTCCCAGCAGACCTATTGTAATAACCTTGTCATCCTGTTCAACAAAGGCGGTACCCATGTGTTTTTCTCTAAAAGCCCTAGTAGATTCATAAACACCTGGCATAAATGGTTCTAATCCTTCTAATTCAAAAGCATCAACAACCCTATTACCACTAAAACTATATGCTGAATAAAAAGGATATTTCGATGTAAGTGGATCCACTGCAAAGAATCTCCCTAATCTAGGGTCATGCATTCTATACTTATAGTTTACAGAATTCCCTTCGCCTTTGATTTCGTCATCTTTTTCTTGTCCCTGGAATCCATATCTATAGGATTTAGAAGTCTTTATGACGATTAGGTTGTAGCATCCCAAACGGATAGTAACTATTATAGCTTTCTACCTTAGCCGTTAAGTCTCCTGTAGCAGGATCCAGATTTTTACGATCGTTTACTACTACTCGTACATTCCCAAGGTGATCCTTGATCTCGTAATACTTATTACCCAGATCACGATATACCAATCCACTGGTTGCCTCATCTTCTGTAGTAAGAATGGTATACGGTTGATATGGTTGGTATCCTGTAACTCCTCCTGTAGCAGTAGGTAAATTATTTAGCGCTGTACTGGTTTGAGTATCTAGATTCCATTCCTGTCCGCTATTTGTTGTACCTACAAACTGGTAGAGTTTATTATCCTTATTTACTCTAAGGTCCCCTAAGGCGTTAGTAGCTACTACCTGATCATCTGAAGCTCGTTTTACGACCTTGGTATCTGCATTGGTTGTTACCTCTTGCGTATACTGTGTATAGTAGATATCATCTCCTGTGTTTATCAAAGAACCTTTACCAATATTACCGTTGGTTACTGCAATAGTCGATACACTTGCTACTACTGGTAGTTTCGTATCCGGATCGAGCTGCCAGGTACGAATTTCTGCATCTGTAGCTGCGGTCCACTGTGCTGGTAAGGAAGTGTTATGATACACACTTATTGCTGTACCATCGGTTGCGATCTGCAACTCTCCATTACCTGCTGCATCGAAACTATCAAAGTATGCTGGCAGCAATGTACCATCAAAATTAACAGCTCCTGTTTCACCAATCGTAAAACGAACCAGGTTGGTTCCTGGTGGTGTTGTTACTGTACCATCTGCTGCAACAGTACCTTCGGTATGCATGGTGGCGTAAAGATACGCCTTTTTTTGTTGTTCATCCTGGATCACTGCCATATGACGCCCATAATTACTATAGGCAAAATCCTGGTGACCTGTAATCGATACTCCACCACTATTACGCAAGGTTGCACAATGTAACCCAGAAGCTGTATCTCTATAGAATATCAAATATTCACTAGGATTAGATGGGTGTTTTACCACTACCGTTTTTGCTTGTGGATCAATTGATGTAGCCGTATCAACATTAATAGTTTCTAATCCTGGTACCAGATTACCTGATGCATCGTAGATCAATAATACAGAACGATCGGGATCAGTACTAAAGTAATTAGTCGCTACTGCACCATAGCTTATTATTTCACCCTGTGTATCCTCGATTAAGAAAACATTATTATCTGTCACTATAGGTACAATAGCTTCATTTTCTTGTTGTAAAGCTTCATATTCTAATGCATTAAACGTTCGATCTGCTTTAGCTTTCGCCATCTTGGTTCCAGGAACCTGCACTACAGCACCGTTTGTATCTGTTAACTCTTTACTATCGTTTTGTACTAAGAATACATTGTCTAATGCGTTTGTGATGTTACTCATAAACTGTACAGCTACCTCTTCATAGTTTTCTATAGCACCAAATCCATAAGTACGTGTATAGATCACTTCGTTAAAGACATCCTGACCAACACGATCACTACCGTAAATAGGTCGCTCTGAGATACTAAATGTTGCTGTATACGTATTATCGGTTGCATCATTTGGATTTACCTTAACATCCTCACGCTTATAGATTCCCATTACATTACCAGAGGCATCACAAGTATAATAGGTTGTTTCTACTGCTGCCGGATTATGAATTTGCGGACCTTCTCCAGTCGCATTATATGGCATACGGTTTACTTGCTTCATCGCACGCATACCCATACCATCATAAGTAAATGACATGTGTACTTTTTGCGTATCAGGATTAGCTGTATTATCCGGGATAATTTCTGATACTTTACCAGCAGCTGTCCATACGTAACGTAGTCCTTCGCTATTATCACGCATTAACTGCCCCGTTTCATCGTATTCATAGTTTCCTACATTTTGATCAGGTAAATCATTGATTACCGTGCTTACTTGTCCTGCAGCATCATCTACATATGTTAAACGATTTGATAGGTTTGGATCTTCAAGATTATAGTGATACGTAAGATCATCTATTAACTGCCCATCATCCTTATGACGTTTTAATCGTTGTAGGTTACCATTTTTATCATACTCGTAAGATGTTTTAAAGGCATTGGCACTACCTCCAATAGCTCCATAAGTTTGATTGGTATCACTATATAATTGTGTAGTTGATGATTTGATTCGGTTTAACTGGTCATAATGGTAGCTATTTCCGGTAAGGTAACTTGCTCTGTTTTTCTCTTTTGCTTCTTCTGCAACCTGAGAAGTCCAGGTGCTAATATTACCATTATATAGGTTCTGTTGTACGCCGTTTACTGCATTTTCCAGATTAAACGGATTGGCTGCTGTAAGTCCAGAATTTAATACTCCATCACGAGTAAAATCTCCACGATAATAGCCTAATGCCATACCAAATTCATCCTTGGCATGTTTTGTTGCGGCATCACCACGTTTATTATTCGCATCTGGGTTATACGCATTCTGTGCAAGGTCTGGTGTATTGATACCTTTTAACCATCCATGAATGGTATAGGTAAAATCTAATCCCTGTACCTTATCTTCACCTAGTTCGGTTCTTGCTAATGGGCCATGTAGATAATAATCATATCGAGCATCTTCATCCCAGACATAACCATCTTTAGACGTTTTTACAGATACGATTCTATTATCTTCGTCATAGGTATATTTATGACGATATTCATCTACTCGCCCTCTGTTGAAATGAACTTCGTTTACATTACCCGATACTAAGTCATATGTATAGGCAACAGTTGTTCTTCCGATTCCGGGAAGTTCCTGTATACACCACTCTACATTACCGTGAGGATCATAGCTATAATATGTTTTCGTAAGCTTACCATTTTTATCTTTATTATTAATAAAACTTACGTTATTACGTAAAAAACGTTGTTTTTGATCGCGATAAGAAATTTCTTCTACTCTATCATTATAAGTAGTTTGAATATATTCAGTTTTATCAACCATTGGTAAATTGATTGCCACTTGTGGATTCGCCTGATTATTAATCAAGAAATCGGCAGGGAATATTTTCCCATTTAATTTGGCTTCTCCACCTTCGCGCACTCTACCCAGTTCATCATATACCACATAGGAGAATACTCCTTCTCGTTGCTGGCGTTCGTTTTGAGAATACCATAATTGACCAATATCATTATATATGAATTGTGAAGTACCTCCATCTGGTGTGTTTTGACTGGCTAATTGTGAAATACTATTATAGTCATATCCCGTAACATATGTATGTGCGGTTGCACTACGATCGCTAACCGTGCGAACTCCTTCTGGTGGTACTGTACGTACCAGGTTACCAGCACGATCATAATAATATAGAGTGAAGTGATATGTATCACTCGTTCCCTGAGTATATTTTAACGTCACCTCATCGTCTAATCCACCTGTATTATAAAGAACCTCATTTACATTAGCCTCTAACTTATCTACATTTTCAACAACACAAAGCTCTACTTTTGATGCAATCGCTTGATTAAATGTAGATGGTCCTATAGGTTTAACCGTACGCGTAGTATCTGGTTCTGTATCATTTCTTTCTTTTTGAGTCGGAGATACCCAACTTAAACATATATTATAATTACGTCTTACAGGGGGTTGTGTTACTGCTGTAACTACTGTTTCTGCAGTACAACCATTGGCATCTGTTACGATAACCTTATAATTACCTGGTGTAATACCGGGATAACTAGATGTACCACCTTCCTGAACAATTTCTTGATATTTTAATTCTTCTACCAATTCAATAACGGGATCTCCGTCTGGAGGAAGAACTTCTTCTTCGGTTACCAAATACCATGTAAATGTATAGGGTGCGGTACCTGATGTATATCCAGATACTGTGCCTCCCGTTGTTCCTGATCCTGAAACTGCATCACAACTGGTTTGGATATCTTCTATTATTGGAGTTTCTAAAGGCGTTGGATCTTCTAAGATTACTTTAATAGGATCTGTTGCTCCACATCCACTCTCATCTGCTACTACTACACTATATTCACCAGCTATAAGTCCCGTAGCAATATATCCTACTGAAACCACTTCTCCTGCTGTATTGGTCCATTCATAACTAACAGCACCAGAATTTCCTGTTACCACAACTTCTGCACTACCTGAATCTTCTCCCGCACATTGTGGATTATTCGCTATCGTATCTACAGATAAGTTAGAAAGCGCCTTTATATTAAAATAACTAGATTCTCCACAAACTCCAAGATCTCCACTATAGGATGAAACCGCACTTGGTTGTACAAAAATTTTATAATTACCGGGACCAACATTCTGTAATTGAAATGGTGTAGGATCACTTCCTAATGAAGGAATATCATTAAACACTTCTGGTGTTCCTACGAATTCACCTTCATCATCTACTCCTCCAAAGAATACAGTATACCCTGAAACAGCATAAATTGAACAGCCGTTCCCATTATTTCTTAATTCAAAGTTTACATCTAAAGTGTCATTGGCAAAACAAACTTCTAGATCTCCATTATTATCTTCAATTTTTATGCTTGCTCCAATAGTCTTTGGCACAAAAGAAGTCCTAAATATACAGCCATTAGTTGCAGTAAGTTCGATAGAATAAAAATCACCAACAATTGCATTTATAAGTTCGTGACTTTGTGTATCAGGAAATGTTCCCGTATAGGTTACAATATCTTCAGACGTTCCTCCAGTAATTTTATATATTCTTCCTGTATAATTTGTTCCTGTAAGAGATGGATGAACATCTAAAGTACTAAATGATACCGTTATATTACCACTTGTCACATCACAAGGTAATAACGAAACACATAATTCATCTATGGGTTTAGCTACAACACCAATCGCTATTGATTTTTCAAATTGACACCCATAATTATCTTTGAATGTAATGCTAAAGTTTCCTTCGGGTATATTTTCTATAGTTAATTCCTGCCCATTTGTTAATTGTTGACCAATAGTAACCAGGTTAGGATATGTAGAATTTACAATTTCGAAAGGTTCTTGCTCTAAATACCCGGTTCCTTGTTCTCCTGTTATGCTAACCGTAACTTTACCATCAGACTTACCAGAACAACTTATACCATCTACCAAAGTAAGGTTTATCTCTGCACTTGGATATACTTCTACATCTACAGTTGCAGTACCGCTACAATTAGGTGCAGGGTTTGTTGCAGATTGTACAGTAACCTGTAATGATGTTGAATTTAATGGTCTAAAAGTAAACTGATTACCATTAGAAGATATAGGCTGTACATTCCAGGTATAGGTATAACTTCCTCCTGCTAATGCTCCGGAAAGTACAACTTCTACCACCACGTCTTCACCTTCGCACACAGGAGAACTACTTAATGTATTGATCGTTATTCCCGGAAATGGAGAGTTTACCACTTCTACAGTATCACTTGCTGTAGTAACCTCAAGGTCACAAACCTGATTGTTTGAAATACAAGTAGCTTGCCCGTTTTGTATAGTTTCTGCCTGATACTCAAAACTGGTTCCCGATAGATTGGTTAAACGGGTATTTATTTTAAAAGTTTGATTTTTATTAGTATCCAAATCTGCTAGACTCCAGGTTACTGTGGTTGCTGTAGTACTTGTCGGTGCAGGGAAACCACTTACCTCGTTTGCATACGTAACCCCGGTTGGTAATGTAACTACCAATTGCTGTTGAGCAATTGGGTTAACACTTGCATTTACTACTGCTATTGTTACTTCATTACTATCATTACAAACTAAGAAGTTACTACCCGTAATATCTACTGTTATATCTGGAGTAGTTAATCCTTTAAGCGGAATAAAACGATCAAACTGAAGATTGATATTTTCTGAACAGTTGGTCGTTCCTTCTAAGAAAAATTGAACTGGTTTTCCTGGATTATAGTTACAATCGGAATTCAGGTTTATTCTAAAACTAATCTCGTTCTTACCTTGCAAACGAATCCCTGGAATAGTACTTTCTGTAGCATCAACAAGATCTCCTGAAGCGACAAGTAAAGAAGTTACTAAGTCTGATGCTTTGATTATTAGATCTTGAGTACCTGATACATTTTGCTGAATAAAAGAAACTGGTACTGTAGCTGAAGCTCCATTATAGGTATAGGTTATCGTACTTACATCTGAAACCGAAACTCCAACTGGTAAATCTACAGTTACATTGGTATCATATACATTAGCAAACTTAGAGCTTACTACTTTTACATCAAAAGCAATATTCTCGCAAAGATCTACTTCATTTGCCAAACGGTTTACTTCCCAATCGATTCCTCCGGTTTTATAACGTAGCGTTACTATATCTTGTTTTACCTCGAAATGACAGGCTAATACTCCTGGATTGTTTATTGAAGTTACAGCTGTCAACTCTGAAATTTCATCATATGCTTCTCCAGAAAGAGGCCAGGAATCACATGACCAACTAGAGATTAGATCAATGTTTTGTTGTACATCATTTTCGCAAACTCGATATTCGGCAATCGGATAAATAGTGATACAGGTTTTCGCTGCCACTTTTGAATCCTTTATTCGAACCAACATATTTCTAGGTTTACCGGAACGAGGGTTTATAGGTCCATAAAATATAATATCTTCTTGCGATATACTATTACCATTTTCATCTCTAGCACCAACCAAAATGGTACTCTGATCTTCATTCTTTAATTCTAAAGCTATCCAAGTATTTGAAATATTTGTCCAATAATTACTTGTTTCACTAATGTTACAAAACTGTACCGGCCAATCGGTAGTTCGCTCAAAACCTTCTTGAACTTGATTAGAAGATACACTAATCGGTAGGTTATAATATTCTCTAATATTTCTAGTAGGACTTAAGTTTGTAGATTGATAATGATCTATAACTTGTTCAGAATCTTCAAAAGGATCTATATAAAGAACTTTATCTATAGTATAATTAACCCCTGTATTAAAAGGAGGAATTACATAATTGCCATCACATATAGGTTCCATATTTGCAAATAACTTCATAGTTTTATAAGAACGGTTACCTGAAAACACGAAGACGTCTTCAAAAGTTATAGTAAATTTACCTGGAGATTGCTGAATAACATTTAGTGGGTAATCTGTTGAATTATAATCATAATCATAATAAACAGCACCGGGGTTATCAAAATTCAATCTATACCCATCAGGTAAAGTAACATCCATACTTTGTAAAAAAGACTGTGGCCTATACTCATTTAAAAAATCATCAGATCCTGTTGCAGAATTAGTTCGATATGTTGTTGATAATTGTAGTTGAAGATCGCATTCAAGAATATTTGTCCCTCTAAAACTATAATTTACATATGGAATCAATATTTTAAAAGTATCTCCTTTAGAAGTCCCGCAATCTACATCACTGCCAGATTTTTTACCAGAAAACTTACCCCTAAACACAGGTAGGTCGTACACTCCTCTTTCTAATGCTATAGTTGATTTTTTATTAAATTGTAATTGTAAATCTTTAACTTCCAACGATACAGAAGATGAAATTGAGCTAACTGGGACTGAATACTTATAAGTAATTCTATTTCTATTATCAATTGACACATTAGGATTGGTCAAAGTATAGTTCACTCCCCCAATAACTAAAAACCCATCGTCACTATGAGACAATAAACTCTGATTTACCCCATCAGGAAGGTTAAAAGCTATTTCGAAAGATATTTCATTATAAGAATCTCCACTACTAGCATTTAAATTCCCTGTAGATTCAATAAGAATCTTATCTTGAGGATATGCGGCATCTAATTCTATTCCTGGAGTGTTAACATTTACTTTAGGTATTGAGCTTAATTCATTTGCTTTATAAAATGGTTTTCCATTATACCTATCTACATACCCAAAAGTATTTCTATTAACTTCAAATGTATTGGTTTCAAAATCACAAGAACCTCCTCCTCCTCCTCCTGGATCAGTAGTACATCTTTCATAGGATGTGAAAATTGATGATGAAACATTAGCAATCTCAACAAGTTCAAGACTATTATAATCGTTACAGATATCGAGATACATATTCCAATCGATATCTTCTATTGTTTCTACTAAACTATCACTACACCCAACAGTAACAGTAACTTCATATTGTCCACTCTTACCTCCAGCTTTAATTTCGTATAGATCAGTACCTATTTGATTAGCTGAAACTACATTAGAAACGCCTTGGTTGTCCTTCCATACTACATTAGTAATTTCATAATTTTGGGGGAGTTTAATTTTTGAATAAAAATTTTCAGGTAGATTTAGTAAATCATCTGGAAAGAAATCCAATATTCTTTGATAATTAACTTTAAAGATTAATGTTTCTGATTGATTCGTTGCTAATTCAGTTGGTATAACAGCGCTTGCAGCAGAGTTTTCAGTAGACCGGAAAGTTAACCTCATATATTGATTAACAAAAGTATTTGATCCGCAATCATTAGTTTTACCGTATACCTGGGTTATAAAAGGAGCTTCATAAGATATATTTTCATCCGGTCCCCATGTCAGGCTTAGTTCAGCATCAATAAAGAATGAAGCTCCAACTGGTAAATCATCATAAACTCCATCTTTATCTATATCGTCTAAACCAACACCAACACCATCAGGATCAGATGAAAATATACCGCCTGGGTTATCTGAAAATTTGTAAAAATTATGGTTATAATTATTACCTTCTATTCTACCTAAGGATATTCCATTTATTGATAACTCATATGGCCCCAAATCTTTACTAACACTTAAATATATATCAAAAGCAGTATCTGCAGTAGTAAAACTAGAACCATTTCCTACATTTGTATATTTTAATCTTAGTTTAGCAGGAGTTCCACATAAATCTCCTGTTACTAGAGTTGATCTTTCAGTCAAGAAACGTGGAGATCCTTGAACAAAACTCAAATAATTTACAGAAGTCGCATCTTTATCATCTACGGCTTCACAAAATGTAGTATTACAACCATATACCGCAGTATAATTTGTAGCCATAGACGGAAAACAATCCCCTGCCTTTAGGGAAACATTATCAATAAATGTCAATCTTTCATTTTGTTCAAAAACAGCATTACCATTTCCTATTGTTGAAAAATTAGTAATCGTATATTCTAAACGCTGTAATCCCGTTCCTAAAGGAGAAGTAACAGCCGGGCCAACCGGTACCAATACTTGACCTGTAGATAATTTAAGTTCATTAAAATCAATATTGACATCGTAGTCTACATATAATCTAAACTCACTCACAGCTCCAAGACCACTATTACTTACTTCAATCTCTCTATTAAATACAGAGCCATCGGTATCTTTTTCTAATATACCTACCTGTATATTAACATCCTGATCTTTTACCTTTACAAATAATTCTGGGAAATTAACATTATACGATTCTGAAGTACCTGTTACTGTTTGTTCTGCTCCCGCGTTTACCTTATAAGCGACTGAATTTGTATTTCTTACAACAAATGTCTCATTAGTTTGTGTTGCGGCATCAAACTCAGTTAGTAACGTACAGTTTCCTTTTGCCGTATAGGTGAAATTGGTAATTCCATTAGCCGGGATATCTGGTATTAAAAACTTTATCTGACTAGCTGTATTACCATTAGGATATTGCGAGTTTACCAAAGTAATTCCATTCGGTAACGTAGAATTATATATAATACCGGATAAAACAGCATTGCTTCTATTAGTCAACTTAATGGTAAAAGTTACTTCATCTCCACAAACTACCAATGCAGCATTGGTAGATGTTTCTATCAACAAATCAGCATTGGATTGTGCATATCCTATTACATTAAGTAACAGAAAAAGTACAGTATATATTTTTTTCATTTTGTGTGTATTCGAGTTGGTTATCTGATTTGTTTACGGTTCTTGGTGATTAGCTGAAATTCGTTATTTAAAAGTCGAACTTCCAGAGCTATAGATTTCGGTTTTGCTTTACCCCATTTCTTTTCTATGATCATTTTTAGATCATCTAAATAGACTAAGGTTTCTTCTTGATTATAAAACAAATAGAAATTTTTATCTGATTTCCTATTCAATATTGCTTCTTGGTTATCTAGCACATGTCCATCTTCAATTAAATCTATCTGAATGAACTTTACATTTACAGCTTCATAAAACTGAAGTGAGATTTCAAATACATTTTTTTCTTTTTCATAAACCTCAAAGTCAAATGTATTTTGTTGCGCATAAAAAAGTGTCGTACAAAACATCCCAAAAATCAGGATCATACTATGTTTGATTCTATTTTTCATCGTTGCTATAGGTTTAGTTGTTAGGATCAATGACCACGTTTATTCCTGTTTTTGGTGACTCTACCGGATCGAAATCGGGATCAGAAGGAGAAAATGGTTTTTTGGTGGTCTTGATATATTTATCTCTATCTACAAAAGTATCTCCAGGCCCATCTGGATTTTGACGAGTAATATAATCTGCCTGATCTGTACATATCCCAAAGGATTGTAGTTCCCATTTTTTGCTTTCTCTATTATAAACATATACGGGTTCAACAGGTAGATTATTTGTATCATATGTCAAATCCGGATTATAATTTCCTTTGCTATCACATTTACTAGGGATATCTAATTTCACTGTCCATTCTAATGCTTGTTTTGATCTGGTAGATTGCGCATAGGTAAGCGATTGTCTAATATCCCAAATCGTTACAAAAGGATATGCCGATGTGTTATATGAATATTTAATCAATCCACTAGAGAGGTTTTCTTCTATAGGAGATTCGTTTGTTTGAGTTGTTACCCCTGTTAACGGATCAAAATATTTTAATTTCTGTGCTTCTCTGGTAGACAATCCAGCAACTACAGGTCCAGATACTCCTAACTCTGGAAAACTAAGATCTATAGTATACTTAGAAATAGCATTAGGATCTGATCTATCTACTCGCGTAGGTGCTCCTAGAAGCCTACATGTTTCATCAATACAAGCGTAGGTATCTATCTCGCATTGTTTTTTACATTGTTGCACAATTTGCTCTACCAATGCATCAATATCTTCTTCAGGTACTATATTATCATTAGGATCGATTTTACATTTGCCGATTACATAGCATCTATCTTCAAACAGTTGTATTAAGTTTTGCCTAAAAAAATCTCGTTTGTCATCACAATTTTCATTACATTCCTTCATCAATAATGAAACTTCATTTTCAATCATACTAACTCCGGTAGCTTGCGGTTCACCTGCCAGATCAATAAACCATCTATCTTGAGGAATCGGTGGCATATCTGCAAAACTATTAGTGATATACCCTCCGTTTTCTGCAAATAAATCTGCTGATAAAAATTCTAATCCAGATAATGTTCCCGGTAACACATCTGCACTGGTAAAAGTTAATATGAAACCTGTTTCTTTCTCAAAATCTGGATTTAACACATAACTTGTTGCTTCAAAATAATTTTCGCAATTAACAGGTACTACATCGGGCACCACTTCTTCTTTAAAATCTTTTACCAGGTTATAAAAGGTAAGACGTTGATCACAATTCCAATCTTTTGAAGTTTGCTCACACTGTATATATCCTACATCACAAAAGTTACAGGGGATCGGAGTTCCATCGGGATATTCACCACAGCAACCGAACTCTTTTTCTTCAATTTCTCCTGTTGTTTCATTAACTACCTCTTCTATACAAATGTTAGGATCTCTAAAACAGGTTTCTGCTTCAAGAATAGGGAATGTTCCTTCTTTATATTCAAAATACTTAAAAGCATACACAGGATCTTTAATATTATAATAATGTTCTCTTGTTTCCGAATCAAAAAGGTCTAACCATTCCCCTATAAGGCCCGTTAGCCTTTTTCGATCATATTTTGTATATTTTAGATTGGTTTTTGAATTCACCAACGTATCGAAATCGGGTTGAAATACTGCAAAATTGGCTTTGGGAGCTCTGTCTTTAGGTACTTCATTTATGATATCTCCAAATTTGTAACCTGTACATTCAAAAAATTTATATATCACACTACCTAATTCTGCCTCTGCCTTATCCTGAGCAACACCATTGGTACTTACATTTTGTCTTCTTATTCTTCTTACTAGTTTACGCTTTGCGATCCATCGTACAATAAAGTTTTTTATGTTTTTTCTTAAATGCCTTTTACTATCGCCACCTCTTGTGTCATAACTATCTGCTACATTATTTTCTTCATTTGAATCCAGATCATAATCACCAACACATAATTTATTTACCAGTTCTATTACGATAGGCTCCCAGCATTCTGCCAGTTCTTGTGCAGAGTACTGCGATCCAGGCAATATCACTTTAGGTTTTGGGTAATCACAGGATTCATAGTTTCCATTTGGAACCGGATGATTAGGGATATCTTCTTCTTCTTTAGGGCAATCCTGATCACCATATTGATCTGTAGCCATATGATAGACCATTTGATTAAATACCCCCGGTCTTTGCCATCCTACTAATTGCGCATAAATTTCTTCTGCTGCTTTTTCTCTTGTATACCCAGTATTTACTGCACTTTTACATTCGTAAAGCATAGAAATAGCATACCCCTCAAAATCAATAGGATAAACGTCTGTATTCTTAAGAGTTACCGAACCATCGCTTAGTTTTTCATAAGTGAAATTGTTTTCTGTATCTAATAAGAAATTTGGATTTGGATTTATATGGTTATCTGGATTTGGAGTGGTTAACGGAGTTGCTCCTGTCCCAAAGTAGGAGATAGATTCTACTACCTGATCATCTAACTGTTTATTATTTCGATATGCTTCTAAAGCTGGTGGAATTGGAGTACGGAAAGGTGGTGTAAATATTATAGGTACCTGAAACTGACAACATGGTGTTTCAAATCCAACTTTTACAGGTCTTCGTCCCTCAATCGAAGTATCGGTATCATAATTAAAAGCTTTTAAATCACCACTAGGATCAAAATAATATACTGTAATTTTATATTGATCTTCTCTACCAATATAATAATCTAAAAATTCGTCATCTGCTTCAGGATCATTAGGGTCTTTACTCGTAAAACTTATTTTTTCGTCAGAGCACCCTAAGCAATCAAAATTAACAGTAGCGATTCTTCTTCCTGTAGTAGCATCGGTAACGATATTTGCTGCGAGTTGTTTATTATACACTAGTTTACCGAAATGGAAAATATCATTATATAGATATTCCATTTCTTCTTCGCAATCTACTTCATTAGAAAAATCAACAATCCAATCAAAAAATGGTTTTATAAGTTTATTAATACTATCCTCTGCATTAACCAAATCAAGCTTTATAGAGTCACTAGGCACTAATGTTTTTTGAATATAATATGTACCTGTATTTAAAATTACATTTCCGAAATCTACAGTAACATTATCTATACCATCATTTGTTGTATCTGTTAAATCTTTTAAGGTTGGTTGTTCAAAATTATGTACTACATTTCCTGTACCTATATCAAAAACTTCTATTTTTAGGCTGTAGTCCAAATCTAATTCTAAATTATGGCATAACCCATCTAATACAGGTCTTGCAATTGTATAACTTATATTTACATCTGTTCCATCTTCTAAAATGGTAACACGTTTAGATGCTAAAAAACCTGTTGATGTTTTTATATTATTAGTGATTCTATCGGTTACCCCTTTAACTGTGTTATCTGGATTTGTATCTTTTACACTATCTAACACAGTATCATCTTCACTAAAAGTAAGTCCTGTAGCAATTGTATTTCCTTCTTTAGTGATATAAGAAACCGATCTTGTACTATTGGGATCGACGGTTATAATTTTTGCAACATCCTGATGATTAGGCGCTTCATCTCCAAACAACTTTACCAACTCATCCTCTGTAGGTGTAGAGTATAAAGTTCTTGTAGTTCTTGTTTTTCCATCTGCTATATTACCTATCATATGTGTTTTTCCAACACCTGATTGTTCAACAACACGATCAGTACCATCATTACTAAAAATAACTCTGGTAAACGGATATCCTTCTGCATCTGGTATTCTTTTATCTGCATTGGCTCCAGAATAGTATTCAAAAGCACCAGTAGCATCTATCATTGCCGGAGCACTATAATTATCCTCTTCATCAAAATCCTTAGCTTTGTATAGACTTTTACTCGTCTGTACAAAACCTTCTTTATAATTACTTATCTTCTCTCCCACAATTGGTACCGGTAATGTATTTATAGTAGGTCTTCCTGAGTTATCCAGAATGGTCTGTGTAATTACCTTATAATCTTTTGAGGGTATATATCGTTGTGTTTGTTTGACTTGATTTAAAGATGTAGCATAGGTCACTTGCTCACTTACTTTGTTATTTTCTGTAAAAACTCTACTGTACTGGTAATTTTGTTGATCATCGACATCTGTAAAAAAGAATACTTGATTAGAGTTTGTTGAAGGTGTAAATAGGCAAGAAGTACATGCTGTATAATCTAAAGCATTCCAACTCCCCCAGTTTTTATTATTACCAATTCCATTTTCGTAATATGATCCTATAGGTCTAACTCGCCATGCATAATATCCTTGCCCTTCTCCCATTGTGAGATCAATAGAAGTTGTTGCTCCATCTACATGTAATGATAATGCCTTACTCCAATCAATAGTTGTAGTTATTGTTCCTTGATCAGATGATGTTGCCGGATCAGTGTTAAATAATCTAATAATCTGAAATTCGTACCCCGGAGCATTACAACTATCTGCCCAATTAAATACTATTGCTTTGCTATTGGCTACGGCTGTTTTTGTTAAATTACTTACCGTATTTGCACTTACATCAATACCATAATTCATTTCATAATTTAGACCAACATTTAACTCTGTTGCTGTATTAATGGTAACTGCAGTATTTGTAAGGTTACTAATGGTAGCTCTAACTCCACTAATTTTATTTCCGAGATAAGAAAGTCCTGTACTATTATTAGCAGTATCTATATATTGGTTAAGGTCGAGAAAAACGACACTTTCTGGTTTGTTATTATTCAATTCAACTTTAAATGATATTGCCGGATCAATACTCGGGTTGTCTGTAAGGACTTTTATTTCGAGATCCATTCCTATTTCAAACGGAACTCCGAAATTATCATATCCAAATTCGTAATTTTCTCCCAGGTCAATTTTGACCCATACTTTTCCTTCATTAACATTAAAAGTAGAACACGGAGTAATAAAACTTAAATTACCCGAAGTTGATTCTCCTGCGCCAGGAATACTTAACATAACATTATCTAAGTATACCCCTTTATCTTGCGAAAACAATGTACCGCTAGCTAGAAAAAGTAAAAAGATGATTCTTGTGAGTGACCAATTAATTTTCATCTGTAAATTTTATTTTTAAAGTTGTCCGATAGGATTGATATACTAAAAAATGACATTTCATTTCGGTGATTTTTTAGTGTACAAAACATCATTTATTTTTTCTGTTATCTATAATTTCAAAATTCTTGTAAGCTCTCTTTAATTCTGTTCCATTAAAAATGTACTCCAAAGGTTTTTTGATTTTTTTAGAGCTCTTGTAGTCAATAATCTCATAGTGTACGATCTGCTTTTTGATCTTACTTTTTTCATTAAATCGATTTTCGACTTTTGTAACTCGTTTTTGATTCACATCATATTCTAAAACCTGTCGTATTAATCCTGATTTTTTTTCAAAATCTTTATTGGGTATTATGGTAATATGCTGTTTATTACCATTAGTTGCACAATCAATCGTGCTTATTGATTTTAAAAGTGCTCTCTCTATTTCTAAAAATTTTTGTTGTGCATTATTATCTGTAAATAACCTTGGATCAGAATCATTCCAGTATATCTTTCCAATTTTAGGCAAAACCACAAACATTTCCTTATCATCTCCATATATCTTCATGTTTTCATCGTCCATAAAGATTTTATACTCTGCGATAAGCATTTCACTTTTGGTAGAAGAAACAGGAAGGTTATACTTTTTAAAAAAAGTTGTATTCGTACTATATTTCATATAATACACCTGTCCTTTCTTTGGAGATATTACTTCCTGCATACCATCCAGATATTCTAAAATTCTATCTCTGCATTTACTTGAGGTTTCATTTTGAGCATATCCACTAAAATGAAAACAACAATATGCAATCAGGGCTATTACTTTAAATTCTTTCACGGCTTTCTTTTGGTAAATTATATTGTGTTTCTGTTATTATCTTTAATCCTTTTTCTGTCTCGATTAGTTTACGAATCAATTGTCCTTCTCCATTATACTGATAGTACAATCCAAAATGTTGATCATCAAATAAGGTTAATAATCGAAGTGATTTTACATCATATACATAGCATGTTGTTTGCGCTTCTTTAGGATTAAATTTGATATCATCTATATATACTTGTGAGTTTTCAAAACTTAGACTTACTGAAACTACCTGGCCAGAAACAAAAGATTGTGGCGTTATGTAAGTTCTGTATAAGGACCACTCTCCTGTTTTTGCCATAAACTCTGGAGTCAATGTATTACCATTGATTTGAATCTGTGGATTAATCAGATTTTCATCAGATTTTGTCCAAAATTTTAACCAACCCCCAGTAGTTGATAATAAGTTTCCGGCGGTAACATTTTTTAGTAAACTCTCGCCAGATACAATTTGTTTTGAATATATTCCTGAATGTGCTATATCTGTTACCAAACCTGTTTCGACACCTACTTTATCTTCAAAATGCTCAAAATACATTTCTTCATAGGTTGAATTTTTAGCAATCATAGTCGGAAGTGTAAAGTTATATCCGTACTTAGAAGCACTATAAATCCCTAAAACATCTTGTTCTTCTAATGCTGCTCCATTAGGCGAATACTTGGTAACCTCTGTGAGTTTCACCCATTTTTCGTCCTGTGAATTTGCATTATAATTAAACGGGGTAAAGTTTTCTACAATACCACCTTCATAAATTTTTCCAGAATTTGTGTTACGATCTGAAGATTTCTTTACGTTTCCTTTAAATGTATAATTTTCATGCATTCTATATACTGATGGATTTCCTAAGGATCCATATTCGGTATTTACACTTTGATTATTTGTCCACTCAGAAACTCCGGCCAATACATTATAAGTACTTGCTCCCGCAGATATAACTTTATTCGACTTAATGGTCCAAGTGCCATTGTCATTAATTGGGTTAGCATCTGCTCCATAGGTTACAAACTGTCCTGCACTAGCTAGTAATTGATTGGTATTATTTGATATCCTGGACTTCTGCCCCATTTTATCATGATTCCAATGTGCAGGAATATTTAGGTTATAAATAGATCCATCGTGCTTTTGGTTTGAAGCAGTTAAATCAATACCATGATATGCATCATATGTTTTTGTTAAAACAGAGCGTCCGGTAGCATAATCAAATGCAAGGTTTTCTGTCGTAGATGCGATATTATCTGTATATGAAACTATCTTTTTTTGAATCGCTGGATATTTTATAACCTTTGATGTAGCGTATTTGGTTAATAATTGTTCTTTGTATCTAAATACTAAGCCAAATGATACAAATATTGGCGGTGGTATAGTTAATCCAACACTTACGTCTATTTCAAATTCAAAATCTAAATCCTCATTTTCAATACTATACCCTTCTTGAGTAACATCCATTTCTTTCCCCGGTACGTCCCACACATAAGTACCAGAATCTTGTCCATCAAATCCTGTAAATAGTTTTACTTTCTCCCCTGGTTCATAGTAATAAAAATCCTGCCCCGAAGAGATATAGCTTTTATTTCCAGGAGTATAACTACCTCCGTATGTTCTTACCGATTTAGGAACGCCATGCATCCCATTTTGTATAAATCTAAACCCTTGAGAAGCCCACGCTTTATCAAAACCGTATGCGAAATAAGGACTAGGAAGATTAAGTCTATCATGATGCATGTTTTCTTGAAGTACAGAATAAGAAACACCACGTTCTGGATGTTCATTAGCAAAATCAAACTTTCTTTCATTTCCTTCATATAATTTATAATCATATAACTTATCATATGGATAATCTTTACATGTATAAAATTCATGAATAGTATGCCCTGTGCCTGTTTTACCGGTATGGATATTCTCTACTACTACTCTTGAATGACTTACCGAAGCAGCTGGAAGCAATGATTCTCCTATTGGTCCTTCGGTTTGTTCTTTGTCTTTACCAGCAATCATCCTATTAATCCAGGATTGATTCTTTTTAGGAAGAAATTCTACCAGAGGATTTTCTTCTCTCATTTCTTGTGGTTCATTAGTCGCAACACCACTAGATCTTCCGTCCTCTAGTTCATATTTATAAACTTGACCATAGGTAGCTTCATCTCCAGATTCTATACCTTTATCATACATCAAAACTTTTTTAACCCGAACTCCTCCTCCACGTTTTGCTTTATTGATAGGTATTTTAAGATATGATAAACCAGGGTTTAACTTTTTACATGTTTCACCTCTATCAGGAAATGAAACATTTATCCCTCTGTTTGCTAATTTTTCTATTCCTTTTTGCGCGTATTTTAATGTTTTGATAGCTTTTCCTAAACCTGTGCTACCAATATCTCCATTACAGTCTAAAAGCCTGGCTGCAATTGCATCTTCATATTCTTTTTCTATTTTACCCTCACAACCTGCAGAATATTTACCCCATCTTTGTGTAACATAATAATCATGACAGGCTTGTCTAGGTACTAGCCTATAGTTTCGATCCTCTTGAGATTCTTCTGTAAATGTATTTCCTGAATATTTTGTATGGTTCTTTCTATTTTTCGATTTTAGAGTAATAGAAATTGAACTTCCATTACATGTAATTTTTGAGATCTTAGCATATCCCGTTATGTACTCTGATTGACATCCTAATAAATCGGGATTATTATCTTCTAATGCATATAATAGCTTAAAATATATCCTTTTACGAACATCAATTTCACCACCAGCATTAGGTTTTCCTTCCAGGAAATATTCATTAATTTTTTCACATAACCCATCAGAATACCCTCCTATATCAGATAAATCTAAAGTATATGTAGGGTCATCATATGTGTTTGAAGCGCTTGACAATCGTACCATTGCCATGGCATCTCTATCCTGAACATACGAATAATCCTTACTTTCATATTCTACCAGAATTTCTCCTCCAGATGGTAGTACTATTTGTTTTAACTGCCATGCAGCCGGGTCAAATTGCTTTTGTGGAATATCTCCCTGATATGGCCATGTAATTAAATTAAGATGTCTGTTTTCTGCACTATTTGCATTACCTCTTACATTAAATTGATTATATCCCCATGAATCCAAAAGATGTGGACCGTAATCCGGATTTTGAGCAGATAGTGAATATTGAACATCCATTTGATGATTAGATGTATATTGATATCCAAATTTATATGAGCTGATTCTAGAGTCTACGACTCCTTCAAATTCTGACCATACTTTTTTAAGTGTTAATTTTCCACTATTTACAGAGGTTTTATTATTAGGATAATTTCCATTTTTATTATTCGGTAAGTTTTGAACTAAAGAATAATCGTACTGAAAATTAGTTACCTGCAATGGCACATCTGGCCGTGCTTTAGAAAACAATACTATTTTTTCAAGGTATTCTAATTCATCTGTTCCTTTTGCCGTTGCACTTTTAGAAGAAGGATCTTCATTTGTTGTTAAATCTTGTGCTGCCAAACCATCTAATCTTGCTGTTTGTGATCCTTGTAAATAACTTGCACCTGATCCGGTAACTCCAAATCTAGCAGCGTTAGATGTATTGGTAACAAAATAAGCTACATGAGTTTTTGTTTCCACTTTTTTAAGAAAAAACACTTCTTTCTCTCCTGTAGTTACAAAACCCGCATCGTCTTTAACATCAGAAATCGAATTTTTATTATAGAAAAGACCATTGTAAGGAGTTCTCCAGCGATACCATTTTCCTTTCTCACTCGCCTCTCCGTATTTTTTATGATACTCAAACGAAGTCCATCCACCAAAATCACTGTCATCTACCCCTGCAGTACCAAGATCAATATAATCTGGAGTCGTAATAACTTTTAATAACGATATATTTTCATGTGGCAGAGCTCTTACCTCTCCGGTTACTCTATCTTGTTTACAAACATCTACTTTGTAATCATTAGATAAATAGGTAGTTGTATATGCTAAATGATTTTTCTCTATGTTGTCATTTTCGTCTATTCCAAAAGAAAGGTTGGATGTATTTCTAACCATTACTGGTTGAGAATACCCGTATTTAATTCCTGCGTCATTAAATATTTCATATCCACCAGTGCTTAATTTTTCGATATGTGATGAAGTATTGATTTTAGAATCAATAGTTGGGTCTAAAAACGCTTTTCCATCATTCCTAACAGCAGCACTTACTCCTTTTACCCCAGGAAAATTAGGGCTTGCCCCCAATTCTACATTTGCAATATCATTATTAGCAAAATTCACCTTTCCGCCCATATCTCCATAAAACCTGTATTTTAGATTACTATGTGATCCATTTCCTGGAAAATACTGCATTTCTGATTTACTTCTTCCGAAAGAAAGATTTACCCCTACTCCAACATTAGTACCTATCATTCCTTCTATACCAACACCGTAGGTTTTTATTCTATTCTTTACATTTTCATCATTACTAAAGGTTCTTGGACCATCTGCAAATGCACGAAACCCGCCAGATAAACCTTCACCAGATAGAGAGTGATTATCCGGTGTACTAAAAGGAATACCAATAAAGAAATCTCGTCTATCAAAAAGCTGAGCCTTTTCTGTAAAGTAATCAGATTTAGCACTTGTCCCATTCATATACCCTGAAGCATTCAAAATTCGATGTGCTATAGAATGGTTTATAGAAAATGAACCAATATACCCTCCTTCAACTCCAACAGGAGCAACAGCTGGATTAATTTGTAATCCATAACTTAAATTCACATTCATTCCCTTAAGTTTCGTTAAGGAAACCGACTGCCCAACATCGGTAAATGTTTGTAATCCAAAGGTAGATATTGTAGTAGGCATTGATCCTAAACCTTTTGGGATAGCATTAGCTTTTACTGACATTTTCTTTTTGGCATTTTTATCAGCATCATTTTTTTCTGCCTTCTTTTGAAGTTCAACTTCAGGCGTGTTCTTATCTCCGCCTCCATTTTTACTTAAAAGTGCATAAACATTAATTGCCGCACTAAAGGTGACTCCTGTAGCTGATCGATTAAGAGATAGACTGGCAAATCCTTTAGACAACCCTATCGATGAAGTTCTGGAAACTCCTTGATAATTATTATATCGTACATAATCAGAAATCCCTACACCAACACTAAAGGCTTCAACATTAAGTTTTACAGCACCCGACATTGTCCAACTTGGTCTTGTTTTATTGTACACATCTATTGGTGCATTGTTATATTCATCGGGATAGCCTCGAACACTTGTGTTTATTGCTCCTGGATTTAAAGTCCAACCATGTCCAACCCACGAAGATTCTTCTTCAGATGAAGTTCCGCTATGATAAGATAATGACATTGCATATCCTCCGCCATCAGGTCCGGGAATTTGAATTACAGGTAAGTTATACGTAAAATTACCCGACAAAGGATCTACCAGATTTGTAGTTGCTACGGGTTCAAAACTCGAAAACTCTGGTGAACCAGGCCCTGATGTTAAAGCATATAATGAACCTACTGATGGTACAAAAATTCCAATCAACATATCACATAGCAAAAAGTATGTGATGATCTTAATATTTTTCTTACGTATTGAAATCATAAGTGCTCTTAATTAAAAGTTTAAATTTGGTAGATTATTTATTTTTTCGTTTTCAAAAACAAAATGACTTATTCCTGTATCCAAAAAAGTATCCTGAAATACAATGTCTAGTTGTTCTGAATTCAATATTTCTTTTTGATCGTCTGAAAACACCATATAAATTGACTTTTTATTAGCTATTTCATATGCATTTTCCATAGTGGTTAGAACAGGATTATATTTTTTACCAGAGTTTGTCTTTAAAACCAATACTTCTTTTATATTGAAACTTAAATCCCTTATTCTCTGTCCGTATTCACTAAGGTTAGCAACGTTATAATTGCTTACATTTACTGTCTCTTCATCATGACTTATGGTCAACAAAAAAGTTTTAGAGTTTTTAAACTTATCTACATATCCCTGAAAATCCTTCATATCAGTTTTGTTATCTTTTTTCATCTCATTAAGCGCTAGATACTCTGCTGGTAAATATTTCATTGATAACAAAAACCCATTTGCTTTTGTTTTTTTTATAAATCCATGATCTGGATCTCCTAACCACTTTAAAAGCTCTTTTTCACTATTAATTGAAGAGCTACAACCCATAGCAATCAACAGAAAAACGTATATACTATTCTTTAATCCCTTCAACATATTCTTTATTTAATCCTTCTATAATATCTTGTGTTATATCTATGGCATCAGATGCATACATTATATTTCCAGAATTTGTTATTCCTTCTATCAAATCAATATCATGAGTTTCTGCATAGCGTTTAACAAAATCATTAATCTTATTATATACACCTTGTAGCAATTCTTCTTCCTGAGCTATTACTTTTTGTTCGATTGCCTTACCTAACTGAACCGTTTTGGCTTTAAGAACCTCTAGTTCTCCTTTCTTTACAATCCTTTCCTGATTCGATAATTTATCAGAAATAATTTCGAGTTCATTAGATTTGGATTCATACATACTTTTTTGTTTTTCGAACGTATCTTGCATCTCCTTGGTTTTGATCTCGAACAAGTCCTGAGCCTCTTTAAAACCCTGATAGTTTTCTAAAACTGTCTGAGCATTTACGATTACATTTTTTTTGGTATTATACTGCTGAAAGCATAAATAAGCGATGACCAGCAACATAAGTAGTGTTATCAAAAAGTGTATTTTATTATTTATTTTCACCTTATTTAATTTTATAAGTAATTATGAATTATTGTTTTTAAAATGAACTATTCCCTGTTTGACCAGATCCGGCTACCAGAAAATGTCCTTTAAAGGATTTATTCTGAATTTTCATGATAAACGTATAGGACCCTGCTTCTGTTAATGTTGTACTTAAGACAAAACCATTAATACTGGTACTTGGCTGAACAACTATATTAGCATTTGAAGGAGAAAAAATCTCTACAGTTGCCCCGGTAAGATCAATACTGTTATTAACATTGATCGTTAATGGTACCGAAGAATCGTACTGTACTCCATTAATTAGATTAATAGTAAACGGTACAACTGGGGTGGTTTTTTTATTCATAAAATATAGTGTACTCCCTTCTATACGATAAAACTCGGGTGAGAAATCCAGCCAATTACCTCCACTGGATACCTGTACATTCGAGATACCACTAGTATTTGCTACAAATCTTAGATGAAGTGCTCCTGTATTTTGAGAAGGTTTTACATTAATAAGAACCGTTTTATTCTCTCCGGTATTGGCTCCAAGATTAACAAGTGTTTCGCTATCTGCATTCCCGCTTATCACACCGGGTATTGTTATACTACCCGATACAATATCAAACTCCGAATTTGGAAGATCTTTGGTATTTATCGTAACCTCAAGTTCATTTACTGCTGGCGTAACCTCAAGAGTAATCGGATTACGTGTTAATGTTAAATCTGTAACGATACTATTGGCCGCTGTAAAATGATACACTCCTGCATCGGCATCAGTAGCATTAGAGATAACCAGATCTTTATTTGTCGCTCCTGTAATTGCTGCTCCATCCTTATACCATTGATAGCTGTTATTTGTACTGGTTAATGCTATACTAGATAATGTAATACTTCCATTGTTAGCTACAGATAAAGTCTCTGTTTGATCTACTTTAGCTTGGGAAACATATCGGAAATTTGCTCCTAGCTTAGCTTGATATGAATTAAATTCTGATTCAAAATCATTAAAAATAAAAGCATTGTTTTCAAAAAATAGTTTAACCAATTGAGAATTTGAAAAATCGGGTATATTACCTGTTAATTTATTATTACCAAGAGTTAATTCTCTTAAATTTGACAAGTTTCTTATTTCCGATGGAATAAATCCAGTTAATTGATTTTTTTCTAGTCTTAAATTTTGTAATAAAGTTAATCCTCCCAAAGATGAGGGAATTGTACCTGTTAGTTTATTATCATATAAATATAGTGCCGTTTCAAGTTTTAATAATTGCCCCAACTCATTAGGAATAGTCCCTGTTAATTCATTATTATTTAGTCTTAGGTCCCTTAAAGCTGTTAATTGTCCCAACTCATTAGGAATAGTCCCTGTGAATTTATTAGACCCCAAAAGTATATCGATAAGCTTTGATAGTTGACCTAATTCTCTTGGGATTGAACCTATCAATTGATTATCTCCTAAACGTAAATGCTGCAAATTCACTAATAAATTCAAATTATCAGGAATTGTTCCTCCCAATGAGTTTCGAACTAGGCTTAAAAGTCTTAAAGTAGTTAAATTCACAATTGTTGGAGAAATTTCGCCCACTAAATTATTATTCTCTAGTACTAAATCTAATACTCTCCCATTTGTTACAGTAACCCCATACCAATCACATACTTTAGAAGTAGGGTCATTAATTAGCCAAGGTTTGTTATTTGCTATTGTATTGGTCCAATTAGCACCATCTGTACTATTATATAAATCTATCAACGCCTGGCGTTCTGCTGCAGACACCCCACAAGTATCTCCAGCACCTATTGATAAGGTTATAGGATTACGAGTTAATGTTAAATCTGTTATTACACTATTGGCAGCTGTAAAATGATATACCCCTGCATCGGCATCTGTAGCATTAGAGATAACTAAATCTTTATTAGTTGCTCCCGTAATTGCTGTACCGTCCTTATACCATTGGTAGCTATTATTTGTGCTTGTTAATGCTGTACTAGATAATGTAACACTACCATTAGCAGCTACGGATAGAGTCTCTGTTTGATCTACTTTATCTTGAGGAGAGAATATATAATTTGTAAGTTTTGATTTATATGCAAGATGCTCTGTTTCAAAACTATTAAACACAAAACCATTGCCTTTAAATCTAAAATGAAGAAGGTTTGCAAAATTAGATATTTGACTAGGGATTGTACCAGAAAAACTATTGTTAGAAATCTCTAAGGTTTGTAGGTTTATTAGATTCCCTAATTCTACAGGAATTTCTCCTTCTAGTTTATTGTTACTTAAATATAAATATGTAAGCTTAGATAAGTTTCCTAAACTTGATGGTATCTGACCTTGAAACTGATTAAGACCAATATGAATAACCTTCAAATTCGACAAACTACCTAACTCTGAAGGAATTGCACCGCTCAATCTATTCAAAAATAAAGAAAGATTGGTTAGTTTCGATAAACCAGAAATAGATGCAGGAATTGTACCTGTTAACTTATTATTGTCGATAGATAAATTCGTTAAGTTTACCAATCCCCCTATGGTATTAGGAATACTTCCTGAAATAGTATTCTTATTTAAGGACAAAGATTTCAAATTTGATAAATCAGATATGGTGTTTGGAATGGTACCTACCAAATTATTATTATCAAGTGCTAATTCTGTCACTTTACCTTCGGTTACAGTAACTCCATACCAATCGCATACTTTAGAAGCTGGATCAGTAACCAGCCAAGGCTTATTATTTGCTGTTATATTCGTCCAATTAGCACCATCGGTACTAGTATATAAATCTACCAACGCTTGACGCTCGGCTGCAGAGACCCCACATGTGTCTCCAGCACCAATCGTTAAAGTAATCGGATTACGAGTTAATGTTAAATCTGTTACAATACTATTGGTTGCAGTAAAATGATATACCCCTGCATCGGCATCTGTAGCATTAGAAATAACCAAATCTTTATTGGTAGCTCCTGTAATTGCTACTCCATCTTTATACCATTGATAACTGTTATTCGTACTGGTTAATGCTGTACTCGATAAAGTAATACTACCGTTGGCAGCTACAGATAAAGCCTCTGTTTGATCTACTTTACCTTGTGTGAGATAAGCAAAACCTGTTATATTATTTTTATACGTAGTAAAATCTGATTCGAAATCACTAAAAACAAAATTATTAGTACTAAAACCAAAGCTGTTCAATATATCATTGGTTGCTAATACTGCTAAACCAGAAGGTACTACTCCCGACAATTGATTGCGCAAAAGCTCTAGAGTTTTTAATCCTGCCAAACTACCAATACTTGAAGGAATAGAGCCCGTAATTTGATTAGTAGACAAATACAGCTTTTCCAGTTTTAATAAATTACCTAAAGCAGATGGTATCTCTCCTGTGATTTTATTGTCTTCTATAGATAAAAATGTCAAATTCGATAATTGCCCTAATGATACAGGGATTGAACCACTAAGACTATTTCTGAATAGATTAAGGCCTGTTAATTTAGAAAGATTACCTAATTCTGAAGGAATCGAGCCAGTGAGGTTATTCGCATTTAAAGATAATCCTGTTAAATTACTTAACCCTCCTAAAGAAGAAGGAATACTACCACTAAGGCCATTTCTTGCTAGGTTTAATGTTTCTAGTTTGCTTAGATTACCTAATTCTACAGGGATAGCTCCTGTTAAAGAATTCTGGAAAAAATTTAACGTCTTTAAATTTAATAAGTTTGACAATGATACAGGAATTGAACCGGTTAATCCATTTTCTGCTAATGTTAAATGGACTAAGTTTGGCAAACCACCTAATGAAGGTGGAATTGTACCACTAAGGGTATTCCTAAATAAGTTAATATTTTCTAAGGCTGATAAAGTCCCCAATTCTGTAGGGATTGGGCCGGTAAGCTTATTTGCATTAAAGTCTATCTGTTTAATATTGGTCCAATTACCAATTGTTGTCGGAATACTACCTGTTAAGCGCCCATGTCTTGTAATTGATATTGAAGTAAGGTGAATTAAATCTCCTATAGAAGCTGGTAGCTCTCCGTTAAGTGCATTGTCAAATATATATAGACCAGTAACTTTTCCATCGGTAACTGTAACTCCTGTCCAGTCACAAACAGGAGTATCAGTTACCCAATTGGCATTATTACGCCAATTAGCACCATCGGTACTATTATATAAATCTACCAAAGCCTGTCTTTCTGATGTAGATACTCCACATGTATCTCCAGTACCAATTGATAAGGTTATCGGATTACGTGTTAATGTTAAATCTGTAACAATACTATTAGCAGCTGTAAAATGATATACCCCTGCATCGGCATCTGTAGCATTAGAGATAACCAAATCCTTATTGGTAGCTCCTGTAATTGCTACTCCATCTTTATACCATTGATAACTGTTATTCGTACTGGTTAATGCTGTACTCGATAAAGTAATACTACCATTAGCAGCTACAGATAAAGTCTCTGCCTGATCTACTTTACCTTGTGTGAGATAAGTAAACGTGGTTAAATTACTCTTATAGGTAGTAAAATCTGATTCAAAATCACTGAAAACAAAACTATTATTTTCAAAACTTAATGAATTTAAAATATCTGAAGATGTCAAACTTGATAATCCTGATGGAATACTTCCTGAAAACTCATTTATCCCTAATCCCAAATTCGTTAAACCAGGTAACTGACCAATAGAAGCCGGAATTGCTCCAGTAAGTAAATTTCTGGTAAAACTTAAAACTTCTATCTTCGTTAGATTACCTAATTCTAAAGGAATTTCACCTTCTAATTTATTCCAGAAAAGATATAGTTTTGTTAAATTAGATAAATTACCTAATTCTTTTGGAATACTACCATTTAATGCATTATTCCCAAGATTTAAGTACTGTAGAGATGATAAATTTCCAAAAGATACTGGAATTGAACCAGTGATAGTATTACGCTCAAAATGGAGTTCTTCTAAACTCAATAAATTACCCAATTCTGATGGCATTGGTCCTTCTAAGCGGTTAATATATAACATCAATTTCTTTAGCTTAGACAAATTACCAATAGAAGCTGGAATTACTCCTGTAAGTTGATTGCTAAACAAATTAAGATATTCCAGATTAGATAAATTTCCTAACTCAGCTGGAATCGAACCGGTAAGAGTATTTCGAAATAAACTTAATGCTGTTAAGTTCGTAAGATTTTGTAATGACACAGGGATTCCTCCTGAAAATTGGTTAGAGCCCAGGTTTAAAACTTTTAATGCAACCATACTACCAATAGATGTGGGAATAGTGCCAGTCATAGTATTACGCTCAACAGTAAATGTTTCTACATTTACCAAACTACTTATTGAATCTGGTAAAGAGCCTGATAATTTATTAATAGTAAGGTTAACAAAAGTTAAATGTGTTAAGTTTCCAAAAGATGCAGGAATTGTTCCCTTCAATCCGTTATATGATAAAGACAATTTTGTTACTTTTCCATTGGTAACTGTAACACCTGCCCAGTCACAAACAGGAGAATTAGGATCGTTAACCAGCCATGGTCTGTTATTGGCCTGTGTATTCGTCCAATTAGCACCATCGGTACTATTATATAAATCTATCAACGCCTGTCTTTCTGATGCAGAAACCCCACAAGCATTATCTGCCGCCTGAGTTACCGATAATGTTATGTTATTACGATAGATACTAAGTCCTGTTATCACACTGTTTTTAACAAGCAGTTTGTAAACTCCTGCATCAGTTTCGCTTACATTTGCAATTGTATACTCTTTATTAGTTGCTCCAGGAATAATGGTAGTTCCCTTATACCACTGATATGTATTATTAGAATTTGTAAATACGTTTGATGTTAATGTAACGCTCCCTCCTATAGATGCACTAAGTGTTTCTTCGACATCTGCATTTTTCTGATTATTATAAGTAAAACTAGATAAGTTTGCTTGATATGCAGCGAACTCAGGTTGGAAATCAGAAAACACAAATTGATTACCCGAAATCCCAAAATTACTTAGCTTGGGTAACGTACTTATTTCTGTTGGAATTTTCCCAGAAAGGCTATTATTATAAAGGTATAATGCTTTTAAATTAACCAATTGTTTAAATGATATAGGAATCGAACCGGTTAAGTCATTATTATGAAAGTGAATATGCTCTATTTTTGTTAATTGACCTAGTTCTGAAGGTATGTTACCACTAATTTTATTACTCGACAAGCCAATTCTCACCACATTAGACAATAATCCCATTTCTGAAGGAATGCTACCGGTAAGCTGATTCTTTCCTAATTGTAAATTTTCTAATTTTGACATCTGCCCAAAACTAGTAGGTATACCACCAGATATCTGATTATCAGAAACATAAAGACGTTTCATATTTACTAATTGTCCTAGTTCTGATGGTAATGTCCCGGTTAAATTATTATTGTTTAGACTTAGAGCATATAATTTTGATAACTGCCCTAATTGTGGAGGAATAGTTCCTGTAAGTTGGTTACCACCTAGTGATAGAGATCCCAGGTTGGTTAATAAAGCTAGACTTTCAGGAATAACTCCTGTAAGTTCATTACTTGCCAAGGAAAGTTTTTGGAGACTAGCTAATTGTCCTAATTCTTGTGGTATAGCCCCTGTAAACTTATTATTTGATAAGTATAAAGAACCTAATTTTGAAAGCTGTGCCAGTTCAACCGGAATCGTTCCTGTTAACTGATTGTAGCCCATATTAATAAACGTAAGATTTGCTAATTGCCCCAATTGAGGTGGAATCGTACCTGAAAAATTATTACCATCAAAATATAAACGTGACAAACCTGGTGCATTTAATAATGCTGCTATTGGTATTGCCCCAGAAAATTCATTGCCACTCAAATGAAGTGATTGTAACCCTGTCATTTGCCCCAAGCTTGCAGGTAATTCTCCTCCAATATCATTACCACTAAGTATTAATTGATTTATAGAAGATAAATCTCCTATTGAGTTTGGCAGAGTACCGGTTAGATTATTTTTAAAAAAACTTAATTTGGTAACCTTACCATTAAGTATTGTAACACCATACCAATCACTTACTAAAGAATTAGGGTCATTAATCAACCAAGGTTGATTTCCCTCTATCGTATTTTTCCAATTATTTCCATTAGTGGCATTATAAAAATCTATTAATGCCTGGCGTTCTGTTGAAGAAACTTGAGCCAGTAAAGGAAATGTTAAAACAAGAGTTAAAAATACTGTTAAGACAAATGCAATAGAATCACCAAGGCGTGCTTTTATCTGCTTCATTTATTTTTTATTTTTAGTCAGTTAGTTACTTTTTATTAATGTCAAAAACGGTTTTAAAATAAGCCAAATATCTCCCTATCCAACAACTTAACGCTATCAGCTAAAATCAAGACAAATCACTCAAAAACAAGCACTTAAGTAGATTTTTCTAAGCAATATTCTTTTTAATATTTATGAAATTATTTGTAGGACTAGCATTAAAATTAATGGGGTTTTATATTAATCTTATTACTCGGGCAAACATACTATTTTTTCAAATCAAAATAAAACAATTTATGGTTAACTTATCTTTAACAGAATTGGTGTTTTTAAGTAAAAAACAGTAAAATAATTGAATGTTAAACACTTAAAAAAATACTTCATCTCTTAAAATTTTATTTAAATCTATTAAGTAATAATAATCTAACATCACTACATAAAAACTATACTTGTTACCTAATTTTTTTTGCATTAGTGAAAGCGTTATTACATTAGTTTTAGATACTACAACATCAAAGTCTGATCTAAATAAAGAAGTTCTGAATGTGCTACTTTATAAAATGTATCGCTTTCTTCAAAATTGCTTCTCCTATACTAGATAATACTCTCTAATTATTTATTACAGTACAAGAATACGAGTAATGAGTCCCATTTTTCGGGACTGATGAATATTTTTTTTATTTTTTTTTAAGATGATCTTAAAAAAAACATAAAAACTGTAGTAAACACTGCATTTAACCTCATTATCCTTCTTAAAATTATTTTCAATAATCGCAAAAAGAATATGTAAATCTATCTTTTAATATAAAATCATAAGATGATTATCAAGATATCACAGAAATGAATTTTGGAGATATCAGAAATAAAAGATATGATTATTTCTTTGTAGAAATTGCTTTTTTAGCTTTCTTATAATGCACTTTGTTTCTCCAATATGAAACTATGCCTAGTAGAGCTAAAAAGGCAATAGAATAGTAGACTGCATTGGGTGTAATTACTTTATCTCCACTAGCATATGAATGCAACCCTTTGAGGTAAAAATTAACTCCAAAATATGTCATTAAAATACTATAGACAGCAATAACTGAAGCCAGATTAAACCACCATCTTCCCCGTAATCCGGGAACTAATCGCATATGTATTATAAAAGCATATACCATAATACTTATCAAAGCCCATGTTTCTTTTGGATCCCAACCCCAGTATCGTCCCCAACTCTCATTAGCCCACATTCCGCCCAGGAAATTACCAATAGTAAGCATTACTAATCCAATAGTAAGTGCCATCTCATTGATAATGGTTATCTCTTTAATATTAAGATCCATTCGTTTCTTATTAGATTCTGTTGTCAATATCATTAATAACAATGATAGGATTCCTAAAATTGCTCCGACAAAGAATGGGCCATAGCTACCTACAATAATAGACACATGAATTAATACCCAATATGAATCTAATACAGGTTGTAAATTTGCAATTGCAGGATCTGTCCAGTTTTCATGAGCAAAAAACAAGATGATTGCCGCCACAAAGGTGGTAGCTGCAATGGTAAGGTTACTTCTTTTTCCAAAAGCGAGGCCAATTGCCAGGGTTGTCCATCCAACATAAATCATAGATTCATACGCATCACTCCATGGTGCATGTCCCGAAACATACCAACGTATTATCAATCCCGCAGTATGTAGAATAAAAAGAAGAATAACGATACCAATTGCACTATTTATTAAAGCTCTTACAATTTTAGAATCCTTAAATATTCTAACAACTACAAAGATCATTAGCAGTAGGCCTATTACTCCATAGTATCGATATAGTGTTCTAAAAATATCATATTTATTCAGTGCAATTTCTGCTTCGATTTTTTTATCCGTTGGTAATACTTCGTTTCCAAATTTTTTCTGAAAACTTTTAATACTTTCAATATATTGATCAGGTTTGCTATAATCCCCTGTTTTTCTTGCTTCTCGTAAAGACTGGCGATAAATCGGAATAATCTGTCTGGTGTATACCGAATCCATCCCGCTAAATTTAAATTCATTTAGCTCGGGCATAGAAACCCATTTGTTTCCTTCATCACCCGGAACCGGAAAAACTCTTAGGATTCCTCCGCCTAAAGCCTGATTTAACAAATAAAACTTTTCATGAGTTTTAAGAAAATCTTTTTCAAAACTACTAGGTGTATTGGTACTACTAGCTTTTTCTAAATAAGGAGTTAATTTATAAGATCCATCGGGTTCTACAAGATCTATTAAAGATACTCTTCTTTCACTTTTTGGAACCCCTAATATCTTACGTATACTATCATTTTCTCTTTGAATTTCTATAATTGGCATACTGTACCAGATAAATGGATTTTCTACCATCGATACAAACACCTGGTCTGCATTTAAACCTTTATAGGTATCTTTTTTGCTAAGTTTACGCAATAATTCTGAGGAAAAAGTATTTACCGGTTTCATTCTCCCTCTTTCGTCCTGAATCACAATACTACCAAATTTAGCTGCATGAACAGCAGGAACAACATTAGCCAAAATAACCGAATCTAATTGTGCTTTAGTTGGCAACGATGGTAAGTGATTTGTATGATCAGGCTGAGATTGGTCTTGCGCAAAAGAAAAAGTAGATACTATTAATGCCAAAAATATGGTCAATGCTTTTTTCTTTTTCTTTATTTTACTCAATTTATCTTCTATTTCTTTAAAACGTGATCCTTTGGTAAAAAGAATTAACATTAACCCTAAATATAGTAGCATATACCCAGCATAAGTAATCCAGGTACCCCAACGATCATGATTTACAGAAAGCACAGTTCCCTTTTCATCTGGATCAAAAGAAGCCTGAAAAAATCTATATCCTTTATGATCTAGTACATGATTCATATAAATATCATATGGTTGAGAAGAATTTCCTTCTACAATATCAACCTTACTCTTAAAAGATTTATAAACATTCTTTGTCCCAGGAAATTTTTCGGCGATAAAGTCATTCAATTTTAATGAAAAAGGCAATTCCATTTGTTTAGAGCCATAGCTAAAATACATATCCAAACCTCCTAACGAGATTTTGGTCATATCATTATTATATCCTTTTCCTCCCAATAGCTTAATTTCTTTGTTTTCTCCATTGGTAGAGATATTTAATACCAAGGCATCTTCTTGTCCTTTATCTTTAACTTCTATAGGAACTACATCGTACTTACCGGTAATTACAGGATCAGGAATTACAAATTGCATTCCGGCAGTTTGATATAGTGATCTAAGCATTAAAGGTTGAAGACTATCTTTAAATACTAATCCTTGCATCTGATCTGCCATTCTTAAAAATGACCCATCAAAAGGAGATTCTATAAAGTAATCATCATTTTTATAGGTAATATTTATTGCTCCTTTGGTTGGTTTATTAAAGCTAACCAATATATTATGAATATTAGAAACTTCTCCTTCTCTTAGAAAATGATCATGACGATTACCATCTCCTGCTTCTACTACTTTAAGATAGTTCTCTCCATCTTCTGTCTCAACTAATCCCATTTCTGCTCCCTGGATATAGTTTTGATATGTTATTGTAACAGGTTGCTTATTATAATCGGTATGAATAGTAAAATCATTATTAGTTGCTTCAGCTAACTCTAGTGCTTCTGTAATAATACGTCTTCGGGGTTCTCCATTAATTTCTCCATCCAGAAAAACGGATAAATATGTTTTTTCAGAAAGAAAAGTAGATGTAGTTTCACCTTCTCTAATGGGCATAACGCCTTCATAGCTTATATATCGAGTAACAAAAGCTCCTATGATAATTAAAATAAAAGATAAATGAAGTAATAACGTTGCCCATTTGTCTTTCTTATATAATTTGTAGCGTACAATATTTCCGCAGAAATTAATAACAAAAAACACCATAATAGCCTCAAACCACCATGTATTATACACCCAAATTCTAGAGGCTGTGGTTCCGTGTGCGTCTTCTAAAAACGTTCCTACTCCCATAGAAAACGCAAAAACAATAAATAAAACTGCCATTAATCGTGTGGAGAACAAAATACTCGCTAGCTTATCTTGCATAGTAACCTTTCTTTTTTTGCTGGGCAAATTTACTATTTTTAGAAGGATAATGTACCATGATCGCCTTTTGATTTTATGGTTTTAACAGAAGTATAAGTATAACCGATATTACTTTTTCAGTTTTTATAGAAAGATGTCATATTCTATATACTTTTAATGCTACCCACTTCTGAAAAAAATATCAAAAAAAGCAAGACCAAAATCCGTTATGAATATAGAATTTGGCCTTTTTTATTTCTTTTATAGTGCTTTTAGATATTCGACCAGGTCATCTTGTTCTTGATTTGTTAACCCTAGACTAAAATGATCATTATAATGTATAACCACATCATCGAGGGTAGTAAATCTCCCATCATGAAAAAAACCATTACCATTAGATTTAACAAATACTCCTCTTAATGGAGGTGTTCTGTACATTTCTGTGGGAGATCTCTTTGCTTCAAAATCATCAATCCCAATTTCTTCTGGAGTATGTAATATATTGTCTGCAAAAGCGCGCCCTGAGTGGCAAGAAATACAATTTGCTTTGCTTTCAAACAGTATTTTACCACGAATTGCCGAAGTCTCATCATAACTATCTGGATCTGGAGTTGGAGCTAGTATTGATAATTGATATTCTCGTAAGCCTTCCAGTTTCGAATCTACCATATCTACGGGTGCACTAACATTAAATAACCCTCTTTCTACTGCAAGTGGAAATTTTTCGGGATCATTTAATCTTTGATCATAAAAATTCCCTTGTCCTCCCATCACCAAAACACCAATAAATCTATTCCAATAGGATACTTCACCCCAACCAGTATATGTTTCATGGGTTATTCCCTGTAACCCATAAGCTGGTGGTATTACCAATGTTGCTAGTTCTCCGTTAGGTTTTGTTACTTTTCCGTCCATTAATAATGTAGGAGCAAATCTTCCCGGGCCCCATGCGTTAACAACGTTATTAAAAGTCTCGACATCAACACTTAAAATAGCCGCAAGAGGAGCATTTTTAACAAACCCCAAAATAGCTCCAACATTAAGATCTGTATTTGCCCAACCATCTTTTCTAGTTCCAATTCCAGAAGTAAATGAATCATCTACTGTAGAATGACATAAGGCACATGTGATTCCTACAGATTTTAATTTTTTATTTTCATCAAAGCTTCCTTTTACGCCAACAACAGCATCTAAATCTAACAAAGCTACGGTGGTCATTGGATCTGTTAAATCAATACTTCCATCTGTAATACCATCGACTACAGCTTGTGGTAATACTTCTGCATCTACTTTAAGTCCTATTGCTAAAGCCGTAGTTGGGTCAAGGCCAGGTCCAAACCCACCATTTGCAACTCCCAAAATAGCTTTATCCAACTCTAATAAATCTGTCCATTGCGCTTCACTTCCAAAAGTATCATGCCTAAAAATTTCTTTTCCCTCGGCAACCAAAGCAGGATCCAAATTAAGTTCTATCGGAGGTGGTATTACCAATTCTTCGGGTATTGGAATTAAATCATCATCCTTACATTGAGTAAAAATTATACTAATGCCAAAGAGCATCAGAAAGAATATTGTTTTTCTTAGTTTCATAGCGATCATTTTTAATGAATTATGTAAAAGTTTTAATCATTTATGTAGTATTGATTTTTAAGAGTTTTTTACTATTGTATTAACTACAAGAGGATTTATTGTAAACCTTAGATAAGTGCATGTAAGAAAGGTTACAAAATTTTGCGTTTTTTTAAACCATGCCTAATTTTTGAAGAGTAATATTCCCGAAATATTTTATTCTGAATTAATATGAATACCGCCTTTTACTATAGAACTCATTTAAAATAAAAATGAAAAAATGTATTGCTCTGCTTTTTAAGGGAACTTCCTTATTTTAGCCAAATGATTAGAGTTATAATTCTTGGTGCCGGCAATGTAGCTAAACACTTGTATGCTGCTTTTTATAATCAAAAATCAGTAGAAGTTGTACAGTGCTATAATCGTAAAGGATTACTGTTACACCCTGATCAGAAAGAAAACACTATCATACAGGATCTTAGCTCCTTACAAGAAGCTGATATTTATATTCTGGCGGTGAGTGATGATGCAATCGAAGAGGTTTCTAATCTATTACCTTTTACAAATAAACTTATCGCTCATACCTCTGGCAGTGTTCCAATAAATGCTCTGGTGAATACTAATAGAAGAGGTGTTTTTTATCCATTACAAACATTTAGCAAAGATAAAGCTGTTGACTTTAGCGCTATTCCTTTTTGTTTGGAAGCTGAAAATGAAGCCGATCTTACGCTATTAAAAAAACTAAGTGCTCCCCTTTCTAATAAGGTATATGAAATTTCTTCAGAACAGCGTAATATACTCCATGTTTCTGCTGTATTTGTAAATAATTTTACAAATTATTTGTTTTCAACAGCAAACGATATTTGTAATGAACACGATGTTCCTTTTGAAATTTTGCACCCTCTAATTTTGGAGACTGCTCAAAAAATCACAAAAATGAATCCTGATTTGGCTCAGACAGGCCCAGGGATACGTAATGATTCTAAAACGATAAACAGGCATTTAAAAATAATAACAGATACTACGCAACAAGAACTATATAAAACCCTTACCAAAGCAATACAATCTAAATATGGAAAAAAGTTATAAAGAATACCTGCAACACATTACCACCTTTATTTTTGATGTAGATGGTGTACTTACCGATGGTACCGTCATTATCAATACCGATGGACAACTGCTAAGAACAATGAATATTAAAGATGGGTACGCTTTGAAAACTGCTATACAACAGGGTTTTAAAATATGTATTATTTCTGGAGGAAAAAACGAAGGTGTTCGTCAACGCTTAAAAGGCTTAGGAATAACAGATATTTATCTTGGGGCACATCATAAAGTAGAACAACTAAATGAATATCTCGAAGCTAATAATATCAACATAAAAAATGTATTATATATGGGTGATGATATTCCTGATTTACCAGTTATGAAAATGGTAGGGTTACCAACTTGCCCTCAAGACGCAGTAGCAGAAGTAAAAGAAGCTTCTAAATATGTATCCTATAAAAAGGGAGGTAAAGGATGTGCAAGAGATGTTATCGAACAAGTACTCAAAGTCCAGGAGAAATGGGTATTAGATTTTGATGCAAAAGCGTAACAAGAACATATTTTTTTGAAAACTATACATTAGAAATTACACCTCTAAATGAAAATCGTATTTGCTACCAATAATCATAATAAAATAAAAGAAGTACAAGCATTACTGCCTTCTACTATCCAAATAGTAGGGCTTAGCGATATAGGTTGCATAGAAGATATTCCCGAAACTTCTACAACTATTGAAGGTAATGCAATGCAAAAAGCTAATTATATCAAAGAGCATTATGGATTTGATTGTTTTGCCGATGATACAGGCCTTGAAGTCGAATCGTTGCATGGTGCTCCCGGAGTATACTCGGCAAGGTATGCTGGTGAAGCCAAAGATGCTAATGCCAATATGGATAAGCTCTTAAAAGAGTTAAAAGAAAAAGAAAATCGCAAGGCACAGTTTAAAACTGTAATCGCTTTGGTATCAAATGGAAAAGTCAAAACATTTACAGGAATATGCTCTGGTTTTATTACCGAAGATAAAAGAGGAAAAGGAGGTTTTGGATATGATCCAGTTTTTTTACCCGATGGGTATACCGAAACATTTGCCGAACTTTCTTTATCAGAAAAAAACAAGATTGGTCATCGTGGAAAAGCAGTACGCCAGCTTATTGAGTACTTTTTGTGATTTATCCAGGGCCGGGAAAGGCTAACATTTCTCCCATACCAACAGTAAATAACCAATTACCATAAATAGCATGCTCTATAGAAACTAAGGTAGTAGATTTTGTTTTTTGGTAAGTATAAGCAAATAACAAACCGCCAACAAAAGTTAATACTTGCACTAAAAAACTATTCAAAAAAAGATGGGCTAAGGAAAAAAGGATTGCGTTTATAAAAATAAACAACCACTTATTACTAATTAGATTCTCATAACGCTCATAAAAAAAGGTTCTATATATAATCTCCTGTGGCCAAACAGACAAAAATGTATATATAAAAAGAATGATTATCCATAACCCTGGTCTTTTTATCAGTACAGAAAACAACTTATCCGGAGCAATTAAAAAGACATATACTCCTGTTATTATTGCAATAATCCCAAACTTAACTATAATTTCTTTCCAAAAAGGTTTCCAATATTCTTTAACAGGAAATTTCAACTTCAGCAACCCTTTCTTTTTAAGAAAAATCAGAATATAAACAAATCCCAAAACGGTAGGTATGACTTTAAAAAGAAAGTGAGAATCTAATAAAAAGCTTATCGGTAGTAATACAAAAAAACAAAATAATTCTAAGCCTTTATATGTATTAGTTTCCATCCTATTAGTTTTCGACTAATTTCAATATAAAAAATGAAACCTACACTATCAAAATCGTATTGAAATTAGAATAACAATTTTTTAACTATAACAACATGCTATATTATTCTATACTAAAAAAAGCCTCTGGGGTATGAGGCTTATTAGGGTTTGGGGCGAAATTAATTTGGGCAAAAAAGACTAATTCTAGTTCAATGGGCTAATCAATATTTTAATTTCTTTGTATTTTTTCTTTTTGATATTTCAAAAGTATGTTGTTATCATCATAATCTTACAAAACAACCTCGTCAAAAATAACAAAATATCGTCAAAATACCAAAAAACAAGATAAAATACACATTTCACTTAACATATAATTATGATTATAGTATAATTAGCTCATTAAATATCGTATATGAATCAAAATAAAGGTTAAAAAATTTAGAGAAATAAGTACATCAATATGAACAAATAAAGCTCATAAATATCTTACATAGATAGATACAAAAAGCAAAAAGCCTCTGGGTATGAGGCTTATTAGGTTTAGTGTTCAAAATAACTCATCAAGAATTATTTTACTGGGACAAAAAAAGTCACAAAACAATCAAAAAATTCCAATTTTTCTCTTACTCTTCTTCTTTCGTATTACAAAAATAGAATACATCACAAATTTTATGACAAAATCACCATTCGATAAAATCAAAAATACCGACAAAATACACAAAAAACAGATTAAAAGAATATTTTTATTGTTTTAATTGAATATTTTATACCCTTACACCATTTTTATTTAGGTTTGAAAGTAATTAAACTCAATGTAGACGTTGCATAGCTTTTATTAATATCGTAACATTACATCCATAAAATTTCGAATTTAGTATATGGAAAGTCAAAACATCACACCTACCGATCCCCAAAACGAAGATATTATTGAGAATAAAGAATTAAACATCTGGGAAGCCTTGATCCCAATTATAGCATTGGTTATTATGTTATTCTTTAATGTCTATTATATTTATGGAGATGACGCAATTAGCGGAAGTAATCAATTTGTTTTGCTTATGGGAGCTGCTGTAGCTGCGATAGTAGGGTTTTATAATAAGGTAACTTATAAACAAATGATGGAAGAGGTTGCCAAAAATATAAAATCAACCTCTAGTGCACTAATTATACTATTACTGGTGGGCTCATTAGCAGGAACCTGGTTGATTAGCGGTATTATCCCTACCATGATTTATTATGGTTTACAAATTCTTAATCCAACTATCTTCCTGGCCGCCTGTGTAATCATTTGCGCCATCATATCTATTGCAACGGGTAGTTCCTGGACTACCTCTGCAACTGTAGGTATTGCACTTATTGGTATTGGTGATACCTTGGGAATCTCTCTCGGAATGACAGCAGGTGCTGTAATCTCTGGTGCTTATTTTGGAGATAAAATGTCTCCCTTATCCGATACTACTAATTTAGCTCCTGCGATGGCTGGTGGAGAATTATTTTCTCATATAAAATATATGGCGTATACAACTATACCTACTATAGTAATCACGCTACTGGTTTTTATTGTTATAGGATTTACTATTGATACCTCTGGAACTCCAGAAATTAGTGAGCAATTACATGTTATTGATAATGCTTTTAATATTTCTCCCTGGTTATTTATTGTTCCTGTTTTAATAATCGGTTTAATTATTAAAAAAACACCTCCAGTGGTTGCCTTACTTATAGGTACGCTGCTTGGTGCTATTGCTGCCGTTATTGCTCAACCAGAAATTGTAACAACTGTTGCCGGTAGTGACGAATTCACATTTAATTCTGCATATAAAGGAGTGATGAATGCAATAACAACAAAAACATCAATACAAACATCCAATGCTGAACTTACTAAGCTCTTTACTTCTAAAGGAATGGTTGGAATGTTAAATACTATTTGGCTAATACTATGCGCTATGGTATTTGGTGGTGTGATGGATGCTATTGGAGCATTAGCTAGAATTAGTAAAGCTTTATTGAATTTATTTGATTCTGTATTCGGGCTTTTTGCAAGTACAGTAGTAAGCTGCCTAGCACTAAATGTAACTGCATCTGATCAATATTTAGCTATCGTAGTACCAGGAAGAATGTATGCTAAAGCTTATAAAGATAAAGGGCTAGCCCCAGAAAATCTTAGTCGTACTCTAGAGGATTCGGGAACTGTTACTTCTGTTTTAATTCCCTGGAATACTTGTGGAGCTTATCAAAGTGGAGTACTTGGTGTACCTGTAGTCGATTATTTCTTTTTTGCTATTTTTAACTGGCTTAGTCCATTCATGACACTACTTTTTGCTGCTTTCAGAATTAAAATAAAGCAGTTGGCAAAAGGGTAACAACTATCAACAACATATAAAAAAGCACATTGTTCTCGATGTGCTTTTTTTATTCACAGATATTCTAAAAGTATACTTATTCATAACAAGTAAAACAATAAAAACCTATTAAACAACACATTACTCCTCTCTACTTACTTACTAAACACTAATAAAATTCGAATACAGCATCAAAAAATCTTCTTTTTTAGAATTATTTTCAGTTTTTAACAAAAAAGTTAAGAATACGATTGTTAAGCACATGTATTTATAGATTTTTGAAACCTTAACATAAACTTAATATTATGAAAACAATTCAAAAAATTATTTGCCTTAAGATGATTCCAATAATGATTGGAACCCTATTTTTTTTAAATTCTTGTTCTAAAGAAGAATTTTCTGAAGAAGTATCCACAGAAAACCCTTCTATAGATATTAGTGCAGCTCAAGCAGTTCCAAATAGCTATATTATTGTTTTTAAAGAAGATGAAAAGTTAAAAAAGAACAAACAAAAAGTAACTCAAAAAGCATCTAGTATTTTATCTAAGTACAAAATTTCTTCACAAAAAATGAAATTTGTTTATGAAACTGCGATACAGGGATTCAACCTTGACGATATTTCTACAAAAGAAGTTGAGTTACTTAAAAATGATCCTAACATTCTTGCTGTAGAACCGAATTACATTGAAAAGTTAGATGTTACTGTAGAGCAAGGAGTAATGCCTCCTAAAAATGCAGGAAGAAGTTCTAATAAAGCAACAGCTACCGAAGGTTACTTTGAAACTGGAGGAGATTATGTAGACTGGGGAGTTGCAAGAGTAGGTGGATATACATATTCTACAGATAAAACAGCTTGGATTCTGGATAGTGGTGTATATGCTCATCCCGATCTTAACATTGACTATGATAACAGTACTACTTTTGTAGATAAAAACTGGGGAGATAGAAATGGACACGGTACTCACGTTGCTGGAATCATTGGTGCGATGCATAATGGTGATGGCATAGTTGGTGTTGCTCCAGGAGCCAAAATTGTTGCGGTAAAAGTGTTAAGTGACGGCGGCGGCGGAACACAAGCGCAAATAATTGCAGGAATCAATTATGTTGCCAATAATGCTAAATATGGTGATGTATGGAACTATAGCATTGGGTATAAAAAAAGAACAACCAATGTAGCATACGAAACTGCTTTTAAGAGCTTAGCCAAAGTAACCTTTGGAGCTATGGCTGCGGGTAATAGCAATGATGATGTACAATACTACTCTCCTCAGAGAAAATTCATAACAAACTCTTGGGTAGTTGGAAACATGACCAATACAGATGCTGCTGCATCAGGCTCTAATTATGGAGATAATGTACATGCATGGGGGCCAGGAACAGGGGTTTGGTCTTGTGGTATAGGTGGTAATGAATTTGCAAAAAAATCAGGTACTTCTATGGCTTCTCCTTATGTTGCAGGTGTATTACTCGTTAAAGGAAATGGTAAAATTGTTAGTGATGGTAATGTTAGCAAAGGAGGCTACACTGCTCCTATAGCTGTAGTAAAAAAATAATCTAGTGATATTTTTCTATCAGAAATTAGTTAGTTGTAAATAAGCAAACTTGGTTGTTTGTGTATTCTGTATAAGGCTGTTTGAAATTTCAAACAGCCTTTTTTTCATATGTTTTAAAAACATATTCATTCAGAACAAATTTGAAATAGAAAAACAGTAAAAACCTATTAAACAACACATTACACATCAGCATTTTGATTCATTTATCCCTAATAAAATTCGAATATCACATCAAAAAACCCTCTTTCTTAGAATAGTTTTCATTTTTTAACAAAAAAGTCAAGAATATGATTGCTAAACACATGTATTTATAGATTTTTGAAAACATAACATAAACTTAATATTATGAAAACAATTCAAAAAATTATTCGTCTTGAAATGGTTCTAATTATGGTTGGAATCGCATTTTTTTTAAATTCTTGTTCTAAAGAAGAAGTTTCAGAAGAGCTATCCACAGAAAATCCTTCTACAGATATTAGTGCCGCTCAAGCAGTTCCTAATAGCTATATTATTGTTTTTAAAGAAGATGAAAAGTTAAAAAAGAACAAACAAAAAGTAACTCAAAAAGCATCTGGTATTTTATCTAAATACAAAATTTCTTCACAAAAAATGAAATTTGTTTATGAAACTGCGATACAGGGGTTTAACCTTGATGGTATTTCTACAAAAGAAGTAGAGTTACTTAAAAATGATCCTGACATTCTTGCTGTAGAACCGAATTACATTGAGAAATTAGACGTTACTGTAGAACAAGGGGTAATGCCTTCTGTAACAACAGGAAAAGCAAACAAAAAAGCTACTACTGGTTATTATGAAACCGGAGGAGATTATGTAGACTGGGGGGTTGTAAGAGTTGGAGGCTACACCTACTCTACTGATAAGACAGCCTGGATTCTGGATAGCGGAGTATATGCACATCCCGATCTTAACATTGACTATAACCGAAGTACTACTTTTGTAGATAATAATTGGGGAGATAGAAATGGTCATGGTACTCACGTAGCAGGAACTATTGGTGCGATGCATAATGGAGATGGCGTAGTGGGTGTCGCACCAGGGGCCAAAATTGTTGCGGTAAAAGTATTAAGTGATGGTGGATCCGGAACACAAGCGCAAATCATTGCAGGAATCAATTATGTTGCTAATAACGCTAGTTATGGTGATGTATGGAACTATAGCATAGGGTTTACCAGTAGAACAATTAGTGTAGCTTACGAAACTGCTTTCAGAAATTTAGCCAAAACTACATTTGGTGCTATGGCTGCAGGAAACAATAATGATAACGTATATTACTACTCACCACAAAGAGCATATATCAAGGGATGCTGGGTGGTTGGAAACATGACCAATACTGATGCTGCTGCAGGTGGTTCTAGCTACGGAGATAATGTACATGCATGGGCTCCGGGAACAGGAATTTGGTCTTGCGGTATAGGTGGTAATGAATTTGCACAAAAATCTGGTACTTCAATGGCTTCTCCTCATTTGGCTGCAATATTACTTATAAATAATGGTCAAATTTATGGTGATGGTACAGTTACCAAAGGTGGGTACACGGCTTCTATAGGAATTGCTAAACCATAAAACAAACATTCTAGTAACATTTTTATTTCAGAAATTGGTTAATTGTAATAAGCAAACTTGGTTGTTTGTGTATTCTGTAAAAGGCTGTTTAAAATTTTAAACAGCCTTTTCTCTTCATTACTTAGAGCATATAATAAATTTATTTTTTCAATTTACTGTCCCATATTTTGTACACGACAAAATTTACATGATACAGAGATGCGTTGATGTGTCATTCTATCAAAGAACGCAATCTACTCGTTAATAGCACAATAGATATTTTATCAAGTATCTAGGTTTTTATATACTAAAAGGCTGTATGAAAAATATCATACAGCCTTTCCTATTTACCGCCAAACGGGTAAACTCAAACTAAACTAACTAATTTTTTACCATTGTAGGGTTAACCACCAGGCTAGAAATCATTTTCACTTTGTTTGATACAGTAGCATAGTTTGGTGAAAATTGGATAACCTGATCTGCAATTTCTTTAAAATCCTGCTCTGTACCGTTTCCTTCAACAGTAAAGCAATATTCTATTGCATCATATCCTACAGGAGAAGTTTCGTTTATCCCCAAAAATCCTTGTAAATCTAAAGTTGATTTTATCTCTAAAGAAACTCCTTCTAATTCGATTCCTTTTATTGAAGCCATAGCTACAAAAGTTACCATCATACAACCCGAAAGTCCTCCTAATAAATAGTCCTGGGGTGTTGGAGAAGAATGCTCTCCTAATAGTTGTTCTGGCTCGTCAATAACAAAAGAAAAACTATGAGGTATCTTCTCATCTCCAAGCTGTAATGCATTGGTTTCAACCCCTACTTTTGTTCCTCCTAACCAGGTGGCTTTAATACCACCAGAATACATTCCATTCTTAGGATCCTGTTCAACTGTATTTTTATAAGTCCCTAAAGCCTCTAAATTAATTCCGTTAATCATAATTGTTTAAAGTTTTAATTGTTAATGTATTTAATTTAAGTATCCATGATCTATTAACTGTTGTTGTACTTCCATATATGTATCTGCATATAATTTATCTACTTCTCCCTTAGATAAGAAGGAACTTGAGAATCCTGGTTTTTCTGGATCTATCATTAATTTTACAGATTGCATAAAGTGTTGTATCAATTCTTTTGGATTTTCATTACCTACAGATACTCTCATTGTCGTTTTATGAATACCTGCCTCTAGAAGAGCATCCTTATTTAACTCAGAATGAGATGTAAATGCAGGGCATAAAAGTGTAGTGTTAATCTGCCCTAAACTTACCTGAAGGCCAAATGCAGGAGCCAACGTATCAAAGAACATTTTAAATGACTTATCCGATACTTTTGCTTTTTCAAAATCAATAGTGAATAAAGGCGAAGCTAATTGATACTTACTAATCTTCTTCATAATACCATGATTATGGTTGTTTTCTAATCCGTTACAGTGTACTGTAATACCAGGATTAGAGTCAAAGAATTTAGCCAATACCAAAGTATTTACACATTTTTGAACCATTCTCATGCTTAGTGTTTTCATACCAGATAACACCTCGAATGCAGTATCAGAATCTAAAAAAGCGCCTTTAATATAGTATACATTCCAGAATAAAGTTTCATCCCATTTTGTTCCATCTACTTCATCTCCTTTTGGCAAAAACATTAAGTTATTTTTACCTATAATACCTCCTGCTATAGCATTACCAGATCCGGTAATATCTTTGGTATAGCTATGGAATAAGAAATCTGGTCTACATTCTTCATCTTCATGTTGTAATGGCTTGATTAAAAAAGGTGTTGCTACAGTACCATCTAACATTACCGTTGCTCCATTTTGCTTAGAAATTTTACAAATAGCAGGCACATCCAGCATATAACCATGAGGGTTACAAGGGGATTCCATATATACATGTAATTTATTACCAGAAGAAAGAATATCCTGATAATCTTCTTTCGCTTTTTCTAATACTGGTTTAAAATCTTCAATAGAATATCCATCAAACCAAACCACATTAATGGCAAACTTATTCTTTTTAGCAAAAAAGTCTTCGATTAACTGGTAAACTCCTCCGTAGATATTTCTAGAAAGTATAAGAACATCTCCATGGTTTAATACATTACTCAATAACGCATCTACAGCTGCCATACCACTATTAAAATTCCATGCGGTATACTCATCTGCATATTTACCTGCTTCTATATGTACCATATGAGTAGCCAGAGCCATAGAAGTAGGATTCAATAGCCTAGAGTATATATGGTGTATTGATTCTTTACCGTTAAAAGCATCATCAACCCATTCTGTACAAGAGTAATCGTATGTAGAGGTACGTGCAATTACTGGGGTTGCAGAAAATAAGGCTGCAATATTATTAAATAAAGGATGAGGTCCTTTGGCTTGTAAAGATTCGTCTGATTGCCCTAAAGACTGATAGGTTTTGCTTAGTGGGTTTTGTAATGTTTCTAATACTTTTGCTATCTGAAAAGATAAAAAACGTTTAGCATTAAAGTACGCTACTTTTTCTCCCTGATCTAATTTTGCAATTGTATTATTGGTTATTTCCTGTAGTTTAGAAATATCTGATTGTGCATGGTAAATATCCATAGCAGCACCTTTCAGGGCTTCTCCATACGCACTATCAATATCTATTTGAAAATGTTCTAACTGCTCAATCGCCAACTCTTCTATAGTTGTGCTTGCTGTAGATTTTCTCCTAGGTGATAACACCTTAGCCATATCCATGTTTCCATTTTTGGTTATAGCTTCGTCTGATAACGTCTCTACGTTTTCTATACTATTCATATCTATTATTTATTTAAAGGTTAAAACATGCGATTTTAGTTGTGGTCATTTCCCGTATAGCAGATTTTACGCCTTCCCGGCCAATACCACTTTGTTTAATTCCGCCAAAAGGCATCATATCGATTCGGTAATCAGAAGAATCATTAACCATAACTCCACCACACTGCAATTGGTTAACTGCCTTAAATGCTGCTTCGATCGAATTTGTAAAAATTCCTGCATGTAATCCGTAAGGAGAATCATTACTTGCTTTAATACCTTCTTCTAATGAGTTTATTCTGGAAATTGTTGCTACAGGTCCAAAGATTTCTTGTTTGCCATTTAGCGAATGGTCATGATTTCCTTCTATGAGTGTTGCTTCAAAAGCGTTACCTACCCGGTTTCCTCCACATAAAACCTGGTAACCAGAATTTTTTAAATCAGAAATAGAATTCTCTATGGCATCAATTGCTTCTTGAGTAATAATAGGCCCCATATCGGTATTAGCATCACTTGGGTCTCCTAGTTGTACTGATTTTGCAAGGGTAATTACTTTTTCTTTGAATGCATCATAGATAGCATCATGAACATACATACGTTTTACGCCTACACAGTTTTGGCCTGCTGCCCATATCATACCTCCTACGCAGTTTTCTGCAACGGCATCTATATCAACATCATCCATGACTATTACCGGAGAGCTCGAACCAAGTTCCATTGCTACTTTTTTAATTCCAGCAGCTTTTATGATCGCCTCTCCGGATTTTGTCCCCCCTGTAAAACTTACCATATTAACACGCGGGTCTGTAATTAATGTATTCCCAAAATTACTTACCGGCCCGGTTATGATATTTAGAATATGATGAGGTAAACCTGCCTCTAGAAACAACTTACCTAGTTTTATTGCAGAAATTGGAGTGAAATCTGACGGTTTAAGTATAACCGCATTACCCGAGGCTATTGCAGGACCTAATTTATGAGCCACCAAATTAAGGGGGTCATTAAACGGTGTAATTGCAGTAATGATACCTATTGGATCATATACATAATACCCTGTTCTCGAAGCAGCTCCGGCAAATGCGCTAAAAGGCACAGTTTCTCCCGTAAGTCTTTTGGCCTCTTCACTACAAAGAGTTAATGTATTGATACATCTGTCTACTTCTTTGGCGGCTTCAATTTCGGTTTTAACTCCCTCGTTTACTATGATTTGAGTAAATTCTTCTTTCCTTTCTTTTAAAAAAACAACTACCCTGGCTATAATTTCACTCCTATCATAAGGTGATAGATTTCTTGATATCTCTTTTCCTAACTCTGCAGATTTTAAAGCCTCCTGTACATGATCTGCATTGGCACAAGAAACAGCATACACCTCTTTTCCTGAATATGGATTTAATACCGGTAATTTTGTTGAGCTTTCTACCCAATTTTCTCCAATCAACATTTTCATGGTATCAATCTTATCTAAAGTGCTTATCATACCTCAACTATTTTTAATTATAGATAATACATCTGAGAATACAGAGTAACCAGTTTCAAGTTTCCCGGCTCCGGGTCCTGTAACCATAAGTTTTCCTAAATATGCAGTAGAGACTTCTATTGCATTAGTAACACCTCCAATATTTGATAGCGCATCTTCGTTATCCAGAGCTTCTGGCTGTACTCTTGCTTCTATAGCTTTTCCAGTTTTTGTTAAGCTACCTACAAGGCGAATATTTTTCCCTTCCTTTTTTGCAGCATCCAGCTGTTCTTTAGAAATAGTATCTATACCTACGGTAGGTATGTTATCTAACCCCAGATCAACACCAAAAACTTTATGAGAAAGTATAGCTACTTTTCCTCTTGCATCATATCCCTTAACATCATTAGTAGGGTCTGCTTCTGCATATCCTTTTTCCTGAGCAACTTCTAACGCATTTTCAAAAGAGTCTCCCTGAGACATTTTTGATAGGATATAATTACTTGTACCATTAAGAATTCCTCGAATACTTACGATATCATCTCCGGCAAGGCATTCTTCGATTAATGAAAATGTAGGAGTACCACTTAATACTGTACCTTCATATCGTAGCATCGCTTTATTATCATTTGCTAACTTATTTAACTCTGTATAATGCAATGCAACCGGCCCTTTATTTGTGGTAACTACATGCTTACCATTTGTAAGAGCATCTTTAATAAAAGTATATGCAGGATCTCCTGTTGTATAATCGCTATATGTTGCCTCTACAATAAGGTCTACACTATCTATTTCAGAAAGAGAGTCTCCATCTGTTAATGAAGTATCACTTATCTTTTCTCCATTATTTAGTTTATCTAAAAGCTCACTAATATTTATCCCCTGGGGATTATATATGTTTCCTCTTGCAATATCTTTGACAGCTACAACCTTGATATCACTTCCAAATTTTTGAGAAATCCAATCTGTTTTTTGCTCTAGAATTTCTAAAAAACCTCTACTTACGGTACCCAATCCTATTATACCTATATTCATTTTTGAATCTAATTTTATAAGTTCACGAACAAAATTCACTATATTTACAAATTATATGAATTATATTCATATTAAATTTCAGCAAAAACGAAATAAATTCTAAAAAGACCGTAAACATGAAGTTAGATCAGAAGGATATTCAGATTTTGAACCTATTACAAAATAATGCTCGGCTTTCAAATAAAGAGGTAGCTGCAGAGCTAGATATTGCCCCCTCTACTTGTCATGAACGATTAAAAAGATTAACCCGAGAAGGTTTTTTTAAAGCTTTTAATGCTGATCTTAATTTAAAAAAATTAGGAATCAATGTGCAAGTAATAGTAGCTATACGTTTAAAAAAGCATGAAAGAGAAATTATAAATTCTTTTATCAAAAGAATACGAACACTTAAGGGAGTTATTAAGTTTTATCATATGGCAGGGGATACTGACTTTATGATTCATATTGGAGTAAAAGATTCTGATGATCTTAGATCTTTTATTCTTGATAAATTAGCAAACTTTAGCTACATAGACCATATAGAAACGGCTATGATTTTTTATGATGAATGCGTGTGCAATCTTTCTATTTTTGAATCTGAAGGTTAAAAATAGTTCCCCAAAAAGAACTATTTGTCAACTATAGGAATTGGATTTTTATTATTATCTATAGCCACAAACTTAAAGTGCCCAGTAACTGCTAGTTCTCTATCATAGCTATACATATCTTCTTTATAAATATCAACTTTTACCAAACAACTGGTTCTTCCTACTTCTGCAATTCTTGCTACGAGTTCTACAATGGTTCCTTCGGGTATTGGTTTTTCAAAATCAATTTTATCTGTAGATATGGTAACTACTTTTTTTCTACTAAAACGCGTAGCACAGATAAAAGACACTTCATCCATAAGTTGTAATGCTGTCCCACCAAACAAGGTTTCGTAATGATTGGTAGTATTAGGAAACACAGCTTTAAAGATTCTCGTTTCAGATTTATTAATTAATTCATCTATAACATTCATACAATTGTGATATAGTTTTTTCTTATCATTTTATCTGTCAAAGGTAAATCTTATCATACTATCTTTGTTATATACTTAAAAAAACTTCGAATGGATATTATAGAAAGTTTACATTGGCGTTATGCCACCAAAAAATTCGATACTAAACAAATTGTTTCTCAGGAAAAAATAGACACACTAACAGAAGCTTTTAACCTTACCGCCACCTCATATGGCCTACAACCATTAAAATTAGTAGTGATTAAGAATAAAGACTTGCAAAAAGAACTCACCTCACATTCCTGGAATCAACAACAAGTTGCCGATGCGTCTCATGTATTGGTATTTTGTATCGAAAAAACTATTGGAGAACAATACATATCCAAGTATTTTGATACTGTAAAAGAAATAAGAGATACTCCCGAAGAAATATTAAAACCTTTTAAAGAACAACTCGTAGATTCTTTTACCTATAAATCACCCGAAGAGATATCAAACTGGGCTGCAAAACAAGCATATTTGGCCCTGGGAAATATACTTACCGTATGTGCTATCGAAAAAATAGACTCTTGCCCTATGGAAGGTTTTATACCAGAAAAATACGATGAACTCCTTAATCTTAATGACTTAGGACTAACATCGGTACTAGTATTGCCTATTGGATATCGAGCAGAAGATGATATGTTTTCTGAGTTAAAAAAAGTAAGACGCCCAATTACAGATACTATCATTACCATCTAAGTTTTGGGTTCTTACATTTAAACTAACACTGTAAAAAAAATTAAGTATCGGTATAATCAAAAAAATCTAGAATAACCACTGTAAAATCAAAACTCTTTTCGGTATTTTTGCTGGAAAGAGTTTTTAATTTAACACTATACTTATGCCAGGATTTGAGTTATTTGGTGCAGAAGAACAAAAAGAAGTTCAGGATGTTTTAGATAATGGAGTTTTAATGCGATATGGATTTGATCCTATGAGAAATGGTCATTATAAAGCATTAGAATTAGAAAAAGATTTAGCAAACAGAATGCAATCCAAATATGCTCAAGTAGTTTCTAGCGGAACCGCAGCTTTAACAGTTGCATTGGCATGTGCCGGTATAGGATCTGGAGATGAGGTAATCATGCCTACATTTACTTTTGTAGCAAGTTTTGAAGCTATATTATCTGTTGGGGCAGTCCCAATACTATGTGATATAGACGATACGCTTACCTTAGACCCTAAAGCTGTTGAAGCATCTATCACTCCTAAAACCAAAGCTATTATGCCTGTACACATGTGTGGATCTATGGCAGATCTTGGCGCATTGAAAGCAATTAGTGATAAACATAACCTTATTCTATTAGAAGATGCTTGCCAGGCTATCGGCGCTACTTACGATGGAAAACCATTAGGGAGTTATGGAGATTTGGGTTGTTTTTCTTTTGATTACGTTAAAACAATCACCTGCGGTGAAGGTGGTGGTATCATTACTAACTCTGAAACATTTGCAGATCGAGCACACAAATACCAGGATCATGGTCACGATCATGTCGGTAATGATCGTGGTGCAGAAACACATCCTTTCTTAGGGTATAACTATAGGTTATCTGAATTAAATGCGGCAGTAGGGATTGCACAGTTAAGAAAATTAGATCATACATTAACAATCCAGGAAAAAAACTATACGATACTACGCAATGCTCTGGCAGAGGTTCCCGAAGTTTCTTTTAGAAGAGTACCAGAAACAGGGATAGAAAATTATTCTTTTCTAAATATATTTTTACCTACAGAAGATATAGCCAGAAAAGCACATAAAGCTTTGGGAGAAAATGGCGTAGATGCTTGCTTTTATTGGTTCGACAATAACTGGCATTACTATAAAAAATGGGAGCACCTTTTAGAACAAAAATCTCTTAGTAAGTTTTCTCAGGAAATACAATCAGGGTTACAAAAAAATAATAGGCCGTTTGATGCGAGTGATCTATGGATGGGTCGTACTATTTCTTGCTTAATCAAGTTAAATTGGTCTGAAACAGAAGTAGCAAATAGAGCCTCAAAAATGGTTGAAGCTTTAAAAGGTGTCCTTGTAAAAAGTGTATTATAAGATATCAGGTATTTATTTAATACCCTACATAGTCTACGATTTCTAATCCGTATCCAATCATTCCAACACGTTTTTGTTGTACCGTATTAGAGACTAATCGTAGTTTATGAATATTAATATCATGTAAAATTTGTGCTCCAATACCAAAATCTTTGCTATCCATAGCTATTTTTGGTGCTTTTAAGACATCTTTTCCATTTTGAATTTCTTTTAAAGCACTTAAGCGTCCTAAAAGATTAAGCGATTGACTTTCTTGATTAATAAAAATTATCGCTCCTTTACCTTCGCTATTAATGCGCTGAAACATAGCATCCAGGCGTTTATCGGCATTATTGGTTAGCGTTCCCAGAATATCATTATTAAATAAGGTAGAATTGATTCTGGTAAGTACAGGTTCATTTTCTTTCCAAGAACCCAATGTTAGAGCAATATGTACTTGATCATTAGTTGTTTGCTTATATGCTCTAAGTCTATAATTTCCAAAACGCGTAGTAATATCAAAGTCTTCTTTTTTCTCGATCAGAGAATCATGCTGCATACGATATGCTACCAGATCTTCTATCGATATTAATTTAAGATCAAATTTCTTGGCAACCTCTACCAATTGAGGTAAACGCGCCATAGTACCATCTTCGTTCAAAATTTCGACCAAAATTCCTGCTGGTTTAAAACCTGCAAGTCTTGCTAAATCTACAGCCGCTTCAGTATGCCCTGTACGTCTTAATACTCCTCCATTTTTCGCCTTGAGCGGGAAAATATGCCCTGGTCTTCCCAGGTCATGAGGTTTTGTATCTTCCTTGATTAATGCATTTATGGTTTTGGCTCTATCGTGCACAGAAATTCCTGTGGTACATCCATGTCCTATTAAATCTACCGATACGGTAAATTGAGTCTCGTGTAATACGGTATTGTTCTGAACCATCATATCGAGATTTAACTCCTCACAACGATCTTTTGTAAGTGGAGCACAAATCAATCCGCGACCATGGGTTGCCATAAAATTGATCATCTCTGGAGTTACTTTCTCTGCCGCAGCAATAAAATCTCCTTCATTTTCACGATCTTCATCATCTACCACAATAATCACCTTTCCCTGCCTAATGTCTTCAATGGCTTCTTGAATGGTATTCAGTTTCATTTTGTTTGTGGTATTAGTTACTTGTGACATAATCATACTCTTAAATTTATTACCGGCAAAGATATTTAAAAAGAAATCTATTTTTTGGTTTTAGAAGATCGTTTTGCAAAGAAATTCTTTATTGGCTGGATAAAAGTGTCCAGATTAAAAATTCCCTGATCTGTAGTTGCTCTATAGGTTAGAAATATACTTAATGGAAATATAATACATGTAGAAAGCCATGAGCCCACAAATGGAGGAATTCCTCCTTCTTCGGCACTATTTTTAGCAAAAATTCCTATAAAATGATAGGTCAAAAACAACACTACCCCAATAACTATAGGTAATCCTAACCCTCCTTTACGAATTATGGCTCCCAAAGGAGCTCCTACAAAGAACAATAAGATACACGAAATTCCTAAAGCATATTTATCATGCAATGACATTTCGTATTTATTTAATGCCCTTTTTCTAAAACTCAGATTTTTTTGTGTAGAATTTAGTTTTCTTATTACCCCATCTGCAGTAGATGAAGCAATCTGATATATCTGTATTTTTTTGAGCGTATTAAAATAATCTCTTATCTGCAATGTATCATTACTTGTTTTTGGAAGAGAATCAACTATTTTAATGTTTCTATTTAACCCTTCAAATCCAATCATTCTATCAATTTCAACCGTCATATTCTTCACATTCTTATTAACCTCAATAGATAATGTATCTATCTGATCCTTTAGTTCATTAACATTAAGCATATTATATCCTTTGCTATATTGTTGTTCATCCATATCTACATTACCCAGTGATGACAAATCTATATTAAGAACATATTTTTTAAAATGTGTTTTGGCAAAAGGTAATCTATTTCTTTTTTGAGGCGAATTCTGTTGAATCTCATCATAATAATTACCATCATTAAGGATTAAGGTGATTAAATCAGAATTGATATTACCTTTTAACTCTCCTCCTACTGCTTTTATAACTGTAAAATTACCAGGCCTAGCAGCTTTCTTATGAATGATAACATCTCTAAGAAACTCATCATTATCACCATATTTTTCTGCTACTTTTATATTTATATCCCCTAAGTCATTAAATTGATTAGGGGTTATTACCATTGCGGGCTTTACTTTAACTATATTTTTACGAAGATTTATAAATCTTTTCTCCGAAGACGGGATCACTGTATTCGAAAATAAAAACGCACCTATCCCAACAAAAAAAATAAAAACAGACAAGGTTCTCATAGCTCGTTGCAAGGATATTCCTGAAGATTTCATCGCGGCAAACTCATAATTCTCGGCAAAATTCCCAAAAATCATAATAGACGTTAACAAAATAGTTAGCGGCAAAACCATAGGAATCAATCTGGGCGTTGCATACGTCAAAAATTTTATTATTACTGAAAAATCGAGATCTTTTCCTGCCAGTTCTGATATAAACAACCAGATTGTTTGCAATAAAAGGATAAACATAATAATTACAAAGAGCGGGAAAAATGTCTTTACAAAAGTTGTTAAAATATATCGATCTAAAATCTTCACTCGTTTTCTATTTTCTAACCGCTAAAATATACATTAATTAAAACTAAAGAACGGGTGTAAAAATTTACACACGTTCTTTTTTATACCTTTATTTCTTTATGTCTTAATTTTTTCTAATCTAAGCGATTGATATAATAATTTTCATATTTTGATTTATCAAATACAAATAATGTTTCTGAAAGCGGTTGATTAGTTTTAAAGCTATTCACCGTAATTGTAACATTAGTACCATTATTTTGTTTCTGAATCATTTTGTAAATATGCTTTGTTTGCTTATCAATACCAAGTAATATTTCTTTTAAATCGCTTTTTGAGTCAATGGGTATCAATTTTACATATTGAATTTTTCTACCTTTTACATCCTGAACAATATCCATTTTATAGGTATATCCATCTTCATAGAAAGTTAACATTTTTGAAGGGGTCACACTTGTGCCATCATCTTCATCCTGAGAAGAAATATTAATTTCCTCATCTTCCGGAACAATTACATGTAGCTTTTTACCATCATACATACGTTTGGTTCCCATGATATTAAGCAGATATTTATTCCCTTGTAACGTTACATCTCCTCTGGTTTCCTGAGCAACATGTTCTGCCTGATTATTGATTGAATATTTAAAGTTAATAACAATATTGGTATAGCTATTTACTTTTTTGGAAACCTCATCCAAAAGATCTTTGGCACTTTGGGCTTGTGCAGTAGTTATACCCAATACAAATAGTAAAAATATAGCCTTTTTTATCATTTTATTTATTCTTCTTTAATTACTAATTACCATTATCACACTATGAATCAGCTCGCTACTCATTATCCAGTAACTGCTGAAGCGAAATTAAATCAGGTACTAAAACCTGTCTTGCTTTACTTCCTTCAAAAGGGCCAACGATTCCTGCAGCTTCTAATTGATCTATTAATCTACCTGCTCGATTGTACCCTAATTTTAATTTCCTTTGTAATAAAGACGCCGATCCTTGTTGAGCTGTTACAATTACTTCTGCAGCTTCAGCAAAAAGTTTATCTCTATCTTTTTTATCTATATCAAGACTTGTGCCACTTTCTTCACCCAGATATTCTGGTAACAGATGTGCATCTGGATATGCTTTTTGACTACCAATATAATCTGTTATTCGCTCTACTTCTGGAGTATCCACAAAAGCACATTGTATTCTTACAACATCATTTCCTTGTGTATACAACATATCTCCTCTACCAATTAACTGATCTGCTCCTCCTGTATCCAAAATTGTACGAGAATCTATTTTAGAAGTCACTCTAAACGCTATTCTGGCAGGGAAATTAGCTTTGATCATACCCGTTATTACATTTACGGATGGTCGTTGGGTAGCTATAATAAGATGTATCCCAATAGCACGAGCCAATTGAGCCAGTCTGGCTATAGGAGTTTCTACCTCTTTTCCTGCAGTCATAATAAGATCTGCAAATTCATCTACTACAAGCACAATATATGGTAAAAACTTGTGCCCATTCTCGGGATTTAATTTTCTTGCTTTAAACTTTACATTATATTCTTTAATATTTCTAACCATTGCTTGTTTTAACAGGTCATACCGAGCATCCATCTCAATACATAAAGAATTAAGTGTATTAATTACTTTAGTATTATCTGTAATAATAGCTTCTTCTGTATCGGGTAGTTTGGCCAGATAATGCCGTTCTATCTTATTAAACAATGTAAGTTCTACCTTTTTTGGATCTACTAAAACAAATTTTACTTCTGCGGGATGCTTCTTATAGAGCAACGATGTAAGTATTGCATTAAGTCCAACAGATTTTCCTTGTCCTGTAGCTCCTGCCATAAGAAGGTGAGGCATTTTGGCAAGATCCACTACAAATGTTTCGTTCGAAATCGTTTTACCTAAAGATAATGGCAATTCCATTTCTGCATTCTGAAATTTTGAAGAAGAGATTGCAGACCTCATCGATACGATAGTGGCTTTTTTATTAGGTACTTCTATACCAATAGTTCCTTTACCTGGTATAGGAGCAATGATACGAATTCCCAGAGCTGCCAATGATAATGCGATATCATCCTCAAGGTTTTTAATTTTAGAAATTCGAATTCCGGCTTCAGGTACAATCTCGTACAATGTTACTGTAGGACCAACGGTAGCTTTAATTTGCGCTATTTCAATTTTGTAATTTTTAAGCGTCTCTACAATACGGTTTTTATTTTCTTCTAATTCTCCTTGGTCAATAGTTATTCCTCCTGATTGTGTGGTATAATCTTTTAATAAAGTAATTGCCGGAAATTTATAGTTCCCTAGTTCTAGTTTTGGATCAAACTCTCCAAAATCTTTAACTAGCTTAGCACTTAGGTCTCCAACTACTTCTTCCTCTACCATAGTTTCGACTTCCATTGCGATATCCTCGGGATTATCTTCTGATTTTATGATTAACTTTTCTGGGACCTCATTATCTCGATTATTCGGATCCCCATAAAAATCATTAATTGTAGGGTTTAATGTAATCTCCTCGGTATTATTATCTTTTTTAATTGCGTCTTCCTTCTCATTTTGCTTTTTATCCTCTTTCTTTTTATTAAGATCTTTGGATTTAGCAATGATTGAGTCTATTTTTTCTTTAATACTAGAACTAGAGCTATCAGAGGTAGGAGTAGATACAGTTTGTGTATTATTCGTTTCTGGTGTTACTTCAAAATCCTTTGCTATGGCTTTTTGGGTATTTTTTAAAGAATCAGATATTTTTTCGGGAGTATATCTTAGCCGTACTACAATATATACTATTGCAAAAAAAGCAAGCACAAGAACAGTACCTATAAAACCTATATAGTCTCTTAAAAAATCATTAGTTTCATACCCTATAATACCAGCTAATAACCCGCCACCTTTTTCTACAAAGCCCAAAACAACAGATATCCATAGCATGACTAGTCCTCCCCAAAACCAAAACCCAAATAATTTCTTTTTATTAAGATCAAAGAACAGGTACACTCCAGTCAATGAGGTTAACACAGGAATAATTAATGCAGAAATCCCAAATCCTTTAAAAATAAAGAAGTGACTTACAGTAGCTCCAAATTTACTTAACCAGTTTTTTGGAGATGATGTTCTATTATAAAACTGTGATATTTCACTTTGGTCAATTTTCCAATTAAAGAAAAACGAAACAAAAGCAAAAAATAATCCTATCCCCAAAAAGAATAAGAAACTACCTAAGACGACTTTCTGTTGTCTTGATAATGTAAATTTTTCTTTTAGTGAAGTCTTAGGTTTTTTTGTTGTTTTCCTTTTTGTACTTACCTTTCTTTTGGCCATTTTTTGGGTATCTTATCGCAAAAATACGAATATCTATATTGGAACGTAAAAATGACTAAAAAATTTTCTAAACTAAATAAGGGATATAAATTAACAATCCAATTATTATAGCTGTAATTGCAGCAATAAAAACAGCTCCCGCGGCTATATCTTTTATAACCCCTATCTTATTATGAAAATCTGGATGAACAAAATCTGCGATTGCTTCGATTGCGGTATTTATACCTTCAATACTCATTACCAATCCAATAGCAAAAATTTGCAAAATCCATTCGATCGAAGTAATATTGAAATAAAAACCTAATATTGTCATTACTATTGCAATTCCAACCTGTACTTGTATACTTGGTTCTGTTTTTATCAATAACAGAGCTCCTTTAAAAGCATAACCACAACCTCGCAATCTGCCAACTACAAATTTTAATGCTTTACTCATAAGATACTAAGACAATATTTCGAGTGCAGCAGAATAATCTGGTTCCTGTACTATTTCTGGCACTTGTTCTGTATATAAAACGGTTCCATTCTCATCAAGAACAATAACTGCTCTAGAATGTAGCCCCTGTAATGGTCCATCTACAATTTCTAGTCCATAGTTTTTTCCAAACTCTCCAGTTTTAAAATCAGAATGATTAATCACATTTTCTAATCCTTCTGCTCCACAGAAACGACCTTGAGCGAATGGTAAATCGCGTGATATACACAATACTTTAGTATTTGATAAATTGCTTGCCTCCTTATTAAATGCTCTTACTGAAGCTGCGCAAATTCCTGTATCTACAGAAGGAAAAACATTTAAAACTACTCTGTTTCCTTTATAATCAGATAATTTTGCAGTAGATAAATCAGCATTCACCATTTCAAAATCTGGTGCGTTTTGTCCTACTTCTGGTAAATTTCCACTAGTGTGAATTGTATTTCCTTTTAATGTTATTGAAGCCATAATAAATGATTGTTGTTTTAAGAGTTATAAAATTAGTAAGATTATATTGTAATATTAATAAAGTTTTTAAAAAATAAAAAAACCTACCATTACATATGATAGGTTTTTTATTATTCAGGTATCTATAGATCCAAGGACTCTTTTCATAAAGCTATTTAGAGCTTCTTTTTTTGGAGTACCTTCTTTGATCATTTTATCAACCTCTAGAGCACCATACATATTAGAGATTAGCTCTCCGATAACATCCAACTCTTCATCTTTTAACGAAGGTACTTCTGTTAAAGCTTCTAGAGTTTCGATAGTCTCTACGATAAAATCTTCATCGTTTTCTTCGATAAAGCTTGTAAGGTGTTTAATTACTGGTAATTTCATCTACCAAATTTTTTAGAATATCAAATTTATTAGTTTGAACCTGGTTTACAAAAGCTCCGCCTTTGAAAGCAGCAAATGTCGGAAGATTATCTACCGTAGCTAATTTTCTGGATTCAGGATATTTTTCGGCATCAACAACAACAAAAGTTGTATCATTATTTTCTGAAGCCAGTTTTTTAAATTTTGGTTTCATAATCCGACAGTTACCACACCAAGTGGCAGAATACTGTACAATCACAGTATCATTATCTTGTATTAATTGTGAAAGATTATCTGCTGCTAGTTCTTGTACCATATTATTTGAATTAAAGTTTAGAAAAAATCTCTCTGAGGATTATTGCCCAGAGAAATTTTTAATTAGGATTGTCAATTAATGAGTTGCCAGGTAAGAAGCTACTCCTTTTCTATCTGCATTCATTGCATCTTTTCCTTCTTCCCAGTTTGCAGGACACACTTCTCCATTTTTTTGTACATGTGTATATGCATCGATCAATCTTAAAAACTCAGCTACATTTCGACCAACAGGCATGTGGTTTATTCCTTCATGAAAAACTGTACCTTCTTCATCGATTAAATAAGTAGCTCTATACGTTACATTGTCTCCCTCTACAGTTACAACCCCAGTTTCTTCATTGTAGGTTTCATTTGTAATATCAAGGATACCCAATGTGCTCGCAAGATTACGATTAGAATCTGCAAGAATAGGATAGGTTACTCCTTCTATACCTCCGTTATCTTTAGATGTATTTAACCATGCAAAATGAACTTCTGGAGTATCACAAGAAGCACCAATTACGATTGTATTTCTTTTTTCAAATTCATTTAAAGCCTCTTGAAAAGCATGCAATTCTGTTGGACAAACAAATGTAAAATCCTTAGGGTACCAAAAAAGCAATACTTTTTTATTTTTATTTTTAGCTTCTTCCAAAACATTAAGCTTAAAAGTATCTCCCATATCGTTCATTGTATCAACGTCTAGATTTGGGAATTTTTTACCTACAAATGCCATTTTTTTATTTTTTAAAATTTATAATTGATTAATTTTTGACAATGCAAATATACACCTACTTATAGAACAATAATTACAGTATAATTTTAATTATTTATATTTAAATAGTTTTTTCTAATCATAGAAGGATTTTTCACAAAACGAGTTAAATTCCTACACAAACATCCGTTCACCTACAAAAATTACGGATAAATAGCACTTTTTTTACGGTGAATTACACTACGTTAAATCTATTTTTGTATTTTCGTCAACGTAAATAAACCAAGAATTTATTGAACGTTGAAAAATTTTATTCAACATATAACTATAATATTTTTAGTAAGCTTTACTCTTTCTGTACAATCTCAATCTTCTATAACTTCTGATAGTATTCAAAGTTATATCGAAAAGGCTGAAAAATTACAGGAAGAATACAAGTATGAACAATCTTTGGAAATAGCCCAAGCTGCACTTCATTATGCGCAATACAATAATGATGACAAAAGTCTTGGGTATATAAATAATATTATTGCCAAAAATTATGAAACTAGTGAAGATGATAATGAAGCTAGAAGATATTATAGAAGAGCATTAACCTATGCCCGAAGCTCGAAGAGTGAAGTATTAGAAACAGATCTATATAATAATCTTGCACGAGTATACACTAAGCACAATCTTACACGTAAACAAGGAGTAGGGTATTACAAAAAATCTTATGAGTTTGCTGTTAGGTTAAAAGATACCATAAGGATGATACGTCCATTATTAAATCTTGGAGAATATTATATTTCCAGAAATGATTTTGACAGTTCTTATGAATATCTGGCACCAGCCAGAAAGTTGATTCATCAAAAGTCTTCAAATCTGGATAAAACCAAATTGAATAGTCTTTTAGGAAAATATTTCCTTAGTGTACGAAAGTTTAAAAAATCAGAAGAGTACACAGATAAAGCAATATCATATGCCATTGGTGAAACTAAAAACAAAGAAAATAACGATGAGTTAATCTCTAGATATTATGAAGAGTTGGCTTCTGCTTACGAAACCAAATCTGGTTTATATGTTAAACAAGATGATTACCGAAAGGCATACAACTATCAGAAAAAGCAATTTCAAAATATATTACAGGCAAATAATCATAAGAAATTAAAAGAGCTTAGACGTGCCAATATTAAGTATGAGGTTGATATTTTCGAAAAAAGAGCAAAAAAAGCAGAATCTGAGAAAAAAGAAAGTGAATCAGAAGTTGTAAAATGGAGGATCAGCATTATTCTGGGGATCATACTAATTCTAATATCATTAGCTTTCTTAATTAGTTCTTACAAGAATAATATACAAAAGAAAAGACTTAACAATGACTTACTTGACAAAAACAAGGAATTAATAAGCGCCAAAGAAACTGCAGAGCAAGTATCTACTTTAAAGTCCCAGTTTATCTCTACTGTAAGTCACGAACTTAGAACACCGTTATATGGTGTAATTGGACTTACGTCTCTATTAATGGAAAATCCTGATAAAAAGAAGACCAACGAATATCTAGAGTCCTTAAAATTTTCTGGTGATTACCTTTTGGCTTTAATTAATGATGTTTTACAATTAAGTAAAATAGAAACCAATGAAGTTAAACTCGAAAAGGTATCTTTTGATATTAGAACACTCATAGAAGGAATTGTTAATTCTCTTCATACCAAACAAAAAAGCAACAACAATACGGTTCATATTGATATAGATAAAAAAATAAATACCACTTTACTTGGAGACTCGGTAAGATTATCACAAATTTTAATAAATCTAATCGGTAACGCTCTTAAATTCACCAAAGATGGAAACATTTGGGTTAATGTAAAATGTATCGACAATAGGGAAGATAATTATATTTTACGCTTTATTGTTAGAGATGATGGAATAGGAATACCTAAAAATAAGCAACAAACAATTTTTGACAACTTTGCTCAGGTAAAGAACGAAAATCAAGAATATGAAGGTACAGGGTTAGGATTAGCAATTGTTAAAAAACTAATTCATCTTCATAATAGTGAAATTCATATAAGAAGTAAAGAAAACCAGGGGTCTGAATTCTATTTTGATCTATATTATGAAAAAGCTGTAAAAGAGCAAGAGATTTCATTAAAAACAGGAGAAAACTTAAGTATCGGAACAAGCAATTTCTATGTTCTTATTGTAGATGACAACAAAATAAATCAAATTGTCACTCAAAATATCCTTAAAAAGAAAGGATACACTTGTAATATTGCAAACAATGGTATGGATGCGATCGAAATGTTAAAAAATGAAAAGTTTGACTTGGTACTAATGGACATAAACATGCCAGAAATGAATGGTCTTGAGGCTACCAAAGTAGTACGAACTTTTAATACTAATATTCCGATTATAGCACTAACAGCTGTTGAAGAAGGAGAAATAAGAAATCAAGCCTTGTCAGTAGGTATGAATGATGTAATCATAAAACCTTATGACACTCAACAATTCTTCCAAACAATAATGAGAAACATCTCAAAAGTAAAAATGATATAGCCCAGTCAAAAAAGGGTGAAACAAAATCTACTGTATTCGACATTTAATCTGTTAAATCTTATCTGATTTCTTCTGAAAATCTTAATTTAGATGCGATAACTATAAGATTTACTACACTCATTATGGATACAAAAAATATAGGGTTTAATACCATTTGCACTCATCATGGCGAAATCAAAGATGAACAATTTAAAGGAGCTATATCACCAATATATATGTCTACCTCTTATGCTTTTGAAGGTGTAGATGTAAAACGTTACCCCAGATATTTTAACACTCCCAATCAAGAAGCATTATGCAAAAAAATAGCTAAGCTCGAAAAAGGAGAATCTTCTCTGATTTTTGGTAGTGGTATGGCAGCGATAAGCACTACTCTATTTGCATTTTTACAGAAAGGAGATCATATCGTTTTACAACGTACACTCTATGGGGGAACTGCTAATCTTATTAATGAAGAATTTAAAAAGCATGGTATAGAATTTTCTTATGTAGATGCTCAAACCCCAGAAGGTTTTAAACAAAAAATACAACCCAATACTAAGGTAATCTATATAGAAACACCTTCTAATCCTCTATTAACAATTATTGACATTAAACCTATTGCAGAGTTAGCAAAGGAAAATGATATTGTTACTATTATAGATAACACTTTTGCATCTCCTGTAAATCAAAACCCCATTCTATTTGGTATAGATATCGTTATTCACTCTGCTACCAAATACCTGGGAGGTCATAGTGATATTCTGGCAGGAGCTGTTATCTCTACCGAGAAAAATATCGATCAGATCTTTCAGGTTGCAAAAAATTTTGGTGGTAGTTTAAGTGACTTTACAGTATGGATGTTAGAGAGAAGTATAAAAACACTGGGCATTAGAGTACAACGCCAAAATAAGAATGCGCTAAAGCTTGCTAAATGGCTTAAAAAGCATGAAGATATTGCTATGGTCTATTATCCTGGGTTGAAATCACACCCCGACCATGAAATTGCTAAAAAACAAATGACAGGTTATGGTGGTATGTTATCTTTTGAATTAAAAGAAGGTATAAATGCCAGTAAGTTTCAAAAAGAATTACAGCTAATTAAAAGCTCTATGAGTCTTGCCGGGGTTGAAAGTACTATACTATCCCCTACCCTTACCTCACATGCGTTACTCACCGAAGAAGAACGAAATTTACAAGGAATTAAAGGTGGGTTATTACGATTAAGCGTAGGAATTGAAGAAAAAGAAGATTTAATGCAAGATATACAACAAGCCATAGAAAAAGTAAAAGTCCCAGAATTAGAACATTAAAATATGAAGTTAGATATTCTAGCCATAGGAGCTCATCCTGATGATGTAGAACTAAGTTGCTCAGGAACCATAGCCAAAGAAGTTAGTAGAGGTAAAAAAGTTGGAATACTGGATCTTACTCGGGGAGAACTGGGAACAAGAGGTACTCCTGAAATTAGAGATCAGGAAGCAAAAAATGCTTCTAAAATCTTAGGAGTTGCTACCCGCGAAAATTTGGGATTTAAAGATGGTTTTTTTACAAATGATCAGGATCATCAATTAGAGATCATAAAAAAGATAAGAAAATATAAACCCGAAATTGTACTTTGCAATGCAATTACAGATCGCCATATAGATCATGGAAAAGGAAGTAAGCTAGCTAGTGACGCTTGTTTTCTGTCAGGATTAAAAAAAATTAAAACTACTTTTGATGGAGTGAATCAAGATCCCTGGAGACCAAAACAAGTGTATCACTATATTCAATGGGCTAATATTGAGCCCGATTTTGTAGTTGACATTAGTAATTATATTGACAAAAAGATAGAAAGTGTAATGGCATATACCTCTCAATTTTATGATGCGGGTAGTAAAGAGCCTGTTACTCCTATCTCAAGTAAAAATTTTATTGAAAGCGTAAAGTATCGTGCTGCCGATTTAGGACGAATAATAGGTGTACATCATGCCGAAGGCTATACTGTAGAACGCTATGTAGCAGTCGATTCTATTTTTGATTTGATTTAATTCAAAAAAATGTTTGTAGATAAGTAGAAATACTTTATTTTTGCACCCGAAATTAAATGGTGGTTGTAGCTCAGTTGGTTAGAGCATTGGTTTGTGGTACCAAGGGTCGCGGGTTCGAATCCCGTCTTCCACCCCTAAAATGTAAAAAGCCCTTTTTCAAGGGCTTTTTTTATTTTATTATATAGGTTTGTGTTTTTATTTTAACATCTCATTATTCACCTTCTTTAGCACCATCAACAATAATTCTCTCTGCTCTATTTGCTACCTCCCAGGCGGTATAAAATACTAACTTTGCTCTTTTAGTCATGAGTTCATATTCTATTTTATCTGGTGTATCGGTTGGTTTATGATAATCCTCATGTACTCCATTAAAATAAAATATGATAGGAATATTATGTTTTGCAAAATTGTAATGATCACTTCTAAAATAAAATCGATTTGGATCATTTGCTGCATTATATGTATAGTCTAAGTCCAATTTGGTGTGTTCTGTATTTACTTTTTCGCTGATATTGTGTAATTCTGTACTTAACCGATCACTACCGATCAAATACACATAGTTGCTTTTATCTTCTCCCTCATGTTTTTTATCAATTCTTCCTATCATATCGATATTGAGGTCCGTTACTGTATTTTCTAAAGGAAAAACCGGGTTCTCTGTATAAAATTTTGATCCATAAAGTCCTTTTTCCTCACCTGTAACATGTAAAAACAAAATAGATCTCTTTGGTCCCTTCCCATCTTTCTTTGCTTTCATAAAGGCATCTGCTATTTCTAAGATACTTACTGTTCCAGAACCATCATCATCGGCACCATTATGAATATTACCATCTTTATCGGTTCCTACATGATCATAATGCGCAGAAATCACGACAATCTCATCGGGTTTTTCTGTACCTTCAATAAATGCCAATACATTCTCTGAAGATTTAATACCTCCTCTAAAATAACTTTCCGGGATTTCCTGATAATAATCATCCCCTCCTAAAGGAGAAGGGATACCCATTCTTTGGTATTGTTTTTTTAAATATTCTGCGGCTTTTTTCTGACCAGGTTCTCCTGTATCTCGTCCTTCGAAGTCATCACCTGCAAAAACGTATAAATATTCTTTTAATTCTTTGGCCGTAATGCTTTCGGCATAAGTAACTGCAGTTAATTCTGTATTTACACTAGTCTGTGAATCTATTTTTGGATTAGTAGATGTAGAATTTTGTGAAGTCCCACAACAACAGACTATAAATGAACCAACTAGTATTATAGTATTTTTCATGTAATAATTTAATTAATAAAGCACAATATACTCAATTCATCTCATATGATTAAGGGAATACCATCTTTAAAGAAAATATCTCTTAAATTATTTTAAATTTTTCTTTTTAGAATTAAAAAAGGTTTTATATTTGCACCCGCATTCAGGGAATACCTGATGAGACTAAACACTGGAGAATTGGCAGAGTGGTCGAATGCGGCAGTCTTGAAAACTGTTGAGGGTCACACCTCCGGGGGTTCGAATCCCTCATTCTCCGCAAGGAATTTATTTAGTTCCTATAAAAGCCCATAAATATAATATTTATGGGCTTTTTTTATTTCCTATACTCTTTAAAAAAACTGTCAAGAATTGGATCAAGGTTAAATATTATATTTATATAAATATTCTTAATTCTTGTGTCTCAATAAAGGTTACAACTCGACAAGATAAACTCTACCAGAAGTAGAGGTAGTATTTGATTATCTATCAATATTTTTATAATAGTTCTTTTTAGTACTTGGTAAATGCACTACAAATACGATAACAATACCTAATATAGAATAGATGAAGTGATATATATGAAATTCTTTTATGAATAATAATTGCATATTGATCCACAATACAATCAATACTCCTACATAATATGAAAAGGTCCAGGACCAATGATAATTTTTATAAAGATTAATTTTTTCTAAAACTATCGACTTATTTTTTCTCACCAACCCATAAAGGACAATCAACGGAAATATTCCTAAAACAAAGAATAGGAACAGGCCCGGAATTAAAAAATTAGAAAAGGGTGAGTACCGAAGTATTTCAATTGGCAGTCCGAGTTTGTTTCCAGATGGATCAATAATCATTAACCATCCTGCCGGGATAGCACTAATCATCTGAAACAGTATCAAAAACATTAAAATATATGTTGTAATTGCTCTTTTCACTTTTTTAATATTCAATATCAGGAGGTAACATTTCTGCACATTCTACAAGCATTTTCATATCATTTAAACCAATATGAGCTGGATAAAACTTTCTTTCTGCATTTAATGCTGTTATTTTTTTATATAATTGGTTGGGATTGGCATTTGCCACTTTTTTGACGGTATCAAAACCTGCTTCATACAAGACATAAGCGAAAGTATGATTCACCCATCGAATTCTGGACAAATCAGTTAATTTGGTTAGTCTCAAAATTTCTTCATCACTAATATTTACTTGTTTAGAAAATAAAGCCCTGCCATCTAGGGTAACGATTTTATCAAATAAATGGCGTGTGTGCTTAATCCCAATTTTTTCTAATTTTAATACAACATCTGCCGAGGTTTCAGGAAAATCTTTAATTCTATTGGGTTTTCGAAGATACCCATTGATCATTCTTCGAAGGACATTAAGATACTGTTCTGATAAACCACTTTGTCTCGAAAAATCAAGAAGATGATCTTTTTTCTTCAGTCTTTGCTGCAGTTCTTTCAAGTTACAAATACCGTGTTTTTTAATAGTATTAAGGTAATCTATATTCTCTTTCAGCACCTTCCAGCTGGGAATAAGGTGTGTGGTTTGTAAGATCTTCTTATAACCATCTATGCTAATTTTATATAAATCAATATCATATCCCATTGTATAGAATTGTTACTGTTCTTTCTGTATTCATACCTTTGCAAACAATACCATATAATTATGACTCGCCTCTTCCGCACATCGTCTATATGGTTTCTTTTTTGGCTACATATGTTTCTAAAAAGTTATGATAAGCAGCTGTTTTTTTAAATCTTGTTAGATCTTCTTTAGTTACTTTATAAGCGCCTTTACTCTCTTGTTCTCGGGTAATAAATGTTCGTGTCTCGAATTCTATGATTGCTTTAGGTTCATGGCCTGCCAATTTTTCTAATTGAGCTGCAATCTTTTCTTTTTGTGTATCACGCCCAGAACACAGCGTTATAAATGAATAGTTTTTGAGATACTCTTTATTTTTTTTGATGAAGGTTTTCATCGGATGCGCTATGATATAGTTCCAGATGGGAGCTATCAAAATGACATGGCGATAGTCGTTCCATAAGATGTCCAGTTCATTGATCTTAGGAAAACGATTAAATAACATATTCAACATAATCCCGAACATACCTCGTTTTTTGGATTCGGTGATTTGCAACAGATCGGCTCCTAGGTCTTTGGCTAGATCTTTGGCCAATAATTCATTGTTTCCAGAAAAGGAAAAGTAAACGATTAGAGTTTTCATTACAGTACTATTTTTTATAAGAATTATTTGAAAAGCAACTTAAATTTGGAAACTGTAAAAACAGAAAAATAATATCTATCTAATTATAAATCTAGTAGCAAAAAACCATGACTATTTTAGGCTAATTTTTAATTCTTTCGGCTATTTCTTTTCCAAAATTATTTGCCATTTCTACAGCAATTTTACTATTTGATCTTTTTGTTTTTGATTCGGTATTGGGTTTCATCAACCAAAATGTTCTTGAATCAATAAGTATGGCTTCTTTTTGTTTGATGGACTCTTCTAGCAAACGTTGAGATCTTTTTGTAGACCCACTACCTAAAGTGATCGCAACTACATCCTTTCCCTGTAAATAATCAATATTTTTTATATGATCACGAATTGCTTTATCAGGAGCCCAATTATAAGTATTCGCACAGAATACATATAAATCAAAAAGCTCTTTCTCAAATTTTTTGGCAGCAGCTACCGTAACCACTTTTGATCCCCACCCCCTCTCTAACAGACCTTCTGCAAATGATTTGCTTACCTTTTCATCAAGATTATAAATCGGATCAGGGTCGTAAACGATAAGTGCCTTCTGATCACTATTAGCTGCCCCTACGATAGCAATTTTTTCTGGTCCTTTTTTACCTACAATGACCGTAAGCACTATCCAAACAATCAATGTTAATCCCAATATTACCAGAATATTCGTCATCATCCTTTTTCTTCTTTTCATTATCAGTAATTATGTTTTTTAAAAAGATTAATACGGAACCAGTTCGTATCCTGCATTCAACAAAAGAATCCCCATTAAAAACAGTAGTACGTATAGCACTTGCACCAATTTTATATTGATAAATTCTAACCATTTGGCGGTTCCTTTCGGAAAGACAAACAGCAACAACCCCATACCTAATGAAATCCAACCTATGGCGGTAATGATAAATTTCCAGTTTGGTTCCCATATATTATGAAAAAGGATATTGAGTAATCCCACAATAATTGCAATAAATGAAGTTATAATTACGAATTTCTGATCCTTCAGGTCCTCAAAAATCTGTTTAATCCTATTGGGGTTAAAACTCAATATGAAGAAAAACATAATCAAATACCAACCCCAAAATTTTGCTAAAAATATAGATGTGTCCATAATAAACCTTTATATGATCCATCTCAAATATAAAGACTACACTTCTCTTTTAATATGACCAATGTCATTAGAGTACTTTTTAAAACTCACTCATAAGTTTGGTGTAATGATAGTATTTAAAGATTTCAAAATCTGACAATTATCATTGTGAGATACGATATATGCTATTATTTTTATTTCTCTGGAAAACCACAGTAATGAAATCAGAAATCGTAAAAAAAGAAACTAATTATTTTCAGCAGCTAACGTCTGTAGAAATCAATAATCAAATTTGGTTTATTGTTGATGAAGTAGTGAAAGTACTGGAGTTAGGGAATCCAGATGAAGTTTGGAGTACACTGGATATAGAAGAACGTTTTGCTACCGAAATATTTTATAATGGAACTCAAAAAAATGCGAACCTGATTTCTGAAAGTGGTTTGTATTCTTTAATTTTTAAAAGCACAACAAACAGTGCTAAAAAATTTAGAAAATGGGTTACTAATCAGGTTTTACCACTAATACGTATTAGAGGATATTACACTACAAAGCGGCTAGAAATACCCAATTTTGTAATTCGGTTTAATGACAATTGGGATCGTATATCTTCTGGCTATTTTTCGATATTAAGCGAACTTTTTATTAGGTTATATGGACGGTTTGAACAAGAAGGTTATATATTACCCAACAAAGCTTTAGATGGTAAAGAAATAAGACCCGACATTAGTGTTTCTCTTCATTTTGAAAAACATCTTGAAAAAAAGTTCCCACAATATAATCGTGAATTTAAAACGTATCTTCATCGATTACCAACTGGTAAAGAAATAGAAGTGAAACAATACAGGAATCATTTGCTTCCCATATTTATAGATTTTGTCGACAAGCATTGGTTACCCGAACATGCATATACCTATTTTAAAAGTCGTGACAAAGAAGCATTAAAGTACCTTCCGAAATTAATCGGATCAGAAACTTGATATGGCACTATTTATTTCAATTCGCAAAATAAGCAACAGTACAAGTTCTCTAAATTGTTCCTAAGGTATTTTATTAAGACATTTTTCACTCCCAAGTTAATTATGGATTGGTTATCTTTTAATGATTTACTAATTCCTCTTAAAGAAAGGAGTTTTATCAACGGTTACGTTTTCATTTTATAGAGATGTAAATCCTTTCCCCAATAATGTTCTTCGATATGGTACGTTTTTAATCCAAATTTTGCATAAAATTGATATGCAAGCTGCGAAGTCCAAACCTCAATATTATGTATATTTGCGTCTTTGTCTATCTCTTCTAAACAGTGTGAGATAATTTTTCTTCCTAAACCTTTACCTTTAAAATCTGGGTGAATAAAATCCCATGAAAGCCTTGCAGTAGTATCATTACTTTTATGATACCCCCCACAACCAATTACCGCATTTTCATTCTTTGCAAGAAAATATGTAGTACTATGTAGTTTTAAATACTCTGTAAAGTCATCCCATTCTTCTTCTGCAAAATACTCGGGAACATTTAGAAAAAATATATTCTTGAGTTCGGGTAACCGTTCTTCTGTATATCTAATAATTTGCTCTTCAAGCATTTTAGAAAGGATTAAAAATTCTAATTCTTTGTGGCTCCCATTGCTCTACTAACGGGGTATTCTTTTTGTCATAAAAAGGCCATTGACTGTTCGAAATATAAATATACCCTTTTTCTTTATAAAATTTACCGTTAGTAGGTTCTCCTTTATACGGCAATGCATTATCCAAAATTTCGACTTTAGTTACTTTATTAGCATCTGTAGTAAGTTGTATTACTTTTTTAGGATTAGAATTATTTTGAATGGCTATTAATGTAGCATCATCAATATAATTTAAACCGTCTATACCTTTTAATAAATATGTTTTAGATTCATACCATATTCTATCTGAAAAATCAGCTAAATTCAATTTCACAATCCCTTTTATATAATCGGCTATAAATATATGTTGGTGCGTATGATCAAGAGTTACCCCTTGTAAATTAAATGCTTCGTTTATTTCAAAAGAATTTTCGAGCACTCCTTTATCGGCATCTATTACAAATATTTTTGGGGATACAGAATTAGTAGCATATATTTTATTGTTTTTAGCTAAAACCATACTCCCAATAACAGCTTCTTCTGGTATTTCTATTTTATTAATTACGCTTCCATTTTGGGTATTTATCTTATACACAAATGATTTGTTATTTTGCTCTTTGTTATATTTACTATAGTTCGGAAACATAGAGGAAGACACCCAAATAGAGTTTTTATCTACTCCTTTTATAATTGCGAAAGCAGCACCTGCTACAGATAGAAGTTCTTCAGACTTTTTAGTTTTTAGATTATATTTAATAACAAATCCATTTCTTACATCTGTTAGATAAGCCATATCTCCCACCATCACAACATCTTCGACATGGTATTTGTTTGATATTTCAAAAAGAATAGAGCTTGATTCTTTTTGAGTTGAAAAAAAGGAAGCTTTTTTCTTTAAGTCATTTGCAAATTTCTTCTCTTCTAATAGAGATTTAAAATCTTCTTCCTCCAATTTTAATTCGGCATTCCAACTTAGCAAACTACTCAAAAGTTCAAAAGCTTGTTTATTCTTACTATTAAGGGAATAAGAAGCTGCCAAATTAAACAATATGGTAGGCTGTGAAGGATGTAACTCTAAGGCTTCTAAATTAAGTTTTTCGAAGGCTTCAAAATTTTTATTCTTATACGCTTCGATACTTTTTTTATAAAGTTCATTTAAGTTTTGTGTATAGCCAGTTAAAGCTACCAAAAGAAAAATTATGAGTATTTTAAATTTCATGATCGTTTTGTTTTTTTTGCAAAAACACTTTCTATTAATTTTAGAAGTTATTTTTTGATAGTCTATACATCAAATATGATAAATTACTATGTAAAAAATCGAGTAAAAATATCATGAAATAGGTCATAAATATCATTTTTTTGACAATTTGGTAAATGTTTCGTTTACTTACAGTCAGTTCTATACTTCGAAGTGTTTAAAAAATGATTTGATACTACGAATTAAAAGTTTAAATTATAAACGGCTTAATAAAACTACATACTTACCTAGATCCATTATTATGAAAATACTTATTGTTGATGATGAAGCTTTGGCCAGAAAGAGGATTTTAAAATTAATTATCGAAGCCAAAGTAACCGATTCTATTTTTGAAGCATCATCTGGTAAGGAAGCCATACAATATATTTGTGAGTTAGAACCCGATCTTGTTTTCTTAGATATACAAATGACAGATATGACTGGTTTTGATGTACTAAAAAAAGTGCATCCAGAATATACCCCCACTATTATTTTTGTAACTGCTTTTGATAGTTTTGCTGTTAAAGCATTCGAGGTGCAAGCAATTGATTTTTTATTAAAGCCTTTTAAAAAAGATCGATTTTTTGAAGCTTTACACAGAGGCATCAATCGTATTAAAATAAATGAAAAAGAAGTCTTTTCTTCAAAAATGAGTAGTTTGATTCAATTTCTGAAAAATGAAGAAACAAGCATATTAGAGGAACGTAACACTTACTTAGAAAGAATTGTTTTAAAACTAGGAAAGAAGTATTATTTTGTAGAAACCAGCGATGTAAAATATGTCATTTCATCTGCGTATTATGCCGAAATTTTCACGTATTCGGGTCAAAAGCATGTATATCGTATCTCTATGAGTGATTTTATTAAAAAATTAGATCCAAAAGAATTTATTCGTATAAACAGGTCAACTATCGTTAGATTGAAAGAAATTAAAGAGGTTATAGGAGAAGGTATGGGAGATTATAGTATTACCATGAATGATGAAAAATCGTTCTCTTTAACAAAAACGTATAAAGCATCTTTTTTAAAGAAAATTGATATTAAGAATTCTTAAAATGCTAGATAAAAAACTTTTTAGATTTATAGTTCTGTTTTATATTTTGGCATGTCTTTTTGGTCTTGTCAATGCTCTTTTTCAAAAAATAAGCGGAGTTTCATTTAAATCATTTACCTGGATTGGGCTTATCATGAATTATCTATTTAATTATGGTACCAAGTTCATATTTATTATACTATCAATCATATTTACGAGAATCTATATTATGCGTAAATTCTCTCTGCCCATTAGTATCATTATTCATACTTTAATTTCAGTTTTATTATCACTCTATAGCTCTGTTCTGCTACTAGGATATGAGAAATACGTCCTTGGGTATACCGATGTTATTGATACTAAACTAGTTTTATTAAGGTTGGCTTATAGTTCGAACTTTAACTTTTTTGTCTATTTCACGCTAATCACTATTCTATATGCCTATTATTATTTCAAAAAACAAAAAGATCAGGAAATAAAAGAATCCAATTTAAAAACACAATTACTGGATTCAAAAATTAAAGTTTTACAATCACAGCTACAACCACATTTTCTATTTAATGCTTTAAATGACATCTCTTCCTTAATGGATATTGATATTGAAAAATCGCAAGATGCATTAGCCGATTTAAGCGAAATGCTAAGAAAAACACTAAGCATCAAAGATGTAAAATATATTACTTTAGAAGAAGAATTATCAATTTTAAACAAATATTTAGATATTGAAAAACTACGATTTGGAGAAAAATTAAATTTTAAGATTGATATTGCCGATTTTATGCTATTCGAAAAAGTACCGCCACTTATCTTACAACCTATTGTAGAAAATTCTATAAAACATGGTTTTTCGTATGCTCATGATACCATTACAATTGGTATAAAAATTTTTATGCTCCATGATGATATTGTTTTCGAAATAACTAATAATGGAGTACAATTACAACAAGAAAAAATTGTTTTCGGTAATGGTATTAGTAATGTTTTAGAACGAGTAGACACCTTATATCAAGGTAATTATTCGTTTGATATTAGAAATAATGAAAATTCTGGAGTGATCAATAGTATAAAAATACCGAGAATCTTTGAACAGGGTAAGCACTCTTAACGTTTTACAATACAAATAACTACTTCAAAAACAGTGACTCTACAATCACTTTGGCTGCCACCTTACTACCCGATAAAGAAGGATGAAATTGATCTTGACTGTAATATGAAAAATCGCTAGTCTTATCAAAATGTTGTTTCCAGATTTTTCCTACAGGACATAGTATTGCTTTATTGTTGATTGCTGCGTCTGTATAGTTTTTAATAACACCATCAAAAGTATGGTAGTATATTCTTGATGGCCATACCATAAAATAAGCCAGTTTTGCACCATTTGCATTACATAGGTTACTATATTCTTTTCCAGAATTAAGAAGCATCTCTCTCCCATCGGCCTGAGACGAAGGGCCTTGCTGTATAATCACAATATCATATTTCTTTGTTTTAATCAGACGTTGTACCTCTTTATCTGCCCAATGATCTACAATAGCATAATTGGGCTTAGCCAACATTGTAGTCGTAATCACAATCCCCTTTCTTTTTGCTTCTTGTGTTACTAATCTGGGCAAATTATTACTATACGTCAAGCTATTACCCACAAATAGGAGATCATATTCTTTGTCCGATATATCACGGCTATCATTTTGTTGATTAGAATTTTCGACACCTGATTCTTGAGTAATATGACTCGATGAGCAAGATATACATACTATAAATAATCCGATAAATATTATAACAAATCTATTAACCATTGTGTTTTATATGGATACAAATGAGTATCTAAGTTTAAGCAAATATTCTGGTTTTAGAGATGAATGATATTAACGATCCATCTTTTGATAAGAATATACTACAAGTTGATATTCATTATTTTTAAAACCGCTCAATTACTAATATCTCAACCAATTTATAATAAGTTATAACATAAGATAATACCCCATAACAAATTGCAATAGCCTTTTTACCTATGAGATCTATACATTTGATTTTAACTTAAAACTGCATTCTAGGAAGTAAATTTGTGGTAATTTTAAATGTTTTTAAGTGCTTCTTTTTTAAGAAACAATTCTCATCCATTGTCAGGAATGTATCTTAATAAAATTATGAAGTTATTTTTTTACTATTTTAAGCCAGATTAGCATACCTGGTAGGGAATAAACAAGGTAAAACGTTATAATTAACACTATCAATAAAGAGGTTTTAATACATTGAAATCAAATTTTACTTTTTCAATACATCTTTTTACTGAAAGAAAAACCGCTTAAGTATAGTCTAATGATCTACAGATTAAAAGTTTTCAAAAAAGTTGCTGATTTTCTTAGTTTTACCAAAGCTTCCAAAATGCTTTTTATCACACAACCAGCAATAACAAAACATATTAGCGAATTAGAAAAACATTTTGGTAAAGCATTATTTAACAGGCATGGCAATAAAATAAGTTTAACTCCCGAAGGAAAATTATTACTACAATACACCAATAAAATACTGAATCTATATAATCAACTAGAAGATGATTTTTTGGCTTTAAATAGTAAATTCCCCGATAAGATCACTATTGGAGCAAGTACTACGATTTCTCAATACATTTTGCCCAAAATATTATCAAAATTTAAAGCAAAATACAGCACTACCAACATTACTCTTCTCAATAACAATTCTGAACAGATAGAATCATCAATTATTAATAAACAGGTAGATATTGGTTTTACAGAAGGAAATACTTCTAATCCACTTTTACATTACGAAACATTTGTTTTAGACGAAATTGTTTTGGTCACCAGTGCAGATAACACCGGATTAAAAAAGCAAGAAATTACGCTAAGAGAATTAAAAAAACTACCGTTAATATTGCGAGAAAAAGGTTCTGGTACCAGAAACATTATAAAAGATGCTCTGCAAAATGTAAATGTAGATATTAGCCAATTAGCAATTGAGATGACCTTAGGAAGCACAGAAAGTATTAAAACATATTTAATGCACTCGGGCTCCTACTCTTTTCTATCTATTCATTGTATTACAGATGAGCTAATGAATAATAAATTAAAAATCATTGATATTACTTCTTTTACTATCAAGCGTGTTTTTCATATGGTGAATTTACATGGAGAATATTCGAATACCGTAGAAAAAACAAAACGCTTCTTTGCTGCTCATTATAACCTAATGGAATAAGGGATTACAAATTGTAATGAAATTTATTCTGTGAAAACATTCAAATTTGCATCTACGATCCAGTATTAACAAGACGTAAATGAATATTTTGAAGAAAGAAAAGACGATTCGACTGATCAGAATAATTATATTTTTTCTAATTATAATAGCATGTTTATCTTCAGTTATAAATAGTTCTATAGCATTATTATTAGGTTTTATATTTACCAATGTATTCGGGAATCGATTTCTTGTATTTAATAACAAAGCCATTAGTTTTTTACTACAACTTGCTATTATCGGAATTGGTTTTAACCTCAATATTCAAGAAACCCTGGTTATTGGTCAAAATGGTTTTATGTATATCATGTTCTTTGTGATTTTTGCTTTATGCATTGGTATTATATTAGGAAAAACCCTTAAAGTCGAACAAAAAACAGCACATCTAATTTCTTCTGGAACTGCTATCTGCGGTGGGAGTGCAATTGCAGCAATAGCATCTACAATACATGCCCCAAAAGAAGATATTTCTATTGCATTAAGTATAGTTTTTATTCTTAATGCAATAGCGTTATTAGTTTTCCCAACTCTAGGTCACATATTTAATTTATCTGAATATCAATTTGGTTTATGGAGCGCTATTGCCATTCATGATACCAGTTCAGTAGTTGGTGCTGCGCAAATCTACGGAGAAGAAGCCTTAAAAATAGCTACAATCATTAAGTTGGTTAAGACGTTGTGGATTGTCCCAGTAGCTATTTTTTCTTCTCTGCTATTTAAGGGTGAATTCCATTCAAAAAAAATACCCTGGTTTATAATAATCTTTGTTTTGGTAATTATCATAAATAGTTATTCACCTATCTCTAGTACAATTACAAATTCGATATATACGATTTCAAAATCAATATTTGTAATAGTTCTCTTTCTGGTAGGAATGAATTTATCTATTTCTAAAATAAAAGTGGTTGGATGGAAACCCGCAGTTCTAGGAATATCGACATGGTTTATCATATCAACAATCTCGTTACTTATAATACTTAATTTATAAATGAATCAGAGAATAGAGAATAAATAATAATGCATCTAATATTTTCATTAAAGTCCTTTTATGTTACACTTTCCAGATGTACAGGCTTCATTATATATACATCTGGAAAGGTATAGTAATAGTACCTAAATCTGCCTCAAAATAAACGGGTTGTTTTACGGTTAGGTACTATTTACTGTTTATGTTAAGCTCTCTAAAATTAATTTTAGAGAGCTTTTCTTTATCTTTCAAGATCAAGGTTCCAATATTTTTGTTTTATATATTTCAAAATATCAGTATCGCTCCTATGAGTTATAAAAACATTAATATTCACATTATCAGAAACATCTGTAATCATTCTCATATTTTATTGAGAAGTTACTTCAAGCAAAGTTTGGAGGTACCTTAACTATGATAAAGGGGAAATTATTTTTTTGACGTCAATTCCAAACAGAGAATTACAAATCATTTTGTAACTTTAAGTAGAATTAACCAGTACGTATGTCTTTAACTTTACAAAAATTTGGAATTTCATCAGAAAAAACATTACTCTTTCTTTTTATTCTAAAAAAAGATGGAGAAATAATTTCTTTCAATAATAGGTGCGAACTATTATTTCCTCTTGATAAAAATAAAATTGAAGGAAAATTCGTTACCGATTTTATAATCGATAAAGATGTATCTGTATTTTTAAATTCGACATCTGGTTTATCTGATAGTAATCCACTTATCAATGTATCATTAAGCTTTCCAACAGAAAGTCAAGGAGTAGTCTCTATAAAATTTGATTTCAAACTACATAATGATTTAATTTATGCAACAGGAATAGACACTACCGAAGAATACAAAGAACATAGAGCATTATTAACCATTTCAAAACTAGCCAAAACAGGTGCCTGGTATTTTAATCCCAAGAATAACGAAATGTACTGGTCTAATGGTTGTTACCTAATAAACGAGTTAAGTTCATGTACTCCTATAACAAGAGAAAAAGAAATTAGTTTTTATCCCGAAGATGCCAGAGTAAGAATAAAAAGTTTCCTCGACAACCTTATCAAAGACAAGGACACTTATGAGTATACAGAAAAAATTATTACCGAAAAAGGAAATGAGAAATGGATTAAAGTTGTAGGACAACCTGTAATTTATAAAGATGAAGTCGTATATGTAAACGGAACTATCACAGATGTTACAGATCGGTACAATTACATTGAAAAGTTGAAATACAGTGAAGAAACCAAACATTTAGCTTTAAAAGGAATACAATCTGGATTGTTTGATTATCATGTTAAGAATAATGAGGTTTTTTATAGTTCGGATTTTAAAAAAATGTTGGGATTACCTCTGGATCAGGATTTTGTAGCAGAAGAAGAGTTTAGAAAAATGATACATCCAGATGATGTAGCAAAAATGCTTAAAAGGAGACATGATAACTTTAATCAAGAAGGTAATTACTATTATAATTATTATCGACTTAAGCATATTAATGAAGGATATCGTCATTATGAGGTGTACGGTTTCAAAAGAAAAAACGCAAAGGGAGAAATAACCCGAATGATTGGTAATTTGATCGATGTTCATCAAAAAAAGATTAATGAAAGGACTATCGTAGAAAGTAAAAACCGATTACAGGCAATTGTTAATAACGGATTTGCATATACGATTCTGCTAGATACAAAAGGGGTAATCTTAATGACTGATGAAAAATCGGTAAAAATTATAAAAAGAGACTTTAATGTAAATCCAAATCAGGTTTCTTGTCGTTTTATAGATGTTATGCCCCTTAATTTTAAGAATTCCTTTGCTCATGAATTTAATGAAGCTCTAAAAGGAAATATTGTAAAAAAAGAAATAGAGCGCATTACTCATAAGGGTGATTTACAATGGTTAGAAGCCAAATACACTCCTGTTTTTGATCAAGAAAAGAAAGTAAACTCTGTTCTTGTTAGTTTTCTGGATATCACAGAACGAAAACTAGCAGAAATAGCAATTAAAGAATCACATATTAAAGAACAGGAGTTAAATAGTCTTAAATCAAATATATTATCCAATTTTAGCCATGAAATAAGAACTCCGCTAAATGGTATAATGACAGTAAGTAAACTCTTATTAGACGAGGAAAAACCTGATGAAAGAGAAAAACTTCTGGAGTATTTGGAAGAAAGTAAAAATAGACTGCTGGACACGATCAATAACTTATCTAATTTTAGCGAAATCGAAGCTATAAAAAAGAATATAAACGTACAAAAATTAGACATTAACTACACCATAGAAACTTCGTACAGAGAATATAAACATATGGCCGAAGCAAAGGAATTAACTTATCAATTAGAACTCGATAAAACCAGTCCACAGGTTAACATTGATAAAGATTTATTTAGAGCTGCGATAAATAATATTATCCATAACGCTATTAAATACACTAATAAAGGAAGTATAATTATTAAAGTTAAGTCTCAAAATTCAAAAAATAATGTTTATATTTCAATAACTGATACTGGTATTGGAATAGATAACGAAAATCTTAAGAAAATTTTTGATCCTTTTATGCAAGAAAGTATTGGTATGAGTCGTAAATATGAAGGAACCGGTATCGGACTAAGCTTATCTAAGCGATATATTGAAATCCTGGAAGGGGAAATAAAAGTTAAAAGTAAAATAGGTAAGGGTACCGAATTTAATATTATAATTCCAAAATGCCTATGAATGTTCTCTACGTAGAAGATAATAAAATAAACGCAATGGTAATGGATAAAATGTTATCCAGAAATGATTCTAATGTTATCATTGCAGAAAATGGTTCACAAGCTCTTAAAGTTGTGAAAGAAGAAGTGTTGGATCTTATTTTGGTTGATATTAATCTAGGCCTTAATCAAATGGATGGCTGTGAATTACTTCAAAGATTTCGTAAACTGGATGTCCTCAAAAACATTCCTGTTTTTGCAGTAACTGCTTATGCTATGCCTGGTGATGAGCAACGTTTTATTAATATTGGGTTTGATGATTATTTCTCTAAACCTGTAAATTTTGATCAACTTTTATCGGTAATATCAAAAATAGGTACATCGCAAACAACATAATTACAGAAAGAATTAATAAGAATCAAAAACTATAGTTTTTGATTATCTAACCTGACTAAATCGTATCCCAAGTTGTTTTTCTAATTCTCTTATGACCTGTACCTCTGATTTGTTTATTAGAGCTAAGGATAAACCTGTTTTTCCTGCTCTGGCTGTTCTACCACTTCTGTGCGTATAATACTCTATTTGATCCGGCAATTGATAATGTACAACAAAAGCGAGGTTAGCAACATCAATACCTCTTGCTGCAACATCTGTAGACACCAGTAATTGTAACGTTTTTTTCCTAAACGCTCTCATTACTTTATCTCTATCTTTTTGTGTCATCTCTCCTTCGAGAAGACCTACTTCATAATTTTTGGCTTTTAGTTGTTTATGAAGTATACGGGCAGCAGCTTTAGTCTTTGTAAAAATAATTCCCCTCCCCCCTTTTTGCGTTTTCAGAAAATACGTAAGCGTATCTAATTTATTAGCCTCATCACCTACTACAAATTGATGTTGTATCCCTTTATTAACTGCATCGTCTTTATCAATACTTATTTGTACTGCACTTTTACTAACATAAGAATTTATAATTTCGTTTAGAGAAGACGGCATTGTAGCAGAAAAAAGCCAAACATTTCTATTTCCTGTAGTTTTAGATAAAATTGTAGTTAGATCCTTCTTAAAACCCATACTTAACATTTCATCGGCCTCATCCATCACCAATGTCTTTATCTCAGAAATATCGACCGCTTTCCTATTCATCAAATCTATAAGTCTGCCTGGCGTTGCTACAATAATATGTGTAGGTCTTTTTAATCTCGAAAGCTGTCTTTCAATTTTTTCGCCACCATATACCGATTCGGTAAAAATCTTATCTGTATACTTAGTGAACTTAAAAAGTTGTTTTGCTATCTGTTGACCCAATTCCCGAGTAGGAGCCAAAACTAAAGCCTGAACATCTTTTTTAGAAGGATTAATTTGGGATAATAACGGAATTCCAAAAGCTGCAGTTTTTCCGGTTCCAGTTTGAGCTTTCCCAATAAAATCGGTTTGCTGACTCATTAAAACAGGAATTGCCTGTTCTTGAATCTTTGTAGGAATCGTAATTCCCATCTCTTTAAGACCTTTATTAAGATCTTTGGGTACTCCTAACTCTAAAAACGTCATACATATCTGATTTAAGTTGCAAAAGTAATTGAATATCTATTCATAATTCAACTTAATCAAAAAATAACCAGCTTAATTGTTAAATCCTATTAACAAGCAATACTCATAAAATAATCAAAGAGTTGTTTTTTCATGCTTAATCCCTTTTTATGAAAATGAGATTTATTCATGCAAAAACCACCAGAGCAGTTAAAATCAGATCCTTCATCAGAAAATAGAATATCTAACAAAACTACTTCATCAGCATGATCATGATCTAGATGATGATTTTCGGTTTCTACGATATTAAAATCATAAGAAAAAACCTTCTTTTTAGCAAATACATGATTTTGAATCGAAATAGGGTGATCCGTAAGAAAAGAAAATATATTTTCCTGTTCGTGATTAGAATGATTGATGGTAGTACTAGATTGAGAATTAGCTAGATTAGCAATTAACAAAAAAACAAATATAAGAGGATAGCGTAAAAGTTTATTCATACAGTTGATATTTAAGGGACCATGAGTAATTATAACTGAATTCAAAACGATAATATTAAGTAATTTCCTACAACACTATTTTTAAATTCATCGGCAAACTACACATATATTCGCTAAAAAGCAACAAAAATTAAACTTTTAACATTTATAAAAGAAGGTAATACCGTTAAATTATAAGTAAAACCTATCAGGTAGCTCTATATCTCGACGTTAAAATAATTTGAGATCGTCTGATAAATGGTTTGGTAAACCTAATTGTGTTCCTAAATGGTCATTTAATTCTTTAATGAAGTACTTAGAAAGTAAAGGGGATTCTACCTCCAAATTTTGATGTACAAAAAAATGTATATGGTTAATCCCTTCATCTTTCCAGGTAGAAAGCCGCTTTACCCAGTCGTCTAGCCTTGTATAATCTGTTTTGTGATTTGCTCCAACATATCTCACAAAAGCTTCATCATTAGTTAAACGCATATGAAGTAAATCTCTTCTACCCGCCGTATCTGTAATGATATTCGATATATTGTTACTTTCAAGAAGACTATATAACTCATTGGCTACCGTTACATCATTAAACCAATCTGTATGTCTAAATTCTACGGCCAAACGTATTTCTTTAGGCCATTTTTCTATAAATCGAATAACTCTGTCAAAATTTTTAGGAGCAAAATTACCATGCATCTGTAAAAATATGGTTCCTAACTTTTCTTTTAGGTGAATTACATTAGCTAAGTATGCATCAACATAAGGTTCTACATCTTCATTTAATCTTTTAAGATGGGAAATATTCTGTACAAGTTTTGGAAAAAATTTAAATCCTTCAGGAGTTTTATCATACCATTTTTTAAACTGATCTTCAGGAAAAATTCTATAAAATGTGGCATTCAATTCGATACTATTAAACTGTCTCGAATAATACTCTAGTTCATCCTTTGTTCCTCTCGGGTAAAATCCTTTTAAATCTTGCCTATTCCATTTGGCACAGCCAACATAAGTCGATAAACTTCCTTTTGTTGTAGAGTTTAAAACTCTTGCCGTATCCTTATGATCTTTTGGTAAACTAAAATCTACGATATCAGGATGTTCTACTTTGCCAAATTTCATGCAGTTGATATTTTATATTTATGTGATGAAAATTAATTAAAAAAATAAGATTGTAAACAATTACTTTACTCTTATTACTATAAAAATATCTAAAAAAGTGTAACAAAAATGTTACTAGATTGACTAACTGTTACAACAACATCATAAAAATCACAACTAATGAATGCTTTAAAATCTATTACAGTAGCTCTTGTATTAGCTATCTCAACATCGTTCTATGCACAAACTGCAGATGAAATAGTTAATAATTACTTCGAAAATACAGGAGGAAAAGAAAATTGGGAAAAACTAGAAGGCATTACTATGAAAGGAGTAATGAAAATGCAAGGGATGGAAATTCCTTTTGAACAAGTTATGATGAAAGATGGGCGCCAGTCTACCACTATTGAACTACAAGGAAACAAGATGATCTGGGCTGCATATGACGGAAAAACCTCGTGGTCTAGAAACCAACAAACTATGGAAGCTGAAAAAAGCGATAATGAAGCTACAGAAAACATGAAGAAGCAAATGAAAGATTGGCCTTCTCCATTTTTAAATTATAAAGAAAAGGGATATGCAATAGAACTTATAGGTAAAGAAACTGTTGATGGAACAGAAACTTTTAAAATAAAAGTAACCAAAGACCCTATTACAGTTAATGGTCAATCACAACCAAATATTTCTCATTACTATTTTGATACCGAAAATTTTGTACCTATCATAATTGAAGAAGAAATTCAGGATGGCCCAATGAAAGGTCAGAAAATAAAAATGTCTATTAGTGATTATCAGGAAGTAGAAGGATTGTACTTTCCTTTCTCACAAAGTAGTGAGTTCCAAAGCATGGATTTTAAGGAGTTTGATCTCAATCCAGAAGTAGAAGCTGCATTATTCGCTTTCCCAGAAGGAAAATAAACACAAATTATAATCCCCAAATCAAAAATTTGGGGATTTTTTATTCTAAATAAACAACCAGTAATTATGAACAAACAATTTATAATTGCAAGCTTGGCTATACTCTTTTCCATACACTTGCAAGCACAGGAAGTTGTTCTAAAAGGCAAAGAACTATTCGGAAACCTTGAAGCACGACAAATCGGACCCGCACTCATGAGTGGTCGGATTATAGATTTAGAAAATCATCCTACCAACGATAGAATACTATATGCCGGTACTGCTGGTGGTGGAGTTTGGAAATCCTCGAATGGAGGAGCAAGCTTCTCCTCTGTGTTCGATGATCATGCACAATCAATAGGAGTAGTAAAAATTGACCCTAATGATCCCGATAATACCATCTGGGTAGGAACCGGTGAAATATGGACCAGAAACAGTGTTTCTATCGGTGATGGGTTATATAAATCTACAGACGGAGGGGCAAACTGGAAAAAAATGGGGTTTGAAAACTCAGAACGAATTGGTAGTATAGAAATTAACCCAAAAAACTCTAATGAAATCTATGTAGGAGTCTTAGGAGCATTATGGGGGGATAGCGAAGAAAGAGGAGTATACAAAACAGTAGATGGAGGTAAAACCTGGGAAAAAATACTTTATATTAATGAGAAAACGGGAGTCAATGATCTTATAATGGATCCCAAAGATCCTAATATCCTCTATGCAGCAATGTGGGAGTTTAGAAGAACCGCATGGGGATTTAATTCTGGAGGACCAAGTAGTGCTCTGTACAAATCTACAGATGCAGGAAAAACATGGAATAAAATCCATAATGGTTTTCCTAAAGGTGATCTGGGTAGATTTGCTTTGGCAATAGCACCTTCAAACTCTAAAATAGTATACGCCGTTGTAGAAAGTAAAGAAGATAAAGGACTATATCGTTCTGATGATGCAGGAGCCAATTGGAAATTATTAAATGGAGATTTTGGCTTAGTCGTGAGACCTTTTTATTTCGCTAGAATAGTCGTAGACCCAAAAAATCCAGATATTCTGGTTAAAGGAGGATTATTTGGATCCATCTCTAGAGATGGAGGAAAAACCTTCAAAAACCTGGGTAGTATGCATCCAGACATACATGATGTTGTTTTTGACATCAACAACTCAGATCGAATGTATGTCGGAACCGATGGTGGAGTATACAGAAGCTGGGATGGTGGATCTACAATGGATATGGTAGATAATTTACCTATTTCTCAGTTCTATCATATTAGTGTAGATAACGAAGAACCTTATAATATCTATGGTGGTTTGCAAGATAATGGTTCCTGGTGGGGGCCGTCATCTTCTCCGGGAGGCATAGAAGCACGTGATTGGAATCGCGTTGGATATGGAGATGGATTTAGAGTATTAAAACACCCGACCAAGAATATTATTTATTCTGAAATGCAAGGAGCACAAAATGTATGGAGATATGATGTAGATAAGAATTACACTAAAAACATTGCTCCTTTACCCATTAAAGGAGAAGCTGACCTACGTTTTAACTGGAATGCTCCAATGGCAGTGAGTAACCATCAACCAGATCGATTTTATATGGGAAGTCAATTCCTTCATGTAAGTGATGATATGGGCAACAACTGGAAAAAAATATCACCAGACCTTACTACCAATGATCCTGCAAAACAAGATAAAGAATCAGGAGGTATCTCTACAGATAAATCAGGAGCCGAAACTCATACTACAATTTTTACAATTGCAGAATCCCCGATTGATCAAAAAGTAATTTGGGTAGGAACCGATGACGGTAATGTACAGGTTACTCAGGATGGTGGAGCAACCTGGACTAATACAGTAGCCAATATTCAAGGAATACCAAAAAATACCTGGGTATATCACATAGAAGCTAGTTCACACAATAAGGGAACAGCATATGCTGTGTTTGATGGTCATGCATCGGGAGATATGAATACCTATGTATATAAAACCTCGGATTTTGGAAAAACATGGAAATCCCTTGTGACAGATGAGATTATAGGGTTTGCAAGAAACATTCAGGAAGATTATGTAAATGAAGATCTACTATATTTAGGTACCGAGTTTGGATTATTTATCACCATAAATGGTGGTAAAAACTGGTCTCGCTTCACTAATAATATGCCTGCTGCAGCAGTTCATTTTATTGACCTACAGAAAAAAACTAATGATCTGGTATTAGGAACACATGGTAGAGGTGCGATTATTATTGATGATATCTCTCCTCTAAGGCAAATAAATCAAGAAGTTCTTGTTAAAGATGTTCACTTTTTTGATACCGAACCATCAATAATCAAAGAAGAAGGTGGTTTTGGTGGCGGAAGTACAGAGCTTCAATTTACAGGAGATAATCCAAGCTCTTCTGCAAAAATTATCTACTACCTCAAAAAGAGGCATACTTTTGGAAAAATGACGCTATTTGTACAGGATCAAAATGGTAATGAGATAGTAAGCCTTGTTCCCGGAAAAGCTAAAGGTATCAATATAGTAACCTGGAATTTCAGAAAAAAAGGACCTAAAGTAGCTGCCGGAAAAACATTTACCTTTGGTGGTCTTACTGCTCCAAGAGTTTCTGAGGGGAATTATAAAATAGTACTTAAAAAAGGTAAGAAACAATATGAAAGTACCATAACACTACAAAATGACCCTACTTCTTTAATATCAGAAAAAGACAGAACTGCTCATCATAAAACAACACAAGAGTTATTTAATGATATGGAAGATCTGGCATATCTGGTTCATAAAATTGATCAAAATATAAAGAAAGCCGAAGCAGTATTAAAAAAAGACCCAGCTTCACAAAAAGTTACTACTGCTGCTGTTAAAGAATTAAATGCATTAAAAGAAACTCTAGTAGTAACTACAGGTGATAATTATGTTGATGAAGCCGAGCCTCAGCTGAGAGAAAAATTATCTGATTTATATGGCGAAGTAGCAGAACAGTTCGAAAAACCTTCTTTTGCACAATTAGAAAATCAGGAAGTATTAGAAGCTAGATTAAATGAAGCTAAGGCTGCATATGAAAAAATAAATGGTAAACAGGTAGCAAAATTTAACAAATACCTTGAAAAATCTGGTGAAACTCCTGCCAAAATTTTAAGTAAAGAAGAATTCATAAAGAAATAAACGAAAAAACACCTTGTTATACAAAAGCCCTCTATATAGAGGGCTTTTATTATATATAACTTATTGTTAAGGTAATGTATCAGAAAAACAAAAAGGTTAGATTAGTATAACAAAACATCCCGTATATGCAACTTTTTTATTGTTTATAAGTCGTTTAAAACTCTAAACATGGTCTTGATTTTTGAGCACAACAAATACTTATTTTTAGTAAACCTTCTTTATTATGGAAAACAGGGAATCAAATTTATTGGCAATACGACCGCAGTTATTAAATGCAAGAGTTTCTGAAAACATGTCTAATGATGAACAATTTCAGAACAAAACGATTAGACCTATTATAAAACTACAAGGTGGTCTATTGATCGAAGTATTTAAAAACTACATTAAAAAAAGAAAGAATACTTTCTATGAGTTATCCTTAGAAAAACGCTTTGATTTTATAGAGAATGCGATCCAAAAGGACATGAAATTCAGAAATAGTTTAAAAGGAATGATTATAGGGCAATTCACTGTAGAAGAATACCAGATCTATATGAAAAACTCTTCTGCATTAAACAAACGAATGATGAGTATCGTAAAAGAGCGCCTACAAGATAATATACAATTGTTAGAGTATAAGGTGGCATAACACCTTAACATATTATATTTTCTTATCATTCTTAAAAACTGATATTCGTAGGATAAGTTTTAATTCATTTTTGATGATAGGCTTGATTTTAATACAAACCATATAAAAAACCTTCAAATCATAGGTTATCAAGGCTTTTTTCAAATCATTGACATGGTTTTTTATTTCAGAAATCAACTACCTTACATTGCATGACATACAGTGTATGTCATATAATAATTAGGTAATTATTAATCTTAAAAATCCAAAAATCATGTTAACAAACATTTTACATCTCGAAGGAGCTCAACAATTAAACAGAAAGCAACAATCATCTATTAATGGAGGAGATCTAGATCCTGTATGTATGCCATTTGACAATGGCGTTTGCTATCGATGTGGCTCTTTTTGCAGAGAGATACAGTGTCAAGAACCAGATTGTAATGAATAAAGATTAAATTGTGCTAATTCGTAATAAAGATAAAAAGTTAGGTCCTAAGATCTAACTTTTTGTCTTTAGATAATCAAGTACATTCTCTTCTATCCTTCCTTGTATATCAGAGACATCTTCTTTTATAAAAGATACTCCTGTTATATTTTCATATAATTCGATATATCGCTCAGAGACAGAACTAATATATTCATCTGTCATTTCAGGAATCTGTTGGCCTTCTTTACCTTGAAAACCATTACTAATTAACCATTGTCTCACGAATTCTTTAGACAATTGTTTTTGTGATTCTCCATGCTGTTGTCGTTCTTCATATCCTTCAGCATAAAAATAACGAGAAGAATCCGGAGTATGAATTTCGTCAATCAATACAATTTGACCATCTTTTGTTTTCCCAAACTCATATTTGGTATCCACAAGGATCAATCCTCTTTTGGCAGCGATCTCTGTACCTCTTTGAAAAAGTTTACGAGTATAATCTTCAAGAATCAAATAATCTTCTTCAGAAACGATTCCTTTTGATAATATTTCTTCTCTAGAAATATCCTCATCATGCTCTCCATTATCAGCTTTGGTAGAAGGTGTTATAATAGGTTCTGGAAATTTATCATTCTCTTTCATACCATCGGGCATAGATACACCGCACAATATTCTCTTATCTGCTTTATATTCTCGAGCTGCATGACCAGAAAGATACCCTCTAATCACCATCTCTACTTTAAAAGGTTGGCATAGATGACCAACTGCTACATTTGGGTCTGGAGTGGCGATTAACCAATTTGGCACCAAATCTTCGGTTTCTTTCATCATCTTGGTTGCAATTTGATTAAGAATCTGCCCCTTAAAAGGAATTCCTCTTGGCATAACTACATCAAACGCAGATAAACGATCAGTTGCAATCATCACTAAAAGTTCATCATTTATACTATATACTTCTCTTACTTTTCCCTTGTATACTGATTTTTGATTAGGAAAATTATAGTTTGTATCTACAATTGTATTCATTACTTAGGTTTCGGGTTTCGGGCTTTAATTTCAATTAGAAACTAAAATCTGAAACTATTTATCCATTTCTATGTTCTATCTCTTTATAAGCTGCAATTACCTTTTTCACCAATTTATGACGAATCACATCTTTGTCATCCAGGTAAATCATACCTATCCCCTGTGTGTTTTTAAGCACTAGTAGAGCTTCTTTAAGCCCAGAAGTAACCCTTCTTGGTAAATCTATCTGCCCAGGGTCACCCGTAATAATAAATTTAGCATTTTTTCCCATACGTGTCAGAAACATTTTCATCTGTGCATGTGTTGTATTTTGTGCCTCATCAAGGATTACAAAAGCATTATCTAATGTCCTACCTCGCATAAATGCCATAGGTGCGATTTGTATAATTCCTTTTTCTATATAACTATCGAGTTTTTCATTAGGAACCATATCGCGTAAAGCATCGTATAGAGGTTGCATATACGGATCTAGTTTCTCTTTAAGATCTCCCGGTAAAAATCCAAGGTTTTCTCCAGCTTCTACCGCAGGACGTGTAAGAATAATACGCCTCACCTCTTTTTCTTTTAGAGCCTTAATCGCCAGGGCAACACTGGTATACGTTTTTCCGGTACCTGCTGGACCAATAGCAAAAACCATATCGTTCTTTTTACAGGTCTCTACCAGCTTACGTTGGTTAGCAGTCTGGGCCTTAATTAATTTCCCTCCTACTCCATGCACTAATGTTTCTCCACTGTTAGGTGATGTTTCATAATCTGCCTTGCTCACACTGGTAAGCACACGCTCTATTGCATTCTCATCCAGCTTATTGTATTTGCTAAAATGCTCGAGAAGCATATTAAGACGCATATCAAACTCTTTGAGCATGTCATCGTCTCCATACACTTTTATCTTACTGCCTCTTGCTACAATTTTTAACTTCGGGAAGTATTTTTTTAATAATTGAATATTGCTATTCTGAAGTCCGAAAAACTCTCTCGGATTGATTTCTGTAAGTTCTATGATAAGTTCGTTCAAAAGCTATACGAATTTTAGTATGATTTTTTTTTAGGATTGACTAAGTTTGCTAAAGTTGTTCAAGTTTTTGTCGGGAAAACAAAATAGAAATTTAAAACGAAGCAAAATGTTTATATCATCACTATATGAATTAGTGATCAAAAAAACAGTAAATACGATGGTTTTATCATCATTTTGTTGTCCAAAGAAAAACTTTGAATAACTTCAAAACAAATTTACATATTTTTAAGTGCTTACCACTAAAAGATATTAACAATTCTTATACATGCCAATTATCACCTTAACTACAGATTTTGGAATCAAAGATCATTTTGTATCTGCGGTGAAAGGGGCTATTTATACCGAATTGCCAGATGCCAAAGTTGTTGACATATCCCATGAAATCTCACCTTTTCATATAACAGAAGCTGCATATATCATACAAAATGCTTATAAAAGTTTCCCAAAAGGAAGTATTCATATCATAGGGATCGATAGTGAACCAAATCCAGAAAATAAACATATTGCTGTAAAATTAGATGAACATTATTTTATATGTGCTAATAATGGACTGGTAAGTTTAATCACATCAGAATTTAATCCTGAGAAAGTTGTCGAAATAAATATTCATGATGCCATTGTTTCTAATTTTCCTGTATTAGATGTTTTTGTGGCTGTGGCCTGTCATATTGCACGAGGTGGTACACTAGAAGTTATTGGAAAAACTATCTCAGAAATCAAAACCATAAAAGGGGTTACTCCTATTGTAAATCTTGGAGATAAGCAAATTGTAGGTAGCATCATCTATATCGATAATTATGGTAATTTGGTTACCAACATTACGCGTAAGCTATTTGATAAAATAGGTAAAGGACGTAAATTTAAAATCACAGCACGTACAGCGGTATTTGAAGATGTATATAATAGATATAGTGATGCTATAAATTTTGATATCGAAAAAAGTAAGCGAGAAGAAGATGGTAAAAAATTAGCCGTCTTTAATTCTTCGGGATACTTAGAACTAGCGATTTATAAAAGTAACCCTAAAACTGTAGGAGGAGCCTCTAGTCTCTTTGGATTGTACTATAGAGATACGGTAAGCATTAGTTTTGAATAAATTAATGTCTAAAAAGAATCGAGAATAAACTGTAAAACCCTTGTAGGTATACTTTTGAAAATTAAAAAATGATAATACGAATCGTAAAAATGGGATTCTTACCCGATCAAATTGATGCTTTTTTAGAGAACTTTGAGCAAAATAAAGAGAAGATCAGAAATTTTGAAGGATGTAGCCATCTAAAATTAGTAAGAGATGTAAGTCAAACCAATCAATTTTTTACATATAGTCATTGGGAATCCGAAGAACATCTCAATAACTATAGAAACTCTGCGTTATTCAAAGGAGTTTGGGCAAATACCAAAAATAAATTTAGCCAAAGGCCCGAAGCTTGGAGCGTAACCGAAGTTTAAAGTTTATCACATCTGGTTTCAGGTTTTCCTGATATCTCAAACTTAAAAACCTCAATCCTAAAAAAACTATGTTTGCATTAATACGAAAAGAAATCAATACCTTTTTCTCCTCTGCCGTAGGGTATTTGGTGATTGCTATATTTTTAATTCTTAACGGACTCTTTTTATGGGTTTTTAAAGGGCAATTTAATATTTTGGATAGTGGGTTTGCCGATCTTTCGCCATTTTTCCAGATTGCACCATGGATATTGCTATTTCTTATCCCCGCCGTAACTATGAGAAGTTTTGCAGAAGAAAGGAAACAGGGAACTTTAGAAGTATTGATTACAAAACCAATTAAAAACTGGCAACTGGTATTAGGAAAGTATCTGGGTAGTTTATCCTTAATTCTAATTGCTTTAATTCCTAGTCTCCTTTATATACTTACTATTTATCAGTTAGGAAACCCAATAGGCAACCTAGATATCGGTAGCACTATAGGATCATACATTGCACTGCTATTACTTGCGGCTTCATATACTGCAATGGGCATATTTTCTTCTTCGGTTACCAATAATCAGATTGTTGCTTTTTTGATTGCTCTGTTTCTGTGTTTCGTTTTTTATTTTGGTTTTAGCGGACTTGCAAATTACAACTTGCCAGGGGCAATACATACTTTCCTTGAACAACTAGGAATGCAATTGCATTATGAACGTATGAGCCAAGGTATTTTAGATACCCGAGATATCTTTTATTTTTTAAGTAGTATTCTATTATTTGTACTTCTTACTATTATCATTCTTAAAAAAGGTACTGCCAAGCAGAAAATCAAACCTATTGGTATTACACTAATCCTTGCCATTGTTTTATTTTTGACAGGAAACTCAATATACAATCGTTTTGATCTTACCCAAGATGGTCGTTTTACACTTTCTGAGGCTACAGAAAACCTAGTTAAGGAAGCTGCTGCTCCTGTTGTTATCGATGTATTATTAGAAGGTAATTTCCCTTCAGAGTTTAGACGTTTACAATCTGAAACTAAACAAATATTAGAAGAGTTTAATGTCATAAACCCTAATATTCAGCACATTTTTACCAACCCATTAGAAGAAGAAGAAGTACGTGCCCAAACCATTACAGAGTTACAAAAATTTGGCCTAACCCCAATGGAGGTTAGCGTACAGGAAAACGGAAAAACCGAAACCGAAACCTTAGTTCCCTGGGCTATTCTAAGCTATCAAAACCGAAGCGTAAAGATTTCTTTAATCAAAAATACTATTGGAGCTACTTCCGAAGAACGAGTAAATAGTTCTATTCAACAATTAGAATATGCTTTTGCAGATGGGTTAACCAAGTTACTACATCCTAAAAAACATAAAATTGCCGTGCTTAAAGGAAATGGGCAATTACCCGATATTAAAATTGCCGATTTTATCAAAACGTTGCAAGACTACTACTTTGTAGGAGCGTTTACACTCGATTCGGTAGCGGGTAATGCGACAAAGACATTACAAGAGTTGCAAAAATTTGATATGATTATCAATGCTAAACCTACAAAACCGTTTTCTGAAAAAGAAAAATATGTATTGGACCAATTTGTAATGAACGGAGGAAAGTCATTGTGGCTATTAGAATCTGTAACTATGGAAATCGATAGTTTAATGAATCCCGAAGGATCCTCTGTTGCGATTATGCAGGATCTAAGATTAGGGGATGCTTTATTTTCTTACGGACTAAGAGTTAACCCCGTTTTGGTAAACGATTTATATTCTGCACCACTGGTTTTAGCTTCTGGACAAGGTAGTAAGACGCAATTTACTCCATATCCCTGGTTTTATGGATCACTAACCAAAAGTACTGGTAACCACCCTATTATTAAAAACACAGAATCTGTAAAATTCGAATTTTCGAACCAGATTGATACCTTAAAAAATGGTATAAAAAAGACGATATTACTTACAAGTTCTGATAAATCAAAAATAGAAGGGGTACCCAAAGAAATACAATTAGAAAATATTATTAGAAAAAAACCAGATATTGCTAGTTATAACGAAGGACCTCAAAACCTAGCGGTGTTACTCGAGGGAAGCTTTAAATCTACCTATAAAGATCGAATAAAGCCACACAAAATACAAGATCATAAAGACAAGGGTGTTTCTACAAAAATGATTGTTATTGCCGATGGCGATATTATTAAAAACCAAACGCGAAAAGGACAACCAATAGAGTTAGGTTTTGATCCTACCATGAATTTAAAATATGGAAATAAAGAGTTTCTGTTAAACGCAGTAAATTACTTGTTAGATGATTCTGGTCTTATCGAAATTAGGAGTAAAGAAGTCAAAATCTCATTTCTGAATATAGAAAAAGTTGTTGCCAATAAAACGCTATGGCAAGTTATCAACATATTGGTTCCCTTACTTATCCTTGTCATTTTTGGGCTTTTATTTTCGTTTATCAGAAAGAAAAAGTATAGAAAAATTGTTTAAAATTCTATTCTTTATATTTGATATAGAAAACTTTGAACCCTAAAACCTTAAATCTATTAATCGTGAAGCCCTAAATATCGTTCTTAAAACAGAAGATCTCTCTATTGGTTATCGCACCAAAAAGGAACTTAATGTTATTGCAGCAGATATCAATCTAAAATTGCACGAAGGAGAACTGGTAGGTTTGGTAGGTGCCAATGGTATCGGCAAATCTACTTTACTACGCACCCTATCCCGTGTACAACCTGCTCTTCATGGTAAAGTCATGTTATCTGACATAGAACTTCAATCCTACAAATCTGTCGAACTGGCTTCGCAGTTAAGTATTGTATTAACAGAACAAATTGCTTCAAAAAACCTAACCGTACAGGAATTAGTAGCTCTGGGTAGACAGCCTTATACGAACTGGGTAGGAAAAATGGCAGAAGAAGATATAGAGCAAATACGAAAAGCAATCGAGGTAACACATATTGGTGATTTGGTCGCCAAGAGATGTTTCGAACTTAGTGACGGGCAGTTACAAAAAGTACTTATCGCCCGTGCTATTGCTCAAGACACTCCTTTTATTATGCTGGATGAACCCACCACTCACTTAGATGTCTATCATAAGGCGTATATATTAAAATTACTCAAGCGTTTAGCTTTTGAGACCAGAAAAACTATTCTTTTTTCGACTCATGAAATCGATTTTGCGATACAATTATGCGATAAAATGATTGTAATGAATGAGGATGGTTTCGAATTCGGAAGGCCTAAAGAATTAGTACAATGTCGAGCATTTTCTTCTCTTTTCCCCGAAGACCTGATTCTTTTTGATTCTAAATCCGGAAGATATAAAGTAAGAAACTAAATCCTAGTAAAACACCTCTTCTCTCCTACTTCTCTTTGCTTTTAATTACACTTTATCGAATAAATCTGCTTATCAAGGGAAAACTGTAAAAATTTGAAGTTACTAACACCTTAAAATTAGCATAGAAAGCTATAATTTTACCCAGAATAATAAATTAAACCTATATGAATACCATGTTAAAACTCAAATCAATTGTAACTTTATTAATCATCGCAACTTTTACATTTAGTTGTAGCTCAGACGACAATCAAGATATAATGACTCCAGACGGGGGAACTTCAGACGCAGAGTTAATTGTAACTGAATCTGGAATAGGTGATAAACGTGCTGCTAATGTGACTGGTGGCGCCATGGGAGAAAATGTAAAAATCAGAATTAAATTTGAATCCCAATCAAAATCTATGCGACGCCTATATATTACCCAAAACACGGGAGGTTCCGGAGAAGTTCCTTACCAAATATCTACAACGGGAGTAACGGTAGATGATAAAAAAGATGGATCTTTAGATCTATCATCAGATAACAAAAATGCTTTTGATTTCACTATTGATTTTCCTGCGCCAAACAGTATCGATAATGGTACAATTGTTTATAATATATGGGCTACATCGGGTAGAGGTGATTTTAGAGATGAAACAAAAAGAAATGTTTTTGAAGATAATGCAGTAGGTAGTATAACTGTTAAATTTGGTACAGGAACTAATAGTAGTTCTGGTATTAAGGTATATGAAGCTACAATTTTAGCTGCTCCTTTAAAAGACGGCTCATCCAATACCTTTATATCAGTTTTTGATGGAAAAATTTATAAAATTAACCAAGGAGAGGAATTTGCAGCTCTTTGGGATTTTGGATACTATTATGGTGCTACGCAAAAAGCTTCTTTAGCCTCTACGGCAAACTATCCAAAACTTTTCGATACAAACAATGATGGTACACTTGACGCAGGTGTAGCTGGTATTTCGGGTGTTGCAGCAGAAGAATTAAATAATTTCTATATAACCGCATCAACTAGAGATTTCGATACAACTACTACTGCTTCAGATTTAGATGGCATCTCTATACCAACTACAGAGAGAGTTACCGACCTTGCTATTGGAGATGTATTAGAATTTGTTGATAACTATGGGCGTAAAGGATTAATAAAAATTAAAGAATTAGTTTCTGGTAATGGAAGCAATGGTAAAATTACATTTGATGTAAAAGTACAAGCTCCTACAATAACCATTAAACCATAACTCATTATAAGTAGAAAGATCCGTAAGGATACAAAAAAGGTTATCTTGTTACAGATAGCCTTTTTTGTATCAATTTTGTAACTTCACTAAATCAGAGAATACAGAGAAATGAATATAGAAGAATACAGAGAACACTGCATTAGTAAAAAAGGAGTAACCGAATCTTTTCCTTTCGGAAAACTTCCTGATGTTTTAGTTTTTAAGGTATTAGGAAAAATGTTTACCGTTACAGATATATCATCTTTTAAGGCTATAAGTGTAAAATGTAACCCTGATCGTGTTGATATCCTTAGAGAAACTTATACCGCTGTAGAACCTCCATCATACATGAGTAAAAAACATTGGAATAAAATAATAATGGATTACTCTATCCCAGATATTCTAATTAAACAATGGATAGACGACTCTTATAATTTGGTAGTCAAAAAATTACCTGTTCGGGAAAGAAATAAGTTAAAAGAATCGTAACATCATAAATATTAAAACTTCGGGTACTTCATCCAAATTTTCATTGCTTATCTTTATCTTTGAGTAAACAAAAGATTACATGTCAGAATACACACCGATTATCATTGCCGTTGGGGTAATCATCATATCAATTATTGTAGGTTTTTTTATTGGTAAATATGTAGTTTCATTACAACACAATAGTGAAAAAAGTGCTACTAATGAAAGAGCAAATTTGCTTCAATCTCAATTTGATGAGCTTAAAAACAATACCGAAAGACAACTTTCTGAATTGACTAAAGAACGTGAAGAAATTCGTAGAGAAAAAGATTTTCTCAATACAGAACTTACTCGTCGTAATGCAGAATATGAAAATCTTCAACTTAAAAATGCATCGCAAAAAGAAGAAGTAGAAAAACTTCAGGAAAAATTCACCAAAGAATTTGAAAACCTTGCCAATAAAATCCTTGAGGAAAAGTCTAATAAATTTACTGAACAGAATAAAGAGAATATTAAAAATATCCTGAATCCATTACAGGAAAAGATCAATACTTTTGAGAAAAAAGTAGAACAAACTCATAAGGAAAGTATCGATTATCATGCAGCACTGCGCCAGCAAATAGTAGGTCTTAAAGACCTTAATGAACAAATGAGCAAGGAAGCTACCAATCTCACCAAGGCACTTAAAGGTGATAGTAAAATGCAAGGTAATTGGGGAGAATTAGTACTGGAACGTGTATTAGAAAAATCTGGATTAGAGAAAGATAGAGAGTATTTTGTACAACAAAGTTTTACTCTAGACGACGGACAAAGAGTAATGCCCGATGTAGTGATTTACCTGCCAGACAGTAAAAAGATGATTATTGACTCCAAAGTAGCACTTACTGCATACGAGCGTTATATCAATGAAGAAAATGAAGACTTAAGAGCTACCCATCTCAAAGAACACATCACATCATTAAAGCGTCATGTAGATCAGCTTTCAGAAAAAAACTATCAAGATCTGTATGATATCGAATCACCAGATTTTATTTTAATGTTTGTTCCTATAGAACCTGCTTTCGCGATAGCGATTAATCAGGATAATAAATTATACAATCAGGCTTTCGAGAAAAATATAGTTATCGTTACTCCTTCTACTCTTTTGGCCACCCTACGTACGATTGATACCATGTGGAATAATGAAAAGCAACAACGTAATGCTATTGAGATTGCACGACAGGCAGGAGCTCTATATGATAAGTTTGAAGGGTTAGTAAAAGATCTTACCGGGGTAGGCAAAAAGATAGATGATGCCAAAAAAGATTATTCTGCTGCAATGAACAAACTGGTAGAAGGTAGAGGAAATCTGATTACCAGTGTCGAAAAACTCAAAAAAATGGGAGCTAAAGCCAAAAAATCATTACCCGAAGCTGTGATTAAAAGAGCTACCGAAGAAAATGAATAATCTACAAAATATAGATCAATAATTATGGTATCAAGTTCTAACGTATCAGAAATCATACATAGGATCATTGGGGGACTGTTTTACATGCTACCCATCCTGTTATTTATAATACTTACGGTTTATTATATAAGCAAAAAAGGAACAACAAAAGAAGGAGTCCTTATACTTATCGGTAACATCCTAATCCTTATTGTAGCAATTTTGCATCAATTTATCTATATGTTTGTAGATTCATGGGGGTTTGACGCTTACCTTATTATCAACTCTGGAATAAATACTATTTCATTCATTGGATCCATACTTTTCTTAATTGGTTTCTATATAATGATCCAGAAAATTATTAAAAATAAGGTTTCAGAATAAAAAAACAACTATGGGGCAAGACATTACAGAAATCATTAAACACATTTTTTTGGGCACCCTAACCTCTATCCCACAATTAGTTATAGCTATATTATGTATCTATTACATAACCAAAATAGGGTCAAAAACAGAAGGAATATTATTAACCACAGGTAGTATTATATCTTTATTATGTGGTATTTCGAACGTTGTAGGTGCTACATATATTAGTACATTAGGAGTAGATTCTTACGTAACCTTTATATATGTCATCCAAGGTTTTTCCTTTTTAGGGTCAGTTCTTTTTGTAATTGGCTTTTTAATTCTGATAAGAAAAATAATAAAGAGTAAAGTATTTGCGCCTAATACTAAAACAAGTAATTAAAAGATGTAAACACATGAAATCTATACTTATAAAAATATATTTCTTTGTAGTTCTTTTCGGAAACGTTTTTCATATTGCTACTGCGCAGCAGGCTTATTTTCCCGAGCGAGGAAACTGGCAAGAAAAAAATCCGGCCGAATTTAAAATAGATGTACAAAAACTTCAGGAAGCGGTGCAGTTTGCTCAGGATCATGAATACTCGGGATCAAAAGATCTACGCGAAGCTATTGTAAAAGGTTTTGAGAGAGAACCCTATCATAAAATCCTGGGACCTACCAAAAAAAGAGGCGGTCCTGCTGGTCTTATCATTAAAGACGGATACATTATATCTAAATGGGGAGACGTAGACAGGGTAGATATGACATTTAGTGTTACCAAAAGTTATTTATCTACTATGGCTGGGTTAGCTATAGATAATAAATTAATACATTCTGTTGATGATCATACCTATACTACCATATGGGATCATACCTTTGATGGTAAGCATAACAAGAAAATTACCTGGAGACACTTACTTACACAATCTTCAGATTGGTCTGGGCAATTATGGGGTGGATATGACTGGGCAGATCGTCCCCCAAGAAAGGGTGGTATCGATGATTGGAAATTTAGAAAGCTCAACGAACCCGGAACTGTTTTTGAGTACAACGATGTTCGCGTTAATGTATTGGCATATTCCTTACTAAATATTTGGAGAAAACCACTACCACAGATACTAAAAGAAAAAATAATGAACCCCATTGGTGCATCAACCACATGGAGGTGGTATGGGTACAATAACTCATGGGTTGCTATTGATGGTATCAATATGCAATCTGTTAGCGGAGGAGGTCATTCTGGTGGTGGATTATTTATCAATACATTAGATCATGCTCGGTTTGGATTACTTTTTCTTAACGATGGAAACTGGAACGGAACACAATTATTATCTAAAGAATGGATCAAAGAAGCGATCAAACCCTCGCAGGCCAACCCTAACTATGGTTTTATGTGGTGGCTTAACCAAAAAGGATCTAGGCATTGGGAAGGATTACCAGAACATTTGTACTACGCCGCAGGTTTTGGTGGTAATTTTATCGTAGTCGACCAAAAACAAAACCTGGTTGTAGTTACGCGATGGCTCGAACCCAATCAGATCGATGAATTTATGACCAAAGTATATAACGCATTCTAAATATGAAAAAAATACTCGCAATACTCATTATTGTAATTTTAGTGCTTTTTGCTGCATGGTATGCATTTATATATTATGCATCTTATAGTGAAGGAACCCGAAGTGGTGAACTCATAAAATTTAGTAATAAAGGCGTGGTTTTTAAAACCTGGGAGGGCGAAATTAGTCAGGGGATCTCTGGAGCGCAAATTTTTAGTTTTTCTGTTGAAAGCCAAAAAGAAGACATTATTAAGAAGCTCGAAAAATTTCAGGGTAGATATGTAAAACTAAAATATAAGGAGCGTTTTGCAAAAGTTTCCTGGCTTGGAGATACAAAGTATTTTGTGATCGATGTTGTTGAGGAGGACTCCCCTCATTTTAGAAATAAATAGCATATCATACATTATCAACTAAACGAATAATAGAATGAAAAAGTACAAAACCAATACCGAATCCAGGGTAATCATTTCAGAACTCATGCTTCCCTCTCATTCTAATTTTAGTGGAAAAATACATGGTGGTTATATCTTGTCTTTGATGGATCAAATTGCTTTTGCATGTGCTTCTAAACACTCAGAAACCTATTGTGTTACTGCTAGTGTAGATAAAGTAGATTTTTTAAAACCTATCGAAGTTGGTGAACTTGTAACGCTTAAAGCATCAGTAAATCATGTGGGTAATACTTCTATGGTAGTAGGAGTACGAGTCGAAGCAGAAAACATACAGACCAGTAAAGTAAAACATTGCAACTCTAGTTATTTTACTATGGTGGCCAAAAATGACAAAGGCAAAAGTGTGCCTATACCCGGATTGATCTTAGAAAACAAAACTTCGATACGTCGTTTTGTAAGAAGTATTATACGCAAAGAAGATGCCGTTACAAGGCGTAATCGTTTCAAAGACTCAGAATTTGACCCCGAATCCCATTTCGAAATCCTTGACCAATACAATGTAAAGATCGATTTATAATTACAACCGAAACATTAGTATCTAAAATTTTATTGCATGCCCTTTGTCCATAAAAAAACAGCCAATTTATGCATGGCTGTTCTTAATCTTTTGTTATGTTTTATCGATTATAACGATATCAAAATATAAGTATGTTACAATTTCTTATAATCAAATGTTGTTATAGCTCCTTCATCGTTATACGTTATAGTTAATACATTATCTGTAATCATAAACGTTGTAATATCGATGGTTGTTTCTCCTTCAAAAACATAATTAAGAGTTAACTTATCTCCCTCTTCTGTCCAGGTTCCTGTGATTTCAAAATCAACCTGACAATCTGTATTTACAGGTGCATATCCAATTTCTGTATACAAGGTTGAAGTGAATTCTATAGTCGATCTTTTTTCACAATCAGTAATATTCATAAGCTCTCCATTCTGTCTAAACGAGGTTTGTCCCCATTTACCCACTAAAACAGATGCTAATGATGGATTTTCATTTTCTTTATCATCGTCATTATTACAGGAAATCATCACTATTCCCATAATAATAAAACTAAGTAAACAATACTTTTTCATAATTAAGCATTCTTTGTATGAGATTCATATTTAAGTGAGCTCATCTAAGCTATAAAACTCTTGATTTTCAAACAAATACAGATAAGCTCACTTTCACATTGCAAATAGGTAATAAAGATGATTTAATCTACTTTATCTTGTTTTACAGTCTTCTTTACCACTAGAACAGTTTCTTTTTACAGAAGCATCTGCACTTTCCTGACAATCATAATTTCATGTCCAACTACCTTTAACAGCTGCATGAATAGGCTACGCCAGCTAAACTAACTCCCATTCCTGCACCAATTATAGAAAGCTCTGCTCTGGTAATTTGTTTACTTTTAATCTTTGCAATTGTTTCATTTCTTACTATTTAATGTTAATATTCATCTGAGTAATCCTCTGTATTTTCATCAGCATATCCACTACTTCTTCTTCTTCTCAGTGCCACACCCACTCTTCTTACTCTTCTTCTGGATCCTCCGGTAATTGATCGTAATTCTTGATTATCGATTTTTTTGAAATTTAGTTTTTTCATACTATAAAAGTTTATTATATATTATTATTTCGATCAAAGAACATCAATTCAAAAAACAAAACACATTACTTGATCAAGGAATCAGACCGAATGTATACAACTGGACATTTTCTAATACTTAAAAGTGGTAATGGTAGTAAAAAGACAGCTTCAGAATCAAAAAATGCTACCTGATAGATTAATAGTTTTATTTGACCTTACTAGAAAAACTAAACACTTTCTTAAGTGAGAAAGTTATCGAATGTATTTAAAAATGCAGGTTTTCATCTCTCCATACTTAAATCGAGATGACTACGTTATACCATCTATTAGCAAAATCTTTGTATATTTCGTATAAAAACCCCGTTATGGAAAGTATATTCAAAAAAATTCTAATGCTACTTATAGCCATACTTTGCTTTAATTGTAGTAGTGGTGATGATAGCCCACAACCTAATCCGGATCCCGATCCCGATACAAACCCTAACCCTAATAAAATAACAACATACGATGCAGATGTAAAGACTATTATAGATGCTCAATGTGTACGTTGCCATACCGTTCCTGCTCAAAACGGAGCTCCTTTTCCTATGCGTAATTATACCGAAACTATAGTTGGAGTAAATAGAGATCTTGTTCTTTTAGTTAAATCAACAGGAACTAATGTAATGCCTCCAGAAGGCAGGTTACCACAAGCAACAATAGATATTATTTTGGATTGGGAAGCTGATGGTTTTTTAGAAAAATAACATTATAATTTTACTTAAAAAAAAGAGGCTGGAATCACCCAGCCTCTCTAATACATACTCAAAATATGAAACTACCGTATTAATTTGTGGTAGCTATAGGAGCCGAGTGGCCACCTTTACTTACAGAACCATCTGTTCCTGTACTGTTACCTCTTAGTAATAATATTCCCGCCACATGTGGTGACGCCATAGAAGTACCAGAGATTCTATTAAATTGTCCGTTTAACCATGTAGACCATACTTGGGTACCTGGAGCCCAACGATCTACACTTCTTCCGTAATTAGAAGATCCTGCAGGACGATCACCATTTTGCATGTTACCAACATTCCAAGAGTTTCTAGTTCGTAATCTTTGTGGTGAATAATACTGTGTATCATCATTACTATTACCCGCAGCCATAGCCCCGTAAGTTGTTCTTTCCAGATTTCTAAATGCATTATCTGTAGCTGCATCAGTATGACGATTTCTATACCCTATACTGTAATTCCAGGTATCGCCATTTCTGGCATTTCTGGCAACATAATCTACACCTCCAAGTATAGCTGCATCACTACCACTACCTTGTGCATTTAAAACTCTCACAGAAACAACTGTAGCACCATAAGCTACACCAATAACTCCAGAACCATTATTTTTTGCAGCAACAGTTCCTGCTACATGAGTTCCGTGTCCGTTTTGATCTTGCCATGATCCACCAACAAAACTTCTGCTTCGGTTAGTATCGATATTTAAATCACTATGAGGTGAGATTCCACTATCAATAATCCAGCAAGTTCTACCAGCACCATTTGCTCTACCTACTCTATTTATACCCCATGGTAAAAAGTCTCCGCTAGGTAACCAAGAACCTTTGTTCGCTGCTTTATTATGCACAGTCGCTGGAAGGGCCTTAACTGGTGTTCCCATTTCAACATCCAGTGTTCTTATATAATTAGGCTGGATAAATGCAACTTCAGGATCATTTTTAAGCATTTTTACCTGCTCTTCTGATAAGTTTTCTACATGAAAACCTTGGATAGCACTGCTATAGGTTTGTTTTATCTTATCCTCTGCTATTGCATATTTGGATAACGTTTGCTGCGATTTAGCTTTCATACCAGCGCTTTTACCAGAGAGAGATTTATCTTCTTTATAAATTATGATATATTCTCCAGGTATCGCCTGTTCTGCTCCTACTGTTTCTGTAGTCTCTATTCCCGTTTCTATATCGGTAACCCCATCGGCGTCTTTTTCGCAACTATAAAAGACGAAAGAAAAGACTGTTAGCATACTTAAAATTCTCAGTTGAGTTTTCATTATTGTTTGAATTTTTGTGTTAAACGTTTGATTCTAAGTTTAAATTAAAAGTTGAGCTCTCATTAAAATTTGTTGTTCAAAAGTAGAGATAAATTCAAATAAACAAATACGGCAAACACGTAATATACAAACAGTTACATTTCATTTATTTAACTTTAATCTAAATAAACAATCCCTTGATTTTCAATAATGCAACACTGTTGCATTATTGAAAATCAAGGGATTAAACTAAAAATAGGCATGGCTAATTTTGGGGAAATTTCAACAGAAAAACGACATCAAAAACCTAAAGGAATTAAAGATAGTTTAACTATATTTAACACATTATTAACCTTAAATTAACAAATCTACGAATCTTATTCGGTAGTGATTCGTAATATTTCTATAATATTCTTATCAAAAAACTTATGTTTTTTAGATCAAAATGTGCGTTTTTTCCAAAATTCTAACAAAAAAGATACTTTTTATATAATCGAAAGAGATATAAAACAGTAAAACCTTACATTTCAAAACTCATACTCATACATTAGAATTTAGTTAGTAGATGGTATTTAATAAATAAGCTATTGCCAGATATCAGACCATAGCTTTCCCTAATTTTTAGGGATAATTATATCACTAAAAATCAATCTCTTCAGAATTTTCATCTATAAATCCTCTACTCCTTCTTCTTCCTAATGCAACTCTTACTATATTTTGCTATTCTTTCCTTTATAATGTATTAACACCTAAGATTTTAATCTAAATCATGACAATTATCATTATTTAGATTTAATTAAAATAAAATATTTACCCCATAATTCAACTGTTCAAAAAATGAAACACATATTTATCCTTCTACTATTAGGATCCAGTATTTTACGTGCCAACAATACATTTGATATTTCGGGAAAAGTAACAACAAACAACGAATCCTTACCTTTTGTGAATATATATTTAAAAGGCACAAAAATAGGTACTGTAAGTCAGGAAAACGGAAATTTTATAATTGAAAATATCCCTGAAGGTAATTATGTTCTGGTAGCATCTTTTACTGGGTTTAAAACATATCAAAAACAAATCTCTTTACACGGAAAGAACATAACAATTAACATCAATCTCGAAGAGGTTGAACTTCTTGATGAGATTGTAATAACCGGAACCTTAAAGCCTGTAAAAAGACTTGAAAGTCCCGTTCCTGTAGAAGTATATTCCCCAACCTTCTTAAAAAAGAATCCCGCTCCTAATATTTTTGAAGCTTTACAAAATGTAAATGGTGTACGGCCACAAATTAATTGTAGCGTATGTAACACTGGCGATATTCATATAAATGGTCTAGAAGGCCCTTATACTTTGGTTTTAATTGATGGTATGCCTATCGTAAGTGGTTTATCAACGGTTTACGGGCTCTCTGGAATACCAAACTCCTTAATTGAGCAAGTTGAAATAGTTAAAGGTCCCGCTTCATCTTTGTACGGTAGTGAAGCTGTTGGTGGGTTAATTAATGTAATTACAAAATTACCAGAAAACGCTCCCCTATTTTTTGCTGATAGTTATGTAACAGATTGGGGAGAAGCAAATTTTGATTTAGGATTTAAGGCTAAAATTGGTAAAAAATCTAATATGCTTCTTGGAGCTAATTACTTTAATTACTCTAATCCCATTGATAATAACAATGATAATTTTACGGATGTTACTTTGCAAGATAGAATTTCTGTTTTTCAAAAATGGGATTTTTCCCGAAAAGAAAATCGTGTATTTTCGGTAGCCGGACGTTTCTTTTATGAAGATCGTTGGGGCGGGGAAATGCAATGGAATCCAGAATTCAGAGGTGGTAAAGACATATATGGTGAAAGTATATATACAACACGTTACGAGGTAATTGGCAAATATCAATTACCGATAAAAGAAAATATGATGTTTCAGTTTTCATACTCTGATCACGATCAAAATTCTGCATATGGAGATACTTTTTACCTAGCAAAACAGCGTATTGGTTTTGGGCAATTAACCTGGGATATATCTAAACAAAATCACGATCTTCTTTTTGGTACAGCAATGCGTTACAATTATTATGATGACAATACTCCAATTACAGAAAACTCAGACAAAATTGTAATTCCTTCCTTTTTTGCACAAGACGAAATAACGATAAGCGAAAAACATAAACTATTACTTGGAGCAAGATATGACTATGACAAAAGGCACGGTAATATTTTTACTCCAAGATTAGCATACAAATTTAAACCCACAGAACACGACATTTTTAGGCTAAACGCAGGAACAGGCTTTAGAGTTGTAAATCTATTTGCTGAGGAACATGCCGCTTTAACAGGCTCTCGGGATGTAATCATAGAAGAAGAACTAAAGCCCGAAAAATCTTATAATATTAATGTAAATTATTTGAGAAAATTATACACCAAAAACAGTATGATTATTGGTATCGATGCTTCTACCTGGTATACTTATTTTACTAATGCAATCTTACCCGATTATGATACCAATCCAAATCAAGTTATTTATGATAATTTAGATGGTTCTGCTACAAGTATGGGGTTAAGTATTAATTTAGATGCTGTTCTGTCTAGTAATTTTAAAGCACTGGCTGGGTTTACAATTCAAGATGTGTCTCAAAAAGAAAATGGTGTAAAACAACAACAAGTACTTACCGAAAAATATTCGGGTACCTGGACTATTTCTTATAAAAACTTCAATTATAATTTTACTATTGATTACACAGGAAATCTATATGGTCCAATGCGTTTACCGGTTTTGGGTGAATTAGATCCCAGAAAAGATGAATCTCAAGTTTGGAGTATCCAGAATATTCAACTAACCTATGATGGTTTGAAAAATTTTGAAGTATACGGTGGAGTAAAAAACTTGTTGAACTGGACACCAAATAAAGGTAATCCTTTTATCATAGCAAGAGCCAATGATCCTTTTGATGAAAATGTGGTTTTTGACACTAGTGGTAATGTTATTCCTACAGCAGACAATCCTTACGGATTATCTTTTGACCCAACATACATTTATGCACCAAATCAAGGTAGACGTTTATTTATTGGTTTAAGATACAAATTAGACTAATTATTTTTCATATTACAAAAAATAAAAAAACCAGATTGTAGATATACAATCTGGTTTATTATAAATTCTATATATAAAATATTATTTACTCAAATACATTTTACGTCTCGAATATAGATCATAAAATTGGTCATCTTTAAGATCATCAATAAACAAAATACTCTCTCCTGTACTTTTCATTTCTGGACCTAATTTCTTATTAACATTAGGGAATTTATTGAAAGAGAATACGGGTTGCTTAATGGCATATCCATCTAAGTGGGGTTTAAAATCAAAATCTGTCACTTTCTTTTCTCCCAGCATCACTTTGGTTGCATAATTTACATAAGGTTCTCCGTATGCTTTAGCAATAAAAGGTACTGTTCTCGAAGCTCTTGGATTTGCTTCAATGATATATACTGTATCATCTTTGATAGCAAACTGAATATTTATTAATCCCACGGTATTTAAAGCCAGAGCAATCTTATGTGTATGATCTTTAATCTGTTGCATTACAAATTCTCCCAAATTAAATGGAGGTAAAGTAGCATTAGAATCTCCTGAGTGAATTCCACACGGCTCTATATGCTCCATAATTCCTATGATGTATACATTTTCACCATCACATATTGCATCTGCTTCTGCTTCGATCGCACCATCCAGATAGTGGTCTAATAGTAATTTATTATTAGGGATTTTGCGTAACAAGTCGACAACATGCTCTTCTAATTCCTGCTTATTGATTACGATCTTCATTCCTTGCCCTCCTAATACATAAGATGGTCTCACCAAAATTGGAAAATCCAAACGATCTGCCACTTCAAGTGCTTGATCTGCAGTTTCTGCAATATCAAACTCGGGATATGGAATATTGTTTTCCTGTAATAATTTAGAGAAATGCCCTCTATCTTCTGCAAGGTCAAGTGATTGGTAACTTGTTCCTATAATCTTAATTCCGTAGCGATCTAATTTTTCAGCAAGTTTTAATGCTGTTTGACCACCAAGTTGAACAATTACTCCTTCGGGTTTCTCATGCCTAATAATATCATAAATATGTTCCCAAAATACAGGTTCAAAATATAGTTTGTCGGCAGTATCAAAATCGGTAGATACAGTTTCTGGATTACAATTGATCATTATCGTTTCATATCCACACTCTGCAGATGCCAAAACACCATGCACACAACAATAATCAAATTCTATCCCTTGTCCGATCCTGTTAGGCCCCGAACCTAAAACAACAATTTTCTTTTTATCACTAACGACACTCTCATTAGAAACCGATATTTCTCCTTCTGGTGTTTCTATTTCTGCTTCAAAAGTAGAATAAAAATAAGGGGTTTTAGCTTTAAATTCCGCAGCACATGTGTCTACTAATTTATACACTCTTTTTATCCCTAATTCATCTCTCTTATTGTATACTTCACTTTCATAACACCCTACCATATGAGCTATCTGTCTATCTGCAAAACCTTTTTGTTTTGCTTCTAGTATTAATTCTTTGGTAAGGGATTGAATGGTATATGTTGAAATTTCTTTTTCAAGATTATATAATTCCTCATATTGTTTTAGGAACCACATATCTATTTTTGTGATTTCGTGTATTCTGCTTAATGGGATTCCCATTTGGATAGCATCATAGATTACAAATACACGATCCCAGCTGGCATAGGTAAGTTTATCTATAATTTGATCATAGTCTTTATACCCTTTTCCATCGGCACCAAGTCCGTTTCTTTTAATTTCTAAAGACTGAGTTGCTTTATGCAATGCTTCCTGAAACGATCTACCGATTGCCATTACTTCTCCAACAGATTTCATCTGAAGTCCTAATGTACGATCAGACCCTTCGAACTTATCAAAATTCCATCGTGGTATTTTTACAATTACATAATCTAATGTAGGTTCGAATAAAGCCGAAGTAGATTTGGTAATCTGGTTATCTAATTCATCCAGGTTATATCCAATAGCCAGTTTTGCTGCTATTTTTGCAATCGGATACCCTGTTGCTTTTGATGCTAATGCAGAAGAACGAGAAACTCTAGGGTTAATCTCGATAGCAATAATATCTTCTTTTTCATCGGGACTTACCGCGAACTGTACATTACATCCTCCTGCAAAATCCCCAATACTACGCATCATATGGATTGCCATATCACGCATACGCTGAAAAGTTTTATCACTTAACGTCATTGCCGGAGCAACCGTAATCGAATCTCCGGTATGGATTCCCATAGGGTCCATATTCTCTATTGTACAAATAATAACGACATTGTCATTATTATCTCTTAACAATTCTAATTCATATTCTTTCCACCCGATCAGAGCTTTATCGATCATCACTTCGTGAATCGGAGAAACTTCTAGCCCACGAGTAAGTAACGTATCAAAGTCTTCTTCTTTATAAACAAAAGATGCCCCTGCACCACCAAGTGTATATGATGCTCTAATAACAAGAGGAAATCCAAATTCCTGGGCGATCTCTTTTCCTTTTAAGTAAGAATTGGCAGTTGCCTGAGGAGCCATCGGAATCCCAATAGAAAGCATTAGTTCTCTAAATTGCTCTCTATCTTCAGTAATATTTATAGCATCAATATCTACTCCTATGATCTCTACATCAAAATCTTTCCATATTCCTTTTTCATCTGCTTCTATACAAAGGTTAAGCGCAGTTTGTCCTCCCATTGTAGGTAGTACAGCATCAATCTGGGGGTGTTCTTTTAGAATCCCTATTATTGATTTTGTATTTAATGGTTTAAGGTATATATGATCAGCCATAGAAGGATCTGTCATAATTGTAGCTGGATTCGAATTGATCAGAATCGTTTCTATCCCATCTTCTCTTAAAGAACGTAGGGCTTGTGTTCCAGAATAATCAAACTCACACGCTTGACCAATAACAATTGGTCCCGACCCTATAATAAGTATACTCTTTAGTTTTTCTCTTTTTGGCATGTAATAACAGTATTGCTTTTCCTATAAAATTATGTATTAGATATAAAAAAAGGCGTTACCCATAAAGTAACACCTTCAATATTTTTAATGAACGTTATCATTAGTGCTTATGTCTTAGTTCAGACGAAACAGATATCTTCTTTCTTCCTTTTGCTCTTCTACGAGCCAACACCTTTCTACCATTTGCAGAAGCCATACGCTCTCTGAAACCGTGTTTGTTTTTTCTCTTTCTCTTCGATGGTTGAAACGTTCTTTTCATTGCTATATATCTTTATAAATCTTCTTGAAATATCTAATTCGATCTTTTATGAGAATTTCTTCCCAAAACTGCGGGCAAATATACAAAGAGTTTTTACTTTGACAAACGTAAATATCAAATATTTTTTATCCAAAAAAATTAGTTTCTTTGCACAAGAAAATCGCAATCCTGTTTTTATGAAAAAACCAATCCTTTTTATACTAGTATCAATACTGTCGATTACTGGTTTTTCGCAAACTACTTTGCAATATAATTTTAATGTTGGAGATTCTTTTGCAATTCGTCAGGATTCTGAACAAATAATTACGCAAGATATTTCTGGAGGGCAACAAATAATCACAAATGATATTAGTGCAGAGATGTCTTTTATAGTGACAAAAGTAGAAAACAGCTTGTTTTATATAGAAATGAAATATCAAACATTAAAAATGAAAACAAGTTCTCCTTCTCTAGGGGTTCTTATGGATATGGATACTTCTATAACGCCAGATTCTACAGATGTACAAGGGCGTATTTTTCAAGGGCTTATCAATTCTCCTGTTACCATGGTAATGCAAAAAAATGGTAAGATTAATGCCTTAGAAGGAACAGAAGTCCTTATCGATAATATGATTAAAAACGCTGGTATCACAGATCCTAATGCTATAAAACAAGTTCGCATTAGTTTGGATCAACAATGGGGAGACAACCAATTATTAGGTAATTTTGAGCAAATGACGTATATCTATGGGGATAATAATGCTATTGTGGGTGATAATTGGGAAAATGAGTATACCGGTAAAATGAAAAGCAAAAATAAATGGAATATTGCTTCAATTATGGATGAGAGTGCTATAATTGCAGGTACATCAGAAATAGAAATGGAAAATACGAATGCTAGCGCTACTATAATAGTATCGGGTTCTCAAAAAGCAAGGATCACAGTTAATAATAAAACGGGGCTTATGCTAGAAGGAAGCTCAGAAGGTATATGTAATGGAAATACATTAATTTCTACTATGCCAGATACCAAAATACCGACATCAATAAAATTTAAAAATAACTACAAAACAATAAAATAAGGTCAAAAATGTACAATAAAAATATAAAATTAGTAATCGCAGCAATCGTTACCGGAGTAGCAATATGGCAGATAGTAGAAGGATATGTAGGTAATGGAATTATGCTTATTTTATTAGCTGCAATTTTCGTCTTTTTATATTTTAAAAACGAATTAATCCTCCTGGCTTTCTTAAGGTTACGTAAACAAGATTTTGATGGTGCCAGAAAATGGTTAGACAAAATCAAAAACCCAGAAAGCGCTCTTACCACAAAACAACAAGGATATTACAATTACCTTCTTGGTATTATGCTATCTCAGACCAACATCACACAAGCCGAAAAACACCTTAAAAAGGCTATAAAACTGGGATTATCGATGAATCAAGATCTTGCCGTGGCAAAATTAAATCTTGCCGGTATTGCAATGACAAAACGTCGTAAAAGAGAAGCTCAAATGTTGCTTACAGAAGCCAAAAAATTAGATAAACACAACATGCTTAAGGATCAGATCACTATGATGAAACAGCAAATGAAGAAAATTTAGGCATACTAATTGTATAGAAAATTACGTTTAATGATAGTTTAATACAATCTTTAGAACGTTTTTTAATTAAGTGAACATCAAAATTTTTACATCTAAAAAATGTTTTTTTTGATGGCATTATATTACATTAGCTACCGTAATCTATTTATAATGAAGAAATTATTAGTATTAGGAATACTCTCTTTATATTTTAGCAATTCCTTTGCTCAAGAAGAAAGACAAATACCATTTTCGGTTGCTATTTCGGCACATATCGTAAAATATAATCAAAAAATTGATCTTGCATATAAAGATAAAGATTTAGAACGTGCAGAATTCTTATTTGACTCCCTGGTAACCAACCACCTTAGCGGAACCTATATGGATAACTTTAATGTATATCCACTAAAAGGAGACCCTATTCTTTTAAGAGATTACGAAAAACCAATTTTTCTTATTACATATGCTTCCTGGTGTGTTCCTGGTGTTGGAGAAATTCCTGCACTAAATGATTTAGCCGATAGATTTCATGATCAGATTGATTTTGTAGTACTCTTCTGGGATAATAAAGAAAAATTAAAAGAAAAAGTAAAAGAATACAATAGTAACATTCATTTAGTTCATATTGATGAAAAGACCAATCAAGATTCATATATTATCAATAAACTAAAGCATGCATTAGGTTTTCCTATGATGTATTTTATGGATGGAAATAAAAAAATATTAGATATTAGAAAAATTGTTACTCATCACTCTAGTGAAACACTAAGTAACTCATACAACATTCACTTTAATTCGTTATCCAAAGGCGTTTCTCTTTTAATTGCTGATCTGGATTTAAATACTGAAATAAATAATGCTGAAGCTGAGGCAAAAGAAAATGAAGACGGACGTACAGATGAGGAACGAAATATTGACGAAGAATACGAAAGATATAAGCGAGAGCGAGATTCTATAAGTAACAAAAAGGATAATTAATAACTATCTATTTACCCATTATCATTTTTAAGGCTACTAGTAATAATACACCTCCAAAGATTTTTTTTAGTAATGCCTGGTTTATAGAAATTGCCAGTTTGCTTCCCAAATATCCCCCAATAATAAAGGTTACGGCTATTATAATTGCATATTTCCAATTTACAAACCCTTCCTGATAATAATTATATGCCGCTAATAAGGTTACAGGAACTGCCAATACTGCAAGACTGGTTCCTTGTGCTTCGTGTTGAGAAAAATTTACCCACAAAATCAAAAGGGGGATCATAATTACACTTCCTCCTATCCCTAATGTACCACTAAAAAACCCTGCTAATAATCCAATTAAGATTAACGAAATAAGTACTGAAGTATTCACACATTTAAATTTTAGTAATCACCTGGTAACTAAGAACGTGTAACTACACAACATTCTCTTATTAAAAGCAGTTTCAAATATGAGCTGAAACTACTTTAAAACAAGTCGCTAGCTAACTTAATAAAAAATCTCAAATTTTTATTGCCCGGTTGTCGTTTTATAATATCCTTCTCTTGGTATTTTTATAAGGTATTCTTTACCAGAATGATTATTTAAACGGGCTTCTCTAAGCCAGGGATTATGTAGTTTTAGAATCTTATAATTGATATCATATTGCTCAGCAAAGTCAGTAAAATCTGTAATAGGTTCATCTACCAGAACATTAAATGTAGGAATATGAGTATACAAATCTTCATCACTAAAGTTAAAACCATATTTCTTTGGGTTGCTCAATATTTCTTTTACTGCTACAATTCTAAACACATATCTTCCCGTCTCTTCTCCTAACAAAAGATCATAGTACGAAGCCACCTTTTGTTTTTCTAACCTTCTATTAACCCCTGCTCTACCCGCATTATATGCTGCTGCTGCCAAAGTCCAGGAGCCAAATTTTTCTTTTGCACTTTTAAGATATCTACAAGCTACTTCTGTAGATTTTTCAATATGATAACGCTCATCTACATTTTCGTTTACCTCTAGTCCATATTCTTTAGCTGTACCTTTTAATATCTGCCAAAAACCTGTTGCTCTTGCAGGAGATACTGCCTGAGTTAAACTACTTTCTATTACTGCCAGGTATTTAAAATCATCAGGAACACCCTGCTCTTTAAGAATCGGTTCTATAATAGGGAAATACTTATTAGCTCTCTTAAAAAGAAGTAAACCATTAGATTGCCAGTAGGTGTTAACCAACAATTCTCTATCCATTCGTTCTCTTATATCTGGATTTTCTATAGGGACTAATTCTCCCGAAAAATTAAGATTATCTGGCATTGCAATAGCATATACATTATAATCATTTACTAATTTTTCTTCCAGAATTTCTTGAGCTAGTGGCTTTTCTGGCTGATGGTCTTGTGTAGCGTTTACTAAAATCCCGAAGGTGAACAGCACACCTAGAAGAACTAAAAATTTCTTAATTGTTTTCATTACTTAAGTAGATTTTGATTTTATTGGGGAATAAAATTTATTGTACAATATAGCGTAAAAAGTTAGATTAACGTAAGTTATCACTAATTATTTCGGGTAAATTTTTATTAAACCACCTTGCTCTATTTACAATCATAACATGAGTTCCCCCATCAACTGTTATACAATTTTTTATATTTGCGATAGGAAAAACGATGTCTTTATTACCATGAATATGAATAAGATCATCAGGTGTTTTTTCCTGATTCCAACATACCATGTTTTCTATAGCCCAATCCAAATACCTTTTATCATTTATAGATAAATATTTTTGATACATCGCTGCACGTTTTTTTGCAAAATCACCAAAAGCTAATTTTTCCCAATTATCAATTTTAGAAACTATTGCCGTTGGCAACAATTTATAAGCCCTGGTCTTTCTGGCAATCTTAATTCGCTTGGGTAATTCGAATCTGCTTTTAACACTCGAAATAATGACAAGTTTCTTTAAACTCAAATACTTGCTCATCTCTTGCACCATCACACCTCCAAACGATACACCAATCAAAATACAGTTTTTATGCTCAATTTCTTCACACATGCGTTTAGCATAATTTTCTATAGATTCATTCTTATTCGGGATTTTCCAAGGTAGGGTTTGTGTTACAAATTTATCCTTGGGAAGCTTAATATATTCGAATATCGAAACATCTGCTGCCATCCCTGGAACAAAGTAAACATGGCTAACTTCCTGCGACATAGGTATTTTAACAGTGGGTATTAAATTTAAAACTCTAATTTTCTTATCTTTGCGTATCAAAATTATAGTATTCCTTTGTTAGAAAAAAGGAAACATTGAGTTAAATTTTTGCAAAAGGGAATTTTAGAACTAACTAATCTTAGTTAGATGAAGCAAGGTAAAACCTTATTTTTATTAGGTTAACAACCTTTATTTCAGATACATGTATCTAGAAATTCTTCTCTAATAAGATGGTTATGATTAGTAAGGTTAACTCCTTATAAACATTTGATTAAATACCTCATAATTTTAAAAAATATGGAGAACATGAGTGCTGTTGAATTAGAAATTATCGACAATGAATTTCTAAGACAATTCGAAACTACAATTGACGGTCAAAAAGCAAAGATCGAATACGCGCTACAAGAAAGAAAAATATTTCTTACTAAACTTATCATGAATGAAGAACATCTTGAAAAAGGTTACGAACAAGATTTTATCATTGCAGTATTTAATGTAATTGAAGAACGCAATATTAGATTAGTACCCACTAGCCCTATTATTGCAAAATTTATGCGAAAAAACCGAAGGAAATATAAAGATTTACTTCCTGTTGGAATAAATATATAGTACACTACTCTAGTATAACACACAAAAGCCTGCTATTCAGCAGGCTTTTGTGTGTTATATATAGAACTTAACTTGATTTTTATGCTACAAAATCAAATCTCACCATCCCATCTTCATCAATAGTTGTTAATTTCACCTTATGTAAGGTATTCACATACAATGGATTCCATGGCATTTTTACTTTCACATAATTTTCGGTAAAACCATGTATATACCCCTCTTTATTTTCAGATTCAAACAGAACTGTTCTTTCGGTTCCTAGCTGGCCTTCATAAAATGCTCTTCTTTTCTTTGCAGATAATCCCCGTAACATTTTACTTCTTTTCTTTCTAACATCAGCAGAAACCACACCATCCAAAGCTGCCGCTACGGTATTATCTCTTTCAGAATAGGTAAATACATGTAAATATGAGATCTCTAATCGAGATAAAAAGTTATAAGTGTCTAAAAAATGATCATCGGTCTCACCAGGAAAACCAACAATAACATCTACCCCAATACATGCGTGAGGCATTACTTCTTTAATTTTTTGTACCCTATTAACATATAAGTCACTAAGATATCTGCGGCGCATCAGTTTTAATATATCATCATTCCCAGATTGTAAAGGAATATGAAAATGTGGCACAAAAGTCCTCGAACCCGACACAAAATCTATGGTTTCATTTTTAAGTAAATTGGGTTCTATAGACGAAATTCGTAATCGTTCTATACCCTCAACTTTATCTAATGCCTGTACGAGTTCGAAAAATGTATGTTCATGTTTCTTATTTCCATACTCACCTTTACCGTAATCTCCTATATTAACTCCGGTAAGCACAATCTCTTTAATTCCTTTTTCAGAAATCTCTTTAGCATTTTTTAATACATTCTGTAGGGTATCACTTCGCGAAATTCCTCTGGCAAGTGGGATTGTACAATAAGTACATTTATAATCACAACCGTCCTGCACTTTTAAGAATGCACGGGTTCGATCTCCTATAGAGTAGCTACCCACATAAAAATCGGCTTCTTCGATTTCGCAAGAATGTACTTCTCCAAAATCATTCTTAGAGAGATCATTAATATAATCGGTAATCTTAAATTTCTCTGTAGCCCCCAAAACCAAATCTACACCATCAACAGAAGCTAATTCTTCTGGTTTTAACTGGGCATAGCATCCCACAGCAGCTACAAAAGCATCGGGGTTTACCTTTTGCGCTTGTTTCACTATGGTTTTAAATCGTTTATCTGCATTTTCGGTAACAGAACATGTATTAATTACATAGATATCTGCATTCTCAGAAAAATCTACACGATCAAAGCCTTCATTTGTAAAATCTCTTGCTATTGTAGAGGTTTCTGAAAAATTCAGTTTACAACCTAAAGTATAAAAAGCAACTTTTTTTCTCATAAAACACAAGTGTCATTTCCGCAGGGGCAGAAATCTCATTATATTTACCCATATCAAAACTCAAAAATATTGAGTCGCTCTAGAATAAATTTTCAGGGTGCAAATATACCAACAATAATTCGTTTACTAAAATTGAAATGTGTTCATTATTTTTTCATAATTCGCTATTTAACAATAGCTTATATTTTACTTACTCTCATATCCTGTAGAGATTCTTCTCAAGAAAACAGAGATCATTTGGTATTTCGGTATAATCAATATGAAAATATAAGCTCATTAGATCCGGCATTTGCCAGAGATGTTGCTAATATCTGGTCTACAAATCAGTTGTTTAACAGTTTAATACAATTAGATGATTCTTTACATATTAAACCGGATATTGCAAAAAGATGGGAAATTTCTGAAGATGCTCTTACCTATACTTTTATACTTCGAAATGATGTAAAATTTCATAAGCACGAACAATTTAAGACCAAAGACAGCACCCGACATGTTATTGCAGATGATTTTGTGTATAGCTTTAATAGATTGGTTGATCCCAAAGTAGCATCGCCCGGTAATTGGGTTCTAAAGACTGTAGAGACCTACAAAGCTATTAATGATACTGTTTTTGAAATCAAACTAAAAAAACCTTTTCCTGCATTTTTAGGATTGATGAGTATGCGGTATTGCTCTGTGGTTCCTAAAGAAGTGGTATCGTTTTATGGTAATCAATTTAGAGCCAACCCTATTGGTACTGGTCCATTTAAATTTAAATTATGGGAAGAAAACGTCAAGCTCGTTTTGCGTAAAAATGAATTGTATTTTGAAAAGGACAAAAAAGGTAAACAACTCCCCTATCTCGAGGCTGTAGCCATTACCTTTTTACCCGACAAGCAAAGTGAATTTTTACAGTTTGCCAAAGGAAATATCGATTTACTAAACAGTCTGGATGCCTCATATAAAGATGAATTATTAACCCCTAGCGGAAAATTACGAGAGAAATACAAAGAACGTATCAATATAAGTAAGGGTTCTTATCTAAATTCTGAATATCTGGGTTTCTACCTCGATACAGACAAAAAAGAAATACAATCGAAACTATTAAGGAAAGCCGTTAATTATGGTTTCGACAGGAAAAAGATGATTACCTATCTAAAGAATGGTATAGGAACCCCTGCAATACACGGTTTTATCCCAAAAGGTATTCCCGGGTTTAATAGGATTCCCGGATATGAGTATGATCCCGAAAAAGCTCGTAAGTTGATCGAAACGTATAAAAAGCAAACTGGAAATGACAACCCAACCATACGAATTGCTACAGATGCAAATTACCAAAGCATTTGTGAGTTTATACAAAGAGAGCTCGAAAAAGTTGGATTAAACATTATTGTAGATGTAATGCCTTCTTCGACGATACGCCAAAAGAAATGGAAAGGGAAATTAGAATCTTTTCGTGCCAGCTGGATTGCAGATTACCCTGATGCCGAAAATTTTCTATCGCCATATTATAGTAAAAACTTTACTCCTCATGGCCCTAACTACACACATTTCAAAAATGAAACTTTTGATCGCTTATACGAAGAAAGCTTCTTGATAACCGATATCAAAATAAGAGAGCAGCACTATGCAAAAATGGATTCTATCATTATTGCGAATGCTCCTATCGTTCCTCTATATTATGATCAGGTAGTTCGATTTACTCAAAAAAATGTAAAAGGACTCACCAATAATCCTCAAAATTTCCTGGTACTAAAACGAGTTTGGAAAGAGCGCATTAAATAATAGGGTTTGATGTATTTTATCTTATATGTTACCTAGACCGAAAGGTTTTCTACTATAATTTGCTTCGACAAGCTCAGCATGACACTACGGTTAAAAACTAACACGCCAGAAAACACGTAGTTTTCTTTTATCGAAATTTATAGTACACAAAAAAATTACTTCTCATAACTCTTTCGCCACTGCCTGGTATCTTCAAAAATCTGTTCCAGAATCTGCTCTTCTTGTTTTGTGAACTCAACTTTTCTTCTAGACATGACTACATTAGCCACTTCAAAAGCTTTTTTGGTTAAATAAGTGGTAAAACCTGCACTTCCTCCCCAGCTATAGCTAGGCACAAAATTACGAGAGAAACCTGTACCGAAAATATTGGCATTTACTCCCACAACAGTCCCTGTATTAAACATGGTATTGATACCACATTTAGAGTGATCTCCCATCATTAAGCCGCAGAATCGCAATCCTGTCTTTGTAAAGCTTTCGGCTTCATAATTCCATAAACGAACTTCGGCATAATTATTTTTAAGGTTAGAGGTATTCGTATCTGCTCCCAGATTACACCATTCTCCTATTACAGAATTTCCCATATATCCATCATGCCCTTTATTAGAGCATCCAAATATTACCGAGTTATTGATCTCTCCTCCTACCTTAGAATGCACTCCAATAGTAGTGCCTCCATAAATCTTTGCTCCCATCTTTACCACAGCACGATCACAAAGCGCAAAAGGCCCTCTAATCATACTGCCTTCCATGATTTCAGCATCTTTCCCTATATATATTGGCCCTTTACTAGCATTAAGCATTGTAAATTCGAGTTTTGCTCCTTCTTCAATAAAAATATTTTCGGGAGCAATACAATTATTACTTTCAGGAATAGGCTGACTCTCTCTACCCAGTGTTAGCAGCTTAAAATCATCAGTAATTGCTTGTTCATTTTTTGAAAAAATATCCCAGGTGTGCTGTACCGTAAACACATCGGTATCATATGCTATTATCTCATAGGCCTCAAAATCTACCTCCTGATCCTCTTTAACATAAAAAGCGATAGGTTCATCATCGCAAAAAATAGCCTGTTCGGGTTTCAGGTTTTTGATTACTGATACCAATTGTTCTGATGGCAAATAAGAAGCATTGATCATTATATTCTCTGCTAACTCTACCATAGGAAATTTTTCACTTAGGTATTCTTCTGTTACTGTAGAAGTAGTAGATCCCAAATATTTCTCCCATTTCTCGCGAATGGTTAATATCCCAATCCTAATCTCGGCAACTGGTCGTGTATAAGTAAATGGCAATAACGCATTACGTGAAGCACCGTCAAAAAGAATATAATTCATGTTTCGATTTCAAAAAATTAGTTAATTATACGGCTGCAAAAATAAAGACGTTAATATTAAAAATGGTGCTGTTTGGCGAATTTATTTGTAAAATAACATAAATAATACTTAGGAGCAGATACGTCACTTCGAGTGAAATTCTGTAAGAATTTAGTATCGAGAAGTACTTTTTAGTTATAAATTTTCTTGTTTTCGATACACCAAATCAGAGATTTAGCACTACCATTGACGTATTTCATAATGATTTGTTTTTCATAAACTTATATACTCCTAAATTTCATCTAATTTCCTTTGATTTGGCTTTCTGTTCATTTTCTTTGCTCGCCCAAAGAAAACGAACCAAAAGAAAAGGCGCCTTTTTCAAGGTATTTTTCAATTTCATTGAAAACCAGATTTTTTTTACTAAAATCTTTCCAAGGCTTCAAGATTTTTTAACGCAAAACAAATCTTATACTGGTGAAAAAGATTTCAAAGCCCTGCTTTGAAACGTCAGCTTAAACACTGGATAAAATTTTATTGGATGTCTCAAACTGACGAAAATTGCTTATCTATTATTCACATTAAAATAGTAAAATGAATTTGTCATAATTTGAGTTTGATCTAAGAAAATCACGTCGATTCGAGTATCACGTTTTTGGGCATAGTGTATCGAATCCTTCGACAGGCCTGTCCTGAGTTTATTGAAAGGCTCAGGATGACAAGGGTTTGGGATCAAAAAAGCTATTCTCGATACATTTTGTCTCCATTCCATTACGACAAAACACTCGAATTGACGCTTTTTTAAACATTATAATTTACGTCGAACCCAGATTCTAATTTAATGTGAATTTTTGAGAATGATTTAAATTAGCATAAAAAAAGCCTTTCCGGATTGGAAAGGCTTTCTATTATAGTATAGTACTAAATTACTTTTTGAATTTAGCATATTTGTTTTTGAATTTATCAATACGTCCTGCAGTATCGATAAGTTTAGACTTACCGGTATAGAAAGGATGTGATGTTCTTGAAATTTCTAATTTCACTAACGGATACTCTACACCATCTACTTCTAAAGTTTCTTTAGTATTGGCTGTAGATTTAGTTAAAAAAACTTCATCGTTAGACATATCTTTAAAAGCAACTAATCTATAATTTTCTGGGTGAATATCTTTTCTCATTGTATTATTCTTTTCTATTTTCGAGGTGCAAATTTACAACTATTTTTTTAAATGCAAAATTATTTCACAAATAAAGAAATGTAAATTAATTGATGTTTTAAAATCTCCTAACGCAAGGTAAATCTTAAAATATTATTCTTCTTCGCAAAGGTTTACCCAACTAATCAAAATCCTTAAAAGAGTTCCTGTATTTGCTCCACAAAATTCTGAAGCACTTTTACTTAGATTTTTTATGATATCCAACCTTAGATATTCAAATTGACTAGCAATACTATAAAATTCTTTGTCAGTAATATTTAAAGCTTCGAGTTGATGATAAACCTCTAAGAATGCTTGAGTTTGATCCCCAAGAAACTCCTGAAGCATTACTTCCAACTCAGCTTGGCTCAACGGTGTCGTTGTTGATTTTTGAGATACATCACCGATAAATGCCTCATATTTCCCGGTTTTAATAGCACTATTATTAAACTCAATGATGGTTTGCTTGACCAGGTATTCTTTCTCTGTCACTGAAACTTGTGTAGATTCTTCCTCTCTAGAACAAGAAGCTACAGTAAGGAAAGAAATTACACATGTAAAAAGTAATAGTTTTCTCATAAATACTAGTTTCGTTAATATATTTTTATACAATTCAAATTGGGGTAAATAATTTTAAAAAAGTTTATTTCATCAATAATCCACAACAATATCACTCTTAAAACACAAGATATCAACAGATTAATCCTTTACAATCGTTTTTAGCAAATCCCCTTATTTTACGCCTGCTGGCACCATATTTTCACTACGGTAAAACCGTAATAACCTAGTAAATATACGATAAAAATGTGGATTCTGCCGATAAAGTGCTATTTTTACAATACCAATACCATTTTATTACATTTACACTCTAACTAGTTTATAAAAAACTAAAAACTACTTTATCGCATGGAAGAAACTATTATTTCTACCAAAAAATATATTGTGAATTACGGATTAATTCTTGGATTTATATGGGTAACATATGGTCTGATTCGTTATTTAACCAATAATATAACAACCAACAACTTGATACTTCCTATTATTGAATTATCTATACATATTAGTATAATTATTTATAGTATATATATTTATAAATCTGCTAATCACGGGTTTTTAAAATTAGGTCAAGCATTAAAAATTGGGTTTAGTGTTGCCCTAATTGGTATTAGTATTCAAATACTTTGGGATATTCTTTTACTCAAAGTGATAGCTCCTGAACTCATAGATCAATTAATGAGCTTAAACAAAAATCAGGTACCAAATGAACCCTTAAATGAGAATTACATATCTGATAAAAAAAATAATTTTCTTTTTAACATATCCTTGGTAACTTTTATCGGGAATTCAATCTTAGGGTTCCTTATTTCCTTAATAGGAGGAGCTATCATGCAGAAAAACAGAGATGTTTTTTAATGTATATCCCTATTTATCTATTTATTACCCTAAAACTTACCTGTATTGTATCTAAAAATACCAGTAGACATTAGTGATGAATACTATAAATTTATTATCCATACCTGTAACAATTTACTATATTTGTGTACTTATGGTTTATAATAACCAAAACTATTTTATATATGGAAAATGATAAAGCATCAACCAAGAAAATTATAATCAACTACGGAGTAATTCTGGGGATTCTCTCTGTCTTAATGGGAGTAGTAGTCTATGTTATGGATGGATATGCTAAGCAAAACTGGGTACATTCTGTTATCGGTTTAGCAATTATGGTAGGTGTTACCGTATACGGGATAAAAGCCTATAAAGCTGCTAACGGTGGATTTCTTAAACTTGGTGAAGCCATAAAAATTGGCCTGGGTATTGCTCTTATTGGTGGTATCATAAGCGTTATCTGGACGATTCTGTTAATGAGCGTTATTGAGCCGGATATTGTAAACCAAATGAATGAAGTACAGCGCGAACAAATGATCGAGCGTTTTCCTGATATGCCAGAAGAACAACTAAATCAAAGTCTGGAGATGACTAAGAAATTTACAACTCCATATATGATTTCAGCATTTGCACTAATCTGGAGTTTATTTATAGGATTTATCATTTCCCTATTTGCAGGATTAGCCATGCAAAAGAAACAAGACTTATATTAATATATGAATATATCTGTGGTCATACCACTGCTTAATGAGCAGGAATCACTTAACGAATTATACAATTGGATTGCAAAAGTTATGCAATCCAATTCTTTTTCTTATGAAATTATCTTTATCGATGATGGTAGTACCGATGGATCATGGAATACCATCTCTGCGCTATCCACAAAAGATCCAAATGTAAAAGGAATTCGTTTTTTAAAAAACTTTGGTAAATCCCAGGCACTACACTCAGGATTCAAAGAAGCACAAGGTAATGTAGTGATCACTATGGATGCTGATTTACAGGACAATCCAGAAGAAATCCCAGAATTGTATGATATGATCACCAAAGAAGGATATGATCTTATTTCGGGATGGAAAAAGAAACGATACGATTCTGTTATTGCCAAAAATCTACCTTCAAAATTATTTAATGCAGCAGCCAGAAAAACATCTGGTGTTAAATTACATGATTTTAATTGTGGACTAAAGGCGTATAAAAATATCGTAATAAAAAACATAGATGTACATGGCGAGATGCATCGTTATATCCCGGTACTTGCCAAAAATGCCGGTTTTGCAAAAATCGGTGAGAAAGTAGTGCTACACCAAGCTCGAAAATATGGTAAAACCAAATTCGGGATGAGTCGTTTTATTAACGGTTTCCTAGATTTAATCACCATTTGGTTTATGTCGCGTTTTGGCAAAAGACCCATGCACTTTTTTGGCCTTATCGGTACCTTACTTTTTATCATAGGGTTTTGTTTTTCGTTATACCTGGGAATCGATAAACTTTTTATAGAAACCAAAGGGAGACTTATCGCACAACGCCCCGAGTTTTATGTAGCGTTAACCTCTATGATTTTAGGAACACAGTTCTTTCTGGCAGGGTTTCTAGGTGAAATTATCCTAACCAGTAAACGAAACAAAGAGCGATATAGCATTGCAGAAAAGATACATCTTTAATGTACCCTATTCATCTTCCAGATATAAAAAGTTAAGATGAATTAAATATCGAAGCAGTTTATGCGTATTTCAAAACTTTTTTCCCAAAATTAAATAGTATTTTTGCTCTAAAATCACAAGCATGCAAATCACAGATTCTGATATAAACCTAAGAGTTGACGAGTGGTTAACTCCGGTTTTTGATACCGCTACTCAAAAAGAAATTAAAAATTTACAGGATAACAATTCAGAAGAATTAAAAGAGAGTTTTTATAAAGATCTCGAATTTGGTACCGGAGGTATGCGTGGTATCATGGGCGTGGGAACCAATCGAATCAATAAATACACCCTGGGAAAAAGTACACAAGGGTTAAGTAATTATATGATCCAGCAATTTCCGGGAGAACAACCCAAAGCAGTAATCGCTTATGATTGTAGACACAATAGTGATACGCTTGCGCAAGTAGTTGCAGATGTGTTTTCTGCTAATGGAATTAAAGTCTATTTATTCTCTAGCCTTCGCCCTACCCCAGAATTATCTTTTGCCGTACGAGAATTAGGATGTCATTGTGGTATTGTACTTACTGCAAGTCATAATCCACCAGAATATAATGGCTACAAAGTATACTGGCAGGATGGCGGACAATTAGTTCCACCGCAGGATGGTGAGATTATTTCAGAAATAAATGCATTAAAATATTCAGATATTCAATTTGATACGAATCCTGATCTTATTCAAAAAATAGATCAGGAAATCGATACTGTTTTTATTGAACAAAGTGTAAAAAACGGAAGTTTTGCAGCTACCCAGGAAGCAAAAGACAATACAACCATTGTTTTTACTTCGTTACACGGTACTTCTATTACTGCTGTACCCGAGACTCTTGAAAAAGCAGGATACAAAAATGTACATATCGTAAAAGAACAGGCAGAACCCGATGGTAATTTTCCTACCGTAAAATCTCCTAACCCAGAAGAACCAGAAGCCTTAGCTATGGCTATGGAACTTGCTACCAAAGTTGATGCAGATATTGTAATCGGTACTGATCCTGATTGTGATCGATTAGGAATAGCTGTACGTAATGATCAGGGGGAATTACAGTTACTTAACGGAAACCAAACTATGATTGTAATGACCTGGTTTTTATTAGAAAACTATAAAAAACAAGGGTTTACAGGTAATGAATTTATTGCCTCTACCATAGTATCGACTCCGATGATGCAAAGTCTAGCCCAGGCCTACGGTGTAGAATACAAAGAAGTACTCACCGGTTTTAAATGGATAGCCAAATTAATCAAAGATTTCCCCGAGCAACACTTTATTGGTGGTGGCGAAGAAAGTTTTGGATTTATGGTTGGGGATTTTGTTAGAGATAAAGATGCCGTAACGTCTACCTTACTCGCTTGCGAGATTGTTGCTTTTGCGAAAGCTAATGGTAGTTCTTTTTATAGTACTTTATTAGATTTATATACAAAACATGGTTTTTATAAGGAGCATTTGGTTTCATTAGTAAAAAAAGGAATCGATGGTGCTGCAGAGATTAAGCAAACTATGGTGGATTTAAGAAATAATCCTCCAGAATCTCTAAATGAAGAAAAAGTAGTACTGATCGAGGATTATCAAACTGGTATTGCCAAAAACGTTCAGGATCATACCGAACATAGTATTGATATCCCAAAATCAAATGTTTTAATATTCTATACCGAAGCGGGAAGTAAAATTGCTGCCAGGCCAAGTGGTACAGAGCCGAAGATAAAATTTTATATCAGTGTACAGGAATCACTTCATACAAGTGAAGACTTTACTGCTGTGCAACAACAATTGGATGGTAAAATTGAAGCCATCAAAAAAGACTTACAATTAACTTAAACAACAGTGATAGCTGTTCAGTATATTTTTAATGAATTATTTTAAACAAATTCTTCGCTTTGCGAAACCCTATAAAGTATATGCTATATTAAATATAATTTCTAATATTTTTTATGCCCTTTTCGGAACACTATCTATGGTGTCTTTATTTCCTATGTTAAAGGTTCTTTTTGACAAAACTGAAAGGATTAGGGTTAAACCAAAATGGGAAGGCATATTAAAAGCTAAGGAATATGGTGAAGATTACCTTAATTATTTTGTAACACAAAAAGCCGATGAAGGTAATGAAGACGTTCTAATTTTTATGGTTGTCCTTGTGATTAGCATGTTCTTTCTTAAAAATATTTTTAATTATCTGGCAATGTATTTTATTACATTCCTAAGAAATGGTGTTTTAAAAGATGTACGTAATGAATTATACAAAAAGACAGTAGAATTACCACTGTCATATTTTTCAGAAAAAAGAAAGGGAGATACTATGGCGAGAATATCTACAGATGTTTTAGAAATACAACATTCCTTTTTATCTATATTAGAACTTATCGTAAGAGAACCTTTGATGATTCTATTTACGATATTGACCATGCTATTGATAAGTTTAAAACTTACCATTTTTGTCTTTATTTTTATTCCAATATCGGGTTTTTTGATTTCCTTAATTGGAAAGAAGTTGAAAAAACACTCTGATAAAGTACAACAGGAACAAGGTTTTTTTCTTTCTATTGTCGAGGAAACTCTTGGTGGATTAAAAGTAATTAAAGGGTTTAATGCTGAAAAAATATTTGGAAAAAAGTTCCAGGAGTCTACTTCTCGTTTCTATAATTTTTCGAATACGCTACTTAACAGGCAAAATCTTGCATCTCCAACAAGTGAATTTTTGGGTATAACTGTTATCTCTATTTTATTATGGTATGGAGGGCAAATGGTACTGGTCGAAAAATCTTTGGATCCAGGGCTTTTTATTGTGTATATGGGTCTTGCCTATAATATTCTTACGCCAGCAAAAGCCATTTCTAAGGCGAGTTATGGAGTAAAAAGAGGTAATGCAGCAGCAGAACGTGTACTCGAAATATTAAACACAACCTCTCCTCTACAAGATCATCCTGATGCAAAAGAGAAAAAAGAGTTTACCACTGATATTACTCTAGAGAATATCTCATTTAAATATGAAGATGAGTATGTGCTAAATGATTTTTCTTTAAAAGTACCTAAAGGTAGTTCTGTTGCACTAGTTGGTCAGTCTGGTAGTGGTAAATCCACTATCGCCAATCTGGTTACTCGTTTTTATGATGTAAATAAAGGAAACATAAAAATAGACGGTGTAGATATCAAAGATCTCACCAAACACTCCCTAAGAGATCTCATGGGATTGGTTACCCAGGATTCTATTTTATTTAACGAGTCTATAAAGAACAATTTACTGGTTGGAGATCCAACTGCATCTGACGAAGAAATTATAAAAGCCTTAAAAATTGCTAATGCCTGGGAATTTGTAAAAGATTTACCGGCTGGTATTGAAACCAATATAGGAGATAGCGGTAATAAAATTAGTGGCGGACAAAAGCAACGGTTATCTATAGCGCGTGCTGTATTAAAAAACCCTCCGATTATGATTTTGGATGAAGCAACCTCTGCTTTAGATACCGAAAGTGAACGTTTGGTACAATCTGCATTAGAGAACATGATGAGAAATAGAACAAGTATTGTAATTGCTCATAGGTTATCTACAATACAAAATTCAGATTTAATCGTTGTAATGCAAAAAGGAAAAATTGTTGAACAAGGAACACATGATGAGCTTATCTCTAAAGATGGTATTTATCAAAAGTTGGTTAATATGCAATCATTAGAATAGGTAAACCCTCGATAATAGCTACTATATAAATAAAAAAGAGTGCTTTCGCACTCTTTTTCTTCACACAAATCATCTTAATTTAGGGGCTTATTCTAAAATTAAAACTCACTCTTATTAATATCTTCCATCTTGGGGGGAATGGAAAGACTAACTTTCTTAAATTATGATGTAAATATAATACAAAAATCCGGTACACACAAATAAAAATTGAATTTTATCTATAAAAAACACTTTTTATCAGCATAAATCAAAAATTATAATAGCTTTTTGTAGTACAAAACCTACAATATTACTCATTAAATAAACAACAAATTTCCTTTAAGTAAAGGTTATCGAAAATATGAAACATAAAAAAGAGTGCTTTCGCACTCTTTCTCTTCACATAAATCATCTTAATTTAGGGGCTTATTCTAAAATTAAAACTCACTTTTATAAAAACTTTCATCTTGGGGGAAATGAAAGAACTCAATCATTATTACACTGTAAAGATAGCAATTATTTTTAATCTACCAAACAAAAAATGCATTTTATCTAACAATAGTGCTTTTTAGCATTGCTAAACAAACAAATATATCAACTTTGTAGTATTTAACCTACATATGTTAATTTGTAACAAAAAAATATAGAACAGAAAAAAGAGTGCTTTCGCACTCTTTCTCTTCACACAAATCATCTTAATTTAGGGGCTTACTCTAAAATTAAAACTCACTTTTATAAAAACTTTCATCTTGGGGGAAATGAAAGAACTCAATCATTATTACACTGTAAAGATAGTAATTATTTTTAATCCACCAAATAAAAAATGCATTTTAGCTAATAATTACGCTTTTTAGCTTTAAAAAGTTATCAATTATCATATTTTTGTAATCTTTTACTTACAAGTAAAAATTTTACCTATTTTGAAATAAAAAAGTATAAAACATAAAAAAGAGTGCTTTCGCACTCTTTCTCTTCACACAAATCATCTTAATTTAGGGGCTTACTCTAAAATTAAAACTCACTTTTATAAAAACTTTCATCTTGGGGGAAATGAAAGAACTCAATTATTAATTACACTGTAAAGATAGTAATTATTTTCAGATCACCAAACAAAAAATGCTTTTTATCTATAAAAAAAGTAAATAATCATGTTTATTAACATTTATTCCTACAAATTCTTACAAAAATATTATATCATCCTAATTAAACCTTTTTTATGTACATTAGTCATATAGTAGTATGTAAGATCAAATAATTGATCTTTTCAATAAAACTAATTTTACTTTTGAACACTCAGGAAGAACAAGACCTACTCATTGCCTTACAATCAGAAGAGCATATCAATATCGCTTTTGGTAAGCTTGTTGCTATATATCAACAGCGGCTTTATTGGCATATCAGGAATATGGTAAAAAATCATGATGACACAGATGATATATTACAGAATGTGTTTATTAAAGTATATAAGAATATAAAAAAATTTAAAGGAGATAGTAAATTATACTCATGGCTATATCGCATAGCGACAAATGAGTCTATTACTTTTCTTAATCAAAAAGCTAAAAAATATAATATTAGCAATGAAGAGTTAAGTTTACAATTAATTCAGAATCTCGAAGCAGATGTATATTATGAAGGAGATCAGATACAACTAATGTTGCAAAAGGCAATAGCTACCCTACCACAAAAACAACAACAGGTTTTTAATATGAAATATTTTCAGGAACTTAAATATCGGGAGATGTCAGAAATTCTAGAAACCAGTGAAGGAGCATTAAAAGCATCATATCATTTAGCTTCAAAAAAAATTGAAGAATTTTTAAAAAAAGATTAAACCTTTTTATATAAAAAAAGTCTTACTATCAGTGAAAAAAGATAAATCACATAAAAACAACGACGGCTTTAAAGTACCAAAAGGCTATTTTGAAAGTTTTGAAAACAAACTTTTTGAAAAAATAACTTCTGATACCGATAGCCAACTGAGTTCTAAAATGGATTCGGGTTTTAAAGTTCCCAAAGACTATTTTACGACTCTGGAAGATACTATATTGCAAAAAATTGATGATGATAAACCCAAAGGGAAACTTATCTCATTACGAACCAGAAGGAATATTTTGTACTTCTCTGGTATTGCCGCAATGATTGCTATTGTCATATCTATATCCATACCTAAAGAATCAAAAGTAAATTTCGATACTATTGAAGTTGCAGACATACATGCTTATTTTAATGAAGAAGATATTGAATTAAGTACTACAGAAATAGCAGCGCTATTAGATGATGATATTACATATTCTGAAACATTCGAAAAAGAATTAATCGATGATGAAACTTTATTAGAATATCTATCAGAAGAGGATTTAGATGATGATATTATATTTACAGAATAAAATAAACACATGAAAAAGATAGTTTTACTTATTTGCTTTACCTGTTTTTCTATAGGTGCTTTTGCTCAACATGGGTCAAGAGAAAAAATAAAGGCATTTAAAATCGCATATATTACTGAAAAATTAGATTTAACCAGTAAAGAAGCACAACAATTCTGGCCCGTTTATAATGCACATGAAGAGACCGTTGGAAAACTTAGACGCCGAGAGCGTAAATTAATTAGAAGTATAAAAGAAGCCAACGATAACCCTAACGGTTTAAGTGATAAGCAAGCCGAGGATGCTATAAACAGTTTTCTGGAGGTAGAAGAACAGAAATCGCAATCCCGAAAAAAATTAATCGTCGGTTTAAAGAAAGTCATGTCGAGTAAGAAAATTCTAAAGCTCATAAAAGCAGAAGCAGATTTTCACAAACGTATGCTGGCAAGAATTAAAGAACGAAGAAAAAGACACTAAAATTATTATAAGAAAACAGAAAAAGAGGTTGTTATAAATCTCTTTTTTTATTTAAAAACCAGTTTGGCAATTCTTCCTTTGCCTGCCGCTATAGCAACACTATCATTTATAAATCTTACCGTATAAAAGCCTTCTTTACTTAATTCTTTCCAGCTTCCTCCTAGATCATTCGAAATCGATATTCCTGTAAATCCAACAGCTACCATTTCTTTACCACCACCATTAGGTATATATCGTATACAACTCTTATACCCTGCTCCACTACCATCTGATACTAATTCCCAGGTTTTTCCTCCATCTTTTGTAATCGCCTTATTTGCCTCATTACCTTCTGGAGCTGTATAATCTCCTCCATAAACAAAACCGTTATTCTCGTCATAAAAATCAATAGAATACGCTCCCGTAGTTTCTTTTCCCTGAATGATAGGAGTATCATAAACCTCCCATGTTTTTCCTTTATCAGGAGAGAAAAACACCCTTGACTTCATCCCTCCGGTTGCAATCCATGTCTTATCGCCTATAATTGCAATGTTTCCATTACTAGCAGCAAATGCCGCTTCTCCAACAAAAGTTTTAGGTAGATCTTCGCAAGAAATCTTTTTCCAGGTGTCTCCCCCATCTCTTGTAATAAGTATAGACAAACACGTATCTGTAGGGTCTCCCATTGCAATTCCTTCGTTAACATTCCAAAATGCAATTGCATCATAGAACGCCTTTTCGTGCATTTCGGTATATACTATTTTCTCCTCTTTACTCTCTCTATCTATTTTTCTTAATCGTGCAGGAGAACTTACTCCTAAACTAAAAAACGACTTATCGGTAAAACCAACAGCGCGTTGTTCTGCAATCCAGTTTTTCTTTTTTTCTATAGTATCAGTTTCCGAAAACTCGATAATAGTCTTCTTTTTTGTAGCTAGATTTATAAAACCATATCCTTTATTATAACCAAAACCAATCAAAGTATCATTATATATAGCTAAAGCTCGTATACTTATAGAATCTTTTAAAATAGTTTCTATTTCAACTTTAGAAAAATGATGAGTAACCACTTTCTCTTCTGTAGTGCAAAAAACAAAAGTCAAAACAAATAATAAGGCATAGATTAGTTTCATAGGTTCTGATATCAATAATTATAGTCAAATATAATAGTATTTGATCACAAAGGTCTACCTTTGCACACCTTAAAAAATAATACAATGCGTTTACATAGAAATCTTGTCTTTGCTGTTATAGATGGATTACACGAAATATTTAATGAAGGAAGCTATGCAGATAAAGTGGTTCAGAAATTACTGAAACGAGATAAAAGATGGGGATCACGTGATCGTAGTTTTATTGCCGAGACCGTATATGAAATTGTACGATGGAAACGCCTATATACCGAAATAGCTGAAGTAAAAGAACCTTTCTCTAGGGAAAACTTATGGAGAGTCTTTGCCGTATGGGCTACACTAAGAGGGATTTCTTTACCCGATTGGAAACAAATTGCCCCCACACCTACTCGTCGTATCAAAGGACGTTTTGATGAATTAAGTAAAATAAGAAAATTTAAAGAATCTATTCCCGATTGGATGGATCAATTGGGAGAACAGGAACTAGGTAAACTATGGGATAAAGAAATTACTGCACTTAATGAGCAGGCTCCTGTAATTCTGCGTGCAAATACTTTAAAAACATCAAGAGAAAAACTTAGAAGTCTGCTAGAAGACGAAAAGATCGATACCGAATTTATTAAAGGATATCCAGACGCACTTAGGCTGATCGAAAGAACTAATGTATTTACTACAGAAGCATTCAAAAATGGATTATTTGAAGTACAAGATGCTTCTTCTCAGTTGGTAGCTGATTTTCTAGAAGTACAACCAGGGCAACGCGTTGTAGATACCTGTGCAGGTGCTGGTGGTAAAAGCCTCCATTTAGCAGCATTGATGCAAAATAAAGGGCAGGTTATTGCTATGGATATTTATGGTAACAAACTTAAAGAGCTTAAAAGAAGAGCTCGTAGAGATGGTGCACACAATATCGAAACCCGAGTGATCGAAAGCACAAAAGACATCAAAAAATTACATGGTAAAGCAGATCGCGTTCTTATCGATGCTCCTTGTAGTGGTTTGGGAGTTTTGCGACGAAATCCTGATGCCAAATGGAAATTACAACCAGAATTTTTAGATAAAATCAAACATACACAGGCCGAAATACTTGAGAGTTATTCTAAAATGGTAAAGCCAGGAGGAAAATTAGTGTATGCTACCTGTTCTATTTTACCTTCTGAGAATCAGGACCAGGTAAAGAATTTCCTTTCTAAAGAAACAGGAAATGATTTCACCTTAATCAAAGACAAGAAAGTACTTTCTCATAAATCAGGATATGACGGGTTCTATATGGCATTGCTTCAGAAGAAGTAATTTAACACATTACTACTAAAACCTTTACCACCTCAGAAAACTAGGAAAACTGTTTCACTGAAAACAGTGTGATATTCAGATGCTTTACGTATCATCTTTGCATTATATATACAATGCAAATGAAAAGTATCAATACACAAATTATAGTTGCTTTATGCACTCATTTATATGTCATATATTCTGCATGGTCAACATTTCAGACTTCCAGTAGTTTTATCATATTTGGGCTTCCAAAATTTGGAGCTAATATGTTCTTAATAGGTTGTGTTATGTTTTTCCCTATAGTTTTAATAGGGATTTATGGTTCTCAGAAGCTACTTAATACAATAAACAAAAACAAACTTCTGAATAATCAAAAACCTACCAAAGCATACCGCATGAACCCAGAAAAAGCATCAGGACTATTTTTATCTTCCGTACTACTAATTAGCATATATTATTTCTATTCGATTTCAATCTTATTACCAATAATAATAATCCTTGCTATTTCTTTTATCTTTAAGGTAGCCCAAGTACCAATTATAATCTATCCAGAATACATAGAAATAAAACTTAATTCATTCGGTCTTTCAAAATTCATAAAAAAAAGCCAAATCAGTACTTTAGACAAAAATAAAGAATATCTACGTCTTACTTTTTTAAATTCGCAAAACACTGAGCAATCCATAACATTTCAAAATCAAATACTTAACAAAGAAGATCTCAACCATTTTATTGAAGAAATAGAAAAATCTATTAAACAAAATAGAGCAAAATCATCGTAAGTAGGTTATTATAAAGATGATGTAGAGAATTCTAAACTATTATAATAATGAAAAAAACATTCATAATTCTGATTGCAACAGTTTTAGCATTATCATCCTGTAATACGCTTGATGAAACAAAACGTATTCAAAAAAACAACGAAAAGTATGAAATCATCACCACGCTTAATTATTATAAAAATGGAAGGCAAGTTCAAATAACGACAATTAAAGGAATCAATATTGATAATGCTATAAAACATCCTAATATTGATTATGATTCGGTTACTAAAAATCTTCAGGTTGTAAAAAAATATCGAGTACCCATAAAAGAAGATAAAAGGTAGTAAATAAAGTGAGTTTGATATAACGAAATTCACTTAATATATTTTCCCCCTACTGCAATTGTTCAAAATTCGGTGAATAACTCTGGGATTCTATCTTAGTTTTTTACCAAATTTTAGTAAGAAAGTAGTAAATTTGCAGCTTAATAAAAATCAACACAAATAATCGAAGTATGATTCATTTCTTCGGAAACCAAAACGAGAAAGTATTTGCAGTTCAAACCGCCAATGAAATCTCCCCTGAAACCATAAAAAAATTAACATGGTTATTTGGCAACCAACCTCAACTATCTGCGGCGTCTATTGACGCTTTTTTTGTTGGTCCTCGTGCCGCAATGATTACTCCATGGAGTACCAATGCCGTAGAGATCACTCAGAATATGGGTATAGAAGGAATTATACGAATAGAAGAATTTAATGGTGTTACAAAAGATTATACCGATTTTGATCCTATGCTCTCTCAAAAGTATAGCAAATTAGATCAGGATATCTATACCATAGATATAGAACCAGAATCGATTATAGAAATTGATGACATTGCTGCCTATAATATTGCCGAAGGTTTAGCGCTTAGTGATGACGAGGTTGAATACCTCGAAGGAGTGAGTAAAAAAATAGGGAGACAACTTACAGACTCAGAAGTTTTTGGATTTTCGCAAGTAAATTCTGAACACTGCCGTCATAAAATATTTAACGGGACTTTTGTGATTGATGGAGAAGAACAACCTACTTCACTTTTTAAATTAATCAAAAAGACATCAGAGACACATCCAAACGACATTGTTTCTGCTTATAAAGATAATGTAGCCTTTATAAAAGGGCCAAAAGTTACTCAGTTTGCCCCAAAAACTGCTGATAAGCCTGATTTTTATCAGGAAACCGAATTTAATAGTGTGATTTCGCTTAAAGCGGAAACACATAATTTCCCTACTACTGTAGAACCATTTAATGGAGCTGCAACAGGATCTGGAGGAGAAATCAGGGATCGTCTTGCCGGAGGAAAAGGATCTTTACCTCTTGCCGGAACCGCTGTATATATGACCTCATATTCGCGATTACAAGATAATCGACCATGGGAGAAAGCAATGGTAGAAAGAGATTGGCTATATCAAACTCCTATGGATATTTTGATAAAAGCCTCTAATGGAGCTTCTGATTTTGGAAATAAATTTGGGCAACCCCTTATCACAGGATCTGTACTTACTTTTGAGCATGAAGAAAACGCCCGAAAACTTGGTTTCGACAAAGTAATCATGCAGGCAGGCGGTATTGGATATGGTAAAGCCGAACAAGCTATCAAAGCCACTCCAGAAAAAGGAGATAAAATTGTAATCCTGGGAGGAGAAAATTATCGAATTGGTATGGGAGGTGCAGCCGTATCTTCTGCAGATACAGGAGAATTTAGTAGCGGTATCGAATTAAATGCGATACAGCGCTCTAATCCAGAAATGCAAAAGCGTGCTTCTAATGCAATTAGAGGTATGGTAGAAAGTGAAGAAAATACGATTGTATCAATACATGATCATGGTGCAGGAGGCCATCTTAACTGTCTTTCTGAATTGGTAGAAGAAACCGGAGGAAAAATCGATTTGGATAAACTACCTGTAGGTGATCCCACATTATCTGCAAAAGAAATTATCGGTAACGAATCCCAGGAACGTATGGGATTAGTGATCGGTCAACAAAATATAGATACGCTACAACGTATTGCAGAGCGCGAACGCTCACCCATGTATGAAGTAGGAGATGTTACCGGAGATCACCGTTTTACCTTTCAATCCAAGACCAAAGGAGATAAACCAATGGACCTGGCATTAGAAGATATGTTTGGTAGTTCTCCTAAAACCATAATGAACGACAAGACCATTGATCGTAAATATGATAACATTTCCTATAGTAAAGAAAATTTTGAAAACTACCTCAAACAAGTACTGCAGTTAGAAGCTGTTGCCTGTAAAGATTGGTTAACCAATAAGGTAGATCGGTGTGTAGGAGGAAAAGTTGCAAAACAACAATGTGCAGGGCCATTACAATTACCTTTAAATAATTGCGGAGTCATGGCTCTTGATTATAATGGTAAAGAAGGTATTGCAACTAGCATTGGGCACTCTCCCATCTCAGGGCTTATTGATCCAGAAGCTGGTAGTAAAAATTCTATTGCAGAAGCATTGACCAATATCATATGGGCTCCATTACATGAAGGTTTGAAATCTGTTTCTTTATCTGCAAACTGGATGTGGCCTTGCAAAAATGAAGGTGAAGATGCCAGATTATATAAAGCCGTAAAAGCAATTTCAGATTTTGCTATTGATTTAGGAATTAATGTGCCTACAGGTAAAGATTCACTATCGATGAAGCAAAAATATGCAAATGAAGAAGTTATAGCTCCCGGAACCGTAGTGATATCTGCAGCCGCACATTGTAACGACATCACCAGAGTTATTGAACCGGTTTTACAAAAAAATGGTGGTGACATCTATTATATCAATTTATCTAAAGATGAATTTAAACTTGGCGGCTCTTCTTTTGGTCAAATTGTAAATGCTATCGGAAACGAAGCTCCTACAATTATTGATAATGAATATTTTGCAACAGTATTCAATACCATTCAAAAACTAATTTCTTTAGATTTTATTTCAGCTGGGCACGATGTCAGTTCGGGTGGACTAATAACTACATTATTAGAGTTATGTTTTGCAGATCGTAACCTGGGAGCTGAGCTTGATCTTACCAAAATTGGGGAATCTGATTCTATCAAATTATTGTTTGCAGAAAATTCGGGAATCGTTTTTCAGAGTGCTTCAAATTCAGATATCGAATCTATACTCTCTAAAAACAATATTGAGTTTTTCAATATCGGTACGATAAAAGAAGAAGCTTCTTTAAGTATCAAAAATCAAAATGACTCCTTTGATCTTCCAATAGAAGAATTAAGAAATACTTGGTATACAACTTCTTTCTTATTAGATCAAAAACAAACTGCAAATGATTTAGCAAAAGATCGGTTCGAAAATTATGCGAACCAACCATTACAGTATTCTTTTCCAAAACACTTTGATGGTAAACGACCTTTGATTTCTAGTGAGCTTAAAAGACCAAAAGCAGCTATCATACGTGAAAAAGGAAGTAATTCTGAACGTGAAATGGCAAATGCCATGTATCTAGCTGGTTTTGATGTAAAGGATGTGCATATGACCGATTTGATTTCTGGTCGTGAAACATTAGAAGATATTCAGTTTATTGGAGCCGTAGGAGGCTTTTCTAATAGTGATGTTTTGGGATCTGCCAAAGGGTGGGCAGGTGCCTTTTTATATAACGAAAAAGCAAATACAGCCTTAAAAAATTTCTTCAAAAGAGAAGACACTTTATCTGTGGGTATTTGTAACGGTTGCCAGTTATTTATGGAACTAGAGGTTATTAATCCAGAACATAAAAAACATGGTAAACTAACCTATAATGATTCTCATAAGCATGAGAGTAATTTTACTTCTGTAAAAGTACAGGATAATAACTCTGTAATGCTATCTACTTTGGCAGGAAGTACACTGGGAGTATGGATTTCTCATGGCGAAGGAAAATTTGATTTACCTCTATCCGAAGATCAATATAACATTGTAGCAAAATATGGATATGAAGGATATCCCTCTAACCCTAACGGATCAGATTATAATACAGCTATGATGACAGATAAAACAGGTCGCCATTTGGTAATGATGCCTCATATTGAACGTTCGATCTTTCAATGGAACTGGGCTAACTATCCACAGAATAGACACGATGAAGTGTCCCCTTGGATCGAAGCCTTTGTAAATGCCCGAAAATGGTTAGAGAAAAGTGCTTCTGAATGAAAAACAGAAAAGCGCTCTTAGTAATTGATATGCAAAAGGGTTCTTTTACCTCTCAAACTCCACGATATGATACAAAAGGAGTTGTAAGTAGGATTAATACACTTGCGCAACTATTTAGAGCCTCTGATTTCCCTGTGTTTTTTGTTCAACACGATGGTACTAAAATGAATGAGTTTATACCAAATACAGTAGAGTGGGAATTACTAGATGATTTAGAAACTGAGACAACAGACATTTTTCTAAACAAGTATGCAAATGATATATTTTATAAATCTAAGCTTCAATCAAAATTAAACGACTTAAATATTAATGAGTTATTTATTACAGGTTGTGCAACCGATTTTTGTGTAGAATCTACTGTCCAATTTGCTTTAACAAAAGATTACAACATAACTGTAATAGCAGATGGTCATACGACTGGAGATCGCCCCCATTTGAGAGCTAAAAAAGTAATTGAGCATTATAATTGGGTTTGGCAAAATATGATTCTGACCAATGGAAAAATAGAAGTTAAAAATTTTGAGCAGATAAAAGACGAACTAATAAGACATTAAGTTTGTTTTTCTATAAATTGTTAACGTTGTTTTTAAGCTTTTAAACAATAAGTATTTTATTAAAAACGATAAAATATTGAGAAGTTAACAAATTACAGCCTCTTTTTTTTATATCTTAGAGTTGTGTATTATAAGATTTTTTATAATTTGCGAAACTATGCACGCATAATAGTTCTTTAAAGTTCTTAGGTAATGTTGTATTCTAAATTTGTTTATCTATAAATTTAATTATCCAATCACCTTAAAAACAACCATCTATAAAGAGCTTTAGAAGGCTACAAAAATTATTTTTAAACAACTTATGACAAAAATTACGAGATTATTTGATTTCCCACACTATCAATTAGAAAAATTTAATTTAGACAAGGCTTTAATAACTAAATATAATGGTGAATGGATTGCCACTTCTACTAAGGAATATGTAGAAAAAGCAAATCAAATTAGCCGTGGTTTGTTACGATTAGGAGTAAAACCCAATGATAAAATAGCAATTATATCTTCTAATAACAGAACAGAATGGAATATCACCGATATTGGTGTCCTTCAAATTGGAGCGCAAGATGTTCCTATTTACCCTACAATTTCTCAAGAAGATTATGAATACGTTTTAAATCATTCTGAATCAACGTACTGTTTTGTCTCTGATGAAGAAGTATTTGAAAAGGTTAAAAATATTAAGGCTAACGTACCTTCATTAAAAGAAGTCTATTCTTATGATGATATTTCGGGCTGCAAAAGCTGGAATGAAATTCTTGAATTAGGTAAAGACGATAGCAATCAATCAGAAGTAGAAGAAATTATGGCTTCTGTAAAAGAAGATGATCTTGCTACCTTAATATATACTTCAGGAACTACAGGAAGACCTAAAGGAGTTATGCTTAGTCATAAAAATGTAGTAAGCAATTCGATAAATAGTTCTTCCAGATTCCCTATCGTAGATGGAGAAACTAAAGCCTTAAGTTTTCTTCCCGTATGCCACATTTATGAAAGAATGTTAATGTATTTGTATCAATACCGTGGTGTGAGTATTTATTTTGCAGAATCTTTAGAAACTATTAGTGATAACCTAAAAGAGGTTAAACCCGAGGTTATGACTGCGGTACCTAGATTACTAGAAAAAGTATATGATAAAATTATCGCCAAAGGAGCTGATCTCACAGGGATTAAAAAGAAATTATTCTTTTGGGCAGTAGACCTGGGATTAAAATACGAACCCTATGGAGCAAATGGTTGGTGGTATGAGAAAAAATTAGGTCTTGCCCGAAAACTTATTTTTAGTAAATGGCAAGAAGCTCTGGGAGGTAATTTAAAACTAATTGCTTCTGGTAGTGCTGCACTACAACCAAGACTTGCACGAATATTTAATGCGGCAGGAATGGGAGTTATGGAAGGATATGGTCTTACCGAAACGTCACCTGTAATTTCTGTAAACGAAACAGGAAACAGAGGAATGAAAATAGGCACTGTAGGAAGAATGATCCCTGATACCGAAGTAAAAATAGCAGAAGATGGTGAGATTTTGGTAAAAGGTCCTCAAGTAATGTTAGGATATTATAAAGATGAAGAAAAAACCAAAGAGGTATTAAAAAATGGGTATTTCCATACCGGAGATATTGGCGAAGTTGATAGTGATGGTTTTTTGCGTATTACCGATCGTAAAAAAGAAATGTTTAAAACTTCTGGAGGTAAATATGTCGCTCCGCAATTAATAGAAAATGCCATGAAACAATCTCGTTTTATCGAGCAAATAATGGTAATTGGTGAAGGAGAGAAAATGCCTGCAGCATTTATACAACCTAACTTCGAATTTTTAAAAGAGTGGGCAGAGCGTAAAGGTATACAAATAGGCAACTCTATGTCAGAAGCCCTTAAAAATCAATCAATTATTGATCGTTACCAGGAAGAAGTCGACGAGCATAATAAAAAGTTCGGAAAATGGGAACGTGTGAAACGATTCGAACTTACATCGGATGAATGGAGTATTGATGCGGGTCACCTCACTCCTACTATGAAATTAAAAAGAAAAGTAATAAAAGAAAAATACAAAGATCTTTATTCTAAAATTTATGGCTAATTCAATTAACTGATTACAACGCAAAACATATGTAAGCTTTAACTGTTAATCAGTAAACTCCTCATTTTATGGGGAGTTTTTTTATTAATTCAACAAAAAAGTGTAAATTACATCAACTTTTCTCAATTTTTTACTTTATTTATTATGCACGCATAATAAATTTCCTTACCTTTACATTTATAATAATTTTTTTGAATGAGAGAAAAGACAATCGATTATGCACTTAGAGCCACTTGGATGGCGGTCGCTAAGATGTATAATGAAGAAGCCAGCAAAAAAGGAAGTACAATGGCTACTGGATTTGCATTACTAAGCATAGATCCAGAAAGCGGTACACCTTCAACTTCACTAGGTCCCAAAATGGGAATGGAAGCTACAAGTTTATCACGCACTTTGAAAACCATGGAAGAAAAAGGATTGATTTTCAGAAAGAAAAATCCTCAGGATGGGCGCGGTGTATTGATCTACCTCACTCCATTTGGCGTAGAAATGAGAAATTTCTCTAAAGAAGTCGTTTTTACTTTTGATACTATGGTAAGAAAACATGTCCCACAAGAGAAGTTAGACATTTTCTTAGAGGTGTTTCAAACCATAAATGATCTGATATCATCTAAAAAAATTTACTCAAAACAAGAATCTATAAAACCTTAACAACTCGAAGTTAAAAAATGAAAAGAATCATTAAAAAAGTTGCAGTTATCGGTTCAGGAATCATGGGATCCGGTATTGCATGTCATTTCGCTAATATTGGTGTCGAAGTACTATTACTAGATATAGTACCTAGAGAACTTAACGACAAAGAAAAAGCGAAAGGCCTTACTCTTGACAACAAAGTGGTGCGTAATCGATTAGTAAATGATTCACTTACCGCTGCTCTTAAATCTAAACCCTCTCCTATATACCATCAAAAATTTGCAAATCGAATCACTACAGGAAACCTGGAAGATGATATCGCAAAAGTTGCAGATGTAGATTGGATTATAGAAGTTGTTGTAGAAAGATTAGATATCAAAAAAATAGTTTTTGAGAATCTTGAAAAACACAGAACACCAGGTACATTAATTACTTCTAATACCTCTGGTATTCCTATTCATTTTATGAGTGAAGGAAGAAGTGAAGATTTCCAAAAACATTTCTGCGGAACTCATTTCTTTAACCCTGCTCGTTATCTTAAACTATTCGAAATCATTCCTGGTCCAAATACTTCTCAGGAAGTTTTGGATTTCCTTAATGGTTATGGAGAACAATACCTGGGAAAAACATCTGTAGTTGCAAAAGATACTCCTGCTTTTATTGGTAATAGAATAGGAATCTTTAGTATTATGAGTTTATTCCATATGGTAAAAGAAATGGGATTAACCATAGAAGAAGTTGATAAACTTACTGGTCCTGTAATCGGTCGTCCAAAATCGGCTACATTCCGTACAGTAGATGTGGTAGGTCTCGATACCTTAGTTCATGTGGCTAATGGTATTGCCGATAATTGCCCAGATGACGAACGTCATGAATTATTCAAACTTCCGGATTTCATCAACTCTATGATGGAAAACAAATGGTTAGGAAGTAAAACCAAGCAAGGGTTTTATAAAAAGAATGTTGGTGCCGACGGAAAAAGAGAAATCCTGTCTTTGGATTTAGATACGTTAGAATATAGAGAAAAGAAAAGAGCCTCTTTTGCTACGCTTGAAATGACAAAAACTATAGATAAAGTAGTTGATCGTTTTAAAGTATTAGTATCGGGTAAAGATAAAGCTGGAGAGTTCTATCGTAAAAATTTATCTGCATTATTCGCATATGTATCTAATCGTATTCCTGAAATTACAGATGATTTATATAAAATCGATGATGCAATGAAAGCTGGTTTTGGATGGGAGCATGGTCCTTTTCAGATCTGGGATGCTGTCGGAGTAGAAAAAGGAATCGAAATGATGCGTGCAGAAGGTTATGAACCTGCTTCATGGGTACTAGATATGATCGCCTCGGGAAGTACTTCCTTTTATACCATAAATAACGGAGCTACATTTTTCTATGATATTCCTAAAAAAGAACAAGTAAAAGTACCAGGACAAGATGCATTTATCATTCTGGATAATATTCGCAAATCTTCAGAAGTATTTAAAAATAGTGGAGTTGTAGTAGAAGATCTTGGTGATGGAATCCTAAATGTAGAATTTCAAAGTAAGATGAACACTATTGGTGGTGATGTGTTAGCTGGACTAAACAAAGCTATCGATATTGCCGAAAAAGATTTCCAAGGATTGGTTGTTGGTAATCAGGCTGCAAATTTCTCTGTAGGTGCAAATATCGGAATGATATTTATGATGGCTGTTGAGCAAGAATATGATGAGCTTAATATGGCAATTAAGTACTTTCAGGATTCTATGATGCGCATGCGTTATTCTGCGATCCCAACAATTGCTGCTCCTCATGGTATGACGCTTGGTGGCGGATGTGAGCTTTCTATGCATGCAGATAAAGTAGTTGCTGCTGCAGAAACATATATAGGGCTAGTAGAATTTGGTGTTGGTGTTATCCCCGGTGGTGGTGGATCCAAAGAAATGGCATTAAGAGCCTCAGATACTTTTAAGAAAAATGATGTAGAACTTAATGTACTACAAGAGCACTTCTTAACTATTGGTATGGCCAAAGTATCTACTTCTGCTTATGAAGCATACGATACCAACATCCTTCAAAAAGGAAAAGATATTGTAGTCGTTAATAAAGATCGCCAAATCGCTACAGCAAAAGCACATGCAAAATTAATGGCAGAACAAGGGTATACACAACCTGTAAAACGTAAGGATGTAAAAGTCTTGGGGAAACAAGCATTAGGTATGTTCTTGGTAGGAACTGACTCTATGGAAGCTAGTAAATATATTTCTGAGCATGATCATAAAATAGCTAACAAGCTAGGATATGTAATGGCTGGTGGAGACTTATCTGAACCAACATTGGTTACAGAGCAATACTTATTGGATCTGGAACGTGAAGCTTTCTTGTCACTTTGTACAGAACGTAAGACTCTTGAGCGTATCGAGCATATGCTTAAGAAAGGAAAACCTCTAAGAAACTAGAAAAAGAAAACAATGAAAACAGCATATATAGTAAAAGCATATAGAACAGCCGTAGGAAAAGCTCCTCGTGGGGTGTTCAGGTTTAAAAGAACAGATGAATTGGCAGCCGAAACCATAGCACATATGATGAAAGAGCTTCCTAACCTTGACAAAGCACGTATCGACGATGTAATCGTTGGTAATGCCATGCCCGAAGGGTCTCAAGGGTTAAATATGGCACGTTTAATCTCGTTAATGGGATTAAATTCTGTTGATGTTCCCGGAGTAACAGTAAATAGATTTTGTTCATCAGGAATAGAAACTATTGGTATTGCAACAGCCAAAATACAATCTGGAATGGCAGATTGCATTATTGCAGGTGGAGCAGAAAGCATGAGCGCAGTTCCTATGACAGGATATAAGACAGAACTTAATTATGACTTAGCCAAATCAGGGCATGAAGATTATTACTGGGGAATGGGTAATACTGCAGAAGCAGTTGCTCATCAATTTAAAGTATCTCGGGAAGATCAAGATGAATTTGCATACAACTCTCATATGAAGGCCTTAAAAGCACAAGCAGAAGAGCGTTTTCAGGATCAAATAGTTCCTATTAATGTAGAACAAATCTACGTTGATGAAAATGGAAAAAAAGCTACAAAATCATATACTGTATCTAAAGATGAAGGACCTCGTGCAGGAACCAGTAAAGAAGTGCTAGGTAAACTTAGACCTGTATTCGAAGCTGGAGGAAGCGTAACTGCTGGTAATTCTTCGCAAATGAGTGATGGTGCTGCTTTTGTGATGGTCATGAGTGAAGAAATGGTTAAAGAACTAAACCTTGAACCTATTGCAAGGCTTGTTAATTATGCCGCTGCCGGTGTAGAACCAAGAATCATGGGTATCGGACCAGTAAAAGCAATTCCGAAAGCTTTAAAACAAGCCGGATTAAAACAAGATGATATAGAACTGATAGAGCTTAATGAAGCCTTTGCTTCACAATCTCTTGCAGTAATGAGAGAATTAGGTCTTAATCAGGATATCGTAAATGTTAATGGAGGTGCAATTGCATTAGGACACCCACTAGGATGTACGGGAGCAAAACTTTCGGTTCAATTATTTGACGAAATGCGTAAACGCGATATGAAAGGTAAATACGGAATGGTAACCATGTGTGTAGGTACAGGACAAGGTGCTGCCGGTATTTATGAATTTTTAAATTAAAATTAGAATTGAGATCTAAGTATTAAAAAATTACATTTTTAATTGGCCTCGATACTAACTACTAAAACCTTACTAAAAAAATGAGTGATAAAACTATAAATAAAGATATTCTTAGAGGAGGACAATTCCTTGTTAAAGAAACTAAATGTGAAGATGTATTTACTCCAGAAGATTTTTCTGAGGAGCAAAGAATGATGCGTGATAGCGCTAGAGAGTTTGTAGACCGTGAGCTATGGGCTCATTGGGAGCGATTCGAAAGTAAAGACTATGCATATACAGAAGAGTGTATGCGTAAAGCTGGTGAACTTGGACTTTTAGGAGTTTCTGTACCCGAAGCATATGATGGTTTAGGAATGGGATTTGTATCTACAATGTTAGTTTGCGATTATATCTCTGGAGCTACTGGATCATTTAGTACTGCTTTTGGAGCTCATACTGGTATCGGTACCATGCCAATCACCTTGTATGGAAATGAAGAGCAAAAGAAAAAATATGTTCCTAAGCTTGCTACCGGTGAGTGGTTTGGAGCATACTGCTTAACAGAACCAGGTGCAGGATCAGATGCCAATTCTGGTAAAACAAAAGCTGTTCTTTCTGAGGATGGAACGCATTACTCGATTTCTGGTCAGAAAATGTGGATATCTAATGCCGGTTTCTGTAGTTTATTTATTGTTTTTGCTCGTATTGAAGACGATAAAAATATTACAGGATTTATTGTAGAAAATGATCCATCTAATGGGATTTCTCTCGGTGATGAAGAAAAGAAGTTAGGTATTCATTCCTCTTCTACTCGCCAAGTATTCTTTAGCGATACCAAAGTACCGGTAGAAAACATGCTATCAGAAAGAGGTAATGGGTTTAAAATTGCAATGAACGCATTAAATGTAGGCCGTATCAAACTTGCTGCTGCCTGTCTTGATGCGCAACGTCGTGTGATTGGCGAAGCTACCAAATACGCTAATGAACGTATCCAGTTCAAAACACCTATTATGAATTTTGGAGCTATTAAAGCTAAAATAGCAGAAATGGCGACCAATACATATGCCGATGAATCTGCTAGTTACAGAGCTGCAAAAAATATTGAAGATAGAATTGCTATCCGTCAAGCGGAAGGAAACACACATCAGGAAGCAGAACTAAAAGGTGTCGAAGAATATGCAATTGAGTGCTCTATTCTTAAAGTTGCCGTTTCTGAAGATGTACAAAGTTGTACTGATGAAGGTGTACAGATTTTTGGTGGTATGGGATTCTCTGCAGATACCCCAATGGAATCTGCATGGAGAGATGCTCGTATCTCCCGTATCTATGAAGGTACCAATGAGATCAACCGTATGCTTGCTGTAGGAATGTTAGTAAAGAAAGCAATGAAAGGTCATGTAGATCTTCTTGGACCTGCCATGAAAGTTGCAGATGAACTTACCGGGATCCCATCTTTTGATACTCCTGATTACTCAGTTTTATTTTCTGAAGAAAAAGAAATTATAGCTAAGCTAAAGAAAGTATTTTTGATGGTAGCAGGAGCTGCTGTTCAAAAATTTGGACCACAACTTGAGGATCACCAACAGTTATTACTAGCTGCTTCAGACATTTTAATTGAAATTTACATGGCAGAATCTGCAATCTTACGTACCGAGAAAAATGCAAAACGTTTTGGTGAAGAAGCTCAGGAAACTCAAATAGCAATGTCTCAATTATACTTATACAATGCGGTAGATATCATTATCAGAAAAGGAAAAGAAGGAATAGTTTCTTTTGCAGAAGGAGATGAACAACGAATGATGCTAATGGGACTTAAGCGTTTTACTAAATATGCGAATCAACCAAATGTAGTTGCATTAAGAACCAAAATTGCCGATAAAATTGCCAAAGAAAACGGATATTTTATTGGATAGTCAATTAAAATAAAAGAACACAAAACATTGTAATGTGTTTAATTTTATCATAAGAAACCGCCTTTTAAATAATTAGAAGGCGGTTTTTATATTTCCAAATTTAGCCTTGTTTTTAATTCTAGCTTTCCTTTTCCTGTTACCAAAATCTCTCTTGAATCTTTCTTTCTTCGTATCCAATCATTTTGCAACATCATCGTAAGAAAAGAAGCACCAAGTGCACCTGCCAAGTGATGTCTACGCTCACTCCAATCCAGACACAGATGAGCAAAAGATCGTTTTTGTAGCATTATATCATCGACATCAATACCAACATTTTGAAACCAACTCTTTCCTGTAGAAGTAACTTTATACATTCTTTCTACAATTTCTAACATCCCTTTATCAAGTAAAGCATCTGTAATTTTTACTCCAATTTCTCCTGCCAAATGATCATAACAGGTTCTGGCATATGTAATACCGTTAAGTTCTGGCTTTTTAGTTCTGGTATATTCATCGTTAATAGATACTAGCCCTGCCATAGATTCAATAACTTGAGCTACTTCTGAAGTCGCATACCTATAATACCGATGTCTTCCTTGTTTTTCTACTAGTAATATTTTAGCCTGAATTAATTTTTTTAAATGATTACTGGCTGATTGTGCAGAAATATTTGCACATATCGACAGCTCAAGAGCTGTATATGCTCTACCATCTAATAAACACCATAGCATGACAGATCGAGATTTATCCCCTAATAAAGAGGCGATCTCAGCAAATTTATTTTCAAACTCTTCCATTACCTATTATCACAATATGATCTGGTTTCAATACATAAAACTAATGCAATACTATTTGCGCCATGAATTTACTATAATATAACCGATATCATCATTTTTAATCCCATATTTTAGGCCTATTTACTCCAAGTGTTCTCAAATAATCAAGCATCTGTCCCATATGCACTGCTTCATGAAAAACAATTCTATTTAGATAGTCACCAAGTTTTTTGCTCTGCCCTACCTCTGTTCTTTCTATTCTTATGCTTTCGAGATCTGCCTCTGTTAACTCCTCTATCATATCAAGAAAATTCTTTCTATAACTCTTTGCTATCTCTAGCTCAAACTCCAGATCCTCATACTTCATTCCTTCCCATGGTGAATGGTAATCACCTAAGTTTCCTCTGTTGTCAATTATCTTATGAAATAAATGTTCGGTTTCTAACACATGTCTAATCATTTCGATAACAGAGAAAGCATTTTCATCTGGTTTCCAATCAAAATATTCTTCTGGTATTCCTTTCCATAATTTAACACTTCGCCTTCTTGTCTCTCTACAGTTTAACAAAATAATTTCTATCGAATTCATAATATGTGTTTTTAATATATTCCTCTACTCCAATTCTCTGAAACAACTTTGCCTTTTTCATAATCATCTACAACTAATATTAACTGATTATCGTGATCACTATATTGTGTTATTATATTAATATCATTTTTTTCCATCAAACGGCAAATTTTTCCTAACTGCCCAGGTACTTCCTGATCTAATTTTTGAATTAGCACTTTATTAATTGCAAAAACTTCGACACCAAAAGATTCTAATATTTTCTTTCCTTTTTCTGCATCATCTACCAAAAAATTGGCCACCCCTATATTGTTATGCACAAAAACACCTCCTCCTTCGAGGCTCACTCCTGCATTTCCTAAAACCTCTCCCATTTCTGCCAAAGCTCCTGGTTTATTGTCTAATTTGATTGCTAAATTTCTCATACTTTAATTTGATATTAGTTTAATTTGAATATTTGCTATAATAGAGTTCGCGATATAGCAATTAGAATGTGCCAGATTATGCATTTGCTCTATAGTTTTTATTGAAGGAGAGTTTCCTTTAAAAATCACCTTAGGAGATAATGTAATCGTCGTAATTGCTTTTTTTCCTTTTATTTCTTTTAACAATCCTACAGGATGATCTTCATAATGCTCTATAACGTATTTTTTCTTCGAAGCAATAGAAAGAAAAAATAGCATATGACAGCTCGAAACAGATGCTAAAAACGCTTCTTCAGGATCTACAGCAGATGCATCAGACATTGGAGTAGGAATTATGCCTGGAGAAGAAGAAGCTAGTACTTCTGCACCTCCATCAAAATGCCAGGCATGCACCCTGCTATATTTCCCATCTTTAAATATTTCATGTTGATTTTTCTTCCAAAATATTCTTGCCGAGTGTTTCATTCTACTTATTGGTTTCTGTGTAACGCAAAAGTAAAACAGCTATATATTTTTTATTTCATTCTAAAATGAAGTATGAAATTTTAATCTATAATTTCAAAAACAAGAGACATGACATGCATATTAACTTTTTAAAAGAAAATATTTTCTTATTGTATCTTTAGCAAGGTATACTACTAACACGATTAAACATGAAAACAACAATATTTTTTCTTCCTAAACAATAATAATCAAAAGCTCCTTTTATTATTTAGTACCTAAATTCTGTCTATATATCTTTTATGTCATTCTTTTAATACTAAGCAAAACCTAGTATTTTATTTTAAAATAAGGTATTAAGCTTTATTGAATCACTCATTAAAATCAAAACTCAACTTAATCCACCTTTTAACGTCATATGAATATAAAATATCTATTTCTGGTTATCCCGTAATCTACTGTTAGAAATACAAATGATTATTACTTATTTATATGCTACAACTAATTTTTAAATTTTGTTCACTACATTTATCATGATTATGTCACTAAATCTCATTATGAAAAGAATACTTTTATTATTCATTTTATTATTTATACTAAGCTGTAAAAAAAACCTTCCTAACTCGACTAACGACGAACTGGCAATCCTAGATCAAAAAGATTTACGAAAACAGAACGTTAAAATTGATCATCAAATCAGAAAAGTTAAAAAAGCAGTAATTGTTCCTAAGCTAGATGGCATAATGAATGACCCTATATGGAAAGAAGCTACCTGGTATGGTTTTGATCAAAAATGGTTAGGGGCACCTTATACCTTTAATGATTTTTTTGGAAGATACAAAGTGGTCTGGACTCCAGAAGCCTTATATGTATTAGTCGAAATCAAGGATGATGTTTTATTTGATCAAAACAAAGATCCGCTAAGTTTATGGTGGGATGATGATTGTGTAGAAATTTTTATTGACGCAGATAACTCTGGTGGGGATCATCAATATTCTAATAATGCATTTGCATATCATGTGGCATTAGATGGAAATGTGGTGGATCTGGATAAACATAAAAAACCTTTACTATATAATAATCATGTTAGTTCTAAACGTGTTACTAATGGTGATGTATCGGTATGGGAGTTTGAGATTATTGTATATGATGATACTTATGAAGAAGGAAAAGTTAATGACCCGATGATCCTAAAAAAAGATCAGAAACTAGGTTTCGCTATTGCTTATAATGATAATGATGGCAGCAAAGAAAGAGAAAATTTTATTGGTTCTGTTTTTATCCCGGGAGAAGAAAAAAACCTGGGATGGATTAATGCCGATATTTTTGGCACAATCATTTTAGAAGAATAACGTATTGAAATCAAAATTCTACATACTCCCGGTGATTATCATTTCGCAGTTTTTTTGTACTTCGCTATGGTTTGCTGGTAATGCTGTTATCGATGACCTTGCCTCTCAGTTTAATGTGGGATTTAATATCCTGGGGTATCTTTTATCTTTTGTGCAATTCGGGTTTATTGTAGGAACACTTACGTTTGCTTTATTAACATTAGCCGATCGGTTTTCTCCTTCTCGTATATTTATGATTTGTGCTTTTCTAGGAGGACTAAGTAACCTATCATTGCTTATTCCGGACATCACAGTTTTTAATTTACTTACAGCAAGATTTGGTACTGGTTTTTTCCTTGCCGGAATATACCCCATTGGTATGAAAATAGCTTCTGATTACTATAAAGATGGGCTCGGTAAAGCGCTTGGATATCTTGTAGGTGCTTTGGTGTTAGGAACAGCTTTTCCTCACTTAATTAATCAATTTTCCTGGAGTAGTGATTATAAAGCAGTAATTATTAGTACATCTATTTTAGCATTTGTTGGAGGATCAGCAATGTGGTTTTTGGTTCCGGATGGCCCATACAGAAAACTTGTTTCTAAGCTTCAGCTTGGGATAGTTACACAACTTTTTAACATCCCCAGTTTTAAAAAAGCTGCTTTTGGATATTTTGGGCATATGTGGGAACTCTATGCCTTTTGGGGATTTATCCCTATTATCCTTAAAACGTATTCTCGCTTACAATCTATACAACTACCAGTGCCATTTTGGTCTTTTATCATTATAGGCGTTGGTTTTATTTCTTGTATTCTGGGTGGTTTTATTTCATTAAAAACCGGGAGCAGAAAAGTAGCATATAATTCATTATTAATTTCCGGAATATTTTGCCTTGCTTCTCCCCTGCTTTTCCTATTACCACCCGAATTATTTTTAATTGCCTTATGTATTTGGGGAATGTTAGTCATTTCCGATTCTCCTCAATTCTCAACAATGGTAGCTGCCGCTGTACCTCCAGAATTAAGAGGTACTGCTCTTACAATTATCAATTGTATTGGATTTGCTATTACTATAATTAGTATTCAGCTATTATCTTTTTTAGCAGGAAAATTAGACAACACTATGCTTTACGTATTTTTAAGTATAGGGCCAATTTTAGGAATATATACGTTAAGAAAATAAGTATCTTAAGTACTAATGGGGTTGGGAGTATTCTTTTTAAGAAGAAATTTTCTAGTCAACAGGCTCTAGGGCTTCCTTAATTCTTGACATAGCTTTTGACATTTGAGCTTCAACAGTTTTTATCGAAATATCTAATTGTTCAGCTACTTCTTTATACTTAAATCCCTGAATTTTATTTAAAACAAATACCTCTTTACATTTTGGAGGAAGTTTTTCGATTTCGGCCTGAACAAGGTTTATTTTATTCTTGATAAAATCAGTATCCTCCTCTACAAAAACATCTAAAGTGTTTTTTTGTATTTGTTCTATATAACTTAACTCTTTTTTATTTTTATTATAAGTATCTATCAATTCATAATAACATGCTTTGTATAAATAACTCTTAATAGAAGTATTAATATTTAATTTTTTTTTATTCTTCCAAATCTTAAGCATTACGTTCTGAACAACGTCTTCTGCCTGTTGTTTATTCCTTGATAAACTATAGATATAGGAGCACAATTCGTTATAGTGCATTTCATACAAATGCCTGTATACAAATTCATTACCTTCCTTAAGTTCCTTTATTTGGGTCTCGTTCTTTATAATACTCTTTTTTTAACTCATTTTTAAACCCTCTCACAAAATAATTAACAAAAACTTTACATAAATAATAAAAAAAATAGTTTCAGAAGTAAGGGTTTTTTATTTTTTTCAAGTCTTAACTATAAATAAGCCAATAATTCGCATGAAAAAAAATAAAGATTTGGATATAAATCAAATACTTAAATACCTAAATAATGAGATGTCCGAACGAGAACTCACCGAGTTCAAAAAACTATTGAATGATGAAGAAAATTTAAACGAATTTAAAAAATATATTATCACCGATCATTACATCCAATTAGGTAAAAATGATTTTGATAACCAAAAAGCAGCATCATCATTCCAAAAACATATACAAAGTACAAAATCTCGTACTAAAATCCGCAAAAATAGAATCAATAATTATTTAAAATATGCTGCAGTTTTTGTAGGGCTTATAATTGGCAGTACTTTATACTACAACAATACTTTTTTTGATACTGATTCTACACTAAACGAAGTAACATTACAGTTAAGTGATGGCAGTCTTGAAACCATACAAGAGAATGAGTTATTTAAAGAAATTAAAAATAATGATGGTACTGTAGTAGGGGTTCAGGAAAAAGGTAAAATAGTATATCACAACGAAAAAAATAACATCGCAGAAGTTAAACCAAAGATCAATACGTTAAAAGTTCCTTATGGAAGGAAATTTAAGTTAGAATTATCTGATGGTACAACGGTTCATGTTAATGCAGGTTCTACATTAAAATTTCCTGTGCATTTTGTTGCCGGGCATGTTCGTGAAGTAGAATTATCTGGTGAAGCCTATTTTGAAGTTGCTAGAAATGAAGAAGCTCCGTTCGTAGTATCTACCAATGGTATTAAAACTGAAGTTTTAGGAACAAAATTTAATGTCTCTTCTTATGCAGATGATTCGTTTTCTGAAGTTGTTTTGGTAGAAGGTAGTGTAGGTGTATTTAAAAACAAAGAACGTTTTAATAAAGATACCGATCAAATACTTAAGCCAAATCAAAAGGCTAGTCTTTTAAAAACAGGACAGAATTTGGATATTTCTACAGTAAAAACAGAAAATTATACTGCTTGGGTTGATGGGATATTACTCTTTAAAAATGAAAGTTTTGAGAATATCATTAAGAAACTTGAGAGGTCTTATGACAAAAAGATAACAATTAATTATCAAAAAATAAAGAAAGAAAAATTTACAGGTCAGTTCGATGTAGAAAATATAGAAGATGTGCTAAAAACGTTTAAAAGCAACACCTTCTTTAATTTCACCATCAAAGAAAATGAAATAATTATTAACCCCTAAAGCAAAAAAAGTATGTTTCCAAAATGACTAGAAAACAAAAAAATCGAGAAATGCTGCAACATCTCCCGATTTAGAGTAAGCGTAATTTAACAATGGTTCAATCATTAAATCATATTAAAAATATGAAAATAATTAGACAAAACCACACAAATGGTGTGGCAAAATTAATATTTAATTTGAAAATGAGGCTAACAATACTATTAATTATATTGTCTCTATTTAGAATAAATGCAAATACGTATTCTCAAAACACCAAGATTTCACTAGATGTGAAAAACTTTACAATTGAGAGAGTATTTGATTTAATACAGCAAAAAACTGAATTTAAAGTATTTTTTAAAGATGCCGAAGTAAATACTAAAAGAAAGGTATCCTTTAAAGCTTCTAACAAAAGAGTAGAATATATTTTAGATAAAATATTTAGAAATACTAATGTTTCTTATAAAATAGTAGATAAGCAAATCGTATTGGTAAAAAAAGAAACTAATTCTAATATACCAACAATCAAAAAACGACAGTCTGCACTTGTTAAACCTCAAAAAGGTTTTGAAATTAGCGGGCAGGTAGTTGATAAAAACGGTCTCCCCATCCCCGGGTCTACTGTATCTATTCAAGGAACTACTCAAGGAGTAGTTACAGACTTTGATGGAAATTTCACGATGCGAGTTTCGGTATCAGATATACTTAAAATCGAAAACATAGGTTTCGAAACTCAAACTATTACGATTACAGATAAGAATACAACAACATTTAATATCGTATTAAAAGAAAACGTTGAAGGTCTCGAAGAAATAGTAATAACTGGTTATCAAAATATCCAGAAGAAATTTTTTACTGGAGCAGCTCAATCTTTGAAAGCCGAAGAAATAAAATTAGAAGGTGTACCAGATATTTCTAGATCTTTAGAGGGGCGTGCTGCAGGTGTTACCATACAAAATGTTACTGGAACTTTTGGTGCTACCCCTAGAATAACAATTAGAGGATCTTCATCTATTCTTGGAGACACCAAACCTATTTGGATTATCGATGGTGCTATACAAGAAGAAATAGTAAATGTATCATTAAATGATCTTGTTTCGGGAGACTCAAGTACGTTATTAAGTTCTGCTGTCGCAGGATTAAACGGTTCTGATATTGCTAGTATTGAAATCTTAAAAGATGCTTCTGCAACAGCATTATATGGTGCAAGAGCACTAAATGGTGTAGTAGTAATTACTACAAAATCAGGAAAGAGAAATGAAAAAACAAAGGTTAGCTACTCTGCAGAATATGCTGTAAGATCAAGACCAACCTATTCTCAATTTGATTTACTTAATTCTCAAGAAACTGTTTCTATCTATAGAGAACTAGAATCTAAAGGATATTTAAGTCTTGCATCAAGTTTACAAGGAAGATTTGGTGGTATTTATAACCAAATGTATAGAGCTATTAATAATTTTAATCCAGAAACTAACTCTTTTCAACTTGCAAATACTCCTGAAGCCAGAGCTCAATTTTTGCAACAATATGAATTAGCCAATACAGATTGGTTTAAAGAATTATTTAGAGAAAGTTTAACTCAGAATCATTCTATAAGTTTTTCTGGAGGTGGTGAAAGTTCTTCTCATTATTCTTCTATAGGATATTTTACTGATCCGGGATGGACAATCGCCGATCGTGTAAGAAGACTTACAGGAAATATCAGAAATACATACTACCTGGGAGACAGATATAAAGTAACTACTTTGGTACAAGGGTCTTATAGAGATCAGAATGCACCAGGTGCATTTGACAGGTTGTCTGATGTAGTTAATGGTGGGTTTGACAGAGATTTTGATATTAATCCTTTTAGTTATGCACTTAATACCAGTCGTGCACTTAGACCAAGAGATAATAATGGTGACCTAGAATATTTCAGATATAACTGGGCTCCATTTAATATTCTAAATGAAATTGAGAACAACACTACAGAATTAACGGTACTTGATTTAAAAGTTCAAGGAGAGCTTGAAGCCAAAATCAATGATAATTTAAAATATAACTTTTTAGGTACGGCAAGATATGCTACTTCTGCAAATGAACATAAAGCAACAGAAAACTCTAACGTTGCTGGAGCATACAGAGCTAATGAAACTACGATTGTTGAAAATGCAAATACTTTTCTATTCCAAGATCCGGATCAACCTAATTCAAGACCACAAGTAGTATTACCATTTGGGGGTATTTATACAAGAAGAGACAATAAGATTATCTCTTATAATTTCAGAAACACATTAGACTACACAAAAAACATAAGTGAAAGAAGTGATATTAGAGTATATCTAGGTCAGGAATATAGATTTACCAATAGAGAAGAAAGTTTTAGTCGAGGATTTGGATATCAATTCGATAAAGGTGGTACTCCATTCACAGATCCTAATATAATAGATAAAATAATATTAGATGGTGGTAACTATTTTGGTTTAGAACAGACCAGAGAAAGAGGAGCTACTTTCTTTGCTACGGCAACATATTCTTTTGATGATAAGTACGTTTTAAATGTAACAGGTAACTATGAAGGATCAAACAGAGCTGGTAAATCATCTAATGCAAGATGGTTACCAACATATAACATTGGTGCTAAATGGAATATTGATCAAGAGCCCGTTATTCAAAGAATAGATTGGATTTCAAAACTTGCATTGAGACCAAGTTATGGGTTAGTTGGATTACTTGCCGATAATGTAAGTAATAACTTGGCAATTTTCAGAAATGTGGTTACGGATCGTTTAAATCCTAATACACGTGAGAATGCTATAAACATTGCTGCTTTACAAAACACAGAATTAACCTGGGAAAAGACATTCGAACTTAACCTTGGTTTAGAAGCTGGTTTCTTTAATAATAGAATTTCTCTTGTTACAGATGTATATTTTAGAAAAGGAGAAGATCTAATCGATGAAATCAGAACCTCAGGGATTGGTGGACAATCGGTTAAGCTTGCCAATAATGCATCCATGAATACTAACGGTATAGAATTTCAATTAAATACACAAAACATTGTTAGTCCTAATTTTAAATGGGAAACAACAATTAATGTTGCGTATTTTGATCAGGAAATCACCGAATTACAACAAAGACCAAATGTGTTTGACTTAGTATCAAATACAGGAGGTAATGCAATTGGTTTTCCTAGAGGATCTTTATTTTCATTCCAATTTGACAAACTAGATGATAGAGGGTTACCAACTTATGTTTTTAATGATGATAGAGACCCTATCTCTGGTGTTGATTTCCAGGAAGTAGAAGACATTCAGGAATATCTTAAATTCGAAGGATCTGTTGAACCAAACTTAACAGGTGGATTTGCCAACAATTTTACTTATAAGAACTGGGATTTAAGTTTCTTTCTTACATTCTCTGCAGGAAACAAAATTAGATTAGACCCTTACTACTCATCTTTTTATAGTGACCTATCGGTTTTCCCAACAGAATTCACGAACAGATGGTTATTTCCAGGAGATGAAAACACTACCAATATCCCAGTTATACCGTCAAGAAGATTGGTAAATGAGGTTGGAACTAATGAAATCGCAAGAGCGTATAATGCATATAATTTCTCTACAGAAAGAATTGCTGATGGAGATTTCATAAGAATGAAGAATATTTCTTTATCCTATACTTTTCCTAAAGACGCTATTGATAGAATCGGATTATCAAATCTAAAAATGACGTTTCAGTCAACAAACCCTTTCTTAATTTATTCAGATGACGCATTAAACGGTCAGGATCCCGAATTCTTTAGAGCAGGAGGTGTTGCTTACCCAATTGCTAAACAATATACTGTATCATTAAATCTTGGATTTTAAAAAGAAATGATTATGAAAACAAACATCAAATTAATTGGTATAAGTCTATTAACATTATTTATGATATCTTCTTGTGAGGATTCATTAGATGAAATACCAGATAATAGAACACAAATTGATACTGCCGAAAAAATTGCAGAATTAATTACACTTGCTTACCCAGCAGGTACCTACGCACCTTTTTTAGCCCCAATGACTGATAATGCAGATGATAAAGGACCTACAGCAAATGAACAAAGAGTAAATACAGAAATGTATTTCTGGAGAGATGTAAATGATAACAATACAGATTTCCCAACTGATTATTGGAATGAGTGTTATGAAGCCATTTCGCAAGCTAATCACGCATTACAAGCTATCGAAGAGTTAGGAGGTGGTAGCGAGTTAGATTATCTAAAAGGAGAAGCTTTAATAGCTAGAGCATATACTCATTTTATGTTAGTGAATATTTGGTCTAAAACCTATGACCCTTCAACTGCAGGATCTGATTTAGGAATTCCTTATGTAACTGAACCAGAAAATATAGTAATTAAGGACTATACACGAGGAACTGTAAAAGAGGTTTATGAAAAAATCGAAGCCGATATCGTAGCAGGATTACCTTTAGTTACTAATTCTTATGATATTCCTAAATTTCATTTTACTAAAAGTGCAGCAAATGCTTTTGCTTCAAGATTCTATTTATTCAAAGGAGATTGGGAAAAAGTTGTACAATATAGTAACGAAGTATTAGGTGATGCTCCTGCAGATCTTTTAAGAGATTGGAATGGTAAATATAGAGGTTTTACTTTTGCTCAGATAGGTAATGAATATTCTTCGACAGCAGAGGTTGCAAACCTACTACTTGTATCAGGAAATTCACTATATGCAAGAAATTATGCAGGTTCCAGATATCAATTATCATCAGATTTAGCAACTAGCCTTTTCTTTAGTGGTTCTCAGGTTAATGGTAAAGGATGGGGGTACCGAGTATTTGGTAATGACTTATTCTTAAACCTTCCTAAATATGTTGAATATTTCAGAACAACCAATGCAGCTGCAAATATTGGATTTGCTTTTGTAAACTCTGTACTTCTTACTACAGACGAAGTCTTATTAAACAGAGCAGAAGCATATACTATGCTTGGTCAAACTGGTAATGCCGTAAACGATCTTAATGCTTTTTTATCTAAAAAAGTCAGAGATTATGATGCCGCTACCGATGTATTAACAGTAGATCAACTTAATACTATACATGCTGTTGCCGAAGGTATCTATACTCCTTTTTATACTATCGATACAGAAAAACTAGCCTTAATAAATGGTATTGTAGAATACAGAAGAAGAGAATTTCAGAATGAAGGATTACGTTGGTTTGACATAAAAAGATTTAATCTATCAGTCATTCATGAAGATTTCTTTGACAACGAAAGCATTCTTACTAAAACGGATAACAGAAAACAATTACAGATCCCTGTAGATGCGCAAAGTTTTGGTTTGCAACAAAATCCTAGATAATATTAAATAATTTTAAGAACATATAATTATGAAAAAAATAATAAAATGGATAACCATAGTTGCAATCACAGTAATAGTTATAAATTGCGACAAAGGTGATAGTATTGGGCCTTCTCAAATCAATACAGAAGCTCCACAGTTATCTAGTCTTGATTCTTGGATAAAAGAAAATTTTATTTCTCCTTATAATATAGCTATCCAATATAAGTGGAATGAAAATGAAGTGGATCTAAATAGATTTTTGTACCCTCCTACAGAAGAAAACGTTCAACCACTATTAGAAGTTGTTAAAGCTGTATGGATAGATCCGTATACACAATTGGGAGGAGAAGACTTTATTAAAAATATTTCTCCAAGACAATTCACTCTCGTTGGTGGTTTCAATTTTAATCAAACGGGAACAATTACTCTGGGTATTGCAGAAGCAGGAACTAAGATTACACTATTTAATGTTGATCAATTAGATTTAACAGATCTTACACTTACTAGAAGATACTTTAAAACTATTCAGCATGAATATGCACATATTTTAAATCAAACTAAACCATATGACCCTGATTATGGGCAAGTAAACCCACAGAATTATACCGCTCAATGGTTTAACAGGAGTATAGCAGAAGCCAGAGAATTAGGGTATATAACTGATTACGCTTCAAGTTCAGATACAGAGGATTTTGCAGAAATGGTAGCAACTATACTAACCACTTCAAAAACTGAATTTGATGCCATTGTTGATGGTATTACAAGTGCAGAAGGTAAAGCTTCTATAAGAACGAAAGAGCAATTTGTTGTTAAATATTTTAGTGATGAATTTAACATTGACTTATATGAGCTACAAGAATTGGTAAATCAAAATACCTTAGACATTGTTAATTAATAAAATAAAGAAAATGGTTATAAAAGCATTAAATAAAATATGGTTTTGGTCATTACTACTGATTTTTTTCTCTTGTAGCAATGATGACAATGAGGTATTATTCGAAGGAACACCAAGTAGTAGAATTGAACAGCGTGTAACAGAACTTCAAAATTTACTTTTGGCATCTCCTGATGGATATAAAGCTGTTTATTTCACGAAGAATGATGAATATGGTGGATTTACTTTTTATATGAAATTTAATAGTAATGGTACCGTAGAGATGACTTCTGATTTTGATTCAGAAACCGCAATTACTTCTAGTAGATATGAAGTTAAGATGGGATCTACTACAGAATTAGTTTTTTCTTCGCGTAATCACATTCATAAGGTATCGGATAGTAATATCCAAGGTCTTATCGGATCTGGATTTGAAGGAAATTCAAATTTCCAGTATATTAAAAATGAAGGTGGAAAAATTACATTTAAAGAACCTCGACATGATGCAATTTTAGTTTTCGAACCTGTAACTGCAGCAGAATGGGATAATGTTAATATTTCTTTGGGAAGAAGAGCTAGTCTTTTACCAACAATTACTACTTCAGTTTTTCAGGGGTTAACTATCGAAGATGGTTCTGGTAAAACATTTTATACGTTTAACTATGATAGTTTACGTCTTTTTGCTAATTCTCAAAACCAAGCTGACGATGGTACGGTTACAGAAGTCGCTTACGGTATAGCATATACACCAGAAGGACTTGTTGTTAGCCCTGCAATAGAAATAGGCGGAAATACATACGAAAACTTTGTTTTTGATACTGTATCAGAATCTTATATTTCTGGAGTAGATGGAAGTAAAGCAACAATTGGATTTATTAATCAACCTCCATTTATTAATAATGATATTTTCGATATCGGAACTGAATTCACAGATTTTGTATATATTCCAAGAGTATTTCCTCCTGATACTAGAACTTCTCTTGCATTTCAAGCATTGACAGAACAAGTTACTACCAACCTTGCAAATGGTGGTCTCGGTATCTTCATATTTGATCGATTAGAATTGAGATCAACTCGTACCGGTGATGCTAGAGATACTCAAATTTGGATAGGTTTTAGAAGAACAACAGATGATGCTTTATTCTGGGGTATCTACGACTATACATCATCAATAGTAGATAAGAAATTAGTACTGACATTTGTTGGAGTGAACGAGCCTGATACTTTTGGTAACTTTGCGTTCTTCCAACCTTTTGCTCAGCCATTATTAGACTTTTTTGGTAATCCTGAGGGTCTTTATTATGAAACAACTGGTAATTTCCAGAATTTCTCAAATAAAGCAGGAACATTTACCAGCGCGGCAGATCCTACATTAAGAGTGTATACTTTCTGGCGTAATCCATAAAATAAATACTCAACTTACGTTTAGATTCTCCGTGTATGGAATCTAATCTTATTAACAATATACACAATAAACTATTGTTCCCTCAATAGCCTTTCTAACTCAACTTTCGAAAACCCGGAGCATTTGCTCTGGGTTTTTTGATTAATTTCATTTTTTCTAAATACCAAGTATAGAATATCATTCTTATATTAAACTCATCCATCTTTTGGGTTTTAAATAAAAATTAAGCCTTTTTTAGTTCTGTTGCCCTGAACACTCGGGATTGAATTGCATAGCAGAACTACAGAAAGGAAAAAGGCAAAAACAGGACCGGAAACAACATTTTTTCAGCAAATCGAAAAAGCATAAATGAGTTCATTAACATTTACTTAAGAATAACGTCAATATTTCAATGTATTTTAGAAAACAAAAACAATGAAACACACAATTGTTCTTTTAGTATTACTCGCTGCAATCCCTGCTTTCTCACAAACCGACACCGAAGTATATCTTTTTGATATCATCAAAAAAGGAGAAACAATCAAACTTAACAACCAAAGAAACATATCTAACAACAAAGGATATGATAATCAACCTTCTATCTTTAATGATACCATGGTTTTGTTTTCCTCTACACGCAATAAACAAACAGATATAGCTGTATATAATAGTAAAAAAGCTAAAGTAGATTGGATTACAGAAACCAAAAATGGTAGTGAATACTCTCCTACTAAAATCCCAGGAAAAAATGAAATTTCTTCTATTCGTCTTGATCAAGATGGCAAACAACTCCTGTATCGTTATGATTATAAAACCGGAGAGTCTAAAGTTCTATTAGAAGGACTTAAAGTAGGGTATCATACCTGGTTTAATCAAGATATATTGGTTTCATCGGTACTCGAAGATAATGCAATGTCATTGGTAGTATCTAATATAAAAGAAAATACCAATCATACTTTTCAAAAAAAAGTAGGAAGATCGTTGCATAAAATACCAAATTCAAACCTAATTAGCTATATCAGTAAAGAAAACAAAAATTGGGAAATTAAATCGATTGATCCTATAACCGGAGCTACCAAAAAAATCATAAATACAATATCAGGATCCGAAGATCTGTGTTGGTTACCAGATGGTACTATCCTGATGGGGAAACAAAACCAGATTTTTAAGTTCAATCCAAAAACAGATTCTGGCTGGAAGACCTTTTATACTTTTATGGATAAAGAAATTGGTCATATTTCAAGAATAGCGACAAATACCACCGGAAACATGCTCACTGTAGTATCAGATGTATCTCCCGAACATATTGTTCAAAAACAATTAGACGCCTATAATGCCAGAGATATAGATGCTTTTTTAGCTACATATAATGACAATGTATTAATTTATGACTATCCAAATACAGTACGGTATAAAGGTAAAGAAGCTATGCGCCCATATTATGACAAAAAATTTAAGAATCAACCTAATTTATTTTGTGAAATAAAGCATCGTATTGTATTTGGTAACAAAGTAATCGACGAAGAATATGTTACTTATAGCGATCGAAAAGTAAGAGTTATTTCTATATATGAAATTAAAAACGGAAAGATTGCAAAAGTAACTTTTATTAAACCTCAATATGATAATGATCTTGAAAAAAGTACTTTAAACATTGTTGATAAACAACTCGATGCATACAACACCAGAGATATTGATGCTTTTGTTGCTACATATACCGAAGATATAAAAGTCTATAATTTCCCTTATGAATTCTTATATGAGGGTCATAAAAAAATCAAAGAGGGATATGCCAATTTCTTTAATAGCACACCTGATCTTAATTGCAAAATCAAAAACAGGATTGTTATGGGCAATGTCGTTATTGATGAAGAATTTCTAACCATCAATAAACAACACTATAGTGCTGTAGCGATTTATGAGGTAAATAATGAGAAAATAACTAAGGTTATTTTTATTCAGTGATATACCATCATCTTATAAATTTGTTAAGAGATCATCATTACTTGACTCTTTTCTTTACATTAGGCGATCAAATTCACACAAATGAAAACATTTTTTACCGCTACCTTACTTCTATTATCTACCATTTTAATTGCACAAACAGATCAACGTATTTATGATATCATTAATGCAGTCTCTGCAGATAGAATTGAAACTGATATCAAAAAATTAGCAAATTTCGGAACTCGCAATACATTTAGTGATACTATTTCTCAGACACGAGGTATTGGAGCAGCCCGAAGGTGGATCAAAACAGAATTTGAGAAAATCTCTACCGATTGTAAAAACTGTTTAGATGTATTTTATCAAAAAGATTTTGTAACCAAAGATATGGGATCCAGAGTACCTCATGATGCCTGGGTGGTAAATGTAGTAGCTGTACAAAAAGGAACAAAGTATCCTAACCGCTACATTATTATGAGTGGAGATATCGATTCTCGAGCCAGTGATACTATGGATTTTACTACCGATGCTCCCGGTGCAAATGATAATGCTAGCGGGATGGCAGGAACCATTGAAGCTGCAAGGGTATTATCAAAATACACTTTTGAGAACAGTATTATTTATGTTGGATTGTCTGGAGAAGAACAAGGTCTCTTTGGTGGTGGTGGATTAGCAAAATATGCTAAAAACAAAGGCTGGGACATTATAGGAATCCTTAATAATGATATGATTGGAAATATTAAAGGAGTAGACGGGGTTATCGATAATCGTGCGTTTAGAATATTTTCTGAACCTACCAATCTTACCGATGACGAAAAAACGGTAAGACGTAGACGTTTTTATGGTGGAGAGGTCGATGGAATTTCACGTCAATTGGCCCGATATGTGCATAAAAATGTAAAAGCCTATATGCCAGAGATGAACCCAATGATGATTTATCGATTAGATCGCTTTGGTCGTGGTGGGCATCACAGACCTTTTAATGATTTAGGCTACGCCGGAATTCGAATTATGGAAGCACATGAAAATTACACACAACAACATCAAAATATTCGTGAAGAAAACGGAATCAAATACGGAGATGTTGTAGAACATGTTAACTTTGATTATGCTGCAAAACTTACCGCAGTTAATGCTATAAATTTAGCAAGTATTGCCTGGGCTCCTCCTGCCCCATCCGAAGTAAAAATAGGCGGTATTGTAGAGCCTTCGGCAAAATTTAAATGGAAAAAAGCCAATGACTCAAATATTAAAGGTTACAAAATATACTGGCGAGATACCACTTCTCCTACCTGGAATCATAGCCGTTTTGTAGGAAATGTAGACAATTTTGTTCTAAATGGCATTGTTATTGACAATTTCTTCTTCGGAATAGCCACTGTCGGAATAAACGGTCATGAGAGTCCGGTTGTATTTCCATCAGAAACTTTTAGATAAATTACAGAAAAGAGTCTGCTAATAATTTCGAAACTAATACAAAAATGATTATTATGCGAATTCTACTGATCTAACAGTTAGACATTAGTATAATTATCGAGAAATAAACATACCATAGATGAAGACATTCTATACTATAGCCTTTAGCATTTTAAGCTTTACCCTACTATCTGCGCAAGAGTCACAATTTACCAGGCAAGATTCATTACGAGGATCGATAACTCCAGAAAGAGCATGGTGGGATTTAACCTATTACCATCTTGATATTGCTGTAGATCCCGATAAAAAAACTATTTCAGGAAAAAATACAATTCATTATAAAGTGTTGAAAGAGCATAACGTAATGCAAATCGATCTGCAACCACCTTTAAAAATAGAAAAAGTACTTCAGGATAATAAACCGTTACAAGTAACATCTGAAGGAAATGCTCATTTTATAACACTAGCAACAGCGCAAAAAGAAAATAGCAAAAATGCAATAGAAGTATACTATAGTGGTAAACCTCGTGAAGCCGTTCGGGCACCATGGGATGGTGGTATTTCATGGAAAAAAGATCAAAATGGGAAACATTTTGTAGCTTCCTCTTGCCAGGGATTAGGAGCTAGCGTTTGGTGGCCCAACAAAGATCATATGTATGATGAAGTAGATAGTTTACTAATTAGTGTTAATGTACCATCTACCCTTATGAATGTATCTAATGGCCGATTGCGTAAAACAGAAAAACATGACAATGATACTAAAACATATCATTGGTTCGTAAGTAATCCAATTAATAACTACGGTGTAAATATCAATATCGGAGATTATGTGCATTTTGGAGAACAATATGAAGGTGAAAAAGGTAAACTCGATATGGATTATTATGTATTAAGAGACAACCTGGAAAAAGCGAAAAAACAATTTAAAGATGCCCCAAAGATGATGAAAGCCTTTGAGCATTGGTTTGGCCCCTATCCATTTTATGAAGATAGCTTTAAACTGGTAGAAGTACCTTATCTAGGGATGGAACATCAAAGCTCTGTCACTTATGGAAACAAATATATAAATGGATACCTTGGTAATGATCTTTCTGGATCAGGATGGGGATTAAAATTTGATTTTATCATTATTCACGAATCTGGTCACGAATGGTTTGCTAATAACATCACCTATAAGGATGCTGCAGATATGTGGATTCATGAAGGTTTTACAGCGTATTCTGAAAGTCTTTTTCTTGATTATCATTATGGAAAAAAGGCCGCTGCAGAATATGTAATAGGTACCAGAAAAAAAATCCAAAATGATTCTCCAATCATCGGTACATATAATGTAAATAATGAAGGATCAAGTGATATGTATCTTAAGGGATCAAACATGTTACACACACTACGTCAACTTATAGAAGATGATGAAAAATGGAGATCTGTTCTTAGAGGGCTTAATGATACATTTTATCATAAAACAGTGACAACAAAACAGATCGAAGATTATATTAGCAAACAAACCAACATCGATTTAACTCAGTTTTTTGATCAATATCTAAGAACCGTAAAAGTACCCGTTCTCGAATATAATTTTAAAGACGGCAAATTAAAATATCGTTATAGCAATATCGTAGATAAATTTGATATGCCCGTACGTCTCTTTATAGATGATAATCCAGAATGGATACAGCCTAATGCCAATTGGCAGACAAAAGATCTTAAAGGAAATAAACTTACTGTAGATCCTAATTTTTATGTAAACATAAAAGAACTATAGTAATATAAAATGGCATCTTATCTTATTCCGTTTACCGCTGCTTTTATATTAGGTGTATCTAAATCGGGACTCAAAGGAATGGGGATTGTGGTCGTAACTCTAATGGCATTGGCACATGGTGCAAAAGCATCTACAGGAATACTACTACCTCTTCTAATTTTTGCAGACGTTTTGGCTGTACTCTATTATAACCGACATGCCCGTTGGAAATATCTCTTCCAATTTCTCCCATGGATGATTGGTGGAGTTCTAATAGCTGTTTTTGTAGGAAAAGATCTTCCTGAATATATATTTAAGAAAGGAATGGCCGTGATTATCATTAGTAGTGTTATCATTATGTTTTTTTGGGAACGATACGATAAGAAAAATATCCCTAATAAGCTTTGGTTTATTGGCAGTACTGGATTTGCAGCAGGTTTTACTACAATGATCGGGAACCTGGCAGGAGCCTTTACCAATATCTTTTTTATGGCAACTCGAATACCAAAAAATGAGTTTATTGGCACTGCAGCCTGGCTTTTTTTTATAATTAACCTATTTAAACTACCTTTTCATATTTTTAGTTGGAATACCATAAATACAAAGTCGTTAACCGTGGATTTATATTTAGTTCCAGGAGTTGTATTAGGATTCATTATTGGACTTAAAGTAGTAAAGCAATTTAAAGATCACCAATACCGAAAATTTATTTTAATCATGACAGCAATTGGAGGGTTAGTTATTTTATTCAAATAATTACAAGTGATATCAAATGATTTCTGGTGTAATTGTTTAAATACTTTAGGTTAAAACTTGGCAAAAATCACTGTTTTATTCAATAGCTACCAAAATGTAATTTCTTTTGAATATTTTTAGCCTTTATAAAAGTTTCAAAAAACGAAATTTACAATGTTTCCAGAACTACAAACCGAAAGATTATTCCTAAGACAATTAAAAGAAAGTGATGATCAAGTGATTCTCTTTTTACGATCTAATGAAATCGTTAATACATTTGTAAAAAGACCTAAAACAAATACAATTGAAGAAGCTATCAATTTCATCAACAAAATTAATAAAGGTATTGATGAGCAAAATTGGTTATTTTGGGGAATAACAGTAAAAGATAAACCCAAACTTATCGGTACTATCTGTCTGTGGAATTTCTCTGAAAACAAAAAAACAGCAGAAGTAGGGTATGATTTACACCCAAATTTTTATAGACAAGGGATTATGAATGAAGCACTAGTAAGTATCCTAGATTATGGGTTTAAAACTTTAGAACTAGATACTATAGAAGCGTTTACTCATAAAAACAATGAAGCTTCAAAAAAGCTACTCATAAGAAACAATTTCAATCATATTGAAGATAGAATAGATAGTGATAATCCAGATAATATTATTTTTTCTATTTCTAGTGATAAATAACATAAAAATACTCCTTAAAAAGTAAGCCAAAACTAGAAAAACTGATTTTGATATATCAAATGTTATTAAAATCAATAAGATCAAAAAAAGTAAAAAATGAGACTCTTAATAATAGTGAGTACCATAGCGGTTAGTATTATCATCATTCTTATTGTTCTTCTAAATAAGCGAAAACCAATATCCAATTGTATTCTTTATGAAAACTATATTTTAATAAGAGATTCACCATATTCTGATGCCCTAAGCGATTATGAAATTATAAAAGAAGAAGATAGTCTTAGATTTAGAACCAAGGAAGGTTACTCCTTATTTATCTTAAAAGTAAATTCTGAAGGGAACCAGGACGTAAAATTAATAGGGCTTGCCAGTTATGGGGCAAGAAATGTTGAATTTAATCGATACATATGTAATTTGGTTGATCAAATCAACAACAAAACAAATACCAATTAAACGCATAGTTCATACTTAGAGTTAGCAGTTTTTAATTGAAGTATCTCTACACTACCAATTTTCGCAATTTTATCTTCAAATAAAAGTACACATACGGTATATGTACCTTTCGTCCCCTATTATTCTTCATTTCCCAGATGATAGCATATACATTTGTCTTGTGAAAAAAATTCATTAATTAAAATTGAAAAACTATATGAAGCTTTTAAAAATCTCATTATTAACACTCTTTTTGACTGTTAATTTTACATCTCTGAATGCGCAATCAAAGACAATATCATATACCCTAAAAAAAGGGCACGTATTTGATATCATTTTTATAAATACCAAACCCGACACTAAACAAAAACTACAGAATTACTTTAAAACTGCATTTCCTGTTGCCGAAAAAATGGGGTACCATAGGTTACCTGGCGTTGCTATAAAAGGAAGTCCGACTCAAGGCAATTATCATCCCGAAAGTATGATTTTTGGATATTGGGATACCCTTAATGGGCGAGAGAAATTCTTACAGGATATTCAAAAAACAATGCCAGATTTTCATGAAGAGAGAAGAAATATCTGGTCTACATTTGGTCTTACTTATTACGAATTAAAACAAGATCTTTCTTTTAGTATTAATCCTGAGAAATTTAATATGGTTACTGCGTATTGGCATAAAGACAAGTCGTCTTTTCAAAAATTTAAACAAAGATGGATACAAAAAATGAAAAAAGCAGGCGGTCAAACACAAGTTGAATTTACAGAAGGTGCGTCTCCTTTTGGGTATAACTACAATCCAGATTATTTGGTGATTACTACCTGGGAAAACAAGGCCGCTTTTGAACAATTTTATAAAGAAAATCTAAAAATGGATCATAGTTCGGTGAAACATGTGAACCAATTTCAGATTTAGTAACTATTTTAGACCTATAAAAAGCAGGTTATTAAATAACCTGCTTAATACATCATTATGCAAACACTTTTAAATCAACTCGTATATTTTGGTTATTTCCAGAGTTTATTTTTACTCTGTATTTATTTTTTTTCGCCAAAAAACAGAAAAAACATTAATGGATATGTTGCTTTTTTGGTTTTGGTTCTTATGATTGGTTTATCGGGCCGAGTACTTTATATATCAGATATCTTTGGTAAAAACTTTCGGTTGATTGCATTTTCTGAGTTTGCAACACTCCTATTTGGATCCACAATTTACTTGTTTACCAAATCTTCATTATTAAACAAACGTTTTTCATATCAGGATTTGTTACACTACCTCCCTGGGATTTTCTATATCATCTTTGTTGTTTTTATGTTTATGCTTCCTACAGACGAAGTTATTGGAGCAAGAATTAAAAGTGGAGAATTATTTCGTACCATAACTATTTTTATTGGTATTGGTCTATTATTCAACATTACATATTGGGTAATGAGTCTTCAGTTATTTCTTTCTTTTAGGAAAGGGTTGCGCGATGAATTAAGTTACACCGTAAAGACACAGTTTTTCCTTAATTTTCTGATTGCAATTGGTATTTGCTTACTATGCTGGGTTATTGTGTATTTCATTAGTATTTTTGGATTTGAAACCATAGAAAGGACAGCAAGAGAAACAATTTGGTTAAGTATTGCATTAATCATTCTTTTTATTGCTTATTACGGTATGATTTCTCCTAACCTATTTAAAATCATCCCTGTCGGGGCTCAAAAAAAGTATGCGCAATCCAAATTATCTAAATCAGATCTAGATCAATTGCAAGCCAAATTAGATCAGTTAATGGTAGAGAAAAAACCGTATCTCAATAGAAAATTATTAAAAGCAGAACTTGCTGACATGCTGGGAGTAAGCAGTCCAGAAATAGCCCGATTATTGAACGAAAATATCGGCATGAATTTCTTTGAATATATTAATTATCATCGAATTAAAGAATTTGTAGAATTAGCACAAACAGATAAAGCAAAAAACTTCACTTTTTTCGGGCTGGCCCAGGAAGCTGGTTTTAATTCTAAAACTACATTTAATAAGTCTTTCAAAAAATTGATGGGAACGTCTCCAAAAGAATATTTTACTTCTCAGCAATAAAAAATAATATTTATTGCTCGTTAACATTTAAGAAAATTTTCAAATTAAATTATTAGATATCATATATTTTTAGAAGTGAAAATAAAAGGTCTTCATCATGAAATATATACTTAAAATTGTTTTGGTATCTGGTATTAGTTTATTGACGTATCAAACAAATGCACAATCCAAACAAGATTCTCTGGATATTAAACAAGTAGCTTTGGATTATCTAGAAGCCCAACACAATGTAAACCCCAAGCAATTTGAACGCGCTGCCCATCCTAGAATGGTAAAAAGGACTTTTTGGAAAAACAAAGCTACAAACAAAGAATACCTTCGAGAAACATTTACTGATTTTATGGTAATTCTCTCAGAGTTTTATAATAGTAACGGAGATAAGTTTCCCAAAAAACCAAAAAAAGAGGTTATTATATTAGATGTTTTTGACAAGACAGCTTCTGTAAAACTTATTGCCGATGAGTGGATTGATTATATGCATATTGTAAAAATAAACGGCACATGGAAAATTGTAAATGTCCTTTGGCAATTTAACGATTCGTCCAAACATTAATTACAACACCTTCTCTTATAGACAGTTCCTATCCAATAGCTTTAGCTATTCTATACTTTATTAGCTTGATTCTAACAAGTTATTTTTATTCGTTTTTATTTTTTTATCCCATGTGTAACAATTCACAACTTTCTGCATCAAAGGGGAAAATCAAAATAGAAATACAATAAAAATAAAGACATGAAAACATTTAGAATTACCTTATTAGTGCTAATTATTATAAACTTAGGATTTAGTCAAACATCAGCTATCAAAACTGAAATAGTTGGGCAAGGAAATCCTGTATTATTTTTACCTGGTTTTACCACTCCTGGATCGATATGGAACGAAACCGTTGAACATTTAACTACAAAAAGTGAAGCTCATCTTATTTCTTATGCTGGTTTTAATGGCAACCAGCCTATTGCGATGCCATGGTATGATACTATTAAAAAAGAATTGATCGTATATATCAAAAACAAAAATCTAACCAATGTAACTATTATAGGACATAGTATGGGTGGAAACTTAGCTATTGATCTTGCTGCAGCACTACCCGATACAATTACCCGGTTAGTTATTGTAGATTCTATCCCGTGTATGCGAGAATTAATGATGCCAGGAGTACCAGAAAGTCAAATACAATACGATAGCCCATATAACAAGCAAATGCTACAGGCAGAAGATACACAGTTTAAACAGACTGCTACCATGATGGCACAAAACATGACCAATAATAAAGATAAAGTAGATACTCTAATTAATTGGATTATGGAAGCTGATCGCGAAACCTATGTATATGGATATACCGATTTATTAAAACTGGATTTAAGAAAAATTCTAAACAAGGTAACTGCAAAAACTTTAATTCTGGGAGCATCATTTCCTTCTGTAGAGGTTGCAAAATCTAATTATGAAAAACAATATGCTACTTTAGCAAACAAATCTATCAAGATGGCTTCAAACAGTAAACACTTTATTATGTTTGATCAACCCCAATGGTTTTATACAACAGTAAACGCTTTCCTAGCAAATGAGTAAAAAAAATCAACAACTTTTTGAGACTGTATATCGTCAGTGTTACCCTATGGTTCAGCAAATGTGTCTCGGTTTTATGAAAGGAGATATAGATATGGCTAATGACCTTTCGCAAGAAGTATTCATTAATATCTGGAATGCTCTCGAAAACTTTAAAGGGCAATCTACTCATAAAACCTGGGTGTATAGAATCACGGTAAATACATGCTTGCAATACATAAGAAAAGAAAAAAATAAAAAGAGATTATCCTTTGATAAAATAGAACATGTACTGGTTGATGAGTCACAAAACCAAGATGCAGAACAAGAACAAGGATTGTATATAGCCATAGGCCAATTAGAAGAACTGGATAGGTTAATCATTATGATGGTGTTAGAAGGACAGGACTATGAAACTATATCACATGTTTTAGGTATTAAACCCACCAATGTTAGGGTGAAAATTCACAGAATAAAGAAACGACTTAAAAAAATATTAGATCATGAGTAATGAATTTGACGAATTGCAACGTAAGTGGCAAAAAAGAAAAAAAGATATTGAGAGTAATTCTGGAGTACTAGAAGAGACATTATCTTCTATTACTTCGAAGAAAAATTCTAATATCCGTTTTCACTACGGAAATATCATAATACTATCAATCACATTAATAGGAATATCTACCTTTTTCTATTATATAGCTCCAGTAAAAGAAATACTAAGTAGAATTGGAGTAGCGCTAATGATAGGAGGATTACTACTACGAATACTAATCGAATGTATTAGTGTCTTAAAATCAAAAAAGATCGATGTAATAGACAATGTCTTAAAAACAACCAATAATACAATAGCATTTTATAAGTTTAGAAAACGTATTCATGGGCCAATCACTATAACCATCATAGCATTGTACACTATTGGTTTTTATATGATCACTCCAGAATTTAGCTTATACTTTACTACATGGCAAATGGTAATGATCGACATTTCCTATGTTATTGGTGCTATTATCTTTATTAAGTTCGTTAGAAGTAGTATTCAAAAAGAAATACGAACCCTTTTAGAAATTATTGAGCTAAAAAATAAAATTATTGAAGAAAACGAAGCATAAAAGCCTTCTCTTTGCCCATTTAATAATATATAAATAATACTATTTATTAGTATTTTAGCTTAAAATCAGATTATCAAAAATATCATTTTTGTCATACCACCCAAAGTTCATTTATTAGATATTAATGGTCCAGCACATATCTTTTATGAAGCCAAAGAATATGGGGCTGATATCGATCTTCATTTTGTTACCATAAACAATGAAGAAGAAATAGAGAGCAGTGCTGGGCTGTATTTTGCTAAGCTTTCTAATTTTGAGAAATTTGAATTAACAGAGGGTGATTTTATTTTTATCCCTGGGATAGAATTTCAATTACTTTCTGATTCTGAATTTATACAAAAAAGTAAAGCATTTTTTGATTGGTTACATATTCAATATTCTAACGGAGTCAATATCTGTTCTGTATGTACGGGAAGTTTTTTACTTGCAGAATCAGGATTATTAGATGGGCATAAATGTACAACGCATTGGAAATATTTTAAAGAATTCACTAATAAGTTTCGCAAAGTTGATCTGGTTAATAATAGATTATTTGTTGTAGATAATCGTTTGTATTCTAGTGCAGGAGTCAGTTCTGGTATTGATCTTTCTTTATTTATTATCGAGCAATTATATGGCCCTAAGTTTGCTACAGATATAGCCAAAGAAGTAGTTATATATTTTCGTCGTAGCGAATCTGACCCTCAACTGAGTGTTTTCTTACAATATCGAAATCATCTGGACACTCGGATTCATGATGCCCAAGATTATATGACAAAACACCTCCATACTTCATTCACCCTAGAAAATATGGCTGATTATGTACATATGAGTAGTCGTAATCTTACGCGACTCTTTAAAAAAACAACGGGGATTACTATTGGTGCCTATCTCGAAAAACTTAGAATAGATAAAGCCATACATCTTTTGGCCGATGGTAATAAAGTTAGCTATGTTGCCAACCAATGTGGATTAAAAAGTACGAACCAATTAAGAGCCTTACTTAAAAAACATAAAGGTGTATTGCCTGTTAACTTCACATATATATAATATATCTGTCCTAATACTGCGCACACTTGTCCTTTTAAGGCACATAAAAGACATTTAATTTTGAAGAATTAATCATTACTCAAAAAAGAATGCAAAAGTTACTATTATTATTGTTGTTGATCAATATATCAGCTATATCACAATCTTCAGTAAATTCTAATGAAATTTATGTATGTCCTCCTTGCAATAGTAGTTGCGACACTTTAAAATTTAGCAAACCTGGAACCTGCCACCATTGTAATATGAAACTTACTACAAAAAAGGAACTTCAAAAACTAGCCAACAAAAAAATGACAATTGCCTTCTATTTACAACCTGGTATAGAAGTATTAGATTTTGCTGGACCTATGGAAGTATTTGCATATGCAAATTTTGAAGTTTTTACCGTTTCTAAAACCAAAGAACCTATTATCTCTCAGGGAATCCTGAAAATACTCCCGGATTACAGTATAGCCAATAGCCCTAATGCAGATATACTTGCTTTTTTTGGAGGAAACTCTTCCAGTGCTTTTAATGATCCGAAAGTAATTGAATGGATAAAAACACAACAAAACATCGAATACCATTTCTCGGTATGTACAGGAGTATTTGCATTAGCAAAAGCCGGAGTTCTTGATGGTAAATCAGCAACCACTTTTCATAACGCGTTGAATGGATTAGAAAGTAATTACCCAAATATAACAGTGATAAAAGATGCCCGATTTGTTGATAACGGACAAGTAATCACCACAGCTGGTATTTCTGCAGGTATTGATGGTGCCTTACATTTGGTAGCAAAACTTCAAGGGTTTAATGAAGCACGAAGAATAGCATACCATATGGAGTATGATAAGTGGGTACCAGGAGAAGGGGTAATTTTATCAGAAGATGATCCTTATAAAAATTATAGTGACAGAACAATTCTGGAAGCATACACCGGAACTTATGAATATCTGGATGGGGCTAAAGTAAAATTAAAAATCAACCCTAGAGAAAAAGCTCTTTATGCCATAGTAGATGATAGAAACTATCCGATTTTTCATGTACAAAATAATATTTTTAAGAACCTGGCTAATCATAAGATCACATTTATAAAGGATAAAAATAAAAAAGTTACAGGATACACATCTTCACAACATCCAAAAACAATATTTCATAAACTAAGTAATTAATACCAATCTATCTAACAGCACAGTTTAAAATCTCCCTTGTTCAACTTTTATTTCAATTTATAACGCAAAACTGTAACAATCTTTAAACAATAGTATCTTTAAAAAAGATGATGCTCTTTAGCCTCATCTTTTTTAAGGAATATAGCTATTTATTCACTTTTTAAATCAATCATTATGGATTTGCGTTTTAATTCTCTTACAGATACCATTCATCATCAATCCAACGAACGTCCAAATATTTCAAAAAGAGTAGTGTATATAGCACTACTCTTTTTTGTGTTTTTCAATACTGTATATAGTAATTCGATTGACATAAAAACAAAATTAGAAAATTTAATAGAGATGTCTAATGGTGCTATCGCATATGCATACCCTGTATCTTCTATAACTATTGATGGGAATACCCAAGATTGGCCAAAAGATTTTACTCGTTATCCTATCAATAAACTACCATATGGTGGTGGGCCTAAAGACAAAAATGATTTTGATGCTTATTTTCAGGTAGGATATAACCTCTCTGAAAAAGCGCTTTACATTATTGTTGTAATAACAGACGACTCTCATATTGTAGATACTACCGATGCATCAGAGTGGAATACACAAGATACCTTTAATTTCTATATCGACGAGCAACACTCTCCCGATGGCTCTGGTGTAGATTTATATCAGTATAGCGAAAATTATAAAGACACCAATAATCAATCTATAAGCTGGGATCCTACAAAGAAAAATACGAATTGGGATGCTATAGAGATCAAGTCCAAACGAAATAAAAACACCACTATTTATGAATGTAAAGTAAAACTGAATAGTACCATAACTACAGGTAAATCTATTGGAATCGATCATGTGTTCATAGATAAAGATGCCGACGATGATCAAAACTCTAATTCTTTTATTGCCTGGGGAAATAGTGGCGGTAAAAGTAGTGCCCCAGGAAGACTTGGTGATGTAATATTGATGAAAGAAAAAGAAAAAACAGGTACAATCAGTGGAAAATTAAAATGGAAAAATAGCGCTATAAAAGGCTATCCTAACCGAATTCGATTTACATCTACTCATAACCCTGCCCTTTGGACGCAAACCTCAGTAGATTCAACTGGAAATTACACCTTAGATCTCCCCTCTGGTGAGTATATCATTTCACCAGCATCAGGTTTATTTTACCAAGATGAAAGTCAATTTAGAGACAAAGAGCTTTTTAGAATACATACAAAAGATGCCAATATCAAAGTCACAGCGGTAGCAAATAAAAACATCACAGCGCCAACATTAGAATTATCTACTATTTCTAATCCAGATATAATCCCAAACAAAGGAGTTTTACACAATTTTGATATCAAAAAAGCTTCTATAATCGATACGTTTATTAAAACATATCAGGAACATTATCAAATCCCCGGAGTATCCCTTGCATTGATTAAAAATGGTAAAGTCGTCTATCATCAAACCTACGGAGTAAAGAACACACTCACAAAAAAGAAAGTAGATCACAATACCTTATTCGAAGCAGCTTCGATTACCAAACCTGTTTTTGGTTTTGCTGTAATGCGATTAGTAGAACGTGGTATTATTGATCTTGATAAACCATTATATGAATATTTGCCATTTGAAGCCATTGCTCATGATGATCGCTATAAACTTATAACAGCCCGACATGTAATGTCTCACAAAACAGGATTTCCAAACTGGGCTTGGATGAACGAAGATGGAAAGATTGATATTAAATTTACACCAGGTACCAAATATCAATATTCTGGCGAAGGTTTTGAATACTTAAAAAGAGTAGTTACCAAAGTAACAGGTAAGGATATCAATACTATACTAAAAGAAGAAGTACTTACACCATTAGGATTAGAAAACACCTATTTCTCTAAAAATGAATACCTGGTCAAAGTAGTATCTAATGGTCATTTTGATAACCTGCCATCACAGGCTTCATTACCAGAAAATCCGGGTATGGCCTGGAGTATGCATACAGAAGCTAAAACATTTACCAATTTCTTATTAGGATTACAGAACAAAAAAGGGCTAAAACCAGAAACCTATAAAGAAATGTTCAAAATACAAACCAGAATTCCTAAAGATAAAGAAGATCCTGTTCCAGAAGGATGGGAAAACTATTTTGGATTAAGTATCCATATGCAAAAAACACCATTTGGTCCTAGTTTTGGACATGGAGGTAATAATGGTGATTTTAGATGTGAAGCTATACTGTATAGTGATCTCAATATGGGATATGTTGTATTCACCAATAGTAATACAGGGGATAGTCTTAATACTGCTTTATTAGAGTTTTTAATTACTGGTAAGCAAAAGAAAGAGTAATAGTCAACTTTCCTATACACTACTAAAGCCCAAAAAACAATCAAGACAGGGAAGTTTTTTGGGCTTTTTCTTGCCTGTAATTCTCCTAACCATACTCACAACTTAGAAATTATAATTACCTTGGTGCTTATATTTAACGATTGTGCATAATACACAAGAAATGGAAGTAAGTAATATCATTAAACCTATTCAGGCATATTCAAACGCTTTAAGAAAAATTTATCCCGATTTAAACTCTGATGAAATACATTTTATAAGCAGTAAAGTTACAGTTACCAAGTTAAAGGCTAAAAAACTATATTTAACAGCTGGAGAAATTCAAGAAAGTTTAGGTTTTGCCTTTAAAGGTTTATTACGAAGTTTCTATATCAATGATAAGGGAGAAGAAATAACAATTTCTTTCATAAAAGAGAATAATTATGCAACAGATTATGGTGCTTTTATCAGTCAAACTCCTTCTAAGTATTACATTCAAACCTTAGAATCATGTTTATTAGTAAATGTTCCATTTACTTTAATACAAGAATGTTATTCTAAATATAAAAATTTCGAAAAATACGGTAGATTGATTGCTGAAAAACATTTAAATAGAAGACAAAATAGGATTGAAAGTTTTTTATTTGAGAATGCTGAGCAAAGATATATTAACTTTATTTCACAAAATAAAGACATTCTAAATCGTATTTCACTTACACATCTTTCTTCTTTTTTAGGCATTAAACGACAAACATTAACCCGAATTAGAAAAAGATTAACTCAATTTAATATTGACACAAATGTGTCATGTAATAAATTCTAAAATGATAGATTTTTGTAAGGTTATCAATAACCTATCAAATGAATTTAAAAAAAGCACTTAACATCTTACAGAAGATATCTCCAAGATTAACTGCACAAATAGCATTTAATTTTATTTCAAAACCCAAAAACAGGAAAATAAGAGCATTTGAAAAATCGATATTAGAAATTGCTACGGAAAGCATAATTCGGTTTAAAAAATTTAATATTAAGACCTATACATGGGGAAACGGAAATAAGAAAGCATTATTGATACATGGATGGGGAGGAAGAGCTTCTAATTTTGGAGCAATCATTCCTGAATTGACAAAAAACGGATACCAAGTTATAAGTTTTGATGGCCCTTGTCATGGAGCCAGTACAAAGAAGAAAACAAGTTTTTTTGAAATGTCTGATGTCGTAAAATTGTTTTTAGAAAAAGACAAATACGATTTAATAATTACACATTCAATGGGTTCTGTACTTGCCTTTACAGCTATGAGTACATTAAAATATAAAATAAACCAAATGATTATATTAACGACCCCTAGCAGGTTTTTAGAATTTATTGGACTTGCTGTTATTCAATTTGGTTTAACAACTGAGACCACTAAATTATTGATTAATAAAATAAAAAAAACGACAACAAAGTACGACCCTGTAACATTTAAAGTCGGTACTGTTATTAAAGATATAGAAATGAAAGATGTAACATTCATTCATGATAAATATGATAAAATAATCCCAATAGAAAAAACTAAATCGGTAAGTTCCTTATTTAAGAACTCTAAATTTATTGAAATAGAAGGGACTGGACATTTTAAAATGCTTTGGTCTAAAAAAGTAATTAAAATTATTGAACAACAAATTCTAAGTTACAATACACAACAAATATAATTAGTTAATACAGGGTGATTTTAAGGTAGATTTAAACTCTATTTTTTAACCTATTCATAATAAAAAACAATACATGAGAAAAATTGGAATACTCGGTCTTGGTGCAATAGGTTCTGTAATGTCACGGATATTAGTAGCACATCCCGAAAACGAAATATTCTATTATACCAGAACCCCTAAATCAAAAATCAAAATACAATTTCAAGATGAAAAAATAGAAATACCTATCAATTCTAAAAAAGAAAGATCAGAAGAACTAGATTGGTTACTTATATGCTTAAAAGAATATCATTTTGACACTGCTAATGATAAATTGGCACAATTAATTGGAACGAATACTAAAGTAGCTGTTATAAGAAACGGTATAGAATTAAAAGCACCTATTACGCCTTTTACCACAGATAAAAATATTTTGGAATGTATGATTGATTGTCCAACTCAACCTATAGAGGATAATTATTACTTACAATTTTCAAAACCAACACTTAAAGTCCAAAAAAGTGAATTAGCAAAACGATTTAGAGAGCTTTTCACCAAAAATGATGTGCAAATAATAGAAGTACTAGATTACAAAACTGAAAATTGGAAAAAATTAATAGAAAGTTCTGCACTGGGATCCATACTATGCTTAACCGGAAGAACATGTTCTGTTTTCGAAAATCAGGAAATCGTTGATCTCTTTAAAAATCTATTGAGAGAAGGAATTGAAGTAGCAAAGTCCGATGGGGCTATGATTGAAAGTAGTTTCGAGCCTGAAATATTACATAAAATAGCTACGTACTCTAAAACAAAAGGAAGCTCAATGCTATCAGATCGATTATTCGGAAACATCATAGAAGTTAATGCAAAAAACGGAGCGATTGAAAAGGTGGCTCTAAAAAATAAAATTGCGACACCAATTAACGATACTATTTGTAAATTACTCAGGCAAATAAATCAGAATTAATACCTAAAATAAATGAGTAAAATTGCTATACAAGGAATACAATTTGATAAAAAGTCCTCTTTTCAACAAGGTCCAGGACTTGCTCCCCCATTAATTAGAGAAGCATTACACTGTGGTTCGCTTAATTTATTTACCGAAAACGGAATCACAATCGAAGATTCCCGAATAACCGATAAAGGAGATTTTGATATTTCAGATTATTTTGAGATAGAGACCATAACTTCAAATCATTTAGCATCTGAAACAAAAGTTTTTACCTTGGGAGGGGATCATTCTATTACATTTCCTATTATTAAAGCATATCATAAAAAATATCCGAAATTAGATATTTTACATATCGACGCGCATTCTGATTTGTATGATAACTTTGAAGGTGACAAATACTCCCATGCTTGTCCTTTTGCAAGAATTATGGAAAATGGATTCGCCGCCAGGTTAGTTCAGGTGGGGATTAGAACATTAAATACCCATCAGGCAGAACAGGCAGAAAAATTTAATGTCGAAATTCATCAAATGAAAAACCTCGATGTAAACAAAATATCTCAATTTGATAATCCCATATATATCTCACTGGATATGGATGGTTTTGACCCGGCTTATGCGCCTGGAGTTTCGCATCATGAACCAGGAGGTCTATCATCTAGACAAGTAATTGATTTAATTCACAATATAAAAGGCGAAATTGTTGGTGCCGATATCGTAGAATACAATCCTAATAGGGATTTTCAGAATATGACAGCATTTCTGGCTGCCAAAATGATGAAAGAAATTTTAGGAAAAATGTTATAAAAATAATGTCGTAGAAAACAATTTCCAAACACTATCAAGAAGTTATCAACGTAATGATTTCACTGAAAACAAGGTACTATAAATTACTCATGATATCTATCTTTGATTCAAAGATGTTTGTAGTAATCAAGAAGTATATCAATTATTAATGTGAGAACGCATGAAAAAAATAGTTTTAATTCTTTTAGTATCCTTACCATTATTTTCTTTTTCGCAGAACGACTTAGATAAAATTCTGGTCGGTAATCACTATCTGTCTGTTCAATGGATTTCATGGGATTATTTTGGAACTACCAAAATCGAAAAAACGGATAAAGACAATGTGTACACAATAGAAGGCCATCAAAATAGCAAAGAAAATAGTGATTTCTTAAAAATTAAAGGTACCATTACTCCTGCCTCTGCAAAGCACCTTGTATTTAATGGGACTATTGAGACCCAGGTAGATTTTATAAACAACGGAAAACCTTGTAAAAGAGAAGGAGAATTCAATTTTAAAGTAAAGGGAAATAGAAAATACTGGAGACTCCAGGAAATGAGTAATCCTTGTAGTGAAGTAACTGATTATGTAGATATTTATTTTATTCAAAAAAAATGATATCCTACAAAATTTCACTTACCAAAACAAACATTTAGGAGCTATATTTCTAATTTTTATCTACTTAAATATTTTTTTTTCTATCTTTGTATAGATAGAAATACAGTAACAGTATGTTACACTCTTGTTTTTTAGCTTAAGGAAGAACATCGGAAAAGCAAGTGAATTTCTTACGGAAAACCTCCGTATACCTTAATCAACAAAAGTTGGTTTGGTGTACGGAGGTTTTTTTATTACATCTGGTATTAATTAACATATTACTATTATGAAAAAAGTTATCATCGCATTTGTGGCAATTATTATTATTTCTGTTGCCACTTTGTATTTCTTTCCTCAAATTTTATATACCACATCTTTTGGGCAAAAGATATTGATGAAAATGGAAGGCGATCAAGTAGCAGAATTCTATTTTAAAGAAAACCAAACTACAAAAGACACCCTATATATGAATGGTGTTATTTATTCTAATACGCTACATGATATTAAAGAAGTTCTGTTCGAAAATCCAAAAGTAACCACGTTGGTAATGGAGGAAGTTCCGGGATCTATAGACGATGAAATAAATCTTCTGGCTTCTCGTGAAATCAGGAAGCATCATATAAACACTTACATCCCCGAAAACGGAATGGTAGCTTCTGGCGGAACAGATATGTTTTTGGCTGGAGAAAAACGAAATATTCACGCTACAGCTAAACTGGGTGTGCATTCCTGGTCGGGAGAAGATAGTGTAGCACTAGATTTCCCTAAAGATCATCAAGAGCATAAAAAATATGTAGACTACTATATCGAAATGAATATTCCTACAGCTTTTTATTGGTATACATTAGAAGCAGCTCCTGCGGATAGTATTCACTGGATGACAGCTAACGAAATAAAAAAATATGATGTAGTAACGGATTCGGGAATAGAAACAACCGAATTATTAGATATTCAAAAACAAATATCATCAGATCAGTATTTGGGAAGAGGTACAGGAAATAATCAAAAAGCTCAAGATTTTATCAGGTCGTATTTTAAAAATATCGGTTTAGAAAAATTAGATCCCGATTACGATTCTCACTTTACTTTTAAAGATAGAAAAGCCAAAAAAGAGAGAGCAGGTACTAATTTTATAGGTTATGTAAAAGGAAAAACATATCCCAAGAAATATATTGTTATTGGTGCGCATTATGATCATCTTGGTATTATAAACGATACGATATACAATGGTGCAGATGATAATGCATCTGGTACTTCTGCCCTATTGATCTTAGCTAAATATTTTTCTAAAAACCAACCTCAGCATTCTATTCTTTTTGCTGCTTTTGATGCCGAAGAATTAGGGCTATTTGGTTCTAAACATTTTGTAGATAACCCACCGATTTTATTATCCGATATCAAACTCAATATCAATATGGATATGATTAGCCGTAATCCTAAAAACGAAATATATGTGGTTGGTACATACCCTTATCCACAGTTTAAACCTATAATCGAAAGTATTGCAAAAGATAGCCCGTTAACCGTTTCTTATGGGCATGATGATCCAGAGGATAAAACCAAAGACTATTGGATGTTTTCTTCTGACAATGGTCCTTTTTTCAGGAAAGGAATCCCTAATATCACTTTTAGTGAAGAAGACCACCCAGGTTATCACCAGGCAACCGATGATATCGAAGATACAAATCCAGAATACTATAAAAATGTAGCAAAATTAATCCAGAAATCTATTGAAGCGATAGATCAAAATTTTCCAAATTCAAAGTAATGATACATGCTACAGACATAATCGATGCTTACAAAATTAGCAAGCCTGATTTGAATAGAACACCTATGGCACATTCTCCGGAGTTAAGCAAAATATCTGGAGCAAATGTCTTTCTTAAAATGGAATTTTTGCAATACACGGGATCGTTTAAAATACGAGGGGTTCTTACTAAAATACGTAGTTTAGACAAAAGTATTTTTGACAAAACTTTTGTTGCAGCATCTACCGGAAATCATGCTGCAGCATTTGGGTATGCCTCAGAAAAATTTGGATTCAAAGGTGTTTTATTCCTTCCAAAGAAAACAAGTGACGCAAAAATAAAAGCTCTTGAGCAATATGGGATGAGAGTTATTTTCTATGGTGAAAATAGTCTGGAAACTGAGGAAAAAGCAACAGCCTATGCAAAAGACATCAACGGTGTTTTAATTCACCCCTATAATGACCTAGAAATTATTAAAGGGCAAGGTACTATCGCTGTTGAAATAGAAGAACAAGTACCAGAAGTAGATACTATTTTAACTCCTGTTGGTGGTGGTGGACTGGCATCTGGGGTAAGTACTTACTTTAGTACTAATGATAATGTTTCAGTCATTGGTTGTCAACCCAAAAATGCATCAGAAATGTATTTGTCCATAAAACAAAATGGTATCGTTCCTCCCAGTACTTTATCCACTATCGCAGATGCATCTGCTGGCGGAATTGAAAATAATGCCATCACTTATGATATTTGTAAAAAACACTTGTCGGGTTTTGAGATCATTGAAGAAGAAGATATTAAAAAAGCTGTGGCTTTTATGCTGAAATATCATAAAGTAGAAATTGAACCTACCGCTGCTTTGCCGGTAGCAGCACTATTACAAAACAAAGCGTATCATGGCAAAAATGTAGTTCTGGTACTAACAGGAAAAAAAATAGATAATCAATTATTAACTCAAATAATGGTAAAGTATGGCGACTATTATTAATCTAAAAGATATTAAAGAAAGTATACAATCATTAGATGTAGTTGCAGCTATGAAAGAAGGTTTTATACACTATAGTAATGAAAAAACGGTGGTTCCGCCTGTAGGTGAATTATTATTTGAAGATCCTCCCGGGGATGTACATATTAAATATGGATATATAAAAAATGATGATTTTTATGTCATCAAAATTGCTTCTGGTTTTTATAATAATTCAAAATTAGGGATCGCTTCCAGCCAGGGAATGATGCTCATATTTAGTCAGAAAACAGGGCAACCAGTAGCTATTTTATTAGATGAAGGATATCTTACTGATATTCGTACTGCAGCAGCAGGTGCTCTGGCAGCCACATATTTTGCTCCTGAAAAAATAAATGCTATTGGTATTATAGGTACCGGGATCCAGGCAAAACTACAGTTGCAATTCCTGCAGAAAAACAATCCTTGTAAAACCGTGTGGGTATGGGGAAGAACACCCGAAAATGCAGAGAAGTTTAGCACAGAATTGAGTACTGATTTTGATATTCATATTGCCAAAACTCCTGCAGAAGTAGCAAAAAACAGTACTTTAATTGTTACTACTACTCCATCTGAAGTCGCACTGCTTGACGCAAAAGATATCTTACCAGGTACTCATATCACAGCAGTAGGCTCTGACACTTCAGACAAACAAGAACTTGATAGTGAAGTGCTTCAAAAAGCAGATATCGTTATTGCAGATAGTATTCCGCAAAGTAAAAGTAGAGGCGAAATATATCGGGCTGTTAAAGATGGAGCAATTTCCGAAGAAAAAATCGTGGAGCTTGGTAGTGCAATTCAAGACCCTGCCTTACAACGCACCGATGATCAACAAATAACAATAGTAGACCTTACAGGAGTTGCAGTACAAGATATAATGATTGCAAAAGCTGTTTATAAAACATACATGAATATCAAAATATAAATAGAATGAATATTCCAATTTTTGAGCTCGAAAGAGTACAATCCTTATTTGAAAACACAGTAGATTATAATCTAACAGAAAGTGGTTTTCATCCCTACACTCTTAATGAGCTATTAGAGAAAGACCAGATAGATACACTTACCAATACTGTTTTAGGGTATGGGCAAACTAACGGTTCTATCCCATTGCGTAAAAGAATTAGTGCGATGTATAATGGCGCTAATGAGGAGAATGTATTGGTTACCAATGGCTCTTCTGAAGCGAATTTTATTGCTTGTCATACTCTGCTAGAAAAAGGAGATGAAGTGGTTATGATGGTCCCCAACTATATGCAGATCTGGGGTATTGCCGAAGAAATGGGGTGTATCCCCAAGGCATTTCATTTGCGTGAAGAAAACAAATGGAGGCCCGATATCGAAGAATTAAAATCTCTTGTCACTTCAAAAACAAAAATGATTGCGCTATGTAATCCCAATAACCCAACAGGATACACACTTTCTTCTGAAGAAATGCAGGAAATTGTAGCTATCGCAAAGCGTGTAGATGCCTGGGTATATTGTGATGAAGTATATCGTGGAGCCGAATTAAACGGAGAAATCATAGAAAGTTTTATTGGGATGTATGACAAAGTTATGGTTAACGGTGGACTATCTAAAGCCTATGCCCTACCCGGATTACGTTTAGGGTGGTTAATAGGTCCCGAAACACTGATTGCAGATACATGGGCATATCATGATTATACCTCTATTACTGCGGGCATAATGAGTCATTATATTGGTGAGATCGCATTAAGACCCGAAAAACGTATAGAAATACTAACTCGAAACAGAACCATGCTTAATGAAAACTTAATAGTAGTAAAGCAATGGCTCGATCAATATGGGGATTTATTTGAATATGTACCCCCAAAGAGTGGCGGAATGTTATTTATAAAATACAATTTAGATATTAATTCTACCGAACTGGCAGAATGGTTACGTACAGAAAAAAGTGTATTTATTTTGGCAGGAGATTGTTATGGGATGGACCATCATTTCAGAATAGGGATTGGAGAACGCAAAGAATATATCCTGGCGGGTTTAGAACGCGTTAAACAAGCTCTAAAAGAACGGTTTAATTTATCATAGCAGTCTGCCTGTCATAATTTTAAGCATTAAAATAATCAAAACAGGCTGTCTAAAAAGACAGCCTGTTTAATAAGGGTAATTTTTGTTTACATCAAATTTAGACTACTCTTATCTTACAAAGTAGTTTTTAGGTCCACTTGATTGAGTGGTGCATCCATTTTTAGATACAGAAAGGGTAACGGTAGATCCTCCTTTACGTAGCAAAACACTTCTTCCTGTTTTATAAGTGGCACGGCCGTTATGAACAACTTTCCACTTATACGTGTACTTGGTATCATAATTCTTGGCATCAAGAACAGAATTAAAAATTTGCTCTATCATTGTATGTCCACTGCTTGGGCATGGTGTTGAAGAATGATCTGGGGGAATAGCAACAAACTTTCTATGACTTGCCATGATACTATTATTTTCCATATATGTATAATAAATATTTCCCTCATTTTTATTGACTCTTTTGATTGTTACCTTTTGTTCTTCGTCAGACCCTACAATTTCAAAACAGCCGTCTACTAACCAAAAAAGAAAATTAGGGTGGTATCCTTCTGCAATTATATCAACACCTACTTCCGGAATAGTTTGTCCATTTTCAACAATAACTTTACCTGGTACGTATTTTAGAATTTTCCATAATTTAGAAGACTTGTTAACTGCAACATTTGTAGCTTTATTATTCTCATTTCCTTTATTTAAAACGGTTTCTGAAGGAACTTCCTTCATTTCTTGATCATATATATCAAGATTGCTATCTTCTTTTTCACAACTACCAATAAAGATGGTTAGCATTAGAATTGAAGCAATTTTAAAAATTGTTTTTTTCATGATTTGTTGTTTTATGAATTAGATGTGTAATTGTAAATAATTAGAATGCTCAATACAGGAGATAGCAAGCCATGGCTATACTGCATTAGGAATATCTAATTACTAATCAATTATTGAAATCAAAAATGTAGCTGTTTGAAGGTTTTAAAATACTTTCTTTACTGTGAAATAATACGTATATCGTTAGTATATTTATTAAAAGTTAGAAATTTAAACTACTCTACCTATTTGGATAGAATTGAGATTTTTTCATAAGCTTTTATAATAAAAAAGAGGTCTGAAAATGGTGTTTTCAATGTCAAGCAGAGCCCTTCGATAAACTAAGACTGACAATTTAGTCCTTGAATTACCTTTTCAGAAGCCTCTTTTTATTTTTTTAAACCGATCTCTGGTATTAATTATTAGGATTAGCATCGATAAAAAAGTTTTTTCGAACACTTGTTTGTGTAGCACAATCCTTCTTGGATACCGTAAGGGTTACATCCGAACTTCCAATACGTAATGTAATAGCCCTTCCTGTTTCATAATACGTATTTCCTCTATTAACGATAGTCCACTTGTAGGCATAATATCCCTTATAACTCTCTGCATAAAGGGTTCTTCTTCCTGTTCGTTTCATTTTGGTATGCTCACTAGTAGGGCATGGAGCTGTAGGGTCTGTGATATCAGGATAAATAAAAGCATCAAAAGTAAGAACAGAATAGCCGCCATTGCTGGTAATAAAAAAAAGCTTGCCTTCGTTCTTATTGATTCTTTTAACCCGTACTGTTCTTTTATTATGGGTATTATCAATAATTTTAAAACCTCCGGTAGCCTCCCAGACTCCATCACAATTTGCCTCGGCAATTGTGATCGTATTTACATAAGGATATACTTTTCGGGTCCTAAAATCCATCCACATAGGACCTTCATATCTTTTAATACTCCAGTTATGACAACTATTAGCTGCTTTTGTAGCAGATTTATCTATTGTAGAAGTCTCTACAGATATATTTTTTGATTCTCCTTCAAGACCATCAAGAGTACTATCATCTGTCTCGCAACTACTAATAAAAGTTGCCAGCATTACCATAGTGATTACTTTAAAAATTGTTTTTTTCATGATTTGTTGTTTTATGAATTAGATGTGTAATTGTAAATAATTAGGATACTCGATACAAAGCATAGTAAGTCATGGTCATATTACATTAGGTATACCTATTCTGTATGCTTATGACTCAAAGTTGAAGACAAGTCTACTGCCTAATTACCTTCCTATGTTCACATAAAAGTTTTGAGTTCTGGTTTGGGTAGTACAACCATCCTGGACAATCGTAAGCGTAACATTAAAATTTCCATAACCTTGTAGTCTGATACTACTTCCCGTTCCATGGTATGTATTTCCTTTATTAACTACTGTCCAGTTATATGTATATCTATCATCATAATTACTGGCCGCAGCATATTTAGAAAAACTTTGCCTCATTTTGGTATGTTCACTAGTAGGACATGGTGGTGGCGGTGGCGGTGGCGATACTACAGGAATCGCAATAAAATCATGTCCAACACTATTAAACCCTCCTTCAGCTCTTCTCACAGAATGTGTAATTGAGCCTTTTTCTTTATTTGTTCTTAGAAATCGTGACCCTACCTGCTTAAAACATCCTGAAGCCTTCCAAAACCCAAAAGGATTATTTGCTCTTACCTTTACATAAGTTCCTATATGAGGTACATACTCTCCATTAATTACATCATAAGGACCGTCAAATCCTGTAACTTTAAAGAAAGGATCATCATCAGAGGGTCTCATCTTCGTAGTAGTAGAGTTATCGATTATCATCTCTTTTGATTGCTCCTGGGTAGTATCAAGAGTACCGTCATCGGTTTCACAGCTACTCATAAAAATAGCTAGTGTTAAAACAGAAAGCGTTTTAAAAATTGTTTTTTTCATGACTTATTATTTAAAAGTTAAATGTATGATTGTAAATAACTTAATACAGGATACTGAGTACTATAAATACTCAGTATCCTATAGGTATACTTTATGTATGTCTATAATCTAAAACATGACTATTTTTCATGCAATTGCCTACCTTCCAATATTCACATAAAAATTTTGAGTTCTAGTTTGCGTAGTACAACCATCTTGAGCAATAGTAAGAGTGACATTAAAGTTTCCAAAACCTCGTAGTCTTACATTTCTTCCTGTTTCGGTATATGTATTTCCTTTGTTAACAACTGTCCAGTTATATGTGTACCTCTCATCATAATTAATAGCAGCAGCATATTTAGAAAAACTTTGTCTCATTTTGGTATGCTCACTGGTAGGACATGGTACTGGATCAGGTATTGCAGATAAACCATAGGTAGCTATATCTGATTTCAATACTATATTTCCGTTTTCATTTACATGCTCCGTGTAAAAAAAGAAAACAATAGCATCTTCTTTAGTTACTCTTTTAAGTCGGACACTTTGGGAGGATCTTTTTACAATTTCATATCCACCTAATTTAACATCCCAGGTTCCATAAAAATGACCTGATGGAATTTTAACTCCAGAAATATTTACATAAGAACCTATTTTAGGTATTCGTACTCCATCTACTGTATCATAGGGACCATCAATACTAGTAACTAATAAAAAAACATTACTCGAACTCTTTGTTTCTAAATTGTTATTTTCTTCATTTTTTTTGCTAGAAGATGTATTCTCTAATTTTGATTCTATACCATCATCGGTTTCGCAACTACTAATAAAGATTGCCAAAGTTAGAATAGTGATTACTTTAAAAATTGTTTTTTTCATTGTTTATTTTTAAGAATTAATGTGTGATTGTGAATAATTGAATGTACAATCCAAAGCACAGTAAGCCCTGATCATACCGTATTAGGCGCCTAAATACTATCAATTATTTGATCCAAAAGTAGTAGCCGTACCCAGTATACACTACCCTGTTTTCAGTGAAACAGTTTTTATTTATGTAGTCTACCCAGTGTAGTTTTTTGGATCGGTAACAAGCTGTTTTTCCTCTTAAAAAGAAGCACTATTATTTACAAATCATGAATATAAATTTTCGGTATACTTATATACAGAACCTGTATTAAGTAGTACCACAGATTCATTATCTTTTATCCAGTGAGTTTGCTTCAATTTTTTATAGGCAGCCCATACTGCAGAGCCTTCAGGAGAAATAAATAACCCTTCTGTTTTTGCAAATTCCTGCATCCCTTCTTTTATTTCATGATCAGAAATAGAAATGGCTGTTCCGTTACTTTCATATAATGTTTTCATGATCAATCGATCTCCAAACGGTTTTGGCACCCTTAACCCATTCGCTATCGTTGGAGCGGGATTCTCATATTTTGGCACATGATCCATTTCATTGTGAAAAGAGGTAATAATAGGATTACATCCATCTCCTTGAACAGCTACCATTCGGGTAGGAATATGATCTATCCATTGTAGAGCTTTCATTTCAAGAAAGGCTTTCCAGATTCCTATTAATCCGGTACCTCCCCCTGTAGGGTATAGGATTACATCTGGTAATTCCCACTGTAACTGCTCTGCAATTTCATACCCCATTGTTTTTTTCCCTTCTAGTCTAAAAGGCTCTTGCAATGTAGATACGTCAAACCAGGATCCATCATTTTTTGATCTCATCATACTGGCAGCATCTCCAATATTTCCTTTTACCTTAGTAACATTAGCTCCCATGATTTCACAATCTAGTTGGAACGTTTTAGGGGTTTCTTCAGGCATAAAAATATGAGCTTTGATTCCTGCTTTAGCACAATACGCGCTAAGAGCGCTTCCTGCATTTCCGGCAGTAGGAATACACATTGCTGTAATCCCATGTTCTTTTGCTTTACTTACTGCCATACTAATCCCTCGAGCTTTAAAAGAACCTGTAGGGTTACCAGATTCGTCCTTAAGCAATAATTGATATTGGTTATAGGTAGATTCGAGTTTTGATAATACCAGAAGAGGTGTAAACCCTTCTCCCAGGCTAATGCGGTTCTCTTCTTTTTCTACAGGTAACAGCTCATGATACCGCCACATAGTTGCCGGCCTATCTTGTAAATCATTTTTAGAAAAGTGGTTACGTAAATTATAATGCGCAACCAGAGGTTGATTATCTTTTAAGCAAAAGCTATGTACTTCGTTCTTATCATAAATTTCTCCGCAGTGATCACATCGAAGATAGGAGTATTCATTAGTAAGCATAATATATTGATTTTTACCATATAAAAATAGGCTGCAACGGGGATACTTCAAAAAGGATTAATTCCCGAATAGCTATGTTTTCCACTTTATACACGGGATAACCAAATAACAGCCATCGAATCAATTGTTTGCTAAGAATATTTAAAATTTATCTATGATATAAACAAAAAAGAGTGCCGGTTTCATTGTTAGATTAAGGTTTTTTCCTCCTCGTTTTTCAATGTACAACATTAAGTTCATTTCTTAATTTAGATTAAGAATATTGAACTCTTTGCTTTCTAATTTTGCTTCAAATATTGATTAAATAAAAACCAATGGAAACAAATTGTGAAGTAATTTTAAAATCAAAAGTCAAAAATTCTATGGTAAATAATCTCATGAATTTTCTTACAGAGAATCTACCTAATGTAAGAGGGTTTAATGGATGTTTATCGGTGAAAATACTTTTTGACAAAGAGACTAATGAAATGGTATTTTATGAGGAATGGCTAAGTAAAAGTCACCATACAGATTATATAACTTTTATTTCTAATAATGGAATCATGGCAAAGCTCTCTGCTTTTTTAATAGAAGCTCCAGAGATTAAATATTATCATAAACTAACTATATAATAGTGAAATCCAGAAAACATATTGGATCATAGTTGGTATATACAATGGGGTTCGCGCCTGTACCAAATGCATATTCCTATAGGTGTTCTTGAGTTAAGAAACATAATAACAACCTAATGTATTCTTACTTATAGAACACCTTGATGTATCAGAAATCTCCTCTTTACTGCAATATTTTTTTATGGTAAAAATTGAGTATTTAATTTCTTAACCTGTAAACGGTAAAAGAGATAAGCTTATCGCCAGAAGATTGTTAGACATATGAAAAAACAATGGATACTTAAAACCAAAAGATACTCTTATATATCCATAAATTAATGCGCTCATTAATTGAGGTAAGGTAAGAATCGGAAGCAAAAGAATATTTGTCCAGTTTAACTCATACTTTGTAATATGTATCCAGGCAAAACACACGCAAGAGATATAATATATACTTCTAAAATGTGTTCTCCAGAAATTAGCCAATCTCTCTTTTATCGATGTACTATTAACTACAGGATACAAGAATATTCCTAATGCAATTGCGATAACTACTCGTATCATAAAGCTTTCGTCTATCGCACTTATTTTTGTTTGAAAAACAATTTTGGTCAATACGTAGTATGAAAATACACTGGATGATAGCGCAATATAAATGGGTTTAAATTTTAAGGAAAGCCTAAAAGCAACTTCTTCTACAAGAGGGAGAATTATCCCACCGACTACTAATAAGACCAATGGAGAAAAACGTTCTAACATATTTGCCTTTTGTACGTTCTCTGGGTCATATACGAAAGCAAAAAACAAAATTACAGGAATCAATAATATGAATTTTAAAAAGTACAGCCCAATGGTATCATATATTTTATGGGTTACAGATTTTTCCAGTTTTTTTTTCATACTTCGGCTTTTTTATAAATCCGATGAATTCGTTAAACAATGTAAAATAGTATTTGGGCTTAATTAATGGATATCTCATGTTCTTATCTTTAACTAGAAGACGAGAGATATGGTTATTTGTAACATAGAGTAGGTACTACGATTTGTAGTTTAGTTTTACGAAATACAATATCCTACTCTTTTGGATATCCTATTAGGTAAATTTTTTCTGACTTTCCTTCTATAACCTCTTTTTTCCAGATATAGGTATCCTCCTTAATGCCTTGTAAAAGCTCATCGAGATCTTCTAATCGATATATTCTCCCGCTGGTAATTACAGCATCCCACGCAAAGCACAAAGGAATTACAGGGATTATATAGGTAAAAATAAGCTGTCTGATCGTTAAAGGTCGCACCAATGGCGTGATAAAAAGGCATAAAACGGCACTAAGAGGGATAAAGAGCCACCATAGCAGGAACGGAAATTTTTTATTGATTTCCATAATACAAATCGGTTGCTTTTTGCTTTGTACAGCTGTTAAAATACTTTTGGCCTGGTCTGGTCTCATATGATGAAAACTACCTACCATTGTAAATATCCCTTGTATCGAATCATCAATATGCGTAGCATCAAGAGGAGTCGTTCTATACCTTATATAATCGCTACTACTATTTATTCGTTTAGCAGCTTCTAAGTTGGGATATAAGTCTGATAAAACCAATTCGACATCTTCAAGATGATGTTGATTTCTCAATAGTGCTATTGTATCGAGCATGGGTCCCCCACTACCCGAGCATAAATCAATAATTTTTTTGGTCTTGGTACGCTTAATAAGATCAACAAGCAGCATAGCCATATCCTCACTCGTGCCAAACTTTTTATGCATTACCACAATTAACCTGGTCATACAGATTCTAATCCAATTAGGAAACCATGGTAAGTCTTCGAATTCAAATAGGTGTATTCTCTTCATTTTATCAAAAGGATTAGGAAAAATAAGGCAAGTAACATATCAGAATAATAGTTCTTTTTTAAGATCCAAGAACAAAATTATAGATTTAACGAACACAAAGTTTTGATCCAAATCAAATTCTTACTTCGACGCTCTAATTCTACTTAATGTTTCTTGTGTGATCCCCAAAAAAGAAGCAACATCTCCCAGAGGAACACGAGATTCTATTTTTGGGTGTAGATCAATCAAACTATCATAACGTTGTTGCACCGTTCTAAACTGTAGAGAAGCTATGCGTTCTCTAAGTTGGTAGATTACTTTGGATAAGATAAGCCGGTACAGATGCTCGAAGTCGTGATATTTTTTACATAAAGCCTCTAAATCATCATGGGCTAATGCTACCAGAGTACTGTCTTCTAATACTTCTATAGTATGAGAGCTGGGTCGGCCGTGTATAGGATCGGTTGTTGATGGGATAAAATCGTTTTCTAATGCAAACCAATCGGTTATTTTTTTATCATCAGACCTATAATAGGCTTTGAGTGCGCCTTGTATGATATAATAGAATTTATATGAATATGCACCTTCTTTTACCAGTATATCTCTTTTCTTATACTCAACAATTTTTATTTTTTCGGACCAATCATAAATAGCTTCGGCACTAATTTCACCATACTCTTCTGTTATCTTTTTAAATATATCTTCTATCATAAAAATCAATCGTTTTTGAGTAACATTTACAGCGGTAAATATGCAAAAACTTGCTTACATAGCTTATGGCTTTGGTGCAAATTTTCTAAAAACCTAATCACCTCTACCTCATCGAATTAAACTTTTATCTCACTCCTGCGGGTTCCCGTAAAAATATCTAAAAAGGGAATAGTAGTTTAGTGCCTACAATATACCTACGGTATATTGTATAGCTACATCAAGAAAACAAGGGATTAAAAAAATGAATAAATTAAGCCGTAAAATCAGAGAAATTTCTGAAGACAAGAATATCGAACGAGAAAAAATAGTACAAGGATTATTAGAGCATCTCGAAGTAAAATATAACCTTAAAGATCATCACGAAGAAGACCAGTACATTATTAAAGGCATTCAAAAAAAGATTATTAGTGTATTACTACAAGAGCCAAATCAAAAGAAGCAATTAAATCAAACGGTAAAATATAATGATGTCTTTGATCTAGACAGAATAGAAATGAGCCTACTAAACGATGCCTGGAACGAATTAGAAGCCCGCGATGAGGTATATGCCGAAGCCTACGAGATTGGATTAACCGATAGCGGTATTAGAAAACATAGGCAAGAAACTATAGTGTAAAAGACACAAGCATACGTTTACAAATAATTATAAGTAATTACAAATGGTTGTATAGTTACTAGAGGTAACTATATATCTTTGTTGTAAACTATTCAAATTGACAAATTAATGCCTGAAAAATCAATAGTAACGGATTCTTCTAAATCCACAAGTAAAACGGACAACATAATTACTCAATTAAAAAACGGTTTATCCAAAATAGGTGATATTGGAACCAATACGAAGGATAAATTTGTTAATTATGTAAAAGATATTTTTGACGTTTTACCATTAATTGAAAAAGCCGGATTTAGAACGAACCGGTTAATTGTTGGCATATCAATACCTCCATCCGTTGAAATCCATTTTAGTCGAGTTACTGAATTTGATGAAGGTTATATCCAAGAGCTATTAGACGAATATTCGGACAAAAAAATGTTCAAATTGATCCTGAAAGGATTATTGATGTCGAATGAGTTTCAATCTAAAATTTCGACTGAGGATTTAATTTTTAGTGAGACTTGCATTGAGATTTCTATACCCCCAAAGATTAGTATTAAATATTTAAACAAGGAAATCGCTAGTATAAATAAAATCGAAACTGAATTTAATTAAAACAGTTTACAACACGATATATATAATCATAGTTGATAAGTGATTAATCGATGGGTTCTGGTATATTTATGATGGTGCGGTGATTTTAAAGCTGAATAAAGTATAAAATCTGCGCAGAAGTGTCCAAGGTTAGGTAACAATTTGCACAGCTACGACACATATATTAAACGTTGAACTGTAAGTCGCAAAAAATGTCCCCGATAGCGTGGATTTGTAATCCGTGAAACACAAGGAAACATCAAAAAGTATGCTGCCTAATTTATATGAATTTTATTTGTTTTTATCCATAGAATGCGCTATCAGCATTAGTTTAAAAAAGCTGTCAAATTGAGTGATTTTTCATAGTGACCTCTCGATTTTAGCCTGTCTTGAACTAAGTCGAAGGGCTCGAGATGACGTGGAGAAAAATTGTATCGGAATTAGGCTTTTACTTTGTCTTTTTTCTTAATAACCATGACATCTTCATAGCTAATGAAGCATATGCAGCTCCGATTCTCAATTCCCTCTTATAAGGGGTTACTTTAGCTTCTATACGCGTTGGTGATTTTGACTCCCAAACGATCTTTTCTGGGCTTGCTATTTCATATAATTGAAGTACTACTTCTATTTTTGATGGTTGTGAAAAACCTACATTATATCCAGGATAAACCCACAATGTTTGAATATGTAAATTATATTTTGCGTTGGGATTGTTTCTTGAGATTGTAATTTTTCTTTTTTTAGGTATTGCATAGTTCAAGTTTTCGATAAATAATGGTGCATATACGGTATCCCTATCCGCAAACCAAGAACCTTCAAATTTTTCACCCGATCCAGGGTTATGCTTTTCTCTTAGTTGTACCTTATCTTTTATAAAATCTGCCTCTGAGGGGTAGCCATGCACGTTCATATTATCATACCCAAAGGTAACCGATAGTTCTTTTTCTCCAGCTAATACAGAAATATCTCCAGAAGCTGTTTTTATTTTCTGACTTAAAGCAGGTATCGTACAAAAAATAAATAGAATGATACTAAGTGAGTTTCTCATGTCCTTTATCGAATTAAGCCAACAAACTTAATAATTACACTATAAATTCAAGTAGAAAATACAACTTTTTGTTTCCCAATAATTCCATAACTCCTGTTTTTGAGTTTGTTTATATTTGATGATGTCCACCAGATAGCGCGGATTTGTAATCCGCGAATCATAAGGAAATACCAAAACAGCCGCTTATAATGTGATTGTTTTTTGTTAAAGTACATTTAGATCGATTTAGATCATAACATTTATTTAAACAAACATGTTCTTTAAAGAATTTTAGTTGAAAAAAAATGATTTTTGTCGTTAATAAATCTATTACTGATTAAAAAGTTTTAAATTACTTAAATGTTAACTACAGGCCTTATCCTAATTCTTGCATCCCTTGGTTTAGCGCAGGGGGTTTTCTTAAGTATATATTTAATTACCCTTAAGAATAACCATAGAAAGTCTAATATTTTTCTAGGACTCTTTTTATTAGGTCTTACTATTAGAATTGGTAAATCGGTATTAAATTATTATATGCCATTAGAGAATTGGCAAAATAATATTGGAGTTTCTGGTATTCTATTTGCAGCCCCTTCTCTTTGGCTGTATGGAATTACTCTTTTTGAGAAGAATAAAGAAATTACCTATACGTACTACATCCATTTCGCGCCTTTTGCTTTGTTTCTTTTTTTGATCCCATTTATACCCAGAAATGGAAATTTTGAATCGTTCTGGAACTACGGAATTGTGGTTTTTCATTTGCTTTTTTATCTGATACTATCATGGTCATATTTACAAAAAAATAGTTCGAATGCATCCGACAGTATTGTAAAATGGTATCGTAATATATTAATTGGCTCTACATTAATTTGGCTACACTATGTAGGAAACCTTTTCGATTTTAGAATGTATTATATAAGAGGACCGATATTTTATTCCTTACTAATTTATGCGTTTAGCTATCTTTTTTTAAATAGACATAAGTTTAATCTCCAAAAATATGATAGTTCGCGTTTAGACAAAAGTAGCTCTAGAGCATTGTTTCAAAGCATTAAGAAACTCTTTGAAAAGGAACATGTTTTTCTAAATGATACTATTACACTAAAAATTGTTGCTGAAAAATTAGATGTAAGAGCACGGGAAATTTCACAAGCCATAAACGAAAACACTCAACAAAATTTTTACGAGTTTGTAAATCAGTATCGCATTGAAAAAGCTGAAGCCCTATTAAAAGATGCCGAATACTTAAATGAAAAAATTGCAACTATTGCCTACGAATCTGGTTTTGGTAATGTGACTTCTTTTAATATTGCTTTCAAGAAAAAAACGGGACATACCCCTTCAGCCTATAGAAAACAGTAAAAACTTCTATTTTTCGTTAACAGGTACATGCATTTTAAAGTATTTCTATCATTTATTACAGAATATTGTATTGAACTCATCTTGAGTAGTGGTTTTAAGCCGAAAAGTTTGGCTTTTGTACCATAGTAAAGTTAATTTTTTTTCACCGTAGCTAAGGCTATGCTGAAAAAAAATAGCAAAATGTGAATTTTGCAGGCAAAAGCATTACCCAAGATAAGTTCATTGTATAATATTCAATACATGAACAGAAAAAAATTTATATATGGATCGCTTTTAGGAATTGGAACAGCTGTTACGATACCTACTTATCTACTTTTAAAAGCACAGAAAAGTAGTTCAAGCCAACAAAAAAAAGAATCGAATCAATTAGAAGAAAAATTAGTAAAAGATTTTGTTGTTGCCGGACATTCAAAATTAGGACTGGTTAAGGAAATGCTTAATGAATATCCAAATTTAATTTACACCTCTTACGATTGGGGTAATGGTGACTTTGAAGAAGCAATAGAAGGAGCAGCTCATTTAGGGAATAAGGAGATTGTAAACTATTTAATCTCTAAAGGCGCAAGAGCTAATCTTTTTGCTCTTACCATGCTAGGAAGAACAGAATTAGTAACACCAGTTTTGGATGCTTATCCCGAATTACTTTTTGCCAAAGGGCCACATGGGCTTACTTTACTACATCATGCTCAAGTTGGAGAATCTTTAGAATTGATAGATTATTTTAAAAATAAAGGTTTAACAGAGCGAATAATTAAAATCAGATAATATTTAAACCCGTTAAAGAATGAAAAAAAATTTAATGATCCTGTTTGTTTTACTAGTTAACTGTTCGGTTTCTAATAATAAATTGACACCAGTAGAGCGAGATTTCGCAATCAACGAATTAAATAACTCTAAAGGTAATTTATTAGACATATTAGATGGATTAAGTGAAGCACAGCTCAATTTTAAAATTAATGAATCGTCCTGGTCAATACTACAATGTACAGAACACATTACGATTTTAGAAAATGAAGTATTTGAAATACTTAAAGAGTCTTTAGAACTTCCTTCGGATCCCGAAAGGCGGAAAGACTTAAAATTCACTGATAAAGAATTAATAGCACATGTACACAATCGTGCAGAAAAAACAAAAACCCAAGAAGATTTTGAACCCATAGGAAAGTATGGTAATCACAAAGCAACTATTGCAGAATTTAAAGCAAAAAGAGAACAACACATCAATTATATAAAGACAACAGAAGATGACTTAAGAAACCATTTTGCCAACTTTGGAAGCATCGATCTTTACCAGGTTTTTCTCTACATGTCTTCACATACCGGTCGCCATATTGCGCAAATTAAAGAGATAAAAAACGATAAAAAATTCCCTAAAAATTAAAATACTTTATCATGAAAAAAACGACGATTATTTATTCACCCCTACTATTATTGTTAGCACTTCTTTTAATAACAAGATGTGGTACTGAAACTGAAAAAAACGCAGTAGATTCAAATCCAACCGAACAATTTGAATCAAATTTGACGCCTCTGGAAATAGTAAATGAAAGAATGAGGCTTTTTAATGCCCATAATTATGATGAATTTATAAAGCTGTACCATAAAAATGTAAAAGTGTTAACCTACCCAGATAAATTAATGGGAACCGGTTCAGATCGGCTAGCATCTATCTTTAAAACAGATTTCGAAAATAAATCGGTGTCGGTTAAAATAGAAAATCAAATCGTCAATGGCCCTTATGTTATAAATCATGAGATAGTTACCAATGATGGAAAACCGACTAAATATGTTTCTATTTATAAAATAGAGAAGGGATTGATAACTAACGTAAGTTTTGTTAGAGAGTTTTAATCGTAAGCACTATAAACATTAATCAAAAACCAGCTACACAAAACTATAATAACCCAAAAAGCTATCCCTCCAGATAGCTTTTATAATATTAAAAAAATCAAAAACTAAGAAGCTTCTAATTGTTCTAATCCTTGTCATAAGATTTTTAGGTCTAATAGTGCTTGCTTTTCTTGGGTATCAAAATCATAACCCGAAGCGTTATCTGGTGTAATTGTTTTATCGCAATTACCCCTTATCGAGATGCTTCTACCCCTTAAAGACATCCTTCGAAGCGTTACCGAAGTCCTTCGAAGGCTTCTTTTATGGCTTCGAACCCCAAAAGGGATCGCTTTTACCTCTCCTGCCAAGCCCTCTAGGCCATATGATATCAGCTCGAACCCTGATCGCATCCCTTCGAAGCGTTAATATATCAGCTCGAAGCATTAAAATATCAGCTCGAACCATCTTTTAATGGGGATACCCCCATGTCGACAAGGGGGTACCCCCTTGTTGAGAAGGGGTAGGCTATCATCCTAAAACTGCCTTTTAAAACACCATTTGTTTTTTGCAATGGATGGAAAATAAAATTTCTTAGCTTTGGACAAATAAACTAAGCATAACACTTTGTAAACTCTATTGATCAAATAGTTTGCTCTAGCTATCACTACACAAACACAATTTAATCAACACTGCTAAGGCTGAGTTTGCTACGCGTTGGTAACAAGCAAAAATTGAGATGAATACACTAAATCCATCAATTAAACATCACTTATTAGTAGGAATATTTATTGGTCTTTGGGGGTTTGTTTTTGCTTTTTTTGTAAGACCATTTGATGATGGAACAATAGGTTTAACAGGATGGATTAGAATAAGTATTGGATTTAACTTTATTGCATTTTTGGTATATGGATGCTTAAGTGTTATTCAAAAATATATTTATGATAAAACGAAGAAATGGTCTTTGAGTTATGAAATAGGAGCTATTGTTTTTTATCAAGTACTATATACTATAGGAACATTTATTTTTTATAAAAGTCCGTTATTGAATGGAAATTATACTTTTTTTGAATTCAATACTATCATTACTTTAAGAATCGCTTTGGTAGCGCTTCCTGTTGTTGTTATAGCCAGAAGGTATTTAATCAAATTAATACCTATAAAAGAAGATATAGTAACGATTAAAGGAGAGAATAAGTTAGACATATTAAAAATTAGAAAATCAGAATTAATTTGTATTTCTAATGCACAGAATTATGTTGAGATTTTTTACCTAAAAAATAATGTACTGCATTCTAAACTAATTCGCTCTTCTTTAAAAGCACTACAAGAAGACTTAGATTTTATGTTTCAGGTACACCGTTCACATCTAATTAATCCAGTGCATTTTAAATCCTGGAAGGATCAAAACACCATATATTTAACCGAAATAGAGCTTCCTGTTTCTAAAAGTTATAAGAAACAATTATTATCCTTATAACTTTCTGTACCTGAAATCAACCGTTTTATAACAGTACTAATTATCGTTATTTTTTTTGTACCTAAAAATGATGGTTTTATACCTAAACCCTAAAAACACTATAGTTTACGAGTGACTCAATTTACTTTTGTGGCATAATCAATACCATAAAAAACAAATGAAAATAGTAAACAATAAACTCAGTAAATTAACATTTTTAGTAACACTACTATTAGTACTCCTTATTTCAAATGGTAGTTACACCATATTTTTTGCTCCGTGGATTTCGATCACTATGTTACTTTATGCAGTTCGTCAGCTCTCTGTTATTAAAGGCTTTTTGTTAGCGTGTGTGTTGTTAGTAATTGCAACTCTATTTCAGAATTCTGAGATTCTTCCATTTCCCTTTCTCATGTATGCCCTTATAATGGCTCCCTACGGATTAATAGCCACAATACCCTATCTTATAGATTCATTTTTTTCAAAAAATCGGAACACGTTTTTACATACACTAATCTTCCCTACAGCATTAGTTCTTGTAGAATATGTAAGTAGTCAATTTCTACCCTATGGCAGTTGGGGGCACATAGCCTATACACAACAATCACAAAATGTTTTATTACAGTCGGTTTCTGTTTTTGGAATGGGGTATATTACTTTTTTGATAGGCTGGTTTGCTTCCATAATCAATTGGATACTAATTCAGGAGTTACAATGGGTAAAAGTTAAAAAAGGGATTTTGATATATAGTGTGACTATCGGACTAACGCTAGGATATGGTGGTTATCGTTTACTATTTCAAAAACCTAACGCCGAGACCATCAGAATAGCTTCTATTTCTGCCATGGATAACTTACGAATCTACGATAACGATTTTTATGGTCTTAATTTGGAAGGTGGTAAAGAAAAATTTAAAAAACAGGCTTTCGATTTAAATCATAACTTATTAGATAGAAGTTTAAAAGAAGCCAAGGCGGGAGCAAAAATAGTGTTTTGGGCAGAAGGGAATGCTCTTGTTTTAAAAGAAGATGAAAACGAAATATATGAATCTGCTAGTTTAATGGCTAAGGAAAATGAAATATATCTTGGCGCAGCCGTTGCCGTTATTGATCCTACTAACGATAAACCTTTAGAAAACAAATTTGTTCTATTTGACCCAAATGGTAAAACGACTATCGATTATTGGAAAGTGATTCCTGTTCCTGGTGGGGAAGCCACTATGAGTAATATAAAAGGTTCTACCATTCAAAAATCAAAAACGCCTTATGGAACAATTGGATCAGCGATTTGTTTTGATATGGATTTTCCTGAATATTTAAAACAAGCTAAAGGGACAGATATCATGTTAGTACCAAGTAATGATTGGAAAGGCATTGACCCCATTCATACCAATATGGCAAAATTTAGAGCCATAGAACAAGGTTTTAACCTGGTGCGCCAAACAAGTTTTGGATTATCAGCTGGCTTTAATTATACAGGAAAAACACTTAGTGAAATGGATCATTTTACAGCTAATAGTAAGGTGCTCATAACGCAACTACCAACAAAAGGAACTACGACTATGTATTCTCTTATAGGTGATATTTTTATTTATTATTGCTTACTAATGTTTATTGTAGTAATAATTAAACTAAAAAGATTGTCCATAGTAAAAAGAAAGGAAAAGAGTTAGACTAAGAAAAAGTAAATTACCCTATCGAGTAGCCCAACGCAATGTATAATCAACGCGTTGAGGCTCTCGCAATTCTGTTAAGGATTTAAATATCACAGTATCCTTAAAGATTTACTAATTTAGCTACTTATATAAAAGAAATGTAATGACAAGAATTGAATTCATAAAATTTCTTGAAGAGTTTAAAACCGATTTTGATAACAATCAATCTGAATGGGAAAATAGTAATCTTTCTGATTTTTTAGAAAGTATGATTGCGTACACAGAAGACATTCAGGGCTTTTATGATAATATGGAAATGAATATTGATGCAGACCAACCAACTTGGGAAAACTTTATGCATATTTTAAAAGGTGCTTCGGTTTATGAATGATGATTAATGGACATAAACTTTAAAATTGAAGAAAACTATGCAGTCCAATTAAATGGAATTCATATTGACTTGCATAATAATTTTGAATTCAAAGAAATATTAGAGTTAGATAACACTGTTCGAATTGTATTTATCAAATCACATGGAGATTGGGTTCATGAAAATGAGTACAATAAACTCACTTTTATTCATCAAAATGTCAATTTCCAAAATTCAATTGATGGAGATAATCATAAATTTCCACAAGACGAAAACATAATAAGTGTAATTACATTTTTTCCCAAATCGATGCGTGAAATAAATGATGGAACTATGGAGCGTTCTATACCAAATGAAAATGATGATATTATTTATCTTTTTGAAAACGGAAAAATGTTTCGGTTAAATTGTGAACGGATCGAATTAATCGCAGAAAAGTAAAAACGAGCACATAATATTATACTTTATAAAACCAGAGTAATTTAGTACTGAATTTTATCTGTTTAATAGGGATGAAAAAAATGTAGTACGATTGATCGATTTAAGTCTATTTACCTTACTCTTATTCATATATTTGGTATTTTGAATAATTAATAATTGAAATGGAAAATCTAATCGGGGCTTTTGTTTTTTTAATAGTAGGTGGTGGATTTTTATATGCTGGGTATTATATCCGAAATTCAAACCTTAGAATTGAAACCAACGGAATTAAAACAAAAGCAGAAATAGTTGACTTTATTAAAGAACGTAGTGAAGATATTGATGGATATTCTAGTGTATATCATTTTCCGATTGTAAGGTTTACTGACATAAATGGAATAGAAACAACACAAAAATTGAACTCTAGTTCAGATCCAAAACGGATTAATCAGTTGATTGATATTATATACTTAAAAAAAGGTAATCAATACGAAATAATGATGAATAGTGAGTTTTGGAAAAACTATTTTCCAATGATTTTTATAATAGGCGGGGTTTTATCTTCTGGAATCGGAATGGTGTGGTTGATTATCAAAATCTAGTAAAACCACCAATTATAAATGAAAAATAAAATTCTTGAAATTAAACAAATTACCTCCTCCGAAACTTTACCAATTCGACATAAAGTTATGTGGCCAAATAAACCGATAGCATATGTAGAATTGCCAAATGATAAACATGCGAGGCATTTTGGTTTATTTGTAAATGGAGAAATAACATCAATAATATCCTTATTCGTAGAGAGAAATGAAGTGCAATTTAGAAAATTCGCAACATTAATTGAATTTCAAGGATTAGGATATGGAACAATTCTATTAAAAAATATAATAGATTTAATAAAGAAAGAAGGCATTAAAAAATTATGGTGTAATGCTCGAATAGAAAAATCAAAATTCTATGAGAGATTTGGCTTAAAACCTACAGATAAAAAATTTAAGAAAGGTGGAATTGAATATGTAATCATGGAAAAAACTTTTACAGAAAATGCAATATCATAAAGCTTGTATTTATTGAAGTGATTTAAAAAAGGACAAACAAGAAATAAATGATCATAAAAAAAGTAGTAATCAGACTATTTGTATCCGGAGTGTTGTTAAGTTGCAATTCGGTTAAAAAAGAAACCATTTCGGATGATACCTATTCTGACATAATAATTGTTGGAGCGATGAAAAATGTGATGTGGAAAGGAGAGTTGAGTAGCAGTATTGACCTTGACACCATTTCGAACAAAAAAGGACTTTACGGACTTGGACCTGAAAGTTATCTCACAGGTGAACTACTGATTAATAACGGACAAAACTACGTTTCTAAAGTAACTTCTGATTCTACTATGGTAGTTGAAAAAAGGTTTAATGTTTCAGCACCTTTCTTTGTTTATGCAAATATAAACGAATGGGATGAAATTGAATTACCTTCAAATATTACAACAACCCAGGACCTAGAGAAGTTTATTGACGAGAGAACAACCGAAAACAAACGACCATTTGCTTTCAAGCTAATTGGAAATGTTTCAAAGGCAATCATTCACGTTCAAAACCTGCCTGAAGGCACAAAAGTTTCTTCACCAGATGAAGCTCACCAAGGACAGACAAATTATGAACTAAAAAACGAAGAGACCGAAATTGTTGGATTTTTCTCGACCAAGCATAAAGGAGTTTTTACACATCACGATTCATATCTACATATGCACTTAATTACAAAAGATAAAAGTAAAATGGGGCATTTAGACAAACTAGAAATTGAAAATATGAAATTGTATCTACCAAAAAAATAAAATACATACTTAAAATGGCTATTAATAATTACTTGTTCTTCTTCTTTCTAAAAATTCTTGAACCCAAATACTACATTTATGAATAAGGAAGAAATCATAGATCTGATTAGCGAGAAGTATTCTCCTTTAACTTCGGCATGTAAATTAGAATTCTCTAATCATTCTAAAATATTAAATCTTAAAAAAGGAGATGCAATAGTAAAGGAAGGACAATATTCTGATAAGGCCTTTTTTATTGTAAGTGGTTGTGCCAGGGCTTATTATTTAAATGACGGAAAAGATATTACCGATTGGTTTGCTTTTGAAAAGGATTTTATTTGTGCTATCAATAGTTTTTTTCAAAACATTCCGAGTCCACATTATATAGAAGTACTAGAAGATACTATACTATTAGAAGTCTCTAGAGATAGTACTTTAAAATTATCTGATAAGCATCACGATTTTGAGCGATTAAGTAAAACAGTTGCGACTATGACAATGCTAAAACTTCAGGCACGAATTGTTTCTATTCAGTTTCAATCTGCCGAACAAAAATACCAAAGCCTTTTATCTGCTTATCCAAATATTACCCAAAGAATAGCATTAACACATATTGCATCCTTCCTGGGAATAACTCTTGAAACGTTGAGTAGAATACGAAAACTTAATAGCAAAATTTGATCTATATCAAATGATAACTAATAATTTGAACTGACCTTTGTATACATCTAAGGTGAAACAAATTCATATCATTAGAAGAACTTGGTAGGTTAAAAAAATAGGGGATTTACTGGTAATACAAAATAATGGCAAATAATATATCAATCATTGGAGGAGGAATAGGAGGATTTGTAACAGCGCTATCCTTTGATAAATTAAATATTCCCTATACATTATACGAAAGAGCAGCGTCTTTAAAAGTAGTAGGAGCCGGAATATGGTTATCACCAAATGCACTACAAGTATTAGAGTGGATTAATCCTGAGTTATTAAAAGAAATTCGAGATTCTGGAAATAGTTTCAACCGAATTTTAGTAGCTGATCACAAATTAAAACCAATATCCAACTCTGACCAGAAGTTTGTTCAAGAAAAATTTGGATACACTACAATGGCAATTCATAGAGGAAAACTACAGCAAATTTTATACAAATACGTAAAGCAGGAAAATATAGAACTTAATAAAACCTTCAAAGAATATTTCCAAAATAGTGACAAATCCCTAAAAGTTAATTTTACAGACGGGACTTCAATTCAAACCAGATCCATTATTGGTGCAGACGGTATTAATTCTGGTGTAAGAAAACAATTATTTCCTAATAGTAAAATAAGGTATACCGGGCAAACTTGCTGGAGAGGGGTTTCTGATTATAATTTAAATAGCGAACTACAATCGGTTGGTTTTACGTTATGGGGGCAAAAGTTTCAATTCGGAATATCTAAAATATCTGAAGGAAAAGTATATTGGTTTGCCGTAAAATTAAGCGAACCTAATTTGCAGGATGATAGAGAAAACCTAAAGGACAAATTAACGAATATGTTTTCGGGGTATCATCCCCTCGTTAATGACTTGATTAAAAATACATCAATCGACAAAATCATTAGAGGCGACCTTTCGGATTTAGAGCTGCTACAAAAATGGAATACACAAAATATTTGCCTTATTGGTGATGCAGCACATAGTATGACTCCTGATTTGGGACAAGGTGGTGCTCAAGCAATCGAAGATGCTTTTTATATAGTTAACTTCATTAAAAAATCTAGTAGCTTAGAAACTGCTTACAATGATTTTTACACGTATAGAAAATCGAAAGTCGAAAAATTAGTTAAGCAATCCAGGATTACATCAAAAATTGCAATAACAAATCGATTTAATGAAATCATTAGAAATTTTATCCTAAAATATACACCAGAAAAGTTTATGCAAAAGCAAATGGTTGAATTGTACCAACTAGATAAGACTATTGTCGAAAATCGAAAAAATTAAAAGACAGAAAATATGTTAAAGCTGGGAGGATATTTAAATATAGGAATAGCAATTACTCACTTAATCGCCTTGTTTTGGATCGAAAAGGTTTTTAGGGTTTTTGGAATTGATGAAAAAATGGCAGAATTGTCACAAATTCATTTTTCTATCCCATACGTAGCAACTCTTCTGGTTACAACAGTGTTTTTTGTATTTGGGTTATATGGGCTTTCTGCCGGTAATACATTTAAGAAACTTCCATTTTTAAAAATTGGCGTATTTCTAATAGCAGGAATTTATCTATTACGCGGTATTTCAGAGTTGTTTTTTTCTATGCTGAATGGTTTTTTTCCTACTATGGGAATTTTGGCAACACTAATAGGGTTTCTATATTTTTTTGGTGGATTAAAAAAATGGAAGATGAAAAGGGAATGAACAACTCAAAATTTGAAATAAATGCTGTAACAAATAGTATTATTGAAATACTAATTATGAAAACAATAAAAATAGATAGTATGATTAGAAAAAAATCATTAATGCTATTATCAATGGGGTTACTGGTAATTGCATTCACGCAAATATTTTCGCATTATATAGAATTATCTGATCTGGCTAAAGGCTCATTTATAGGAATAGGAATACTACTAATCACACTATTTATTGGTAAATTTAAATCGGTACGCTCTAATTAGAAGAGGTAACAAGAGGTGACTTGATCATCTATCAAGTCAACTAAATTTGTAGATATAAAAAGCCCCCCTAATCCAAAAAAATAAGAGATCATGCTGAAATATAAGATAGATACTGAATAATCAATTGATACAGCTATGTTTTTCTTACTTAAACACATACATTTACATTAGGCTTCATTAAGAAAAAAAGCAAAAATGGAACAGTTAATCGATTTAAATACAGAAAACATATCGACAGAGCATATTTGCTGCGCAATATCTGATAAGAAATGTTCTGATAGTTATCAGGCCAAAAAAGATTGGTTGACTAAAGAATTCAATAACGGATATGTATTTAGGCGAATTAATGAAAGAGCGAAAGTATTTATAGAATACGGCCCCGCAGAAAATGCCTGGATTCCAATTAAAGCATCTAATTACCTGAATATTAATTGCTTTTGGGTGTCTGGAAAATTCAAAAAGAATGGATATGGAAAAGAACTCTTAAAAACAGCAATTGACGACGCCAAGAGTCAAGGAAAAGATGGGTTAGTCACCGTTGTAGGTACTAAGAAGTTTCATTTTATGAGTGATACAAAATGGTTTCTAAAGCAAGGGTTTGAGGAGATTGAAAGAATTTCGAGTGGATTTAGTCTTTTAGCAAAAAAAATAAATCCGAAAGCCGAATTGCCAAAATTTAATGAATCTGTAAAAAGCGGAGAATGTTCTGAAAAAAATGGAATTGTAGTTTATTATTCTAATCGTTGCCCTTTTGCAGAGTTTCACGCAAAAAACTCTCTGATCGAAACTGCAAAAAAAAGAAAAATTCCATTAAAAATAATTAAATTAGAAACCATGAAACAGGCTCAATCTGCTCCAAGTCCGGCAACCATTTTTAGCCTTTTCTATAATGGGAAATTTATGACAACAGATATTAGTGTTTGTATGGACACACGATATGATAAAGTAATGAGCAAAATTTTAAAATAAAAAACGCTTTGTAACAGTGATCATAATTAATACAGTTTTGGTAATTAATCATAAGTTTAATGCTTTAAACGCTATACATCAAATCTTTTGATTTATAATTGATTTTATTTTATGATAAAACTTGAAGAAATAACAACTACTCCAACATTTACAAATCAATTAGAGAATAAGATACTATACGCTAAGCACCATGATGATATTTCTATATCATATGCCTCTACATATTCTTTAAAGTATGTTATCGAAGGAACTAAATACTATAATTTCGACAATCAAGACATTAAGATTACAAAAAATCAATATCTAATTATAAATAATAATAGCTGCATTACTACCGAAGCAAAAAAAGGGACAAAAGGATTATCTTTCTTTTTATCCCCAAAACTAATCAGTGAAATATACAAATACCACACTAATGATACATCACAACTTGAATTTCTTGAAGTGACTCAGAAAAAATCAAATAATGAAGTAGGGTTTTTATTGGATAAAATCACTAATCTCTATGAGCATAACCTACTCGATTTTAATCGACAAATGGAGAATTTATTCATTCGTATCTCTGAGGCAATTGTACAAGAACAAGCTAATATTGATACCGGGTTTGCAACATTAAAAATAGTAAAACACAATACAAAAAAAGAACTGTTTAAATTAATTTCGGTAACCAAAGAATATTTAAATGATAGTATTAGTGAAGATATCTCGCTAGAGAGTATGAGTAGAGATATTGGTATCAGCAAGTATTATTTACACCGATTATTCACCGAAATTAACGGGACTACGCCGTTGGGATATTTAACTACTATTCGTTTAGCAAAAGCAAAGCATAGATTACGATATTCTAAAGATTCTATTTTTGAAATTGCCATCGAATGTGGTTTTGATAATACGTCTTACTTCTCTAACCTATTTAAAAAACACACAGGCTCTACTCCTACTCAATACAGAAAAAATTTATAAAATCCGCAAGATTTTATAAATCCATCATACAATGCATATCTATTTTTGTTCTCATTAAAACAAAAGTTTATGTATGAAAAAATAGCACATATAACCGATTTGCATTTAGATGAAGAATACCCATTAAAAAATGGCATACTGGCTAGAAAAAAATTCGACAGTATTGTAAAGGATATAGAAGATAAAAAGATTACCAGGATTGTTTGTACAGGAGACATTGGCGAAAACAAAGGAATCCCATATTTCTTCGAACAACTTAAAACTAAGGCCTTATCAATTACTTTGGGGAATCATGATACGTTTTCTGAAATTTCAAAATATTATAACAAAGGTGCTGATTACGATTCAGAAAAATTATACAGCAGCACTATAACAGAGTATTACAAATTCATATACTTAGATTCCTCAGAAGGAATAATTGATGAGAAACAATTGTTATGGCTTGAAAAAGAACTTATTTCGACAACCCCGATTATCATTTTTGTACATCATCCCATTATTGGTCTTAATTTGAAAGTTGATGAAATTGGAAAACTTAAAAACAGAGCGAGTGTAATCTCTCTATTAGAGAATCGCCCAAATAAGATTACAATTTTTTGTGGGCACTATCATATGGAGAGTACTGTACTTCATAAAAATATTACGCAACACATTACTCCTGCTGTTTCTTATCAAGTAGAAAAAACTCTAAATACTATAGAAATCAATACTACTGTTTTTGGTTACAGGATTATCGAAATAGATAAATACAACACATCATCAAAAATTCGACTATTACACAATGCAAACTAAAAAACAATCTTTTATAGAAAGTCTAGCTAATGTAAGTATTGGTTTTTTTATCACCATGATTTCACTGCATATCATATTTCCAATATTGGGCATAGAAAACAATTCTGGTAAAAATATAATCTTAACTATTTACTTAACTGTTTTAAGCATTTTAAGGAATTATGTACTAAGGCGATATTTTAATCGAAAACAAACACATCATTAAATCTACACCATTTCTTCATTCACAAAAACAAAACAGAAAACCTAATGAATGTAATAGTATAATAGTACTTGTTGACAATTATCAAGTAGATTTTATTCTATATATTATTTCTTTGTATACTTGTATAAACAGGTTACACCTTATACATTGGCATCTAATCTAAATACGACAAGAAAACTATGGTTTTTCGACAGGTTATCAATAAAATGGTCGTGCATCCTAAACGGCTTTTTCTAATCGATGGTTTAGGAGCACTACTTTCTGCTTTTTTATTAGGAGTTGTTTTGGTAAAACTCGAAAGCATTTTCGGGATCCCTGCAAAAGCACTTTACATTCTTGCTTTTTTTCCTTGTATTTTTGCACTCTATGATTTGTATTGCTATCTAAAGGTTAAGAAAAACCAGAGATATTTCTTAACTGCTATTGCTTTGATGAATCTTATATATTGCTTTATTTCAATAGGTGTAGCATTTCAACATTACCAGAAAATAACTGCTTTTGGTTGGGGATATATTATAGTAGAAATCATTATTTTAATTGTACTAATAAATATTGAATTAAAAACAGCATCTAAACTAACTTCTACGTAGCACTCTTTACTACATACTCATTTAGTTAGAATAATTTTTGGCAACAATGCCTTTTAACATCTGCGGCAATTAAGCAACACTTTCTGTTTCTACTTTCTTATTTCGCAGTCCCATAATCAATAACCATAAGCATAATGACATCTCTCCCAGGTCTGCAGGTATAGTTATGTTTTGTAATACTACCGACTCGCTATCCGGGAAAAGGAAATATCTGATCACATCGATCTGATCACCAATACATCCAAGTATCAACAACACCCCAATAATCTTTGGAGCAAGACCAGATTTAAAAATCATATATCCAAGTGGAAACAAATACAACCCATAAAATATCTGTGAAATAACATAACCATTGGTATGTAGTTTTAGAAAGAACGTAACCAAACCGTTTATCTGATCGGTAGTAAATCCTACCATATAATCAGCTCCACTAGTTAGTAACAAAGGTGCTATCATTGCAAGCATTGTAACACATAATATCGCCACAGAGATCATAACCGACGACACCATAAGTCTGGATAGCTCTTTATTAACATGCTTAAACACTCTATCTAAAACTAATGGATAGAAGAAAAATGCAAGAATCATCACCAAATCACTAACAATTCCTAGTCGATATAACCACCCATTATTAGCGATATTAGCTGCAGTCGCAGCAGGATCATCGGTTACAAAAATCTTTTGGCGAACAAAAAATTCTGCAAACATGCCAGCGGCTATGATGATAAGAAATATTAATCCTGCAATTCTTCCTGTTTTTTGATTTGAATTCATTACGATACGTTTTTTGATGTATTAGTGTCGACGATCCATAACAGGTTTTGTTACAATAGCATCTCGAAATATACTGTGACATAGCGTTTTGACAAGCTCAGAGCAGACCTGTCGAAACACTTTTTTTATATGCTACGCTTCAAAAAAGTGCCTGATGCAATAATTACACTTATGATAAAAGAAAGATAAGTTTAAGATATTTTTATAGCCGTTACACATATTGCTTTGCTATAATCTTTATTATTTTTGATCAGCTATAAGAAACCATACCCGCATTCACTACAAAATACAAATGATCATGATCCAAAAAACAATATTGGCCGTTTTAGTAACCCTTTTTAGTTATACTGCATTTGCTACCCCTACCAAAGTCATGGTAAGAGCAAAAGCAAAAGATGCAAAATTTATAGGTAACTCTATTGGGGGTGCTTATATCATTATACGTAATCAGCTTACAGGTGAAATTCTTTCACAAGGTAAAACCAGTGGTGGTACAGGAAATACAACCCTGATCATGAAAACACCGCGAAAACGAAATGTAAGGATTACAGACAATAAGACCTCGGGATTTCTAGCAGAATTAGATATATCGGAACCTGTTTTTGTAACCATAGAGGTATTTGCTCCTGTAAATAAAAAGCAAGCTACAGTAAACGCATCAACAGCGTTATGGATAATTCCTGGAAAAGATATTTTGGGAGACGGAATTGTAATCGAGATTCCAGGTTTTGTAGTTGATATTTTGGCGCCAAGAACACATCAGTTTATCTCATTAAAAACTCTTGACAAAAAAAGTATTGCCGTGCAATCTAATATTGTAATGATGTGTGGTTGTACTATTAGTGATGGTGGCCTTTGGGATGCCAATCTAATAGAAGTAAAAGGAATCCTAAAAAAAGACGGTGCCAAAATTGATGAAATAGATCTTATGGTCAATTCACCCAACCTGTTTGAAGGTACAATCAATATAGACACTACAGGAAGTTATGAGCTTGTCGTATATGCCTATCACCCAGTTACCGGAAACACAGGAGTTGATAAAGTAAATTATATTATAACTCCATAATGAATCTCTAAGCTTTTTAATTTTGAAAGTGATACTTTGTGTTCTATATAAATTACTTTGAAACTACTTTAAACCGTAAAACTGTTTTTAACTTTTCGGCGGGTACTTTTCTAAAATCAGATAGGTAAATTTCTCTATGTACTTTAGAAGGTCTGTAGAGATGTTCTTTTTCAGCAAATTCTTCCATCACCTTAAAACTTTCAGGTTCATTGTCATAACTTCCCAAATGCATCATTTGTATACACTTGCCTTCTGTTATCTTCTCAAATCTTACTTTTTCTAATAATACATGAGGTTTCTTTTTTTTGGTTTGATCAATCATGTATTTCGCTAATTCATCATCAACAAAGTTGGGTTGCCTGATCATTAATTTAAAAACCAGGTCATCTTTATCAATAGTACCTTTGTATGTAACCTTTGCTGCTTCATTAATATCCCAAATCCCTTCTAACGGATAAACTGTATAATCAAAATATCCTTTGGGTATAGTTTCTTGTTTTTTTAATCCCATTTTTATCGCGTATGAAATCGCATACAGTATACCAATATACTCTGAAAAGAATTCATTATTAGGATTGCCTTCTCCCTCGATAGTAAGAAAATTATATTCGGGAATTTTAATAATTTCGGGGGTGTTTTTGGGTATATACACTCCTTTTTCTTTTTTTCTCCATTCGTGCTTCATCATGTACTCTCTTTTAGTATACGATTTACAAATTAAACTAACCGTAACCAACAGTTTTCTAATCGTATAAAACAAAAATAAAATACAATGATGACAACCCTATGTCAACAGTATTTATATATTATCGTATTTTATGTATTCTCTTCTCTAGCTTTTTTAAGAACAGATTCAATAAACTCCTTTGCCATAGTCTCCTTCAATTTGGCATATACTTTTTGATCTTGGTTTGCTTTTTTGGCTATTTCGAGTTTAATTTTTTGGTATGCTTCTCTTTCGTTTGCATTCTTTATCAAATAATCCCTGAACATTAAATGTCTTTGTAATTCTTTACTATGAAGCGGACAAACATAAAGGTGATGTGTGATAAAATCTAATATGGTATGCTTGGTATCTGTTTTTTTTCGCTTAAAAGCTTCTCTTTCTTTTATTCCCTGATCTCCATTGTGATAATACCCCAGTTCTTCTAATCCTCTTTGTATTGTTTCAAAAGCCACGTTTTTACCGTAGACAATATCGATATCAATAATAGGTTTTGCCGCTAAGTCTTTAACTGCAGTACTGCCAACATGTTCGATAGTAATTTCTGTATTCCGAAGCGCCTCTTTAATCACTTCTTTAATACTATTAAAATCATGAATCCAACCGGGTTGATAGTTTTGTATTAGCATTTCTTTTGTATTGTACATACTACACCGCTAAAATACTGAAACAAGATGCTATCGAATTCATAAAAAGTACTTATTCCTTTTTGTCTGAAACAAATAATACTCTAAACGGTTTTCGCTTTAGCCATTTTTCTGCTCCTTTTTTCACATCCTCCCTGGTTAGTTGTAATTGCTCTTCGAGTCTCTTAACATAAAATCCTGGGTCTTCTGTAAACAAAAAGCTTTCTCCCAACAGTTCTGTCCTACTCCATTGAAAACCTAGTCGTTGTTGCATTTCTTTTATGTCACTAATTTCACCTTGCTTGGCATTTATTAGTTCTGCTTCTATAACTCCAGTTTCTATAAATTCGTTTACTTTATCCAAAACAAGGTGTTCTATTTGTGTGCTATCTTTTACAGAAGTAAAAGTAGTACGTATTGCAAACTGTCCTGCAAACTCATACATATCTGTAGAAACCGTATTTTTTATAAATGATTTTGGAAAACGACTTTTGTCTTTAAGTCGAATATCGAGTATGCTCGCTATAAGTTTTAAAGTACCATCATCACGAGATCCCCATTTGGGTACTGCCCAGGAAAACACCATTGTTTGTATAGTGTCTTTGGGATGAGGAGCTTTCATTGTTATATTGGCTTCTACATGCTTTGTGGGTTTAATGATCTTATGATCTTTTTCTTTTGAAGGAAGGCTCCTGAAATATGTCTCTATTTGTTTTTTAGCATCTTCTACATCAAAATTACCTACCAGAAAGAGCACTGTGTTATCTGCATATACAATTTTGTTATATCGTTCTTTAAATTCTTTTAATTTGAAGTTCTTGTTATTTTCGATTAACCCATACCCACTACTACCATAAGGATGGTTTTTACCAAAGGTACCTGTATAAATCGCCATTCCTCCTGGTGCGCTCCATTGTGGGTTTCTGGCATTTCTATCAATTTCAGACAGTACTCTTTTTCTTTGAAATTCTACTCGTTTTTCTGTAATACGACCTGTGCCTGCTTTTAATCGTCCAGCTGTCATTGCTAAAGCAAGGCCTAAGCCTTTTGGCTTTACTTTTACATAAAAACGAGTATAATCCTTCTTAACCTGAGCATTGCTCCCTGTTCGATAGGTTTTCAATTGCGCACGTTTAAGGCTATCCATTATACCAAAAGGCATCACATGTTCAAAAAAATGAGCAAAACCATACTGATTGGGTCTATCCATACTAATTCCCTTGCGAAGCCAAAATTCTACAGAAACATCTTCGACATTAGAATCGGGTTGTAATACAACATCAAGCCCGTTTTTTAATGTATACTGTTCGTAGTTTAATAACAGTGTATCTGTCTGACCATATGAACTTAAGGCAGTCACAATATGAAAAAGCAATGCACAAAAAAATGCTTTGGATTGTTTTCTTGACATAATTGAAAGTTTTATATATAGATTAAAAACTTTCAATTATGTTACACTAAGCCAGATAGTGGTTTAATACCACTGCTCTACTACTTTCGAAATTTCAACTTTTGCGTTTGAAATAATGGCATCTACTTTTTCTGGATATTGAGCTACTCCAAAAGCAGAAATTTGCTCAGAAGGAATCCCGATAAATTCAAAATTCCTTTTAATAGTTGGAGAAAAATATTCCTGGACTGTTTCTTCTGAGTAATCTCCCCCAGCCACTGCTAATATTAATGCTTTTTTTCCTTCACAAAGCCCTTTAAAACTACCATCTTCGGTAATTTCAAATGTTTTATCAGTAACTACTACAGTATCTACCCAGGCTTTTACTGTAGCTGGTAAAGAGAAATTATACATAGGAGAAGCCAATACAATATGATCTGCATCTAATACCTGTTGGATTAATTGAAAATGATTAGAAAGTCTTTTCTTTTCTTCAGCTGTATATTCTGGTTGCCCTCCATAAAGGATTAAATTTAGATTATCATCAAGCAATAAATCTGGTGGTGAAGCTACTAAATCTAAAAATGTAATTTCTGTTTTACCATCGGCTAGTTTAATAAATTCATCCACCAATTGCTTTGTATAAGATCCCTTTCTTGGCGCGTAGCTTACTACTAATGTTTTTTTCATTGTATATTTTTTTATATCATGTTTACTTATCAGTCCAAACTGCTAGTTTATTTCCGCTAGGGTCAATAAATTCAAATCGACTTCCTCCAGGAAAGGAAAATACTTCCTTAGATATTTTTCCACCATTTTTTTGCACATTTTCTAAAGCATGTGATAAGTCATTATGATATAAAACGACTAGAGTACCTCCTGTACTAATTTTTTCTACTTTGGCAAATCCTCCATCAATTCCCGCTTGGTGGAAGTCACAATACTGATCTCCATAATCTGTAAAAGTCCAACCAAAAGTGTTGCCATAGAATTTTTTGATTTCATTTAAATCTAATGCTTGTAATTCTATAAAGTTGATTTTATTATTCTTCATTTCTACTTCTATTTATTTTGAAGTAAAAGTAAAGTAGAGGAATGACAACCCTATGTCAGTATACATTCTGACATGGAAATTTTAATACACTACTTAAAAATATTTTTTTTAGATCTTAAAAATCGTTCAGGATAAAAAACAAGTTGTATCAAATTGTATTCTAATTGATTAAAATTAAATTTTTTCCCATCTACCTCGAATGAAGAGAAGGGATACCAGCGTAAATTTGTTCTTAAAATTAAATACTCTTCAGATTTTCCGGGAACGATATCCCATCCAATAGTGACTCCTGGTTCAACTTTACTAAATGTTAGTTTTTTGCTTCCCTCATCTGTAATTTCCGAATATTTGATATGATCATAAGCTACATTTAAACCGATAAAGGGTGCAAAACCAGTATAATCGGTTAAGAATTTGGCTGTTTCTAATGCGATAGAAGTTTTCTTAATAGTTTGCCTGGTTCCATATGCTTGTTGTTCAAATTTTGGATTTCTAAACGATACTGCGGTAAACATATTAGCAGTATTAAACTGATATCCCAAAGCAATATCAAAATACCCATCAGATGCCTGTTTTTTATTTAAGTATGGGTGCTCACTATCGTTATATTCAGACGTTGCAAGAGAAAAAGAAACAGAGGGTCCGACGGCAGCAAAAAAATCACCAAAACTTGAAGCATTCAAACCCAGACGTGAAACTTCTGGATAACTGTTCCATCTTTTATTAATAGTAGGGTCTCCATTATCTTTGGTAAGATCCATAGCATAGAGTAGTCCTAGTTGTAAACTAAAATTGGGGGTTTTTATTTTTTGGAATTCCGTTTTGGATATGGGATAATTCCATACGTTATCAGGATAATAATTGACTCCTAATCTGGCAGTAAAGTTTTTATATCCATACAATACTCCGGCATCGGCAGTCCATGTAAAGTTTTTTTCAAGTTTAGGCTGATCTTCATCTGGTCTTACAATCTGTTTAAAATCTAACGCAGACCAACCAACACCAACATAAGGTCTGAGTCTATTTTCTCGATATGCCCATGGCAAAAACCGGGCGCCTGTAACGGTATATTGTGTAAATTCTACATCTGTTTCTTCATTCGATTTAAGATTAAATTGTTTTAAAGGAAAGGATACGTAGAATTCTGCATGCCCCCAGAAATGGAAGCCACCCCAATATAAGGTTGTATTTAGAGTTTCTGGGTGTTTAAAACTAATAAGTTCATTTCCCGAGAGTCGTTTCCCTGTAAATGATGGGAGCAAGTTTCCGCCCAATTCAAAATAGGTTTTGGCAAAATCTAATCTTTTTTTATCTGTAGTAGGTGGTATATCTCCTTGTGCCAATACATTAAATGAATAGAACAGGACGAAAGTCATTAGAAAAATTTGTCTCATGTTTTGGTATTATGTTTATGAAAATAATACCGCAAAAATGGATAACAAACGATATTGCGACAATAGTGAATTTGTACTAAATAGCAGGTTATTCTAAATATCATACAAAAGTATGATACCCGTATTAGAGACGAAAAACAAATGTAATCAATTAGATAACAATGAAATAAGCTCTATTCTGTTATTTATTTTACATTTTCTGTAAATATTAGAAACATGTGTTTTTACAGTAGGAATTGATATAAATAGCTGTTCTGATATATGCTTATATGTATTTCCTTTAATAAGAAGTAAAGCAATTTCCTTTTCTCTATTGGTCAAGGAATAATTAATTAGGTTTTGCTCTTTCACCGTGTTTTTGGGTTTAAAAAGAGACAGGCGTTCTATATCACTCCATAATTTGCTTCCTGCAAGTACAATAAAAATCAAAGGAAGTGTAAATCCTATTTTTGTGTTTATGCCATTTAGGTCTACGGCATAATTGGTTAATAAAGAAAGTGGAATCATAACTAGGACGGCAATAGCAATATACCGTTCCATTTTTTCACGATGTACTATGTTTACTTTTGGTTTGGTTGTTCTTATCAGAATCATAGATAAAACAACAGAAATCCCTAAAAATAGTGCAACTACATACTGCAAAATATTTAATATATTAATAAAATGACCCGCAATAATAAGTATGGCTAGCACCCCAGAAAAGGCTATTAATACCTTTTTAAAAATAGGTTTTATGGTATGACGTCTCTCTTCCAGAATATGCAAAGGGGTAGTAAGCGCAACCAATATCATCGCCAATAAAATAAAAATATTAGTATTGTCAGAATGGTCGAAAGGTTTAAAAAAATAGGTGACCGTTAGCGCAACAATTAGTAAAAGCAATGAAATCGTAAAGTATATTGTTTCGAGCGTTTCAATATTTTTTGTATAGCAAATAATTTCCAAAAATAATGCAATGATAATTAGGGAATATGCCAAAATCAACAATATGATTTCTAATACTTCCATTCGCTATATATTTTATACATAGATATTCTTATCATTCAAAAAAGCTAATCTTCTCTGATTACAATCAGATTATTGGTATACAAATCTAACAGATTTTTTGATAGATTGTATAGTATTGATTACGTATTAGTTTTCAAAACAATAATAACAATACTATTACGACTTAAGATCAATTTCTTTTAAGTTTTCAATCTTGTTTCTCGAAAGAAAATCATCTATGGTTTCAAAATGCTCAATTACTCTTTTGTCTTTAAACTCAAATACCTTTTGCGACAAACCTTGTAAAAAGTCACGATCATGAGAAACTAAAATTAAGGTACCATCAAAATTTAATAAAGCTTCCTTTAATACATCTTTTGATTTTAAATCTAGGTGATTGGTAGGTTCATCGAGAATTAAAAGGTTAACAGGTTCTAAAAGTAACTTAACCATTGCCAGCCGTGTTCGTTCTCCGCCTGAAAGGACACTTACTTTTTTATCGATATCATCGCCACCAAACATAAACTGTCCTAAAATATTTTTGATCTGTGTTCGTACTTCTCCTTCTGCTACCTCATCAACTGTCTGAAATACGGTAAGATTCTGATCTAATAATGCTGCTTGATTTTGAGCAAAATATCCTACTTTAACATTATGCCCCAGATCACAAGTTCCTTCGTATTCAATCTCTCCCATAATCGCTTTGATCATCGTAGATTTACCTTCGCCATTACGTCCTACAAAAGATACTTTTTCTCCTCTGGAAATTGATAAATTTGCATTTTTAAACACTACATGTTCATCATAGCTTTTTGATAAATCTTTTGCTATTACAGGATAATCTCCCGATCGAACTGATGCGGGGAATCTGAGTTTTAAAGATGAAGTATCAATCTCATCAATTTCGATAATCTGTAACTTCTCTAACATGCGTTCCCGCGAATTTACCTGATTGGTTTTTGAGTACGTACCTTTAAATCGTTCGATAAATGTTTTGGTATCTGCAATAAATTTTTGTTGCTCCTGGTATGCTTTTATTTGATTCGCTCTTCTTTCTTCTCGTAGTTGCAGGTAATGCGAATAATTTGCCTTATAATCATAGATTCTTCCCATTGTCACCTCAATAGTCCTATTGGTGATCGTATCGATAAACGTTTTATCATGAGAGATAACGATAACCGCCTTGGCTTTATTAATCAAAAAGTCCTCTAGCCAGATTACAGATTCTATATCTACATGATTGGTTGGCTCATCCAAAAGGATTAAGTCTGGTTTCTGTAATAAGATTTTGGCAAGTTCTATACGCATTCTCCACCCGCCGCTAAACTCACTGGTAGGTCGTGTAAAATCTTCTCTCTTAAACCCTAGTCCTTTTAGTGCTTTCTCTACTTCGGCATCATAATTTACCTCTTCTACAGCATAAAACTTCTCTCCCAGATCGGTTACCTTCTCGATAATTGCCATATATTCGCTGGATTCATAATCAGTACGCGTTTCGAGTTCTTTATTTAATCGATCCATTTCCTTCTGCATTCCCAAAATATCGCCAAAAGCTTTTAATGCTTCTTCAAATACAGTACAGTCATCATCTGTTAATAGATGTTGTGGTAAATATGCTATCACTGCCTCTTTGGGACACCTAACATGCCCTTTGTTTGCCTTCTGCACTCCAGCAATAATTTTCATCATAGTGGATTTACCTGCGCCATTCTTACCCATTAGGGCAATTTTATCATTTTCATTAATAACAAAAGAAACATTACTAAATAATGTTTCGCCACTAAACTCTACAGCAATTCCGTCTACAGAAATCATATCTTCTAATTTAAGAATGCAAAACTAAAAAAAAGCAGGGCATCATAAAGGAATCTGATTATATTTTGAATATATATTGTATTGCAAAAAATTATTACCTTGAAAACGTAATTTTATCAAGGTCTTTTTTTATGTCTGACAAACCCGAATTATACTTTAAAAATGATCAGGAATGGCGTTCCTGGCTTCATAAAAATCACCACCAATCTCAGGGAGTATATCTTATACTTTATAAAGTAGAAAGCAAACAACCAAGTATGCGGTGGGAAGAAGCTGTAAAAGTAGCATTATGTTATGGTTGGATAGATTCTACCGTAAAAAGGCTAGATGATCAGCGTCGCAGGCAATATTTCTGCCCTCGTAAGCCCAAAAGTGTTTGGAGCAAAGTCAATAAAACCTACATCATAGATCTTATTAAAAATGATTTGATGCATCAAAGTGGTTTGGTAAGTATCGAAATAGCTAAAAATAATGGTTCATGGATTGCTCTTGATGATGTAGAAAATGGGATCATTCCCAAAGATTTACAACATGCCTTTGATCAAAATCCTTTAGCTTTTGAAAACTATCAAAACTTTGCACAAAGCTACCGTAAAAGTTACCTCTACTGGATTAATCAAGCCAAACGACAGGAAACCCGTGATAAACGTATTGTAAAAATTATTAAATTCTGTGAAGCGAATATAAAATCCCGGGATAATTGGTAGCAAAATTTTATAAATAGTGCAAAAATCACTTCACTAAATAAAAAGAAAAACACTATCTATAAGTAATAAATCACTCAACATCAATATATTCCAAAATTAACATCTATTTCCCTTAACATCACTTTAAGATATTTTGTATGATAAATCCTTATTTTCGGATCTTATAAATCACTCATCATGCACAAACATATTGTCACTACCCTGATTATCGGGATATTTTTAATCTTCAATACTCAAGCTCAAAAAGATAAAAAAAACAAAAAAGAAGAAGAAAAATGGGATGTTTCTAATCCCAAAGGGGAATTTAATTATAAAGATCATACGTTTACCACAGATCAGGGTACCTGGATGAATCTGGATGTTAGTCCCGATGGTAATACTATTGTTTTTGACCTTTTGGGAGATATCTATAGTATCCCTGTTTCTGGCGGAAAAGCAAAAGTATTACGTACAGGAATCCCCTTTGAGGTACAACCTCGTTTTAGTCCTGATGGTAAAAAAATCTCTTTTACCAGTGATGCCGGTGGAGGCGATAATATTTGGGTGATGAATAGTGATGGTAGTAAGCCTAAACAAATTACCAAAGAAAAGTTTAGATTACTAAACAATGCTACCTGGATGCCCGATGGCAATTATCTGGTAGCAAGAAAACACTTTACTTCTCAGCGTTCTTTGGGTGCAGGTGAAATGTGGCAGTATCATATTACAGGAGGTTCTGGATTACAGTTAACCAAAAGAAAAAATGACCAACAAGATGTTAATGAACCTCATATTTCTCCTGATGGTAAATATATGTACTATGCAGAGGATATGTATCCTGGTGGTTTTTTTCAGTATAATAAAGACCCAAACAAACAGATTTATGCTATTAAGAGATATGAATTCGAAACAGGAAAAACGATTACAGTTACTGGTGGACCGGGAGGTGCAGCACGACCACAAGTATCCAGAGATGGTAAAAAACTTGCTTTTGTAAAAAGAGTTCGTACCAAAACGGTATTGTATATTCATAATCTCGAAACCGGTGAAGAATGGCCAATCTATGATAAACTAAACAAAGACCAACAGGAGGCCTGGGCGATTTTTGGGATCTATCCCAATTTTAGTTGGATGCCTAACAACAAAGAAATCATATTCTGGGCTGGTGGAAAAATCAATAAAATTAATGTAGAGAATCAACAAGTGACTAATATCCCGTTTACGGTAGATGCTACTATCAAAATTGCTGAAACTTTGCATTTTAACACTCCGGTTTCTCCCGAAAAGTTTACCTCCAAAGTAATTCGTAATGCAGTTACTTCTCCAGATGGTAAAACAGTAGTGTTTAGTGCTCTTGGACATTTATGGAGAAAAAGCCTACCCAAAGGGAAACCACAACGTCTTACTACGCAATCTTCTGACTTTGAGTTTGAGCCCAGCTTCTCTAGAGATGGCCAACATATCGTATATGTCACCTGGAATGATGAAAACCTGGGAGCAATACATAAAATTTCTGCTTCAGGCGGTACTTCTACCAAGTTAACTACAAAAAAAGGAATTTATAGAACTCCGGTATTTAATACTACCAATAATTTAATCACTTTCAGAAAAGAAAATGGAAACAGTGATCAAGGTCTAAGTTTTACTAAAAATACTGGTATTTATACCATGTCGTCTTCTGGCACCAATGCTAAACTACTAACAGAAGAAGGAGAATATCCTATGTTTTCTAAAGACGGAAAGCGTATCTTTTATCAAACAGGAGGTACGTACTTTGGAAACCTTACTAAGGAGTTAAAATCTGTTGATCTTAATGGAAAAGATAAAAAGACACACATAAAATCTAAATATGCTAACCGATTAGTACCTAGTCCTGATAACAAATGGATTGCTTTTACCAATCTGCAAAAAGCATATATTGCTCCACTCGTACTTAATGGTAAAGAAATAGACCTGGATAATAACTCTAAAGCCGTACCAGTATCTCAAGTCTCTAAAGATGCGGGAATTAACCTTCATTGGTCCAGAGATAGTAAAAAAATAATATGGACTCTTGGAGATGAGTACTTCTCTAACGAGGTTAAAGATCGCTTTACATTTTTGCCTAACTCTCCAGAGAAATTAGGAAAAGTAACCGCAACAGGGATCAAAATCGGTTTAGAGGCAAAAACAGATGTGCCACAAGGTAGAATTGCATTCACCAATGCCCGAATAATAACGATGGAAGGTGACCAGATAATTGAAGAGGGGACTATCGTTATTAAAGATAACCGTATTGAAAAAATCGGAACTACTTCTGAAATATCTGTACCCAGTGATACAAAGATATATGATGTAAAAGGTAAGACAATTATGCCCGGTATTGTAGATGCACACGCACATGTGGGAGGGTTTAGATACGGTCTAACGACTCAAAAACATTGGCAGTTATATGCCAATCTAGCTTTTGGAGTAACCACATCTCACGATCCTTCTGCTAATACTGAATCTATTTTCACCATGTCTGAGATGATTAAAAGCGGTGAGATGGTAGGGCCTCGCCTCTACTCTACAGGAATTATTTTATACGGAGCAGATGGAGATTTTAAAGCAGTGATCAATAAACTGGAAGATGCTCGATCTTCTATAAGAAGAACTAAAGCGTTTGGCGCTAAATCTGTGAAGAGTTATAATCAACCACGTAGAGATCAGCGGCAACAAGTGATACAGGCGGCTAGAGAACTTCAAATTAATGTAGTGCCCGAAGGAGGATCAACTTTTTATCATAATATGAGTATGATTATGGATGGCCATACAGGAGTTGAACATAATATTCCCGTTGCCCCGGTTTATAAAGATGTAAATGAACTTTGGAAAACCAGTAATACAGGATATACGCCTACACTAATTGTAAATTATGGCGGGATGAATGGGGAGTACTACTTCTATCAAAAAGATAAGGTTTGGGAAAATGAAAAATTGCTTAAATATACCCCGAGAGCTATTATCGATGCTCGCTCAAGACATAGAACTATGGTTCCTGATGAAGAATATGAAAATGGACATATCCTGGTCTCGAAAACATGTAAAGCATTAACCGATGCAGGAGTTAAAGTAAATCTGGGAGCGCATGGACAATTACAAGGTCTGGGAGCGCATTGGGAGTTATGGTTACTTCAGCAAGGAGGAATGACTAATATAGAAGCACTAAGAGCTGCAACCCTAAATGGCGCAGAATATATCGGTGCAGGAAATGATATTGGTTCATTAAAAGAAGGAAAACTAGCCGATCTTATCGTTCTTGATAAAAATCCTTTAGAAAATATCAGAAATACAGAAACTGTAAAATATACTATGGTAAACGGACGCTTATATGATACCGATACCATGAATGAAATTGGTAACACAACCAAAACACGAACTAAATTCTGGTGGGAGAATGCTAATTATAGTCAAGCTTTCCCATGGCATAAAGAAGCACAAAGCTTTATGAAACCAGGATGTGGATGTCACTTAGGACATAATTAGATCTATAACCCTTGCAAGGACTTAAAAGATCAGCAACTAAATTTTAAAACTCATGTGATGAGAACATATCTTTTCATACTACTTACAGCACTGGTTACCTCTTGCGCTCAACCCCAAAAACAAGTGAGTACAACTGCAATTCTGATAACAGATGCCACTATTGTAGATGTAAGTAATGGTACTACTATTGAAAAACAACAGATTGTAATCGATTCTGGAAAAATAAAAAAGATCACTAGTGATGTAGAAAATCCAGAAGGGTATACTACAAAGATCAATGCCCAAGGGAAATACATCATTCCTGGCTTAGCAGAAATGCATGCACATATCCCACAACCTTCTACATCAAAAGAACGTATCGAGGAGGTTTTGTTTTTATACCTTTCTAATGGAATAACAACAATACGAGGTATGCTCGGTGATCCTTATCACCTAAAATTAAGACAACGTGCAGAAACAGGTGATATCTTGAGTCCCAGAATTTTTACTTCTAGCCCATCTCTTAACGGAAATTCTCTAAAGACGAAAAAAGAAGCTATTGCCAAAGTAACGGCTTATCAAAAAGAAGGATATGATTTTTTAAAAATCCATCCTGGTATTACGATAGAAGTGTTTGATCAATTGGTAAAAACTGCCAACGAAGTTGGTATTCCTTTTTCTGGACATGTTCCTGTTGATGTTGGTATACGACATGCAATACAAAGTAAATATGCCTCTATTGATCACATCGATGGTTTTTTAGAAGGGCTGGTTCCCGAATCTGAAAATGTAAACCCGGGAGATAACGGCTTTTTTGGATACAATTTCACCCCGCTGGCAGATGAGTCCAAAATTGATGAATTGGTACAACTTGCAAAAGACAATAATACCTGGATTGTTCCTACTCAAAGTTTATTTGAAAGATGGTTTGCTCCTGTAACTGCCGATGAGTTATTGAAAGATCCCGAAATGAAATATATGCCCACCTCTACCTTACAAAATTGGAAACAACGAAAAGGTCAATATACCAAAGAGAATCCCAATTTTAATAAAGAACAATGGCAACAATTTAATACTATAAGAAGAACATTACTAAAAAAATTACACGATAGTGGACATCAAATATTATTAGGTTCTGATGCTCCGCAATTATTTAATGTTCCCGGGTTCTCAATTCATCACGAAATCGACGGAATGATAGCAGCTGGATTAACACCGTTAGATGTACTGCAATCAGGAACAATGAATCCTGCACTGTTTTTTGGTAAGGAAGATACATTTGGACAAATCAAAGAAGGGTTGGATGCCGATATTGTTATACTGGATGCAAATCCACTAGAAAATAGTAAAGCCTTAAAACAGGTTTCTGGTGTACTGATTAGAGGGCAATGGTTGCCCAAAGAAACCATAGATCAAAAATTGCAGGAAATTGCTCAGAATGCTAGTAAAAATTAAAAATACTAATTACTATACCATAAAAATGAAAAATATATTTTCTTTATTCATTACAATGTTTGTTATTTCGCTTTACGCGGAAGCACAAAACGTTAAAGTTCCTATTGATACCACTATAGTAACTAATCATACAACCACGATAAAAGGAAAAGCTATTGCATACAAAGCAACGGTGGGGTTTCAACCAATTTGGGATGAAACAGGAGTACCTATAGCTTCTTTATGTTATACCTATTACAAAAGATCTGGTATCAAAAATGATGAAAATCGACCTTTACTCATTTCATTTAATGGCGGTCCAGGATCAGCTTCAGTTTGGATGCACATTGCTTATACAGGGCCTCGTATTCTTAAGATCGATAATGAAGGGTTTCCTGTACAGCCTTATGGAATTAAAGCTAATCCAAATTCGGTATTGGATGTAGCAGATATTGTTTTTGTAAACCCTGTAAACACCGGGTATTCTAGAATGATCCCCGGAAAAGACGGAAAAATGCCTGACAAAAAGTTATTCTTTGGGGTAAAAGCAGATGTAAAATACCTGGCCGATTGGATCAATACCTTTGTAACCCGAAATAATCGTTGGCGATCTCCAAAATACCTTATCGGAGAAAGCTATGGAACCACACGAGTTTCTGGTTTGGCTCTCGAGCTTCAAAATCGCCAATGGATGTATCTTAACGGAGTGATATTGGTCTCTCCTACCGAAATAGGCTTCAAATTTGATGGTCCTGTAGAGGTAGCAAATCGATTACCCTATTTTGCAGCGGCAGCATGGTATCATAAGATGTTACCTCCAGAACTTCAGAGCAAAGATTTACTCGAAGTACTTCCAGAAGTAGAAAACTATACCATTAATGAACTGCTTCCGGCAATTGTAAAAAGTGGATATCTGGATGCTACCAAAAAAGAAGAAGTTATTAATAAGATGGCATACTACTCTGGTCTTTCTAAAAAAACAATACGACAGCATAATCTTGAAGTACCAAAATCATATTTCTGGAAAGATCTTTTACGAGATAAAGAAGGATATACGATTGGCCGATTGGATTCTCGATATAAAGGGATGGATATAAAGGATGCAGGAGATAATCCTGATTATAATAGTGAACTAACTTCCTGGCTTCATTCTTTTACACCTGCTATCAACTATTATTACAGTCAGGAATTAAAATTTAAAACCGATTTAAAATACAATATGTTTGGCCCTGTTAGACCTTGGGATAGAACTAAAGGTAATAATACAGGCAAAAACCTAAGAAGAGCTATGGCTATGAATGCTAATCTTCATACGATGATCCAATCGGGTTATTATGATGGTGCTACTACTTATTTTAATGCTAAATATGTAATGTGGCAGCTTAATGCAAATGGGAAACTGAAAGATCGTCTAAGTTTTAAAGGATATCGCAGTGGTCACATGATGTACCTTCGTAATGAAGATCTGATTAAAGCGAATGATGATATTAGAGCATTTATTGCCAAATCATCTGTTAATATAAATAAGGGATCAAAATATTAAACTTATAAAGATTACTAATTTTCGCCTTAGCTAAGAAAATTCGAAACAAAATAGAGGATATATGGTTTTTCATACACCCTCTTTTTGTTTTATACTATTTATAATAGAATACACCCTCCTCGTCTGTCACAACGACCAGGGATACATAAACTTTGATTATTATCCATAGTACAACCGTCTCCACTTGAACAACATTTAATAGTTGGTGGTAACGATGGTCCCGAACCTTTAATATGTAACTGTTGATTTTTACTTAGTTTTCGAACTCCTGCTAAATTTAAAATGTTTTTCATTGTATAAAATATTTAATAATTAATAAATCGAATATTGGTTTTTGTAACTCGAACTATACCCAGCTTATCTAATAGTTTTGTCTCAAAGTATCTTCGATTAAGTCTATAGACAAATCCATTTATGGTATAGTTGAAAATGTTTTTCTTTTATTTCGGGTAATATTCTAATAAATTTCATAACATGGATAGTATATTATTATCATTAGATTTACAGCTACTTATAATATCAATTATTTAGATCAAACATAACTAGTATAGATTTCAACTACTACCCTATTTTCAGTGAAACAAAAAATCAACCTGATCTTTAATTAAAAAATGTTTAGTTATACTATGGAGTGTATTGAAAAATCAAAGATTTTTCATTTTAAAATATCTTCAACAGCTACAATTTGGCGAATAAAATATAAGCAAATAGGCAAAATGATGTTTTAATTTGTAACTGTATAACTCCACAAAACAATTCTAAAAATTAGGTAAATGCTTATTGAAAGTTTTACTATTAAACAGTATCTTTAAAATAAAGCATCTCTAATCAAAAAAACGATGGTACTACGACTTATTTTAGTGTTAATTATGTAATGTGGCAGCTTAACGCCAATGGAAAAGTGAAAGATCACCTAAGTTTTAAAAGGATATCGTAGTAATCGTATAATGTACCTTCGTAATGAAGATCTGTTTAAAGCGACTGATGATATTAGAGCATGTATTACTGAATCATTTGTTAATATAAATAAAGGATTAAAATATTAAGCTTATGGCTGCAATTATTAAAATCAAACCGTTAGGCTTCCCGTGGGAAACCAGTGACCCATTTTTATTCTGTGCATATCACGAGGACCAATATCCAAAAGGAAACAGAGAATTAGGCCCCGATGCGTCGTTAGAAGGGCGTAATATCGGTCAGGATTTTACGCTTAAAGATGGATGGCGAATGTATCATGGCACCAAAATTCCTGGTTTTCCGGCACATCCGCATCGAGGTTTTGAAACGGTTACAATTGTTCAAAAAGGATTGGTGGATCACTCTGATTCACTTGGCGCTGCAGGACGTTTTGGTAACGGTGATGTACAATGGATGACTGCTGGTAAAGGCGTACAACATTCTGAAATGTTCCCTTTGTTGCATACCGAAAAAGAAAATCCTTTTTTATTATTTCAGATTTGGCTCAACCTTCCGAGAGATAAGAAAATGGTAGAACCACATTTTAAAATGTTATGGAGTGAAGAAGTTCCTAAAATAAAGAAACAGGATGAATTCGGGCATGATACCGAGATTACCTTAATTGCCGGAAAATTAGATGATACAACAGCTCCCTCTTCTGCTCCTGATTCCTGGGCAGCAGATCCTCTTAATGAAATAGCGATATGGACTATCAAAATGGGTGCTAATGCAACATTTAACTTTCCTACAGCTTCTAAGGGTGTAAACAGATCGTTATATTTTTTTAAAGGAACCGAAGTTACTAGTGAAGGGTATACTATTCCTGTACATCATGAAATTATTCTAAACGCAGATCAGGAATTTACTATGAAAAATGGTAATACAGAAGCTCATATATTACTATTACAAGGAAAGCCTATCAATGAACCTGTAGTAAAACATGGCCCATTTGTTATGAATAGCCAGATAGAAATTAGGGAAGCTATACAAGAGTATCAACAAACAGAATTTGGAGGTTGGCCCTGGGATAGTCATGATCATGTGCATTCCCCTTCTAAAGGCAGGTTCGCTTTATATCCCGACGGTACAGAAATAAAAAAGTAACATATCTTATCTTAATAGTTGGGTAAATAATGCTTATCTTTAATTCTAACATATGTTAACAACATCATTATCATCACCTTAGAAGATTTGATTTAAATGCGTAATCGAAAAACATTTCTTTTACCCCTTTTGTTTTTTCTGTGTTCAATTTTATTTTTTTCTTGCTCAAAAGAAAAAATAGTAACGAACGCTGAAGCGGATTGGTTAAAACAAAATGATTCTATTACAATTGCTTTATTTCCGTACTATCCTCCGTATCAATTTATAAACAACAATACTGCTATTGAAGGTATTTTTATTGAGTATTTTAACCTCATTGAAGATAAAATAGATCATAAATTTAAAAGAAGGTATTATTCTAATTGGTCAGAACTGGTAAAGGATGCTAAGAGTAAAAAGATTGATATGATTCTGGAAGCCCAACAAACCTGGGATCGTAGTCAATATCTAAATTTTTATACCGAATTCTTTAACACTCCTTTTGTTCTTGTAGCTTCAAAAGATACTCCCGATGGACTTACCATAAAAGATTTTAGCACTAAAACTATAACAGTTCCTCTTGGGTATTCTTCAGAAGAATATTTAAGAAAAAAGCATCCCGAAATCAAACTCAAACCCTATCTCAACGAAAGTATGGCACTACAAATGGTGCAGACAGGAAAACACGATGCATATTTTGGTCCAAAAACTGTAGCTAATTTTTTAATAAAGTCTAAAAACTTCGACAATCTTAAAATCATAGTCGAGACTAAATATTCCTATATTCCTAGTATTGCTGTAGACAAAGACAATACTGTTTTAAATAGAATCATTCAAAAGACAATTAACAATATTTCTGATAGCGAAAAACAAAATATTGTAGAAAACTGGCTTTACATTAAAACAAAACCATTTTATAAAAATCCTAATTTTTTGATTCCTTTTGTCTTTTTTATATTGCTAGGTTTACTCATTGTTTTAGGGATCAACTTTTATTTGGGTTACACCGTAAAACACAGAACAAAAGCACTTAGAATAGCAAAAGATAATGCCGAAAAGGATAATCAATTAAAAACAGCATTTATTCATAATATATCTCATGAAATTCGAACACCAATGAATGGTATTATTGGTTTTTCGAGACTTCTTAAAGAATCTAGCACAACAGATAACCAAAAAGCAAAATACACCGAAATTATAGTTAATAGCAGTAAACAATTAATTAATAGTATGGATAACATACTCGAAATTTCAAAACTACAAACTAAACAGGTTATTCTTACTCAGGAAGAAACTGATCTATACGAAGTTTTTGACATTGTTTTTTCAACTTTCGAAATAATAGCAAAGAAAAAAGGGATTTCTCTTATACTTAATAATAACCTGTTAGAGGATCAACGTTATGTGCGTATTGACAAATCTAAGCTTATCAAAATTATAACTAGTCTAGCTAAAAATGCAGTTAAATACACTCAAAGAGGAGCGGTACTTATTTCGGTTATGTTACAAGCAGATCTTTTGGTCATTAATGTACGGGACTCTGGAATAGGAATTGATCCTAAGAATCAACAGCTTATATTTAAGAGTTTTGCTCAATCAGAAAATCAAATATCAAGAAAATATGGAGGATTAGGGTTGGGACTTACTATAGCCAAAGAGTACACTAACCTGATGAAAGGTGAGTTATCTTTTTCTTCTATTCCGGACAAAGGATCTACATTTCGAGTCGAGTTGCCCTATCGCCCAATTACCTTTTCTAATCCTCTTAATACAATATCCCCTATATTATACAAGGACACAAAAACCAGACAACATACCATCCTGATTGCAGAAGATGGTGACGTTAATTTTTTGGTTCTCAAAACAATCTTACTAAAAATAGAAAACTATCAATTTACCATTCATCGTGCTAAAAATGGAAAAGAAGCAGTCACATTTTGTAAAGAAAACAGTACCATTAGCCTGGTGTTTATGGATATGAAGATGCCAGAAATGGATGGATATGATGCTACAAAACTGATAAAAAAATTACATCCAGAACTTCCTGTGATTGCACAAACAGCCTATGCTAACAAAGAAGATATACTAAATGTTTTTGCTGCTGGATGCGATGATTTTATAGCAAAACCTGTTGATCCAGAAATTTTAAAAAAAGTTGTCCATAAATATTTATCTGTGTATTCTTTCTAAGAGAAATACAATGCCTTAGGATATAAAAGTTTATGATTTATGAATTTATATTAATTCACTTTGTTCTATAAATAAGCCTGGTGTTTCTTGAAAGTGTTACTATTAAATAGTATCTTTATTAATAAGGAGCAAGAAAAGTAAGGGATAACTAGTAAAAAGCTATGGCAAAAAAATTACTATATATTTTCTGTTTCTTTAGTATATGGATAGGATTTTTTTCTTGTTCGAAATCTACAGTCTTAAGTGACAAAGAGAAAGATTGGCTACAAAACAATGATAGTATTTCTGTTGGGCTTTTTCCATATTATGCCCCATATCAATTCATTAATGAGAATGAAGAAATAGACGGTATCTTAATCGATTATCTCTCCCTTATCGAAAAGAAAACAAATCACAAATTTCAACGAAAACTGTATACTAATTGGGAACAACTTCTAAATGATGCAAAAAATAACAAAATTGAAATCATTTTAGAAATTCAACAAACCAATAAAAGAGATGCTTACCTTAATTTCTACTCACAACTCTTCGAATCTAGTCATACTATTGTAACTCAAAAAGATATCGATTATGGTACACATCTAAAAGATTATAATGATAAAATAATTACGGTTCCTAAAGATTATGCGATATATGAGATCTTAAAAGAGTATGAAAAAGATCTCAACATTTCTACAGAAATAGATGATTTAAGTTGTTTAAAAAAAGTTAGTTCTGGAAAATATCATGCCTATATTGGGCCGAAAGCAGTAGCCAATTATCTTATAAAAACTGAAAATCTAGATAATCTTAAAATTGTTTCAGAAACTCAATATACATACGCTCCAAGTCTTGCGGTTCAAAAAAGTAATGTTATGCTTAGCAATATTATTGCTAAGACGACAAATAGTATTACTGATCGCGAAAAGGAAATTATTTTTGACAATTGGCTATATAATGCCGTCGTTCCTTTTTATAAAAAAGCAAACTTCTGGATTACGCTTACCGGGATTATTCTATTGTCGTTAGTTGTTATTCTTCTTCTTAACCGCTATCTTAAATACTTAATTAAACAAAAAACAAAAGAATTAAAAATTGCTAAAGAACGAGCCGAAGAGAGTAATAAATTAAAAACTGCATTTATTCATAATATTTCTCATGAAGTACGTACGCCCATGAATGGTATTATTGGTTTTTCTGAATTACTTAATGATCCACAAATTACATCGGATCAACAAAAAGAATATTCAAAAATTATTATAAATAGTAGTAATCAATTAATCAACATTATCGATGATATCATCGAAATTTCAAAATTAGAGACTAATCAGGTCGAAGTTCGTTTTGAAGAAATAAATATTAATGAGACGTTACAAAAACTATTTTCCGATTTTCAGAGTAAAGCGATTAGCAAAAATATTGCAATATACCTCAATAATAAGTTAACAGATGATCAGGGAATCATACTTATGGATAAATTAAAAATCCACAAGATTTTACAAAACCTTATTGATAATGCAATTAAATTTACGACCAAAGGTATGATAGAAATTTCTTGCGAAATTGAAAATAGCTCTTTGGTGATTACCATAATAGATACGGGAATCGGCATTAAACCCGAAGATCAGGAACTAATATTTAGAAACTTCTCACAATCTGAAAAAGAAGCTACAAAAAGCTATGATGGCCTTGGATTAGGTTTATCAATTGCCCAGAAAAATGCCAATTTAATCGGTGGTAATGTTACCTTTGTTTCAATGGTTAATAAAGGTTCAATTTTTACATTAACTGTACCATACCATCCCATTGTTAATTCTGTGATATCTGATACTCCTTTGGAGAAAGAAAAGGCTCCGGATATTCCTATAAAACAAGTTATTTTAATTGTAGAGGACGGAGATGTAAATTTTTTATTCCTTAAAACGATATTACTTAAAATGAAAGGATATAAATTTGTAATTCATCGTGCAGAAAATGGCAAGAAAGCAGTAGAGATTTGCAAAAAAAATGAACATATAGATTTAATTCTCATGGATATAAGAATGCCTGTAATGGATGGGTATACAGCTACAAGAAAGATAAAGAAAATGAGGCCCGGATTACCTATTGTAGCGCAAACGGCGTATTCTACAGAAGAAGATATCCAAAAAGCATTAGATGCAGGATGCGATGATTTTGTTTCTAAACCCGTAGATAGAAAAATACTGAAACCTATCATTAATAAATACTTTTCAGTTTTTTCAAAATCAAAATTTACCTAAAGTCTAAATGTCAATCAAAAATGAATATCTAGGGTTTTTAAATAGTAAAACCTTATGGACCGACAAAACTCTTTTGGGATTATCTCCTTTTAATATCGAAGAAATACTAGAAAACGATGCTTTACCCGATGAAACAGAAATTAATATTCGGGATAATGAAGTATTAGGTAAGCGTATAGAGTTTTTTTTTGAATATGGTATTACCAATACTGACCAGTACGAGATTATAGCAAAGAATATTCAGGTATACCAGGATAAAATAACAATCGGAGAATTAGATTTTCTAGTAAAAGATCATAGAACTAATAACACTTTACATATTGAAGTTGTATACAAATTTTATTTGTATGATCCATTAATTAAAGGTGAACTTCAGCAATGGATTGGCCCAAATCGCAAAGATACTTTACTTCAAAAAATAGAAAAGCTGAAGATAAAACAATTGCCTTTACTCTACAGAGAAGAAACCTTGTCTATTCTTGAAGATATAGATATAGATTCAAAAAGTATTCATCAACAGGTATGTTATATGGCCAATCTTTTTGTTCCTCTTTCTATGAAAAATAAGTTGTTCCCTATTATAAACAATCAATGTATTGTTGGTTTTTGGTTAAGATCAGAAGCTTTTACTTCAGAACAATATGGTAATTCTTATTTTAATATTCCGAAGAAAAAAAATTGGGTTACCGATCCAAAATATAGTGACGCCTGGTTTTCTTTTACTGCTATAAAAGAACAGGTACGGGTATCATTATCACAAAAAAAATCTCCATTACTTTGGATGAAAAGTAATGAAGATTCTTATGACCGTTTTTTTGTCGTTTGGTGGTGAAACGTAAACTAAATTAGAGCTTTATCTTTTGTAAAATATTTTAGAAATATTGCTTTCTAAAGAATCTATATATTGTAATTTAATAATATATGCTCCTTTGGATAAATTAGAAACATCTAGTAGTTTTTGATTTTTATAGTCCACTATTTTTTCACCGTATATATTATAAATAGTTATAACAAAGTCCTTATCTAAAACATAGTTTTCTATCTGTAATTGATCTTTAGCAGGATTAGGAAATATTTTCACATCCAATGTTTTCTTCATGTCATTTTGAGTAGAAGACGATACGGTGGTATTTTGACAATATGCTGCATCTTGATAAGGTACAATCGAAATAGTTTTATATACTGGTTTCTTATAATAGTCTGTTATTTTAGCAGCTAACCATTGATCATCATCTCCATTCGTACCAATAGGGGCTATCCCAGTAGTAGATCCTCCACCCCATAAAATTGTAAAGACATTCATATCCGCCAATTTTTGCATGTTAGATGTACTCCAATCATACCCATTATCGTTACCCAAATGTTCCCCAATATTTTTGGCAGCATAATGTGGTTGTGTTAACACTATCTTTTTTAAATCTGGATGTATCTTATTAAGATCTGTTCCTATTCTTTTATCTCCCAAAAAAAAACGGTGCCGAAGCCGAAGAATGATTAGCAATATCAAAATTGATAATATTCTCATCTGCAGTTGGCATATGTCCTCCAGGGATTTGCCATAGCATTATAGGAGCATTTCCTATTCGTTCTGCTATTTCTTTACAAAAAATCAAATATTTGTCCCAATGTTTTGCTGTCCATGCATAACTATCTATAGAAACTGGCCCGAAGCAATCCCGTTCATATCTATCAAAGGCTATAAAATCTGGTTTCCAATCTCCTGTATATAGTTCTAAATCATTCATAAAATCTGCTATCTCTGTAGCTTCACTTACCGGATCATTATATTCATTTGCATTTTTATATACCCAACGAGCAGATCCTGCAGACCAAACATTTTGTTGGTATCCAAATGGAATTTTACATTCTCCCACATGATGAATTAAAAAGTTTATTGATTGAAAATAACCTTTTAAATTATCTGAAAAAGAAGGAATGTTATCGATACTTAAATTTTCATCTTTAAAAGCTTTCTTAATGTCTTGATTTACATCAACCTTTATTGTTCTTATATTGTGGTCATTCCCAAAAACTACATCTTGTTGAATAGCTCCTATTAGATCTGGACTTATTACAAAAGCACCGGGATTAGGGTGATCTGCATCTTCATAACTTAGCATTACTTTAATCTCTTGAATCAAATTTCTATAGTGAAAATATAAATTTTGATGCTCGGTCATATCTTTTATAGCTTCTCCTGATCCTCCTCCACTAGCATTAGCAGTATAATGAACCATTACCGGGAGTATGTTTTTCCCTTCTTGATTAGTTTCTAATCGTCGTGCTTGCTTAATTGTATTAATGGTAGCTGTCATATCAGGTATCTTACCTCTGTCTCCAGCACCATCAATACCAGAATATTTAAACAAAACACTTAAAGGAGCTTTTTTTAAACCTTCATCAATGGCAGAAGCAGCGCTAGTTATAGTACCATGTGATAGATATTTAGGAAAGCCTTTTACCGTAAATTCTTTTATGGGGTAACTTACAAAGGAAACGTCTAATTGATTAGGTTTACCAACCGATATGGTTAAATTATCATCATATCTTGGCATATATATAATATCTTTATCTGTATCAGTATAAGAAGAGATGGTTACAGAATAGCTTCCTTCCATAACTTTAGTAATCGTATTGCTACCTTCTACAATTTTTTCGTTTTTAGTGACATTATTTATGTCTTTATTTTTTAAATCAATTGTTGTAGAAACTCCATTAGGAAGTCCATTTACATTAACAATTAGATTTTCTGTTTTTATAGTCGATTTAGTATACGGTACAGAAATTGTCTTATTAGTATCTGACGGTAAAAAAGATAACGGGGATGTCTTAGAATATTTACTTTTATAAACCGTACTACCAGAAATAAAATCATTTGCCCATATTTGATATTGTTTATTAATTCTCAATAAACCAGTATTCGTAGTAGTAATGGTTTTGGTTACCTGGGTATCAAAATCATTATTTTTATAAGTAACCTCAACAGTATTAGAATCATTATTCGTTACAGTAGTAATTACGTTTACAAATAATGAAGGATCTCCATTTTCTGGATAGAATCGAACAGCATCTGCCAAACTCTCATAAGACGATGTTACTGTTTTTAGATTAATTTTGGCTTTAAAGCTTTCGTTAGAAGATAACTTATAATCTACCCAAGATTCGTCTGAAAGTTCTATATCAATAGTATTACGATATCGATCACCATTTGGAGAAGATTTCATACTTACAGTTTTTGGATAAGACATACCTCCATTAGGAACAAAGTTTACCAAACCAGGTATTGCATCTGATAGAAATTGAACTTTAGAGTTTTTAACACTGATATCATTTTGACCAGTGTTTTTTACTTCAATAACAAGGTATACGTCTCCCCATGACTGTGGCGAAAAATCCATTTTTAATTGGTGTTCTGTTGTTTCTCCACTATAGTTTCGGACAAACGTTTGTGAATAAACAAAAAAGTTAACCAGCAAAAATGTGGTAAGTAAAAATTTGAGTTTGTGTCTCATAATGTTAAGTTTTAAAAGTGTAAACATTTATATATTATTTATGAATACTTAACAAGATATAAATAGGTAAGAATGATATAAAAAAAAATATCTAAGTAGCATAAAACAACACATTATCAGGCTATTTTTACTGAAAAAAAGAATTCCTTTCAAAAAAAATAACATTCTTTTTTTAGAATGCTATTTTTTTTACATTATTATTTATTTGTCTGATTTAACTTTTTTGAAATAATTTTAAAACTATAATCCACTTATATAACTCCCATAAAGATCATTAAAATGAAATCCTTCTGACAATCTATGTTTACTTAGTTTTTTAAACTCTACCAATCCCCACAATAAGAATTCCATCATAAAATAACTTTCTTCTGTACTCATTTCGGGATGATATTCATTAATCAGATTTTTAAGTGGCGTAATGGCATTTAGTTTTTCTTTATACTCTTTATCCGATATATCATCTAGTAATTCGAATCCGCTCTCTTCAAAAAACCAATTTATTAGGTTTTGATATGGGCTTTCATAGCCTTCTTTTTCTAGTTTTTCGATTTTCGGAAAGTATTCGGGAAATAAAGTCTTGATAGCATCAGCAATTAAGGAATTTGCTACAGAAGCAGCTCCCTCCTGCTCTCCTTCATATACCAATTCTACTTTACCGGTAATAGCAGGAATAACCCCGGTAAAATCGCTTAATCGCAATACTGTTTGATCATCACCAGATCGTAAGGCTCTGTATTCTGCCATACTTAACAAATTTTCATAAGCAGTAATACTCATCCTGGCACTTATACCACTTTTATGATCAATAAACTCACTTTCTCTAGCCTGAAAACTAATTTGTTCTAATAAGTCCTTTGCTATCTCTGGTACACAAACCAAATCGGCTTGCCTCGAATCTAATTTAGCCTCCTGCTGGGTAATTGTTTTTGCTATTGCTACAGTTTTGGGATAGTGAGTAAGAATCTGTGAGCCTATTCTATCTTTTAAAGGTGTTACAATGCTTCCGCGATTCGTATAATCCTCTGGGTTTGCTGTAAACACAAATTGTATATCTAATGGTAATCGAAGCTTAAATCCTCTAATCTGGATATCACCTTCTTGTAAAATATTAAATAATGCAACTTGTATACGAGCTTGTAAATCTGGTAATTCATTAATAACAAAAATACTTCGGTTTGCTCTTGGGATCATCCCAAAATGAATCACACGATCATCTGCATAGCTTAATTTTAGATTAGCGGCTTTAATTGGATCTACATCTCCTATTATATCTGCTACAGTAACATCTGGAGTTGCTAATTTTTCTGCAAAACGTTCTGATCGATGCAACCAACTAATGGGTGTGTCGTCTCCTTTTTCTTCTATCAAGTTAGTAGCATATCTAGAAATAGGATGAAACGGATCATCATTAATTTCTGAACCCTCTACCACAGGAACCCATTCATCCAGCAGGTTTATCATTTGTCTTGCCAAACGAGTTTTTGCCTGCCCCCTTAACCCTAATAAATTAATATTATGCCTAGAAAGAATTGCTCTTTCTAATTCGGGAATCACCGTATTTTCATATCCATGAATACCAGTAAAAGTATCTTTGTTATTACTAATCTTAGTTCTTAGATTGTTTCTTAATTCATCTTTTATCGATATACTTTTATATCCCGATTTTTTTAACTGGCCTAATGTCTTTATATCTAAAACTTTCATTTTTTTCTTTTCGTTCTTACAATTACTTTTAAAATCAAAACGAGTTTATCCTCGTATTCTTTTTTTTCTATTTGTTTCATAATCTTCAAAAATCATTTCACCTAAACCATTAAGACCGGTATAAAATGCTTTTCCTTGATTCGCATAGGTAAACTCTCTTACAAACTGCATTAAATAAGGGTCTTGCGCAATCATAAAAGTCGTTATGGGGATATGTAACTTCCTGGCTTGTTGAGCCATCATATAACATTTGCTTACAATATACCTGTCTAATCCATTACTATTTTTATAGTATTGCCCATCTGGCATTCTTAAACAACTGGGTTTACCATCGGTAATCATAAAAATCTGCTTGTTTGTATTACGTTTTCTTCGCAACATATCCATAGCCAACTGTAAACCTGCTACGGTATTCGTATGATATGGTCCTACCTGTAAGTAAGGCAAATCTTTGATCGCAATTGGCCATGCATCATTACCAAAAACCAATATATCCAATGTATCTTTAGGATATTTGGTAATAATAAGCTCTGCAAGTGCCATTGCAACTTTCTTGGCAGGAGTTATACGATCCTCACCATATAGAATCATACTGTGACTAATATCAATCATTAGTACTGTACTCATTTGTGCTTTATACTGGGTTTCTTCGACTACAAGGTCATCTTCGGTAAGATTTAAATCACCAATACCATGATTGATTTGCGCATTTTTAAGGCTTTCTGTTATTGATATTTGCTCTAACGAATCTCCATACTGATAATTACGAAACTCCCCAGAGTGTTCATCTCCTTTACCAATATAATTTGTTCTGTGATTACCTGCTCCGCTTCGTTTTAGCTTTCCAAAAATTTGATCCAATGCCCTTTTGCGAATTGCCTGTTCGGTTTTGGCTGTAATAGACATCCCTCCTTTACCATCTGGTTTTATCTCTTCTCGAATGTACCCCTTCTTTTTTAAATCCTCTACAAAATCATCTAGCGTGTAATTCTCATCGGTAAGCTGATATTCTTTATCCAATTCTCTCATCCAGTCTAAAGCCTCATCAAGATCTCCTGAAGTATGAGTGATAACTTCCTGAAAAATATCAAAAAGCTTATCAAACAGAGATTGTTCTGGCGCCTCAAAGATTTTGAATGCAAAGCCTTTTCTAAATACTTTCTTTTCTTTTTTCATTAGATAAAGTTAGTATAATTTATAAAAGATAAGAACTTATTATCTATCGAAGAAATGAGAATTAACATTTATTTTTGACAACATTTATTAGAAAACAACTTCTTGTATTATAACAAAGTACAAACAATTGTTATCTTTGAAAAGAAGGTAGCTATGCTATACCATTAATTTGATCACACAATTATATCATACTCACTCATGAAAAAATCTATTATACTCTCGTTACTTTTTCTTTTTACAATCTCTATTTCGGCACAGGATGATGTCGAAAAAGTAAAATCTACTGTTTCTAAAAGTGAAATTGAAGGGCATATTTATTTTCTGGCTTCAGATGAACTAAAAGGTAGGCAAACCGGAAGTCCCGAAAACAAAATTGCTGCGCAATATCTTGCCAATATGCTACGAGGATATGGAGTAAAACCAATTCCCGAGACCACCAGTTATCTTCAAAATGTGGAGCTGGAGAAAACGTCTGGAGCTACAAAGACCGAATTTAAAACAGGAGCTTTAGTTCTTAATAAAATAGCTACAGTAGCATCGGGAAATGCCAATTATAAAGGAAAAGCCGTTTTCTTAAATTACGGTCTAGAAGAAGATTATAATACTATTGATGTAAAAGGGAAATATGTAATTACTATTATAGGAACTAAAGACAACAAAAATATCAGGCCAGCTTTTTCTACAGCTAAAGAAAAGAATACTCTCGCCAAACAAAAAGGTGCCATAGGTATTATTGAGGTTTCTAATTTTGATGACCCAACGTGGATGAGATTAGAGCACTATTTAAATGGTGAAAAAATGATTGTTGCAGATCAAAAAGAAGATGCAGACAGCTTTTCTCATACATGGATAAATGACAAAAATGAAGATATTAGTAAACTATTTACTACAAATAAAGAGATTGATATCGAATTTACTATTGAGGGAATTAAAAAAAGTGCGGTTACTTCGCAAAACGTCATTGGTTATGTAGAAGGTACTGATCCCAAACTTAAAAATGAATACATCATTTATTCTGCTCATTACGATCATGTGGGTATCGGTAAAGCTGTTGAAAATGATTCGATATACAATGGAGCCAGAGATAATGCAGTAGGTACCGTTACTGTACTTTCTGCGGCAGAAAATATTGCAAAATACCCAACCAAAAGATCGGCGCTTTTTATCCTATTTACAGGAGAAGAGAAAGGGCTATTAGGAAGTAAGTGGTATGTAGACCACCCTGTAATTCCTTTACACCAAATGGTATATTGCTTTAATAGTGATAATGGAGGTTATAATGACACAACACTGGCAACGATTATTGGTTTAAGCAGAACAACTGCACAAAAGGATATTGAAGACGCTGCTACCAAATTTGGACTAAAAGCCATTGATGATCCTGCTCCCGAACAAGGATTATTTGATCGATCTGATAATGTACACTTTGCTGCAAAAGGGATTCCTGCACCTACTTTTAGTATGGGATTCACTGCTTTTGACGAAGAAATCACAAAGTACTACCACCAGGTTACCGACAATCCCGATACTTTAGATTACGACTATTTATTTAAGTTTTTTCAGTCCTATGTTTTAGCCTGCAGAAACATTGCTAACAATGAAACAACTCCTTTTTGGATAGAAGGAGATAAATATTATGAGGCTGGTAAAAAACTATACAAGAAATGAGAATAAAGTAATCACCGTATTAAAACTACGGAAATTGATTTTTTATAACAATAAAAGGTAGAAAAGCAAAATTTTAAGAGAAATTATCATTTTTTTAACATAATAATATCATAAAAAAGGTATTTAAGCGTTAATTTTACAATACCCCTTTTTAAGATAATTGTTAAGCACTATACAAATACTTATGACAATACACGTAAACCCAACGTAATTGCATATTATTCAGTGATATAGTATGTAATTCACAAAATCGTTAGATTATGAAAAATTACATACTCTCTTTTTTAGTATTTTTCTCTTTTTTAGTATTTCCTAATAGTAGTATTGAAGCGTCTTCATACGAAATTACTATTGATCAAAGTCAAAACCCTCGTGATCGTAAACTTTCTACAGAAGAAGTTAAAGAAAGAGGACTTGATCTTTTGGCGAATCAAATTGTCGAAAACATTGATGAAATTGATTTACGGAAAACGGCAAGATCTGCGATTTTCGAAACATCCTATGGGTTTAGATGGAAGATGGTAAATTTACATACTGGTAAAATAATTATTGTAAAAGTTGATAAAAACTTTCATCTAATTTCTGCACGAAATAGTGACAAATCAAAGGTTATGATACCTTAACAAAACCCATTTATACAATACATCCTTTTTCTTTCTGCCATATTCTCTTTTATAGAATTTATGCAGACCAACCTAACTATTACCCTATACTCCCGAAGTAATATTTCTACGCTTTAGGGTAAAGATTTAATTCTTTTATCTATACTTTTATCAATCATTTACTAAACCTATGATTTCTTAACAACAGCATCGCATGAATGTAAGTATTAAAAAAATAGGAGCTATATCTGGCCCTGCAATTTTTTTTCTTGTACTATTTTTTTTTCACCCCGAGGGTTTAAGTAAAGAAGCCAATGCAATACTAGCTAGTACTTTATGGATTGCTATATGGTGGATTACCGAGGCTATTCCTATTGCTGCCACTTCGCTATTGCCCATTGTTTTATTTCCGTTATCTGGTGGTTTAGATATTAAAACGACAACTGCAGCATTTGGCAATCATAATATCTTCTTATATGCAGGCGGGTTTATATTGGCTATTGGGATAGAGAGATGGAATCTACATAAACGTATCGCATTAAGCATTATAAATATTATTGGTACCAATGTTAAAACCATGATTCTTGGTTTTATGATTGCTACAGCATTTTTATCGATGTGGATTTCTAACACTGCGACATCTGTAATGATGTTACCTATTGGTATAGCAATAATTACTCAACTTACCGATAATCCAAACACTATCGAAGATGAAAATAAAATCTTCGGAAAAGCGCTAATGCTCGCTATAGCATATAGTGCATCTATTGGAGGAGTTGCTTCACTTATAGGAACTCCTACTAATCTTATTCTAGCTGGGATTGTTAAAGAAATTTATGGTTTTGAGATCACATTTACCAATTGGATTGTTATAGGTTTGCCTATCTCACTAATAATGTTATTCATCTGTTGGCGTTATTTGGTTCAAATCGCATTTTCTTTTAAACAGAAAGAATTTCCTGGGGGGAAAAATGAGGTAAAAAGACAACTGAAAGAATTAGGCAAGATATCTTTTGAAGAAAAACTGGTACTCGCCGTATTTATATGCACTGCTTTTGCCTGGATTACAAGGTCATTTTTATTACAGCCTATTTTTTCGGCTATAGACGATACTATAATTGCCATTACTGCAGCATTACTTCTTTTTCTTCTACCCAGTCGAGAAAAAGGAAAACCATTAATGAACTGGCAATCGGCAGTAAAGTTACCATGGGGTGTACTTTTACTATTTGGTGGTGGTCTTGCTTTGGCGTCTGGTTTTAAAGAATCGGGATTAGCACTATGGATCGGTACACAAATGACATTATTGCAAGGAGTTTATTTGATTACTCTTTTGGCTTTTATTGTTACTGCGGTAAATTTCTTAACCGAAATCACATCAAATGTTGCTACTACTTCAATGTTATTACCTGTTTTGGCATCAATGGCGCTATCACTTGATGTGCATCCATTTATTCTTATGGTAGGTGCTACAATTGCAGCATCATGTGCGTTCATGCTTCCCGTAGCTACTCCACCTAACGCAGTGGTATTTGGTTCGGGCTATTTGACCATTCCTGATATGATGAAAAAAGGATTTTGGTTAAACATTATATCTATTATCTTAATTATAGTAATCACTTACTATCTACTTCCCTATTTCTGGGATTTTGAACCTTCCTCTTTTCCAAAGGAATTTAAAAAAATATAACTATCACTTATGATACAAGTATCTTTTTTATAGTTTCATAATCCTCCATATATTCCCAGTATACAACTCTATCATATGCATATTTTATTAAAATATACTTTTCGCTGATCGATAAAATTCTCTTAACCGCTACTATTTTTTTTGAAGCCTCTTCTACTTCTACTTCTTCTGTAATTTCTCGATTTCGAGCATCAAAGCCATGAAGGATTGTATGATTCTTAAGTGTGAGTTCTATATATTTCATTATAAATACGATTTTTAATCTTTCAAATTTACCCCATTTTACCTTAACACGGCTTTAAGACTTTAGCATATTCATTTTATTTACTTTAGACTTTTCAAAACCAACCCATTAGAACGTGTTAAAAATATTCTTCTTTCTTTCTGGTCTTCTTTACAGTATTTCTGGTATTTCACAAGAAAATATAACACTTACCTATACAGGTAATATGGGGGTTCTTATATCGGATCATCAATCTTCTGTACTAATCGATGGTCTGCACACAAAATATGGAGATGATTATCTATTTCCTTCTAAAGAGGTAGTTCATAAAATCAATACCAGATTTAAACCTAATGTTATTTTATTCACACACTACCATGGGGATCATTTTAGTGCCTCGTTATCACGGGAGTATTTAGTCTTAAACAAAAAAGCTGTCCTTTTTGGAGCAAATCAAATCACTAAGAATTTCTCTGATTTTGAAGATCGAGTAGTTACAATTACAACAAAAGACTATACCAAACAAACTATAGATATTGGTAAAGTAACGGTTACAGGACTCAAAATAAATCATGCTGGTAAAAGGCATGTTGCTGTAGAGAATGTAGGATACATTATTAAAATAAACAATAAGAAATTTCTGCATGTAGGAGATACCAACTGGCTCGAAGAAATCGAATTGTTTAATACGCTACAATTACATGGTGCCAGTATCGACGTTGCTATTCTGCCGTATTGGATGCTTTTACAAGATGATGCATCAATATTGATTAAAAAATATATCAATCCGAAAAAGGTAATCGCTACCCATATTTCGCCCAAAATAAAAAAGAAAGAGCTTTTAGATTTAAAAAACAGATATCCCGATATATATTTTCTCACAACATTAGAACAACAAATACAACTATAATTAATTCACAACCAAAAAAATGAAAAAACGAATATTTTTACTGTTACTACTAGGTGTGATTTCTACATTATCTGCACAGAAATTCACTATGGATCTTATTAAAGATAACACTCCGCGTAATATAGGTCCTGGAGGAATGAGTGGTCGTGTCACTGCTATAGATGTGGTAACTACCAATCCTGATATTATATATGCGGGAACCGCTTCTGGTGGACTCTGGAAATCTACTTCTGGAGGGATCAAATGGGCTCCTATTTTTAATAATGAAGCTACTGCTTCTATTGGAGCCGTGGCTATCCAACAATCAAATCCATCGGTAATCTGGGTAGGTACAGGAGAAGGAAATCCTAGAAATAGTCTTAATGGTGGATATGGTATTTATAGATCTCTGGATGGTGGTAAAAATTGGAAACTTATGGGGTTAGAGAAAACCCGTCACATACATAAAGTAATCATTGATCCTACTAATCCTGATATCGTTTATGTTGCAGCAATTGGATCTCCCTGGGGGGAGCATCCAGAAAGAGGAGTTTTTAAAACTACCGATGGAGGTACTACCTGGACCAAAATTCTATTTAATAACAATAAAACCGGAGCTGCAGATCTAGTCATGGATCCTACAAATCCTAACAAGTTAATAGTTGCTATGTGGGAACATAAGCGTGACCCATGGTTTTTTAATTCGGGAGGAGAAGGTTCTGGTCTTTACATCACTCATGATGGAGGGAAGAACTGGGAAGAACGTACTGATAAAGACGGGCTTCCAAAAGGTAATTTAGGTAGAATAGGATTAGCAATAGCACCTAATAAACCTAATATTGTATATGCATTGGTCGAGGCCAAAAAGAATGCACTATACAAATCAACAGACGGAGGGTTTAAATGGAAAAAAATTAATGATAAAAAAGATATCGGTAATCGTCCTTTTTATTACTCTGATATATTCGTAGACCCACAAAATGAGAATCGAGTATATTCTGTATTTACCTATGTAAATGTTTCTGAAGATGGTGGTAAAAACTTTACACAGTTGATGCCTGCTTATGGTGTTGATAATGGAGTACACCCAGATCATCATGCATGGTGGATTCACCCTAATGATGGGAGTTATATGATTGATGGTAATGATGGGGGACTAAACATCACTCGTGATGGAGGTAAATCCTGGCGTTTTATAGGAAATCTTCCTGTCGCACAATTTTATCATATTAATGTAGACAACGAATTTCCTTATAATGTATACGGAGGTATGCAGGATAATGGTAGCTGGAGAGGTCCTGCTTATGTATGGAAAGCACAAGGAATCAGAAACTCATACTGGCAGGAAATATCATTTGGTGATGGGTTTGATGTTGTACCCGATAAAGATGACTCTAGATATGGATGGACGATGAGTCAGCAAGGATATGTAAGCCGCTATGATTGGATGACGGGTAACAATTATACGGTGCGCCCTACTCACCCCGATCCTAAAGTAAAATTGCGTTTTAACTGGAATGCAGCAATCAATATTGATCCATTTGATAATAGTACAATCTATTTCGGAAGTCAGTTTGTACACAAGAGTACAGATAAGGGACTTACCTGGAAAGTGATATCTCCCGATCTTTCGACAAACAATCCCGAGAAGTTAAAACAAGCAGAAAGCGGTGGATTAACAATGGATGCTACAGGTGCAGAAAATCACTGTACTGTTTTGGTTGTTGAGCCTTCGCCGCTAGAGCAAAATATGCTTTGGGCAAGTACCGATGACGGCCGAGTACATATCACTCAAAACGGAGGAACAAACTGGACCGATGTATCTAATAATATAAAAGAATTACCAAAAGGAAGCTGGATTGTACAAATCAAAGCCTCAAACAAAAAGAAAGGAGAAGCTCTTTTGGTCGCTAATGATTACAGAAGATTTAACTATACACCATATGCGTTTAGAACTACGGATTACGGTAAGACCTGGAAACGTATTGTTAACCAGAATGACGTAAAAAGTTATACGCTTAGTATTGTTGAAGATCCTATAGAAAAAAACCTATTATTTCTGGGTACAGATGATGGATTGTATATTTCTCTTAATGCAGGAAACAGTTGGACAAAATGGACCAAAGGTTTTCCTACCGTATCGGTAAAAGATTTGGTAATACAACCTAGAGAGCATGATCTGGTTATTGGTACTTTTGGTAGAGCTGCCTGGGTATTAGATGATATACGACCACTAAGAGCATTGGCAAAAAACAGCACTATTTTAAGTCAGAAATTACATCTTTTTGATCCTCCTACAGCATATCAAGCTGCTTATCAACAACCTACAGGTAGTCGTTTTGGAGGAGATGCCCTATATAATGGTGAAAATCGTGACTATGGAGCTCTTATTTCATATTATCTTAAAGTAGAAGAAAAGAAAAAAGAAGAACCTAGCAAAGAAGAAGATAAAAAGGAAGGCAATGAAGATGAGTCTGATAGTGAGAAAGAAGAAGCCAAGGTAAAATGGGATTCTATTCATCTTAAAATCTATGATGGTGATCGTTTGATCAGAACCTTAAAAGAAAAGACCCCCGATTCTACAGGGTTTCATAAAACAAAATGGTTTATGAATGAAAAAGGTGTTGATCGACCTTCGCGAAAAATCCAAAAACAAGATAGAGAACCCGGTGGTGTTGGTGTAAAACCAGGGAAATATAAACTGGTACTAGAATATGGGGATCAAAAATCTGAAACTATGATCGAGGTTAAATCTGATCCTAGATTACAAATATCCCAGAAGAATATCAATGAAATTTATGCCGCTTCAAAAAACATGGAAAAAATGAGGCAATCGGCAGCAGATGCTGTAAAACAACTGGTAGAGAGTAAGGATATAGCTTCAAAATACCAGAAAGAGCTTAAAAAATTAGATAAAAAGAAATATAAAGATCAGATTAAATTATCTAAAGATATTTCTAAAAAAATCGATAGTGTAATTGCTATCTATCTTGGTAAGGAAGATAAGCGTCAGGGAATCACTCGTAATCCAGAAGTAACGGTGATGCAACGTATGGGTACAGCAGGATGGTATGTAGGTAGCCGTCAAAACGGACTAACTTCTACAGAAAACACCTTGATAAAACAAGCTAAAGATGCGTTACAAGATGCACTGGTAAAAACCAACGAATTTTTTATAAACGATTGGAAACCATATCGCGAAGCTATTGAGAAGCTAGATGCCTCTCCTTTTAAAGAAATTAAGAATTTTAGTTTAGAATAATAACAGATAAATAAAACACTCATGAAAAAACTATTCACACTTAGTATGGGGCTGCTCCTCTTCTACTCTTGTAAGCAAGAAAAAAAAGAGGAAATCGCTCAGCCTATCAAAATCGACCAGTATTCGATAGAACAATTTATGGATAATGAAAATGCATTTTCGAATGGATTTTCTGCAGATAAATCCAAGGTGCTTATGACAAGCAACCGTTCTGGAATCTATAATATGTATACTGTTGCTACCAATGGTGGTGAACTTATACCTGTAACCAAATCTGATAGTGCTTCGGTTTTTGGGTTATCATATTTCCCCGAGGATGATAGAATCTTATTCAGAATGGATGGTAATGGTGATGAAATACATAAACTCTTTATCAAAGACAGTTCGGGTATCAAACGTCTGACTCCCGAAAAGAATGTAAGAGCCTCGTTTAGAGGATGGGCCAAAGATGGCAAAAGTTTCTTTTATGCCACTAACGAGCGAGATCCTAAATATATGGATCATTATGAGATGGATATTGCTGATTTTACATCCAAGTTAATTTATCAGAATACCGATGGGATGGATTTTGGCGGAATGTCTGAAGACAGAAAGTATATAGCGCTTTCTAAGTCTATCAATACTAATGATAATGATCTTTATCTATTGAATACCGAAACCAAAGAAAAAGTTAAGATTAACGATAACTTAAGCGGAAACTCACCAGAGGATTTTTCTCCAGATGGTAAATCATTCTATTATACTACCGATGATAATGCAGAATTTAGTTACTTAATGAAGTATAATCTTGAAGATGGTAGTAAAGAAAAGGTTTTAGAAAAAAACTGGGATATTTCTGGTTTTTACTTCACCCAAAACGGAAAATACCAGGTAATGTTTACCAATGAAGATGCTAAGACGGTTATGGAGGTAAAAGAAGTAGCCACAGGTAATACTATTGATTTCCCTTCTATAGAAAATCAACAAATTAATAGGGCACGTTTTTCGAGAGATGAATCTATGGCATTACTTAGCGTTGGAGGGTCAAATACGCCTACCAATTCATACTCTTATGATCTTGCAACCAAAAAATACCATAAGCTAACAGATGTTTTAAATAAAGATATCAATCCAGATCATTTGGTTACTTCAGAAGTAGTTCGTTTTAAATCTTTTGATGGATTAGATATTCCTGCTATATATTATAAGCCTAAACAAGCAACTGTTGATCATAAAGTTCCTGCATTAGTTTGGGTTCATGGCGGCCCCGGAGGACAATCCAGACAAGGATTTAGTTCTGTAATTCAATACCTGGTAAATCATGGATACGCTGTATTAGCTGTTAATAACAGAGGTAGTAGTGGTTATGGTAAGACTTTTTTCAAAATGGATGATCGAAATCATGGGGATAAAGATCTAAAAGATTGTGTTGCAGGAAAAGACTGGCTGGCAAAACAAGATATCGTAGACGCCGATAAAATAGGAATCATTGGTGGTTCTTATGGAGGTTATATGACTATGGCAGCCCTTACTTATACTCCAGAAGAATTTAAGGTTGGTGTAAATATTTTTGGAGTTACAAATTGGTTAAGAACATTAAAAAGTATTCCGCCATGGTGGGAATCTTTTAAAGAAGCGTTGTACACAGAAATGGGAGATCCAAATACCGCTGATTCTGTTCGTTTACGACAAATTTCTCCACTTTTTCACACTGAAAAAGTTACAAAACCATTGATTGTTCTTCAAGGAGCCAAAGATCCCAGAGTTTTAAAAGTAGAATCTGATGAAATTGTAGAAGGAGTTAAGAAAAGTGGTGTTCCTGTAGAATATGTATTATTCGAGGATGAAGGACATGGATTTGTAAAAAAAGAAAATCAAATCGAAGCCTATGGTAGAATTTTGAAGTTCTTAGATAAATATTTAAAAAGCGCAGGTACCGAAATGATTAATGACGGTAAAACCGAATCTACTAAGATTGATTCGGAGTCCTAAAAAAGAGTCTAAAAATTTTATATCATAAAGAGAGGCTGAATCTTAAGTTAACAACAAAGAATTCGGCCTCTTTTATTATTCTTGATAGTCATGGTAACAATAGCGTTACAAACTATCTTTTATCTTTTGTAACTCTGGATGATTTTGATCGATCTCTATTCCTTTCAAACAAAACTTTTCTGCATTTTCTCTATCACCGTTATCTAAGTAATAACGGCTCAAAATAGCAAAGTTTACTGCTGATTCTTCTATTTGGATACAATCCTTCATAACCTCTATTGCTTTTTCCAGGTTCCCTCTACTGGCGAGTATACCACTATATCCCCGCATTCCATTTGTATATTCTGGATCTACTAGATAAGAGATTTGAAAAAAAGCTTCACCTCTATCTAAATAGTTATTGGTTGCCTGCGAAATCATTCCTATGTTATTGTAGGGATTAGGATTTGTATAATCTGCTTGTATTGCCTTACAAAAATTTTGGACAGCTGCATCGAAGTTACCTTCACCAAAAAAGCCGTTTCCTTCCTGCTTCAATTGTTCTGAAAGTTGACGATTAGTTTCACTTTTGATAATCTCTAAAGCTTCAAAATTATCGGCAACAGTGGTAAGTTTAACATTATCTTTTTCTACATTGAGTACTACAACCGGCATTTGGTCAAATTCTCTGGTATTCGTCGTATTCAAAAATAAAACGCCTTCGTGTTCGCCAAAAGGGCCTTTTTCTGCTCCTTTTCCGATATACGCAAACGGAATTAATCCATTATCATCCCAAAACCAAAATGAAGATATATCTTTTCTAAGGAGTTCATCTTGCCCATCTACCCAGGTAATATCTAATGAACCGGGATTATATCCACAAAGTTCACAGGTGTGAGTAGATAACTGATACCTCAGCGTTTTACTCATAGACAGGTAATCAAAAACAAAAATTGGAATCTCTCCCTTTAATTTTGAAGAAACATTGCAACCCGAAAGGTTAATCTGATGTAACCCAATATGCTCACGTATCGTTTTCATTTTATAGTTTATTTTAAGAATTTAATTTTAATACTTATAACCCGTTGTATATTTCATTTATAAGTGATATTGTCCGCCTGGTACATACAGTGCAATCCATTTTAAGGTATAATAATATCACATCTTATAATTGTATTGCAAATCATTTTTCACCAATCTGGAGTTCCTGTTAACCCTTCAACTTTTACTTTTACATACGAATTGTTAGTAAGTGTGTTTTTCCTGTCGTACGACTCATCGTCATTAGTAACTCCTACTGAAAATGATGATATTGAATTTTCATGTATTTCACACCTAAACTGATCAAAACTTCCGCAATCAGCTGCCATTCCATAACGATTTACCGAAAAATATTCTAAGAACAGAATTCCATCTTCTATCTTATAGTAGCCAACATACCCAATTTTCAAATCATTATAATGTTCAAGATTTCTTTCTGTTGGTGACAAATACGTCATCAAGAACCTACCGTTTTTAAAAAATCGAAGAAAAGTAATGCCTTCGTTTGTATTATTACAATCCAAATATATTTTTTCATCGCTGTTATAGGATCTGTAGCAAGATTGATATACACAATCTGTTTTAATATGATCACTCTCTTTAAGGTAATAAGGATTTTGCCCTAGCTTAAATTTATTTTTAGCCGGTCTTACTGCTCCGCTTTCTGTAAAAAAATACTTTTTTATAATAATATTACAAGGCACCCTACAACTATTTAATACAGATAGCACTATTAAAAGACTTGTAACTTTTGCTATTTTTTTCCAACTCATTTCTACATCTTTCACATCTAGCGATCATAGTTGCAACTCAATGTTATGAATGTACAGAACTCGTTTATCTAGATCTCTATTATCATTATAATAATTATCAACAAACCTATCTGTTTTTTATGTTTATCACTACCCGTTTTTCAGGGATATTTTATAATTATTCTTATTATCATATTATTTCTCGGTAAATAGATCACAAAAAAAAGGCTGCCCGTACGGGCAGCCTTTAATTAGGGCCAATTTTATTACTGTTAAAAAAATTATTTTACAAAAATCTTTTGAGTAAGTGTTTTACTATCGGTAGTAACTTGTACAAAATAGATACCCGTAGATAACTTACTAATATCTACTGTTTTTCTTACTACATTTCCTCCCGGAGGCGTTTTAAGATCTAAGATTTCTAATGTTCTTCCGTTTATATCCTTGATACTGATTTGAGAAGAAGATTTCGCATTACTAATTTCAAGATTTAAAAGATCTTTTGCTGGATTAGGGAATGCTTTTAATTGCAATCCTCCTGCTGGTCCATCTCCTTTGAAAGCAGAACTAAATGATCCTCCACAAGCACCTAAGTTGGTCCATCCTGTAGCGGTTCTTTCATATAGATACCCATTATACGTCACACGGTCACCCACATTATATACAGTACCAGAAGAATATGGTGCTACTCCTGCACAAGGATCGGTTGTTGTAGTACATGGTCCTAAATTAGTCCATCCTGTAGCGGTTCTTTCATACAAAGATCCATTATAGGTTACCCGATCACCAACATTATAGTTAACATTTGGAGACCAAGGCGCTACACCATCACAATTACCACCGCCACTACTACAATTTCCTGAAGAATTATAGGTAGTTTGACCACAAGTCATTGTAAAGTTATCTACTGTGTCTCCTCCCGAAGCTTTTTTGGCTTGCCATGCACTTCCTACTGTAGTATTTGCATTATATGAACCTCCGGCATTGGCAGATCCCTGTAAAGAATTGTTCTGGAAATACTGTAAGGTACAATCTGTATTATTGGTAAATGTTACCGATATAGCATCTCCTGTATTACATCCACCACCATCACAAGATTGTAAACAACTTGATCCTGCAATATAATTGCGGATTACATTAGCAGGTTGTGAACCAAATCCTTTATTGAAATTTACTCCAACACTGGTTTGCGGACAATAACTCATGATAGTTCCTCCTCCGGCAGGGTTTCCTGGTAATGCACAGTTTCCTTCTGTTCTACCGGCACAACCATCTATTGCAGTATTATTACCATTCCATACACATGCATGTGTATGTCGTGATCCTACATTATGTCCTACCTCATGAGATATTAAGAATACATCAAAAGAATAGGTAGGTATATTTTGATAGCTACCTTTGATACCAGAAACTGCAGCTTTTCTTGATGAGTTACACAGTGTTCCGATTCCTCCGGCTAGTCCTCCTCCAAAACTATAATTTACCATATGACCTAAATCTCCATTAAGACCATTTTGGTTTTTATAGCTGATATAGCTATCCAGACTGTTATTGCTAAAAGGCTGATTAGAGGTCCAGGCTTTGGTACCCGATAATTTAAGAGAAATCTGATCATTGGCATATAGCGCTGCTACTTGATTAAATACAGCTTCGATATAATTAGAAGCTGCCTGAGCGCCTCCCTTATCACTTACAATATCTGTACATATATCAAAGAATATTTTTACACATTTTGCAGCTGCTTTACTTTGTGGGTTATCAGCTAATTCTTCAATAGTGTATCCTCCTTTTTCTATATCATCTTCTACCTGGCAAGAAAAATCATATAAATAACTAATTTCCTTATCTTTATAGAGGATATGGCTCTTACTATTTTTCACTGGTCCAACTACCAAATTACCGTTCTGACCATCGATACTAATAAAACCAGATACCTTATCTTCATAAAAACTTAGAGCTACCAGAGAGTTAGACTGGCCTTTTACTACACCACGATAGTGCGCTATGTTATCACGAGAAAGCATCTTGCCCGAAGGCATGTCTATAGCCGAAAAATCGTCTGTTCTAATGCTTACTTTAACAAGGTCTAGTGACATTGCTGCTTTCTGCCCCGGAATACTTAAGTTCATCGTATTCGGGAAATTACCTTGTAAAGATTTCATCTTACTTTGATCTAAAGAAAGCAATACATAGTCCTTAAGTTGTTTCGGAATTTGTAAATTACTTTTTTTAGCAGTTGCGGTAAAAAGTTCGGTGTTTTCAAAATTTGAGCCCGATGATTTTTGCTGGGCTACTAGTTCACTGGGTTTTTGTGGTTGAGTTTGTGCAAAGCTCATTACCGTAAAAAAGGCAATGGCGATTGTTAATATACGTTTCATTTTTTTGGTTTTAAGATTTTGAACCTTTACTTAGTTATGATTCTGGCCCCATAAACCGTCCTCAGTAAAAATTCAAAATAGTTTGTGTGTCACTAAGTTACAAACTTAAAACCATCCCAAAAAGGTTACAAAGCATTATTTACAAATTGCATTAACATATTATATTTAATACCTTCTTTGCTTATGGTAAACCCTTTGCGAAGTATATTATTTTTTAAAATACAGTAATGTATTGATATTATAATACTCCCAATCAGCTCTATCTTTAATAAGGTCAACCAGGATATCTTTATGGCCTGCACCATAAATGACTAAAACTCTATCCTTAGGAGTAACAATTCTATTAAGGTTAGTAAAGATCTTTAAATTTCTAAAGTACCATTTTGCAACCACATCGGTACCCATATAATTATCCCCTTTACCAAAAGAAATCAGGTGTTTCAGGTAAAATTTTTGATTGTAATTTTTATCAAAATCTTCAGAATTGGCAAATCTTACAATGTCTAAAACAGAGCCTTTGGATATGGATTCTACATCCTTTTGCATACTACTAATTAGCGCTTTAAACTCGGCTAATTGTACATCTTGATTATTTTGTTCTGCATAGACGATAACAGGAGCTGTATCAAACTCTGTATGTGCATCTATAGGATACAATTTATTATGCCCCATTTGTTTTGCCAAGGGGTAAGATACCTGGACGGTTTCGCTAGACATTCTCCACTTATCTTCTTCACTTATTTCTTTTTCTAATACTCCATTTAGATACTTGGTATAATAAATCTGGCTCCATAAGATCTCCCCTAAAGACGATTCTATAGCAATCTTGGTTGGTTTAAACTTAGCGATCAAATTAATAAGTTCTTTTAATTCTGCCTGTCTTTTATTAGAATGAATATTACCCATATCCATATTTACTTCATCGGCTCCCGGGTTATGTAAATGCATCATACCCAAAACACTAATAACAGGTTTTTGATCCTGAGCTTTACAGGATAAACATAGGGCAAATACAGTAATTAAAATTAAAATGAGGTTACGCATAATGGTATTATTTTTAAGGTATTGAATTAAGTGTATTGTAACCGGAGTTCAACATAAGAAAATCACTATTCTCGATACAATCTTCCAACCTGTACTGAGCCATGTCGAAGTATCAGACCACTCGAATTGACATCATTTTCTTACCTCGAACTCTGGTGTGCACTAGTTTTTGTTTGGGGTTACTCTTTTGTCTATCGGTAGAATGAGTTGATAATCATACCCATCGATCAAACTCTTCATCTTATGGTAATCACCATTTACCGGTAATCTTATACGCCCTTCTCTAATGTCACTACGTATGGTTTCTAAATCAATAATGGTCCATTGATCCCGTTTTGCCAGGCTCATAAAATCTCGCAGACGTTTATAGTAAGAAGCGTATTTTTCTAAGTAATCTAATTCTTCTCCTTTTTCATTAGTATAAAAACGGTGCCATGTATTTATGATAGTGGCTTTACCACCCCGTTCTTTGGCAAGTTGAGTAACCAGATCTCCCAGGTCATAGCAACCATTCGTTAAAATTTTTGAAGCATGTAGATTTCCGAATTTCAGGAATACTTTAGGATTTGATTCTGCTTGTAATGCTTTGTTGTAATGTGTTAAAAAGTTATTACGCATATAGCTTATGCGGTCTGCATGCGAATCTTCTCGCCAACGAGTATAAATATCCCAACTAATTTCTAAGTCTTTAATTATCTTTTTGGTGTTCTCATTTCCGCGAAAGCGATTTAAATATTGTTGCACAGCAGGTTCTTTTTGGATTTCTTCAAAAAGCTTAATTTCTGCACCTGGTACATTATCTTTTGTATACCAGGAGGCAATAATTTTAGAAGCCTGTTCCTTTTCTGATTTGATAATAGCATAGTCTGGAGTATCGGTAACAAAAGTGAGTAGCTCATCCACAAAAAATAATGTAGATGAGTAGTACTCTTGATCGAGTCCCCAGATGTTCATATTACGTTCGCGAATTGCCTGAAGAAAATAGGCATCTTCTAGACCATCAAAGAAAGGGATCGGAATTTGATGATCTTCTTCGAGAGCATATTGTGTGATAAACTGTTTGAGGTTCTTTACTGTAGCTGATGGCGGTGTAGTAAGGGTCACCAATTTTTTTGCCGAGTACGGACCTACTTCAAAAGCGGTATGATTAAATCCAGCTTCGTGTAACATGGGGATGAGTTTTGTAATCAATTGCGAGGTAGCTTTTGATCCGTGGCGTTCTCCAAACATCACAAACTGTGATTTAGAAATAATACGCTCTAGTATTGCACGGCCTTCTCCAACAATAGCAGTATCTGCAACTGTAAAATACGCTGTCTTTGTAGCGATATACGATGCATCTATAACGGGTGTCGGACTTATTTTCTCTGCTTTGGCCGCAACAGTATCTACTGGTTTCTCTTTACAAGAAAAGAATAGTAACAGTACAATAGTACCTAGGGTAATAAGTGATTTCATTGTTTTTCGATTTTAAAGCAAAAAAAGACGATACTGGTATAACAGATCACAGGTTTACACTTCTCTGGATATCTACCTGACAAAAAAGGGATAACAGCACTATTTAATATTTGGTTGTATGGTTTACCGGTTTTGTATAAAGAAAAAGGCCTTTGTAACCAGAAACGTATAGATTACATATTCAAAATATTATTTTTGAATCATGATCGTATTTAAATACCGTTGGAGATACCATATGCTGCTTGGCGTGCTAATTATTATAATGGATATCTACGGAGATTATATCTACAAGCAGAAAACAAGTTGGGCAGACTATTTTGAATACCCTATATTCTTATTCGGAATCACAATGTATATTACTTTTTTCAGCATTTATGTGATTAATTATAAAGTATTATGCCCGCTTATGCTGTCGCGAAAACGTATTGTACAATACTGCCTTGGTATAATTCTATTGGCGTTTCTATATGCAGGCATTCGCTATTTGTTAGAAGAAGTGATACTCTATTCTATTACCGGGTTTCATAATTACGGAGATAACTTTCGTCATTTTGGGTATTATGTATTTGACAACTCGTACTATGCCTCTAAAAGTTTGTTGTTTAGTACGGCCATATATCTTTTTTTTCGATTTGTAGATCATAAAGAAGCAATCCATCAATTAAAAATCGAAAATAAAAAGGCCGAATTAAGGTTACTTAAATCGCAATTAGGGCCGCATTTCCTTTTTAATACACTCAACAGCTTTTACTCAGAATTACTTATAGAAAGTCAGCCTAAAATTGCAGCAGATATTCACAGACTTTCAGATTTATTACGATTTGTGACCTATGAGACCCAACAGGATAAAATACTATTGAAAAAGGATCTTAAGTTTATTGCAGATTATATTTACTTTTTTCAAAAGCGTTATGAAGATAATCTGGCAGTAGATTACCAGGTAAATGGTACTATAACAGATCAAGAAATACCTGCCATGTTATTGATTCATTTTATCGAGAATGTTTTTAAACACGGGATTGTTAATGATACCTCTTCCAGAGCAAATATTACCATTACCATTCATCCAAATGCTATTGAAATCAGCACTATAAACAAAATTGCTACTTCAGAAAAATATGTAGACCAAGGAATAGGATATGCAAGTATTCATAAGAGGTTAACTGCTCTTTTCAAAAATGATTTCGTAGTATACCGTAAAGAAGAAAAGCCTTATTTTGAGGCCTATTTAAAAATACCATTATGAATACATCATTACGTTGCCTTATTGTAGATGATGAACCGCCTGCGATACGTTTGTTAGAAAATTATGTAGAAAAAGTTTCTTTTTTAGAGTGTATTGCTAGTACTACAAAAGCTCTCGAGGCACTAAAACATATCGAAAGTGATGCTATTGATTTAGTTTTTCTAGACATTCAGATGCCAGATTTATCTGGTATTCAATTATCAAAAATCATCAAAGATAAAGTACAGATTATTTTTACTACGGCCTATCCGCAATTTGCTATAGAAGGATATGACCTCAATGCCGTGGATTATTTACTAAAACCTTTCGAATTTGATCGTTTTTACCAGGCCGTTCTTAAGGTGAAACAAAAAGAAGAGTTTTCTCATACTACTACAGCTACAAAGGAATACGTATTTATCAAAACAGACGGTAAAAACAACTATGAAAAAGTGTATCTAAACGACATCCTATATATAGAAGGGTTAAAAAACTATGTAGCGATTCATTTATTAAATAATCAAATTATTACCTATAGCACTTTAAAACATATAGAAAGCACCCTCCCTTCTACTACCTTTATTAAGGTACATAAATCCTACATCGTTTCTATCAATCACATTATCAAGACAGATTCTCTTCATGTTTATATTCATAATAAAACATTACCGATAAGTGATACCTATCGCAAAGCTTTTTTTGAAATGATTAGCAAAAGAAAGTTATAAAGGATAATAGTTTATTTTAAATTTGTGCCAGTTTTCACATTAAATTAGATTTTCAACAGAATTACTTTATTAATTTTGGAAAAAACTCAAAAACGTATTCTACATTATGAACACAAAGATCTTATTTCTCTTTCTATTAGTATTTGCAACATTTAATTTTTCTAATGCCCAGGACAATGGCGAAAATGAGTTGGGAGCCTGGTACATGTATTTTGGGACAAATCGTGTAAGTGATAAACTTAGTATCCATTCTGAAGCGCAATTTCGATTTTATGAAGTTGCTTCAAGTTTTAATCAATTACTACTAAGAACAGGATTAAATTACCATATGAGCGATAAAGCAATAGCCACTCTGGGATACGGATTTATTAGCACCGATGGTACATTTGAAGATACTCCTGGTGAAGAAAACACAAATGAGCATCGAATCTTCGAACAGTTTATTTTGACGAATACTGTAGGAAAATTTAAATTCGAACATCGATACCGTCTCGAACAACGATTTATCAGTACGCAGAATGATGATTTTACCGAGCATAGAGCACGATATCGTTTACAACTCACTTACCCAATTAATCAAAAATGGTTTCTAAATGTTTATGACGAAGTATTTATCAATCTACAAGAGCCCATTTTTGGTCAAAATAGATTATACGGTGCTGTAGGGTATAATGTAAAATCTAATTTTAGCATACAGCTGGGATATCTCAAAAATCATTTTACCGGTGTTAATTATGATCGATTACAGTTAGGAGTAATCTATAATACTGACTTTAGAAAAAAGGAAAAAAACTAATGCAGATTTCAAAAGATAATACTCCGGCATTATTGCTAATAGATATTCAGAAAGGGTTTGAAGATACTGCGTATTGGGGTGGAGAGCGTAACAATCCTGATGCAGAAACCAATATGGGAAAGCTCCTAGTATTTTGGAGGACCCATGATCTTCCTGTATTTCATGTAAAACACTGCTCTACTACCCCTGCTTCTCCCCTGGCCAAAGGTAATGTAGGTAATGATTTTATGGATTTTAATACTCCGCTAGCACATGAACCCATTATCGAAAAGGATGTGAATAGTGCTTTTATAGGAACTGATCTTAAAGAACAATTAGAGCACAACAATATAGATACGCTGGTTATTATAGGATTAACTACAGATCACTGTGTATCGACCACTACCAGGATGGCTGGTAATTTTGGATTTAAAACTTATTTGATTGAAGATGCTGTTGCTACTTTTAATAAGACAGGTGCTAATGGACAAGAATATAGTGCACAATTAATCCATGATACTGCAATAGCAAGTTTAAAAGATGAATTCGCTACAATTGTATCTACAGAAACACTTCTTAATGTTCTAAGTTAAGCTAAAAACCTGTGTGATGTCTAAACACAATTATGAAAATAAACTTGCAATACTACAAGCGATCCCATCTGCAAATATTAAGATCGCCAATATCTTAATAGATGTATATCTTTAGGAAGCTGAAGATTTATATCTATGGGTACAGGAGGATAAAGAAGATTTTCTTAACATCAACTTTGATTGGCAGCGTTATGTAGGTGATCTCACAAAACGTACAGGAGCGTTACGATATGCGTAATCCTTATGGATAAGAAGAAAAAACGGCCAGGAAGAATTTCAAACAGAATGGAAACAAAAACTCCCGATAGCATATGAGTTACGTAAAGAGGTATTAGCCGGTTTTAGGTATACATTTCGTAATCATAAAGAACTTATAAGTGCTATTAGAGATATTGCTAAAGGAAAAAGCTATGCAGATTTGATACAGGATCTTAATAGTCTTAGTGTTTTGGGAAAATCTAATATACCCAAGCTAAAAAGTATAAATTTTGATCTACAGAAATTAGATCATGCCGAACAACTTTCTAGAGAGATGGCATAACTACTCGCCCAGGTAAATAGTGCCATAAAACAGAGCAGTGATGTTGTAAAAATAAGAAACCAGTCATATACGCATTTAAAAGAAGCTGTAGACGAAATACGAGATACCGGCAAGTATATTTTAAAAGCAATCCGGATCGATTTATAGGATATATTAGCTCATACAGAAAAGTATGATATACTATTCTCATTGATCCCCGCAATAGATGTGTTGATCTCCATAGTTTATTTAAAAGTTACCATTAACAAATAAATTATCACCATATAAGACACAACAACCAACACTATGATGATACTAAAATATCATATGATTTTTATTAAGTATAATCTGGTGATTATAATATAATTTATAGTGATTCTTAAATATATAATTGTGGGGTATATTTTTAATTAAAACAAAATGGTTGATGTATGGTTATATATATGTTTTTGTTTCAGATATTTCGTGATATCTTTACTGTATAATACATACAAATATTTACAAACGATTATAAATAAGTACAAACGGGTATATGTGTACTATTGCATATATAACGTTGTTGTAACACATTAAAGAAAATGGGGAAATCACTAATAATCGTTCTACTTCTGATTTTTAATCTGTCATTCGGACAAGAAAAAAACGATCCGACGGAATTATTAATTGCGGAATTTAAATCGGAAATGAAAAAAGAAAATATTTCGGATTTTTTTATGGTCAAACACATAACTTATGGAACTGTTCGAATCATTGATTTAAAAGACCCAAACAGTTGCAATGAAAACGGATATTATTTTACGATGTACGGATTTTGGAAAAGCGGAAACGATACGTGGATAAAAAAGTATGATAATTGTGGTGGGTTCAATTGCACAAAACTATCGGGATCAAAAATTATGGATTTCTATAAATCAAATTTTACCAAATTAAAAAACCAAGAAGTACAGAGGTATAAAATGAAACCTGACAGTATTGCGAACGGAAAAACATACTCGTTCTCTTCTTCGCAAAGTCACTCACCATTAAGATACTATTGGTTTTATCAAGACTCAACTGAATTTGATAAAAATTTTGACAAATACGACTTGACAACAAAACCAGATAATGACAATATAAATCACAAATCAAATAATAATCTTGCGATTATAAAACTCAATGTAATTTGTGAGGAGTTTATTGATCACTTAAATGAGAATAAATTGTTTAATCGACTGAAATGAAAACGTGCTACAATCGAGTAGTCCGATAACGCGGATTTGTAACCCCGATGGCGTGGATTTATAATCCATGAAACATACCAGAATATCAAAACAATCACTTATTGTGACTGTTTTTTTTGTTAAAGTACATCTATAATAATCCAGTTATAGATGTGATTATTTTTTATTTTTTTTGTTCTGCTAAAAATTATCCAGATTTAGATCATAAATTAGAAATTGTTGTTTTAAATTTATTTTAAATTTTAAAAGCATGGATTATAAATCCACGCTATCAGAATAGGAATATTTGTATAGTGTATACGAAAAATAATAAAAACACGTACTGAAAAGACATGGAAGCTATTATTACAGTTGTTGGTTTTTTGGGAGCAGGAAAAACCACATTATTAAAACACTTGATGATCGGTTATATTGACAAAGGTTGGAAGCCTTTTATTATTCTTAATGATTATGAAAATGCAAATCTTGATGCCCAACAATTTATCGAGCAAATAGAACCTAAACAAGTTAGGGCACTTAGTGGTAGTTGTATTTGTTGTAGTGGCATAAATGAACTTAGAGATTTTGTCAATAGAATTCCTAAGCGAACTAATGGAATTACGCTTATCGAAGCTAACGGTACTTCTGATGCCTGTTCACTCATGAGCTTTCTTGGAGTTGGTCTCAACGATCGGTTTCTACCACCTGTTCAAATATCGGTTGTTGATGTTAAAAATTGGCAAAAAAGAGGAGAACATAATGAACTTGAAGCAAATCAGATTCAGGTATCTTCTTTGATTGTATTAACGCATATTGAAAATATACCATTGGACAGGCTAACCTTTGTAGTTAAAGAATTACATAAACTCAACCCATTAGCAGAAATCATAAACATGGATAAGATTGATGTTTCACTTATTCCTAAACTCTCCCCATCTAAAAACAATGCTCAAAAGTTTGAACATCTTAAAACGCATTGGTCTTCCTGCTCTACTGATCTGCCAAGTTTACCGAATTCAAATTGCATTTATGATATTTGTAATACACTTCCAAAGAGTATTCTACGTGTGAAAGGCTGTACTCAAATTGGAAATGAAGAAGGGTACACCTATTTTGAACGAACTCCAAATGGTGAAGTACATGTTAGACCGTTTAATGGAGTCCCAATAACAGGATCAAAACTTCTAACTATAGGCCCTGGGAGTGAACCTAAACTACTTGAAAAAGCAATCAAAATGAGCCTATTACAACAGAATGAAAATGAATTTAAACACGCTACAACAAAATATAAACCTTATTAAAAAAGGTTTGTACAAGTCGTTAGCTTAAGCCAATAATTATAAACAAAGAAGCTTATAGTAAAGATATGTTGAAAACCAAAATAGGAATTATTACAGTTAGCGATAGAGCTAGTGCTGGGGTTTATGAAGATGAGAGTGGAAAAGCAATTATAGATACTCTAAATGAATATTTGAATTCTGAATGGACAGATTTGCACGAAATTATTCCAGATGAACAAGATTTGATAGAAAAAACAATCATTGATATGGTTGATAATCAAAATTGCTGTTTAGTAATTACGACAGGAGGTACAGGTCCTTCTAAAAGAGATGTCACACCAGAAGCTACCGAAGCCGTATGTGATCGCATGATGCCTGGATTTGGAGAGCTTATGAGATCAGAATCATTAAAATATGTACCTACTGCTATCCTCTCAAGACAAACTGCCGGCCTAAGAAAATCAAGTTTAATAATTAATCTTCCTGGAAAACCAAAATCAATAAGAGAGTGTTTGAGTGCCGTTTTTCCAGCTGTTCCATATTGTATAGATTTAATGGATGGACCATTTTTAGAATGTAATGAAGATATTATAAAGCCATTTAGACCAAAGAATAAGATAAAAACCAACAGTTAACACTGTGTAAACGCAATGCCTTTTTTGTGTTTTGAGGAAAGATTATTTTTAAAGTGATTCAAAAGTTGACAAAATAAACTGAAGTTAAACCTAAAAAAATGTCAAAGTACTTACTTAATTGCTTTTTACTTGTATTACCCTTATTTATATGGAATATAGCTTTTTATAGATATCTTCCCAAAGGCTATACATCTAAAGATATTTGGGATGACATTCCATTTTGGCTAAATATAACTGAAAATATTCTAAGAATAATCATCTTCCTTCTCCCACTATTAATGATACTTTCTTTTCAAACTAAAACTCAAAAAATAGGATTAGTAGTTTACTTAGGTGCTCTTCTAATTTATTTTTTATCTTGGATTTTACAGATTTACTTTAGTGATAGTTTATGGAGTAGAAGTTTAATAGGGTTTATGGCTCCTGCATATACAACCATCTTTATTTTTATTGGAATTGCAATGATTGGTACACAATCAATTATTCCTATTCCAAGGATAAGTTTGATTTATATTTTAGCATCTATACTTTTTGCTTCAATTCATACGTACCATTCATATTTAGCATACATAAATCTACAACAGCATATTTAGTGATTGTTGTTTTACATTTATTTTGAATTTTAAAAGCACGGATTGCAAATCTATGCTATCCATGTATAACAACGCAATCCTATTACAACCCGATGACTAAGAATTATACCCTAGAACTAGAATAAACTATATTATGACTTTGATAAAATTTTCAATTTTTCAAAAACAATAACCTTATACGTAGCACTCACAGGGACTTCATTATTTTCAATTAATACATATGTTCTGGTTGCTTTTGTAACTCTATCTAAATTGGAAATGTATGATTTATGTGTGCGTTGGAAATTTTCAGATAATAAGGTAGTGATATTAGTAAGTGTTTCAGAGATCAGATACATTCTTGAATCTGTAAAAATTTTCAAATAATTCCCAAAACTTTGAATGTACAGAATTGATTTAAACGAAATATTAACGGGCATTCCATCATGTTTTATTTGAAGTTCTTCATTTCCACTATTTTTTTTCGGTTCAATTATTTTTGAAGTTGAAACTTTGTTTATTGCTTTCAAAAAGCGTTCAATTTTTACAGGTTTCAATAAATAATCTACCACTCCATAATTATAACTTTCTAATGCATACTCAGAATAAGCCGTAGTTAAAATAACTTTAGGTGGGTTTATCATAGAACGTAAAATTTCCATGCCATTAAGTTCTGGCATTTCTATATCAAGAAAAATGAGATCAACTTCATTTTGCTGAGTGAAATTAACAAATTCAAGTGGATTCCCCGTACTTAATACTAATTCAAAGTTGTCAATTTTAGAGCAATAATCTTCTAACACTTTACGTGCTAGTATTTCATCATCTATGATACCAATTTTAATCATTAACTATTTTTTTACTATTGAAGCTGTTAAATCGATAGACAAATTTACACGATATAGTTTTTCTACATCATCAATTTTTAATACGTAAGAATTAGGATATAATAGATTTAAACGTCTTCTCACATTTTCAAGACCCAGTCCTTCTCTTTTGGATGCAGGAACCATACGAGGCTTAGAATTAACTACACAAAAATAGAGGGTGGTGTTTTTTATAGAGACAGAAACATCAATTGTACTGTGTTCATTCGTACTTTGTGCGCCATGTTTCACAGCATTTTCAACAAATGGGATGAGTAGCATTGGAGCAATCCTTAACTCTAATAAATTTCCACTAATTAAAAATTCAATAGTACAACGTTTACTTAGTCTTTTTTCTTCAAGTAACAAATAATTTTCTATAAACTCCAACTCTTCTTTTAATAAAACGGTGTTTTTTTTAGAACTCTCTAATTGATACCTCATTAATTCTGAGAGCTGCATTACAACATCAGGAGTTTCTGGCGATTGCTGTCTAGCTAGTGAATAAATACTATTTAATGAATTAAACAAAAAATGAGGATTCACCTGCTCTTTTAAATAGGTAAGCTCCATTTCTTTTTGCAATTTTTCTTTCTCCTCATTTTCTTTTTGGATGATCATGTTTCTTCTTAAGAAAAAAACAGCCATACCAGCTCCTGTTGTATAAAGAAGAAAGAAGAATATTTTAGAAGTGCCAGACCAATTATTTGTTCTTAAGTAGGAAAAAATAAGTAAACTCCCTATGAGTAGTATTCCATATATAAAATACCTTTTCTTATCTAGGAAAAAAGGAATAAGAATAAAATGATTTACCCAAATGAAACCCATAATCATAAAAGTATAATTAAGTCCATGTGCGTAAAATAAATAACTAGTCTCAAAATTATCTTTAAAAAACAAATTACTCAATGTTTCAAGCATAAAAACCAGCAAGAAGGCTCCTATATTAATGAGTATGGTATTCTTTATGGACCTATTAAACATATATGTTTTTCTTAAAAGGGTATAAAGATACTATCTATACCCAGCAGTTACTATAATTTCTTACAAAAGCTATATATCAATGATGAAATGATTTTGTCATTTAACTTTTGCGTTTATCATATTTATGTTGTTAAACATAAGTTATACGATAATTTAGTATTGCAAGTAATAAAAATAGAGTAAATATGAAAATTACTAAATTATTAACATTAATATGTATTATAGTGTTAAACACTGTCTTTGCTCAGGAAAAGGCAGAAAACGACCCTGATGAACCAGTAGTTACCTTAGGCGAAATATCTTCACTTCAGTCAAAAGTGTTAAACAAAACTATTCCACTATCAATCCATTTACCTGAGAACTACGATAGTTCCAGGAAAAGCTATCCCGTGCTGTATATGTTGGGTTCAGATTACCGAGCTCGGTTCGCCATGTTAGCTTCTACACTAGACTACATGGGCGAGGGACAAATTCCTGAGATGATACTTATTGGAATAGATTTACCCGAAGGAAATCGTATTTTGTTGCCAACAAGGGAAAATCAAGACACAACAATTCCGGATAATTATATTAATTTTTTTGAGACAGAGCTGATGCCGCACGTTGATAATAAATACCGGACAGCTCCATTCAGAGTCCTTTTTGGCGGTTCTAACAGTGGCTTTTTCACTGTTTACACGCTACTCAACAACCCCCTTCTGTTTAATGGCTACTTTGCAAGTAGTCCATCCCTTATGGTTATACCAGAAGTGCTTCAACAAAAAATAAAATCAGGTTCGTTAAAAACGCTTTCGAAAAACAGATTTCTACACATCATTTACAGCGATGATGAGGGATTAACAAATCACGTTTCTGAATTCACTCGTGTTTTAACTGAGAATAAACCAGAAAGTTTTACCTATAAAGTGGATGAATTGGAGAACCAGGGTCATGTACCAGCGATGGATTTCACACTGTTTCTTCTTACGTTATATCCCGACTTCAATCCCTTCAATCCCGGTGAAAATCTGGAATCATTGGATAAAGTAACACAACATTTCGATAGGTTATCAAAACGATACGGGTATGAAATCAAGACACCTATATCGGTCATATTTAACCTTGGTTTTCACACGATACGAAGTAAGAATTTAATTGCCGCAGAAGAAATCTTTCAATATTCCTTAGAAGTGTACCCTGAAGGGAAGGAATCTTATTTCGGAATGGGTCTTGTGCGCAAAGCTCAAGGTCAGCTAGAAAGTGCTAGGGTCATGTTCGAAAAAGCACTGACAATTGATCCGGATTTTTCACTTGCTAAAAGATGGCTTCAAAGACTCAAAAATTAAAATCTGGATTTGCTCATCAAAGATCTACTGGGTGAGCACTCAGGTTTTTGAGCACCTCAGATCCGAAGAAGATCTATAGAAGCATCAAACTCCTTAACGACTGAACATAAATGAAATCAAAAGAAGAATTTCTTAAAAAAGTATTAGTAATGAAAAAAAGTGTACAATCTTCCTTCTCATCATTTTTTTTCAATCCTGTGCAAAAAAATCAAATATTGATACTACAGTAGATTTAATTAAAAAAGTAGAAAATGGTCTCACAACTCGGGTATACATCAATAAGATGTTTAAAGCCACTTCGCTTTTATATCTTTGTACTTTGTTCTTCCAATAGGGATAAGTTCTCCATTTTTTAACTCGGCCATATATTTGCTGCCGGATTTTACGACAATTTCCTTTATTTCAGACATCTTCATTAAGTATGATTTATGAATACGTTCAAAAGTAGGCGATAACAGTTGTTCTAGCTTTTCGAGCGATTTATCATGTAATTCTTTTTTTCCATTTGCAAGAAAGAGTTCGGTATAGACACCAGCTCCTTTTATGTAAAGCAAATCTTCAATAGGTATGAGCTGTATCCTGTGTCTTCCTTTTACAGCTAAATATTTGATTTTATTTTCTGGTTTTTCTTTTGTGATAGTCCGATTGAAAGCCTGCTTCAACCGATCTCTGTTAAATGGTTTAGGTACAAAATCTAAAACCCCATATTCAAAAGCAGTAATTGCCTGATCTTTGTAGGCGGAAATAACTATTGTATGAAAGGATTGAGAAACTACTGTAGTAAGCAGATCAAAACCATTCTCACCATTAAGATTCAGATCCAGAAGAACGAGATCCAATGAATGAGTTTCAATATACGCCAATGCCTTGTGGAGTCTGTTAATATGGGTTAGCGATTGTAAGGCATCGCCAAAAATATCACGTGTCATTCGTTCAATTCTTTTGGCTATTCTTGATTCATCTTCAACGATTAAAATGTTCATATTCTCAGGAATAAATTTTTAAGGTGTTTTTCCAACCATGATTTGTTGGTTCAGAGGTAAAACCCCATTTCGAATGATAACTCTCTGTAAGTCGAGCCTTTATGTATTTCAGTCCTGTACCTTCTTCTCCATTATTTGTTGCTCGCTCCTCAACAGCAGCAAACGTTAAAAATGTATAACACTTATAATGGCTATTCGATTCAAAAATAAGTTTAAATTTAATACTATTATCTTCTAGAGGTAAACTGTGTGTAATTCCATTTTCCAGTAGGGTGTGAAGAATTGCAGGAGGTATTTTTTGCTCAGCGTCTATGCCTTCATCTTCCCAGGAATAGTTTATTTCTTTCCGGTACTCCATAATCTCAAGATGCGTAAGACATAGTTCTATTTCTTGTGAAATGGGGATCAATGTTTGATTTTCTATCTGGTTAAAAAGATCAAATTCTTTGGCTAACGCTTCTATAAACAAAACTCCTTTCTGAGGTGCTTCTTCCACCCAATCTATCAATGATGTCAAGGTGTTCATTAAAAAATGAGGTTGAATATTCTTTTTAAGTAGTTCTAGGCGCAAGCGCGTGGATTGAACTAAAGAATTTTCATAAGCCAGGCGTTGTTCTTTGATTCTGAGAGAGAGTAAATAAAACATACCCAGAAGGATAAGACTGAAACCTGCAAATAGGCTTTTGTTAAAGGGAGTGACAAAACCTATAGGCACGGATAGTAGAAGGGTCAACAGTACGAGACGAGCACCTTTCATCTTTTTATAAACCCCAAACACCACAATTCCAAATGAAAAAACCCACATGCTCAAAGCCATATTATTGGTAGTTAATTCGATGACATGTTTTGATAGGAAAAAGAATAATAGAACGCCCGTATAAATAGTCAGTAGTAATTTTCGTTTGGGGAAAGGAAACTGCATTGAAAAATAGAACGGAATCAAAAAAGAGATTCCGAACATTAGAAAACTTATGATCTGAAGACGTATGACATGAAGACTGTAATGAATCGGTACATATGCTTTACTGAACTCCGTCAAGATCAGAATAAAAAAGAGAAAACAGCTAATGCTGAAAATTAGTGTGGTATATTCCTTTTTATCGCTTAGAAACAGAAACAGAAAATAGAAAGAGGCGATAAGAAAGGCTCCTGCAAAAAGATGCATATAGGAAGATTCTATCAACCGGTCGATTAATATATCATCATAATAGTCTATCTCTAGCACCTTTATTCTTGTATGATCTGGAAAATAATAAAGACTTGATCGTAGTGCCAATAGATGTTCTCCCTCTTCTGTTAGATGAGTAGGAATACTAAAAGTAACCCACATTTTACCTTCAGGGCCAAGTATTGCTTCTTGTCCGGGGTTACCATTTTTCCCAATCAATACTCCATCCCAAAAAACCTCATACTCTCCATAGGCATGTAACTGAATACCATATGGGTGTAATGATTCCGAGGTCTTTAAAATATCAATTTTAGTTCTGGACCAGAAAACCTTACCATCTGGCACTAATCTTATGCGTTTTCTCCAGTCCTGATCATTCAAGTTCTTCGAAGCCCATTCTTGTTGATCTCCAACCTGCAATACAGTCTCGTATTTCTTGTAAATAGAACTTTGAGAGCAAGAGGTCACAAGTAGCAATACTAGAAGAAAACAAGGCAAAAATCTCAAGTTCATTTTGAAGTGGTTTTACAGATCTAAGCTAATCATTATCAGATAATTTCTTTGAGTAGTTCATTAATACATAGAGCAGTTGGCAAATTTTGCATTGAATTCATGAGAGAAAAATACAACTTTTGTACGATAAAAAACCATGAAAAATACATTGACACTGACAAAAGAGTCTATTCCAAATCACTTTGTATCCTGATAGTTGCAAAAAAAAATTGACTTAACCTGAAGAGACGCTCTAAATATACAAAAGGAAGAAAATATGAAAACTAATAATTTGAAACAAGTAAAAACCTTAACCTTTGTGACTTTGTTACTTGGCTTGATTGCTTTTTGTCAGGAAAGTGACAAATCAAAATCTTGTACAATTGGTTATACATCATTATCATCAGGCATTATAGAAATTTATCAAAAAAATACTGAAGGTAAATCAAATATTAAAAGTACAAATGAGAAAGGTGGCTACCTAGCTTGGTCTCCTGATGGAAAACGTATTGCTTTTTATGCAAAATATGATGACAAAAAGACTTGGTCTATTCATACAATGAATAGTGATGGCACGAATAGAAAACGATTAACTCATGCAAAAAATAAATGGGATAATGCTCCTGATTGGTCTCCAGATGGAACAAAAATTGTTTTTGCAAGAGAGTATAAAGATGCTGAAGGGGTTTGGCATCCCGAAATTTGGATCATGAATTCAGATGGTAGTGAACAAACTCAAATAAAGTCACTAAAAGGGAGTAACCCTTATTTTACTCCAGACGGTAAAATTGTCTTTTCTTGGGAATTCGAAGATAAGAGTAGTGCTATAAGTATAGCAGACATTGATGGAAAAAATATCATTCAGCTAACACATAATGGTGCTAAAGAATGGCATCCAGATGTTTCTGCTGATGGTAAGCAAATTGCCTTTATGTCTGATAGAGATGGAAACTTTGAAATTTATGTCATGGATATAAATGGCTCTAATCAAAAGCGATTGACATATAATGATGTTCGTGATTCTATGCCATCCTGGTCACCTGATGGTTCTCAACTAATCTTTATTTCAAAAACGGATGGAATATCTACGATTTATAGTATGAATAAGGATGGCTCTTCAGTAAAAAAAATTATATCCAATGGAGGACAGGCTGCATGGTTAAAAATCATTAAATAAACAGCTGTTAAGATTTTATAAATATGAAAAATAGTATCACAATTCTCTTTATCCTAATTCTTTTTCAATCCTGTGCAGAAGAATCAAATACTGATACTACCATTGATTTAATTAAAAAGGTAGAAACTGGTCTTACAACTCGGGTACATATAGTCGGTGATTCAACATGGTCTATAGAAGAACGTATGAAACACTATGGCATTCCGGGTGTGAGTATTGCGGTAATACATAATGGTAAAGTTGCCTGGGCAAAAGGATACGGTGTAATGGATACCAAAAGCAAAGTTCCTGTGACTGATAAAACACTATTCCAGGTATCAACAATTGGTATGTCTTTAACTGCATATGGTGCATTACGTCTTGTAGACCAAAATAAAGTAACTTTAAGTGAAGATATTAACAGTTATTTAAAATCCTGGAAATTGCCTGATAGTGAATTTACCAAAGAAGAGAAAGTCACCATAAAAAACCTTTTGAGTCATTCTGCTGGAATAAACGTGCACGATTTTCAAGGATATAGTAAAAGTTCTCCTGTACCCACACTTATAGAAATATTAAATGGAGCTTCCCCAGCCAATTCAAATCCAATCATCGTAGATAAAGCACTTAATGAAAATCTTTGGATTTCAGCTGGTGGCTATACGATCATTCAACAAATGATGATGGATGTTGAAGGTAAAAAATTCCCAGAGCTAATGAATGAATTAGTGCTCCAGCCTTTAGAAATGAACAACAGTAGGTTTAATCAATCTCTTAGCCCAGAGCAATTACCGATAGCAGCAACGGGTTATTTACGAGATGGTTCTATGGTAAAAGGTAAAAGACATATCTATCCAGAATTGGCTTCAAACGGATTATGGACAACTGCAGAGGATCTTGCAAAATTTGTAGTCAACATACAACAAAACCTAAAAGATGAGAGTAACAAAGGATTATCAAAAGATATGACAGAATTAATGCTTACACCATCTGCAAAAAATCGTTATGGACAATATGGACTGGGCTTTTCAATTTACAATAAGAAGGATGAAGTCTACTTTGAACACCACGGATGGAGTACAGGGTTTTATAGTAGAATGACGGCTCATAGAGACAATGGATATGGTGTAGTTGTGTTAACCAATACCCCTCTTCCATCTTTTGTTTTTGAAGTGTTTCGTTCTGTTGCCCTTGCTTATGAATGGGATAATTATTTCCCTGTACATAAAAAAATGGAAATTGAACAGTCTTTAGTAGATGAAATTACTGGTAGATATCTGGCCAATGGTAGGATTGTAGAAGTTTTTCAAAAGGACAATCAACTGTTCTATAAAAATATCCTTGACGTAGAAGCAGAAGAACTAGTCAAAGTCTCAGATAGTAGTTTTGTTAGAAGAAATTCTAGTCGACTTATGCAATTCAAGCCAAATTCTGAAAATGAAACGCTCAATTTACTTTATATTAATAGTAGCGATGGAACAATAGCTTCAACTTTTGTTAAGATGAATTCTGATAAAAAAGAACCAGTAGAATTCCTTCTTGAAGGTGACTTTGACAAAGCACTTAATGTATATAGGGCCTTAAAAGAACATGACCCAACTTATCCTACAGTTACTGAAGACTATTTGAATGATCTGGGATATAGTTTTTTCCGTGAGGATAGAATGACATTAGCACAAGATGTTTTTAAAGTGAATATGATGCTCTACCCAGATAGTTTCAAAGTATACGAAAGTTATGCAGAAGCCTGTGTGAAAATTGGAGAAATTGATCTGGCAATTTTAAATTATACTAAATCACTTGAATTAAACCCTCAAAATAACGGTACCAGACATAAGCTTAACGAATTACAAAAAAGTGAATGAAACCAACTTTAATCTAATTTAATAGTGATTTACGGCTAGTGTTAAACATGGATTATGCTATAGTTTTATCCAACATTTGATTTATGTAAAGCCAAAAGCCACTTAGTAATCAATCTTTCAATAAAAAAATTATTAATATGAAATACAGTATCTCAGTTCTCTTCATCCTAATTCTTTTTCAATCATGTGCAGAAGAATCAAATACTGATACTACCATTGATTTAGTTAAAAAGGTAGAAACTGGTCTCACAACTCGGGTATACATAGCCGGTGATTCGACATGGTCTATAGAAGAACGTATGGAACACTATGGCATTCCGGGTGTGAGTATTGCAGTCATACATAATGGTGAAATTGCATGGACAAAAGGGTACGGTGTGATGGATAAGGAAAGTCAAACCCCGGTAACGACACAAACACTTTTCCAAGCATCAGCATTGAGTATTCCTGTAACGGCATATGGCGCATTACGTCTTGTAGAACAAAATAAAGTAGGCTTAGATGAAAATATTAACAGCTCCTTAAAATCTTGGAAAGTACCGGAAAATGAATTTACTAAAGAAAAGAAAGTAACAATAAGAAATCTTTTAAATCATTCTGCTGGAATATATCCTCGTAGAATAGGAGGATATAGATATAATATAAATGAAAAAACTCCAACACTTGTAGAGATACTAAATGGAATTTATCCAGCTAAAAACGAGCCAATTACCGTAAATAAAGAGCCTGGTGAAAGTATTCGTTTTGAATATGAACACTATGTGCCTATTCAACAAATGATGCTGGATGTTGAGGGGGAAACATTCCCAGAGATCATGCATGAACTCGTGTTACAGCCCTTAGAAATGAAAAACAGTACGTTTAACCAATCGCTTATCACAGAGCAGTTAACGAAGGTAGCAACAGGTTATTTGCAAGATGGTTCTATGGTAAAAGGTAGAAGAAATATCTATCCTGCAATGGCTTCATTTGGATTATTGACAACTCCCGAGGACTATGCAAAATTTATAACCAATATACAGCAAACCCTAAAAGGTAAGAATACTAAAGGATTATCAAAAGATATGACAGCATTAATGGGTACACCATATGGAGTGCGTAATTCTGGTTGGTCATTTACATGGGGGTTAGGGTTTCAACTTCTTAATAAAAACGATGAAATCTACTTAAGGCATCATGGATGGAATAGAGGTTTTTATGCTGAGATTGTGGCTCATAGAGACAAAGGTTATGGCGTGGTAGTGTTCACTAATTCCACTTTTCCAGCTTTCAATGCTGAAGTGATTCGCGCTGTAGCCCTGGCATATGATTGGGATAATTATGTTCCGGTACATAAAAAAATAGAAATTGAACAATCTTTAGTCGATAAAATTACTGGTAGATATCTGGCCAATGGCAGGATTCTAGAAATTTTTAAAAAGGACAATCAACTGCTCTATAAAAATATACTTGATGTAAAAGCAGAAGAACTAGTCAAAGTCTCGGATAGCATTTTTGTTAAAAGAAATTCTAGTCGACTTATGCAATTCAAGCCAAATTCTGAAAATAAAACGCTCAATTTACTTTATCTTAATAGAAACGATGGAACCATAGCTTCAACTTTTGTTAAGATGAATACAGGTAAAAAAGAACCCGTAGAATTCCTTCTTGAAGGTGACTTTGACAAAGCACTTAATGCATATAGGGCCTTAAAAGAACATGACCCAACTTATCCTACAGTTACTGAAGGCTATCTAAATGATCTAGGCTATAGTTTTTTCCATAAGGATAGAATGAAATTATCACAAGATGTTTTCAAAGTGAATATGATGCTCTATCCAGATAGTTATAAAGTATACGACAGTTATGCAGAAGCCTGCGCAAAAATTGGAGAAATTGATATGGCAATTTTAAATTATACTAAATCACTTGAATTAAATCCTCAAAATAACCATGCCAGGCATGAGCTTAATGAACTACAAAAAAGTGAATGAAGCCAACTTTAATCTAATATATATATACGATCTACACCTACAAATCTTCATAATTTCTTTATAAAAGCGGTATATCAATGACGAAATGGTTTTATCATTTAATTGTTGTGTTTATCCTATTTAAGGTATTAAACATGGATTATGCTATATTTTTATTCAACATATAATTAAAGTAAAGCCTTTTAATAATCAATCATTCAATAAAAAAATCATTATATGAAAAATATGATCTCGGTTCTTTTAACCATAATTCTTTTTCAATCCTGTGCAGAAGAATCAAATACCGATACTACAATTGATATCATTAAAAAGGTAGAAATTGGTCTCACAACTCGGGTATACATAGCCGGTGATTCGACATGGTCTATAGAAGAACGTATGAAACACTATGGCATTCCGGGTGTGAGTATTGCAGTCATACATAATGGTGAAATTGCTTGGGCAAAGGGTTACGGTGTCGTGGATAAAGAAAGTAAAATTCCTGTAACAAAAGAAACGCTTTTTCAGGCAGCAGCAACTAGTATGCCGGTAACAGCCTACGGTGCATTACGTCTTGTAGAACAAAATAAATTAGACTTAGATGAAAATGTCAACAGTTATCTAACATCCTGGAAAGTACCAGAAAATGAATTTACCAAAGAAAAGAAAGTTACTATAAAAAACCTTTTGAATCACTCTGCTGGAATACATCCGCGTGGAACGGGATCATACAATATAAATGAAAAAACCCCAACACTTTTAGAGATTTTAAACGGGATTTCTCCAGCTAAAAATGAGCCCATTACAGTAAATAAAGAGCCTGGCGAAAGTGTTCGTTTTGCATATGCAAGCTATGTGCCTATTCAGCAAATGATACTAGATGTTGAAGGGAAAACATTCCCAGATGTTATGAATGAATTAGTGCTTAAACCCTTAGAAATGAACAACAGTACGTTTAACTTATCACTTACTACAGAGCAATTAACTAAGGTAGCAACAGGTTATTTAAAAGATGGTTCTAAGGTAAAAGGAGGAAGAAAGATTGATCCTGCATTGGCTTCAACTGGATTATGGACAACTGCCGAGGACTATGCAAAATTTATAACCAACGTACAGCAAACCCTAAAAGGTAAGCGTACCAAAGGATTATCAAAAGATCTGACAGCACTAATGGGGACACCATATGGAGTGCGTAATTCTAGTTGGTCATTTACATTGGGCTTAGGGTTTCAACTTTTTAATAGAAATGATGAAATCTATTTAAGACATCACGGATGGAATACAGGTTTTTATGCAGAGATTATGGCTCATAGAGATAAAGGGTATGGTGTGGTAGTGTTCACTAATTCTACTTTTCCGGAGTTTAATGCAGAAGTGATGCGCTCTGTAGCCCTGGCGTATGATTGGGATAAGTTTGTTCCAATACATAAAAAAATAGAAGTTGAACAGTCTTTAGTCGATAAAATTACTGGTAGATATATCTCCAATGGTAGGATTGTTCAAGTTTTTCAAAAGGACAATCAACTCCTCTATAAAAATATACTTGACCTAGAAGCTGAGGAACTAGTCAAAGTATCAGATAGTAGTTTTGTTAGAAGAAATTCTAGTCGACTTATGCAATTCAAACCTGATACTGAAAATGAAACAGTGAATTTACTTTACCTAAATAGAAACGATGGAGCAATAACTTCAACTTTTATTAAGATGAATATTGATAAAAAAGAACCAGTAGAATTCCTTCTTGAAGGTGATTTTGACAAGGCACTTAATGCATATAGGGCCTTAAAAGAACATGACCCAACTTATCTTACAGTTACTCAAAACTATTTAAATGATCTAGGCTATGATTTTTTCCATGAGGATAGAATGAAATTATCACAAGATGTTTTCAAAGTGAATATGATGCTCTATCCAGATAGTTATAAAGTATACGATAGTTATGCAGAAGCTTGTATGAAAACCGGAGAAACTGATCTGGCAATTTTAAATTATACTAAATCACTTGAATTAAATCCTCAAAATAACGGTACCAGACATAAGCTTACCGAATTACAAAAAAGTGAATGAAACTATTAAAAAGGAAGGAAAAATGGTAACTAATAATTTGAAACAAGTAAAAACTATAAAAACAACAACAGGACTATTACTTTTAATGCTTCTTTTTCTTTCATGTAAAAACGAGCCAAAAAAGAACTCTAATGTCTTAAGCACTACAAGTCCAAAATATGAAACGTATAATTATTCCGGATTTACAAAAGAAGAAATTTATGCATTCCATAAACGTATTTACGAAGGAGGCAATTGGACCGAATACGGCGATTTGGAACGGTATTTTTATTTAAACTTCTCCCAAATAAAGGAACACTCACGCATACTTAGATCAGATACACCAAAAATTCTTGAAGAAGCGCCAAGAGATGATGTAAAAAATTTTATTACCACAACAGATTTAAAAAAAGGAGGTGGGTTATCATTAAATGACTATGTGCAGCAAGTAGAAGTTAATGGGTTAATTATAATTCATAAAGGAAAAATCGTCTTTGAGGGCTATCCGAGAATGTTCCCAACCGATTTGCATATTAATATGGTAATAACCCAAGTCTTTGTGAGTACTTCAATTGCAATTTTGGAAGATAGAGGTTTAATCGATACTAGCAAACTTATTGATTACTATTTTGATGCTCTTAAGGGTTCAGGTTGGGAAGGTGTTTCAGTAATTGATATTCTTTCTATGAGTTCCGGAATAGATCGTGTCCCATTGGAGACCTATGAGGTAAGTTTTGACCCAATTAAAGATTTAGCTACTGCGAAATCAATCAAGCCTTCAGGAACGGAGTACCAATGGTCGAATGCTGATGCTATGGTATTAACGCTACTAATCGAAAAAATTAGTGGTCTTACCTTTCAAGATTTTGTGGAACAGGAAATATGGAGAAAGATAGGATCAGAATATAGTGCCCTTTTAGGAACCAATACTAATGGGACCTCTATTTCATATGCCGATGGTATGTCAACAACACTTCGAGACCTTGCTAGATTTGGTTTTGCTTTTACCCCTAGTGGTAGAAAGGGTGCCAATCCAATAATTTCTGATGCACATTTATCAAAAATTCGGAATGTAAATAAAAACCTCAATAAGTCACGGGATCCAAAAGAAAAGAAATATAGCAGTTATCAATGGGCTGCAGTATACGAGGATGGCGATTTTTATAAAGGTGCACATGGAGGTCAAGGGCTTTATATATCACCTTCGAAAGATTTGGTTATTGCATATTTCGGAACTGCCAATACTGATCGTCAAAGCAATCAACTTCATGTCATTTCTCGACAGCTTTCCAAATCTGGACTGTTTGATCTTGAATAAAATGATCTACAAAGGATACAGTACATCAAATATCTAGACCTTAAAAAATATTTATAAATCATGAAAAACAAAACAGGACTACTACTTTTAATTCTTCTTGTACTAACACAAAATAGCTTTGCTCAACAAAAAGATAACCTCGCTCCAGAAGCTACAGCTGCCGAAGCCACACTCTCATTCAGAGATATTCCTGAACTCAAAAAAGCCTTTATCGATGTAGCGCCAACCGATAAAAAAGACGGTATCCGCGTGGGTAAATTAGGCATCGATGGTGGCAATAAAGCGATGATTCTTACCCTAGCGCAAGAGATCGCCGACCATAAATATGGTAATTTCGACAGCTTTCTTATTGCCCATAAGGGTAAGCTAATCTTTGAATCCTATTATTCACGTGGTCGTATCAATCTACCGCACCCACAAGCATCAGCGACTAAAGCTTACACCAGTTTGGCACTCGGTCGTGCTATCCAGTTGGGGTATCTGTCCATGGCCGATCTAGACAAACCGTTAGTTAGCTTTCTCAAAGACCTGGACTCAACAAAATTTGTTGAGGGTGCAGAAAAAATCACGCTACACAAGGCGTTGACTATGCGTTCTGGTATCCGCATCAGTAAAGAACAGAGAGAGGAATTTGAGAAAACCCCAACTATGTTAAAAGGCCAGGGACAAGTTCAGGCTTACCTCGAGCATAGTGCGCCTATTACTGCAGATTCTCAGAGTTTTAAATATCAATTCGATCCAATATTGGTGATGCAAGTCATTGACGCCGTCGTGCCAGGCACTGCTAAAGATTTTATCAAAAATGAACTTCTTGATAAAATGGGCATCACGAATTATGGCTGGGAGACAAGTGTTAGTGGCCTGCCAAGCTCGGGAAGTCGCTCGAGCATGACATCACGCGATATGGTCAAATGGGGCACCTTGGTCATCAATAAAGGTAAATGGAATGGCGAACAGCTTGTTCCAGAAACTTTTATTGCAAGATCTACCAGTAAAATTGTCAATCAAAGTGATGAGTATGATGACACTACCAGTGGTGTTTCCGACACGGCTTATGGCTATTTCTGGTGGCAGGCCGATTTTTCCACAGGCGATAAAAGCTACCTCAGTAAATCGGCTAGAGGCGGTAGCGGACAAAATATCTATGTAATCGAAGCGCTTGATCTCGTTGTTGTGACCACTACTCATCGTCCTGTTGATAGCTCAGTATCACTAACAGCGACAAGAGTTCTCCCAGCTTTTATTAAAAAATAGAAAACATGAAAACAATGAAATTATTAATATTGACATTAGCTATATCGTTTCATATTGCCTTTGCTCAAGAAAATATGGAAAACGATCCTAGTTTTCCACTCTTAGAGGGACCCTATCTTGGGCAAAATCCACCTGGCTTAACACCTGAAGTTTTCGCTCCTGGAATTGTTTCGACAGAGCATCGTGACCTTAGCGCTTTCTTCACACCCGACATGAAAGAGTTCTATTTTACTAGGAAAGATGTCAAAAATAAAAAATGGCTGTTAGTTGTTTTTAAATCCGAAAATAACCGATGGAGCGAGTCTGTGGTGGGCCCCAGGGTAGGTCGACCCATCTTAGCTCCCGATGGTAAAACCATGCACTTGGGTAGCAAATATATGGAGCGTACCGAGACTGGTTGGTCAGCCGTGAAAAGTCTTGGCCCCATGTTTGACAGGGAAGACTGGGGTATTATGCGCTTGTCGGCATCCACCAAAGGCACCTTTGTTTTTGACGATTATAAAAACAACGATGTAATCCGCATATCAACGCTCAAGGACGGCAAACGCCAAGTGCCAAAGAAGATGGGGCCAGTGGTCAACACAGGAAAATGGACAGCCCATCCCTTCATTGCGCCAGATGAGTCCTATTTAATCTGGGATAGTGAAAAAGACAGTGGATATGGTGATTCTGACCTGTATATCAGTTTTCGACAGCAAGATGGTTCTTGGGGAGTAGCAATCAATATGGGAGATAAAATTAATACTAGTTCTTGGGAATCTGGAGGATACGTAACTCCAGACGGAAAATATTTTTTCTTTAATAGAGCAGACACAGATGGGGATATATTTTGGGTAGATGCTCAGGTTATTGAGAATCTTAGACCCAAATAGGACGGAACGTATAGAGAACAGATTGAAAAAGGTAACGATTTACCTTTTGAATGAAGTGCCTGTTGATGTTGCTGGAAGTAGACCTTTTTAGTAGGACAAAGCATTGCTTTGGGCCAGACGAAGCGCAGATACCAGCTGGCGGGTTGAAATTATAAATTGCAAACACAAAGAAAGAAAACATGAAAACAATGAAATTATTTATATTGACACTAGCTATATCGCTTCATACTGCCTTTGCTCAAGGTAATAAGGAAAACGCTTCTAGCTTTCCAGTATTTGAAGATCGTTATTTTGGTCAAAAACCACCGGGATTAACACCTGAATTATTTGCTCCTAAAATTCTTTCTCCAGAAGGGCTTTTTGAAGGTGGCAGGTTTTCGCAAGATATGAAGGAATTCTATTTCACTAGGAAAAATGGGAAATATGAAAAACGCACATTTTTTGTTATTCGATATGAAAATAATAGTTGGGGGAACGAATCTGAAACCGAACTAAAATGGCCAAGATTCTCTGAGGATGGCAATACGATGTACGTTGGTAAGGAGTATAGAAAACGGACAGACACTGGTTGGTCAGAGCCCAAAAGTACAGGTGAATTTTTAAAAGACCAAGCACATGGTTGGTCTATTTCATCCAATGGAACTTATTATTATGCTGTATATAAAAAAGAAGACATGAACATAAACGGCTCTCTTTATTATTGTCCATTTGTAGACGGCAAGTATGAAAATCCAGTAAGAATGAATGCCGATATTAATACAGGGGAATACATAGCTCATCCCTTTATTGCGCCAGATGAATCTTATTTAATTTGGGATGTTAGACGAGAAGGTGGATATGGGCAAGCAGATCTCTATATCAGTTTTAAACAAAAAGATAAAGAGAACTCTTGGTCACCTTCAATGAATATGGGGCAAGCGATTAATAGTGAAATGCAAGAAAGCTCACCCATGGTGACACAAGATGGGAAATACTTATTTTTTACTAGAGGAGAATGGATAGAAAAGGAAGATGGAAGAACTTATTATGTAGGTAAAAGACATTGGGTTGATGCTAAGGTTATAGAGAATCTAAGACCCAAATAGGGCAGAACGTATAGAAAATAATAAAAACCATGAAAAACAAAACAATAATGAAAAAAAGAAGAGTTATTTTATTTCTACTAATAGGATTCATTTTTTCAGGAGTATATGCTCAAAAAATAGAATGGAAGGAAAAGGCAAAGCTTCCTCAACCTATGAGAGGAGCAGCAGTAAGCTGCAATAATAATATCTATTTTATGGAGGCACATTCTAAAATTTCGGGAGTTTATGAATATAATGTCGTTGAGGATACGTGGAAGAAAACAACAAATATGATTACTCGGGGATGGAATGTAAATTTAGTAGAAATAGATGGATTAATTTATGCTATTGGAGGAGCAGGAGGAGCAGGAAAACCTCTAGACAGACTAGAAGCCTATAATCCTTTAAACAACACATGGAATGTATTGGCGCCAATGCCAACAGGAAGACAACACAACACTTCATGCGTAGTTAATGATAAAATCTATGTTATGGGCGGAATAGCTAAGTCTAGCAGGACAAATAAAATCGTAAAAACCGAAAATAACGAAGTTTATAATCCAAAATCAAATTCATGGCAAACCTTATCCCCTCTACCTACGCCTTGTGGAGATCCAATAATTTCTGCTGTCCGGAACAATATTTATGTGCTTTGTGGCGATGTTTTATGGAAGTATGATACACTTTCTGATACATGGGAAACGAAAAAGAATTGTCCTGTTTGGATTTCTATTTTGCTTGGTAGTGCGGTTATAAATGATAAAATTATTTTCCCCGGTGGACAAAACAAAGATGAAAAAGCCGTTTCAAGTGTATATATTTATGATACAACAAACAATACATGGATTAAATCAACCAATTTACCCAAACCAATACAGATAGGAGGTATTACTACACTCAATGGTAAGATTTATATGATTGGAGGGAATGATACTGATTTTAACAAATATGATACTGTATATGAAGGAACATTGGTCGATTAAGAGCCAGCAACTGACAAAGAACTCTGTTAAAAAATAGATAAAATCTTGATAATCAATTAAAAAAAAGAATATGAAATATGTAAAAATCTTATCCATTTTTTTGACTTTACTACTGGTATTGGGTATCTACACAGGTTATTGAGAATCTTAGACCCAAATAGAGCAGAACGTATAGAGGACAGATTGAAAAAGGTAACGATTTACCTTTTGAATGAAGTGCCTATTGATGTTGCTAGAAGTAAACCTTTTTAGTAGGGCAAAGCATTGCTTTGGGCCAGACGAAGCGCAGATAACAGCTGGCGGGTTGAAATTATAAATTGCAAACACAAAGAAAGAAAAGATAAAGACAATGAAATCATTAATATTGATATTGACATTGGCTATATCGCTTCATACTGCGTTGCTCAAAAGAATATTGAAATGATACACAAAGGGTAGAAAACTCTTATTTAGAATTGCCTCGAATACAGGTGACTCCCATCAAGGAGACTATGACTGGGAGGCAATATGAACTGTATAAAAACAAAAAATAACGGGCGACAACACCATTTATATGATCATACCAGTTAAGCGATAACTCAAAGGTTCTTGTATATTTGCTACGGCGCATAGATTTGTCGACAGCAAGGCAACATTTTGCCCTGCTATGACAAATAGTTAACGTTAGCTAAAAGCAAAAGAAAAATTATGGTAAAAAAAAGATCTATAACATTCTTAATTTTTTTAATCATTTTTGCACAAGGATATTCGCAAAAGATTGAAACATTAAAACAGAAAATTGAGGATATTATAAATTCTAAAAATGCAGTAGTTGGAGTTGCAATCAATGGAATGGAAACTAAAGACTCGTTAAGCATCAATGGACAAAGACACTTCCCAATGCAAAGCGTATTTAAGTTTCCAATTGCATTAACTATTTTATCTGAAATAGATAAAGGCAACCTTTCTCTCGAGCAAAAAATTGATATCAAGAAAAGTGAGTTATTGCCTGGACTATGGAGTCCCATACGAAAAAAATATCCAGAAGGAGCTACACTTACCATAGCAGAAATTATAAAATATACAGTTGCTTTAAGTGATAATGCAGGCTGTGATGTACTACTAAAACTTCTTGGCGAACCTCAAGCTGTTGAACATTATTTTTCTAAGCTCGGTTTTAAAGATTTTTCTGTAAAAATAAACGAAGAAACCATGCAAAATAATTGGGATCTACAGTTTTTAAACTGGACAACACCAAAAGAAGCGAACAAGATCCTGGCAACATTTTATAAAAACAATAACAATCTACTTTCTAAAGAAGGCCATGAATTTGTGTGGAGTGTAATGAAAGGAACCAAAACAGGTAAGAACAGATTAAGAGGGCAATTACCTAAAGAAACAATAGTAGCGCATAAAACAGGCTGGTCGGGAGTACATAAAGAAACAGGGATAACTGCCGCAGTAAACAACATTGGAATTGTTTTTCTTCCTAATGGAAAATACTTTATCATAAGTGTTTTTGTCACAGAATCAGTAGAAAACTTTGAAACTAATGAGAAAATGGTATCTGATATTTCGAAAGCAGCCTGGGATTATTTTATAAACCAATAACTATAGGTTTTCCTACTTATCTTACTCAAATATTTGTAATAATATCTCGATGGTATGGATTTGCACTTTAAATGTATCATTGGGTTCATAAAATCTTTTTTCATAAAGCAATACCCATTGCCCGGGAGAGACTTCCTCTACTTCTGATCGATAAAAAAGCATCTATGATGTTATTCATAAAAACAAATTCTACACATTTTATTTTCTTTTATCGTATTTTATCAACCAATTATCGATCTTAATTTGTTATTTTTTATTTTTTTGATAGGAAATTTCTCTCCATTTAACTACTTTGGTTGTCGTTAACATTACCAATTTATGCAGGTTTTTAAATAAAAGACTAACAACCAACAACATACCTTCAAAATCGAATGGAAGTTATCACTATACTCCCTTACAATCAAACACCTAATAGAAGTATACAAGGCATTCTGCAAAAAATAGTTTTCAGATTTCGAGGTAAACCCCATAAAACTACCCCACATAATAAATTAAATATAAATAGCTTATGAAACACAAAAAAAACATGCTACGGGCAGTGTTTCTCCTTTTAGGACTAGGAGGACTACATGCGCAAGAAAGTCTAATCCCAGCAGGTGGTGAAACTACCGGTACAGGAGGCTCTGCTAGTTACAGCCTGGGACAAATCGTTTATTCTACTCATACTGGAAACGACAAAAGTGTAACCCAGGGGGTACAACAACCCTATGAAATTTACAGCATTAGTGATAATGATGAAAATGACGAAACTATAAGCATTACATATTCAGCTTATCCCAATCCCACAACAGACATACTTAACCTACAAGTGCAAAATACCTCAGAAGCGTTGAGTTATCAATTGTATGATTCGCATGGTAAAGTGGTAGCAAGCAATACAATTGCTACAACAACTACCGCTATCAATACCAGTAGCCTACCCAATGCGACTTATTTTATGGAAATATTAATGGGAGATAGAGAAGTAACAAAATTTAAAATAATAAAGAATTAATAACAACCAAAGTATGAAGAAAAAAATTACTCTATTAATTGGAATTGTATTAACTACAATATCATGGGCTCAAAGTCCAGAAAAAATGAGTTATCAGGCCGTAGTAAGAGATGCCGATAACGCTCTTGTAACCCAAAAACCAGTAGGTATGCAAATTAGTATTTTGCAAGGTAGTGTAAGCGGAACCGCCGTATATACAGAAACACATACCCCCTCGACAAATGTTAATGGTTTGGTAAGTTTAGAAATTGGTACAGGAGCTACTTCAGACGATTTTTCTACCATCAATTGGAGCGGTGGCCCCTATTTTATAAAAACTGAGACAGATCCGGAAGGAGGAACCAATTATACCATTACCGGTACAAGTCAACTAATGAGTGTGCCTTATGCTTTGCATGCTAAAACAGCAGAAAATGTAACCGGTACCCTAAACGAAACAGACCCAACTTTTACTGCCTGGGACAAATCTACAGGAATTACTATCACAGAAAGTCAAATTTCTGATTTAAGTGATAGCTCTACAACTAACGAATTAAATACTAGTGTTGCTCTTAACGGGACAAATCTCGAAATCACAGATGCAGGAGGAACAATTACAACCGATCTATCTAGCCTGACAACTATAGCCTTAGAGCGACAACTATTTAAAACCAGTGGTACATTTACAGTACCTTCAGACGTGACCTCAATTAGGGTAACCATGATTGGCGGTGGTGGATCTGGTGGTTCTCGAGGCCCGGGAGGAGAGTTTGGAGCTGGTGGTGAAGCAGGAAACTATGTAAGAAATCAAATCGTAGCCGTTACACCAGGAGCTACATTAGCAGTTACTGTAGGTACTGGTGGGGTTCCCGCTACTTGTTCGATCCCATGGACCAATGGTTGTCCAGGAAACCCAGGAGGTACCAGTTCTGTTGGTTCATTAGTAACTGCAACAGGTGGTGCCGGTGGTTGTGGTAGTTGTCTATCGGGCTCAGACGATAAAAGCGGTAAGATTGGGCCATTTGGTGTTTTTGGATCAGGAAGTGATGGTGTTGACGTATTTGAGGTCAATTCTGCAGCAGGTAATCCTGGTATGGTATTAATAGAATATTATTTCTGGTAGGATTTTATTCTTTTAACAAACCTATATAAAACAAATGGGCAATAGAATACTATAAGATTACTAAGAGTATTCTATTGCCCTATTCACTCTAACTGAACGTTGTTTGGTATTGTAAAGTTACTAGTTTATGCCATCGAGTAAATAAAAAATAATTAGTAATTTGTATAGTCCATTTTCTCTCCCTTCGAGATACAAATGTACCATATAAAAGACATTATCAGTACTATGGCTAAAATAAGAGATCCAAAAATGGATACAAAAGATAAGATTGCAATTGTCGGCGGAGGAATCGGAGGCTTAACAATGGCTCTAACTCTAAAAAAGAATAACCAGGATTTTAAACTCTTCGAAAAATCTAATGAATTTAAAGAAGTCGGAGCAGGCATCGGACTTGCATCTAATGCCCTAAAAATATTTGACAAACTTAATATAGGTGAAGAATTAAGAACAAAAGGGCATTTGTTAAAAAGAACAATACTTGCCACCAAAAAATTAAAAATTCTAAAAACAGTTCCTTTCCCAGAAGAGGTTTATTGCATTCACAGAGCATCAATCATAGACGTTATCTCCAGCAAATTAGATCAAAACTCGTATGAGCTAGGCAAAGAAGTTAAAAGTATTGAAAACGAAGAAAGCGTAAAGATTACATTTAAGGATCATACCGCTATAGAATTTGATACTTTAATTGCTTCTGATGGAATTAACTCTACGATTAGAAAGTCTATTTTTCCCGAAATTAGAATAAGACATACCCATCAAATAATTTGGAGAGGAATTACTGATTTTGATATTAACTCTGATCTAAAACACACGTATTATGAGCTTTTTGAAGGAACATTACGGTTCTTATTCTTACCGTTAAACGATACCAAAATATTCTGGTTAGCTGTACAGGAAAAAAAGAATTTTAATAAAGGTGTGTCGACATCTTTAAAATCGTATCTATTAGAAACCTATCAAAATTTTGCTCCTATAGTGTTGGATATGCTAAACAAAACAACCGAAAGTGATATCCTTCAAAATGAACTGGTAGATATAAATCCTAGTTATAAAAACTGGTTTAAAAACAATACTGTTTTTATTGGTGATGCTATTCATGCTACTACACCAAATCTTGCACAGGGAGCTTGCCAAGCTATCGAAGATGCATACACTTTGGGGCTTTGTCTTAAAAACAATACCAATACTGCTTTTTCTGAATACCAAAACATAAGATCTAAAAAAGTTAAATATATTGTGAAACAATCCTGGAAAATTGGTAAAATGTCAATGACAAATACTAGTTTTCAAAAAAAACTACTCCTTTTATTATTGAGACTTCTTCCCAAAAAACAATATCAAAAAAGATTTAATCGCATAATCAACATTGAATATTTAGGTACATTAGAGCATATTGCCAGTGGTAATACCAAACCAATCGAAGACATTTAAAATTACAATAGAAGTACACCGATAGCTTTACTACATGCTATAATCATAATTTTATAGATCTATACCATTAAAATCATCCCTTTTTTACAACTATTCGTCACAAACCAGAGGTATATCATGACGCATATATTTTTATTCTGCATATTTGGCGGTATCTTTATTGTATAGCATCACACTAAAACAAATATTTACAAACGTTTATAAATACGTATAAGTAGGTATATGTGTACTATTGCGCATATAACATTGTTGGCAACAAGTATCCGACTTAAAAAACACTCTTTTGAAAATCAGAAAGAAAAAAGAAGACATACGAAAACAGATACTATTGAAAATTAAATATTATCGACATTCTAGAGGAATCAGGTTTTTCGATAATTCAAACAATTTACTTGAAGAGAAATTAAAGCTTGAAAGTAATGAATTAGAAGTCGTTTTAATAAAATTTAGTAGAAAAGAAAAAATATTATTGACTACCAAAAACATCTATTATTTAGACAAAAATAATGTTCAAAAGATAATTGGAGAAAATATCGACCGATTTGATTATATGGAATTTATTAATGGAGAAAAGATAATAGAAGAAAAGTCAAGATTAAAAATATTTTTTTTAAGACTTAAGATGAACTTTAGAATTGGAACTTATAGAATTATCGAAAAGAATAACTCATTTGTAGAATTAAAAATATGGAAGACAAATTCTGCGGACTGCTTAAATGGTGGAATTAAGAAATTGAAATTTGTTGGAACTAAATACGAAGCAATATAAACCAGTTGCTAACAATGGCTATAATTAATACGGGTTTGGCTGTTTAAGATATAAAGTTGGCATATCAGCTAAGTCCGCCAAATCTTTTGATTTGGCTTTAAAATGAAAAAATAAAAACAAAATAAAAAGTTTTGGCTAAGTCCTTAATCGGAAATTAATTGCTTTTTAATCCCGTACTAATCATAGCCGAGACGTTAGCAGTAAGCACCCAAATATTATGTTGATATTTTATATAATCATTGCAATTTTCATAGCTTGGATTTGGGTTAACTATTTTTTATTAATTGATATTTATGAAAAAGATTACCATTATATTTTTAACTCTTTTTATTAGTTGTCAAAATGATGATGGTCCTAATATTGATGAAAATAAAGAATTTTTAGTTAGTAAAGTTTTTGATTATCAAAATAGATTCTTGGCAGAATATATTTATAACGAAGAAAACCAATTGACAAGAAGAATTTTTATTGATCCAGAAACAGGAAATTCTTCTGACTTAATATTTAATTACATTAATAACAAAGTAAATGAAGTTAAATATATAGACTATACTTTTCCTGAATTTAGTAACAGTATACTTATCTATTATAATGATTTAAATAGAATTATCAGAAGTGAAGTATTAAAAAATGGAAATATTCTAAGTCATGTTAACTATGAATATTATTCAAATGGGCGATTGAAACACCTTTTTCCGGATAATTCTTCTCCTTTAAATTTATATGAATATGATAACAATGGTAATGTACACAAAGTAACTCATTATTATACAGACCCAACAACTGGTAATATTTCAGAGGAAATTAGTAGATATTCATACGACATTAATAAAAAGCCGTCCTTTAATTTAGACTACATTATTCAAATTGATTTAATACCAAAAATGGGAGGTATTGGAATATTGGAAAGAAATATTTCGTCTAATAATATGACTATTTATGATAATGGTAAAACAAAATTAAGTTACATCTATAATGAAAATGGTTTGCCAATTTCTATATTAACCGAATGGGAAAATGTTACTACTCAAGAGCCGATGCTTTTAAAAATAGAGTATATAGAAAAATAGTACTGTTACTAACAAAGGATAACTAATTGCTGTGGTCATTGTGTACTTACAAAGTTAAGTGCTAGCCTACTCAACTACTCATAGTCGAGACGTTACAAACAAGCTAAAAAAATGATGAACGTATTTTTATATCTACTTATAAGTACATTAACATTTGGACCCAATGTTAACAAAATGAAGACTGAATCCAATGAACAAGAAAAAAATTGCTTGCTAGCAAAGTATTTTAATACTATTGCAGATTATATTAAAGTCCAGGGCGAACAAATAAAACTTTCAAAAAGATTACTTTCTGACAAAGAATCTTTGTCACTGGAGATTTCGATAAGTAATAGGTATCTTGAACTTGAAGAGTATCAAGATTACAAACGGATTATTGTAATAAATAAAAGTGAAAACCATAAAATCTCTGCTTATTTCGTATCAAACGAAAATAATAAAATCCTAATTTCAGCTTATTATTCAAGATTTGATATTGAAGAGGATATAAAAACTAGAACTGAAGACTGGTGCAATGTTATTTCTGAGTTCACCCGAAAACAATGATCCAGTTATAACAAGGTACAAACGGTATTAAAAATGCAGTAAAACACAGTTTAGCGAAATCATTGAAGCAAATTTAACTCTAATGAAAAAATTAAGCAAAGAACTTTACGATACAATAAAGTGGGGCAAAAGTGATAACCACTTAAAGAAAGTACAATCCTTAATTCATGATGGTGCAGATGTAAACTATAAAACATCAAAAAAAGCTTGGAGCATGCTACACTGGTGTGTGTATGATAATATTCCTAATATTTTAGAGTGTTTAGCAAGTAATGAAGCCATGATTAATGAGAATAATAATAAGTATAATTATGCCCCCATACATCTTCTACCAAAAAGAGCAAAAAATACTAGGTGTGTTGAAATACTTGTAAAACATGGGGCAAATATTAATATTGAAGATAAGGAGGGTTTAACAGCTCTACAGCATTTACTGCACCCAAACACTGGGAAAAATGACCAATCAGAAAAGTACATGCTACAAGCAGAATACTTAATTAAGAATGGTGCCATCACAAACCCAACCAATGGGACGTATCATCCGATTATTGGGGCTGTTGGGATTGAGGCTGAAGTTCTGGTGAGAATGATATTAAATAATATCCCTCCTAAAGATATATTTATTGAAGCCCAACAATACGCTATAGATTTGGGGCTTTTGAATATTTCGGAATTATTTAACCTTGAAAAACAATAAAATTAAAGATAGCTCCCTATTTGCAGATACTGTTTTGACTCTATCTTTAATAATAATTGATTCACATAAAAATCAAGGTTCTTAAGATTTGACAGTCTTTACTGGAGTTGAAACCACAATTAAATTAGAATATGAATAAAATTCCTGAAATAACTTCAAAAGATAAGATTCGTCCGCCTGATATTTTATCCGATAATTTGTTATATATAGGTCATTTTGGGTTCAATACAAAAACAAAAAAGGTTAAAATCATTAAAAGATTAGACAAAAAATGTCATCAATTGGTCTCATTCAAAATAATGACGAATGGCTGTGCTACTCATTATTCATGTAATTCGGATTGTTTGATTGATATATTGGGGAAGAATAAAGTTGAAGATAAATTAATCAAATGGCTCGATGAAACACAGATTACTGTATCAGGAGATTCTGGTTTACTGATTAGTGAATACAATGAAAGTTTATTTTTCAATGATAAAAACTATAGGCTGAAAGGATCTGAAATTGATTGTAAAGGACAAAAATCTAAAGATGGAGAATTTTGGATCGATGTATACGACTCTTATCATTTTCCTGGAATCAATTTTTTTATCAAAATACAAGAAATTGATCATGATAAAGAAAGTATTAAGCTAATGATTAAAGGCAGGACCGAATTTTATCCTATAGCATTCTCTGGGTGGATTCCTTTAGAATATATAGATCCTGAAATTTGGATTGAAGACTTTTTCAAGAATTTAGCATCAGAGAATAATCCAACATATAACAACTACTTTTTTTCTGGAAACCAAATCGAATTATGGCCTGGTTGGAATAATTATCCAGGAAAGTATGAAGAACGAATTAAGCAAATTTCTATTTATTTTGGTTGGGAAGCAAAATTGATTCCAAACTCACCAGCTCCTCAGGATAGATGGTATTTTAGTAAAATATAACATTTCATAACGCATACTAAAGCGTATTGCAACAAACTATGTACAAACTGTTAGACATACTATAGAAAATAAATGAGATGAAAAAAAATTTAAAAAAAAATAAATTTAAGCCTTGGGGAAAAGATTACCTCTATGAAGTAGGTATAAAAAAAATATACATTAGTTTTAAATCTAAAAACAAAAAGCAGCTTGAACTTCTTAGTGAAAAGTATTCAGATTTTCCTGAAGATATAAATAACTTTTACTCAAAACACAATGGTATAACCTATACTCTACAAGGAAGGTCTAGAAATATTGATGAGGCCAAAATTTGCTCGCTTAATGAAATGTTTGATAAATTCAAAGAAGAAGCTACTCCTTTTCCTGATAACTTAAATCTTTCAAAATACAATGATGATTTCGATCTACAAGATTATTATTTAAAGAAAGAAAATCCTTTTTTTGGGAAACTATATTCTCCAGAGGATTTTGAGGGTTTTAATACTTTAGAAGAAGTAAAAAAAGCAAACATACTTAGAAGAGTAAAGAAGATTGCTCCTATCTTTGGTTATGATGATGATATCGTTATTGATTTGAAAAGCAAAAATAAAAATGGATATCAAATGTATCTTTTATCTGGGAGAAGTGGGACTGGAGAGGGTATATATCCTATGAGTATTGATTTTGTAGAATTTATTCATTATTTCCTTTTATTTGGATTTGTTGGGCATTGGTATATTGCATTTATTCCTAAAGCTAGCTTTTCTAAAAAGTATCTAAAAATAAATAAACATATAAAAGAGCTTGAAAAACATTTTTCCGAAAGCCCAATACATAGAGAAAGATTAAATAATATAATTTTAAAATTTAATAAATTTAAATAAGTAAATAACTATGCTTAACAAAACCTAAACCACATTAAAACGCTGTTTAGCCAAACGTTATGTGCACCCTCATAGCTCTCAAAAGCCTTTAGTACTATGCTAACGTAGATTGAGAAAAATGAGTGGAAAACAAAAAAATAAATAGCTAATTTTCAACATCAAAAATTGACGCTAGTCAGAATCAATTAGAATAAATAAGAACATTTTATCTACTTTTAAATAAACTTGAAGTTTTAAGGTAAAATAATTAGATATAACAGAATAATATGGCTCTTAAATTTTATGAAAATCTAGAAATTAAACTCTACAAAGCAAAAAAGAACAATCTCTTAGAACTTGGTTTCAGATATATGATCCCAATGGAAAAGAAATCTCTTCTTAGCCGATTATCTATGTTTGATAAAAGTTTTCAGGAAATGTATAATAAAACTAATGGTTTAGAAATAAACTGGAAAGCCAATAATATTGAACAAGCTTATGGAAATCTTGAATTTATTGATTTTGAAACTATTGTCGGAAGTTGGGAAGGACAAGTCTTTGAACGAGACGATTTAGAATTTAATGAGCTCTTGGAGTTTTATCATCCATTTGACAATGTTTCACCTGAATTTAGTTGTGGATTCATTATTGACAATGAAACAGGAACTTGGGAGTCAATTTATACCCATACTTGGGGAGAACGATCAACCAAAAGTTTGGATATAAATTTTGAGGGATATATCACAATGTTATATGAATCAAGAGCCTACAAAAACTGGCCATTGATTTTACTGGATATTCAATATGAAAGTTTTGAAAGTGATTTGATTAAGGATTTTAAATCTCATATGCCTCAATTATTTCCTGATTTTGATTGGAATAACTATCTGGAAAAATATAACTCATTAAGATTATCTAAAAATAAATAAAAAGCACATAACAAAGTGTCCAAAATAATTAATTGATTATAGACTACTTACGAGCAAACCCCCGCAACTAACCATATACAAACACGTTGTGTGCAATACGAGAAACTCTCGAACAAAATGAATAAAATGACATACTTAATCATTGGAATTATAGTAATCGGAGTGATTTTCTTCTTGACAAGAAAAACAAAATCTGAACCAAATCAAGATGAATTCTTCATATCTACTGCATCTCAAAGTGCAGACAGAATTGAAAAGCTAGGTCTTAATAAATCTTCTGAAGATATGTCTCACATATTGGACGAAAAACAACTTCAAATTCCTGAAATTGAAAATAAAGAAGAGGAAGTCGAGTATAAAGCTGATTCGAGTAGAGAATGGATTATTGACCTAGTAATACCAAGCGGAAAAATAATCAAACAGGAGAAATTATATGAGTTATTTGATTTAGAATGGCGAACAAATTTTTCTTCAACAATATTCGGACATTCTCCAGAAGATAACAGATGGACTTATGCTCTTGCAGGAGGAACACCAGAAACATATGACCAAATTCAAATCGCAATTAGTCTTCTTGACGTTTTCAATGAAGAAAACCCGAATTACGACCATAAAAAATTAGAAAAATATATTCATGAATTAAAGAAAAGACTTGAAAAGCACTCATTGGATTTTGAGATTAAGGAAACAGAATCCAAAGAATCAGCAATTGAAAAAAGTAAGCAGTTAATAAAACTAAATGGTTTATTTGACAAAGACATTCTTATTGGACTGCAAAACCAAAGCACGTATGATGGTAGAGAAGTTTGGGATGTTTTACAAAGTTTAGGTCTTAATTGGGGAGATGGAGATTTATTTCACTGGAATAATAGTTCAGAATATGCGTCTGACCAACACTTTAGCGTTTGGACTTCAACCGAACCTGGTTACTTCCTTCCTGAACAAATAAAAAACGGAAAGATGAATCCTACTAATTTAGTATTTGGTTTTTCTATTCCGAGAAGTGCAGACCCAATGAATGTTTATAGAGTTTTAATTAATTCAATAAAATACTGTCAAACAAGATTAGGTGGGCAAATCATAAATAGAAACGGAGAACCTTTTAATGAACAATTAGAATTAATACAATTGGCTGAATTAATAAAAAAAATGACTGATAACGGAATAATTCCGGGTTCTGACAATTCACTAACGCTGTATTAAGGAAATAAGTACTGCACACAACACAGTGCCCTATAATTAATACAAAATCTTGTGCTTAATCGAGAATTCCCTTAACTTTATGCAGTTCGCAAAGTTTTTAATTTACAACTGATTCAATTTTGTGGTTCCAGTCTTTAAGTGGGCTTTAAAAATGAACATAATACCAAAAAACTCATAAACAATTTCAACATAAATGAATAGGCTGTATTCTGATTTAGCAAAAGTTTATGAAGCAATGTATGCTACTTTTATTGATTATAAAGGTGAATATGAGTTTTATAGTGAAGTACTTAGGAAATATAACAAAAAAAGCCTTTTAGAAATAGGTAGCGGAACTGGGAACCTGACAACATATTTTAAAAAAAATGGATTTGAATATTTGGGCTTTGATTTAAATGAAGAAATGCTGGAGATAGCCAAAATAAAAAACCCTGATTGTATATATATAAAAGGAGATATGCGTTCTTTTAAACTTGAAAAACCAGTGGAAAGCATAATAATGACAGGAAGGACTATTAGTTATCTACTCAGCAATCAAGATGTAGATTCTACCTTAAAAAGCATTCATAATAATTTAGAAAAAGGAGGGGTATTTTGTTTTGATTTTATTGATGCTAATAAATTCATACCAGAAATTTCTGAAGGAAAAGAAATAACACACGAAGCAAGTTATGATAACATGTACTATGTTCGAAAAAGTAAATGGAACCTAAATTTAAAACAAGGAATGGATTTTATTTGGGAATCAAATTATTATAAAAAAGAAGGAAAGAAATTAATTAAAATCGGAAAAGACAATTCGATAATACGAACTTTTACCATAAATGAAATTGAAATATTTCTTCAAATAAATAATTTTGAAATCAGAAAAATTATTAAGAAAAAATCATATGCTTTTCCGACTTATGTTATTATTGCTCATAAAAAATAGAGTTTCCTATTTATTTTCCTTTCAAGAAAGAAGTACAGGCAACAAAATGTTGAATAGAATAGTGTAACTACACCCGTAGAGTGTATCATCCTAATTATCAACATTAAACTCATCGAAGATATTTGAAAACAAAAGCATAGAGATGCTACGGCAGGCTTAGTATAACAAGAAATAGATTAATTTAGTTAAAGAATCAGCTAAAAAAATTAATAATGTAGATGATTACTTCAAATTCCGTTTTATTTACTATTATATCTGTTTTTGCTCTTCAGGCCATAGTATTAAGTGTGCTTATTTTTTTAAAACGCCCCAGAACTTTAGCCCACAAGTTTTTAGCAATGTTAACTTTTTTTTACGCCATAATGGCGTTAAACATAGTTCTGGTTAATATTTTAAAAGATAATGACATGCTTGGGGTTTTTAGGTATATTCAACTAGAAATGCTATACGGTATTGGTCCTGCATTATATTTTTATACTAAAAGTGTAACTACCCCATCTTTTAAATTTTCTAGAAAAGATGCTATTCATTTTCTACCACTTATATTAGAATTTATCTTTTATAGAACATCTATATACAGAAATGGCGCAGATGGATTGTATTCTACCCCTATGCCAACTGTTAGTTATGCATATTTGACCGAGCAATGGATAGGAGTCATTTCAATTATTAGCTATAGCATTATCTCTTTAAGATTACTTTATAAACATCAAAATTTACTAAAGGAATATTATTCCAAATTAGATAAGCGTTCACACAATTGGTTAAAAACTCCAATAATTATTTATGCTTCCTTTTTTATTTTATGGAATATAATTACAGAAATAGATCGATTTATTTTTGATAGAAATTTAAAAGAGTATTATTTTCTTCCCACATTTGTAGGATTGGCCATACTATGCAGCTGGATAGGTTTTAAGGGATATTTAAGAAAATATAAATCATCTTTGGATTTAGAAGTAATAAAAAAAATACCAAATAAACAATTAGTAGAAAAAGACCAGCAGTTTGTACAAAAATTGGAAGAGTTAATGCAACATAAAAAGCCTTACTTAAATCCTGACCTAAATTTAACTAAGCTCTCTGAATTGTTACAAATGAAACCTAAGCAAGTTTCATTAAAAATTAATCAAAACTGTTCTCAAAATTTTTATGATTTGGTTAACTCTTATCGTATTGTAGCATTTATAGAACGTTTAAAATCTTCAGATCAAAATAAACTATCGTTATTAGGGCTTGCTTATGAATGTGGTTTTAATTCAAAGTCTACTTTTAATCTTGTTTTCAAGAAAACAACCCAACTAACTCCAAGTCAATATCTTAAAAAACTAAAAAATGAGTCCGAAAAGAAGCATTAGGACGATTAGAGTTTTCTTGAGCCTTAGTTTTGCAGCTTGAATTAGTAATACATTCGTAAAATTAAGATTTTTGGTTCCTCCCTTACAAGGAGAAATTTAAAATCTTTTTAAAAAGCTTCTAAATACAAAACTAAATGAAATCAATTTATCTAATAGTTCTTTTATCACTGTACTTTTTTACTACTTTTGGTCAAACTAAATTCTCAAAAAATCAAGTTTTAGAAGATCTAAGAGTATTAAAAAAATCTTTAGAAGACACCCATTTTAACTTATATGCATACACAACTAAAAAAGATTTTGAGGTAACATACAACAATGTTAAGAACAAAATTAAGAAAGACTCTTTAAACTTTTTAGAAGCTACAAATTTATTTCAACAAGTTGTTTCAAAAATCAATAATGGACATACAAGAATACCATTTCCGGTTCAATCCTATATGAGATATGCTAAATCTGGCGGAACAATTTTTCCTCTTGAAGTTGCTTTTGAAAATGGAAAGACATTAGTTAGAAAAGATTGGTCTGTAAATAAAACTATTAAAATTGGTACAGAGTTATTAAGTATTAATGGTCTTAAAATAGAAGAGGTGTTAGAAAAGATTTATCCACAAATTTCGGCAGAGCGATCTTATTTTAAAAACGCTCAAATTGAATTCTTAACATTACCCAGATATTATTGGCGAGTTTTTGGGGGAGTCGATAAATTTGAAATCAAAATTTGTCAAAATGGCCGTATTGAAAATCATACACTTAAATCCATAAAAACCATCGATGATTTTGAGATGAAAAGAGAAGACATCATAAACCGCAAAAGGTCGTTTAGATTCATGCCTAATGTTTCTTATATCAATCCTGGAAACTTTGGTGGCAATGAAGACAAATATCGTCGGTTTATCGATTCGGCCTTTGTTGAAATCAATGCAAAGCAATCTAAAAACCTCGTTATAGATTTAAGAAACAACCCAGGTGGAGATGATTCATTTAGTGACTATTTGGTGTCCTATATTGCAGACAAACCTTTCAAATGGTCTTCTCGCTTTCAGCTTAAAACCAGTAAATTACTAAAAGAACACGTGCAGCAGACCAAAGACACAACTAAAGCTTTTTGGAAATCGGTGTTTCAACACAAAAATGGTAAAATTTACGATTATGATTTTGATCTATACGAGCCTCAACCTAAGTCAAAAAGATTTAAGGGTAATATTTATGTGTTAGTAAATCGGCAATCGTATTCACAATCTACCGTAACCGCCGCTCAAATACAAGATTATGGCTTTGGAACAATCGTAGGTGAAGAAACAGGAGAATATGCTAACCTCTACGCCTCAATTTTTAGTTATAAACTACCTAAAACTGGTATAAAAGTAGATATCCCCAAAGGTCGAATTGAACGTGTTAGTGGCGAAAATAAAGATCAAGGTGTGATCCCAGAAATCAAAATTAAAGACCATTTATTGGATGAAGACGACGAAATATTAGAAGAATTGCTAAAAATAATCGATAAAAATTAAAATAAAGAAGAAATCAAAAGGCAACACTATTTATAGTAATTGAAGGGATTAGAATTTAATCGAAATTTGATCTTTTATACATTACATTTTACTTATAGAACTGTTAAGCCATTAATTATCAATCCAAACCTATCGAAGTACACTTAAATAAATATTTTCAAACATCTCTGATAGGTCTGGATTGATCAATTTTAGTTATTAGAAAAGAATATTAAATTCTTATCGTATCCCTTCTATTCTTAATTCTCCTTTTGCATTAGGGACAACATCAAATAGAATCTGTTCTACCCCATTTTTAGTTTCAACACCTAGAGCTAATTCATTCTCATTCACCGTGATTTGTACGATATTTCCTCCTTTAAGATCTTCATGCAATTGTTTAAACATTGCTACATGTTTCTCTATTGAAAAAGATTTTTTAAACATTGGAGTCATTCTGTTTTCTATAAAAGATTTCCAGATACCCTGATTATTTTGATTCATTATCTTCATAAATTCATTTACTAATTGATCTGCCATTTCTCCGGTTATTGTTCCCTTTGATTGTTCATTAACAGTAGGATTGAAATCAGGTTTTAAAAGTATTCCTGCAATCTGAGAAGTAATATTTTCGAATTTGCGTTGCACGGCATTCGTCATTATAACAATGGTGATATCTTCATCAAGATAACGCCACATATCGGCAAAGAAAATTCCATTACCTCCATTATGAGCAATCAATTCGGTATTACGGGGTGTAGGGAAAATAGCCCATCCATATCCATAATATGATCCTGCCCCCTCTCCTTCTTCAATATGTTTACTATAGTACTTGGTTTTTGTTGTAGCGTCCAGAATTTTATCTCCTAGCAATGCCTGGTGCCATTTATACATATCTTGTGTAGTAGATAGTACTCCTCCATTTGCTTTTAAGTGCCAGTATGGCCCATCTACATCCCATTTTTTATCTGTAGGCTTTCCCCAATGGTTATTTTTGCGATATCCAACTGCTATATCTTTAAACAAAGGTTTTTTATATCCGGTTTGGTGCATCCCAGAGGGTTTCCATAAGTGTTTCATCAAATACTCTTCATAAGACATTCCCGAAACTTTCTCAATGATAATACCTAAGAAACTATACCCCACATTAGAATATGTAAACTTGGTTCCTGGTCTGAATACTAATTTTCTTTTAAAAGCTTCTGCGATAAACTCTTGAGTAGAGGTACCTTCATAATCATCTCCTATTGCTGATTGAAATCCAGAAGAATGTGTAAGTAAATGATGTAAGGTGATATCTTTTTTATCATCGGGTACATTAGTTATATATTTAGAAAGGTTGTCTTCAACAGAAAGTTTACCCTGCATTTCTAATTTTAAAATAGCAGCTCCCGTAAATTGCTTGGTGATCGAACCAATATCGAAAACTGTTTCAGGGGTACTTTTGATTTTGCTTTTTCGATTAGCATATCCATATCCTTTTTCTAGAAGTACTTTTCCTTTCTGAGCGACCAAAATACTTCCAGAAAATCCTGATTTTTCTAATTCATTGAGATAGTCTGATAATTTTTCTTTACTAGTTACAGTAGCACTACTAACTACCTCCTGTGCTATTGTCGGTTCTTGTTTACAGGATAGTAGAAAACTTATCAGTACTATCATTTTAAATACATGTTTCATCTGTTCTTTTTTTAATGATTTTGAATGACAATATTAAAAGGGTTATCAGTAGTTTACAACAAAATGTTACCTAGGTAAAAACTAAGTTATATATATCAAAACTCAGGTTATCAAACGTATTCCTACCTTATTTTTTTGTTTTGTACCATAAATTAAGAGTATATCACTTTTACAGAATTGGTTCAACAATTATCTATACATTTGAATTGTGAGTATACAACAAATAACTTTACAACGATGGATCGAGGTTTTCCTGAATATTCTATTCTGGATTGCTTCTATTGCCATTTTACTATTGACCACAGAGGTAGGAATAGTTGAAAATACAGTAGAAGATGTAGATGGAGTCGTTATACAGGAAACCATAGAAATGGGGATTTTTATTCTCCCCAATTTTATAGGAATGATAAGCATTATTCCTTTCTTTTATATCGTTACTTTTTACTTAACTCCAAGATACTATTCGTCTAAAAAGTACCTGGTTTTTTCTAGTTTACTCCTTTTAGGTTTAGCTGATCTTCTGTTAATTGAGTTGGGAGTTGTATATCTTCAGAATACGACGTTTCACACTATGATGATACGATTTTTTATATTTTATAACCTCTTTTTTATTATTGCTGCAGTGGTCTATGGAATGATAAGACATCAACTAAAAATGGAAACGCATCAACAAGCTTTAGAAAAAGAAAAGATCAGTGCCGAATTGCAATTGATGCAATCACAGATCAATCCACACTTTATGTTTAATGCATTAAACAATTTATTAGCGATATCAGAACGTTCAGAAAATGCCGAGACTTCTTCAGGGATAACAAAACTATCTGATCTTTTACGCTTTATGATTTATGATACTCAAGCAGAACAAGTATTACTTTCAAAAGAAATTGAATTTATAGAAAACTATATTGCTCTTCAAAAATTAAAATATAGTACAGAAGATCCTTTTGAAATTTCATTGATTACAGAAACAAATGATGAAGACCCAAAAATTGCGCCTACCCTGTTAATTCCATTTGTCGAGAATGCGTTTAAACATGGTCTTGATATCCAGACCAAATCTTTTATTCGTATCAAACTCGAGTTTAAAGATAACCTACTACATTTTGAAGTTAAAAACTCAAAACATCATCTTAAAAAAACCGAATTCGAAAAAAAATACTCTGGTATCGGTTTAGAAAATGTAAAAAAACGCTTGAACCTAATCTATCCTAATCAATATAGTTTGGATATCAAAGAAGATGAGCATATCTTTTATATACTATTAAAAATTAATCTTACTATATGATTACCACTGTAATTATAGATGATGAACCTAATGCTATAGAGCTATTACAAGGTTATATCAAAAAGTTATCTTTTGTAGAATGCATTCGTAGTTTTAGAAATCCTATTGAAGCATTGGTATTTTTAAAAGAGTGCGATGTAGATTTAATATTTCTGGATATTAATATGCCTCAATTATCGGGGATTTCTTTTATAAAAACACTAGAAAAATCTCCTAAAATTATATTAACCACAGCGTATTCTGAGTATGCCGTAGAGAGTTATGAATATCAGGTTGCTGATTATTTATTAAAACCCATTTCATTTGAACGTTTTCTGAAAGCAGTACTTAAAATTAAAGATACTATTGAAGAACCAAAATCAGAAGAAGTAGCTAATGACATCATCTATATAAAAAGTGGCCAACAACAATTTAAAACCAATATCGATGATATTTTATATCTTCAAAAAGATGGTAATTATATAAGCTATATGACTAAAGATAAAAATATTCTCGCCAGGCAATCAATTAAAAATGCCCTGGATGAATTAGGAAATAAGTTTATCCAGATTCATAAATCAACAATTATTAATGTAAATCATATTTCGGCTTTTGATTCTCATTCGGTAACAATTAATGGTACTAAATTATCAATCGGACAATCCTATAAAGTAGCCTTTCAAAGCTATGTGAAATCTACATAAACACAAACTAATCTCTCTATACAACTTATAGTTTTTAACAATTGAAAGGTCTTTGATCAAAACTACTTCAGTTCAAAACGGTAAAAGGGATATACCGAATTCGTTTATTATACAAAATAAGGTAAGGGATAATACTAAATTCTTACTTTTGGAAATAAGAACTATATCTTAAGGACGTGAAAAAAATTATATCTAGTATAAAAAGTATGTATGCTGTAAGCGATGCTTCTATAGCCACTTTAACCAGTAAAATGACAAAACTACATCTTCCTAAAAAGCATGTACTTATTAAAAGTGGGATCGTTGATAAGAATTATTATTTCATAGAAAAAGGGTTGACTCGTTCTTATTGTATTATTGATGGAGAAGAAGCTACTACCTGGTTTAGTAAAGAAGGAGAATTAGCATTTTCTATGTTAAGTTGTTACGAAAATAAACCGGGATTCGAATATGTAGATTTATTAGAAGATTCTATTATATACGCTATTCCCGTACATGAATTAAACTTATTATACAAAACCAATATTGAAATTGCGAATTGGTCCAGAATAGCACATCAAAAAGCATTTCTTGATCTAGAATTACGACACATTGCCCTGGCTACACAGTCTGCCAAAGAACGTTATGATACTTTTACTAAAGAGAAATCTGACTTATTTAAACGTGTAAAGCTAGGCTATATCGCCTCTTTTTTGGGAGTTACTCAAGTTACTTTAAGTAGATTAAGAGCTAAACAACATTTTTTAACATAGGTAAAAAATATTCTTCTCAAACAAAGCTAATTTTGTACGGTCATTATTTAATTTAAGAAAACATGCCTATGACCGAAAAAGAAAAAATGTTGGCTGGTGAATCCTATGATACGAGAGATCCAGAATTAATCGAAATGTATCATAATGCAAGAAAATTAATGCAGGTATACAATGCTCTGGATTCTACAGATACTGAAGGTAAAAAACAAACACTATCAGATTTATTAGGCCATATTGGAGATGGTGCATGGATCGAATCACCTTTTTTTTGTGATTATGGAGTACATATTTCTGTGGGAGAAAACACAGTAATAAATACCAATTGCATGTTTATCGATGATAATACAATAACCATTGGAAAAAATGGATTAATTGCACCTTTTGTTCAGATATATACTGCAAAGCATCCTGTAAAAGCTTCTGATAGAATACAAAAATCTGGTAATGCTCCCTTCACCACATTAACGAGTCCTGTAAAAATTGGAGATAATGTATGGATCGGTGGAAACAGCGTTATATTACCCGGAGTTACTATCGGTGACAATGTTACCATAGGAGCAGGTTCTGTAGTAACCAAAGATATTCCTGATAATACATTAGCTTTTGGAAATCCATGTGCAATCATAAAAACCATATAAAATGAACTTTTTACAATCTATACCAGAATCAGTATTTGAAATTATCGGTTTTTCTATTGGTTTTTTTGTTTGCGTTATAACTGCTATTCAAATTATTAAAGAATATAAATCAAAGCAATCTAGTAGTCTTTCACCTGGCTATGTTATGGGTTGGCTATTTGTGTATTCATTTTGGGCTATCTATGGCCTTCGATTTGAAGCAATCGCTTTATGGACAACCAATAGCCTCGCATTATTCTTGCAAATCGGTTTATGTATCATAGTTTTTAAGAAAAATAAAAAAAATAAGTATGTCTAAAATAAAGATAGGAATCATAGGCTATGGCAACTGGGTCAAAGATGCTTATATACCTGCTCTTACATATGATGGCAGGGCCAATATCGTTGCCATCTCTGCAAAAAGTGATACTACCATCGCGGCTATCAAATCACAATTTGGAGATACCATAGATATATATAACAATTACGAAGATTTACTACATTCGCCTTCGATCGATGCCATAATGATTGCTGTACCTGATGCCTTGCATGGTAAAATTGTGATGAAAGCCTTAGATTCTGGCAAAGCTATCTTTTATGAACCTCCTATTGGGCATACCAGAGATTTGATCCCCAAAGTGCTAAAAAAGTTAGTAAATGCTTCACAAATCACACATGCCGATTTAGAACTAGGGCTTATTCCTGTTATAGCAAAAGCTGCAGAACTCATAAAAAATGAAGCTATTGGAAAAATCCAAACTGCAACTATTGATTTAAGATCTAATTGGGGACCAGAACCTGATCAGGATATAACAAATATCAATCGCTTATCACTCTGGTATGTTCATGTCCTTAACATAGTACTAAATGCCACTCCAAACCGGGTTCTTATTATGGATGGTTATGGAACCAATGGAAGAAGACAAAGTCGAAGTTCTGGTTTTTTTGATTATAACGGTATTTGGGGTGAGCTAAAAGTTAATATAGATAGTGTAGATAAACTGGTAATTACGGTAGAGATTATTGGCAGTAAAGGAGATATCCAAATAGATATTTTAACAGGAGAACTGAAATTAAGAACTAAAGAAACATCTTTAATAGAATATTTCCCTGCATTGCAGCCTTATGCAGATTGGCCTGGAATGAGAGAATCGATTACTCATTTTTTAGATGCAATAGAAAGTGGGAATCCTAGTTTTGCAAATGCACATCTGGTCGCAGAGTTACAAGCCATAGGAATGGCTTCTGAAGAATCTAAAGATACAGGAAACTGGGCTGTAGTAAAAAGCATGGTACCTTAGTGATATTATATTCTCTTTTACTTTTCTGAGATCACTAAAAATTAATTTGTAGCAGTGTTTTATTTAAAAATCTTTACCCAGATATTCTGTTGGCGTCATCGAAGTTACTTTTTTAAATGCTCTGTAAAAACTGGTTTTACTACTAAATCCACACTCTTCTCCTATAGCTTGAACTGATATTTTCTGTAGTGCACCAGATTGCAGCATCTTTTTAGCCTTTTTAATACGATGATGATTCATAATTTCATAAAAATTAGAATTCATTTTCTCACTCAATACTTGTGAGATATGATGAGATGGTACATCAATAGTCTTTGACAAATCTGCTATTTTAAAGTTAGGTATTACATACCAGTCTTCATTTTCAAAAAAAGCCTGTATTTGTTGTTGTATTTCTCGTGATCGTGTTTCAGATAATGGTGATGTTTTATATTTTTTCCCTTCCAATACCGGAAGAATTTGCTTTATATCCACGATCCAATACCCTAATAATAATATGGTTATCGACATTAGTCCAGAAAGAATAATCTCTGCCGTTATTGCAGAAGCACCTGTAAGTAAAAAACCTGTTTGTAATATGATTTCGGTAAAAGCCAAAATCGTAAGCAATACACCAAATCGTTTTAGTAAAATGCTATTCTTTTTGTCCTTTTTATATATCATTACTAAAGTTACTACCGAATATATCAACAATAAAATCAAATGTAAACTTGCCTGCAACCAATCAGAAAAGGCTACTGCACCACCAGGTAAAATATCGTAATAATATTGTATGATTTCTTGTTTTTCTTTTGAACTTCCTAAATACCTGGGAAAAAGAAGTATTAACATTATTAAAAAAGGTAAAATATGAATCACGTCTATTTTCTTTAACTTAAAAGAAGAATCTGCATAACTCCTCACGAATAGATAAAAACAGGGGCCTACCAAAAATAACAATGGATATCCAATTCCTAACATATGTGGCCATTGCCTAATCAATTGAGTAGTAAACAATAAGTAAGTAAATAAATGCTGTATGAGACCAAAAAGAGTTATGGCCAGAAAATATCTCGATTGTTTAAGTGAGATACTTTTTAGAATTACCAAAATAACAAAACCACCAACGAGAATAACCCCTCCTAACAGAAAAGTAATCATAAATGCAAAAGACTCTATACTATTCATAGTATAAAAATAGTACTACTTAATTAAATGAAAAACCGAATCAGGCAGAATATATAACGGATGAGTTTCAATTAATTGAGCGCACCCTATTTTCAAGGCTTTCCATGATTTTCTTAGGTACTTTTATAATGTAAAAACAATTAAAAAAATAGATATGATACGTAAAATTTTAAAAGGAATAGCTTTATTTCTGGTACTTGATATTGTTATTATACTGGTATATGGTTTTGTTCAATATCCAAAGGCCAAAGGTGTACAGCACTTTACTGCCGAGCGAATCATTAACGCTCCCAAAGATCAAGTTTGGGAAATAATTTCTGATGTGGGTGGCTATCACGAAGTAACAGCCCCCAATATTAATCATGTAGAGATTGTTGAAGGAGAAGGTTTAGGGATGAAACGTGTTTGTAGTGCACCCGATGGAAGTAGTTGGGAAGAAACTTGTACATTATGGAATCCTGGTAAAGAGTTTCAGTTTGTTGTGAATACTCAAAAAGAAGATTACCCTTTTCCTCTAAAATCATTATCCGGTTCCTGGAAATTAGAAGCAATAAGCACTATGCAAACCCGTCTCTTTCTGGATTTTGCTTACGAATTCAAAAGCCCTTTTCTAAGTGGATATTTTTTATCAATGGGAACAGAGCAAGCAGAAAAAGACACCGAATTTTTATTAAACAACTGGCAGAAATTAGCTGAAAAATAAAACCAAAAAGCAATATTATGAAAGCATATATCACAATACTTATATTTTTAATATCCACCCATACTATATTTTCTCAACAAAAAATTCCAGATTGGTTTGTTAAAAATATGGAGCAATCCATTGGGAGTTGGATTACTGATAATAAAACCTATAAAAGTAACAATGAACCCTTTGATCAATACGGTATGGATTGGGAATGGGGAATCGGAAAACAAAGTATCACTGGTAAACTCTACGGATTAATTAAAGGGAAAAAACAAGGAATCTTTTGGGAGTTTCGTCAATATTGGGATTTTACCAAAAACCAGGGTATTGTTGTTCAATATGGAAGTGATGGTACAGTAGGAATCGGCCCTATGACTCTAAAAGAAGAAAATCAAACCGAAATGATTCAGGAATTTACAAATCCTAATGGTAATAAAAATATTCACAAGCATCTTTCCAGTTTAAAAGAAGGTGAACTTATCACCACTTCATTCGACATTCAACCCAACAAAACATGGAAAAAAAGAAGGTCGTACATTTGGCATGTAACCAAAAACAAAAGAATCATGGATCTCGGTATTTTTTCAATTTCATTAGCAGTAAAGGATATTAAAATTTCTAAAGACTTTTATGAAAAACTAGGTTTTACAATGATCGATGGCAATTTGGATCAAAAATGGGCTATCCTTAAAAACGGAGAATCGAAAATTGGTTTGTTTCAGGGAATGTTTCCTAAAAATACGCTTACTTTTAATTCCGAAAATGCTCGTGACATTCATAAAAAGGTAAATGGAAAAGGAATTACAGTTACAATGTCTAATGGTATAGATAAGAACGAGGGACCTGCATCTTTTATGATTACCGATCCTGATGGAAATCCTATTTTAGTTGATCAGCATTAAAAAAGTATAAATCAAAAAACCTGTCAGCCTACGAATTCATGACAGGTTTAAATTATTAGTACTTAAAATGTTATTTTAAAGCAAAAAATTCGACCTTTAGTACAAACTATCATTAATATGAGTCTTTCTAAAGTTACTTTTATCAATGCCGAAGGTCAAGTACTATCTGGGCGTTTAGAGCTTCCTGCCGATCAGCATCCACATAATTTTGCATTATTTGCGCATTGTTTTACTTGTAATAAAAACTTAGGCGCGGTACGAAATATAAGTCGAGGACTTATTTCTAAAGGGTTTGGTGTATTGAGATTTGATTTTACCGGACTTGGAGAAAGTGAAGGTGATTTTGAGGATACTAACTTTTCTGGTAATGTTGAAGATCTAGTAGCCGCAGCACATTTTTTAGCAAAAGAGTATAAAGCTCCTTCCTTGCTTGTCGGGCATTCTCTTGGTGGTGCCGCTTCAATATTTGCAGCAGCAAAAATAGATAGTATCAAAGCGGTAGCAACTATTGGGGCTCCTTCTAATCCAAAACATGTTGCTCATCTACTAAAAAGCGGTTTAGAAGAAATTCAAATAAACGGAAAAGCCACAATCAACCTAAGCGGAAGAGATTTTACAATAAAAAAACAATTTTTAGATGACCTGGAAACCAAATCACTCCCTGTGATTGCTAAAAACTTAAATAAAGCGCTTTTGGTTATGCATTCTCCTCAAGACACTACTGTAAGCGTAAAAAATGCTGAAGAAATTTATCATGCAGCAAAACATCCAAAAAGTTTTATAACACTAGATGGAGCAGATCACTTACTAATGCGAAAAGAAGATTCTGTATATGCAGGAAATGTTATTGCCGAATGGTCATCACGATATATTGAGATTCCTGAAGAACCAAAACTTAAAAGCCAACATCATGTAGTTGCCAGTTTGGGAAATGCTGAAGGATATACAACACAAATGAAAGTGGGTAACCATTATATGATTGCAGATGAACCAGAAAGTGTAGGAGGCCATGATTTTGGGCCATCACCATATGAGTATGTATCAGCCGGATTATCGGCTTGTACAGCTATGACTATAAAAATGTATGTTGCCAGAAAAGGATGGGATTTGCAGCATGTAGAAGTACATACCAGTTATAGCAAATCTCATATGATAGATTGTGAAAACTGTGAAGATCCAACAGCAAAAATCGATACTTTCGAAAGAGAAATAAAGATTGAAGGAAATCTTGACGAAAAACAAATTACCAGAATCCTACAAATCGCAGATAAATGTCCGGTGCATAAAACATTGCATAGCGAAACGCAGGTCATTACCACTTTAATTTAAAGATCAATATCTTTAAATACATCTATAAAACAAAAAAAGACCGTTCTGTCGAACGGTCTTTAGTATTACTCTACAAATCAGTTATTCAATAATAAAACGTTTTATTGTATCTTTTTCTTTCTTTTCAGAATTTTGGATTCTAAGTATATACATACCAGCGCCCAAGCGATCAAGATTGATAAAACCATTATTATTAAGCCTTCCTTCTCCAACTACTTGTCCCATAATATTTATAACAGAATACGATGTATTTGATATTTCTTTACTAGGAACAAACACTCGAAGTAAGTTTCCTTTCTTCAATGGGTTTGGTGCGATTCTAATGGTTGATACATCACCTTCATCTTCATCACCCAGGATAGGTGTCATATTTCCAAATCCTGCAACCATTTCTGCTGCTAATGCTCCGCCACAAGATCCTTCATAAATCTTCACATTAGAGAATATTGAGTTATTTCCGCTTCCTGCGTCGTTATCATTGATAAATACTAAACGATCCATGCTACCTGTATAAAAGTCACCCACAGGAATAACATATTTCTTGGTTCCGCTAGCATAATTATCAAAATTAGTTACTCCATAATTTTGAGTTCCATGTACTTTAAAATATCTAGAAGAGGTCAATGAATTATCATTTTCAAAACCAACTGCGTGGATTTCGCCTTGAGAAGTACTGCTAAAATCAAACTCTATTACTGTATTTGCTGTAACAGTATAGTTAAGGCTAATATATTTCCAGGTATTATTCTGCATCGATAATCCAGCTCCACCACTTACGATTGAGAAATTACCTGCACTATCTTGATTAGAGAATGCTGTGATTGTAAAATCATTAAAATTCAATGCATCACACACTGGAGGGTTTGTTGTACCATTTTGAATACTCACCGCATCTATCGCGATATCACTTTGCCAACCACTAGTACCACTACCTGTAACTACATTAAATCGTAATTGTACACTTGTGTTACCTGCATATGCTGATAGATCAACATCTGCTGTATTCCAACCGGTACCCTGAGCACCTGTCTTAGAGAATACGCTTGTCCAGTTTCCTGTATTATCGGTTCTCGCTTCGACTACCAAAGTATTTATGGCACTTCCTACCATATGGTATTGGAATCCAAGTTTAGGAGTTGTTAAACTACTAAAGTTTAAACAAGGAGAATTTAAAATAGCTCTTTTATTAGGATATCCTGTTCCGTTACCAGAAGCTTCAACATACAGGTAGAATGTACCATCTGCAGCACTACTTGGTCCTGTTCCTGTAGAAGGAGTGGTTCCAGAGTTTCTTGTCCAGTTTAAGTCATCTCCAGATGTTGCTTGTGCCCATTGCCCTAAATTAGTTTCGAAACTTTCTGAAAAAGGAAATGAAGTCACATCACCAGAACAATTACCAGGCCCTGGACCTGGGTCATCACAAGGATTAACAAAAGAAACCGTTTGATCTGAATTAGTATTAGAACCACCGTTATTATTTTCGTTAGCATCTTGCCCTACTCCACGTGCTGCAAATGCTTTCCAAATCAAACATTTATATTTTTCATTATACAGATCTTTATCTGCCTGAAGAATTCCATCTCTACCCGAAACAAATCCTGGGTTATTAGCTGTATTCTTTAATCCTTCGATAACAAGGGCCATAGCAATATTATTCCCACCAGTTCCATTATAAAAATCGGCATCAAAACCTTCCTGATCAATTAAAGCCCAGGTCATATCCCAAAGAATTGTTGCAAATGCATAACCAACTCCGTGCGGTACACGAAGATTATTTATATCTCCGTAATCTGTACTATTAATAGATGTATCTGTAGAATATCGGGTTGGTCGAATTCCGTTTCCAGAAGTTGGTTGACCCAGCGCATAAGTCCCAACACCTCTTCCATCTGTCCCTACATCACCTGCTTTCATGGTCAATATTAACCCAAAAAAGTCAGACCATCCTTCACCCATTTGTTCAGATCCTCCTAAAACATTAGAAGAAGGTCCTCCTACCAATCGAGTAGAAATACCATGTCCATACTCATGAGCTATAATTCCATTATCAAAATCTCCATCTCTCTTAGGGTTTGTTTTATTCCATAAGAACATTTGCATTCTTGGGTTGCTTCCATCTGGCGGAGTACCAAAATTTGCATTATTGATACAATTAGTTCTTGGATCATTACAAGTAACACTACCATCTTGAGCATCTGCATTTACAGAATCACTTCCTGCTCCTCCTTTACCATAGTTATTTTCCTGAAAATTTCCACTAGCTTCATTAAAACCATATTGGTAGAATACATCATGTATGATATTATTCCAGTAAAATAAATTAGTTATAGCTGCATCTCTATAATTACTTGGATCCTGATTAAGATTTAATGGAAAATCAAAGTCAAGGCTTGATCCTCCACTAGGAGAAGAACCCGTACCATTATTGCCGTTAATATCATCCTGTGCCCATACATTATTACCTCTTGTAATGGTGTGTTCTGCTCCGTTACTTCCGTTAGTATCATGCCATCCGAAAGGAGATGCTGTAGCATTTGCCGGATTTGTAACTATAGAACGACTACCATGTATGGGACTTTCTACCGGCATTGCAAGTACATTATATGAATCTGGTGCCAAAGCTGCCGTTGGTGCTTCTGCAGCTGTTACCAGTGGCTTAGTATCAAAAAGTACAGATTCATCATTATGTGATTTATGATCAGCACCTTCGAAAGTACATTTTACTACCCAGTTATCTTCATATATAATTTCACCTGTAGCAGCATCTACAAAACTATTCCACCAGTTATGTCCGTTTTTCTCATAGAGAGTCACATTCCAGCTTAGGCGTAATTCATTATTGTATAGTTTATATACTTTTCTAACCTGAATAGGTTCGTTATCACCTGTAATTCCAGAATCCATGAATTGCGAAACATCGTTTCCATTAGATTTACTTACAGTTTTAGATAATCTTTTAGCAGAAGGCAAGTTATGCGCTCGTATAACGGCATTTATTGCCGAAATTTCTGTAGAAGATGTTTTGGTAGAAGTTACTTTTGATTTTACTCCTTTAATAAATTGATCAATTTCATAAGTAATTTTACCATTTTTAACCGTTAACTTATATGCTCCATCAACAATAGAAATCCCATTATAAAGTTGATTAACATATACATGTGTAATACCAGGTTTTAATGAAGGAACCTCATCTGTTATTCTCCATTCTGAAAAATCAGTATTGAACGTTTTTGAGGATTCATTTTTAGCAATATCACTAAAGTGATTTCGAACGAGAGCGTTCGAGTTCTGTGCAAGAATTGTTTGTCCTATTAATAATAATAGAATGACAAACGAGTAACCATTTTTCATAAAATAAAATTTTGAGTTTGTGTCCTATAAAATTAACAAAAAATTAAAGCATCTATAAAAACAAATGAGAATACCTCATCAAACACCCAAAATTTAACAATTATATTGAAATATGTTTAATATCTACAGTATAGTACTTTTTGTTATTCATAATACTTTGCTTAGCTATTATGAATACACGTTCTATGATTAAAATATTTTTTGCCAGAAAAATTACCTAAAAAAAGAGAAGGATATGAATCCCTTTTCGGCATTACGGAAAAAGCGTCGAATTTAGTATCATTTTTTTCTAAAACTAACGTTAGTTATCTTTACTAAATATCAAATTTGACTAACACTATTACAAAAACATTAAACAAGATATTCTAAAAATAAAACAAACTTTGTTTTATTTTTTCGGTAAATTTAAAAGCAATGAAAACTCATATTTTTAAAACTTCACTCTATTCTAGTCATAGCATTATTATACCCAATAAAATTGCACAATACCTTATAGAAGAAGGGCATAAAAGGGTGATTGTAGAAATTACTTTTAATACGGTGTCGGTACAATATCATGCGGCTTTACAAAAATGGAAAAACAATTACCACATTACTTTTAACAAACAAAATCAAAAGAAATTGGGAGTTTTTCCTACAGATTTTTTTGAAGTTACATTACACGAAGACACTACCAAATACGGAGTAGAAATGCCAGAAGAATTTGATGCTGTTTTACAAAGTGACCTGGAAGCTTTTGAGATCTTCGAATCTTTAACCGATGGGAAAAAGCGAAGCTTAATTTACTATATCCTAAAAATAAAAAACTCTCAATCCCGAATTGATAAAGCTCTAATTATTACCGAAAATCTAAAACGAGGTATACGGGATAATAAAGAACTCATAAAAAGAATATAGTTTACCTATTTCATAGTGCTTTGGGATTTCTTATTCAATTTTTTTTGTCATAAACTAAAACTGCATTATATTACGTTTGTAAACGACATACAAATCATAAAATTATGAAAACGTTAAAATTGGTAGTCTTAGCTTTCTTGTCAATAGCTGTATTTGGTTGTAAAGGAGAAAAGAAAGAAGCTACAGATCAGGAGAATACTAAAGAAAATGTAGATACTATTACGGATCAGGAAAAAGAAGAAGAAAATATCACAAAGACTATAGAGTTTGCTCTAGAACCAAAAAGTGATAGTAAGGTTTCGGGTAAAGTTATTTTTACCGAATCTGAAGGTATGGTAAATATGGTAGCAGAATTAACGGGCCTAGATGAAGGAGAGCATGCTATCCATATTCATGAAAAAGCAGATTGTACATCGGCTGATGGTAAATCTACAGGAGGACATTGGAATCCAACTATGGAATCACATGGAAAATGGGGTGCAAAAGAAGGATACCATAAGGGAGATATAGGAAATTTTAAAGCTGATGCAAGTGGTAATGGTAATATCACTTTTGCTACTAATGAATGGTGTATTGGTTGTGATGATGATAAAAAGAATATTGTGGGTAAAGCAATTATCGTACATCAAGGTATAGATGATTTTACTTCTCAACCTTCTGGTGCTGCTGGTAGCAGAGTGAGTTGTGGCGGTATTATACAATAAAAACTTATCTTATAAAACAAAAAGAGGTTATTATATAATAGCCTCTTTTTGTTTTATATATCTTTTTCAATTATAGTTCTAAAAGTTAAATTAATCCGTGGTGTGCTTATCTTTTTTGTAGGAGGCAAACGATGCAACCAATTAGTCTGTGTTGTATCCTTCATTATTAACAAGCTCCCATTTTCTAAAACCAATGCTCTTTTTTCTTTTGTAATTTTATGCTTAAAGGCAAATTTTCGTTCTGCTCCAAAACTTAATGATGCAATTGCTGCTTTCTTTTTAAGATCCTTTTCTGCATCACTATGCCAAGCCATTCCTTCGCTACCTGTATGATACAAATTAAGCAAGCAAGAATTAAATGTTTCACCAGTTTTTTGTTCGATAAGCTCTTTTAACTCTAACAATTCTGGTATCCAGGGGAATGCTAATTTTGTAGTATTTGAGTATGTATATTCAAATGGTTTTTCTCCATACCAAGCTACTTTACGTTTGGTTATGATTCGTTTACCATAAATAATAGCCTCATCATTTTTCCATTCAATATTTTCTAGTAAGCGATTAAAATAATGATTGGCTTGCTGTGATGACATCAATCTCCCATAATAATTTACAATACCATCATGAGGCAATATATTTTTTTCATGATCTATAATATGACTAAACAAATCCATTCTTCCATTTTTTATATTCATCTTTCATACAATGCCCGCAGGGTCTATACCCATGACTCTTTGCTTCATCTTCTGACCAAAAAAATATTCGATTTTCTCGTTTCATTCTCTTTCCCGACCGGCATTTCAAAGTTCCATAAATTTTAAGTTTTCGGTTACCACCAAAGCAAATTTCTTTTTGCTTTATTTTTTTTCGTAAGTCTATATTTCCTATTTCCTTGTGTCGTATCATTTTCTAACTAACCGCATCATGAAAAATTACTCCTAAGGTATATCTCTTACCACTATGTAACTCACTCACTCCATGTTTCATATTTACCCTATAATATCCTTTTGTTCCTTTTACAGGTTTAAAATTAGTTGTAAAAATAAGCATATCTCCTTTTTTAGGTCTTAAAACAATAGCTTTAGACTGGGCTCTTGGAGTTTGTTGTGTTATTACAAATTCTCCCCCTGTATAATCTTTATCTGGTTCGTTTAAAAACAAAACAGTTTGGAGAGGAAAATACACGTCTCCATACATATCCTGATGTAGCGTATTAAACCCTCCTACTCCATATTTCAAAATCAACGGCGTCGGTTTTAGTTGATCATTCGAATGGCATAATGCCTTTAATTCTTGAAGTGTTTTAGGAAAGATCTTATCTATTTTTAATACTTTCATCCATAAATTAGCAATTGGAGTAAGCTTTGGATATATATTTTCTCTAATAGCCTGTACGAGTTCTGGTAGCGGGTAATCAAAATATTTGTACTCTCCCAGGCCAAACCTGTATCGTTCCATCACTACTGTTTTACGATAACCTTTCGGATTATCGTATTGATCTACCATTTTCCTGCATTGATTTTCTGAAAGAAATCCTGGGATAATAGCATATCCTCTTCTATTTATTCTATCGGTTACTATTTGCCAATCTATAGTTTCTATTTTATCTTGTATTTCTTTCACTTTTTTGCGTTTTTACACGTTTTTATTAATACGTTTCTCTGAAACCATAAAACTCTTATTATTATCAGATTCTTAAAACCCGTTTCTTGCGTTGTTATTAATATAAATGTTCTAACACAGCCTAATCCACCTGTATTCTGATACAATTTTGCTATCTTTTGACATGCCGTACAAGATTTGTTTTGATATCAAAAAAAATCATAGAAATTTCATTTTTCTTTACATATTTTAATAACTTTTCAAAATAGCATTTCACCAAAATAAAATTAACTTTGTAATAAATCATTAATCAATGAATCCTTCAACTTCGGGTTGGATCGAAAAATTCTTAAGAGATCTCGATGACGACCCTAATTTGCCTCAATGGTCATTTGATAAGCTATATCTCGATTTAAGACGAGTAGGTTTTATCTATGGTACTTCTGTAGATATTATTGTAGTTAATGATTCTGATATTGTTTATTCTGAAGAAGAAAAAACAAAGATCAATTTATTCGCTGCACTTGTGATTACCTACTATGATACGATCGAAAATGCTAATAAAAATGATTGTATTGAAGCACTTATACAGTTCTATGATTTTTTAGATACCAAAAAATCTATTTTTTCTTTAGGGAATATCCTCTCTGGAAATAAAAGTGAAAAGCTCGAAAAAATTATACATGCCCGTATACAAACCAATGAATCTGTTTTTAAGAAAAACTTTAGTCATCTATTAACAAATGCATTATTATTTATTGATGTATTAGCTTTTGAGTATTTTCTTATACATGATAAGGATCCTTTTGGGTATGCTGCCAAATTAGAGGAAACCTTAACAAATACTGTTTTTCTTGCTCTAAACTCTAAAAAAGAGCAAGATGAATATGACAAGCTTTTGGTTAAGCTATTCTCTTCTTCTGTACGGTATACTAATATTTCTACCGAAGAAGAAGCTAGTTTTGATTATATAGAATTAGATCCATATACCGATGAAATTGAAAAAAAATACATCCTGGACCTTACCAGTTTAGCTGTTTGGAATGATAGAGAAGTAGATACTGGAGAGCAGAGTTTTATGCTAGCTCTTGGTACAGAGCTTGAGCTACCTCATACGGTAATAGCAGAATCGATTGATTTGGTACAATCGTTTATTAATGAACATAAAGAAGATATTTCATTTTTTAATTACTCGAATCCTGCATTACATTTTTACCAGCAAACCTCGCGAACGGTAAGTATATTGATATTAAGGAATAAAAAAAGATTAATTAAAGAAATCTCTGAAAGTAAAGATCTAATGATTTTATTAGGGCAATCTACTATGCGGGATTTATCTAAGGAAGAAAAACAACAAGTAAAAAAACAACTACTCGATATCTGTAAAACGATACCTTCTTTAGCTATTTTTATTCTACCGGGTGGAAGTTTATTATTGCCCTTACTGGTTAAATTTATTCCTCAGCTATTACCATCTGCATTTAATGAGAATAAATAATCATATCTCTAGTTTTTTAAGTTCCCCATAATTCCTTTTCAACCTTCGGGTAAAAATTCCATAAATAACTCTATAGAATAATGCTATTACCCCTATAAATGCTGAAGTAACCAATAAAGTAACTACTACAATTAACCATACTGGCAATTGATTTTCGGCAGAGCTATTCTGAAATGTTTCTGTAAATATAAGCGCATAACTCATAGTAGCAATCATCGCTAATGCAAAAAAGCTAATATTTACCCAGATATATCGTTTTACCGTTCTTCTGGTTTTTATAATATTTTCCATTAATACTTTAGCAGAATCGGTAACTTTTATTTTCTTATAGTTGATATAAAAACGAGTAATAAAGTATAGCAAAATACCGTAAGAAACAATTGAAGCTATTAAGGAGTACGACCCCATATCTACCTTTTCTACTTCTGCCGTATACATTCCGTTTAGTCTAAATAAGACATCCAAAGAAGCCCATAATAGAAATTCTAAAATACTAATGATAAAAATCCATCTTACAATAGAAGAAGATTTCTTTAGTATCATTTTATATATTTCTTTATAAGACAACTTGGGAAGCACATCTTCCTGCTTCTTCCAGTCTTTCTTTAATAGTTCTAATTCATCCATAGGGTTACGGATTTAATATTTTTTTCAACTTCGTTTTTACTCTATTCATCTTTACTCGGGCATTTACCTCGCTAATACCCATGGTATCAGCTATTTCTCTATATGATTTATCTTCAAGATATAAGAAAACCAAAGCTTTCTCTATATCATTTAATTGTTTTACTGCTGCATACATTAGTTTAAGTTGCTGCTCGACTTCATCGTCATATTCTTCAGCTTTTATCTTAAAATTCATCGTATCAAGATCTGCAGTCTTAATACTTCTTTTGGATCTTCTGTATAATGTTATAGCCGTATTTAATGCAACTCTATACATCCAGGTACTGAATTTTGCATCCCCTCTAAACTTAGGATATGCTTTCCAAAGTTGAATCGTTATTTCCTGAAACAAATCATTATGTGAATCTGGATCACTGGTATATATTCTACATACCTTGTGCACAATATTCTGATTTTGCTCAAGATTGGTTACAAAACTATGTTCTAATTCTTTATTCACTTTGGTCGGTTACTTCTTATATGTAGTCAAGAAAACGTTTATGTTACAAATAAAAATAAAAGTATGATAATTTTAATCATAAATCCAAGTATTCTGTAGGGTATATAATTTTATCACTTTATCTTTGTAATACAACATATATCTTATGAATATTCCACATACCAATTTACCCAGATTAGTCGTAATTGGCGGGGGTTTTGCCGGGGTTGCATTAGCAAGAAAAATGGTTAAAGAAGATGTACAACTGGTCTTACTAGACAGACATAACTACCACACTTTTCAACCACTTCTTTATCAAGTATCTACATCATCATTAGAGCCAGATTCTATTGCATATCCACTTCGTAAAATTGTTAAAAGAGGTAAAAATACTTTTTTTAGAATGGCAGAAGTAACGGCTATTGATCCAGATATTCAAAATATACATACCAATATCGGTAGCATTTCTTATGATTATCTTGTTATTGCTACGGGTGCACGAACCAATTTTTTTGGAAATACTACTATAGAAAATAATGCAATGCGAATGAAAAATCTACCGCAAGCATTAAATCTACGTAGTTTAATGCTTGAGAATCTTGAGCAGGCAGTAATTACCACAGATCCAGAAGAAAGAAAAGAATTGTTGCGTTTTGTACTTGCCGGTGCTGGTCCAACAGGGGTTGAACTAGCGGGAGGGATTGCAGAATTAAAATTAAATGTGCTTCCCAGAGATTATCCCGATATGGATTTTGATGATATGGAAATTCATTTGATAGAAGGTGCACCTCGCGTACTCCCTCCTATGAGCGAACATGCATCGGAAAAAGCGGCTAAATTCTTAAAAAAACTAGGAGTACATATTCATACCAACACGCAGGTACAACATTATGAAAATAATATAGTAAGTACTAATACTGATTTATCTCTTAAAACTGCTACTTTTATATGGTCTGCTGGTGTGACTGGGGCTCCTGTATCGGGAATAGATGCAAAATCCCTTATACCAAGAGCCAATCGATACAAAGTAAATGAATTCAATCAGGTCGATGGGTATAAAAATATTTTTGCTATTGGTGATATCTCTGTAATGGAAACCAAAAAATATCCCAAAGGGCATCCAATGGTCGCACAACCAGCGATACAGCAAGGAAGCCATCTTGCCAAAAACTTAAAACGCTACCTTAGAGGTAAAGACATGATCCCTTTTAAATATTTTGACAAAGGATCTATGGCTACCATTGGTCGTAATAAAGCTGTAGTCGATATCGGAAAATTTAAATTCGGAGGGTTCTTTGCCTGGTTTATATGGATGTTTATTCATTTATGGTTCCTGGTAGGTTTCAGAAATCGATTTGTTACCTTTTTTAATTGGGTATATAATTATATTAATTATGATAAGGCAGCAAGATTAATTGTTAGACCTTTTAAGAATAAGGAAAATACTATAGAACGTGTGTAGTGCTGTCTTACTGAAGTATGTCACAAAAATGATATACGATGTTCTGTAAATTTTAATGCTTTACCAGAACAAAAACACTTCAATTTTCTGAATAGTAATTTCTTCCCCACACACTCCATCTTTCAGCAGATAAAGTGTTATGCGTTTTTTCATTGCATAAATACAAAGAAGTAGAAAATGCAATAAACAAGTCTATCAAATATAATATCGTTAGCAAATAATATAACCCAATAAGGTAACTTACTTTTATCGCCTATAGAAAGCCATTGAGCCATACAAAAAAACATCTCGACGAATTCTTCAGGAATCTTACTGCTTATAAAAGTAATTTGGATTTGTAGCAATATCGGCATACCTGTTCTAAGTTCGAGATATTCATTATAAAAGCTTATCCAATACTCTTTTTCATAAAACAGAATGGTGATACAGAAGTTCATATGACTTCGCAATACTACCAACATCCTAAAACCTGAAGACCATGAAAAGAATATTACTTTTTATTACTATCCTATTGTGCGTAGAAGTGATGGCACAAAACACAAACAGCACTGATTTTTGGCAAAAAGATAAAATCATGCATAGTGTTGGATCTTTTGGTATAAGTACTATTACTTATACATATTTATCGATTCATCCAAAACATAAAAACCTTCCCGAATTGCAAAAACGATTAATTTCTCTTTCTACCACTATAATTATAGGTAGTTTAAAGGAAGTTGTTGATAGCACATCATCAAATCATTACGCATCTTGGGGTGATATGGGAGCAAATGCTATAGGAGCATTAACTTTTCAAGCTGTTGTAACCATTCCTTTAAATTTTAATACAAAACATAAAAGAAAAAAACAACATTACAATTAATCCTTAAAATTCTACAGTTCGGTAAAATTCAATTTCAGTTTTTGTATAGATAGACCATTTTTGACCTCACAATCAAAAAACTATTATATACATGAAACTAGCACTAACCATTGCCTTTATCACAATTCTATTCTCTGCAAACGCCCAAACGGCTATTACAGGAAATGTGACTGATGCCTCAGGAATCCCGATCGAAGGAGCAAATGTTTATCTAGACGGAACTTATGATGGAGGATCCTCTGATAAAAATGGAGCTTTTTCTTTCTCTACTTCAGAAACAGGGCCTCAAACCTTACTGGTTTCTTTTCTTTCTTTTGAAACGTATACGATGTTAACCGACGTCTCTGAAATGAATAACCTAAAAATTACACTAAGAGAAGATGTAAATTCTTTAGGTAGTGTAGTTCTTAATGCCGGAACATTTTCTGCCGGGGATAACAGCAAAGCCTCTGTTCTCTCTCCTTTAGACATTGTTACTACAGCAGGTGCTGCAGGGGATTACATTGGTGCTTTTCAGACATTACCAGGAACATCTACAGTTGCCGAAGACGGTAGACTTTTTGTACGTGGTGGAGATGCTAATGAAACTAATATCTATATCGATGGACTTAGAGTTTTTCAGCCCTTTGCAGCAACCACAAATAATATCCCTACTCGCGGGAGGTTTTCGCCTTTTCTTTTTAAAGGCACTAACTTTTCTACCGGAGGGTATTCTGCAGAATATGGCGATGCTTTATCAAGTGTTTTATTATTAAATACTATCGATGAACCCGATCAGGAAAAAACAGACTTATCTTTTATAAGTGTTGGTCTTGGTGTAGGAAATACACAAAAGTGGAAAAAGAACTCGCTAAGTATTAATGCTTTTTACCTCAACCTAAAACCATATCAGGAAATTATATCACAACGAGTAGATTGGAAAAAACCGTACGAATCACTATCAGGAGAAGCGGTATACCGCCATACATTTGAAAAAGGACTTTTAAAAGTATACGGGGGTTTAAACTATGCCGAATTTGATCTTGTTCAAGAAGATATCAATACGCCAGAAGGAGTTAATTTTGGACTTAAAAACAGGAATTTATATCTCAATACCTCGTATAAAGGAAGCCTGGGTAACGATTGGACTATCACAACTGGTACTAGTTTTGCGAATGATCATAACGACATTAAAATTGTAAATACCAATGTTGATAATAATGAGAACAGTTTTCATTTTAAATTGAAATTAAGAAAGAGATTTAGCAATCGTTTTAAATTAAATTTTGGTGCAGAACAATATGTAACTACATTTTCAGAACATGTTTCTGTTCCTGATGCCGATACTTTCAAAAGTTCGTTTGATAACAATAGTACTGCAGCTTTTACTGAAGCTAATGTGTTCTTTAGCAAAAAACTAGCAATGCAAGTAGGAGTTCGCGGAGTTCATAATACGGCACTAGAGTACACCAAGATCTCACCCAGAGCTTCTTTAGCTTATAAAACGTCATCAAAATCTCAGATATCATTAGCATATGGTGATTTTTACCAGGCACCTCAACAAGATGTTTTAAAATATAATGAAACTCTGGAGCCCGAAAAATCATCGCATTATATTTTTAATTACCTGTATCAAAATAATCGAAGAACTTTTAGAGCCGAAGCCTATTACAAATCTTATGAAGAACTCGTTAAGTTTGACACAGATCGCCCGGAGTTTACCAGTTTGTATTCTAATAATGGAAGCGGTTATGCTGCTGGACTAGATATCTTCTGGAGAGATAACAAATCTATCAAGAATCTCGAGTATTGGGCCAGTTACTCTTATCTCGATACTAAAAGAGATTACAAAAATTATCCTAATAAAGCGACTCCAAATTTTGCAGCAAAACACAACCTGTCTCTGGTTACTAAATACTGGATCGAAGATTGGAAATCATTAATGAGTGCCACCTATAATTTTGCATCTGGCAGACCCTATAACGATCCTAATCAATCTGTATTTCAAAATGAAAAGACAAAAACTTATAATTCAATCAACTTTAGTTGGGCATATCTTATCAGCCAACAAAAAATCCTATACTTCTCGGTTTCTAATGTACTAGGGTTTGATAATGTTTTTAACTATCAATATGCAAATACACCCAATGTCGATGGAAACTTCTCCAGACGTGCTATAAGACCTAATGCAGATCGCTTTTTTATTGTTGGTTTTTTCTGGACTATAAGTGATAATAAAACCGATAATCAATTAGATAATCTTTAAAACTTGGTAAAACTATAATCTATACTATTATGAAAACTTTAAAATTTACAGTTATTCTATTGCTTATGTTATGCATAAAAACAGGGATTGCTCAAGAACCAGGACATTCTCTTACCGTTATTGTCACTAATATAGAATCTAACCAGGGTACGATACAAGTAGGACTTTATAATACTAAAGGTAATTTCTTGAATGAAATATACCAATCTATTAGTACAAAAGCTAAAACCGGAAGTGTTGAAGTTGTTTTCAAAAATGTTCCTAAAGGAGAATATGCTATTTCATTATATCATGATACAGATGGCAACCAGAAACTTAACACCTTTCTTAGCATCCCTACAGAACCTTATGGAGTTAGTAATAATGCAAAAGGAAGATTTGGACCACCACAATGGGAAGATGCTAAGTTCTCTATTTCTGATAAAGAAATCGTACAATCTATCAAGTTGTAATGGTATTTACATTTCATCCATTAAAAAATACACTTCGGTCATAATTACTTTAAAAAGATCAGTTTACTAATGATCTTTACACTATAAATTAAAAACTAAACCATCATGAAAACAATAGTTATTATACTTGCTTTTTTTACCATTACTGCAACCAATGCCCAATCATCATATGAAAAAGGAATGACTAAAGCTTTTGAATTATGGGGAGATAAAAACCCAGACGAGGCTATCAATCTTTTTGAACGTATTGCGAAAGCTGAAAAAGAAAACTGGCTACCGTATTACTATGCCGCCCAAGTTCATATTATTACTACTTTTAGTATAAAAGATGCAGAAGCTATAGAATCCAGATTAAAAAAGGCCCAGGATTATCTTAATGAAGCAAAAACATATGCGAGTGACAATGCCGAAATATTAATCATGGAAGCATTGCTTAACACAGCGTATGTTGCATACAATCCCTCGGTATATGGGATGACATTGTCTGCCAAAGTTGAACAATTATACCAAAAGGCAAAGGTATTAGAACCCAAAAATCCCAGAGCGACTTTATACCACGCCGAATGGAAAATGGGAGGGGCAAAATTCTTCGGCAAAGACCCAAAAGTCTTTTGTCCTGAGATAGAAAAAGCTATCTTGTATTTTGAAAACGAATCACATGATATTCCATTCTATCCAAAATGGGGTAAAGATCAGGTAAAACGTGTTCAGGAAAACTGTAAAGGATAATTTTGAAATCAAAAATTAACCCTTGATCATATTAAAATAAAAAGAGGTATACATGAATGATTTAAAAAGAATAGCCATTATTTCCCTAGTGGTCTCTGTAATAGTCGCATTGGTAACTTTATTAGTAAATGGATTTAATTTTGACCGAATCCTTACTGTAAAATGGTGGACTATCGCCTATATGTATTGCTTCATTTTAACATACCTTAATTCTTTTTATTTTAATGTTTTGAATAATAAATTTGAATGGAAAAACAAGGGACTACAAAGGGTTCTAATTGGAGCCGGAGGTTCTATCATCATAACAATGGTAGGGTATGCAATATGCCAGTTTGTTGTTGCTGTAGTCATACTTAAAACCCAAACAAGCTCAGAATTTATTATTGATCAGTCTTTTAAAGATTACCTGTTTCCGTTATTACTAACAGTTATCATTTCTCTATTCTTTCATACGGTATACTTCTATAAAGCATTACAGGAGACAAAAGTTACCGAGCAAAAGATTATAGCGGGAACTGTTTCTGCAAAGTTTGCAGCATTAAAGAATCAATTAGATCCTCATTTTTTGTTTAACAGCCTTAATGTATTGACCTCTCTAATTGAGGAAAATCCAAAAATGGCACAAAAATTTACAACATCATTATCAAAAGTATATCGATATGTTTTAGAGCAAAAAGATAAAGAATTGGTCACTGTGGACGAAGAATTAAAATTTGCTCGAACGTATATGACTTTAATACAATTACGCTTTGAAGACAGTATTATTTTTGAGATTCCTGAGCAAGCATTAAATCCTGAAGCCAGAGTAGTACCACTATCATTACAAATTTTACTTGAGAATACTGTAAAACACAATATAGTGATGCCAGAGAACCCGCTGCATATCAAAATCTATGAAAAAGATAATTTTCTAATCGTTGAAAATAATCTTCAACCCAAAGAGGTCATAAAACAAAGCAGTGGCGTAGGCTTAGGAAATGTACAACAACGATACGCACTATTAACGAAAAGAAAATTTTCGGTGTATAAAACGGAAGATGCTTTTATTGCAGAGCTTCCAATATTAACAAAACAAATAAAATCAGCAGATATGACAATTTCAGAAAATATAGAACACACAAAAAGCATAAAATATAAAAGAGCAAAAGAACGTGTACAAAAGATCAAAGAATTTTATGGTAATCTGATTTCTTATGTAATCGTTATCCCTTGCCTGGCTGTACTAAATTATAAAACAACAGGATTTGGTATTCCCTGGGTTATATTTCCTATTGTGGGTTGGGGTATCGGACTCATCTTTCATTATTCAGAAGCTTATGGATATCACCCAGTATTAGGAAAGGATTGGGAAGAGAAAAAAATTAGAAAATATATGAACGAATCAAATGACAGCTATCATGAATGATTATAACGAAGAAAAAGCTTACGAAAAAGCAAAGAAAAGACTTGATGAAGAAAAAGGATTCTATTCTCACCTTGTAGTATATATTGTAATCAATATTGCTCTATTCTTTTTCATGTCTAAGTTGATAATATTTGTTGATGCTAATAATGATGATCCAGGGTTTAGAAACTGGAAATTCTGGAATACCATTTTAACTCCTGTAGTATGGGGAATAGCATTACTCGGACATGGATTATGGGTATTTAGAGAGAAGTTCTTCCTGAAAAAATTCTTTAAAAAATCTATTTTCAGCAAAGATTGGGAAGAACGTAAAATAAAAGAATTTATGGATAAGGATAAGTTTTAGACTCTTTTAAAACAATATCAATAAACTTAAAAACTAATTATCATGAAAGATTTCAATAAAGAAAAAAGATATGAACGAGCAAAAGAGCGAGTAGAAGAATTAAAAAAATTCTATAATAACTTATTCTCTTATGTTATCATTATTGGATTTTTAGCTGGATTAAATTATTATCAAAATGAATGGCGATATGCCTGGTTTTTATGGGCTGCATTCGGTTGGGGAATTGGTTTAGCTTTTCATGCAGTTAAAGCCTACAAAATAAATCCTATGTTTGATAAAGACTGGGAAGAACGTAAGATTAGAGAATATATGGACGAGGAACAAGACCAGGAACAACAACGTTGGGAATAAAAATGATAGTTCAAAGTGTGAAATCAGGAGTGCTATACATTAAGGATACATTCTTTACCTCTTTAAAACTATAAAACTAACTAATTATAAAAGAATGAACATAATAATTATTGAAGATGAAAAACCTGCAGCCAGACGTCTTAACAGAATGCTTGGTGAGTTAAATATAAAAGTACATACTATGTTACATTCTGTACAAGAATCTATAGAATGGTTTAGTACAAATGAACATCCCGATCTAATTTTTCTGGATATTCAACTTAGTGATGGGTTATCTTTTGAAATATTTGATGCAATTACCATAAAAAGCTCTATTATATTTACAACTGCTTATGATGAATATGCGCTTAAAGCTTTTAAATTGAATAGTATCGATTACCTATTAAAACCAATAGACGATGAAGAGTTAGAAGTTGCTGTACAAAAATACAAGGAACAATTACCACAAAAACAACAGCTTCAGGTAGATTTTGAAGATATTAAAAAACTGCTCATAAACCCTATGGACCGTACGTATAAAAAGCGGTTTACAACCAAGGTTGGGCAGCATCTAAAAATATTTTCGGTAGAAGATATCGAATGCTTTTATTCTGAAAATAAAGGAACATATCTGCATACAACAGATAATAGAAATTATCTGATCGACACCACTCTAGAGTCTCTTGAAGATGAACTAAATCCACAGCAATTTTTTAGAGCAAGCAGAAAGTTTTACATCAATATAAATGCGATACAAGATATTATATCGTATACCAATTCGAGATTACAAATCAAACTTAATCATTTTAACGAACAAGAAATTATCGTAGCGAGAGAACGGGTAAAGGATTTTAAATTATGGTTAGAATGATAAAGACTAAGAATAGTAATTCCCCTTGGCTTAAATCCTATCTGTAATCAGAAATCTACAAATTGATCTATCAGCCTCTCCTGGTAAAGGCATCAGTACCATTATCTACCTCACCAGGAGAACATTTTGTTTTTAAATATTTTGTAAAACAAAAAGCAATCCGCTAAATTATTTCTTGGCTAATTAAAGAAACAACCATATTATATTCTATACCTCTTTTCATTTTTGACCATTATGAGTATGTGATATAAATATTCTGGAAAAATAAAAGTATTACTTACTTTTGATAATACACATTCTATCATAATGACAACCCACTATAAACCTTTATTAGGCAAATACCTTATTTTTCCTTTATTTATTCTTGTATTCAACTCCTTTTGTATTTCTGCTCAAGAAAATGATATTCAAGATGCTATAGCATATATTAAACAAGCTGGGTTATTTTACGACAACGAAGATTATGAAAAAAGCATGTCCTATTATGATAAAGCGGAACAAATAGTTAAAAAAGTACACCATGATTCTTTATTATCTATTATATATGCTAGAAAAGGTCATATACATCTTAGAGATGGAAAAAACAAAGATGCACTTGATGCCTATTCAAAAGCATTAGATATTACAGAATTAACAGGGTATAAAGAAATTGAAATTAAGGCTAATTCGGGGCTCATTGTTATTCTCAAAAGAATGAACAGATTAGACAAAGCTTTAAAAATTGCACGTCACTCACTTAAATTAATTCCGAAAACTAATCTTCATAGAAAAGGAGCTCACGCTAGTATTTTGATTCTTACTAGCGAGGTATATTTAGATAGGGAACAATATGATTCTACATTATATTATATAGAAAAAGGACTAGATATAAGCAAAGAGTTAGGGTATAAAGAAGCTATTTTGGACTTATATATAAAAAAAGGAATGGTATATTATTACCAAAAAAAGTATGATACATCTTTAGATTTTTTATTTAAAGCAAAAGACATTCTATCTCAACAAGAAATTAACAACAAGACCTATCCCATAATCAATACCAATTATTTCATTGCAAGTTGTTATTATCAGCAAGAATTTTATGATAAAGCAATTAGCGTATTAACAAATAGTATAAACAACTTTGCAGAAAATGATTCTCTAAAACCTCCCGCGATTAGATCTCATTTACTGCTAGCTCATTGTTACAATGAAAAAAAAGAACATGAAAAAGCAAATCTGTGGAGTAACAAATATGTTAAGCTAAATGAATCTTATCAAAAAGATAAGGATCAAACAGTGGATATTATTCACGAAAAAGAAACGAATAGACTTCAAAAAGAAATAGTAACTCTTAAGGCAAAGCAAACCAAAGATAAGCAAGCGAAAAACCTAATATTCTGGATTCTTTTAATCACGTTAACGACACTAACTTGTATCGTTTTTATGTATATCAAAAAACAACGATCTAATAAAGCTTTGTTTAATAAATTAATGAAAGAAATTAACGATTTAGAATCTATTAAACAAACTACTATCAACAAGAAAGAATCCTCTAAAGAAATCATTATTGACGATCAGAAAATCAATGAGATCATTAAAGGCCTAGAAAAATTAGAAGTTCAAGAATACTTTTTAAAGTTAGAATGTAATTTACGGTCCATGGCAAAAAAGTTAAAAACCAATACCACATATTTATCCAAAATAATAAATATTCACAAAGAAAAAAACTTTACCGATTACATCAATGACCTTAGAATTGAATATGTCCTAAAAAGATTAAAAAATGATAAAAAATTCAGGTCATTTTCTATTCAATCTATTGCAGCAGAAATTGGATATAAAAGTAGCTACTCGCTGGTGAAACATTTTAAAGCAAAAACAGGCATCAACCCGTCCTATTATATTAAGAGTTTGGATAAGCAGTATTTAGACCCAGAAATTAGTATATAACTCATGGCTATTTTAAACAATTTAGCCATAAGTAATTGTTATAAAACCTTAGAATAAAATATATTTCTAACGAAATACATTTTTCTTAACTCTTATATACTTAAGAAAAAGGTTTATAACTAACTAAATCATCTTAAGAATGAAAAAAGACAGAACACAAAAAATCAATCTCAAAAAGTTAACAATAGCAAGGATTTCTGTAGATTCTATGAAAAAAATAGAAGGTGGAACTAGTGTTTTAACAAGTGAGATTGCAGAAGTAAACGGAGTGATTATCGATTATTGTTATCACGAAAAGTAAATATTATTTTTCAAAATATGTATGACCCTGCCAATGTGCAGGTTTTTTTATGGCTATTTTGTTTAAAATGGTCATACTTCATTTTTAATCCCCCTAATTGCTACATACTTTAGTTTCAGAATCAAAATATCCACAGTGATTAATTTTGATAAAGGGGCAGCCGAAAACCTTATCTAACAGAGTAGGTAATTAAAACTTATCATCATGTTTAATAACATTTTAGATTTAAAAGGAGCAACTCAATTAAGCAAAAACGAACAACAAACAATCAAAGCTGGCACATACTATGGCGATCAATGTCTTAGACTTTGTAGTGGTCATTGCTCTTTTGGACGTTGTTTTGAGCAGTTAGACTAAATATTACTTCCCCTAAGGTTAATCCTTAGGGCTTTTTTTGTTGTATTTCTAATTTAAAACACTAAAAATGATTCTTAAAATTTTAAAAGTAAACGGAGTTACGATACTTAAAAAACAGCATCAGAAATCGATTCATGGTGGTACTTCTGGATGTCAAAATGTAGCAAGAAAATGTACAGAGGATAGTGATTGCTGTTCAGGAAGTTGTGGAGTAGAAAGAATTATCAATGGAAACATAGTTACACTTTCTATATGTTCATTTACCTAAATACCTGGTTCTATTTTTTAAACAACCAGTAAAGATTAAAAAAACAAGAAGTTATCAGGAAAATAGACAGAAAACTGCAACTGTCTTAAAATGTTTGCTACTATAAAACAACTAATTTTTAACAAAATGAAAAAAATAATGCAATTAAAAGGGGCTCAAATTTTAAATAAAAAAGAGCAAAAATCTATTAATGGAGGTAACACAGGTATGCGTTGTTATAATCATGCTGATTGTAGTGTTTTAAATTCGATACCAGGTTTTGAGCATGAAGAATTCTTTTGTTTCTGGGGAATGTGCCAAATAGCCTAGTAGATTTTTTCATATATATTGAATTAACATTAAAAAGTCAAAAGATCGAATGATCTCTTGGCTTTTTTTGAGAGAAGGAACGTAATAAACTACTAAAAAGGTTAATATTCCCACTGTCTTTTCTTATTTAGTTCTTCCTCGGCTTCTAATTCTTCCTTCGGAATTACTTTAAGAAAAGATGGATGCTGTTCTATAGCAAACTCTAATTTACTTACGATATCATCGATAGAATCATTTTCATAATCAATATCCAATGGTTTTTTTATCACCATAGATTGTAATATTCCTCGTTTTTTAATGCGAATACCTTTTTTATCAAAAGATCTTCTAAAACCGTCTATTACAATAGGAATTACTATTGGTTTATATTTTCTGATAATATGAGCAGTTCCTTTACGAATAGGCTTAAAAGGTTTTGTAGTTCCCTGCGGAAATGTAATCACCCACCCATCATCTAATGCTCTAGAAATATTAGTAATGTCACTCATTTTTACCTGGCGATTCACATCTTTTCCTTTCTCTCTCCAGGTACGCTCTACAGTTATAGCTCCGGCATACGCAAGAATTCTTGCTAATAATCCGGCTCTCATTGTTTCTTTTGCAGCAACATAATATAGATTAAGCTTGGGCTGCCATAAATACCCTACATTCTTAATAGAGTCTGTACGACCACTTAAGCTTGCATTAAAAACATGAAACATTGCTACTACATCAGCAAAATAAGTTTGATGATTAGAAACAAATAACACATTATTATCAGGAAGGTTTTTAAAAATTTCGCTTCCTTCAATTTGTAATTCATTAAAACCTCTATAACGACTATGCGTTAACCCACCCATAATACGGATAAGCCATTTTTTAAAAAATAATATATGTCCAAATGGATTTCTTTTAAATAATCCCATATGTAGAAAACCGGTTGTATTAGGAATGCCAAATATACAAAATCATAATGCTATTGACGTCTTTAAAAGCATTTTAAGCTCACTTAACATCATTGCAGTTGCTCCCCAGACCACGTAACCATTTAGTTCAAAGGAAGGTACCTCTATATTCTTTGCATAAGAAGTAGTTAATTTTTTAAAAACAACATTATCTTCGTTAAGAAGTTCTGTTAGCGGAACCTCAATCACTTTTGCAACTTCTTCTTTCTGGCGAATAAAATTGGGTCTTCTGTCAGAAAATCCTAAAAACGGATGTACCCAAAAATTAGAAGGAGGGATATATACTTTTGTTAGGGATTTAATTATAGTAACAGTATTAGGCTGTACTCCCACCTCTTCATGAGTTTCTCGTAGTGCTGTCTCTGTATAGTTTACATCATACATCTCTACTTTTCCTCCTGGCAATGCAATCTGTCCCGAATGTACTCCTTCGTATTCGGGTCGTAAAATCAGTACAAGATGAGTTATGGTATCCTTTGGGTAAAAAAACATCATCACTGCAGCATTTCTAGGGCTTCTCTCTTCAATTTTAAGATGATTCAATGCTTTCATACGAGCTTCTGGAGCCATAATAAAATGGGAAGATTCTCCCGGTACTGACATTTTTTCTATTTTTGGGATTAAATTCTTAAATGTTTCAAATGTCATTTACCAAATCAATTTTATGCTTTTGCGTATCTATTTTCATATTCTCTAGTTGTGAAGATACACATTCTAAGAAAAATAAACAGGATGTAAAAACAAATACAGATTCAATTTCTGTAAATGACAAAAAGGGAAAAGAAGATACCACAGCAGCGCAAAAAGAAAAGAAATCTAATAACGAAAATAAAGATACTGAAGAAGAGCCATTTAGACTCACTAATGATAATCTAGAGGAATTCCTGACTAATTATGGAAAAGAAAACCCAGAGACATTAGTTAATATAAAAACTATACATGGTGATATTCATATCAAATTATACAAAAAGACACTTATTCATAGAGCAAATTTTATTTACCTGGTAAAGCAGAAATATTTTGATGAAACTTTTTTCTATCGTGTTGCCAAAGGTTTTGTGATCCAGGGAGGTAATAGTGATCGCCAACAAATGGCAAACAAACGTCATGAAATTGGAGACTATACCATTCCGCAAGAACCCGTAAAAGGCTTAAGACACACCAGAGGAGCTGTTGCTTTATCCAAACAATGGGTAGATAATCCATCAAATCGTTCAACTCCATTCGAATTCTTTATTGTAATTGCTAAAAACGGAGCTTTTCACCTGGATGGAGAACATACGATTTTTGGGAAAGTTGTAAAGGGAATGGATGTGGCCGATAAAATCTCTAATGTTCCTACAGATGGTAGCGAATGGCCAAAAGAAAATATTTTCATAAAAGCAGAAGTGATTAAGTAATACTGGTTATTGTATAAAACAAAGAAAAAAGCGGACCTAAGTCCGCTTATAAAATTTAGCATGGTGCAGCGATAGTTTCACATTGACATGTGTTATGCGTTCCCACAGCCCATTTTACACGTTCTTTATAAGGTCCCATAGGGTGTGCCAACCCTCCTTTTACCTGTGCAATGGTCTTTTTACTTAATTCTAGTTTTTTAAAATTCATTTTTTTCATGTTATAAAAGTTTTATGATTTATACTATCATATCAACATGGACAAAAATTGTTACCCTAAAAAAGAAACTTTTTTTATAAAAACCGAAGAGAAGGAATAAAACAAAGAAAAAAGTTATTTTGCTGTATTTAGGATAATTTAAAACCTAAAAGATTCATTTCCAAGTCTATTTCTGGTTATTGAAAAGAAAAAAGCCCTTTGAAAGGGCTTTTTAAAGTAAATTTTAAATACTTCTTTTATGATTATTGCTTGTTAGCATTATCATCTTAGAAAGCAGGGCCACAGCCACTATAATTCAGACATTTTACAAACTTCTCATCATTTGTAGGATGTTGTTCATCGCACGCACCAAATATTATACTACAATCTGTTCTCATTCTTCCACCTGATATATTTTTTAGGCTACCTCTAGTCAGTGATTTAACACCATTAATTTCTAAAATAGATTTTAACATGATTATTGTTTTAAGAATTAATTTGTCTGTATTTTTTTTAAGTCGCTTACGACTTTACGACTCTTTTCGCGAAAATATTTTATGACATCATAAAATGTTATGTCCTATAAAGGTAATGTAACAGTATACTTTATTGAAAGGTGTAGTACTTAGCATTTATAAATCTTAACCTATCAATTTATAAATGTTACCTTATATTTTAATTAGATGCTTATCGGTAATTCAAGGAAAAATTGGCTCCTAGAAAAAGAAATCATTTTTATAAAAGCTGAAGGGATAAAGAACTAGTACAATATACTCTAAGAGTTTTATTGCTTATATCTACTATCAAAAATTATAACTTCTGCGTATAATAATTATAATCTGCGATTACTCTATCTACAAATTGCAATGGTTTTTCTTGCGGAGTAACATCCATCAAAGCACTTACTTTTTTAGAAAGCTCGAGAATGATATTATGATCTGCATCTCGCCTGGCTTCTGTATAGATAGTTTTTATTTTACGAATCTCTGCATCACTAAAAACAGTAACCTGAGGGTACACGGCTACATAATCTTCTGGGATATCAACTAATATCGTTTGGTTAAATCGTACACGTTGCCGCTCACTAATCACAGTTGTACCTGCTGCCATATCTCCAAGGCGTTGTCCTTTACCGTTCAACAAAATAGAAACAACGGCAACACCACCAAATGCCAAAGTAATATCTAATAAACGAAGTAACCATCGCACCAAGTAATTCGAAAAAGCAGGTCGTGCTCCATCCATACGGGCCACTTTTATTTTCATCGTTGCTTTACCTGGAGTTTTACCGTCCCAAAATGTTTCCCATAATATAAAGTATAAGAACGGTGGTAAACTTAAAATTAACCAAAAAGCCCACTCATCTCCATAATCTAGACTTAATGCACCAATCATAAATATAGTGATGATAAAATACGCTATGATAATCAAAAGATCAATAAGATACGCTAGAATACGCTCTCCTATCCCAGCAGCATTTTGCTGTATACTAACATTTTGAGCAGTTTCTATTTGAAAATTATCCATTAATTATGTTTCTTTGAGCCTCTTAATCTTCGATACATGCGTGAGGCGGCTTTTGTGAGGCAAAATAAAGATAAATGGTTAAAATTTGAAAGTGTTCTGGTTAATAATACTCAAATAACTCCAGATGAGCTTTCTAATTTATATATCGAGATAACTGATCACCTTAGTTATGCTCAGACATTTTATCCTAATAGTCAAACTCTTAATTATTTAAATGGTTTAGCATCTAGTGCTCATCAAAAAATCTATAAAACAAAAAAAGAGAAAAAAAATCGATTGTATTCTTTTTGGGTTAAAGAATTTCCTATAGAATTCTATCAATATCAAAAACACTTACTCATCGCATTTCTAATTTCTGTTTTGTTTACGGCTATAGGAGCATATTCTTCTGCTACCGACGGAGCTTTTGTAAGATCAATCTTAGGTGATGCTTATGTAAATATGACCTTAGAAAATATTGCTAACGAAGATCCCATGGCAGTATACAAACAAATGGGAGAAACCAATATGTTTTTGGGGATAACTTTAAATAATATCAAAGTAGCTCTTAATTGCTTTATTCTAGGAGTACTATTCGGGATAGGAACTATATATATGCTTATGCAAAATTTTATAATGCTAGGTTCTTTTCAGTATTTTTTCTACGAGAAAGGATTGCTTTGGGAAAGTGCTCGCACAATATGGATTCATGGTACGATTGAAATCTCTGTGATTATTATTGCTGGATGTGCAGGCCTGGTTGTAGGAAACTCTATTTTATTTCCAAAAACGTATACTCGACTTACTTCTTTTGTTAAAGGAATTAAAGCTGGGTTAAAAATTGTGATTAGCACAGTTCCCTTTTTTATATTAGCAGGGTTTTTAGAAGGCTTTGTCACCAGGCATACAGAAATGCCTGATTGGCTGGCTATTTTAATCATATCAGGGTCGCTAGCTCTAATCTTGTTTTATTATGTAATTTACCCCAGACAACTTTATAACAGACTAAAAAATGAATAACGACTACATAGAATTTAAGAAAAAAAGAGAATTAGGAGATATCCTAACAGATACTTTTGCTTTTATACGACAAAATGGTAAATCATTACTATCTGTTTTGTTAAAAACTTCGGGAATCCCTTTTATATTACTCTTACTTGCTTCTGCCTATTATGCACATTCTTCTGCGAATATTTTTGATCCGGTGAGTATTAGGAATGGCGGAATGTATAATTCGGGAACCCTTATTATTGCTCTTTTTTCAATGTTGGCAACGTTACTCGTATTTTATGCATTACTTTTTGGTACTGTTTTACACTATATTAAAAACTATATAGAAAACAAAGGTAATGTCGACCTTGAGATTGTATTGCATGGCGTAAAAAAAGATTTTGGAAATATCATCGGATTAGGAATTCTTTCGGGATTAATTACCTTTTTTGGTTTTATGCTTTGTGCTATTCCTGGTATTTATTTGTATGTCCCTATGAGCTTGGTTTTTTCAATTCTGGTATTTCGGGGTACTAGTATTTCTGATGCGATTAATGATAGTTTCCTACTCATAAAAAACGAATGGTGGATTACCTTTGCCACACTTTTTGTTATTGCTATCCTTATAGGAGTAATAGGCTTTGTATTTTCTATTCCAGCATTAATCTATACCTTTACAAAAACATTTACTGCAGCTTCAGAAGGATCTTTGGCTGATCCATCTACTATGGTTGATTGGGTTTTTATCGCCTTAAATACCTTATCATCAGCAGCTCAATATATACTATATATTATCACCGCAATTTCTACTGCATTTATATATTATAATTTGAATGAAAGAAAACACGCTACAGGCGCATTAGAACAAATTGATTCTTTAGGTAAATCAGAATAAATTGAAAATTCTTTACTACGTCTTATTTTTTCTACCACTCTTCTTATCAGCAAGAGTTCAGGATAGTACTGCAATATCCGATCCCCAGGAGTTAGTTTATGATCTCGACTCTCAGCAAAAAGCACCACAGTTTGATAACCCGAAAATAGAGGAGTTTAAAACACAAGATGATTTTAATTATACCGAATATCAAGAACCTGATAACTGGTGGACGCAGTTTAAAAACTGGCTAGCTCAACTCTGGAATCGATTTATCTCGTGGCTGTTTGGCACAGAAGAAGTAACCGGGTTTTGGGCTGTAGTTTTTAGACTTCTCCCCTATCTTTTAATTATAGGTGTGCTATTTTTATTAGGCTGGTTGTTTATGAAGGTAAATCCTTCAGATATGCTTCTTGAAAAACAACTTGCCCCACAGATAGAACTTACAGAAGATGAAGATATTATTCAAAATCAAGATATTCAACAATTGATTGATCAGGCCTTGCAGCATAAAAATTATAGATTAGCAATTCGGTATTATTATCTATTTGTACTAAAAAAGTTATCCGATGTAGAACGAATTCAATGGGAAGCTCAAAAAACTAATACTGATTATATCAAGGAGTTAGCAGACGATTCGGTACAACGTCAATTTAAATCTATCACCAAATTATACGATTTTATCTGGTACGGTAGCTTTGAGGTTAATGAAAAATTATACCAGAAAGCTGAAAAAGAATTTGTTTCAATAACCCATCTTATCCAACGTTAATGTGATGACCAAAAGTTCTAAAATATTAATCATCATCATTATAGGAGCCATTGGTTTACTCACCTATATTGAAGCTAGTGAACCCGAACCTGTAAACTGGTATCCAAGTTATGCCAAAACAGATAAAATTCCCTTGGGTTCTTTTGTTTCTTACAATTTAATAAAAGAATCTTTTGATACTCAAGGGTTACAGGATATAAACCAACCACCTTATGAATTTCTCAAGGATAATGATAGTGTATCAGGAACATATTTTTTTATTAATGGATCGATCAACTTTGATAAAAATGAGCTAAATACCCTATTAAAATGGGTTGAAAACGGGAACACATTATTTGTATCGGCAAAAACTATAGAAAATCGATTATTAGACACTCTTAATATTGAGACCGATAATCTTATATCTATAGATAACATATCTACTAAGCCTCTTGTTGAGTTGGTTAATAAAGAGCTTAAAACACAGTCCCCCTTTTTGTATGATCAAGATATTTATAATCCGTATTTTAATGAATTAGATACGATAAATGCCACTATTTTAGGAGTTACACAATTATATAATGATACATTAAAGGTCAAAGATCCAAAAGTAAATTATATACAACAATCTTTTGGTAAAGGGAAAATTCTATTACATACTTTTCCCGAGGCCTTTGGGAATTATTTTATGCTAACAGACAAGAATTATCAATATACTCAAAACCTTTTGGCGTATATAAATCCCAATCAAAAATTACTATGGGATAATTATTATAAATCAGGAAAAACATTTTATACCTCTCCACTTTTCTTACTTTTAAATAATCGCTACCTCAAATGGGCATACTACTTTGTGCTTATTGGAGTAGTCCTTTTTGTAATTTTTGAAGGAAAACGAAAACAACGTAGTATTCCGATTATAGAACCTTTAAAAAATCAGACTTTATCTTTTACAAAGACGATTAGTGGAATGTATTTTGAAAAAGGGAAACATAAAGAAATTGCTACTAAACAAAACCTCTTATTTTTGGATTATGTACGTAACGTGCTTAGAATCCCTACAAATGAACTCAATGAAAAAACAATAATAGATATTGCAGCCAGAAGCAATAATAGTATAGAGGATACCAAAATATTATTTAAATATTTTGATGAACTGAATAAAAAAGTAAAAATCGAAAAAGAAGATTTATTAAAGCTTTATGAATTAATAAACATATTCAAAAGCCGATCTTAAAAAACGATATATCATTTAAACGAATCATAAATGGAAAACGAAGAAATTAAAAATAACACAAACCCGGAGCAAGCTCCTGAGACAGCCTCTCAAGAGCAAAATCTAAGTTTTCAGAACAGGATAGATCTTAGTGAATTACAACAATCTGTAGAAAAATTAAAGGTAGAACTGGCAAAGGTAATTGTAGGACAGCAGGATTTTATCGAGTTATTAATTGTATCCCTGTTGTCTAATGGTCATGTTTTAATCGAAGGAGTACCTGGAATCGCAAAAACAGTAACTGCCAAACTATTTGCAAAAACATTAAAAACAGATTTTAATCGAATTCAATTCACTCCTGATCTTATGCCAAGTGATGTATTAGGGACTTCTGTACTTAATATGAAAACAAGTGACTTTGAATTTAAAAAAGGGCCTATTTTTTCTAATATGGTTCTTATTGATGAAATTAATCGTGCTCCCGCCAAAACTCAGGCAGCTTTGTTTGAAGTAATGGAAGAAAGGCAAGTAACTATAGATGGTATTCGATATCCTATGGATCCTCCTTTTATGGTATTAGCAACTCAAAACCCAGTAGAACAAGAAGGAACTTATGCTTTACCAGAAGCACAATTAGATCGATTTTTATTTAAAATCAAGGTAGATTACCCTACTTTTGAAGACGAGGTAAATATCTTAAAAACCCATCATGAGAGAAAAACAACAAAGCCTTTAGAGATGGTTGATCCGGTAATTACTCCGAAGCAATTACTAGAATTTAAGGCAAAAACACAAGATGTAATCATCGAAGAAAAAATCCTGGGATATATTGCCGAGATTGTAACCAAAACCAGAACTCATCCGCATTTATATTTAGGAGGTTCTCCACGGGCATCAATTGCTGTTATGAATGCCTCAAAAGCTTTTGCTGCAATTAACGGGAGAGATTTTGTTACCCCAGAGGATATAAAAAAATCTCTTTTCCCTGTGTTACGTCATCGTTTGATCTTATCACCAGAACGTGAAATGGAAGGGATGACAACAGAAAATGTTATAGAAATGATCCTGCAATCTGTAGAAATACCACGTTAGTTTTGATCCAATTTTTAAAATCACTATATCTAAGTTCCAGAGTATTTTATATACTCACGCTAATATCAGTATTGTTTTTATTATCATACTGGTTTACTCCAATATATCCAATTGTCTGGTTATTGGTATGGGGATTAATAATTGTTTTTCTGTTTGATATTGTGGTTTTATATAATACTAGAAATGGAATTTATGCCAATAGGATTTTACCAAATAAATTTTCTAATAGTGATTTTAATGCTGTTCCCGTACGAATAAAAAGTAATTATAAATTTACGACCCATGTAGAGGTTATCGATGAGATCCCGGTGCAATTTCAAAAACGTGATTTCCTTAAAAAAGGAAGTATTTCTCCTAAGTCTATTTTAGATTTTGAATACTCATTACGCCCTGTAAAACGAGGAGAGTATGTTTTTGGAAACCTATATGTGTATGCCATGACCAGAATAGGTTTTGCAAAACGTCGTTATAGTTTTGATAAAGCTGCAATGGTAAAAGTATATCCTTCTTTTATCCAGATGAAAAAGTATGATTTTTTGGCTATTGATAATAAATTAACTCAAATTGGACTTAAAAAAATACGACGTATTGGGCATACGATGGAGTTTGAGCAAATCAAAGAATATGTAATCGGTGATGATGTTCGTACTATTAACTGGAAAGCTTCTGCAAAACACGGTAACTTAATGATTAATCAATTTCAGGATGAAAAATCTCAACCTATATATTCTATCATCGATGCTAGTCGTGTTATGAAAATGCCCTTTAAAGAATTAAGTCTTCTGGATTATGCAGTTAATAGTACACTGGCTTTTTCTAATATTGCCTTAAAAAAACATGATAAAGTCGGGATGCTATCTTTTTCTAATACAGTAAATGATTTTTTGCCGTCTAGCGGAAAAAAAACATACATTAATACGATTTCTGAAACACTTTATAATGTTAAGACTCAATTTCTTGATTCTGATTATGGATTGCTATATACACATGTTAAACGACAAATAAACCACAGAAGTTTACTCTTATTATATACTAATTTTGAACATCTATCATCTTTAAAAAGGCAGCTTCCATATTTACGGGCTTTAGCCAAAAAACATGTATTGGTAGTGATCTTCTTTCAGAATACAGAACTTGATCATCTTATTCAACAAAATGCAGAAGATCTACAAACCATTTATGATCAAACTATTGCACAGCAATTTGCATATGACAAAAAAGTAATGGTAAAAGAGTTACAAAAACATGGGATACAAACGGTATTAACTACCCCAGAAAACCTTACTGTTAACACTATTAATAAATACCTTGAGATCAAAGCCAGGGGGTTATTATAATTTTAGAAACATATCTTCTCTACAAAATGTAATATTTTTATATTAATTTTTGATCAGATATTAGATACTAATAAAGAAGGATAACCTCTGAGTTAATCTATAAAAAACTATGACAGAATTTAACAGTTTAGACATATCAGATATTAATCAAATTAAAGAGAGAATTGCCCAAGGAATTGATATTAATATAACCGACTCCTATGGTGAAACTATGCTTCACAAGGCCGCTTATTATGAAGAAATAGATGTTGTAAAATTGCTTATTGAAGAAGGTATCAATATCAATGCAGTAAATAGTAATGGTGCAACCGCACTAATAAAAGCTTCAGACAGAAGTGAAGAAATTAGTCAATATCTAATTGAAAACGGTGCCGATGTTACTCGTAAAGAAGGAAAAGAGTATGATGGATGCTCTGCACTTCACTATGCTGCTCGTAAAGGGTTGCGTAATTTGGTTAAACTACTACTATTAAATGGTGCAAAAGTAGATGAGTTTAGTAACAATAAAGAAACACCTTTTAATGAAGCTATTCATTTTAATCAAATAGAATGTGCTGATATTTTATTAGCAAATGGTGCTAACATCGATAATAGATATGATAGTATGTATCATAAAGATATTGGATCTTTACATTTTGCAATTAATGGCGGGTATGTTTATAGTAAAAATCTGGCAAAATACCTTATAACGAATAATGCAGATGTAATGCTAAAGAATGGCGAAGGAATATCTGTTCTGCATCTTGCTGCACAAGATCAAAATAATGTTTTAACAATCCAATTGCTGAATGCGACTCCCAATATTAATGCTGTCGATGCAAATGGTAAAACCATAATGCATCATGCCGCATTTAACCGAAATATCTCGGTTTTAAAAAAAGTACTCAAAACAAAAGAGATCGATCTAAATATAAAAGATAATGATGGTCATCCTCCTCTATATTATGCAGAAAACGAGAAAAATGCTGCACTTATTATTGCAGCTGGTGCTATTTATGATGATAGTAAAAAAGCATCAGAACTTTTTATGAATCTATATAGTGAATACCTTAACAAAGAAATTATTACTAAAGAATTAATGAAAATTAAATAAGAAATTTATTTCTTTCTCAAATAGAATATATTTGAACCATATACTCCTATAATACACATTAAAAATTTCAAGGTTAATACCAAAACAGTACTCTTAATCAATACAAAAAAAGCTTCTTTAATTAGAATTTGTTTACTACTTATGCAACTACAAAATTACTATTTGCTGTTTTCTATTTTTATAGAATATTCATACCACTAAGAGATATACATTCTTTGTAGCAATCTTAGAAAAAAAACTATATTTACCATGTGAGCAACACTATTTCACTTATTAAATCATACATAATAAAAATGATGATTTTTTGTTTTAGAGATTAAGAAGAAGATACATTTTGATCAAAAATTAAGTTAGTTAAATAGTATGACTTCAAAAATTTAAAAGAAACTTATTAGAATTAACTCATCTAAAAAAACACAAACATGACAATTAAAAAATCAATGATTACAGCTGTTTTGGCTTTAGCAACTTTAGGGGCTTGTACAGAGAAAAAAGAAAAAAAAGAGGAAAATACAGATCCTGCTAAAGTAGAAGCTACTCAAGAATCAACAACAGAGGTTGACGAAGCTGAAAAAGCAAGATTAGATAGTATCCGACAAGTAAAAGAACACGGACACGCACATTAATCTATATTGCAAAATGTTAAAAAACACCAAAACATTCTTTATATTTCTAATCCTTATGCTAGTTTCAATAACCGCAAACGCTACGCATGGTGTTGATGATGAGACGCAGTCTTTCTTATTAGGAAATAAAGGAATTGCTTTTGGTCCGTTTTTATATATCGGTGCAAAACATATGATAACAGGATATGACCACCTACTTTTTCTGGTAGGGGTCATTTTCTTTTTATATAGAACAAAAGAAATACTATTATATGTAAGTTTTTTTACAATCGGTCATAGTTTTACCCTATTACTTGGTGTAATGGCAGATATTAATGTAAATGCATTTTTAATAGACGCCATTATCGCATTATCGATTGTATATAAAGGATTTGATAACCTAGGAGGATTTAAACAATTTTTCAAGAAACAACCCAATACCAAAATAGCGGTATTAATTTTTGGATTATTTCATGGTTTTGGATTAGCGACCAAATTACAAGAATTTAATTTTGATAAAGAAGGGCTTTTTGTAAATCTAATCGGTTTTAATATAGGTGTAGAAATAGGACAGTTTTTAGCCTTAGGATTAGTTCTTATACTTTTAGGAGTTTGGAGAAGGTATAATAGTTACGTTAAATTCTCTAACCTTACCAATATAATTCTTATGGCTGCAGGCTTTTTGTTGTTTGGATTTCAAATGACAGGATATTTCATGACATAACTCTAAATTATGACGACAAGCAATACCCAAATAATGAATAAAAAACAACTTATAAAATCAATTTTTATAGCCTTATTTATTGGTTTTGTTGTACTTATAACTGCAGTTTTGCCTGCAGAATACAATATAGACCCACTAGGTACAGGAAAGTTTTTTGGTTTTAGTCGATTGTATGTAAACGATACTGAAAAAATAAAGACAATCGATACAGAACCAGTATCTCAATTAAATTTCGAGAAACTGAAATTAGAAAAATTAGGTTCTGCGCCAAACGTACCTAAACCCATAGAAGCAAACAATCCACCAGCATCAGAACAATTTACAGAGCAAAATGATACTATTAATGTTACTGTTCCTGCAGGAAAAGGTATAGAATACAAGTTTAAAGCATTAAAGTATGGAAGTATAAAATATGAGTGGAGTACTACTAATGATGCTATTGTTTATATTGATTTTCATGGAGAAGTAAAACAAGAAAGCCCTCCCGAAAATGTATTTTATGAGAGTTATACTTTGGCATATTCTAACAATATGGCAGGAACATTTACGGCTCCTTTTGAAGGTAAACACGGTTGGTATTTCAGAAACAACAACAAAGAAGACATTACCATAACAATACGATTAAAAGGGCAATACAAACTATTTAATAAGTAAAACTGCATATAAATTTCGGGTTCCTAACTACCAGCTTCAACCCACAAAGTATATAACTTTACAGCTCTTTATCCCACATAGTTATTTTAAAACTACATTTCATCCTATAAAAATGACAACTGAGAAATTTCTTATTGTACTCAAATAAAGATTTATAGACTTTTGACTCATCAAAACAAATAACTATAAAACTTTATCATATGAAAACTCTAGCATTATTAGCAGCGCTTTTAGTTTCTAACTTTCTTCTTCACGCTCAAGAAAAAACTAAAGGAGTAACCATTACAGTAACCGTTCCCAATATAACAAGTTCTCAAGGAGAAGTTATTTTCGGGCTTTATGATGAAAATACTTTTATGAAAGCTGCCCCAATCAAAGGTGAAAAAAGTACAATTGTAGATGGTGTAGCAAAAATTACTTTTTCTAATGTTCCCGAAGGAGTATTTGCCATTACATGTTTTCATGATGTGAATGGAAATAATCGAATGGATTTTGAACCTGGCGGAATGCCAAAAGAAGATTATGGTGTGTCTAACAATAATATGAGCTATGGACCACCTATGTGGAGTGAAGCAAAATTTGAAGTGACTTCAGAAAACCTAGAACTAGAAATCAAAATGTAATTAAACATCTATATTCATCAATCAACATCTGACCAACCGGTAAATCAAAAAAGGAACTGTATATAAAATGCAGTTCCTTTTTTTCATTTTAAAAACAATAGATAAAATAAATTTTTAATAATTATTTAATAAATAATATCAATAGCTTTTATATTTTTGTTCCCCAAAACACAGGCCATGACCATAACACAATTAAAATATGTTTTAGCGGTAGCAGAACACAAAAACTTTACGAAGGCTGCAGAAAAAACTTTTGTGACACAACCTACACTAAGTATGCAAATTCAAAAGCTTGAAGAAGAGTTAGATATTCTCATCTTTGATCGTAGTAAAAAACCTATTGAACTTACAGAAGTTGGTAACAAGCTTGTTCAACAAGCAAAAAATATTGTAAATGAAAGTGAACGAATTCAGGATATTGTAGATCAACAAAAGGGTTTCATTGGTGGTGAATTCAAATTAGGGGTTATTCCTACTGTAATGCCTACTCTTTTGCCTATGTTTTTAAACAATTTTATAAAAAAATATCCAAAGGTAAAATTAAAAATAGAGGAGTTACATACAGAAGCTATAATTGAGCGTCTTCTTGATGGTCATCTGGATGCTGCTATTGCGGCAACTCCTTTAGAAAACGAAAACATAAAAGAACGTGTTTTATACTACGAACCATTTGTAGGATATATTCCTTCTACTCATAGACTTAATCAGAAGAAAAAAATTGATATTACTGATCTTGATATCGATGATATGCTTCTTCTTGAGGACGGTCATTGTTTTAGAGATGGGATTATTAACCTCTGTAAGACCAAGAAAAGTTATGAGGAGGATCATTTTCAATTAGAAAGTGGAAGTTTTGAGACACTTGTAAAGCTGGCAAATGAAGGTTTGGGAATGACACTTCTACCCTATTTACATACCTTAGATATAAAAAATGATGAAAAAAGTAATCTTCACTACTTTAATGAGCCTTCTCCTGCACGAGAAGTGAGTTTAATTTTTAATAAAAGTGAACTAAAAATGCAAATTATTGATGCTTTGCATTCTACTATTGCTGGTGTTGTAAAAGGAGCTATTACTTTTCAAAACGTAAAAATCATTAGCCCTATGGCAAAAATAAAAAGCGACTAGAAAGTCGCTTTTTTTTTATGATTTTAAATAGATTAAACAAGATTGTAATTCTGGTTGTTTCACTGTTAATGATTGAATCCAGATTTTTAATTCTTCAATCTCGTGAGGAAGTAGTCTGTTTAGTGCTTTTAAAACTTCCTTAGTAAAAAGATTAACATCAAAACTTACTTTTTTAAGCACAGTTTTTGTGTAATCAAACATTGCTCTAGCCATAAATTAATAGGGGTTTAAAAAATGTTAGGTTTAAACAAGTAATTGTAGGAATAATCTTATAGTTTTTAAAGTTGTTCTAGCTAATATATGTAAATAAAACTAAAAAAACAGTCTTTTGGCGCTTATTTAACACTGTTAAAAACTGTTATCGCCATCTAAAAGATCTCCTAAACCACCTAGAATACTACCTTCGCCTTTACTTTTCCCTCCTCCTCTGGGGGCCAATGCCAATACTCTATTAGCAAGTCTGCTAAATGGTAAAGATTGTATATACACAACTCCTGGACCAGTTAATGTAGCAAAAAACAATCCTTCTCCTCCAAAAATAGTATTCTTAATCCCACCTACAAATTCTATATCATATTGTACTCCCTTAGAAAATCCAATAATACAACCTGTATCTACTTTTAGTTTTTCGCCAGACTGTAGTTCTTTTCTAGATGTAGTCCCACCTGCATGAACAAAGGCCATACCATCGCCCTCTAATTTTTGCATAATAAAACCTTCGCCACCAAATAGTCCTCTACCTAATTTTCTAGAAAACTCTATTCCGACAGAAACTCCTTTGGCCGCACATAAAAATGCATCTTTTTGACAAATAAATTTCCCTCCATAATTAGTTAGATCTACAGGTATAATCTTTCCCGGATATGGAGAAGCAAAACTTACTTTCTTTTTCCCCCCTACCTGATTATAAAAAGCCGTCATAAACAAGCTTTCCCCTGTTAGCAATCGTTTACCAGCTCCAAATATTTTGCCTAGAACTCCAGTATCTTTTGCAGAGCCATCACCAAAAATCGTGTCCATCTTTATGCCATCATCCATCATCATAAAACTTCCTGCTTCTGCAATCACCCCCTCTTGTGGATCTAACTCTATCTCTACATATTGCATTTCTTCACCAATAATTTCGTAGTCGATTTCGTGTGCTGTCATATTTTTTTAATGTTTATAGTATATTGATTAATGAATAGTTTCTATATAAGTAAACGAATTTCATAAAGTGTTACAGTCTACTTATTTTTTTCGCTGTACTATTTTACTTTTCATTCTTCACTTTAACTGTCCATTCAAAATTAAATGTAGAAACTTCAATCCCATCTTGATTTGTTCCTATTGATTTCATCCATACCGTTTGTCCTTCACCGGTTTCAATAGTTTTTCTAATTGCATCAGCTACCAAATCTCCTTCTGTACACACAAAAGTAATTCTACCAACAGCCTTTTTGGTATATGTTGCATTATTGCTTGCCACCAGCATTGATATCTTTTTTCCACTGTCTCTTATATACCCTGTTACCAAGGCCCCAGTAGTTAATTCTGCCGCCATTCCCTGAACTGCCCAAAACATAGATTTAAAAGGATTTTGGTTTATCCATCGATGTTTTACACTAACAGTACAGCTTGTTCTATCTATATTTTTAACCCTTACACCACATAGCCAGGCAGAGGGTAACTTAAATAGTAAGAATGCATTAAGTTTTCTAGGAGTAATATCCATGAGTTTTATTTTTAGTTCTCACAATATAGGCAAAAGAAATAGTCAAGAAAAGGGCTTTAAATCTTAAATTTATGTTAAAATATGGTACTATGTTTTGCATAATACCTTTTTTTAACCATATATTTGCATAAGAAACTATTATATACTTTTACAATGTCAATCAAAAATCACAAAAATATCGCAACGTTTATGCATTTAGGTGCATTCTCAAAATACTTTATTCCTTTTGGGAATTACATAGTTCCGATACTACTATGGACTACCAATAAGGATAAATCAGATTTTATAGATGATCATGGTAAGGAAGCCATCAATTTTCAATTAAGTATTCTATTATATACTGTAATACTGGGAATATTTTCTTTTCCGTTTTTTATCTTTCATGTCTTTGGAGATGCAACAATTACAGATTTGTTTCATTTTAATGATATATCAATCAACTTTTCTGATGCAGGAGGATTTAGAACTCTTATAGGAGCATCATTTATTGGGATTATAGCACTAATCGGTTTTTTTCTGGAAATAATTTTTGTTATCACTGCCGCTTTAAAAGCGAATAAAGGCGAAAGTTACAGATACCCATTATCTATACGATTTATAAAATAATATAATGAAACAAATAATTAACATAAAATATATTTTGATAACCGCTCTTGCTGTTCTGTTGTCCTTCTTTTTTCATGAATTGGCACATTTACTTACAGGAAAGTTATTAGGATATCCAATGAAGATGACACTTAATTCGGCTTTCTTAGCAGAAGGAGAATATACATCAGTATGGCACGAATATTTGGTAAGCGCAGCAGGACCTATTTTTACTATACTAACAGCATTTGTGTTTTTTTATGTGATCAGAAATACAAAAAACACATATTGGTATCCATTTTTATTCTTTGCATTTTCATTCAGGTTAATGGCCATGATTGTATCAATTTTTAACCCTAATGATGAAGCCAGAATAAGCCAATGGCTTGGACTCGGGCAATGGATATTACCGTTAATTGTATGTTTCACTTTATTTTTTCTTGTTATAAAAACGTCAAAAGAACAGGGATATAGTCTAAAATTTAACCTAATCAATTATATTTTGACCTCTGTTTTTATTGCCGGTGTAGTGCTCTCTGATCAATATTTTTTAAAATAATCATCAATCATCAAATACCAAACATCAATCAAAAAATGAACAGTTTAACTTTTAAAAATTAGTTTTATGAAGATCGAAAACACAAAAGCGCAAATGCGCAAAGGTGTTCTGGAATATTGCATACTTTCTATCCTTAAGGACGATGATGCCTATGTAGCTGAAATTTTAGAGACCCTTAAAGACGCAAAGATGCTTGTGGTAGAAGGCACGATATATCCCCTATTAACTAGACTCAAAAACGCTGGATTACTGAGTTATCGCTGGGAAGAATCTACATCAGGGCCACCACGAAAATATTACGGACTCACAGAAACAGGAAAATTGTTTCTTAGCGAATTAAATACCACTTGGGACGAATTACGGAATGCTGTAAATCTGGTAACCAAACAAAAAAAGAAGTAAAATGAATAAGACAGTTAATATAAATTTAGCAGGCATATTTTTTCATATAGACGAAAACGCTTACTTAAAACTGCAACGCTATCTCAGCGCTATAAAACGCTCATTTACCGATTCGCAAGGGAGAGATGAGATTATATCTGATATAGAAGCCAGAATAGCAGAATTGTTCAGTGAAAAAATAAAGGATGAACGACAGGTTATCGGAAACAAAGAAGTAGAAGAAGTAATTGCTGTAATGGGGCAACCAGAAGATTATAGATTAGATGAAGAAATCTTTGAGGATGAACCAAACACATCATATCAAAAAACGAAAACATCAAGACAGTTATTTAGAGATACTACAAGCTCTTATGTTGGAGGAGTAAGCTCTGGCTTAAGTCACTATCTGGGGATTGAACCAATTTGGATTAGATTAGCCTGGGTATTGTTTACTATTTTTTCTAGTGGAGCTTTTGTTCTAATCTATATCGCATTTTGGATTTTTGTACCAGAAGCAAAAACAACAGCTGATTTTTTGGCAATGAAAGGTGAAGCTGTTAATATCAGTAACATCGAAAAGAAAATTAAAGAAGGGTTTGATGGTGTAGCCGATACTGTAAAAAATGTAGATTATCAAAAATATAGTAGCAAGGTAAAAAGCAGTTCTACTACTTTTTTTGAAGCTTTAGGTGATGTATTACTATTCTTCTTAAAGATTTTTGTGAAATTTATAGGTGTGATTCTTATTATAGTGGCCGGAGTTACTCTTATTAGTTTATTTGTTGGTCTGTTTACCATAGGAACATTTGGATTTATGGATGCTCCCTGGGTAGAATATATTGAAGTAGGCAGTCACCCCGAAGTTCCACTATGGCTAGTATCATTAGTAACATTTTTTGCGGTAGGAATACCTTTTTTCTTCCTGTTTATTCTTGGTCTAAAAATTCTGATAAAAAACCTAAAATCTATCGGAACACCAGCCAAATTAGGTTTATTAGGAGTATGGATATTTTCTCTTATCGGATTAGGTATTCTTGGAGTTAGACAAGCTACACTCGAAGCTTATGATGCAGAAGTGATTATGGAACAAAAAGTACTTCCTATCACAAGCAACGATACGCTAACCATAAAAATGGAAGGAAATAACAGATATACCAAACATCTATATCATAGAAATGATTATAAAATAAAAAGAGATGAACAAGGAAATCGAGTAATCGTTATCCAGGATATAGAAATATATTTAAAAGCTTCAAAAAGAGATTCGACAGTACGAATTACCATAGAAAAAAATGCAGAAGGAAGATCATATGAAGAAGCTTCAAAAAGAGCCAAAGAACTTAAATACGGATATGAAGTACATGGTAATACACTCTTATTAGATGGATACGCAATTACTGATTATGCTAACAAATACAGAGATCAGGAAATAAAAGTAACCCTAACATTACCAGAAGGAATTACCGTATATGCAAATGATAACACTTCTGGATTTAATAACTCATGGAAATACGATGATTATATCTCTATTGATGGTAAAGAAGGAGAATACATCAAATTAGTTGATGGAAAATTCGAATGTGAAGAATGCCCAGAAGACGAGAACGATTGGGAATATAACGAATGGGATGATGATGATGGAGTAAACATAAATATAAATTCTGAAGATAAAGACTTTAAACTAAAAATAGGAGAAGACGGGGTAGAATTAAATAATGAACCCGTAAAAGTAAAAATAGACGAGAACGGAATAGAAATAAAAACCGAAAATTAAATCAATCTGCTTCTGGCAGACTAATCAAAAAACGAACAGTTAAACATATCAAAACAAACAATTATGACTACACTAGCCAAAATTATCATAACCTTTTGCTTATCAGCTTTATGCTGCTCTTGTAATGTTGTCTTTAACGGGGTTAAAGGCCAGGGAGAAGTAATTAGAAAAGAAAGAACCATCAACGAAGACTTTAACGCAATAAAAGCAAGTAGAGGTTTAGATGTTATTCTGGTAGACGATTCTGATCAAAAAGTAATCGTAGAAGCCAATAAAAACTTACACGATCATATCGAAGTATATGTAGAAGGCAATACGCTATACGTTACTTCTGATGAAAACATATACTTTGCTGACGAAAAAAATGTATTTGTGTCCTATGACAAGATCAATAAAGTTCATGTTAATAGTGGTGCGAGTGTCTCTTCTAGTGAACCTGTAGTTCAAAAAGAACTTGATCTTAGTGCTACTAGTGGTGCAGATATTAAATTGAAAGTAAAAGCAGAAACAATAACGACTTCTGTTACCAGTGGAGCCATGATGAATTTAACCGGAAAAGTAAACAATCATAAAGCAAATGCTACCAGTGGTGCAGATATTCGAGCAGAAGATTTGTTAAGTTTAGTATCCGAAGCAAAAGCAACAAGTGGTGCTTCTATTAAAATCCACGCAAAAAATGAGTTTACCGGGAAAGCAACAAGTGGTGCAGATGTTGTTTACTACGGAAATCCAGAAAAAGTATCTGAAACAGATAACTCTGGTGGAGATGTTAGAGGCCATTAAGAGCTAACAACCCAATCAATAATCAACCAAAACTAAGCTGTCTGAGAAAGCACACTAACCAACCAATGCTTTCCAGGCAGTTTTTTTATGTCCCCCCTGTTTCTTTTAAATCTAGTTAAAAATACTTCCTCTCTTCTTATAGAGTATAAAAATACAAGAAAGTGTCCTGATTTTTTGAAAATCAAAAAATCAGGACACTTCATAATTTGACAGTATTAAGTTTACATCCAGTATTAACAAACTTAAAAATCACAAAAATGAAGCATTTAAATGTTACAAAAATCATACTTATTGTATGTTTCACACTTGTTATTGTTTCCTGTCAAGAAGATATGGATATCCAAGAGGATACTATAACAAATGAAATCTCGGAAATTGAAGAAACTGATTTGGCAACCTTCAATTTTTCTAACGGAATTAGTTTGACCATGAGTAAAGGATATGAAGAATCAGAACCTTATATATCTGGTCTAGAATCTGGTACTAATGACACAAAGATGTTTATTGATTTTAAAAATAACTCTATGCTCAAGGTGTACTTATCCCTTACTCCAGAAGGCACTCCTGTACCTAAAGCTTTACTAGATTTTGCAAGTTCTGATGAAAAAACAAAGTTATCAAGCAATAGACCAGTAGTAGAAAAATTAAATCACTCGGTTTTTTCTATTGCAAAATTCCCTACAAAGTTAATGACTACAACAAATCTTAATATAGAAACCAAAGCTTTCTGTGATAGTCATCAAGGGGCAGAGCAATGTTATAATAGTAAATTTGGCAGTAAACGTTATCAATCCTCTGCTACGTGGAAATATATACAAATGTATACTTCGGTTTTTCATGATAGTAATGGGAGTATAACTGCTCACCTTACCTATGGTAAAAATAAGACTAAACAAAAGGAGCATACTATACAACCGGGATGGTGGGCAAGAAAAACAACAAATAGTAGCTGGGCAAGAAGAAGAGGTTCATATCGCTTCGCTCCTTTTGGAGAACATTGGAAAGGGTATACCGATGTTCATAATTAATCATTTTTTGGTAAAAACATTAGATATTTTAAAAGGTTGCTATATAGCAACCTTTTTTTAGTAATAATAAAATATTTCATGCGCATATAATACCATTTACAGTCCCTCGATAAGTTTTATACCAAAGAATGACGCTCTATTATTTTTAATCTGAAATAATTTAAACCACTTCTCTATTTATATTTGTAACAAGTTTTATACAAAACTATACTTAAAGGCAAAAAAAACTGTTTATTAGTATATAAATTTCACACAAGTATGAGAGCACTATTGTTAGTATTGGCACTTCTGGTATTGGGAAACACCTATGGACAAAAAGAAAAAATTAAAGGCAACAAAATTGTTAGTACAGAACAACTAGACGTTGAAGACTTCCATACCATAGAAATTCATGAAGGTTTCGAAGTTACATTAGACGAGGGTAGTGATAATCAAGTAAAGATCGAAGCAGATAGCAATCTACAAGAAGTTATACAAGTAGAAGTTTTAGATAGTGTTTTAACAATCAAGTCTGATCGGGATATGCGACGTGCAAAAGCATTAAATCTTGATATTTCTTATGCTTCAGAATTAAAGAAAATTATACTATATGACAAGGTAAATGTTAGATCATTGTCTCCAATAAATACTACTAAACTTATCGTAAATGCAAATGATAATGCCGAAGTATTTCTTACCGCAGATGCCAATCAAGTAGATTGCATAACCAATGGAAAATCGATAGTAGAGTTACATGTTACAGCTCAGGAAGTTACTTATCAAATAAATGAAAGTTCAGAAATAAAAGGAATTATTACAACCGATAGTCTTAAAGTAGATTTATACCAAAAAGGATATGCCAAACTTGAAGGCGAAGTAAAATCAATGCTAGTTAGAGCAGATAGTGACACTGATTTTTATGGTGAAAAATTGAGTGTTGCCAAAACTACACTAATCGCAGAAGGTGCTAGTGATTGTTATATTTTGACCAATGAAGAAATTAGTATTGAAGCTAAAGATAAGACTGAAATTTACCTGCTTGGTGAACCAAAGGTAATTATGGACACCTTTGCCAATGAAGCTATTTTGTACAAGAAAAATATAGACTACGTTCCTAGTAGGTTTAAGATAAATTAAAAAAGAATGTCTCGCTAAGCGAGACATTCTTTTTTAATGCTATATGCTTTTTCGACTTAAGTCGAAACTTCATTATTTGTTTCTACTGTTGCCAGATATCGCTCTGCATCTAATGCTGCCATACATCCTGTTCCTGCAGCAGTAACAGCTTGTCTATATTCTTTATCCTGAACATCTCCTGAAGCAAATACTCCCGGAATATTAGTTTTTGTAGACTTTCCTTCGGTAATCAAATATCCTGTATCATCCATATCTAATTGTCCTTTAAAGATATCAGTATTTGGTTTATGACCAATAGCTATAAACAAACCGGTAATCTCAATTTCTTCTTTATCATTTGTCTGGTTATTTACCATTCGTAATCCTTCTACCACCTGATCTCCTAATACCTCATCAACTTCGGTATTATACATTACTTTAATATTTGATGTATTATTTACTCGATGTTGCATTGCTTTAGAAGCTCTCATATGATCTTTACGAACCAACATCGTTACATTAGAACATATATTAGCCAGATAGGTAGCTTCTTCTGCAGCGGTATCCCCTGCTCCTACAATCGCTACATCTTGCCCTTTGTAAAAGAATCCATCACAAACTGCGCAGGCAGAAACTCCACCACCACGTAATTTTTGTTCACTAGGTAGTCCCAGGTATTTTGCCGTAGCTCCTGTAGAAATAATAACCGTTTCTGCTTCAATCTGTGTTGAGTTATCTACAGTTACTTTATGAATTCCTCCTTCTGTAGTACTAAAATCAACAGCAGTTACCATCCCGATACGTACTTCTGTACCAAAACGCTCTGCTTGTTGTTGTAATTGTACCATCATCGTGGGACCATCTATTCCTTCTGGATATCCAGGGAAATTATCTACTTCTGTAGTAGTTGTTAATTGGCCACCTGGTTCCATACCGGTGTACATAATGGGTTTAAGATCTGCTCTTGCTGCATATATTGCCGCAGTATATCCTGCAGGACCCGAACCTATAATAAGACACTTTATTCTTTCTATTGTATCAGACATATTCTCATCATTTTATATGATGTAAAAGTAGCAATTTGATCATAAACCTTACAGTAAAGTTATTAAGAATTGTTATATCTATATAGACATCTTATATCTATACACTATATATTGAATTTACTACAGTTTTTAATTACAACTATTACTTTTACAATAGTATATCAACATAAAAAGCATCAATATTTTCATTGCAAATAACAAAGAGGCAGACTATTATTAAGTCTGCCTCTGGTTATCCATTTCAATCGCTCTAGAAAAAGTTTTATCTTCTAAAAACAAATTCAAATCAGGGTAGGATGATTACTTGTAAGGACAACAACAAGTATCTTTAATTTAACTTGAATTCGACATAAGAAAAAGCCTAATTTCAATACAATTTTTCTCCATGTCATCTCGAGCGAAGTCGAGAGGTCACTATAAAAAATCACTCAATTTGACGGCTTTTTAAAACTAAATCCTTACATCGAATTCAAGTTAATTTACATTTACAGTTGCACCACAGCTTTGGTTTGCTCCAACAATTAAGGTTCCATTACTTGCAGACGAATTTCCACTAAAACTATAATATTGATTTTTCTTACAATTAAAAGTACCTCTTCCATTTGCAGAAACTCTTGATCCATTTCTAGAGCCTTCTTCATAGATATAAATATCTTTTCCTGTATTATTATTAATAGTCACTCTACTCTCAAGATCACTTTGACTTGCCGATGCATTTCTTTCTTTAATACGCTTATACTCTGCAGAATTATACCAGTCATCTCTTTGCTTATTAATAGCTCCTATTATAAATTCTCTAATCTGATCTATATTTTCAATAAGTGCTGCGTTTTTAGGACTCTTTATCCATTTTGCATATACTTCTTGTTGTTTATTATATGCATTGTCTAAATATTCCTGAAGCACCTTATGTGGTTGCATTGCCTTCATTTTTTTAGGAGATTTCATCACTTCCTTCATCTTTTTTAAACCTCCCATTTTTTTTGCTTGAAATTCTAATACTGCTTCAAGTTTGTAATTATCCTTATCAACCCAATCTTCAATCATAAAGATTTTTCCATCAATAAAAACTATTCGATTTCCATCAGATAATCTATTAATTCTGGGAGAATACCCTATCTCTTTTTGCATTGCCGGGCTTCCTTCATAAACTTTTTGAACATAGGTTATCGGGAATGCTTCATTATCTGGTAAAAACATGGTTTCTTTATGATCATCAGGACGATCAGGATCTTCTCCAAATAACATATATATCTCTTTATGAACACCAGGTTGAATTGTATACTCTTTAAAATTGGTGATTTTATATAGTAATACATCCAAACCTCCTTCATAGGTACCACTGCTGCTTTGCTGTGTTAAATAAGCCGTGTAATTTCCTACTTGTATAGCTTCTAGTTGTTGGGTTTGATGTTTTATCTCTCCCTGTGCTTTTAGGGTATAGACAAAAAAGAACATACATAATCCTAAGAGTGTTATTTTTTTCATTTTAGTTTTCTTTATAGTAATTTATTGTATTCAAAATTATAAGGTAACATAGCAACACTATCCCAAATATTAGAATTTAGAATAGTGTCTGGTTTATCTTTTTTTAATGATTATTAGAAATGACAATTTTACGAATACGGCTACTTCCATTATCGGTTACATAAAAAATTCCTGAACCTGCAAAAGCAATACCATAAGCCGAATTGAATGTTGCTGATGGTCCATTACCATCTGCAGAACCTGTAGCTCCATTACCTGCAATAGTAGTAACTACTTTGGCAGGTGTGATTTTACGAACTCTACGATTACCAAAATCTGTTACGTACAAATTGTCATTGGCATCTACAGTAATATCTCTAGGGTAGCTAAATCTTGCAGAAGTACCTGTATTATCAAGAAAACCTGCTGTACCATTCCCTACAATAGTAGCTACTACTCCTGCTGGAGTAATTTTACGAACGCGATGATTAGAGTTATCACATACGTATATATCTCCGTTACTGTTTACTGTTAATCCAGATGGATGATTAAACCTTGCATTAAGTCCTGTACCATCTGCAAAACCTACAGGTCCTCCTGCAAGATTTGTTACTACTCCCGTTGGAGTAACTTTACGAATACGATGATTCCCATAGTCTGAAACATAGACATTCCCTGAAGCATCAACTGCTACCCCTCTAGGACCATTAAATCTTGCTGCAGTACCTGTACCATTTGCTGATCCAGATGCCCCAGAACCTGCAAGTGTAGTTACTACTCCTGCAGGAGTAATTTTACGAATACGATTGTTATTAGAATCTGCTATATAAAGATTATCATTTGCATCTATAGCAATATCATATGGATAATTAAATTTTGCTGCAGTACCTGTACCATCAGCATATCCTGGAGAACCTCCTGCAAAGGTTGTAACTACTCCAGCTGGGGTAACTTTACGAATACTATGATTAGTTCCATCTGCAATAAAGAGATTACCATGGCTATCTACTGTACATCCTGAAGGAAGCGCAAATCTTGCTGCAGTACCCGTACCATCAACATACCCAGAAGAGTTTCCTGCAAAAGTACTCACTGTTACGGTACTTGTTTCTACTACATCCGTAACATTAATAGTAATCTGTGCAGATGCCGTAAGTATTCCATCACTTGCGGTAATGGTTACAACATGACTAGTTGTAGTTTCAAAATCTAACGACTCTCCTTGGGATAGTTTTATCTTATCATCTTCAATAATAAATGCCGTTGTAGGGTTATCTGGATTAGTAAGTGTATAAGTCAAATTATCGCCATCTGGATCAGTTGCTACAATAGTACCTATTACATCTGTTGCATTTATATTTTCTGCCACACTAAATGTTTGATCTGCAATAACAGGGGGCATATTTTCATCTACATCGATAACCGTAATTGTTATTTTTGCAGCTGCTTTGGCTTTACCATCGGTTACTTCTACAGTGATTTCGTGTGTAGTTTTGGTTTCAAAATCTAATGTTTTTCCTGTTACTAGGCTTAATGCTCCTGCTTTAGTGATTTCGAATAGATTATCGCTGTTTGCAGTAATGCTATAGCTTAGCTCCTCTTTATCTGCATCGGTAGCTTCTACAGTACCTAATACATCTGTATCTGTTACCGACTCTGAGGCATTAAAAGATTGTGCCTTGATCTCTGGGGCATTATTAACCGGTGTAATAGCAGGGGCATCATCTTTACTACAGGATAGTAGTAATATTGCTGTACATAGCAACAGTAGTTTTATAGTTTTCATAATATCATCTTATTTAAGCTAAATAGGGTTTGTTGTAAAACTTTTAGTACAGTAAACCCTATTTGGGTTATTATTTATTGAACAAATATTTTACGGATATAATCATTATTATAATCGGTAACAAAAATGGTTCCCGAACCATCTATACACAGGTTGATAGATTCATTGAATTGGGCAACTGCAGCATTACCATTAACTAAGCCCATAGTACCAGAACCCGCATAGGTAGACACGACTCCTGCTGGAGTAATTTTACGAATACGATGATTATCTTTGTCTGCTACATATATATTACCATTGGTATCTCGGGTAACTCCATACGGAGAACTAAATTGAGCCACAGTACCAACACCATCTGCATATCCCTGCGTAGATCCTGCAAGAGTGAGTACAGATCCAGTATCGGTAATCTGGCGAATCACATGATTAGAAGCATCTGCTATATATAGGTTTGTGGATAGACCTATCACCACATCAATAGGTTCATTAAACTGAGCTGTTGTAGCACTACCATTAACCAAACCACTGGTACCAGTACCTGCATGAGTATATACTACACCAGCTGTATTAATATAGCGGATACTATGATTACCAGTATCTGCCACATATAGATCTCCGTTTGCACGTACATCTATCCCATACGGAGAATCAAACTGAGCCGCGGTACCTGTACCATTTACAAAACCGCTAATACCCGATCCTGCAATAGTAGATACTACTCCGGCAGGAGTAATTTTTCTAATTCGATGATTATTGGTATCTGCTACATAAATGTTTCCTGTGGCATCTATGGCCAAACCATTAGGGTTATCAAACTGAGCGGTTATACCGCTACCATCTGCAAACCCGGCAACTCCTGATCCTGCAATAGTCGTAGTTCCTCCAGAAGAAAGATATTTCAGAATACGGTGTTTTCTAGTGTCTGCTACATATATATTTCCCGAAGCATCTACCACTATTCCCGTTTGCAGTTTATTAAGAGCTAAAATGCTCCCTACATTTACATCAGAAACATTGGTCACGTTTATGGTTACTGTAACGGGGGTCGCGCTTAATGTTCCGTCACTTACATGAGCTTGGAATGAGTAACTTATTCTGGTTTCAAAATCTAAACTCCCTCCAGATTTTAGGCTTATTTCACCAGTATTCACATCAATTTCAAAATTATCACTGTGTACATTATTAGCCAACCTATAGTTAACCGTATCACCATCTTCGTCTGTCGCACTCAAAGTACCTATAACAACAGTTTCTGCTATATTTTCAGCAGCAGAAAATGTAGTAGAGCTATTCCCAAAAACAGGGGCTTCATTTACATTTGTAACCGTAATAGTAACCTGTGCAGATGTTGTAAATGTTCCATCATTTGCAATAACTGTTATCGTATGACTTGTAAGCGTTTCATAATCTAAAAATCCTGATTTTAGTTTGATTTCATTACCTACTATCTCAAACATGGCTAAACTCCCTATTGGGTTAGTAAGCGTGTAGGTAAGATCATCATTATTTGGATCGGTAGCAACTACGGTTCCCAGTATAGTATTTAATGCTGGATTTTCTGCTACACTAAACGTTTGGTTAGCAATAACAGGTGGCATGTTTTCATCTATATCAATAACAGTAATCGTTATTTTTGCAACCGCTTTGGCTTTACCATCGGTTACTTCTACCGTAATCTCATGAGTCGTTTTGGTTTCAAAATCCAATGTTTTTCCTGCTACCAGGCTTAGTGCTCCAGCTTTAGTAATTTCAAATAAGTCATCGCTATTTGCAGTAATACTATAGCTTAACTCCTCTTTGTCTACATCGGTAGCTTTTACGGTACCAAATACATCTGTATCTGTTGCTGACTCTGATACGTTAAAGGATTGCGCTTTAATTTCTGGTGCTGTATTGGCTGGCGGAGTTATTATCGTTGTTGCCTCATCATCTTTGCTACAACTATTAAGAAGTAATACTACTCCAATAGCAAAAAGCATGAAGATTTTGTTTCTATTTTTCATTTTGTTATAGTCTAAATTTTGGGTATATCATTGTCTTATTAAACATCAATCTACACCTCAAGTCCTGAAACTTGAGATGTGGATTGAATTCATATATTTTTTGGGTTTATTGAATGACAATCTTACGGAGGAAGTGATTGCGTTCATCAGCAACGTATACAGTTCCTGATCCATCAACAACTATTCCTGAAGGAAGATTAAATTGTGCTACTGTACCTATCCCATCGGCCCAACCTCTAATAGATCCTGCCAAAGTAGATACTACTCCAGCTGAAGTGATTTTACGAATACGATGATTTATCCTATCGGCCACATATAAATTACCTGATCCATCTATAGCTACTCCAGTAGGTTTAAAAAACCGGGCTGATGTACCCGTACCATCTGCATACCCATCATTAGATCCTGCTATTGTAGATACTACTCCGGATGGAGTAATTTTACGGATGCGACTATTACTTTCATCGGCTACATATATATTTCCTGAACTATCTACAGCCAACCCTGCAGGATTATCAAATCGAGCCGTAGTACCTGTCCCATCAGCAAAACCTTCATTTAATCCTGCAAAAGTTGAGACTACTCCTGTTGGAGTAATTTTACGAATACTATGATTAGACCAATCCGACACAAAAATGTTCCCTGATCCATCAACAACTATTCCCGTAGGGTGATTAAATCGAGCTGCAGTCCCTGTACCATTTGCATATCCCTGAGTAGACCCAGCCAAAGTAGTTACTACTCCTCCCGGAGTAATCTTGCGAATACGATAATTGTTTCGATCGGTTACGTATACATTACCCCCTCCGTCTACTGCTACTCCGTAAGGAAAATTAAAGCGAGCTGCAGTTCCTGTACCATCCGCATATCCCTGAGAACCTCCTGCAAGAATAGTTACCGTACCATTTGTATTGACCTTACGAATACGATGATTAGCATAATCCGCTACATATATATTTCCAGACCCATCTATAGCAATTCCAATTGGAGTATTATAAAATTGAGGAACACCTCCGTTAGGTAATGCTCCTACAGTAGTTACACTTACATCAGTTACATCGGTTACATTAATTTGCACTCCATGCTGCAAGGCAGTAAGGTTTCCATCGGTTGCTTGCACTGTTATGGTATGACTGGTTTGGTTTTCATAATCTAGAAACTTCCCTGTTGATAAACTAATTTCTCCAGCACTGTTGATCTCAAAAAGACTGCCTGGGTTATTATTAAGCGTATAAATTAGATTATCCCCTTCAGGATCTATAGCCGTTACCGTAGCAATAATAACCGTATCATCAATATCTTCTGGTTGACTAAAAGTATAATTCCGATCCGGGAATGTTGGCGCTTCATTTACATCTGTAACATTAATAGTAATCTGAGCAGATGCCGTAAGTGTACCATCATCTACAGTAACAGTAACATTATGTTTTGTAAAATCTTCATAATTTAAAACACCTGATTTTAGCTTGATCTCATTACCTGTAATTTCAAATATGGCTACTGTACCAATAGAGTTAGTAAGTGTATACGTTAGCGTATCACCATTGGGATCTGTAGCAACTACGGTTCCAAGTACAGTACTTGATGTTGGATTTTCTGCTACACTAAACGTTTGATCCACAATAACGGGTGGCATGTTTTCATCTACATCGATAACAGCAATCGTTATTTTTGCAGCTGCTTTAGCTTCACCATCGGTTACTTCTACAGTGATCTCATGAGAAGCTTTGGTTTCAAAATCTAATGTTTTTCCTGCTATCAGGCTTAGTGCTCCTGCTTTAGTGATTTCGAATAGATCATCACTGTTTGCAATAATGCTATAGCTTAACTCGTCTTTGTCTGCATCGGTAGCTTTTACGGTACCAAATACATCTGCATCTGCTGCCGATTCTGATACGTTAAAAGACTGCGCCGTAATTTCTGGTGCTTTATTAACCAGAGTGGTCGTTGCATCATCATCTTTACTACATGATAGTGCCAGTATTGCTACAAAAAGCAACAGTAGTTTTATTGTTTTCATACTCTGTTTTTAATTATTTGAAAAAGGTTCTATTTTACGAACACTGTGATTTGATTCATCTGTGACATAAAAAACTCCAGATCCATTCACTGTAATCCCAGCGGGTTGTCTGAATCGCGCTGTTGCTCCGGTACCATTTACAAATCCAAAATCATTTGACCCTGCAAGAATACTTACAACACCTGTAGATGTAATCTTGCGGATACAGTGATTACTCCTATCGGTTACATATAGATTTCCTGAATTATCAATAGTTATACCTTCTGGGGTATTAAACCTCGCTTGCGTACCTGTACCGTCTGCAAAACCTTGATTAGTTCCTGCAAACGTAGTAACTACACCTGCTGGAGTGATTTTACGAATACGGTGATTAAAGCCATCTGTTACATATACGTTATCATTATTATCTACTGCAACATCATGTGGAGCTTTAAACATCGCTGCAGTACCTGTGCCATCTGCAAAGCCACGAGAGCTTCCTGCAAGTGTAGTCACTACACCAGCGGGAGTAATTTTACGAATACGGTTGTTTCCATAGTCTGCTACATAAACATTGCCATTACTATCTACATCCAACCCATAAGGTTCATTAAACTGTGCAACGGTACTCGTACCATCTGCAGAACCTACAACACCAGAACCTGCTAGCGTAGTGACTACACCTGCTGGAGTTATTTTACGAATACGGTGATTAAAGTAATCTCCTACATATATGTTATCATTTGCATCTATTGCTATACCGTATGGAGCGCGAAACTTTGCTGCGGCACCAGTACCATCTGCATACCCATAAGTACTTCCTGCAAAAGTACTCACTACCCCTGCAGGGGTAATTTTGCGAATAACATTATTGTTTCGATCTACTATGTAGATATTACCATTACTATCAACATCTACCCCTATTGGAGTCGAAAACTGTGCTGATGTACCTGTACCGTTTGTAAAACCAAGTGTGCCATTACCAGCTAGAGTACGTACTCGAAATCCTTCACTCCCTGCTTCTAAAACATCTGTTACATTAATGAGTATTTGAGCAGAACTTTCTCCTCCATTTCCATCAGAAACTGTTATGGTAATTGAATGGTTAGTATTTGATTCGTAATCCAAAACCTTATTAGGGGCAAGACTTAGTATCCCATCTCCTGTAATTTCAAATAAGTTATTATCATTACTTTCAACTCTATAGGTTAATGTATCCCCTTCCGGATCTGTTGCGGTTACGACATCAATAACAGTATTTGTAATATCTTCGGCTACTGTAAATGTTTGATCATCAATCACTGGTGGTTGATTTTCGTTTACATCTGTCACGGTAATCGTTATTTTTGCAGCTGCTTTGGCTTTACCATCGGTTACTTCTACAGTAATCTCATAAGTTGTTTTGGTTTCAAAATCCAATGTTTTGCCTGCTGCCAAACTTAATGCTCCTGCTTTTGTGATCTCGAATAGGTTATCACTGTTTGCAGTAATGCTATAGCTTAATGCATCTTTGTCTGCATCGGTTGCTTTTACGGTACCAAATACATCTGTATCTGTTGCTGATTCTGATACGGTAAAGGATTGCGCCTTGATCTCTGGGGCTTTATTAACTGGTGGTGCAGCATCATCATCTTTACTACAAGATAGTGCTAGTATTACTATACCTAGCAAAAGTAATTTAATTGTTTTCATAGTACAGTTTCTCATTATTATGGGTTACTTTTTTTGATTTTTGTTTTCGATGTATACTTGAGAGTGTTAGAAAAGGAAGGGATTCCTTCTAATTGTTTTTTAAGAATGTTTTGTCTCCAAATAGTTACCAATTACTAAAACAGCGATATAGCTATGTTTTGGTTTAGAAAAATGCAATACATTCTGATATAAATATTTAAATAGGAGTAGTTGTTTTACCATATTTTAATTTTTTGAATTACTAATCATTGGCAAGAATACAGACAACTATGCAGAAGCAAACAAATGAGTTTGTGAAACGCTATTTGAGTTTGTGAATGGAAATAATCTATTGTAAAACGAGGTAATCTACTGATAACATGAGATGTAAAATATCACATCGAATACCCTAATTATTTATATTACTGAGAAGTCTATCAAAAATTATAAAGGCGAGTTTATAGTCTACTATCTGATTAATCTCTTCTGTAATATCTCTTTTACGATATGTAATAATTTGCAGTTATCATCTTTATGCAACTAGATTACTCTATAATCTCTCTTTACATAAAATAGCACTAATACTCTTTTTGATATGGCATTCTGATTTCTACTCTGGTACCCATAGCCAATTGATCATTATATAAATCAAATATCTGGTACCCCACATCTCTACCATACTGATCTTTTAGGATTTCTAATCGCTGTTCTATAGCATTTAGTGCAAAAGATTCATGGTGATTACCTTGTCGCTTCTGGATTTTCTTTGCTTCTTTTCTACCAATACCATTATCGATAATAGTACATAACAAGTGATCTGTAAAAGTAAAATCTATAGTAAGTTGTTTTTTACCTGCTTTATGTAGCAAGCCGTGTAGTAATGCATTTTCTATAAAGGGTTGTACTATTAAAGAGAGTACAGATAAGCCCTCTGTATTTATGCTTTGTATAGTGTATGTAAAATCATCTTCGAATCTCAATTTCTCTAGTTGAAGGTATACGTCTAAGAACTCTAGTTCTTTTTCTATTGCTATAAAATTTTTACTAGAATAGTTTAAGGTGTTTCTAACCAACTGCGCAAACAAAACGATATAATCATAAGAAGAATCTGTATTTTGCTGAAGGATTAAATCCTGAATAGAATTGAGAGAATTAAATATAAAATGAGGATTCATTTGAGATTTTAAAGCTTTTAATTCGCTTTCTTTATATTGCTTTTCTATCTCTAGTCGTTTTTGGGTTTCTTGAAATTCTAAGGTTATTAATTCCATTTTCTTTCTGGCACGTAATCTTCCAATTAAAAACAATGCACTCATTAATATTAAAATTGCAATAATAATGGCTCCAATAAAGTAATTTTTATTTTGTCTTGATGTAGCCTCCGCAAGTTTGGTTTTGGTTTCTGCAGCATCTTTTTGGGCTGCTATTTTATCTGTTTCGTAAGCTACCTTTAGTTTTTCGGTAAGTGCTTTACGTTCATTCGAATCTATAGAATCCTTTAACTTCTTGTATGCCGTATTAAATTCTGTAGCCTTTTCCTGATCCTGCAATATGCTATAAGCTATAAATAAATTTTGAAGGATATGCTTTTTAAAGTGTAAACTAGCTCCCGAATCTTCATAATTTTGTAATGCTTTTAAATATATAGGGACAGATTCTTCATGTTTTCCTTGCAAAGATTTGATTTGAGCCATCTGCATATAAGCACTGCCTATACGCACGGTCTGTTTTGTTTTTATATAATATACTAACGGTTCATTAATAAACTCCAATGCCTTCTCATATCTTTTTTGCATTTTATATAAGTTGCTTAAAGACATTTTCATTACCATTTCCCCGGGTTTAAACCCTACTTCACGACACATTAGAATACCTTTGGTATAATATTGTTCGGTTTGATCTAATTTTCTAAGTTTTAAATAGAGATTTCCAATATCAAAATATGTTCTGGCTCTTGCAGGAGAAGGAGGATCTTTCTCGGTTAATGTCAAATTTTCTAAAGCTAATTCTATACTTTTTTTATCATCTCCAGAATTGGCATATACAATTTGCAAACCACTATTTGCTATTAGTTTTTGCTGTTTTGTACCAAAAGCATCTGCTTCTTTTTTAGCAATAATAGCTTGTTTCATCGCATTATCCCATACTCCCTTAGCTCTATAATATCGAGCCATTTCATTTTGTATACTTACGCTGTGATATTTAGCATCTATAGTTTTAGATATTTTGAGTGCTTCCTGAAGATAAGGTAGTACTTTCTCCATGTCTCTATCTATATAATAATAAGCTATTTTGATCAAGGAATTAACCCTTATAGTATCTTGGTTTACATTATTATTTAGAGCGGTGATAAGGCTGTCAATCGATTTTTCTTGAGAAAAAACATTGAACGAAATTAGGATCGCCAGAAGGAAGCTATTTTTTTTGAGCATTGTTGAATAAATAATCTTCAACAAGAATACAGATGACTATATAGAAGAATACAAATGAGTTTGTGAAACTCAATTTGGATTTGTGAACAGGATTAATATTTCTTTTTGTAGGGCATTCTGATTTCTACTTTTGTACCTGTGGCAAATTTATTATCATATAAATCTTGTATATGATATCCTACCGCTGTACCATATTGCTCTTTTAAGATTTCTAATCTCTGTTGTATCGCTTCCAGGGCAAAAGATTCATGATGCCCTCCTTGTCGTTCCTGGATTTTCTTTGCTTCTTTTCTACCAATACCATTATCGGTTACTGTACATAATAGATCATCTGTAAATGTAAAATCTATAACGAGTTCTTTTTTACCCGCTTTATGTAGTAAGCCATGGATCAGCGCATTTTCTATAAAAGGTTGTACTATTAATGAAGGAACAGATAAACCTTCTGTATTAGTATGTTGGATAGTATATGTAAAATCATCTTCGAACCTTAATTTCTCTAGTTGAAGATATATTTCTAAGAATTCTAGCTCTTTATCAATAGTAATAAAGTTTTTATTAGAATAGTTTAACGTATTTCTAACCAGTTGTGAGAACAAAACCACATAATCGTACGATGAATCTGTATTTTGCTGAAGGATTAAATCCTGAATAGAATTAAGCGAATTAAATATGAAATGAGGGTTCATTTGAGACTTAAGTGACTTTAATTGTAAAAATGCCAACTCATTCTTTTTACTTAGTTCTAATTCTTTATAGGCCGCTTCAAGATCTTGTTTGTTTTTTTTTAATTCAATTTCCTTTTTCCTATTTAATGATTGCGAATAATTTAATATAACATAACTCGCAACAAAAATGGATAATATCAAAATAGGATTCATCGTTTTCTCTGGATACAGACCTGTAGTTATCACAAAAGGGACGTAATATAATCCCCAACAAAGTAACATGATTGATAATGTTATCCACTTATTATCAATTAACACAAGGGCTATCAAAGGACATAAGAAGTAAAAATTCTCCATCAAAATAGAGGACTCAACAAAGTTTGCAAAAACAAATATGACCAAAATGAGCACCAAAATAAATAAGACACGAGCCAATAAAAGTTTTTTATTTTTTTGTAGAGAAATTATGCTAACTATAGTTATAAGGGAAAAGAAACGCACCTTTAGCCCTTCTATTAAAGTCTCTGCAAAAAAATAATCAAAAGCCGTAAAAAAAATAAGAAACACAAACCATGTTAAACAAAAAGCATTTAATAATCGTATTCTTTTGTGCTCTACCTTATTATCTTGATAGATACCCGTATTTATAAGTTGTTTATATAGCCTCTCTATTTTAGTCAATTTATACATGATTATAAAACCTCATCAATATCTCTTTTGAAAAGGCATCCTGATTTCTACTTTGGTACCTGTACTTATTTGATTATCATATTCATCAAATACGGTATACCCAACCTCATTTCCATATTGTTCTTTTAGGATTTCTAATCGTTGTTTTATAGCTTCCAGGGCAAAAGATTCATGACGACCTCCTTGTCGCTCCTGGATTTTCTTTGCTTCTTTTCTACCAATACCATTATCGGTTACTGTACATAATAGATCATCTGTAAATGTAAAATCTATAACGAGTTCTTTTTTACCCGCTTTGTGTAATAAACCATGGATCAGTGCATTTTCTATAAAAGGTTGTACGATTAGTGAAGGAACAGATAAACCTTCTGTATTAGTATGTTGGATAGTATATGTAAAATCATCTTCGAACCTTAATTTCTCTAGTTGAAGATATATTTCTAAGAATTCTAATTCTTTATCAATAGCAATAAAGTTTTTATTAGAGTAGTTTAAGGTATTTCTAACCAGTTGTGAGAATAACACTACATAATCGTATGATGAATCGGTATTTTGTTGAAGGATTAAATCCTGAATAGAATTAAGCGAATTAAATATAAAATGAGGATTCATTTGAGATTTTAAAGACTTCAATTGTAACAAGGCTAATTCACTCTTCTTAGATTCTTCAAGTTTTTGATATGCTTGAGCCAATTTCTCTTCATTACGAATATTAAGTTTTTTAAAATAATTAACTATGGCATAAATACAATAAAATAAAATTATGACCACTACACCGTTCATTCTGTTTGGGTGATCTACTGGATATATATCGAGATAATAGTAAGGAATAAAAAAGCAAACTATACTTACCAATGTAAATATTATAGGTAAAGTTTTTTTTTGATAAATCGATAAGCTAATTCCCGGAATTAGAAGGAAGTAATACTCTGTATAAATCCCAGGGTTAACCATTACGGTAGATAAATTTATAAAAATGAATAAATATAAAATCCACAACATTTTTGCGAACCCAAAAAAACTTTTCTTATTACATACCAATACAGAAATTAAATAAAATTGGGATATATAACTTATGATATGCGAACTTAGAGGTTTTTGAATAAAAATTAAATCTCCTATATAAAAAAGTATACTGGTATGTAAAGCAATCAGTATATAAATATTTACCAGTCTTGTATGCTTATTTTGTATCGCACTAAATTCATCGTGGGTACCAATAGCTATTATTTTTTTGTACCAGGCTGTTATTCTTTTTATCATCCTTTATCCCTTTATAAAATCAAATATCCCTACTGATCAGTATTTTTTCTGAAAAGGCATTCTGATTTCAACTTTTGTCCCTGTAGCATATCCATTATCATATAAATCAAATATCTGGTAACCTACCCCTGTACCATATTGTTCTTTTAAGATTTCTAATCTCTGTTGTATAGCTTCTAATGCAAAGGATTCATGATGTCCTCCTTGTCGCGCCTGAATTTTCTTTGCCTCTTTTCTACCAATACCATTATCGGTAACCGTACATAACAGATCATCTGCAAAGGTAAAATCTATAGTGAGTTGTTTTTTACCAGCTTTGTGTAGTAAACCATGGATTAGCGCATTTTCTATAAAAGGTTGTACGATTAATGAAGGAACAGACAAACCTTCTGTATTAGTATGTTCGATAGTATATGTAAAATCATCTTCGAACCTTAATTTCTCTAACTGAAGATATATTTCTAAAAATTCTAATTCTTTATCAATAGCAATAAAATCTTTATTAGAATAGTTTAATGTATTTCTAACCAATTGTGCGAATAAAACGATATAATCATAAGAGGCATCTGTATTTTGCTGAAGAATTAAATCCTGAATAGAATTAAGTGAATTAAAGATAAAATGAGGGTTCATTTGAGATTTTAAAGACTTCAATTGTAAAAATGCCAACTCATTCTTTTTGCTTACTTCTAATTCTGAATACGCCTTTTCTAACAGTAGTTTTTGCGTTTCTATAATACTATTTTGTTTCTGTAATTTATTATTATTCTCTTTTAATGCTAGTTCATTCTTTATGTTTAGGTTTTTAAAGAGATTTACAATTAAAAACACTCCTATGAAAATAAATGCATAATTAAGGTAACCAAAATATTTTTCGGGGTAATTGTGATAAAAATAATTGGGGAGGTAAAACACTATAATAGAAAGTGTTAGTACCGTATAATTGATGTATTTTTTGTCAAAAAACAATAAAGATAGCATCGGTATTATTACATATTGATACTCTCCATAAAACCCTCGAAATGCATAGTTAGCATTAAAAAAAATTAATGCCATTATCGCCGTTATAAAAACTCCTCTTGAAAGAAGTAGTTTCCTCATTTTTTGCAAGTACAATATTCCGCAGTAAATTAATACCTGTGTAATCACAACTATAAATCTATAGAAAGTCAAATCCTGAGTTATAGTATCAACACACAAAAAGAATAGTGCATTAAACAATATAATTAGAACGCTCACATTAAGAACTTTAGAACGTTTTATCTCTAATGGGGTACTGTTTTCAGTTATCCCAAGATTAATTAATTGTAGTAATATATTCATAAAGTCTATCGTATGGTATTCTCAAAAGAGCTAAAACGGGTTCTTGATATTTTGGCAGTTATATTTTGTGCCAATATTATAGTTAAGCTAGATTTATTAATAACCTCAATATACTTTAAATTTATCATCCAGGTTCTGTGAGAGCGAAAAAAAGAGGTGTCTTCGGGTAGTAAATTTTCAAAGTATTTCAGGTTCTTACTTGTAGTTACCGGTTTGTTTTCGGTTGTATAAATCTTACTATACGATCCATCTGCTTCAATAGCAATTATAGTATTAATAGCGATAATACGTCTATTGCCTAATTCGGGAAGTATGATTTGTTTAAACTCTTTTTCTTTTATGGTGTTTAGTAAAATCTGATAATCTTCTATCTTTTTTTGTTTTTCTATTTTGCTTTGCAGTTTTTCTACGGCTTCTATTAATCGTTTTCTATCTATAGGTTTTACCAGGTAATCTATAGCAGATAACTCAAAAGCTTTTATAGCATATTCGTCGAAAGCGGTTACAAAAATGATATCAAAATTCATTTCTTCAAAGAAATTTGCGATCTCATATCCTGCATAGTTAGGCATCTGAACATCTAAAAAAACAACATCGGGTTGTAATTCTTTAATCTCTTCGACAGCATCTTCAAGACAGGAACATTGCGCAAGAACATCTATGTTTAAATCACACCGCTTTATCAAATTAGATAAAACGTTTCTAGCTCTTTGCTCATCATCTACCAATATTGCTTTAATTACATTCATGTAACAAAAATAGGCAGTTTAGAGTTAGTGATAATAAAACAGTTTGTGAATCGTAATTTGAGTTTATAAGTCTTATATAGTTTCAGTTAACATAGGTACATTCTAAAACATTCTGTCCTCGAACAATACCTTCTGTAAATACTTTTTGGTACCCACTACCATTATATTGTTGAGCAAACGTAGCATACTGAAAACTACATGTGCCATCCTTACGTTTCATAACAATAACACCCGATATTCGTCTGCCAAGTTGTACTCCTAAACTATTTCTATATATACTCCAATCATTACCTGTAAAGTATGCTTTGGTGATGGTTTCTTCCCAATTGTATTGATTTGCCCATAATTTTGCTGCTAGTGTCGCTTGTTTTTCTAATGCTGAGTTACTTAACCCTTTTGATGGTAGTCGTCTGTTTTTTATGTCTTTTGCTACTTTGGCTGCATAGGTCTTTTCGGCGTACTCTTTTGCCTTTAATGACCAATCTGCCAGTTTTGCATCTATTTTATCCTGACCTTCTTTACTTACCAGTAAATTTCGTATTACTTTTTGATCTTTATGGAAATAGTTAAAGGTTTCGTATGTACCCCATATTGATTTTCCTAAATCATTTCCCGAACTGTATTTTGCCCATATAATCGAAAGCGGACTTTCTACAAACATATATTCTCGCCTATTACCTCCAACATCATAAATATCAACTTCCAAAACCTTACTCAATTCTGCCATATAGTTATAACGCTCACCATGGCCATTAGGAAAATTAAGACGTATCTCTTTTCCTTTTGTAATGTCTATAGTAACAGAATTAAACGACTCTCCATTGTGTAGTTCTTTTGCTGCTGGATAATAAAGGTTACTTTCACTATCAACAGGTTGTGCACCAACTCCTCCTGTCATAATCTGTTTTGAAAAGTTTATCGCCCAATCTTCTACTTTCTTTTTAGTCATACTAGCAATCTTAGCTTTATCTGCACTAAAGAAATTAGCATATAGAAAAGTCTCCCAAATACCTTCTCCTATGGCCACTGCTGGTATTTTTGGAGCTACAGATATATAACTATTTTCATCATAAGGTATCACATATATACCCGAGGTGCCATAAATAGATTTCCCCGATGCTTTACTAGCTTCTGGATTATAAGTATAGACAGCTGGCATACATTGTTTACAAGATGCCATCGCTAATAATTTCACCCCATTGTTTTCACCAATTTGCAAAATCTGTTGTTTTTTTCCATCTCGTGAGGGTTCTAATAAATGAACCATTTGATCTTGCGCATAGAGCTGATTAAACAAAGTAAAAGTTAGTGCTATTATTATATATAAATAGTTTTTCATTTTCATAATATACAATTTAAATAGGCAATGGAATATGTTATTCCTTTATGACTTTTTTTCTTAGTGTTTTACTTTTTGTCTCTATTACAAGCCAATATACTCCTCTATTCACCTCAGAAATATCTAATTCAGGAGTATTTTGTTTTTGTAAAACTTGCTCCCCAACAAACGTATACAAAGTAAGTTCCTTTATTTTTTCTTTAGATCGAATATTAACAAAGCTATTTGCCGGGTTTGGATATACAATAATATCATTACTTACTTTTTTACCTGATTCTGGCGCCTCATCAGAAAGAGACCCTAAATCTATCAACCCTCCTGTGCTACTTTGCACACATATGTCGCTATAACTGGCAGATATATCTTTTTTCCAATACCAATGGTTTATTGGTGGTGTAAATCCCGAATCTATGTTTATACATGTTAGTTTTGGATTGTCATTTGCCCAACAAAAAAAGTTACTTCCGTAATTATTTCCATTTGCTATATCCAATGTTTTAAGATTTGGATTATTGCGGCAATCTACTAAACTTAAGACAGGATACTTACTTACATCTATATCGACCAACTCATTAAATGAACAATACAGTGCTTCTAAAACAATATTGTTACCTAAATTGATTTTGCTTATTCTATTATCATCTACCTGAACTACTCTTATATTTAAGTTATTGCTTAAATCCAATTCGGTTATTAAATTACTTCTCATGTATAGACCGGATATATTTACAAAAAATTCAATTCCTGTTAGATCAGATATATCCTGTCCGCCACCAATAAAAAGATTTCCATGATAATTTTGTGCTTCTGTAACATCAATCTCTCCATCGTTATTTGTATCTATTGAAGTAGAATAATGTGTTAAATCATATTTAAAGTTAGGGTCAGGAAAATTAATAATCTGGCTGTAACTGTTTACTGCTATAAAAAATAGACCTAGCGTAAGTAATTTTTCTTTCATTTTTGCTGTATCTTAAATGTATTATTTACTAAAAGTAACAGTTAAGATTTCATCCCAATAAAACGATTTGTGAAGAGTAATTTGAGTTTGTGAAGAGTTTAGATAATTACTCGCTTTTCAAACAACATAAAATTTTAATGTTTTAAAATCAGACAAGATATATTACATTTAACCACAAAATAAACGAGATGACAATTTTTAATATCTTAGATATTTTAGGAACCATTGCATTCGTAATATCAGGTTCATTAAGCGCAATGCACCGAAAATTAGATCTCTTTGGGATTTTTATCATTGCATTTGTCACTTCTATTGGTGGAGGTACTATTCGAGATATTCTTATAGGTAATACCCCAGTTTCCTGGATGCAAAATACGACCACCATGTATTTGATAGGCGGAGTTACTGTATTTTCTATCATTTTTAGAAATAAGCTCGATTATCTTAAAGGATCAATTTTTTTATTTGATACCATTGGTTTGGGAGTTTTTACGATAATAGGGGTCGAAACAGGAATTAATGCAGGGTTAGAACCTATTGTTTCTATTGCTCTTGGAGCTACAACAGGTTGTTTTGGAGGAGTAATTCGTGATATTTTATGTAATGAAATTCCTGTACTCTTCAGAAAAGAAATATATGCCACAGCTTCTATCGCGGGTGGGATATGTTTTATGGTTTTATATTCATTTGATTTGGATCAGAATATCACATATATCTCTACTGCCTTGTTAATCATTTTAATTCGATTACTAGTAGTAAAATATAAAATATCATTACCATTATTCACTACAGCAAACAAAGATCTCACTAATTGATTTTTTTTAGATAATTAGTATTTTATCAGGCATAATTTTGTTATTTTTCACATAGAATGAAATTTGAACCTAAGTCAGATACTTACAAGAAAAAAGTTAAAGAAAGCTTTGAGCGTCAACAGTTCATGAAGCTAATCAATGCACAATTGATAGACGTTCAACCGGGATATTGCGAGATCCATGTACCTTATCATTCGAGTTTAACACAACAACATGGTTTTTTTCATGCTGGAATAATTAGTACAATTGCAGATAATGCAGCTGGATATGCAGGATTTTCATTAATGGAAGAAAACTCCTCTGTTTTAACCGTAGAGTTTAAAATCAATTTAATGGCACCCGGAGACGGAGAACTGTTAATAGGAAAATCAAGCGTATTAAAAAATGGAAGAACATTAACCATCTGTAAATCTGAAGTGTTTATCATTAAAAATGGTGTAGAAAAACTGTGTGCTGCAGCGCAACTAACACTAATTGAGCTTAAAAATAGTAGTGATCAGAAAAGTAGTAATTCTGATAAGAAGTAGATTAAATTGTTATACCTCTTTTTTTAAATCCAAAAATGACAGAAGAACAACTCAAAAACATAGCCCAACAATTACGAAAACCCGAAGGAGATTGGGGAATAGAAATGGGAGAAAAGATGAATGTCGGTAATAAATTTATCAACCTTCACACTATTGATGCATTGGCCCCAAAAGCAAATGATGCTATATTAGAAATCGGTATGGGAAATGGTTTTTTTGTGAAAGACATTTTTACTCTTGAAAATACTGTACAATATAAGGGTTGCGATTATTCTCAAGAAATGGTGAATAAAGCCACTGCCTTGAATAAAAAGTTAATAAAAGAAGGAAAAGCTGGTTTTTTCTTAGCCAATGCCAATAAGATTCCTTTTGAAGATGGTGAGTTTAATACTGTTTTCACCATTAATACCATTTATTTTTGGGAAGACCCTCAACGTATTTTAGAAGAAATTAGAAGAATTTTAAAGCCCAATGGGAAATTGATTATTTCTTTAAGACCAAAATCAAGTATGGCAGCATACCCCTTTGTAAAATATGGGTTTGATATGTTTAACAAATCAGAAGTTATCCAATTATTATATAGTAATAACTTCGTAGTTACAGAACATATTGAAAAAGAGGAACCGGGACAAGAAATTGATGGAAAAACAATGAAAGTAGAGACCCTCATTGTTTGTGCTCAAAAAAATGAATAAATAGTATAATGAGTATCATTTAATCCATAGAATTATTTACCGCAATACATCTGGGAATAGTAGGATATAAATTTCGTTAGGCGAGTTTGATTATGTTTATCTTTTCTCTTCTTATTTTATATGGATTAATTATAGAAGGTGCATTTGCATTAAGAAAAGATTACTTTTTATGAAACGTATACATTATCGTAAAGATTTAGAATTATCCATAAACCAATTGCTTAAGTCTATGATTTTATCTGATAACTCAAAACCAAATTTGGTGAGAGAATATTCGACTTTGGGAGGAATCTCTGGATAAACTTTGCGTTCTACAATATCATATCCTTCTAATTTCTTCAAGGTAACGGCTAACATTCTTGAAGAAATTCCATCTATATTTTTTTTTAATTCATTAAACCTAAGAACTTCATAATACCCCAAATTAAAAACACATAACAAGCTCCACTTATCTAAAGTAGTTGCTAGCAGGTTTTTTGTCGGGCAAAACCCTTCTTTTAAGTATGGAGCAGTAGAAACAAAATATTTTTCAATTTTTTTCTTCAATCTAACCTGTTGTTTATCAGTATTAGTTATCATAATGTTACTTAATTACTAATTTGTAAGTTATTGTCTATCAGTGTATTTTAAATTATTTTTGGTTACTTAAAGTAACTTAAAATGTAAATATATGAAAAATTTGAACATAGATTTTAAATGGATTGGTGCTTCAACATGGATATTAAAAGTTGGAGATCTTAAAATTGCTTGCGACCCTATTCTTTGCGACATAAATACTATAATTGATTTGAAGTTTTTTAAAGCTAAAAGACGAACAAAGCCTCAATTTGTAAATTCGGATTTTGAGAATATTGATATTTGGTTATTAACTCATAATCACTCAGATCACATTGATGAATTGGGAATGTCTAAAATATCATCGAGCTCAAAAGTATATTCGCATAAAAACATAAAGCCTTGGTTTACCAATAGGTCTTTAGAAAATGTTTCGTTCATGAATTGGGCAGATAAAATACATACAAATAGTAAAGGTTATGATATTGAAATTGAAGCAATAACTTGTGTTCATGGGTCTAACTATATATCATCTATATTATGTGGGGGAGTTAATGGTTATTGGATAAAAATCAGGAAAGATGGTCAATCTCTAGAGATTTATGTAACAGGAGACACTATTAATCATTCTAAAATGAAAAAACATATTAAAGGACGTAATGCAGATATCTTGATCCCTAATATGGGTGGAGGCGGCTTAGATAAATTTGGTGGTCCTTTTTCATATACTGCTAATCTCCTAAAAGATACCGTAACAATTACCAAACCAACTATTATTTTACCTGTACACCATACATCATTCTCACTATTTAAGGAACCCATTGAAGAACTTTATAAATGGAACGATGATAGAATCATCGAATTTAACGAAGGGCAAACTATAAACCTGCAAAAGTATATATTCAAAAACTAGACAGATTTTACTACAAAAATATAAGATAGTATTACCTTTATAAAAGGATTATTTGAGTCAAAGTGTTCAGCATATACACATACTATGAATTTCAGAAAAGCAACCCAACAAGATGTTCCATTAATCGTACAAATGATTGCTAATGATGATCTAGGAAAAGCCAGGGAGAACTATCAAATTCCTCTCCCTAGAGAATATTTTGAAGCCTTTACAGCTATTAATGCAGATCCTAACCAAGAATTGATTGTAGTAGAAAATAATAATTTTGAAATTATTGGTACTTTACAATTATCTTTCATACAATATTTAACCTATCAGGGAGGAATTCGAGCTCAAATTGAAGCTGTACGAATTCGAGAAGATCAAAGAGGTAAAGGAATAGGACAAAAAATGCTTGAATGGGCTATAGCACGAGCAAAACAAAAAAGAGCACATGTATTACAACTCACTACAGATAAAAAACGATCCGAATCCTTACGGTTTTATGAGAAATTAGGATTTATAGCCTCTCATGAAGGTATGAAACTTCATTTTTAAGTTTAATATCTATAAGCTTATAATAAAGGCTGCCTTTTCAGACAGCCTTTTATAATAACAAACCTAATTTATACCTTAAATTAATATTTAAGGATTTGTAAAGTTTCTGTTTTTGTGTCTGTCATTATTTTCACAAAATAACTTCCAGACATTTTGATCTGTTCACCCAGAGTTATTTGTCCAGGGTTTTTTCTATATTTTTTATCGATCAACAATTTTCCTTGTAGGTCATAAACTTTTACTACTAAATCTCTCTTACCCAATGTTGATGTATTGATCACAAAATTCTCGGTAAATGGATTAGGAGAAATAGTAATGGTTTTATCTAGGCTATACTCATTGCGATTTTTAACTCCCATTACTTTGGTAGTAATCGTTTGATTTGGATTCGTCTGATATGCATAATCCAAAATAGTGTATGATAAGCCATCATTAGCTACAGATATATGAAACCACCCGTAATGTGTGTTACCACTAATCTTAAAAGTAAACCCTACAAAACCAGATTTTCCTTTCCAATCGGTATAATCTGAAGAACTTATGATGTAGCTATTAGATTCTGCTCTAAAATTACTGGCACTATCAATTCCTACCCCTTCTCCTATCAATGTCACATTTTTACTAGTGTCTACACAAACAAGATCTTTATCATAAGTAACCAATCTCACAGAATTGCTAGTATACCAGGCACCATAATCTTTATTATCTCCCGTTTCTATTCTGAAAAATTCCCAGGTATTTGATGAGGTAACGGTTATATCATTAATATCTACATAGACCACTCCTGTATCTGTATTACAAGGAGCACAAGAACCACCGCAATCTATTCCCGTTTCATCTCCATTCTGGATGCCATCATTACAAGTAGGTGTAGAACCTGTTCCTATAGAGATGGTATAATCTTCAACTTCGCCATAATCAAAGGAACCACATGGTGATGGGATTGTATTGTATCTCATTGATACTCTCATTCTGGTACTTCCATTTTTTGCACTATCAGGAATTGTGAAGCTTCCATTTACAGAAGTATCTTTTGATGCCACTTTGCTCCATACTTGTTCATTAGGGTCTTCAAAATCCCCATCTTGATTATAATCAACCCATACGCTATAAGCTTCAGAGTAAACTGTACTAGCCCATTTTGGAGTTATCGTAATCGTATGAGCAATTCCTTTAGACAAGGCTGTCGATACAGAGGTAAAATCATTATACCCTCCACTTCCTGCTGCAGAAATTTTATCAATAGCTCCTAATTGAACTCGACCAATATGTTCTGCAGATGGGTCATTACCATTAGCTGCACAGTAAGTCAAAGTAGCACAAGGAGTACATGAACCACCACAGTCTACACCAGTTTCATCTCCGTTTTGAATACCATCATTACAGGTAGGTGTCGTCTGGCAAGGAGTACAAGAACCCCCACAATCTACACCGGTTTCATCTCCATTTTGAATACCATCATTACACGTTGGCGCTGTGCTATTTCCAACATACACCGTATAATCTTCTACTTCACCCAAATACGTATCATTTCCGCAAGGGTTTATTTTATCTTTAGATCCATACCCCATTCGCACTCTCATTCGTAATGGAGTCCCTGTTAAGGCAGAAGAAGGCACCGTTACTGTACCATTATAGGGCCCAGGGCCGTAAAGAGAAAACACTTCTTCGTCTGTATCTATAAAATCTCCGTCCTGATTCCAATCGATCCAGGCTCCAATTGCATTATATGACCAGTTCTCATTTATAGTTTTTATAGTCAATGCAACTTGTTCCCCTTTTTGAACAACTGTAGATAAATTGGTATGATCCGAATAGGGATTATGAGCTGTACTGTTATTGATATCACCAAAAATCACCTGAGTAATGTGTAACTTACTATCTTCATTAGATGCGTCACAAAAGGTTATTGGTGCTTTTTCTATATTTAGCGTTACCGATTTAGAATCTGTTGCACCATCATTATCATATGCTGTGATCGTTAATTCATGTTGTCCCGGAGACAGAAAATTTAATTTATTGATATGAGTCCATTGATAAGGAGCTACATAATCTGTAGAAATTAATTCTCCATCTACTTTTAATTCTGCTTTTTCGACTTTTTCATCATCTTTTATAACAGTTTCTACAGCTATATTTTCTTTTTGAACAAAATTCTGTCCGTTAGAAGGTTTCAGTAATGTTATTGTAGGAGGAGTATTAACAGGAGCTGGATCATTTGTTACTATAATTGAATAATCTTCAATTTCTCCAATACTGTTTTGCGTTCCGCAAGGAGTTATATTATCTTCTGCTCCATAACTCATTCGTACCCTCATTCGGGTTGTGCCTAATTTTGCACCAGACGGAGGAGTGATTTGTTGATTATATGGTCCCGCAGCATATTTATGAAAGACTTCTTCTCCAGCATCTACAAAATCTCCATCTTGATTCCAATCAATCCACACTCCTAATGCATTATAACTCCAATGTTCGTTTTGTACTGTAATATCTAATGTAGTACTTTGATTGGTTCGTATTATTGCTGCCAACGAGGTATAATCTACATAAGATGTTGTATATCCCGAAGTATTCTCGAAATCACCTAATTGAATTTTAGTGATATGTACATCATCTCCTCCTTCTTTATTGGTGGCGCTACAATATGTATTCGTACCAGAAGAGTATACTTTAATATAATTCTGAATCGTCTTTGTATCACTGCTTCCTGCAGTTCCTTTTGCCGTTAAAGTAACATTATACTCTCCTGGAGAATTATATGTTATCTGTGGCGTTTGTTGATCGGTTACACTAGAAGGAGATCCAGAAGGAAAAGACCAGTCAAGACCTGTAATATGCCCCGTAGATTCGTTTACAAAATCTATTTTCCCTCCTGCAATAGTAGTCACATTTGTAGCCGAAAACTCTGCTACCGGATTATCACTAATATCGGCATCCTTAAGTGGCCCTGTGATTATAAAATCGGCAGAACGGCTACCTGATGAATTTAAATTTTTAAAATACCCTACAGTATATTTAAAATTATTTACAAGTTCATTTTCTCTTAGCTTCAATATAACATTGTCTAGCTGTTTAGCAATATCTTTAGGAGCTGCTCCTGCACCAGACCCCGTTATTTTACCTTCTATTTTAAAACGTCTATACGATTTTTCGGCATCCATCGCAACCGAAATATTACTGGTATTGGGTAGGTTTCCTATTTCATTTTGAATTGCAGAAGGGTTTCCTATACTAATTTGATTATCATCAGACCAGTTGGTCGTTGGTTGCCATCCTGTAACTTCTTCATTTTTTACCTTATTTAAGAAATTATTATACGAAGTTTCTCCATTATTTCTAAGTTCACTTACAAAATTATCAAATCCAGAAATGTCATTATTTCGAGTATAATCAAAAAAACGTTTTAAATAGTCAAAATTGTTAAGATACCAATTGTACCAGGCCGCGTTTCCGTAGGTGTAATGATAAAAATTTCCACTCGTATAGCTCGAGTTAAAAACAGTATTAAGCGAAGGCCAACCCGATCCTTTATTGATGATAGCTCTGGTATTTTGCGCTAACATTTGTACTCCATTGGTATCTGTAGATCCAGCAAAAAAATCGGCCATACCTTCTTCATACCAAACTAATCTACTATTCTTATATATATCTGATGATCCCCAATTACCTGGTACCAAATACCTTCCTTGCAAATAATGACAATATTCATGTCTAAATAACGATTCCAGAGATAAAGAGCTTTCTACTCCAACAGTTCGATCCCAAGTATAAAAAGTCGCAATCCCTTCGAGATACATTCCTCCATTATCAGTACGAATACCAAATAACAATGGTGCATAATCATCATATTGCTGTTTAGAACCAAAAACAATCATGTTAATGGTAGTATTAGTATCTCCTGCAACCGGTTCATCTGTTTGTAATAATCTAAAAAATTGACTTTGTACTTGTTTAGCAGCATGATACAAATTTTGTATTTTTTCATCACTAAGAGGAGTACGAATGATCATTTTATCATCATCATAAGATACTGTCTTTGGAAACAAATACTCTTCTACTTCTTGCCGTATAGATAATGGATGTTGACAAAGGTTATACGCACTACAATCTCCATATTGATTCAAAGCCATTTTTGCCTTTGCCCAACTAGGAGATAATTTGGGGAAATAATTGGTTATAGCAGCCAGGTGACTTTGTATGTTTCCTATAAGTTTATCTGATTTTGCTAGTATAGCCAATGCACCTGTCGCATTTTGCCACAAATATTGAAAATCTCCTCCTTTATTAATTAATGCACTATTCACTGCTGCCTTTCCTAACAAATCAATAGATTGTTTGTCACTATCCAGTCCGTTTACAAAATCATCAGTTACACTATTGTAAAAAGCATTATAAACCGTATTCATCCCTTTAGTATACGCTTTTTCTATATCTGGATCTGTAATAGATTTCCAGGTTTCGTTAACCGCAAAATCTCGTAACACTCTTTCAAAAAGATTAATAGAAGCTGTTTTATGACGTGATTTTAAATCTCCTGCCACTATAAGTATTTCCTGTAATACATCCATAGCATATACACTATGCTTAAGAAGTGACGAGTTACTTCCCAAACCGGCGATTGCCTCATGTATTGTACTATAAGTATCTGGTGTTAAATCAATTGACGTTTGATTAAAATCCAGATAAATAGCAATATGTAGGTAAATTGTTAATCCATATATTCCTGTACTATTGGTCCCATTATAGGAGGATGCCAGACCTCTTACTTCATTAGCTACAGCTTTTACCTTGGTATTAGAAAAAATACTAGCTGAATAGGAACTATAGTCAAATAAATCCCTGTAGCAATCATAATCATGAGTTTGTCTCATAGCACTAATTAGTGCAGAAGTAGACAAACTCCCCCATTCTGCATTGGTACTATATTGGCATGCTGCTTTTTTAGCGATTCCAAAAGTATTGTCTTTGGCTTTAACACTAGGAATATGGCCGTCATTTTCATGCGAAACTCTCGAGCAATGATCAGATGAATGATTTGACGACTTGGGTATCGGTTTGTGGTGTTGAGCAAATGATAATTGGATTATCATTATAAGGCTAAAAAGTAGCCATATTGTTTTTTTCTCATATAGAGAATACTGTAAAGATTTCATAAGATTTGTGTAAATAAAATATCCCTCGATCTATTATAGGTTTATCGATCAGGATAAATAAGTTAAGTTTTAAATAAATAAGTATTTCTCGAGAGTAAAGGATATTCTTTATACTCGAAAATAGGAAATAAGCCCTTTATAATATTGTCTATACATAATACAACACCATAAATCAATAGTCGTTTAACATCTATATAAACGAATATGCTATTTACCGTTTACTAGATGTTTCTTTGCCTTTTTGTTATATGCAAAAACCAAAGTGTGTGTGTTTTTAAAAATAAATCACGCCCAAACAATTATGCTGAGTCAGTATCTTCATAAACACCTTGAAGTGTAGGAATAATTTCGTTCTTATGTTCCGAAAACGAATGTAGTTGATTGTTTTTCATTGTTTTAAAGTTTGTGTTTCTTAGTTGATATAAAATTAGTTGATTTAAAAAATGATTATCAATAGTATATTATCCAAAGTTGATTTAATGTTAACCTTAATTTGATCGTTTACCTTTTTTAATAGCGTAAATAGTATTTCATAAATCAAACAAGCTTATAATCAGGAGAAGTTCGATCAAAGAAAAACATTTATTTTACGAGCTTAGAACAGCTTATTTGTTTTTTAGAATAAAAGAACCATCCAAATTTGTATTTTTGCACGAAATTTTATGCATACTGATGAGAATTCTATTCTCCATATTGTTATTTTTTTCTTTTGCCATACGCCCCGCTATGGAAATCAGTACTGTACTCTACTACCAACTTAATATTGATATTATTGTAGAAAAATATTGTGTAAATAAAGAACGTCCTCGTCTTAATTGTAATGGTAAATGTTATTTGATGAGTCAAATGAAGGCGAAAACACAATCATCAAAAGAAAATTCTGACATTACTATTATAACGGAAGCTTTTATTCCGTTATTTTTTCAGGAAAACACAATACAAATAAAAAACACAAGTCCGTTTGTTTCTGAACATACTCAGAACTGGAAATTAAAAAACTGTTATCTAAAAACGATTTCCAAAGATATTGATCACCCTCCCGAGTATATCTTTTCTTAATTACACACCATATTTTGAATTTAATTTTTGAATAGATCATCAGTTCTTATTCAAACATTACTATTACAAAAAATTCAACATTTTTTAATATTTAAAAGACGATACTTTCTGGTATCAGTACTAAGATTTTTAGTTGAATAAACACATAGTAAAATTCAAAAATCATCAACCTATATACCTCGACAAAGAAAAAGTTAGGCTCTTTGTTTGGTTCTGTATGAAAAGGTTTTTGAGTTCAGACTATTTGTTTTCGGCTTACTACGCCTAAAAACGTGGTGTTTTTAATGGTATCCTAATAATTAGGAAAGAATCGTCATTGCAACTCATTATATACAATGAAAAACATATTAGTTTATGCAGTTACCCTATGTTTAGGAGTATACGGCTATACACAACAATCATATAAAGGAAAAATAGTAGATCATACTAACAATCCATTATCAGGGGCAACTATTATTGAATCTAATAGTACCACTAATGGAGTAATGAGTGACTCGGAAGGAGTTTTTAAAATTACATTAGAAAACTCTACTGAAGTCACTATTAGTTTTCTGGGATATATCCCCAAAAAAGTAAATTTAACAAATGCTTTTAATACCATTAGATTAGCAGAAAATAATGTAGCCTTAGAAGAAGTTTTGGTAACCTCTGCCAGTAGAGAAATTCAAAAACGTTCTGAAGTACCGGGGTCTATTGCTTCAATACATACGCAGGCAATTGCCGAAACCAAAGCCTTCGGCATCGATCAATTGGTAAATCAGGTGCCTGGAGTATTTATGTCTACTTCACGATCAGCAAGTAATGAACAACATTTTATGGCTGTTCGTACTCCTATTTCTACAAAAGCGTTGTTCTTATATCTGGAAGACGGTATGCAAATTCGACCTACTTCGGTATTTAATCATAACGCATTATTAGAGATGAACAATACCTCTTTTGGTCGTGTTGAAGTATTAAAAGGTCCGGCTTCAAGTATTTATGGTAGCGAAGCTATCGGAGGTAGTTTTAATTTTATTACCAAAAACCCAACAGAAAAACTTAGTGGCGGTATTGGTTTTCAAATTAATGACTTAGGACTAACTCGGTATGAGTTTGAAGTTTCTGATCAAACCAGTGAAAACTTCGGTTTTTATCTGGGAAGCCATTATGTACAGCGTGAAGATGGTCCTATAGAACATAGCGATTATGAAAAACTGGCTGTTACCTTTAAAACGGTGTATGATATTACCGAAACTGCGAGATGGACAACTGTTTTTGATCTTGTAGATTATCGATCTGACATGTCTGGTTCTCTAAGTGAAACCGATTACAATGAAGGGAATTATGAAAGTGATCAAACGTTTACCGAAAGAGAAGCAATTACATTTAGAGCCAGAACTACACTAGACAAATTTTGGAACGATGCCAATAAAACTTCATTCAATTTTATGGTTAGAAATAATCGAATGGATCAAATTCCTTCCTATAGAATACGTCAATTTAGAAATCAGGGGCAATTAACAGGATTAGGCTCGGGAGAAGTAAACTCTAATCAGTTTAAAAGCTTTGTAGGATTAATTCAGCATAAGTTAGATTTCAACTTTGCCAATTCTTCATTAATCATTGGTACTACTGCAGATTACTCACCACAAGATTATATAGCAGAGACCATACAAGTCGTTGTGGATCCCGAAACAGGGAGAAACCTGGAGTATGCTGTTAATTCTAGAGATTTTATCCTTAATTATAAAGCTAACATCTTTAATTATGCAGGTTTTTTTCAATATGAGATATCACCTGTAGAAGCCTTAAAAGTCACTGCAGCACTACGTTATGATGGTTTTGAATACGATTATGACAATCAAGTTGAAACCGTAGGTGTAAATGATGCTGTCGATAATTTTAATAATCTAACTCCAAAGTTAGGTGTCAATTATAACTTTAATACAAAAACCGGGGTGTATGCAAACTATTCACAAGGATTTGCACCTCCTCAGGTTTCTACATTGTATCGCAATCGAAATGAACTACTAAGTATAAAACCAAGTCGTTATCATAATTACGAACTTGGAGGTTATTTTACTATTCCTTCAAAATTAAAATTAGATGCTGCTATTTATCTTCTCGAAGGGCAAAACACCTTAATTACCTTAAGAGATCAGGATGACAACTTTTTTAGCACCAATGCTGGTAAAACCCAATCATATGGTATTGAGTACGGTATAACCTGGATACCTATAGAAGGGTTATCGATAACTCATAATGGTAGTTATGCACAGCATCGTTATGTAGAGTTTTATGATAGAGGAATTGACTATTCTGATACCGACAGAGAAACGGCTCCCAATCTATTGGGAACTTCTTTAATTACTTATCGTAAGAAGTATGAAAGTGATTTTGGATATAGTATAACGGCAGAACACGAATTGGTAGGTAAATACAATACCAGTTTTGAAGATCAGATAGACAATCAAGATGGTACTTTTGATACTGCGACCTATGGTGGACATTCTGTTTTTAACCTTAGAGCTACCATTCATTATAAAAGTTTCGAAATATGGGGTCATGCGCTTAATGTTTTTGATGAGTTGTATGCCGCCAGAGCCTCATTTAATAGATTTAGAGGAGAAAATAGTTTTACGATTGGAAACCCGAGAGCTTTCCATCTTGGAGTGAAGTATACCTTCTAATAACCCGTCCTCGCAGGTTTTAAAAATCTGCGAGGACTAAATTTAGTTAAGAAATGAAAAAAAATAAAAAATTAAATCAATGGCTATGGAAATGGCACTTCATTGCTGGATTAATATCTCTTCCGTTTATCATTGTACTTTCTATAACCGGCGGGATATATCTATTCAAAGCAGATTATGAGGCCTCGAAACAAAAGCATATTAAAGAGGTCATTGTACAAGGAGCTCCTATTTCTCTACAAAAACAGTGGGAAATCGCAAACAAAAATGCTATCAAAAAGCCCAATACAATGGTTCTAACTTCTACTGCTAACCAAGCCACTGAGTTTATATCTGGTCGTTTTGGTGGTAAAAGCAGTTTGTATGTAAATCCATATTCGGGAAATGTTTCTGGAGAAATCATCACCAGAGATACAAACATGTTTAAAATTAGAAAACTGCACGGTGAATTGCTCACAGGTAAATTTGGAACCAAAATCGTTGAACTTATTGCTAGTTGGATGGTGGTTCTAATACTCACCGGGTTATATGTTTGGTGGCCCGATCGTGGTCGCAAAATAAAAGGTATTTTTATACCCAGAACAAACGAAGGAAAGAGAACATTTTATAGAGATATACATGCCATTACAGGATTTTGGATTTCTGGATTATTACTCCTTATTCTGGCCGGTGGTTTTCCCTGGACAGATGTTGTTGGTGAGAATTTTAAAAATCTTCAAAAAATAACCAATACAGGCTACCCAATTACATGGAAAGGACATCAATTACAATCAAAAGATAAAGGAGATGCGTTAACATTAGATCAGATGGCAGCCAAAGCAGAAGCACTTCACCTTCCGGGAAAAGTATTCGTTCATTTTCCAAAAGGCCCTAAAAGTGTTTTTAGCGTGTCTAATGCAAATCCATCGGATCTGAATACTCAAAAAAAGATTCATTTTGATCAATATTCTGGCAAGCAAATTCTATCTAATAATTGGGATGACGTAGGGATTTTAATGCGTGGTCGAATGTGGGTTATGGCATTTCATCAAGGAGAGTTCGGAGCCTGGAGCTGGTGGTTGATGTTACTAACTGCAATAGCATTAACTATAATGAGTATTTCTGCATTGGTTTCTTATATATTACGAAAGCGTAAAGGAAATTGGGGAGTCCCAAAAGTACCCGTAACCTTCAAAATCGGGTATGGAATCATCATACTGATAGGAATCTTAGCCATCGTATTTCCTTTATTCGGAATAAGTCTTCTTTTGATTATTAGTACAGAATATCTAAGAAATAAAATAAAAAAGTCTTAATCTAATGTATATGTTAACTTTCATTCTAATTACAGCAATTTCATTTTGCCTCCTTTTGATTATGATGCAAATGCATAAAATGAATAAAATCGGACAGCAATACAAAGCGGCTAAGCTTCATAAGAAAAAGGAAAAACAATATCTTTGAAACGTTTAGACTAGCAACAAAACAAAAACTTAAAAAATTACAATTATGAAATTATCATTTTTATACGCAACCTCACTACTACTATTAGTATTCACTTCCTGCAATCAACTTTCTAAAGAAGAACAAGAATTTGATGTTCTCATGCAAAAAGTAATTGATGTGCATGATGAAGTTATGCCAAAAATGGGTGAAATGAGTAGTCTTATAAAAGATCTAGAAACTAAAATTGATACCACTGCTCAAGGGAAATCATATGCAAAAGCACAACAAGAAGTAAAAGATGCCTACGATTTTATGATGACCTGGATGAGTGATTTTAGCGACAAATTTCCTCATGAAGAAGAAGGCATCAAAACAGATCCTGAAAAAGTGTCTTCGCAAATAAAACTACTTAAGGAAGAAGAAGTTAAAGTAAATTCATTAAAGGCCCAAATCAATTCTAGTATTAAAAATGCAAAGCAACTATTAGAAAAGTCATAACGACCAGTTGCCATGTTATTTATAAAAATGTTTTACTTTAGCAATTGCAACAAATCATATTAAAGATCGATGAAAAAAATTATTTTATTTGTTTGTGTATTGTTTATTTCGACTTTGTCTATTCATGCACAGAAAAAAAAGGACCTTCTTGAAGAAATAAATAAGCTAAGAAAGGAATTAAAAACTACCGAAGCTGAGTTAAATGATTCTCGTAAAAAAGAAAAAGCAACATTAACTCAGGTTGAAACAATGGAGATACAAGTAAAAGATCTAAAAGAGACCAATGCTTCTCTTTTGACCAATATGAGTAGTTTTACCCAATTATCTAATCAGAAAGCTAAAAACTTAGAAACTTCTCTTGAAAGTCTTCAGGAAAAAGATAAACAGATTAAGACGATAAACGATGCTATTGGTAAAACCGATTCTACCAAACTGGCAACGTTAACCGTTTTAAAAAACGCACTTGGCAGTGATGCTAATATTGCCGTACAAAATGGTGCTGTGTTAATTACTTTGGCCAATACATTACTGTTTGGTGAAGATGATAATAATTGTGTTATTGAAGATAAAGCAAAAGGTGTCTTGGAAAAAATAGCAAATGCTTTAAATGCGAAACCCGATTTAAAAATCATTGTAGAAGGAAATAGCAATGCAATTAATTTTAAAGACAAAAGTATTAGCGATAATTGGGATCTTAGTACAAAACAAGCTGCATCGGTAGTAAGGACTCTACAGAATGATTTTAAAGTGGACCCAAAAAGAATGGATGTTCTGGGAAAAAGCGAATATGGTTCGCAAAGTATAGAAACTGCTACCAGAATTATAATTGATCCAAAATTTGATGAGTTCTATGGACTTGTTAAAGAAAACATGAAAAACGGATCCAAAAAGTAAAAAACATTACTGTTTTATAAAGAGAGACCCGGTTCATGTATGTAACCGGGTTTTTTATGAAATAATCCAACATATAAATTACAAACAAAATATAAGGCTTCAAATTGCTATGTAGCCCTTTACCCCTATCACAATATCTTCGGAAAAATGAATTCATTTTGAAAAAAGAAAGTAAATTATTATATTTACGTAACTGATTACGTAATTAATTATGCAAATGAATTTTTTTGACAATATTGGTATAATAGCAATTGGCACCAGGCTTAGAATGTTAAGTGAAAAGATGACAGAAGATGCTACGAAAATTTATGAAATGTATGATGTGGATTTAAAACCAAAATGGTTTCCTGTGTTTTATGTTCTGTCTCAGAATGGCGAGAAATCTATTACTGCAATAGCCAATGAAATTGGTCACTCTCACCCTTCTGTAAGCAAAATTGTTCGGGAGATGGTTAAAGAACAAATTTTATGTGAAAAGAAAGATAAAAATGATGGGAGAAAAAATAACATCGAACTGGCTCCCAAAGGCCGGCAGATAGCAAATCATATTAAAGATCAATATACCGATGTACAAAAAGCTGTAGAAGTTACCTTAAATCAAAGTAGGCACAATATGTGGCATGCTATTGAAGAATTTGAATTTCTTTTGGATCAAAAATCAATGTTTCACCGTGTAAAAGAAGAAAAGAAACTTAGAGAAATAAAAAAAGTTGAAATCGTTCCTTATGAGGCTAAATATAGAATCCCATTCAAGAACCTCAATGAAGAATGGATCACTACCTTTTTTAAGATGGAAGAAACGGATCGTAAATCTCTGGATCAACCAAAAGAATACATTTTGGATAAAGGAGGTGAGATATTAGTTGCATTATACGATAAAGAACCTGTTGGTGTATGCGCTTTGATAAAAATGGATGATCCTCACTACGACTTTGAACTTGCCAAAATGGCTGTTTCTCCAAAGGCAAAAGGTAAAGGTATAGGTTGGTTATTAGGGAAAGCTATAATCAAAAAAGCGCAATCATTAAATGCTCAAAAAATATATTTAGAAAGTAATACTGTATTAAAACCTGCCATTAATCTGTATCATAAACTAGGGTTTAACAAAGTAGCAGGGCACTCAACTCCATATGAGCGATGTAATATCCAAATGGAATTGATATTAGATTAAAATATGGCTATAATCTCGGCGTTGGCAGGAGTTGAATCTAAAATCCTTTCATAATGGATTTGTTTACTTGTTTTACCTCAGCTCCTCCACGCCGAATCATAGCCTGATATTTCTTTAGAATACTTAATTCGGGTCTTAAAAATAATAATTTGAATCCGTATTCCTACTCAGAAATTAAAGATTTGAATACACCTGATACATAATACAGGCAAAAAAATAATAATCGAAGAACTATTATTTTCGAAAAAAAGTATCAGTTTTTCTGAGAAATCGATGTATTTCATAAATATCGACAGAAATAAAACCAACTACCTGATTACATATAGATTACTTAAAATCAATATTTTAACAATACTACAAAAGCTAATCAAGTTCATTTTATCTCACCTTTTTTTCGTAACTTAATAAGATACTCACTTTAAACCTCTCAATCATGAAAACCTTAGTACTGATTCTATTAGGGGTGTGCTTTTTTTCTACTGTTACACGGCAGAATAAAACTACCGATATTGAGCCTTATAACCTTGAAGGTGTTTGGGAACTTAAACATCAATTTCTTTATGAAGATAACCAAATAAGTGATACTATTTTAAATCAAAATGGATATCGCCAAGTAAAAATGTATAGCAAAGAAAAAGTGATGTGGACCCGGTTTGATCCAAAAGACAAAAACGAATGGTTTGGCTATGGTACCTATACAATTAAGGATGGTATGCTCGAAGAACGCTTAGAATATGCTTCGGGGCCAATGATGAAAATCATAGACACTATTCAAGTTTTTAGATTTGAACTAATGATGAATTCTAACTCTTATCAACAAATTAGTATCGATAAAAACGGGCAATATACACTTGCCGAAAACTACAGTAGAATTGAGTAAATCCTTTTTAAGAAAATTAAATCAAAAACAATGGAGTCCAGATATCTGGACTCCATTTTAAATAATACACTTAGAAAATTAAAATAAATTACTCTCTAATTATTTTACCTGTTGTTTTGTTTTTGGAAACTGAAATCGTATAAAAATACATTCCCGATTCTAGTTCACCGATATCAAAACTCTTAACACTTTCTCCTCTTTGAAGCCTGTCATTCTGAAAATTATAAACTTCAATTCCATTAGTATTAAATATCTGGAATCTGAAATAATCAGAACCTGATTTAGAAATAGAACCATCTAAGGCAACATTAATTATATTTCCAGAAATAGGATTAGGAAATACTTTCCCTACACTATTTTGTGCATTAGCAGCTCTGGCACCTAATCCATCCAAATATGCTCTATGGCTTGAAGAGAAGGTAGAATTATTTACCAAATCCCAATTAATAGACCAGGTCATTAAACCTCTAAAACTAGGATATGTAGAACTAGTTGTATACGTTCTTCCTGGATAAGAGGTTCCTTTAATCAAATAATCCAGTGCTTGTTGTACAACAGCTTCAGAAGTATATCCGCTTCCTGCTGCTTGAGTAGTAGCAGGTAATCCAATAGCAACCTGATCTGCTCTAAGTCCAGGAAATGTAAGTCCAGTTTGTGCAACTGGGAAACCAGTAATTAACATTTCTGCCATAGCCACATGAAAATCTGCAGTGGCTGGCTGGTATATTTTTCCATCTCCTCCAAACATAGAACCTGTATTATAGTGCTGTACATGAATATAATCCATTTCATTACGTAGTGCATGAATAACAGGTAAATATGCTCCAAAAATTCCAGAATAATTCCCATATGCACCTTGTACATACGCCGTTTCTGGAGCCATACTTAATATAAATCTATTTGCACCTATATTGGTTCTAATGGCTTTTGTAGCAGCAATAAGATTTTTGATCTTTGCTGTAGTTGGATTCCTGAAATCAGAATCTCCGCTACCTAGTGAAAGGGAGCTTCCTTCTAAATCTATATCCAATCCATTAAAGCCATATGTATTGATAATATTAGTCATAGAACTTACGAATAAATTCTTTTCAGTTTCATTATTCAATTCTACTCTTGCATTAGCACCTCCAATAGAAATTAGTACTTTTTGTCCTCTACTCTTTACAGTAGCAACATCATCTATAAAAGCCTGAGTATTTCCATTATAAATACTATATGGACTAAATAGCATATCGGCTGTACTTCCCGCTTTAGGTTCTGCAAATGCAACACAAATCACATCCCAATCTCTGGATACCTCGCTCAATCTTGGTGTAGTAGAACCATTATCAAAATTATGCCAGTACCCTACCAGTATTTTTCCTGGTAAATTATTATTTCCTCCTCCTGTACTGCTTCTAATTACAACTGGATCAGAAGTGGTTTGATTATTCTCATTATCGGTTGCTACTGCAGTTAAAGAATAACTACCAGATTGTGCGTTGGTAATTGTATAAGAATACGGATTAGTAGTATCTTCTCCTAGTTTTGTAGTTCCATTAAAGAATTCTACTTTAGTAACGGTTCCATCATCGGTTGCGGTTGCATTAACAACAACAGAACTATCAGCAGTATATGTTGCACCATTTGAAGGAGATGTGATATTTACTACAGGAGCACCTCCTGTTCCTCCTCCACAATCACCTGTCTTTGACCAAGCTGATTGCCAATGAGCTCCAGTACCTGGTGCATATGCCCATGCTGCCGCAGAAGAACACCACCCCGGAATATTACATTTAAACTTCTCTCCTTCATTTTGTACTTCCTGATCTTTACTATATGAAGTTCCTGCAACATATTGTGGTAACCCATCACAATTACCATTTCCTACTGTAGTCACCGAAATTGATATCGCAGAAGAAGTTGAAGTAGCTCCTCCATTATCAGTAGCCTTAGCTGTCAATGTATAATTTCCTACAGATGCGTTAGAAATTGTATATGCATAAGGACTACTAGTATCCTCTCCCAGTTTTGTGGTTCCGTTAAAGAATTCTACTTTAGTAATAGTCCCGTCACTATCAGAAGCGTTTGCCGTAACAGAGATTGAAGTTCCTTCGTTAAAAGAGTCATTATTATTTGGTGAAGTAATCGTAACTGTTGGAGGAGTATTATTAACTCCATTAACGGTAATATTTATTACTGAAGATATGGTCGATGCTCCTTGGTTATCGGTTGCTTTGGCTGTTATTGCATAATTTCCTGCAGAAACATTTTGCCAAACATATTCATAAGGACTAGAAGTATCTTCTCCTAATTTTGTACTACCGTTATAAAATTCAACTTTAGATACTGTACCATCTGTATCTGCTGCACTAGCAGACATTGTTACAGACGCTCCTTCTTGAAACGAGCTATTATCACTTGGAGAAGTAATACTTATAGTAGGACTCGTATTAGGAGTACCACCGGTACAATCTCCTGTTTTTGACCAGGCATCCTGCCAGTGGGCACCAGTACCAGGTGCATATGCCCAAGCCGCAGCAGAAGAGCACCATCCTGGAATATTACATGTAAATTTTTCTCCTTCATTTTGTACTTCCTGATCTTTGCTATAAGAAGTACCTGCTACATATTGTGGTATTCCTGTACAGTTTCCTCCTCCAGTATCAGCAAGCGTAGTTGCAGTTGCAGTATTACTAAAACCAGATTGATTATTTGCAGCATCCTTTGCTTTTATTCTAAAAGAATACGAGGTGTTTGCTGTTAATCCAGTTACTTGATGAGAAGTACCAGTTGCGGTAGCAACAATAGTATTTCCCTGGTATATATCATATCCAGTTACAGCTACATTATCGGTAGCAGCATTCCAGGCAAGATCTACTGTAGTTTGTGTAGCATTTGATGCCCCTAAACCAGTAGGAACAGAAGGTGCCTGTGTATCAGTACCCCCTCCATCAAAATTGATGTCACTAGTCGAATAAAATGCTTCTGGACTGTCTGATCTTTGCCAAACACTATAAATAACATGTTTACCTGTCCTAACAGGAAGTGTTACCGGAATATTAACAATTCTTTCTGCTCCACTTGGAGGTGTTCGTACTAAAAGTTCAAGGCTATCCCACGTTAATGGCTGATCCGGTGTCCAGCTTGCTTTGGTTATATAAACTTCATAATAAGCAGTTGCATGAGGAGCATGATTTGTCCAAGTAACTGTAAATGGCCCTGGAGAAACTTTTGTCGACACCCAATCAGATCTAACTTGATCCATGCCTCCGTATTTTTCGGGCCTGCCGCCGCTAGCCAGATTTCCATCCATCACATATTGCTGATGATTACCATTAGCATTCGCTTGATTAATTTCACTCCAATCATACAATGGCTGTGTGCCATGAGAGGCTACTGCTGCAACACAAGCCGCAGAATCTGGACTTTCAGGGTCTTCCTGAAAACAATTCCAAACACGACTTGGAGGGTATGTTACTGTGCCATGGGGAAAAACAGATAGAATTACTGTTAGAAATAAGGTCGTACAAATTAACTGTCTCCATGAACAATTAATTTTAATAAAATTTACTGAGTTTGTGTGTTTTTTAAACATGGTTTTACTGGTATTTAAGTGTTATATCGAAATATACAAGCACTCGAATTGACGAATTTTAAGATTCAAAAACATCAATACGCACAACAGGTTGATAAATAATTCAACCCATCAAAAAATCTGTAATCGTAATTTATATAATAAGATTCTTAATAGTAACCATAAAAGAGTAGAAGAAATACCCTTTTATGGTTTCAAAACTATTTTAAATTAATTTGATACTTTCATTTTACCATATTCTTTTTCTTTTCCTATAGTAATCGTATATAAGTACAAACCAGTTTTTAGAGAACTAATATCAAATGTTTTACCATTCTGCCCATTCATCACATTATTTTCAAAATCTAATAATTTAGTTCCGTTAAGGGAATGTACTTCAAATCTAAATTTAGAGTTAGACTTTCCAGAATTTATCATCACATTTATGATACCATTTTCAGTAGGATTCGGAAATACGCTAACCGTAGAATTTCTTACTGTACAGTCTCCTGTCTTTGACCAAGCTAATTGCCAATGAGCTCCTGTACCAGGTGCATAAGCCCATGCTGCTGCTGAAGAGCACCATCCTGGAACATTACATTTAAACTTTTCGCCTCCATTTTGCACTTCCTGATCTTTGCTATATGAAGTACCTGCAGCATATTGTGGTAATCCTTCACAATTACCATTTCCTACTGTAGTCACCGAAATTGATATCGCAGAAGAAGTTGAAGTAGCTCCTCCATTATCAGTAGCCTTAGCTGTCAATGTATAATTTCCTACAGATGCGTTAGAAATTGTATATGCATAAGGACTACTAGTATCTTCTCCCAGTTTTGTGGTTCCGTTAAAGAATTCTACTTTAGTAATAGTCCCGTCACTATCAGAAGCATTTGCCGTAATAGAGATTGAAGTTCCTTCGTTAAAAGAGTCATTATTATTTGGTGAAGTAATCGCAACTGTTGGAGGAGTATTATTAACTCCATTAACGGTAATATTTATTACAGAAGATGTGGTCGATGCACCCTGATTATCGGTTGCTTTGGCTGTTATTGCATAATTTCCTGCAGAAACATTTTGCCAAACATATTCATAAGGACTAGAAGTATCTTCTCCTAATTTTGTACTACCGTTATAAAATTCAACTTTAGATACTGTACCATCTGCATCTGCTGCATTAGCAGTTATTGTTACAGACGCTCCTTCTTGAAACGAGCTATTATCGCTTGGTGAAGTAATACTTACAGTAGGACTCGTATTAGGAGTACCGCCACTACAATCTCCTGTTTTTGACCACGCATCTTGCCAGTGAACTCCAGTACCTGGCGCATATGCCCAAGCTGCTGCAGAAGAACACCATCCCGGAACATTACATGTAAATTTTCCACCTTCGTTTTGCACTTCCTGATCTTTGCTATAAGAAGTACCTGCTACATATTGTGGTATATTGGTACATCCTCCTGTATCACTAGTAACTGTTATAGAAATAGTAGTGGAAGTTGTCGTTGCATTCTCATTATCTGTTGCTTTTGCAGTCAATGTATAATCACCTGCTGATGCATTAGAAATTGTATACCCATAAGGGCTGCTGGTATCTTCTCCTAATTTTATGGTTCCGTTATAGAATTCAACTTTAGAGATCGTTCCATCACTATCAGATGCATTAGCAGTTATAGCTATTGATACTCCCGCTGTAAACGAATCGTTATTATTAGGTGAAGTAATATTTACTGTTGGCGGTGTATTTGTACTATTACCAACAGATACAGAAACGGCAGAAGAAGTCGTGCTAGCATTACCATTATCTGTTGCTCTTGCCGTTATTGTATAACTCCCGGCAGGAACATTAGACCACGAATACTCATATGGTGATGTAGTGTCCTCTCCTAATTTTGTGGTTCCATTATAGAATTCAACTTTAGCAATAGTTCCATCACTATCAGATGCATTAGCTGTTATAGCTATTGTTGCGCCTTCAGCAAAAGTAGAATTATTAGCTGGTGCTGTTATATTAACTGTAGGAGAAACATTTCCTCCTGGCCCTCCATTTGCAAAAACTTCATTGATTTTATTCACCAAAGGAGATTTTACATTAGACCATCTTTTAAGTTTTCTACCAAAAGAAGTTGCTGTACCTCCAAATTCAAGATCACCATAAACTGTCCAAATAATAGTCCCGGCAAGCTCATTATCATTAATAAACTGAGCTTTAATAGCAATAGACTCTTCATCATCATAGCTTAAAAAATATTTACCATTTACCAAATAAGGAACCTTAGCTTCATTATCCCATTTTCTGGTCCAACCACTATTAGGAGATAAGGCTTTTTGTTTGATAAAAAAGTAATTAGGAGTACCATCATAAACTTCTTTCGGCCAATTTGTATAATCTGCAGCGGTTTGTATTGGTCCATCTGGTTGTACAGTTTCTGATCGTTTTACTGTTGTTGAATTAAGATCAGCAGTTCCTTCTGTTACCACACCCCTGCCGTAGAATGGGGCTCCAAAACATATTTTGTTTTTAGGAACTCCTGCTTCAACAAGTTTTTGTAAAGTAGATTGCCAGTTAAAGAAAGGTACTTCTGCTCCTGTATACGGATATACTGGTGCATTATGTCCTGCTTTATTAGACCAACCACCATTATAATCATAAGTCATCATGTTAAAGTAATCCATATTAGCAACTACTCCAGACCAATTAAATCCATCCAGTTTTCTTGGATCTGCAGCCATAGCCGATGTAATTAATTTTGTAGGTCCTATAGCATTACGAATTTCTTGTAGTAAAGATTCAAAATTCGCAAAATCTGCCTGACTACCTGTAAAATTCATTCCTGAAAATGGTCCTGGATATTCCCAGTCTAAATCAATTCCGTCGAAACCAATATTGATTAATCTTTTACAGTCTTCAATAAATTTTGCTCTTTTTACAGGATCGGCAGCCATTTCTGGGAAATGTTTACACATACTCCATCCTCCTATAGAGGCCATTACTTTTACTCCTTTTTGATGTGCAAGATCTAGTAACCCCAGAGCTCCATTTTCTTTTTTAAGAGGTAATGGTAATCCTCCGCTTAGTCCCCAGACAGGATGTGTCCATGTACTAGCTCCTACTTCTACTTGAAAGCCTTGAGCTTCTGCCCGTGCTTTTATATCAGCGTTTACATAGTTTACATATTCTAACTCCCCGAATAAGAGGTGTAAATCCCAACTACTATACAAATCTGTATAAAATAAATCAGCAGGTTCTTGTGTTACACCATCTTGATATATATTCTTATTTCTATGATCGCCACTATGTAAAGAACCATCACGAGCCACTCCAAAAAATGAATAATTTAGAATCGTGTATTTAGAATAATCAATATTTAAATGTGTAAGAGCTCCGGCTTCAGGTACTCCTGCAGTATTGGTTTTCCAGGCGTCCCAGTTGGTAATATACCCTATAATCTGTTTTTGATGATCAGAAGTGGTAGCACTTCCTCCCGTGTTCACTTGTGCAAAAGCAATGCTTGAAACGCACATAAAAATGAAAAGCAAAGATGTTTTCAGATACAAATCTCGAAAACACCAAGCCTTAAAAGTTTGGTTTAATTTTTTCATAATTTCTTACCTTAAGTTATAAATGGTTTGTGTTATTATTTACGAAAACGTTGTAGTTTTCAATGAAAAAATAGAAAGAACTCGGGGTTTAAAAAAACTAATTAGCTGAATGACTTAAAACTGTAGATTTTCAGAAGAAAAACAGGAATAAGATGCATATTACTTATATTCTATAATTTCTATAGGAAAAAGAGATTAGCTTAAAAAAACCTTTTAAAAAGAAAACAATAAAAAAGAATAAATCAGGTTACATACCCAGATAGGAAGTAAGATTTATTCATAAAAAAAAGAGTAAATAACAACTATTTATTTATAGAATAATCTCTAAAAGACTATACAATGAAAGTAAAATGTTTACTTGTAGATAACGACCCTCTAGCTATCAGTGCTTTAAAAAAACACTTGGCACATTTTGAGCATTTCGAGGTAGTTTTTGTTTGTAATAATGCTGTTGATGCTTTTAATTTTATTCATGAAAATTCGATTGATTTAGTTTTTGTCGATATTTATACGCCCATGGTTAATGGGTTAGAATTTATTAAAAACATACACAATCCTCCTCTTATTATTATAACTTCTTCTGATGAAGATTATGCTGTACAAGGATTTGAATTAGGAGCTATAGATTATTTAATAAAACCCATCTCTTTGAAGAGACTCGTAAAATCTTTACACAAAATATCCAGGACATTAAATACGGTAAACAAACTGCCATATACATCTTCATTAGAAGATCACATTTTTATTAAAGTAGATAAGAAAATGATAAAAATATATTTTGAAGATATTTTATATATAAAAAGCCTTAAGGATTATGTTATTATAAAAACGGATCACAAAGATTATGTAACACATTACAATTTATCTGCAATTACCAGGCTACTACCAGAGTATCTTTTTATAAGAATACACAGATCATATACTATCGCCATTAATAAAATTAAGGCAATTGATAAAAATTGTATCGAAATCGATGATAAATTACTTCCTATGGGAAGAAATTATATAAAAAAGGTTAAAGGTAAAATCATAAATGGGGTTACCGTTTAAATCAAAAAAAGATCCGGATATACCCGGATCTTTAGTATGTATAAATGACTAACATCTATTCACAACATAACAAACAAAATTTTAATCGGTATATTGTTTAGCACCGTATTTTCTAACTAAACCTTCATTTTTGTTGCCTATCAATTCTGCAATAAACCGAATTGTTGTTTTCATAACAATGAAGTTTTAGAGTTTATATTACTGTTAATGAATCTGCCAAATCAGGGTCTTAGAATACACTGAAAAAAAAATCGTTGAGCTTGTGTTAGCGAATCAATGCGTCATAGACCCATTATTTGGCAATTTTCTATTATTCAATTTTATTTTTTAATTACTTTTTTGGTGATTACTTCTCCGCCTATATTTATTTTGTAGATATAGATTCCACTTTTAAGAGTCGATAAATCTTGTGTAAAATCTCTACTTCCTGTATATTCTCTTAAAGATTTTGTGTGCATTAATTTACCATAGATATCATATACATCAATTTTTATCCATGATACTTCAGAAACTGTTATCTGATATTTTATAACATCATCTACCAACGTTTGAAATGCAACAGAAGACATATTTGGATTACTCTGAACACAGTCTGAAACAAACTCCCACACAGAACTACTGCCAGGAGTTTCACCTTCTGTCCACCATTTGGCTTTATAGATTTTTTGGCTATGGTATACTTGATCCCCGCTATTATAAGCAATAGATGTTATCCATTGTGGAGATCCACAAAAATCTCCGCCACCAGAACCACCATTACAACTAGAAACAAATTCCCAAACAGAGCTACTTCCCGGAGTCTCCCCTTTCGTCCACCATTTATTGGTATAGAGATTCCCGTTATAACTTACTTTTTGTCCTGCTGTAGCATATACCTTATCAGATTGCCATTCTGCTATTCCATCACAACTTCCTCCCACTACTTTTTCTTTCACAGTAAACGTAACAACCACCTCTGTAGATAGTCCTTCATTATCTGTACCCATAATTTTATAGGATACTTCACCAAAAGCGCTGGGAGTCCAGTCTGTAACATATTGAGTCCCATTTACAGTTGGAGTAATTTCAATATTATTTACAACAAATTTAACAGAGCTTACCTGGGTATCATCTGTTACTGTAGCTTTTAACTGAATTGATGACAATGCTGTTTGTTCTATAACATCTGCATTTTTTGGTTCGATTAGAGTTATCGATGGAGGTGTATTACCTCCCACTACTTTCTTCTTTACTGTAAAAACAATTGTCTTTTCTGAAATTGCATTTTTATTATCTGTAGCAGAAGCAATGAGCGTTACTTCACCAAATGCTGCAGGAGTAAAACTGGCTGTATAGCTACTTCCATTTGCTGTAGCACTAATGTTAGTCGTATTGTGCTTAAACACAAAAGATTGAATAGTCCCATCTGAATCTGTAGCGCTGGCTTTTAATGTTATTGGAGACAATTCTTCCAATTCGATAACTTGTCCATTTGTGGGAGCTTCCCACACTACTGTTGGTGAATTGTTTATAGGATCAGTGTTTCCTGCAGCCTCATTTACTGCTTTAAGAATACTTGAAGACGAATTATAATCGGTATCTTGTGTAAGTTCCCATATAATTAATCCCTGATGCCCATACTGTTTAGAATATTTAATTTTTTCTGCAGCTAATTTTGGTGTGTTATAGTATATTTTTTTTTCCATTTTCTCCTATGTATCCTCTTAATTTTTTAGGATCCTTAGGGTCATAACTTGTAGCTGCATTAGCAAAATCTTTTATGATATCCTTATAAGGAACAAATTTAGCTCCATTCCCTCCATCAGGCTTTTTTTCAGAAAAATCATAACCATATACTGGTAACCCGAAAGCTAATTTAGCTTTTGGTACATTAAATCCTCCTGCATGATTCCAGGCTGGTGGAGCAAATCCCATCCAATATTCTAATGCATCTTGGGCAGAATAAATTGGATTATCTGCTGTTTGTCCTTGATAAGTCCCTTGTTCTACTTTATAAAGAGAAGAATGAGGTCCTTCTGGAGATTTATCCCATGATCCTGTAAAATCATAAGACATAAGACCAATCCAATCCATATGGTCTGCCATACCATCATCATAGTTATTTCCATACCATGAAGTTCCAAAAACAGCAGCTGTAATTAACTTATTAGGTATTTTGGCTCTTAATTTCTGGCTTAATTTTGTTAACCCAATACCCGCGGGGTGAGGACCTTTATCAGCATCTCCCCATTTGCTTCCTCTTACTCTTCCTCCCTGGTCTGAAGTCCCACTAATGGCCGGGTCTGCCCACCAACATTCCATATCCAAATCAACACCATCTAAATCATTTTGAGTAACATAATTAGCAATCAATGTTGCAATTTCATCTAGTTTGCTATCATTGTTTTGATATTTGGTCATTAACCATAGAAATGCATAATCGGTAGCTCCTCCTAATGCAACAGATACTTTTACTCCTTTGGCTTTAGCTTTTTGAAGAACTCCCAAATCGTTAAGAACAGAATCTACTTTTCTAGATTGAAACTCATCAAAAGATATAGAAGCAAAATTTGAACTATTATAATCGTTATTATTTTGCTTAAACATCAAAAAAGAAATATTAAGATGTGTTACTACCTCTGGATTAAATTTATTTTTGATATCATAATCAGCAACCCAGGTAGGCAGATACCCTATAATTCGTTGTTTACCAGAATAATCCGGACCTAATCCTCCATCACCACATGGTCCTATTAGTTCCCAGGAGCCGGCTCCCGGAGCATCATTTGTATAGTATTTGCACTTATAATTAACATTATTATAAGAAACTTCTTGTCCTTGTTTATAAGGGACTTTACTTGCATCCCACTCTGCAGAGCAGGTAGGAAAATTGTATTGTGCGTGCATCAATAGCGCACAAAAAAACATAAATAAAAATGTATAAAAATTTTTCATGATTAGTGTGATTAATTAATTCGAGTTTTTATATGTATAATCGGGTAGTTAAATCAGGAATAGATAACTACCCGAAATGGTTCCTTACTAGTTAATTTTTAAGGATTTTCTCAAAATAAACATCGTCATTTATATATATTTTAAATACATAAAGACCATTTTTGAGATTTGACAGATCATGTGTAAATGATTTTAGTGTCTTTGTCTGGATTCCATTAAATGATTGTGTGCTTATCAATTTTCCAGAAAGATGATATAGGTTAATCTTAACCCATGATGTATTATCTGTTTTTATTCTAAAATTTACAATATCCTGGGTTACCGTAGGAAAAACAGAGTACTTATTTGAAGTTATTTCAGAATTATTTTTACCACAAGCTCCAATTTTTGTCCAGGCCATTTGCCAATGCGCTCCTGTACCGGGGGCATATGCCCATGCTGCAGTAGATGAACACCATCCCGGAATATCACAACTAAATTTTTCTCCTTCATTTACTACCTCATCATTTAATCCATAAGAAGTACCTGCAACATACTGTTGTATATCTGCACAATTCCCATTTCCTCCGCCACTAGTTACTGTAATTGCTATTGCTGAAGAGGTTGAAAATGCCCCTTTATTGTCTGTTGCTTTTGCCGTTAACGAGTAATTTCCTACTATAACGTTTTCGAGTGTATAACTAAAAGGGCTAGCGCTACTTTCTCCTATTTTACTATTATTATTAAAGAATTCTACTTTCGTGATGGTGCCGTCGCTATCAGATGCATTTACCGTGACAGGAATCGAAGTGCCTTCTTCAAAAGAGGCATTATCTCCCGGAGAAGTTATACTAACAACGGGAGGTTTATTATTTCCTCCTGTTGTTTTTTCTTTGACAGTAAAAGAAATTGCTTTTTCTGAGGTATTATTTTGATCATCTGTGGCAGATGCTGTAATAGTAATTTCTCCAAATGCAGTTGGCGTAAAACTAGCGGTATAGATATCTCCTGAAGCAGTAGGAGTAATATTAGCATTATTATACTTAAAGACAAAAGATTGAACAGTTCCATCGGTATCAGTAGCACTGGCTTTTAAAGTAATCGGTGCAAGTTCATTTTGTTCTATAACTTGTCCATTACCTGGCGATTCCCAAGTTATCACAGGACTACTCCCATTAGAAACACCGCATTCTTTTACAAATTCCCATACAGTATCGCTTCCCGGGACATTACTACTATCGGCATACCATTTATTTTTATAAACATTATTGTTATATTTCACATAGTTATTCTTGTCCTTATAAATCCTTGAAGCATTCCATTCGGGCACTTCCTGGCAGTCAAGATTTACTCCATCCCAAATAATAATCTTAATTTCTGATGTTGCCGTTATACCATTTTCGAATACCGCATTAGCGCTTAAAACATGGCTTGCATAGCTAGATGGTGTCCAACTAAATGTTACTCCATCAAAAGTTTGATTCCCTATAGCGGTAGTAACACTTACTAGTTTTGTATTTTTTTCGTCTATAGATAAACTTACAGAAATTGGAGAAAATGTAGATTGCTCAAACATTTGATTATTTCTGGGATTGGTAAATGTTACCTGAGGTTTTTGTGCACAGGGTTCTGCGGTTAAATCAGCAGAGTCTCCCCCATACTTAGACATATCTTTACATCCACAATCAGAAAGATCATGAACTCCATCCATATCTGTCCCTATTTGGTAAATACCCGTAAACCTTTCGTAGTATCCTATTCTATCTAACACCTGAGGTTTTTCTGTACCTTGTCCACATTCTACGCCTCCATTAATAATATTTACAGTCATCCCTAATCCCGGAATTCTATTTTTTGTTTTGTCTAACTCATTAGGAGTCCATTTGTTCACCATTACATCATGAGCTGATGGTTTGGGATATTGAGGCGTCATCCAAAACCAAATAGCAGTCTGAAAAGCCAAAGCAGCATCTTCGATTACTTTTTCCGGATGATCCAAAAGTATTTGCTTATCTCCAAAAATGAATTCACTGGCAGGGCCATAATTATAATTGTATGATAACTGTATGGGGCCTCTTCCTTTATATGATTTCCCCGGAGTTGGAGGATAATTTGTATCTGGAGAAGCATAAGAAGCATCTGTAGGTTCTTCACGAAAGTGTAAACCCCAAGAAAACTGTCCACCTGGAGCAGTTGACCACCCCCCGGTAGTCTCGTGAGAGATATTAGCAAAAAAAGCTGTAATTTCTCTTTTTCTGGTCTCGAGACTTCCTTCTCCTAAAAAAGATCCATAATCTACTTTTTTGGTAACAATTTCTTTATCAGCATTTCTTGGTGCATCAAAATCTACATCGGTTCGAATCACTTTTGATACACCTGTAGTCTTATCAGTACGTGTAACTCTATAAGCGTTCGTACCACATCTTCTATCAAAGGTTACTTCGATTTTGCTCATTCTATTAATGGCCTCGATAAAAGATTCGAAAGTATAAAAATCATCTTTTGGGTCTAGTACCCAAACACCACCTCCTGTGTCTTTGGCACCAAAACGATACGGAAACAAAGTGTTCCATAAATCTTTATTTATCAAATCATTAACTTGATATAGTGGATTTACAGGTAAAGGTTTATCCAGAGAGAAAGAATCAACTGTTTTTGATATCTCGGGATATGTATTATCATCGTTAGAAAAGGTTAGGTGAATAGTAAAAAGTAATACAGTAAAAATCATAATCCATGATTTCCTACCTAAAACCTTTTGGTTTTTTGGAGTGGTGAGTTTGTGTGTCATTGTTAAAACAATTTTGTGTTAAGTTGTTGGTTATCTTCAAGTTATTAAAAAACCTGATCTCAAAATACCACTTTTACGTCCTCTTAGAGAAATAAATTATACGAGTGACACTTTTTAGCACACAAAAACCATCATATTGGCAATAAGTGAAATTTTGGGTTAATCTAATTACACAATTTTATAATTGTTCATTTTTGAAGAAAAAAAAAGATCAATTAATTATAGATATTAGAGCCCGATAGGTTTACTTTTTTGAGATGGCAATCTGGATCTGTTGTAATAATGTCGTGGGTTCGAAAGGCTTATTTATTACTTTAGTAATACCGGCATCTACAAAATTTTCTTTGTTTTCTGATTCAGAAATAGCGGTTAAAGCAATAATTGGGGTTTTCTCATCTGATTTACGTATTCGTTTTGTTGTTTCAAATCCATCAATCCCCTCCATCATTATATCCATAAAAATAAGATCATATCCATTTTTCTCTGTCATTTTCAATGCTTCATAACCATCTGATGCAATTTCACATTGATAACCAAAATTAGTTATGATTTTTCGTGTAATCAATTGGTTAATTTTATTATCCTCGACAACCAAAATTTTTACATCTTTCTTTTTTTCATCATCGAATTCTGCTTGCCCTACTTTCTCTTCTAAGTATTCGAAAGGTATTTGAAAATTAAAAACTGTACCTTCCTTTTCGTTTGATACAACATCTAGTTTACTATTACATTGAAGAAGTAATTTGTTGGCTATGACCAGTTCGAGAGTCGTCAAATTATTTTCGTCTGATAAGGAAGTAAAAATCGCAGATTCGTTTTCTACAAAGGCTTTATTTAACTCTTCTTGTTTTTTCTTAGTGAAGCATAACGCATTACTCTTTATTGAAAACAAGATAGTGTTTGTATTTTCTCCTGAAAAAAGATGCTGTACAGAAAACTCTATAACACCTCCATTTATGTGCCTAGAAGTATTTGAAAGGATACTAATAATTATTCTTGATAAGTGATCAGGGTCGCCCAAAAGTTTTTTAGGTAATTTATCGTCTAATAGAAACTTAAAATCATTATTGTTTTCTCCTATTATAAAAAAATTAAGAGATTCTTTAATTGTATCAGCTAGTTGAGTAGGATCAAAAGGATGCTTTTTTAAAGAAATTTTATAAGCATCGTCTGATCTGTTCAATTCTATAATATCATTAATAAATCTTAATAGATATTTTCCTGAAAACTGTAATATATTTAACTGCTCTTTTCGTTGGTCTTCGTTCGACTCCTTATTTTCTAATAAATGTGCAATGCCATTTATTGCATGAAGAGGAGTTCTTAATTCATGAGTAATATTATTTATAAACAACGTTTTCTGTTTATATACTTCCTCTACCCTATTTTTTGCCTTTAATAATTCTTCGTTTTTCTGTTGTAAGAGTATGTTATTTTCTGTTTTTAGTCTAGAATTTTTATATTGAAGTAAAATCAAAAGAACCAGAATAACTATAATTACAATTCCTGATATCAAAAGATATTCATTAAGTTTTAATTGAGTTTGCTGATATCTATTCTCTGCCAGAATCCTTTCATTATCCTTTTGTTTTAGCTGAAGTTCTTTGTATCCTTTTATGTTTTGGGCATACTTTTCAAGAAAAATATTATTCTGTTTTGCCTGTTCTTGAATATAATCTTTATAATAATTATTAGCTAATTTATATTCCTTTTTTCGATCATATATATCTGCAATCCCTGCAAGGTATAGTGTATGATTTGCGTAATTACTTGTTTTTGCTGAGTCTATTTCTTTTTTGGCAATCTCTTCTCCTTTTCTAAAAAAAATAAGTGCTTCATCATATCTATTTGTTTTTGAACATGCCGTGCCAATTCGATAATATAGATATATCAACCTTGTATCTTTATGATATTTTTTTGCAAGTTCAATAGCTTTTTGAGAGGCCTCATAACAATTTTTCCAATCCGCATTTCGATAATAAATAGAAGTTAAGTTTACCAGCATATCAATACTTTGCTCCTCATACTTATATTTTTCTGCCCCATCTATCGCTTTTTTTAAGAAAAAAATCGCTTTACTATTATCTTTTGATATTATTTTATGATATAAGCCCCAGAGGTTATTTATGTACATTTCACCATATTGATCTTGTACTTGTTTTTGTAAAATAGTCGCTTTTTCGAGGTAAGTTTCGAACCCTTTTAAATCCTGAACAGATATATACAACCCACTATGCAATCTATAGACTCGAGCAATATGCTTTTTATTGTCACTCTCTAATGCTAATTTTTCGGTTTCATCAATTATACTAAGAGCCTTACTTATATAATCATGATCTATCCAATATTCTATAGAATCTAAATTTTGTTTTAAAACATTCTCCTCCTGTACAGAAGAGAAACCATAAGTCTCTTTAGCACTAGCAAATAAAATCAGTAATGAAATAAGAATTATTGAGGTGAATATATTTCTTTTCATAAAACGTCTTGTTTCATCTTTTAGCTTAGAGTATTAACTTTACTTACCAAAAATTTAAAATCGAATTACATATCATTAGATCTTATTCAAAAAATTATATTATCCTTGATAATTGTAATCACGAATAACAGATCTTAGGTATTTTTATCCAGCAGATATAAAACAAGAAGGGGTAATTATTTGTATTATAGCTTACATTAGGTTTACTTTTCTTAATTTTTTAACAAAAATAGAATTTATTTTTAAAAAAATTAACATAATCTATTTTTTTTGAAACAACGTATTTTAAAGCCGTAGCACTGCAAGAAATATTTTTAATGATCAATAATCTTAACTTCTCGCAGTATACTTTATAATATTCTGATAATGGTTTTTATTATTATCTAGACTTTAATAAATATTTTTTTCTTGTATAAAAAATATGCCAAAAGTGTATAAAAACCAACAACAACCAATGCATAAAAAAAAGAGGATAATGGCTTATCAATCGACGGGTACACAAAAAATGTTTCAAAAAGAAATTGATGCACCGAAGTTTGAGAATCGATTTTAATCAAATAAAAAGATTTAGCAAGTATCATAGAAGAAAAATAGATACTAATTGCATTTGCTCCTACATATTTCACAAGACTACCAAAATCATGTTTTTTATGATCCATAAAATAATGAAACAGTACTAAAAACATAGTAGCATAGCCCGATGTAACCAATACAAAACTACTGCTCCACAACACTTTATTGATCGGAAAAAAGATACTCCATAAATACCCTATGATCATAAAACCTCCTCCCATTACCGTCAATAAACCAAGTTTTCGTTTTGCTGTACTTACCAAAACCTCACCAACAAAAATCCCGGTAATTGTTGTCACTATAGCCGGTAATGTACTAAGTATACCTTCTGGATCATAATCTGGTTTCCAAATATATCCTTTAAGCAATACATAATCCAGATAATTAGCCCAGTTATTTGGTCCCCTTTCTAGTGTAGGAGAAGTCCCATCAGGCAATGGAATGTATGCCAACCATATCCAATACCCAACAAGAATAGTAACTGCAATAAAAACCAGCTGTTTTCGATTACAATTCAAATACAATATCGAGGCTACGCAAAATATAATTCCTATTCGCTGCAGTACTCCAGGTAGACGTATAGATTCTGTTTCTATAAAAGGGAAATAAGGCAAAAATACATTGATAAATAGTCCCAGTGCAATTAATTTTAGACTTCGTATTAAGATTTTTTTATATATAGCCCTATCTGCTTTTTTATGTTTGTATACAAACGATATAGATATCCCTACAATAAATAAAAAGAAAGGAAACACAAAATCTGCCAAGGTAAGGCCATTCCATTCTGCATGTAACAACGGTGTATACACATAAGACCAATCTCCTGGTGTATTTACCAGGATCATAAGCATAATAGTAAGTCCTCTTAAAAAATCAACAGATTGTATTCGTTTAGTTATCCTCACGACATTAGGTTCTTTCCTATTGATTTCCAAACTCTCGCCAATAAAAAACCAGAAACTAAGGCTAATACCCCTATAATTCCCGCCATGATGTACTCTCCGTAAAGCAAGTTCCCTACAGAAAACAAACAACTATATACCAATACACAACCTAATAGCATTGCTAGAATTCCAGAAGGCACAGACCATTTCTCATTAGATTCTACTATTTTTACCCCTTCGGCATTAGCTTCATCAACAATTTTTTTCCAGCCTGGCCCACCAGGTTGAATATTTTTATAAAAAGAGCGTAAAGTCTCTTTTGATTCTGGTTTAGTTAGATAAGTTGCCACAATCCAAACTATTGAAGTTATAATCACCATAGCTATAAATCTAAACCAGGAAGGAAATACACCTGATATTATTTCTCCGGCATCATTGGTATATCCAAATAATGAATCACCAAGAGGCGTAAAAGTCAAAATTAATGGGATAAGCATTGCAGAAAACATTACGGATATTTCACTCCATGCATTGATTCTCCACCAAAACCAACGCAAAATATATACTAATCCTGTTCCTGCTCCAAACATTAAAATAATGTCAAAAAGCTGCTTTGCATTAGTAAGATAAAGTGCAAATACAGCACTAGTCACCATAAGAACTATCGTAGTAATTCGTCCAACATTTACCAATTCTTTTTCGCTTGCATCCTTTTTAATTTGTTGCTTATAAAAATCATTAACGATATAAGATGATCCCCAATTAAGATGTGTAGATAACGTTGACATAAATGCAGCACCCAGAGAAGCTAAGACAAGTCCTAATAGTCCTGCCGGGAGTTTTGTTAACATTGCCGAATAAGCCAAATCATGTCCTAATTTACTAGATTCAACATTAGGAAAAGCCTCTTGAATACTAGCAATATCTGGATACATCACTAAAGATGCTAATGCTACCAAAATCCATGGCCAAGGTCGTAGAGCATAATGCATAATATTAAAAAAGAAAGTAGCACCTATTGCGTGGTTTTCATTTTTTGCAGCAAGCATACGTTGTGCAATATACCCACCACCTCCTGGCTCTGCACCAGGATACCATGAACTCCACCATTGTACTGCTAATGGTATAATTAAAATTCCAATTAATGCTTCTGTATTAGAAAAATCCGGAAAAAATGAAAGTTTATCAGATACATTTGGGTGAGAGATCAAATTGCTCAGCCCACCCACTTCAGGAAGATTAATCAAATAATAAGAGGCCCCTACTGCACCCACTATTGCAACAAAGAAAAGTACAAAATCTGTATAAATTACTCCTCTAAAACCTCCTAAAGAACTAAAAACAGCTGTTACCACACCACCTATTAAAACAGTCTGTATTGGCGAAAGTCCAAGCATAATCTGCCCTATTTTAATGGCAGCAAGGTTTACAGCAGCCATAGCAATTATATTAAATACTACCCCAAGATATATTGACCTAAACCCCCTTAAAAACTGAGCGGGTTTTCCACTATATCTCAATGTATAAAACTCTAAGTCTGTCGTAACATTTGATTTACGCCATAGCTTGGCATACACAAATACGGTTAGAAGGCCTGTTAATAAAAAAGCCCACCATACCCAGTTACCAGCAACACCGTCCTGCCTTACAATATCAGTAACTAAATTGGGGGTATCGGTAGAAAATGTAGTTGCTACCATCGAAAAACCTAGTAACCACCACGGCATATTACGTCCAGATAAAAAATACTCTGCTGTATTTTTTCCAGATCTTTTAGATACCACTACTCCAATAATTATTGTGGTTAAGAAAAATGAGGCTATGATTATGTAGTCCAATGTAGTTAAAACCATTATTTTTATTTTAATAAATTTGATTTGTTTTTTAATATTCGTTGTTTGGCATGAGCCGCGTAATTCCTCCCTATAGGAATTCTTTTTTCTCCCACCTCGACAAGGTTTCCTTCTATAGATTTAACTTTATCTATAGCTATGGTATACGATTTATGAATCCTTATAAAATTTTCTGAAGGAAGTTCTTCACTAATACTTGTTAAGGATTTATGAGACATAAACGTATCTTCGAGTGTACTTACTCGGATATAATCTTTAAGACTTTCTATAAATAGGATATCGGTTAACAAAATTTTCACCAATTTCTTATCTACTTTTAAGAAAATATGAGCCGGTTGAACCAAATCCATAGAAGGTTCATGTTTCTTTATTGTAATAAGTCTTGCAGTTAATTTATTTATAGATTTTAGAAATCGATTAAAAGAAATAGGTTTCACTAAATAATCCAGAACTTCTAATTCATAACTTTCTAATGCATATTCTTTATAAGCTGTAGTTATTATTGCCTGAGGGTATTCTTTCAAGCTTTTTAAAAACTCTAAGCCATTCATTCTTGGCAGGTTTATATCTAAAAACACAGCATCAACACCGCCCTGCTCTAATATAGTTAATGCTTCAATTGGATCCTGAAAAGTACCAATAACTTCAACATTTTTAAATTCTTTTAAAAATGATTCAATAACTTCAATCGCCAGGGGCTCATCATCAATTATGATACATTTAATAATCATTATATAGGGATTTTAAGCAAAATCGAATATTCATTATTTTTTTGTGCTATGTTTAATGTATATTTTTTTTGGTAAAGTATTTCTAATCTTCTTTTTACATTTTTTATTCCAATTCCATTAAGTCTTTTAGTTTTAGATTCATCTTCATAATTATTTTTGGATATAAATATCAGTTCATTTTCAAATCTTTCAAAAGAGATTAATAACTCCATTCTATCATTATTCTTAAGCCCATGCTTAAAAGCATTCTCAATAAATGGTAAAAACAGCATAGGAACTACTTTAACATCATCAATATTACCATTTATATCAACCCTAGAATCAACTCGATCACCATAACGCATTTTTTCGAGTTCTATATAATTGTCTATATGATCAATCTCCTGCAAAAGAGGGAGTTTTTTTTTACTGGTATCATAAATCACATATCTCATAAAGTTAGATAGTTTTAATACAAGATTAGGTGCTAAATCCGATTTTTTTATCGTTAATGCATATAAACTATTAAGTGTATTAAAAAAGAAATGAGGTTGTATCTGTGCTTTTAAATATTTTAACTCTGTTTTATATTGCAACTCACTTAGATCTCTATTCTTATTTTGCATAATCAAAAAATCGACCGTATACTTTATTGCTGAAGTTAGTCCTACAACATACAATTCTCCTATAGCTACTGCTACAATATGATTAAACCCAAATGGATCCAGTCGTCCTTCTACTTCGGGCCAGATGTCTTCGGTAACTAATAATAGGTTTAGACCTGACCTTAATATATAATGAACTCCAAGAGATATACATAAGAAAAGTACATAATACACATACTTTTTTTTGAATATGAACTTAGGTACCAAATAATATATATTAAAATAAACCAAGATGATGTGTAGAGGGAATTCTACAAGGTTCGATTTTAATGAATACCAATAATCATTAAAATAACTCCCCCATCGAATTACATTAAATAAAAAATAAATAATCCAAAAATACAAATGGTATTTTCGTTTAATAGTCCTTTGCACGTTATCCCTCCTTTTTTAAAAAAATCACTAAATAATACCCGTCAAAATTACTTTTTTAACATAAATTTTTGAAAAATGTAAGGCTATTTATAGAGAAAAGCAAAAAAAATGAGAATATCAAATTTCAAAAAAACCGTCATCTATCAATGCATGTCGATTGTTATTAAAACCATGTCGTTGGTCTAAAAAAAATTTTGTTAAATAATTAAAATACTACTTTGAGATCATTCAAAAAACACATATTAATATGAAACAAAAGATTTTAACCCTAACCACTCTATTATTTTTTTCTTTTCTGAGTTTTGGACAGGGAACCCAAATAACGGGGACAGTAACGGGGGCTTCAGATGGTGTACCACTACCTGGAGTTAATATTATTGTAAAGGGAACTACAAATGGAGTACAGACCGATTTTGACGGTAATTACACGATCACTGCAGCGACAGGAGATGTAATTCAATTTTCCTATTTAGGAATGTCAGATAAAGAAATTACTGTAGGTAGTGAAACAGTAATAAATGTTCAATTGCAAGAAGATGCTGAACAATTAGAAGATGTAGTAGTAACTGCACTGGGGATTCAAAAAACCAGAAAATCACTTACTTATGCAGCTCAGGATATTAAATCTGATGAGCTAACAAAAATCAAGGATGCCAACCCTATCAACAGTCTTTCGGGTAAAGTATCAGGTCTTGTTGTAAACAGAAGTGCATCTGGTGTTGGTGGATCGGTAAAAGTAACTTTACGAGGTAATACTTCTACCAGGAATAACCAACCATTATACGTTGTAGATGGTATTCCTTTATTAAATAATTCTGCTATTCAACCTAATAGTACATTTGGTGATATCGAAAATGCAGGAAACAGAGATGGTGGGGATGCTCTATCCTTGATCAATCCAGACGATATTGCAAGTATTAGTGTTCTAAAAGGAGCTTCGGCTTCGGCTTTATATGGTAGCCAGGGATCTAATGGTGTGATATTAATTACGACTAAGAAAGGTAAATCAGGAAGCTTTAGAACAAATGTATCTTCTAGTTTCACAGTAGATAACGCTGCTTATTTACTTGATTATAATGATCGTACAGAAAAAAACATAGATGACTTTTTAGAAACAGGAACAACTGCAATTAATTCATTGTCAGTATCGGGAGGAACAGAAACTGCTCAAACTTATTTCTCTTATGCAAATACACAAGCTTCAGGAGTACTTCCTACTCATAATGTAAAAAAGCATACACTTAATATTAGAGAAACAGCTAAATTATTTGATAACAAGTTAACTGTTGATGCAAACATCTTGCTTTCAACTCAAAAAATACATAATAAGCCCGTTTCTGGTCTATACTATAATCCATTAGTAGGAGCAACAGCATTTAATTCGGATACAGAAACTTTAAGTAACTATAGAGTCTTTGAAGAATTTAATGTAGATAGAAACTTAATGGCGCAACGTTGGTTTAGAGGAACTTCTGATATCGAACAAAACCCATATTGGATACTCAACAGAAATGCCAGTGATGATCAAAATCAAAAAGTTTTGGCATCTGTTTCTTTAAAATACAGGTTTAATGATTGGTTAACCGTTCAAACCAGAGGAAGTTATGATAAAAACTTTTATAAATTTGAAAGAAGAATTCATGCAACCACCGATGGAACGTTATCTGCATCAAATGGTCGTTATTTATTAAATGATGTAGAGGATACTCAGATCTATAGTGATATCATAGCTACAATTAATACTCCTCTTTCAGACAGTTTTAATTTAACTGCTAATATCGGTACCAGTATCAGAAAATCAGATTTAGGCGAAAGCACCTTATTAGATTCTGGTGTAGGAGGTAATTTAAAAATACCAAACATCTTTACGCTTTCTAATTTTGTAGTTGGTACAGTAGGAGTTAATCCAATACTAAAAGAAACTCAAGCAGAGCAAAAAGAAGTACAATCTCTATTCGCTAGTACAACATTAGGGTATAAAGATATGTTATATCTTGATCTAACTGCCAGAAATGACTGGTCTTCAACAGTTTCGGATTCTTTCTTTTATCCATCTTTTGGTATTACGGGAGTTGTTTCTGAAATGTTTGAATTACCTGAAGTAATTTCTTTTGCAAAAGTAAGAGCTTCTTATGCAGAGGTAGGTAATGATATCCAAAGTTTTGCCAATAATCCAATAAATACTATTGGTACTGGTCCTGGCGGGTTAAATCGTCCTACAGTAAGACCACTTACAGAGCTAAAACCAGAAACTCAAAGATCTTTTGAGATCGGTACAGAATGGCAATTCTTTAATAACCGTTTAGGGTTTGAAATTGGATATTACAAAACCAATACTATAGATCAATTTATGACAATCCAGTCTGCTAGTGGTCAAACAAATGCTAATGGTCAAACAGCAGATCAATTTGCTATCAACGCAGGGGATTTTGAAAACAAAGGTATTGAAGTTTCTATTACCGCAGACCCAATACAAACTGAGAATTTTTCCTGGAATACAACTGTAAATCTAGCTAGTAATAAAAATACTATTAAGGAATTAGATTCTAGATTAGATAGAGATTTTCTAGAACTAACTCCAATAAGTGTTAACGCTTATGCTTTATTAATTGCAGAAGGTGGATCTTTTGGTGACATTTACGGTAAACGACTTAACAGAAATGCAAATGGATTGCCGATTCGAAATGCAGATGGTAACTTTACTCAGGCGGCACCCGATGCAAACACCAGAGGAGGTTTTGATTTATTAGGAAATGCCAACCCTGATTTTTCTTTAGGATGGAATAATTCTTTTACTTATAAAAATGTAACATTATCCTTTTTAGTTGATGGAAAATTTGGTGGAGAAGTAATGAGTCTTACTGAAGCTATCGTTGATGGTTTCGGAACATTAGACAGAACAGGTAGTGTGCGAATTTTTGATGAAGCTACTGGTTCAGAAACTACAATACCAGCTACAGAATACCATCAGGCAATTGGAGGAAGAGATAAGTTTAGTGGTGAATATGTATATGATGCTACTAATATCCGATTAGCAGAGTTATCTATAGGGTATAACTTTAATCTTGGAGAGAATAGCTTTTTTAATTCGATCAATACTTCTTTAGTAGGTAGAAATTTATTTTTCTTTTATAAAGACGCTCCATATGACCCCAATATATCTTTAAGTACAGGAAACGGACTTCAGGGTGTTGATGTATTCGGATCGCCATCTACCAGAAGTATCGGTTTGAATGTTGGCTTATCATTTTAATTAAAAGGAATAGAATATCATGAAAAATATATTTAAAAAAATAATCATTACTGCTTTTATTTCGGTATTTGTACTCTCATGTACAGACGATTTCGAAGCATTAAATACAGATCCTAATGGATTAACGGATGCACAAAGTGAAGCCGATTTTATTAATGTAGGTGGACCATTTAATCCTATCTTTTTAAACCTGTATAGGTATGATCCTGCATGGCATACACAGTTACAACATAATCTAAATGCAGATACCTTTAGTGGGTATATGGCCCCGCCAAGACCATTTGCAGGAGGTGTAAACACAACGAATTATGGTTTTATTGATTTTTGGGATCGATGGGCCTGGGACATCCCATATTCTTCTACAGGAGTTATGCAAAATGCTTCGTTAGTTAAAGAACGTGGAGAAGAAAAATTTCCATTAATCTATGCTATTGCAAAAATACTAAGAGTTGAAGGTATGCATAGAGTAACAGATGTGTATGGTCCGATTGTATATTCAAAATTTGGAGTACCAGGAGCATCTTTTCCAGAATATGATACTCAACAAGAAGTATACAACCAATTTTTTATCGAACTTGATGAAGCAATCGCCACTTTATCTACAGATCCAACCAATGAACAATTCACTAACTTTGATCTTGTATATGGTGGAAATTATGCACAATGGATAAAATTTGCTAATACACTTCGATTACGTTTAGCGATTAGAATTTCTAAAGCAGATGCTGCCAAGGCAAAAACTGAAGGAGAGAAATCACTAGCACTTGGTGCAGGACTTTTAGAAACTAATGCTGATAATTTTATTATTAAAGGAGGAGCAAAACATCCATTAACTGTTTTTAATTCTGAGTGGAATGACGTTCGTATGAACGCTTCTATGGAGTCTATACTAGTTGGTTATAACGATGCCAGAGGTCCTGTTTTATTTGAAGAATCTACAGTAACACCAGGATCACTAAAAGGATTAAGAGGTGGGTTACCTTTATTAGATGGGTATACTGATGATATTGATCAAAAAGACGATTATGTTGGTTTTTCTAGATTAGGAAATTCTTATATCATTGATAAAACTCCAACTACAGATATTCAATTAATGACTGCTGCAGAAGCATATTTCTTAAAGGCAGAAGCTGCATTAAGAGGATGGGCTGGTGCTGGTGATGCGCAATCAAATTATGAAATGGGAATCACAACTTCTTTTGAGCAACACGGCGCTGCCGGAGCATCGACCTACATTGCTGATAATGCCTCTACACCTATTGATTATGTTGACCCTGTAGGATCTCATAGTACTCCTGCATTAAGTACGATTACTATAGCCTGGGATGGCGGAGCAGCAAATGAAGAAAAGTTAGAGCGAATTATTACTCAAAAATGGATCGCTATGTTCCCTGATGGACAAGAAGCATGGAGTGAGTTTAGAAGAACAGGATATCCAAAAATATTCCCTTCGGTAGCTAATAATAGTGGAGGTACGGTAGATACTGATATTCAGGTAAGAAGATTACCCTTCCCAGATAGTCAGCGAAGTACTAACCCTCAAGGAGTAGCGCAAGCAGTAACACTTCTTAGTGGTCCTGATAATGGAGGAACCCGACTATGGTGGGATATTGATGGTGGAAATTTTTAAAAAATTTGAGTTAGCCAAATAATACTGATAAAAGAGATGGATAGAGGATACTCTCTCGACTCCATCTCTTTTCATCAAAAGCCTTGAAATAAATAAAAACAATAAAAATATCAAACTCTTGAGGAAAAATGATCCAGGAAATTGAATATAAACAGGTAGGACAGTTTGAAAAAACGAAGTTTGAGAAGATTCATAATGAAATATTCCCCGATTCTTCGACAGCTTCAAAACTTGTTGCCCACGAAATTGCAACACTAATTAAACAAAAACAAGAAGAAGGAAAACCTTGTGTACTCGGTCTGGCTACAGGTTCTTCACCTATAAAAGTATATGAAGAATTGGTGAGCCTACATCGTTCTGGAGAGTTAAGCTTTTCAAATGTAGTTACTTTTAATCTGGATGAATATTATCCTATGGATACGGGTCACCAACAAAGTTATTATCATTTTATGCATCAACACTTATTTGATCATATAGATATTAACCCCGAAAACATCAACATTCCTGATGGTACCATTCCTGTTACAGAAATGGATCAGTACTGCATTGATTATGAAATGAAGATCAAAAAGTATGGTGGATTAGATTTTCAACTCTTAGGAATTGGTAGAACAGGACACATCGGCTTTAACGAGCCTGGATCACACCCTAATTCGGGAACACGAATCATCACATTAGATCACATCACCAGAACTGATGCTTCTTCTGATTTTAATGGTTTAGAAAATGTTCCTAAAAAAGCGGTTACTATGGGAATAAGTACCATAATGAAATCCAGAAGGGTGTTACTATTAGCCTGGGGACATAAAAAAGCTACTGTAGTAAAACAAACCATAGAAGGTGAAATTACATCCAACATCCCCGCATCTTTTTTACAAGAACATAAAAATACTACGATCATCCTTGATTCTGAAGCAGCTTCTGAACTTACACGAATCAAAACACCATGGCTTGTAGATCAATGTATCTGGAAAGAACAATTAAAGTTTAAAGCGGTAACCTGGTTGAGTCAAGAACTTAATAAACCTGTCTTAAAACTTACAGATAAAGATTATAATGATAATGGAATGTCTGGTCTTTTGGCAGTCGAAGGGTCGTCTTATGATTTAAACATTAAGATTTTTAATAAACTTCAGCATACCATTACAGGTTGGCCAGGAGGAAAACCAAATGCAGATGATACCAACAGACCCGAGAGAGCTCTGCCTGCAAAAAAGAGGGTCTTAATTTTTAGCCCTCACCCAGATGATGATGTTATATCAATGGGAGGGACATTCTTAAGATTAATCGATCAAGGACATGATGTACATGTTGCTTATCAGACTTCTGGTAATATAGCCGTTACAGATGATGAAGCCTTAAAATTTTCTGAAGTAGCCAATAGTGTTCATCCTGGTAAAGATCAAGATACTTTTAGGAAGGTTATTGCATTTCTTAAATCAAAAAATCAAGGTGATATTGATATCCCAGAAGTTCGTTTAATTAAAGGATTAATTCGAAGAATGGAATCTTTGGGAGCTACTCGTTATTTTGGATTAGATGATGATAAAGTTCATTTTCTCGATCTTCCTTTTTATGAAACCGGAAGAATTAGAAAAAATCCTCTGGGAGAAAAAGATGTAGCCCTTACGGCAGATATTATCGAAAATATAAAACCGCATCAAATATATGCAGCAGGTGATCTTGCCGATCCTCATGGAACTCATAAAGTTTGTCTAGATGCTATTTTTGAGGCTGTTGACAACCTAAAAAGTAAAAGCTTCATGAATGATTGTTGGGTATGGCTATATAGAGGTGCCTGGCAAGAATGGGACGTTTCTGAAATTGAAATGGCTGTACCTCTAAGTCCACACGAAGTATCCAAAAAAACTAATGCCATTTTATATCACCAATCTCAAAAAGACAGGGTGATGTTTCAAGGAGAGGATTCTAGAGAGTTTTGGTTAAGAGCTCGTGAAAGAAATAGAAATACAGCGATATTATATGATAAGCTTGGTCTCGCAGATTATGAGGCTATAGAAGCTTTTAAGAGATATATATTTTAAAAATTAATGCTTTGTTTGTTAGATAAATTTTTGCAAAAAAACAACCTTCCCTCATGTATTGAGGGAAAGTTGCTTTTAAAAAGAATCTCTTCGCTATACATCAACAATAAGACAGTACATAAATGATAAATAAACTAATGACTAATGATATTATTTGCAGATAGCGGTTCTACTAAATGTGATTGGGTTCTTGTTAAAAATGATGGGGAACTCGTTGATAAAACTAAAACCGATGGTATAAACCCTCTTTTACTTTCTGACGATGCTATCATAAATATTGTTCAAAAAGCAGATACTATACTACAGAAAAGAGATCTTATACATAAGATTTACTTTTATGGAGCAGGGTGCGGCGAGGCTGATGCTAAGAAAAAAATAGCTCTCGTACTACAATCTATGTTCAAAAATGCAACATCTATTGTTATAGAAGAAGATATTATTGGAGCTGTAAAAGCTACAACAGAAAAACCAAGTGTAGTATGCATTTTGGGAACAGGAGCAAATTGCTGCTATTATGATGGAGTAAACGTTATTCAAAAATCTCCCGCTTTAGGATACCTATTAGCAGATGAAGGAAGTGGTAACTATTTGGGAAAAAAATTGATCAAAGATTATTTTCTAGGCAAAATGCCATCAGATACGGCATCATTATTTAAGAATGATTATACTACCGAGCTTAATCAAATTCTTGATGAGTTATATTGTGCTGATCACCCAAATAAGTATTTAGCCTCTTATGCTAAGTTCATTTTTAGAAATCGGGGAAATGTTTATCTAGAAGAAATTTTACATCATGGTATTTCAAAATTTATAAGTACTTACCTTTTCCAGTATAAAGAAGAATTATCCAAATACCCTATACACTTTGTAGGTTCGGTAGCCTACTACTCGCAAGATATTATAAAAAAATTATTAGATGACCGTGGTTATCGGGTTAAGGGTTTTGTAAAAAAGCCAATAGACCATTTAGTTAATCGCATGATCACACAAAGAATTTCTCAAAAAACAAGTCAGTAATGAGTTTACGAATTATACCCATCTTTTTTTTAATTTTCATGGCCTGTAAAAGTCCTGATTCATCATCTCCTGTTAATCGATCTTTGAGTATTACCCCCATACCTTTCAAAGTAGAAACAAAACAAGGATACTTCGAGATCAACAAAAAAACCACTTTTCAATGTAATGACACATCTTCAGAGGTTATTGCCAGTTTTTTTATCGAAAAAATCAAGGCTTTTACAGGTCACTCTTTTTCAATACAAAGTGAGAGCAGCATCAAAAACAGTATTCAATTAATCAAAGAAAGTACTCTAGATTTTGGTGAAGAAGAATATCGTTTATCTATATCAAAAGATGAGGTAAAAATAAAAGCTAAAACTGATCAAGGATTGTATTATGGCATGCAGACTTTTATGCAACTTCTTCCGTTATATGATGCTAATCCCAAAAATCAAATGCACCTCCCTATTAAAATCCAGGCTCTAAATATAGAAGATAAACCTCGTTTCGGTTGGCGAGGGATGCATCTGGATGTTTCAAGGCATTTTTTCTCTATCGACTTTATCAAAAAACAACTTGATGTACTATCACTTTTCAAAATCAACAAATTTCATTGGCATCTCACTGATGATCAGGGGTGGCGAATTGAAATCAAAAAATATCCTAAGCTTACAGAGATTGGGTCTAAAAGAAAAAATGCCGATGGTTCGTTTCATCAAGGGTTTTATACCCAGGAAGAAATAAAAGAAGTTGTACAATATGCCAAAGAAAGGTTTATTGATGTAATTCCAGAATTTGACACACCGGGACATGCTATAGCCATTTTAGCTGGATACCCCGAACTTTCTTGTGGTAAAGAAAAATATGAAGTAAGAAATTTATGGGGTGTAGAATCCAGTATTCTTTGTGCAGGAAAAGAAGAAACTTACACTTTTATAGAAGATGTAATCCAGGAACTAGCGACCCTCTTTCCTTATGAATATTATCATATGGGAGGAGATGAAGTGCCTAAAGATCAATGGAAAAATTCTGCAGAGTGTCAGAACTTGAAAAAACGCGAAGGCCTGAAAGACGAAAAGGAAATCCAAAGCTACTTTATGGCTCGTGTAGAAAAAATCTTATCAAAATATCATAAAAAAATGATTGGATGGGATGAAATCCTGGAAGGCGGTATTACTCCTACAACCAATATTATGTCATGGCAGGGAGAAGAAGGAGGAATCAAGGCTGCCAATAAAGGGCATGATGTTATCATGACTCCTGCAAAATACTGTTATTTTAATTTTTATCAGGGTGATTTTAAAGCAGAACCTTTAGCCTTTGGAGGATATATCCCGCTAGAAAAAGTATATTACTACGATCCTATACCAAAAGAAATTGAAGAAGATAAAAAGAAACATATTTTAGGTGCACAGGGAAATGTTTGGACCGAATATACGTATGAAGAAGGAACAATAGAATACCTGCTATATCCCCGTATCATAGCATTAGCAGAAACCACATGGTCACAAAAAGAAAACAAAAAATTCGACAATTTCCTAAATAGATTGAATGATGTTTATGATCTACTAGAATATCATCATATTAATTACCATATTCCTCTTCCCGAAGGGCCTACTTCAAATAAAATTGTATTTATTGATAGTGTAAGCATTCCTTTTACCACCACACATCCGGTTAAGATGGTATACACTACAGATGGAACAGATCCAAATGCATCTAGTACAACATATACCGAGCCCTTAAATTTTAAGGAAAATACAGAACTACGAATTGCTTCTCTATTGAAAAATGGAAAAATGAGTAGTATTCGAAAATTGAACATCACAAAAGAAAACCCTATTGCCGCTTCTAATACAGCAAAACTATCTCAAGGGCTTATCATGAAAGAGATAAAAGGGAATTTTAAAAGTATTGATGATGTTAAGGATACTACAAAAACACATACTTCTGTAGTTCAAAAAATTAAAGATGCTAATACTACATACCATTGGGGTCATGAAGTAAAAGAAGATAACTTCAAAGCTGTTTTTCTTGATGGCTATGTTGATATCCCAGAAGATGGAGTGTATTATTTTTCCAGTACTCAGGATCAGGTTTGGATTGGAGATCAACTTGTTATTGATTATCATACTCCGTTAAAAAAACATCCAAAAGAGAGTTCGATCGCATTACAAAAGGGGAAGCATAAATTAAAAATAGTGTATCTAAACAATATAGCAAAAGGTTGGGCTACAGATTGGAATACTGTAGAACTCAAATACAGAAAAGCTTCTGAGGTTGATTATAAAGAAATAAACGAAAACATGATTTTTCATTAGCTGTATAATAACCTCTAAATATTCACAAACTCTTAATTTAATACACAATGAAATTACTTAAAAGATTATCAGTCGTCTTACTCATACAGGTATTCTTATTTTCCTGTACGAATGAAAGTTTTTTAGAAGAAGGAGCCGCAGAGGTTCAAAATTCTGAAACAAATCTAACAGACAAAACAGCGCTCACAGAACCAATAGTCTTAGGATATTTCCCTTCCTGGTCCGAAAGCTGGGCTGGTCCTGGGCAAGGATCAAAACTAAGAGATATCCCAGAACACATCACTCACGTTTTTTTGGCCTTTGCAAAACCTAATCTTCGGTATCAAAAAGGCTCTTTAGATATTACCAATACAGGTATTCAAACTCCGTACGGAGGGGATACTTTAAAAGAATCTGTTGCAGCTCTAAAATCAAAAGGAATCAAAGTTATTCTATCTGTAGGTGGAGAAACGTACTGGGGTACAGATGCAGCTTATGATATCAATTATCAACAGATCAAAGATCTTGTAGATGATATGGGATTCGAAGGTATCGATTGGGATTTTGAACCTAATGGTAGTTTTGCCACTATAGGTGATCCCATAAATGTACAACGCTTTATCGATTTCTTTACAAATTCGAGAGCTATTATGCCTAAAGGACAATATCTATTAGCTTGTGCTCCTGCCGGTGTTGGAGCCTTAGGTGGTGCAAATAATGATGACCCCTCCTCTCCTTTTGCCTATAGCAAAAGAAACACAGTAACAGGAGAATCTGATACTAATCTCTTTAATGCAACTTCTCCTAATCAAGCCATTAGTTTATTTGGTTTTGCTACTACCGGGCATATGATCCCTGTAATGGAGGCTGTTGGTGACAAAATTGATCTTATTGCATATCAAGGATATAATACAGGAGCTGCCAGTAATAGAAAAATTATGTATGATGCTTATAAACATTATTCAAGTCAGTATGGGTTTTCTATTGCAGCCGGTGTTCATTATCCTAACGAGCCTTGGGGACCATATTATGAATATACTTATCAAAACTTAGCAGAGCTATCTAACCATATTGCTGTAAATAACACCTCTAATGATGGAGTTATGATATGGCAGTTATTACTGGGTAATACGACTTCATCGGCATATGGATATCTTCATGTCGCGAGCCAGGTACTAAATGGCACATCACAATCTCAAGCTATAGCTAATGCAGAAAACTATCCCGAATCACCATACACTGGTGATGGAGGCGGAGGCGGAGGATCGGGCTGCGAATCTGCTCCATGGAATATTTCTGTTACTTATAACACTGGTCAGGAGGTTGTGCATAATAATAAATTATATCGCGCAAAATGGTGGACCCAAAAAGATAATCCATCATCAAATTCTGGAGACGGATTACCATGGGAATTCGTTCAGGATTGTAATGGTAACGGGGGAGGAAACAATCAATCTCCATCTGTATCTATTACATCTCCTACAAATAATCAATCTATAACCGAAGGGCAATCTATCAATATTACAGCAAATGCTTCTGATGCTGATGGAACAATTACAAAGGTTGAATTTTTTCAAGGAACTACTAAACTCGGAGAAGACACAACAAGCCCGTATAGCTATTCCTGGAATAATGCTCCTGTAGGAAATTATACTTTAAGTGCTATTGCCACAGATAATGCTAGTGCAACAACTACATCGGCTACAGTATCTATCACCATTACTTCTTCTGGTGGTGGTAACGGTGGTTCTTGTAGTGGTATTGCAAATTGGGAAGCATATCCAACAGTATATAATGTGGGAGACAAAGTAGTATATCAAGGTACATTATACGAAGCTCAATCAGGGCCAATATGGGTAACCCCAGGTAGTGGAGAACACTGGTGGAAAACCATAGGTACCTGTAATTAAAAATAGTTTTTGATTGTTTAAAGTCCTCCAACACATTGGATCAGTGAAGGAGGACTTTTTTATATATTCATGTTATCAAAATAACTCGTTCCGTAATCAACCAACGTTCTTGCCGAGAATAGCATTGAATCTGCCATTCCTATTTTTCCCATACTTGCTTTTCTATCCTTCAAATATGACGCTCCTATTTTAGGAAAATAAGTACCATTATCATTTCCCATATCCTCTACTTCAACCCATACTCTTTTAGTATTACGAAAAATTGGATATCTACTAGTTGTAGTTCTCCTGTTTTTTGATTTTGATTCTGCAAAATGAAGCATGGTACATCGATTAAACCCTACTCCCAATAGAAGTATTTCGAAATTAAGGTCATAAACCTTTTCGTAAGGAGTATTTTCTCCCTCCGAAATTTCTAAAGTATGAGATTTTGTAATTTCACTTGAGAGTTTCCCCCAGGCAGACACCGAGCTAATAGGGTGATCACTTCGCAAAGTTTTGGGCCAATTCCTAAATGTTTCTGGTATTGCTCCCATTGTTGTTGGCGTTGTATTGAGGTCGAACACAGGTAAATGTTCAACGATTTTTGGTATCCAGTTTTCTCGAATTTTAGCTTCGTCCCAATCATTAGGGTGTAAACAAAATGGGGTTGCAGCAGGCATAACAATAGTTCCTTCTTTACCAATAATATCAATTAGTGCACTCACAACCGTTTGTGCTCCTCCAATTACCCAACCAATCTTACTTAACGAAGAATGGAGCATTAGATTCATTCCTGCTTTAACTCCCATCGCCCTAAAATCTTTAATCAATTCACTTTTAGAAATTGGCTGAAGTTCTGTCATAAAATTTTTACTATTTAGTTATCTATTCCTTTGTAAACGTAGCAGTAGTAATTAATTGAAGTGCATCTAATCTAAATATAATTTTGCTTAGATCTTTCCATTTAGATTTTTAAGCCTTCCCAATTCATCAAATTCTGCAACTAGTATTTTTCCATTTTTTAATCCCTCTATCGTATTTTCTTGATTCTTTATTTCAAAATCCTTATCAATTAAATAGTTCAGAAACGCATTTTTATGATTCATCTCAATACTACTAATAAGTTGAGGAAAGTTGGTTATTACTTTTTCAAGTCGGTTATTATCTATTCTAGGTATGTCTTTACTCTTTATCGTAACAACCATTGTTCCTTGCCCATAATTTGCACAAAAATAAGCGTCAGCATTCAGCATACCACTTACAATAAGTCCCATTTTATGCTCAAATCCTTCATCTACAGAAAAATGTTTATTTACAAATTCTTCTATATTATTTTGCTCTCCAATACTTTTTAATTTTAAAGAACTTTCTAATAAACTAGCAGGTATACCGCTCTTTTCATTTGCCCATCCCCACATCCAGGAAAAATCATTAAAAGACAAAGAGCCAATCACTTCAAAAGGAAAGCTATATTCTCCAAAGGTGATAAGACCTTCATTTAGATTTATATTCCAGGAATGTTCACCTGTTAACTCATTAAAATTCTGCTGTTTTTCAAAAGACAAAGCCCCATGTTGCTCGAGTAAATCAGAGAAGTTATCATAACTTGATTTCGATAGTTTTATAAATCCATCAGTATTCATACTTGATTCAACGTTTGATTCTTGCTTATTTCCAAATATTTTTTTGAAGATGCTCATTTTTTATTTTTAGTATTCATTTCCCAAAAATACTATTTAATTAAAATCCATCACGTATATGGTTGAATTCGTCACATTTTTCAAATAATACTCCTGGTAGAGTTTACGACTTAATATTTTTGCAAATTCTAAATTGGGATATAATAGCAATTGCTATTATAACATTGTTAGCAAACATGAAAGAAAATCAAATGATAGAAAAATATACAATCAAAATTGAAACGAATTATATGAGAAAAATATTAGATTTTATTTTATTAGCAATATTAGTAAGTTTTGTTAGCTGTACAACAGAAGAAGATGAAATAAATACCCAACAAAGGATTTTAAAAGCAGATATAAATGGAACGACTGTAGATTTTGGGGATACCTCAAGCGAAAATGCCTTTGCTCAAGCTACTTTATCTAATGGTAAGAAATTATTTATTTATGGCCAAGGTGATACTGCCTATTTGAATTTAACTGTGGGAGAAATTTTTATTGAAGATCCCATTAAGGAGGGTAAATATAAAATTGGAACTGTACAAGATAATCTAGAAACTAGTATATTTTATTTCGATCCTAATGATACAAATACGGGTAGTGGTGCTGCTTCAAATTATACGGATGTATATGGCAGTAATGTTTTAAGTAGTGATCAAATAGGTGAAATCAATATAACAAAATTGGATACAGAAAATAAACTGGTTTCAGGAACTTTTACTGGCACACTATTTAGATGGATAGATATTACTACCGGGGATTCAAAAACTATTGAATTAGCAAACGGAGTTTTTACACTACCATTTAATGAGAAACAAGAAGAACTTAACCCAAATAGAAATTTGATTTCGGCGAGGATTAATGGTTATCGCTTTATGTCTGACGACCCAGGTTCTCCTGACTCTGGTCGATCAACATCTTCAGGCATAGATGAAATCACGATTAATGGATATGACAATAACTTTGGAAGGATAAAGATCTCTATGCTTTCTAGTGTAGAATCTGGAAATAGTTACTTCTATAAACCAGACGGAAGCTTTCAGTCTTTAGGAGTGCATTTTCAGAATAGAATTAATATTCCTGAGGATTTACTGTCCAATAATCCTAATCAATCTAATGATTCATATATTTCTATAATTAATCACGATCCAGTAGGAAATATTATTGAAGGAAATTTTTATATTGAAAATTCTGAAATTGAGGGCAGAACTATTATTGATGGATACTTCAAGGTAAATTATATTGATACAGTAGATTAAATATTAGAAAATCTTCAAGAATAATAATTAGAAATAATAACAAAACAATTAAAACTTTCTAGACTAGAAAAATAACGTGTGCTAACAATGGGTATAGGTCATAGCCGCACAAAGCCAGCGCTCAATCAAAACTACACCCCATACCCGGAACGTTTCACGACATACCTTAAAAATTAAAACATTAAAAGGATATCCGAAATAAAAATTGAAAAAGTTGTTAATCGACGAAAGAAAGATGGGTCAGGGTTTGAAAAGATTCACTTTGACATGCCCTATGATCCCAGAATTCAAGGTAATCAAATATTAAGAGTAATAGCCAAATTAATTGATATATTACCATATCTAGTAATAATGTATTTTGTTGAATTAAATCTTTGGATAAAAATATTTATAAGTACAATTTTATTAATAATCCAAAATACATTTTTAGAAACTATTTATGGAAAAACTATTGGCAAACAAATTTTTAAAATAAGAGTAATCGATGACAAAGCATCGAATCCGGATTTTATTCTATCTCTAAACCGAAATATTCTTAGTATTTTGAATTTAATTCCCATCTATATTTTTGGAGATTCAAATAATCCATACAAAAATGAAGGCTTTAGATTTTATATGAACCTAAACAACAACATTTGTAAAACACACATTATTAAGGAATCAAAATTAATTGAAATAAAAAAAATACAAAAAGAATAAACGTCGTACAACAACATATATGTGATCATAACTAACTATTAAACTATTGGTTCTTTTATATTTATGATAGCGCAGTGATTTTAAGCTGAAAAATGTATGAAATCTGCGCAGAAATGTCATCGACTTATAATTTCATATTATCCATAGTAGAAACATTAACGAAAATATCTCAAAAAATTAAAATATAAATGAGTTGGAAATGGAAAGAAGGTAGTATTTTAAATACCTACAACAAAGACACTCCCTGCAAAGATATATTCAAAGCTGTTTGTGATGAAATTGCCGAATATTATGTCCCAAAAGGTTGGAGATATGCTAAATCAAGACCGAAACTAACGTATAATGATAAGAGCATAAAAATAGAAATTGCTTTTTGGTCAAGTGGAAGTAATATACCAGGAGACCATGTAAATCTTGAAATAATACCATCATTTTATTCTCTTGAATTGAAAAAAGAAATGAAATCTAAACAAATTGATTCAAATGGATATTTTTTGGGATTTTCTGATATTCTTTTGGAGAGATTAGAAACCATACCAAAAGGAACTCAAAGAGTAATAAATATTTTAGGAGAAATCAATGAATTTCAAAAAGATTATGAGGAAACGGGGATATTAAGATATAATCATAATATTAATGTCTACGGAATTACTGAAATTGATTTTGTGAAAATATTAGATTTTATAGACAATAAAATATTAGTCTGGCAAGATTTAATTGAAAATGTTGATATGTTGATTTCAAAAGTTTCTAGACTTCCAAAGTCTGATGTTAATAATATGATCGATGGATATTTTATCGAATTCATAGCACATAAATTCCCTGACAAAGTAAATGATTTTAAATTATTAGTAAATTAAAAAATCTGTTACCGATTTTATCTATTACTATTATCTCTTGTAAAGAAGATTTTGAATATAGAACTCATTTAAGGTTTTTGTTTTACCTACAAATTTTACAGTTGTTTACCAGAATCATCTAAGACTTTTAGCACAGAAATAAGCTCTTTCCCTTTTTCTGTTAAAGAATACTCTACTTTTTTGGGATACACTTCATAATCTTTTTTTTGAATGATCCCATCCTCTACCAATTCACCCAATTGTTTTGTTAACGCTCTTTTAGAAGCTTCTGGATTGTATTTTTCTAAATCTTTAAGTCTACTATTTCCTCTATTGAGTTCACATAATAGTGCAAGTTTCCACTTTCCGGAAATAACATGTAATGTCCTCTCTATTGGGCAATCAATTTTTAAAAGGTGTTTTTCTAGTGTAGGTTCCCATGTATAATATTTCTTAAAATTACAAATAAACACAGTGTGTATCGTTAACGAAAATAACCGTCTTGATACTGCTTATACAATTATCTTCACTTTTTATTTTATTAGTTGTATTAATATCCCGATTATCCCAATTACCAGACATAATGGGGAAAATATTTTTGAATCTGCTTTCGAAAATTCGGTATTCTTTATTTTTTTGAAATAGCCGACGTATTTAAACTCTCCAATGGCCCGTAAGATAAAAATAGAAGGAATAAACCAATATCCATAGATTGTTATCCAATTTGGAAACTGAACACTTATAAATCCGGATTTTATAAGATAAACCAATCCAAATGCAACCAATATAAGTCCAACCACTAAGGTTGCGAATTTAGGAATGGCTAGCGTATTTTTCTCATTTCCTTTTGTAGGAATAACCTTTCTTAATCCCCATACGCCTCCAAAAAGCCAGTAGAAATGAAAGCCTCCAAGTACTACAAAAATTAAACATAAAATTATAGATAGTATTGTAGTAATCATAAGTTTGGGATTTGAAAGATGTGTTCAGATTGTTTTCTATTGAATGAAGAAGGTGTCATGCTCATCAATTGATTTCGAATTCCGATTAAAATTGGATTTGATAAATGTGCTATTTTTCCAAGCATCCAACTCGCTTTTACGACTTGATGTGCTTTAGGAAGTCTTAATTTTTGAAAGGTTGCAAAAGCTTGATCCACTTCATATTTATGTAAACACTCTGATAGAATATAAGCATCTTCTATTGCCTGGCATGCCCCTTGCCCCATATTTGGAGTCATTGCATGTGCTGCATCACCAATAAGACAAACCTTTTCCTTATACCAAAAATTAGTCGGTTTTAAATCTGATATTTCTGCTGTATTTATTTCTTCTTTTTTAGTTGAAGAAATTATACTTTTAATAACCGAATTGTACTTATCAAAGTACTTTTCAATATCATGTACAGAAAATTCGTTTTTGTCATTTTTAAACGATTTCAAGGCATACCAATACACTTTATGCTCTGCTATTTTAACAAATCCGAATCGATCTGTTTTTCCCCAAGCTTCATTGAGTTCGTTTTTGTATGTATTAGGAAGCTTAAAGTCTGTTACTCCTCTCCAGCAAATTTGCTTAGCATTTCTTATTATAGTATCTGGAAACAAATGTTGTCGCACAACTGATTTTAGTCCGTCTGCACCAATGAGTGTAGCAGATTCAATTTGCTTTCCATTTTCAAACGTTAGTGAATATCCATTATCGTTTGGTTTTATCTTTTTTAGACGATAATTTAAATTTACATCATTAGATTTTAATTCATTAATTAAAATTTGTTGTAATGTACCTCGATGAATTGCAATATTCTTTACTTTATGTTTTTTTTCGAAAAAGGATAAATCAATTTTAGAAATAGGATTTAGATTTGCCTTAGTGATGTTCATTGCAGAAATGTAATTTCCATTGTCTTCAATCATTTTTCGCAGCCCTAGTTTTTCATACACCTGCATTGCATTATTAGCTAAAATAATCCCCGCTCCAACAGGTTTTATATTTTCAGCTTGCTCAAAAACTCTCGTTCTAATCCCCTTTTGTTGAAGTGCAATTGCAGTAGTTAATCCTCCTATTCCTGCTCCGATAATATCTATAGTCATAAATAACAATTGTTAATATAGTACAAATGTACTAAAAATAATCAACCTAGTACATTTGTACTAAAAAATGATATCTTTGTATAGATGAATGCAACAAAACAAAAGATTTTAATAAAATCCCTGGACCTCTTTAATGATTCTGGTATTTCAAATGTATCCTTAAGAACTATTGCTGATAAGGCAGGGATTAGTGTTGGTAACCTGCAATATCATTTTAAAAAAAGAGAAGATATAATTGAAACGCTCTATTTTCAGTTAGTTGAAAAAATCGATAGTATTCTTTTTATAAAAACTGATGATTTATTGCAATCATTTTTAAATATCTCGATAGAAATTTTTACCATACTTTACGAGTATCATTTCTTTTTATTGGATTTTATAACTATCACAAGGAGAAATCAGAAGATAAAAAGGCATTATTCTGAGCTTTCAAAACGAAGAGAAATAGAATTTATAAACATTGTGGATGTTCTTATTAAAAATGGGGTATTTCGTGAAGAATTGTTAAAAAATGAATATCACAGTTTATTCAAAAGGATAGAAGTTATTAGTAATTTTTGGTTTTCTTCTATTTTGATTCAAGCCGATGTTTTGTCAAAGGAATCTATTGAGCAATATTCATTATTGATAAGCCAAAGTATTTATCCATATTTAACTGATGAAGCAAAAAAACAGTATAGCACTATTTTCCCGTCTCAGTTGGTCTAATTAGTGGTAACATCTCTTGCATATAGTGTGGCGGTGTTTATCGCACATAGATATTATGCACTCTGCTGTGTATGGTTTTCATTCGCTTGTATTAAGTAATTTTAAAACTTCTTCTGCAACAAATTTTCCACTTGTAGAAAATGATGCGGTTATCAATCTGTTTTCCGAATCAACAACTTCGTAATTCACTTTTTTTTCGTGATTGTATATTTTTAGATCAGCTCCTCTTTTTTGCAATTCTACTTCCATATCGTAAGGTAATAAAGCACCAAAATTGGATTGTTTCATAATGTTTTTCTCATTCCAGGAAGGAAAACTTGTCATGGTTTTATTACTTACCAAATATGCTCCAGATTTCAATTTTACATCAATGAGCGTTGCTGTTCCGTGACCCACTGTCCCGATTACTCCATTGGATTCATAGATTTTGGCTATAATTTTCTGAACATCTCCACTTTTATGAGTATCCCAAAACTGTCCATATCCTCCGGGAATAAAAACAGCCAAATATTCTTCTGGATTAATGTCTTTGGGCTTAAGACTGTTTTTGGTCTTATGGTAAAATACATCTGATTTTATGATTGATTTTACAATTTCTGTAGTATCTCCACTATGATACATTGGGATTTCACCTCCATTAGGTGACATAATATCAATCTGATACTGCTTTTTAGAAAATTCATTAAACGGAATTGCTAATTCAATTAAATAAGTTCCGTTTGGTTTGCCTCCCATCTTGTTAACGCTAGTGGTTATAAACAATATCTTGTTTTTTTCTACTCCCTTATTACAAGAAATAATTAAAAAGATTAGTAGAAATAATGTACAATATTTTTTCATTTCTTTTTTTGCTTATAGTGAGTTATACATGGCCTTGTACTATTCTTTACAGTGTTGTGCATAGTTTTATTCTGGTTTTGTGTACGTAACTAAATCAATACCTATTCCGTTAGGATCTACAATAGCAAAGTGTCTGTCTCCCCATGGTTCATTGCGCACGTCAATTTCAATGTTTACACCTTTCTTTTTAATTTCAGTATAGATTTTGTCTACATCATCAACTTCAATAGTAAGATACATACCATTACCAGCAAAGGGTTTTTGAAATATAGGTTTTTGTGTTGGATGATTAGGTAGTAAAAAACTAATTTCAGCTTGACGATTAGGAGTGTGCATTAACAGATAAAATTCATTTTCAAATGTAACTCCAAAATCGAGTACTTTTGTGTAAAACTCTTTAGTTTCGGTTAATTTTTCGGTGATAATTCCTGCATTTAGTTTCATAGTTTTTAAATTTTGATTTGTCTGAGAAAATACTTGCGTGGCAGCGAATAGAATAAATGTAATTTTAAAAATTTGTTTCATCTGTTCTTTTTTTATTGTTTTTTAATTGTCAGATGGAATTCGCCATTGATCATATCGGTTGGTATTAACCTAATTATTATGGCTCATTTCATCATTTTAAGCTTTTATTTACTCTTCAAAACTATAGCGTTAATACAGTTAAATATTGTAAAAAACGGACATATTACTGAGTTCTCTTAAAAGCTTTATTCGGAGTGACACCATAAAAGTTTTTAAAATCTTTTATGAAATGAGATTGATCATAATAACCAATATCATAAAAAAGTTTATTTTGTTTGAGGCTTTGATTAGATGGTTTTGCCTTTAATATATTTTGAAACTGAACAACTTTACTGAATGTTTTAGGAGAGTCGCCAATATAGAATTGAAAAAGCCTTCGTAATTGCCTATTACTAATTCCTACATCTACATCTTTTTCTATATTTAATACTCCGTAATTTTTTAGAATTGTATCTATAGCATTGTAAAGTCTGTTGTCATAATCAAAGACAGTATGATTTAGAATATTGGTAAAATAAATGTCAAATTTTAATTTAATCTCTTCAATATTCAGTTTAGGATGAAAATGACTGGCTATAAATTTTGATGTTTGCGGTACAAAATCTTCTAAATTTTGAAACTTGTTACTTAGTTCGCTTGCATTAACCTTAAAGATCTGAGGAAATATAGTGGGTAAAAATCTAACACCAATGTAGTTGAATTCTGGTTGTAATACGTATTCTGTGTATTTTTTACAAAAACCAGCAACAAAATTATCTTTAGGATTATTTATTTCAAATAGAATATCAATACAACCATCAGAAACTACTTTATAGCTAAAAGCGCCATTTAGTTTTTCGGTTGTTTTTAATTGCCAGTAGCAATAGATGTAAGGTTGTAATTTGGTTGTTGGTAAAAACTCAATATAATTTACATTTTCTTTAGTTTGTTGTATGGTGGGTTGAATGGGTTGAAACAGTCCTCGAATATGTCTTGTTAAATTCATATTACTTAATCATGGCTATAAAAATAGTATTGAAATTTTCCCAACTACATAATAATCTTAAAAATAAAGCGGCCTTATCACATTATGGGTCCAGAATAATAACTGATACTTTTTGTCTTTGATGAAGAAATCTAAATTTCTAAAAATTCCTTGATCTACGGCAATAATTAGCCTACTATAACCATACTCAAAATCTATTATACCGACATATGCATTAGAATTTTCTTCAATATTTTTGCCTTTGTTTACTAGAGTAAAATTAAACATAAAATTATAGATAGTACCAGGATTAATATACGTTTGGGATATGAGAGATTGGTATAGTATTCGTTCCAATCATAAGATTGATTTACTTCTATCAAAATTCTATAATCACTTAGGATAGATTTCATACTCTTTTTTGAACGATGTCGTTATAGTTCATTATTTTCCCATTCTTCTCTTAATATTCCATAACTAACTGAATCGAAATATTCTTCATTAACAATTCTTGCTTTCTTATATCTTGCTTCTTCCTTCATTCCTAGTTTTTTAGCAAGTTTAATCATACCTACATTTCCAGACCAGGTAGTAATACCGATCCTTACAATACTATCCTTAATTCTAAAAACCTCATTTATCCATAGCTTAAGAGCTGTATAACCAATTCCTATAATCCAAAACTTTTCATTGAAAATAACAATTCCTACTTCAAGCCAATTGGTTTCTTTTGATTTCCAATACCAGCTTACTTCTCCAATCATTTCGTTATTTTCGTTGGTAATTATTCTTAGGTTTTCAAGTATATTCTTATCGTTTTGAAGTTTAATTTTTAAGGTTTGCATCTCTTTTTCAATTTCTGTTTTGGTAGCTTTCTTAAAATATGGTCCATTTAATAAATGATAGCTATGTTTTGGATGTTTCCAAAATTCATAATTATCAAGATCCTCTATTTCCAGCCTTTTAAGTATTATCATTTCTCTTTGTTCTTTAGAGTTTGCGTACTACCTTAGTTTTTAAAAAAGAAATCTAAGACCAGGTAAACCTGGTCTTTTACATTATGAGTTAAGTGATTATTTCTGAATAAATATCCTAAAACAATATCTTCTATGATAATTCGATCAACATTATTTTCAATTATTATTATTTTCAATTCACTTGCGTTGTTTTTTTCGACCGAAGAAATGATGAATTGACCATTAGAGGTAAAGCACATCGGTATTCTCTTCCTAATTTCAATAATAATATCAAACTTGAGTATTTTTTCATTTTCTAACATAGGTTCCATTTTAATTAAACTGATTCACAATTTTAAGCAATGCTTCCATACTTAAATCAATATCTTCTTTAGTAGTAGACCATCCTACAGTACTTATACGCATAGCTTCTCTCCCATGCCAATTTGTACCGCCAAACCAGGTTGTACCTTCTTTTTGTATAGCTTTTATTACAGCTTTAGTTTTTTCATCCGAACCAAAAGAAACCATTACTTGATTAAGTTCTACTTTGTTAAAAATTTCAAACCCTTCTTCTCTTAATCTTTGTTCAAAATATTTAGCCAAATCGCAAGACTTACCTATCATATCTGATACTCCTTTTCGTCCCAAACTTTTTAAGGCAGCCCATACTTCTGTGCCTCTAGCTCTTCTTGAGGTTTCTAAAGTTCTGTTCATTGGGTCATCATTTCCTTGTACTAGATAATTGCCTTTTAATGTAAGTGCTTTTTTTATAACCATTTCATCTTTGTAAAATGCCATACCAGAATCATAAGGTACATTTAACCATTTATGCGCATCTGTTGCCCACGAATCTGCTTTTTCAAATCCTTTCATTAAATATTTTAGTCCTGGATTTGAAGCTGCCCATAATCCAAATGCTCCATCAATATGTACCCAAGCATTGTACTTCTTCGCTTGATCAATTATCGTATCAAAAGGATCAAATGCTCCAGAATCTACATTTCCTGCCTGTAAACAAATAATTGTGGGTTCGTCTCTAAATTCGGGAAGTTTATTTGCATCTATTGCACCATTGCCGTCTACCGGAATTTTTTCTATTTGAGCATTTCCAATACCTACTGCTCTTAAAGCTCTAAGCATTGTAGTATGCACTTCTTCTCCTACAAGAACTCTGATTTTAGGAGCCCCGAATAAACCATTGGTTTGAATATCCCATCCATATTGCTCTAAAACATGATTTCTAGCTCCCAGTAAGCAAACCATATCTGCAGTTGTGGTGCCTGTTACAAAAGAACAACGTGTTTCTTTGGGTAATTGTAAAACATTAACCAACCATTTTTCAGCTACTTGCTCTAATTTACAGGCTAATGGAGATAACACGGCCATATTAGGTAATTGATCCCAAGCCGCAGCCAACCATTGAGCAGCGACAGTAACTGGTAAATTAGCGCCGGTTACAAACCCAAAAAATCGTGGACTGATTGTTACCATTGCTGCTTTACTACCTATACCTTCTAGTTCTTGAATAACTTTTTTAGATTCTATTGGGGTTTCAGGGAAAGGAGTATCTAATAACGAAAGGTTTCTAAGAGCTTCTTCGGTTGGTTCTATGTCTCTTGTTTGCGCTTCGTTTAAAAAGTCTATTGCCTTTTGTGCGGCATAATTTAAGGTCTCGTCTCTTTCAGAGAGTATTTTATGTACATCCATTTTTCTTTTGTTTTATTGTCAACAAAATTAGAATGGTATAGAATGAAAAAATTGTATAATCTTGCTATTAACCTATAGCAGCCTGATATTGTTTAGGTGTTATCCCGAGAAATAACTTGAAATTTCTTATGAAATGGCTTTGATCAAAAAATCCAACCATATACCCTACCTCAGTAACAGAATTACTCTTTTTTAATAGTTCCTGAGCTTTATTTAACCTTAAGTTAATCAAATACTTATGAGGAGGTAAGCCCACTGTTTTTGAAAAAATTCTATTTAGATAATAAGAACTTACTCCTGAAACCTCTGCCAATTGTTCTAATGTTATTTTAGAATCAAAATAGGTATGTAAATAATCTTTAACACGGTTGGTAATTATCGAATTAGCAGATGCTTTAATTCCTTTTAGCTTATTTGAACCATGAGTTTTTATAAGGTATGCAAATGCTTCATAAAAACAGTTTTGGTTCTGAATAGTATCAAATTCATTTAAAAAAAGATAATTATGCAGATGTAATAATCTTTCTTCTAAATGTTTGTCTTTTACAGTAAGATTGTCAAAATTTGGAAGTGAAATTTCATCCTGCGCTATATCATTTGCAATTTGTTGAAGAATTTCTGGTTGAACATTAAATGTTCTATATCTGTACCCTTTGTCATCAATACTTTTATTGCTGTGTATTCTTCCCGGATTAATCATTGAAATACATCCCTTAGAAATTAATTTATCTTTAGGTGATTTAGGACAATATGCCTGTACTCCGTTTTCCATAACACCAATAATAAATTCAGGATGATAATGTAAAGAAGCTTTATTGGATTTGAAATTAGCATTCATTAATTCAACGCCTGAAATATCATGACTAACATGATATTTCAGGACATTATTTTTTATAATTTTTGCTTGTTTCATGTTTTATTGAACTACAACAGTCTTGTGTATAATTTGTTTACGTCAAAATCCGCTAGAATTTTCAGATTAAGAAACTAAGATAAAGAAAGTATAAGGAATTTCCTCATCGTAAATTCATACACAATTAATTATGTATTAGTAATGAGTTATCTTTTAATGGTTTCTTTATCCATTTCACTTCTTATATTTTTTTCTAAAAAATTGAACTAATGAAATGATAATAAGAACTAATAATATTGGTAAAATGATGACTAAATCCACTCGGATTATTGCTCCGCCATACTCTTGTGATTTTGCCCAGTTCCACACACAAATCTCCCAAATTATAAAGGCTAAAAGTGCAAAAAAGGTTATGATTTGTACTTTAGTTGCTTTTCTCATTTTTTATTTTTTCAAATTAACCCTGTGAGTTTCTCTATGAAATTGGCTACAACAACAGAATATAGGATATATGTTCTATTATTTTTTGGGGTAATTATACTTCACACTCTTTTTTGAATAATTCTATACTTACCGAGAATCCCTGGTAAAACTACTATTTTTTTTAATCACTCACCCTTGCAGAAAGTGTATTTCTCGCATATTTTTTGCCATGCACAATAACCGAATGTATAGCATTATACGCCGATATATTATTTAGTGGATCTTGATTCAATAACAATAAATTTGCTGTTTTACCTTTTTCGATAGTCCCATATTTGTCATTTATATGAAAAGCATTTGCGTTATTAAATGTAGCAGCCATAAATATCTTTTCTAATGAAATTCCTGCTTCGACCCAATGTTTCATCTCCAAAAAACCATTGTATCCAGGAGGATTTGCGTGATTGTTCATAGCAGGTGTATCGGATCCAAATAACAAATTACCATTCTTACCAGATAGATAATTAGTAGTAATATTAATTTTATCTAAAACTAACTGCATCATACCAGCTATTTCTCTATCTGGGGTCTCTGAGTCAAAATAATCTCCACCATAGGTTATAATTCTCTTTTTTTGCCATAATCCTTCATCGGTTTTTAACCATTTCAGTAGATTAGGAGGCAATACATTTTTTAAATTTGAATCTTTTATGAAATTAGAATTAAAGACATCTTTTTGCCCAGCAATTACTCTAAAAGTTGGCTGATACCCAATCTTTTTATCAGCAATAGTCGATAATAATTCTTTATGAGTTTCTGGAAGTTTACTCACATTTAAATACTCTTCTAATAATCCCCAATGCCACATTCCGTGAGCAATAATATCTACATTAGCTTCTGATCCGAATTTTTGCGCAGAAAATGAGTTTGCGTGTAGCAATACAGGAATGTTTTCACTTTTTGCCTGATGTACCAAATCTTTCATAATATCTAATGTAGGTAAGTCCCAAAGCATCTCTTCGGTACCACCAAATCCATCTTCATAAATAGTTTTCATACATATACCATCTTGCTTATTAACGATATCAAAAACTACTTTTTTTACAGAGTGATCATTGATATTTATTGTATCTGGTATGCTAACATTTTTGTTGTATTTATCATGTAAAAAGTTTGGATAGAATTTATATCGATCTTTTGGATTATCCTCGGCCATCATAAAATCATTCATCACTTTTACTTGTTCGCCACATGTATAAATGTCGGGTTTAATCTCCTTATCCTTGATTTGTTTTATAATTCTAGGATTATAGTTATTAGGATCAATTAACGTAGTGTAACCAAAATATAAATAACTATTTGGAAGCTGCTCATAATAGCTATTTGCCAATTCTGGCAGGGCTCTTACATGTTTGTAATTCATCCCTGCAATAGAGCTCAAATGTACATGTGAATCTATTAAACCAGGAGTTAAGTACTTTCCGGTTCCATCAATTTTTGTATAAACGCCTTTTACATTTGGTTTCTGCTTTCCGCAAAAAAGAATAGTCTCATTATCGATCAACACATTTCCTATATACTTTTTTAGTATACCGTTTTTGTTTGCAGATATTATAATAACATTATCTATATATAATCCGTTATCTACATCGAAGGTAGGGTTATCATTTTTACATCCTATACTAATTAGTAATATGCTAAAAATGATTGTTCTTGATAGGTCCATTTTTTTATCTTGTTTTAGACAAAACTATCATAGAGAAAACGGATTGTCGCCTTAAAAGAAGATTTAGGACTCAAAATATTTTTGTGGTCGTCTCAAAAGAAGATTTAAGATTAGTAGGTATTAGAGTTTTTATACTGTGATGGAGATAATCCGGTAGCTTTTTTGAATGCCAGATTAAAAGTTGATTTAGAATTAAACCCACAATCAAAAGCAATACTTAACATTTTATAATGCTTATACGCTTTGTCATTTAATCTTTTCTTTACTTCTTCAACTCTCCAATCATTAATATAATCATTAAAATTCTTATTGCTATGTTCATTGATAACAAAAGATAGGACTTTTGGGTTTACATCTAGTGAATTCGCAAGAGTGATTAGAGAAACATCACCATCTAAAAAAGGTTTTTCCTCATTCATAAAAAGAGTTAACTTATCTAATAAATGTTTGCTTGCTTGCTCTTCTAGAATAAAAGTTTTCCTTGATGGAGTTTCCTTATTGACAAATAAAAATTGTGTATGGATAACAATTCGTAAACTCAAATAATAAAGAATCACTGCTAATAGCACCATTATTGGATAATAATATATGAGTTCCATGTTATAATCAAAATAAATCCATTCACCCAAAACGTAAGCTATCCAAATAATAAAAAAACCAAAAAACATGAACGTTAGTTGATTTAATAATTGGTATAGTATTTTAGAATAGTAAGACTTATTTTGCTTGTGTAAGTTATAGGTTAGATATAAATATATTGCGAAATAAACGATACTAAAACTTTCGTTTATTTTTATAACATTTTGCAGATATCTCTGATAATTGACTGCGTCTTTAACCGTAAAGTAAGATAATATATACCCCAAATTTATAATGAGAAAAGGCAGAAAATACTTGCCTTTGAATCTTATAATCTTTGTAGTGTTTAAGCATTCTTTAGTATATAAATAGAATGCAGGAGAAATTAATAAAATGAAATTGAGATTAACCAGAAACGAAGCTTGATTGTCATAAATACCTAATATTAAAACTCTTCCTAATATAGCAGCAAAACCAATTAATATTAGAGCCAAATAAAATTTTTCTTGTTTCGATCTGAAACCTTTTATTAAAAGTAATACTCCAATGATAAGACCTTGCAGAGCGCCAAAAGAAATAATAAAATTAATTACTTTGTACAAACTTTTAATTCGTTAAGTTATTTTTTAATTCAAATGTTTACAACGTTTATTATATGTATCGCAGCAGCATAAAATGTTACTAAGTCACAGGGTTTTTTGGTTTATCTCACAAGCTAAATCAAAGTTCGATTGATTTGTTATCAATCCAATCACTAACAGAGTTATTAAATTAAAAATCAACGTTTTAGAGCAATTTTATAATTGTTTACCAAATTTATCAAGGACTTCTAATACAGAAATAAGTTCTTTTCCTCTTTCTGTTAAAGAGTATTCTACTTTTTTGGGATATACTTCATAATCTTTTTTTTGAATGATCCCATCCTCTACCAATTCACCCAACTGTTTGGTTAAAGCTCTTTTAGAAGCTTCGGGATTGTATTTTTCTAAATCTTTAAGCCTACAACTTCCTCTATTAAGTTCGCATAATAGTGCGAGTTTCCATTTTCCGGAAATAACATGTAATGTTCTCTCCATCGGGCAATCAATTTTTAACGGTGTTTTTCTAGTGTAGGTTCCCATGTATAATATTTCTTAAAATTACAAATAAACATAGTGTGTATCATTAACGAAAGTATAAAAAACAGCTCTTTTATCAGACTAAAATGATATCCAGGGGTACTAGAAGTATGGGTATCCACTTATATAAGTACCCTATCCTATGTTTTTACTAGGCAGCACTTGTGTTTGTAGTTCTCCTCCCCTTGTTTCATTATATATACTTCAGCACTCAGATTACTACAGAAGATTAAAAATAGGCAATCCTAAGAAATTAAGAACTCTTCTCTTACGAAGTATTATGAGTAGCTATTCACTATTTTATTACATTGTGCAATATGCCTTTGATTATGATAAATAAGTACTCTAAACGTATCTCCCAGTTTTAATTTTATCCATTTAGAAATACTGATCGATGTTTTAATCTTACCTAGATCTTTACTTCCTGCAATGTCTAATAATGCTAATGTCTTGTGTTGTTGTGCTATAAATCGGTCAATACATTTTTTATCCAGATCATTGTTAATCGGATTTTTATCTTTGAATGTTTTCATGGTATTCAATTTTTCTCTCGGAAGCATCATTTTTGCAAAGTAATTCCCCAAAAGACCTGATTTAAAAACAGGCGCATTTTTTCTTTTCGATGTTATCATTCTATTTTCAATCTCAGGAAGATAATAGTCCCCATATAAATTTAAGTGTTCCAGACATTCTAAAATACTCCAACTCTCTGGTGTATTTCTCCAATTGAGTTTTTCTATAGGCAACTGATTATATTTTTCTGCTTCATTTATATTTTTTCGTGTTCTTTCTACCAAATCCAGTAGTAATTCTTTTGATGCTATCTTCATTTGTTTTTTTATACAAAACTCTATGATTTGAAGTTTTAAAACATTGATCGAAATTAAGATTTTTTGATTCTCGAAAGTGTTTCGGGAGTCATTCGCAGGTAGGATGCAATATATTTATTGGGTATTTCCTGAAATAGCTGAGGGCTACGTTTTAAAACCCTATTATACCTTTCTACAGGAGAAGTGGTTAAAATATCTCTTTCTCTTTCTATTTGTTGCAAAACAAAATTTTCGAAAATCAGATACCACGTTTTAGTGTGCTCTGCAGAAGACCATATAAAGTTCATAAGATTTGCTTTTTTAATCATCTTTAAAGTCGTTTTCTTCAGGGCTTGAATATAAAAATCGGATGGTTTTTCGTTTATAAATGAATCGAGAGCTGCAATAAAATTATTTTTATATCCAAATCGAATAGTATGTTCTTCAAACTCGTCTATCACAAAAATTCTTAAACTACCGTCTACAACCAGGTACGCATTTGTATCGATACTTCCTTTTACTTTTAAATATTCATTTCTATCCAGTTTCAGTTCTTTATCCCATAAATTTTGACTGTTTATCTCTTCTAATAGGGTTGAAATTGGGTTCATATTTTTGCGTGCTGGTGTTCGTTTTTATACAACAAGATCACTTTTTAGTACAGGGATTTGTTGATTGTATACTAAAGTAACAAAAAGAAGTAAACTTATGGTTTGACATCGAGAATTTCTGAAAGGGGAATCAGATGTTGTAGCTATCTATGTAGTGCTATTCGGGTTTGTTTGTTTTCGTTTGTAAATATTTCTCCCCCAAGTTCTTCTATTTCATATAAGATACTTCATCAAAACATCTATGTACTTTATTATAGACATATCCCACTTACTCCTTACTTCGTTTCCCATTTGATACTAAAGTCGTTCTGGATCCAACGGCAAGGCTCTCTATTTTTTCTTCTTCATTTATGGTAAAGTCAATCCACCAATCGGGATCAGATTTAAAAATAAATCTGTGTTCGCTAATCGGTACAATTACAAACTTTCTTCCCTGGTCTCGCTGCGAATTAAGCTGTCCGTTTTCTAATGTGATATTACGAATGGTTCCATCTTCGTGAGTATAGGCTCCCGTAAATTTCTTTAACACACTTTCATCAAAGGGTTTAACCTGTTCTAGATTAGATGAAATCCCTAAAACATCTGAAGCTAACTGTACAGCAAGCCCTGCCGGATGACTTCTATTTAGGTTTGATAACACGATAATCTGTAAGTCCTCTTCAAGAATCCATAATGAGTAACATTCGGTACCATGTACATTTCCTCCATGCTCTACTGTGGTATACTTACCCAAAGTTGTGGCCCACCAACCTAACCCATATTTAGTTTTTCTACCATCTTTCAGGCTTTGAGAAGTGAATGCGATCTGTTTTTGTTTCTCGCTAATTAATGTATTGTTTTTTAAAGCGTCGTACCAAATAGTCATATCATCGATAGTAGAAATGATGCCACCATCTGCAAGTGTTCCTGGTTTTACAGCTTTTGCATGAACAATTTTATGAAGTTCTTCCTCGGCTACTTCGTATCCTTTAGATAATTGCGGAACGATTTCATAAAAATCATAGAAACTTGATTTTTTCATGTTTAACGCATCAAAAATATGCTCTTGAACATATGCTCTAAACTCCTGTTTGGAAACATTTTCAACAATCTTGCCTAATAAAACATACCCAGAGTTCGAATATTTCCAGTCGGTTCCCGGTTTAAAATCAAGTGAAACAGTATTGATTACATTTACAATAGTGTCCATAGTTATCCGATCTGTACCATGATGATCATAAGAAGGTTTCACTTCTGTGTATTCAGGAATTCCTGCAGTATGCCCTAATAATTGTCGAATTGTAATGCTATGATCATGTGATTGCTTATATTCGGGAATATACTCTTTAATATCACTATCAAGAGATAGTTTTCCTTGTTCTTCTAATATCAAAATACAAACAGCAGTAAATTGTTTTGTAATAGAGGCGATACGGAATTTCATATCGGTTTGGGTCGCTACCCGGTGTTCTATATTTATGTTTCCGAATGCTTTTTTGAGCAATGTTTTTCCGCCTTTACGAATTAAAACCACTGCTCCTGCTCCATCGGCCGGATAATGAAGATTAATTTTCTCCTCTAATAACTGGTTTAATGTAGTTTTTTCTTGTGTTTTGGGAGCATCGGATTTTCTATCGGTTACACATGCTGTAAAAAATAAAATTGATACTACTACAATACTAAGGAGCACAAAACTTTTTGATCGAAACAAGTTCATATAGATATATTTTGTACTTAAGACCTTCGTTTTTTTAAAAGGTTACATTGAATTCATTCTAAAATTTTTCGATTTGTTATTTTTTTTTGTTTTTAGCTCAATTTTTATTTTTTGGTAGAAAATTGTATTTCAACAGAGTTTGAGCCTGCCCCGAGTCTATCGAAGACAAGTAATTTTCTAATCAAAGGCCTTGTCATTCTGAGCTTCGTCGAAGAGTCGATACAATTTTTCTACACGTCATCTCGAGCGTGGTCGAGAGATTACTATAAAAAACCACTCAATTTGACGGCTTTTAAGTAAGTATATAAAAAATTTGCATTGCTAAAAACAGGAAAACCCATTTCTATTTGAAGCTAAATCGCTCCGATCTCATATACAGTGTGGTGAATAGTTTTTTTAATTTTTCGTCTAAGTCAGGGAACATATACTTATTCTTTTTTACATCATACTTAAATTGATATTCTGGCAAATCAAATCCAAAATGCTCAGATGCCCAAAATGCTATTCCGTAAAACATGCCTTCAACTTGATAGTCGCAATGATTTAGCTCTATCTTATTTAGAGTTATTGTGGTTGGCGTATTAATTTTCTTTTCAATTATGGTACTTACCCAGGTAAGACCTTCTTTTAAAAGTTCAATTTCAACATCTGTTAAATGTGTAGTATTAGCTTTGTATTCAAAATACAAATTATCAGATATTTTATCTCCCTGACTGCTATTTTTAACACCAGCCGAAATTTGCACCCAAATACCCCAACTTGTTTTTCGAATTCTATAAAGAGATGTAGATGATTTCTGCATATTATTACGTGCTTATGTCTACTATTTATAGGTATATGTCCTAACATAATAAAATGTTACTTGATCTGTTAAATTAATCTACATTTATTTTAAAAGTATATCTCATTTTTCAGTTTAACACAGATTCTAACCTCATCGTACTGCTTTTTAATCAAAAGTGAGGATATCAGGGGCTAGAAATTCTGTTTTTGCTTTTTCAGAATTAAAAATATCAAAACTATAATGGTTATCGATAAGTTGTTTAAAATTGGTTTTTAACTGCGGAAACTCAACTATAAAATCTTTAAAATTATCAGATTTTGATTGATTCATGAAGTGATTCACCGCTTTGGTTGCAACAATAGTTAGCGTTTTGTTGTATTTGTCTTTTGCTCCTACAAATTCTACAAAATACTGTAGTTGTGTGTGTATCTTTTTTTCGGCTTGTTCAATACCGTGATCATTAATCATAATCCACGCCAATCGTAAATGTGCTTCGTGACTAAAAATTTCGGGATTAAGTGTACACTGTGTAAATTGATTTTTAAACACTTTGTCTGTGAGTTCAAAATGCTTTTCCATATTGTTTCTCTTTTATACTATTTCTTGATACAAAGGAACGAATACGTTATTTTTTTCTCATTTACATTTGTCGATAAATTGTTTTCGTGCTCTACTTAACTGTGTTGGTGTAATGCCTAAATAGTTTGCAATGTAATAATGTGGAATTCGATTGATCAAACTGGGATATTCTTTTAAAAAGAGTGTATACTTTTCTACAGAGTTCAAATTTAACAAAGACACTAATCTTGATTGTAACTGTTTATTAAGTTTTTGAAACTCGTTTGTCACTATTTCGGTAATATTTTTGTCTTTATTAACCCAAGACATCACTTCTGAGTAATTTGCTACAGAAATTTCGCATTTCTCTAAAGCTTCAACAGACATGACTACATTTGTATTGGGAATATAACTACCAATAATCATATCTCCTTCTTGATAAAAATGAGTAGTGATTTCATTGCCGTCGTTATCATACACAAATCCTCTCATTACGCCTTTAATCAACATACCAATTTCTATACAAGGTTTGCCATATTGAAGAAAAAAATCACCTTTTTCTAATGATATCGTCTTGTGTATCGACTCGTTGATTGTTTTCTTTTGAGACATTTTGAGTTTCAATTACGCACCGCGTTACTTGCTTTTTCTTAATTCATCGATAATTTTAGTACTTACCCAGTAAATATCTTGATTACTTGTATAGAAGAAATATTTACCATCTTTTGATACAAAAGGACAAAGTTCATGGTTTTTTGTATTTATTTTTTCTCCCATATTGATAGATTTTGTCCACGTTCCATCGGTATTCTTAAAACTAATATAAAGATCACCTCTACCTAGTCCTTCTGGTCGTCTTGCACAAAAAATAATGTACGTTTCTTTTGGGTCAACAAAAACATCGGCTTCGTAATTTGAGGTATTAATCGAATCTCCCAGTGTAATCGCTTTCTGAAATTCTCCGTTAATACTTTTAGAGGCATATATATCAAAGTCGCTTTGCATTTTCTCTGCAGTTATTTTGTTGGATGAAAAATACATCGTTCCGGTTGCTGTAAACGAAATATAATATTCATTTCTATTAGAGTTGATATTGGGTCCGGCATTTATAGGTTCTGACCACTCGTTACCTTTTTTTTCTACATACCATATATCGTGATCTTGTTTGGCTCCCATACCATCTAATGTTCTTTCTGAGATAAAATATAATCTGTTTTCATCTGGAGAAAGAAATGGATCATTAAACCCGTACTTATCATGGGATAAAATAGTTCTAGGTTTGCTCCATTTGTTTTCTATAAGTTCTGAATATCTTATTTCGGTTCTTCCATTTATATCTACCCCATAGAAAAATTGTGTTGCTTTGGTATTGAAAACTGAACCAAATTCTGATTCAGTATTTTTAGAGATAAGACCTGGTGCGAATATCTCCGGAGTTAAAGATGGAGGTTTTTGTTCAAGATACTTAAGGCGATCATCTATTTTCTGACTACTACATATTAGCGGAGTTAATAAACACCAGAAAAAACAATTAATTAGTAAACGCATATGTTTTTAAGTTTTATCTATTGAAGGTAATGTTCTGTATAAGAAACATAAGGCAGATAATAAGCAATATGTTTCAAGTCGGTGCTAACCCAAATATAAATATTTTCCTCTTATCATTTTTATAAACGTCAAATTTCATATTTGCAAACTTCTTATTAGTTATAATCAATAAAGGGATTTGCAAAGAGTAATCAATTTAATGAGTAATAAACATCTCTTCAACTTAAAAACTACCTTTTAGTGTAGTACAATTATAAACTGTTAACTTTTAATTTGTACTTCATCTGATATAGAGCACATATGAAATAAAGTGCCCAACAAATGCATTAAAAATCTTGTTAGATGGGCTAATATTTATAAACAACTTTAATTTTAATACTTAATGAAAACACTAACCCATTGGAGGTATTTTTTTCAATTTTTGAAAAAACCTAATTATTTAAAACAAACTAAAGGAATAAAAAACAAGTCTATTTTGGCATTTAATTCACTATTGTTAGAAATAGTGTTAATTCTTCCTTTACTCATAATATATGGTTTATATACTTATTATACCGGAAATATTAATGAAAGCCTTACAGAAAATATCGAAACATTATATAACCCATTTGTTTTGTATGCTATGGTAGCGATTTTTGAAGAACTTTCTTTTAGAGGTTTTTTGACAAAATTTAACCCCATATTGTTTTCTACATCGGTTGCAGGAATACTATCCCTTTATTACAAAAAAATAGTGTTTAGTAACATGTTCTTTGAACCTGATGGACTAAAAGAGACAGCTATACTATTTTTAGTATTGTTTTTTTTGGTTTATTTAATTGGCACAAAATATAAAAAGGAATTGACTGTATTTTGGAATAAAAATTTTGGGTATATCGTATATATTAGCGCTTTTATCTTTGCTTTTGCTCACTTTTTTAACTCTAAAGGATTAGAGTTAGGATATCTAAAAACTATTATTTTTCAACTCATAGGAGCTTTTATTATGAGTTTCGTTAGAGTCAGAGCAGGAATACTTTATGCTATTATAATTCATTTTGTTTGGGATATTTTTTTATAAAAAGCAGCAAGTACATAATAGTAAGTTTTTCAGATCATATAGGTGTATTAAAAAAGCGCAAACTTATATGATTTGCGCTTAATCAGTTATTTTTCATTATAAAGTTCCATTGCCATATCAAATATGCTATGTATTTTTTCTATTGGAATATCTTTATTTGGATCAATCATTAATAACTTTGTAAACGTCCTTTTCTCCTGAATTAAATCTGGATGGTTAATTTTTACACCTTTTCCAATTGCTATGTAAGGAAATTGTGTTTTCTTATCCACCCATAGATAACAAAAAATTTGATTTTTATACATAAAACAAGGTAAACGGTAATACCATCTCGATTCAAACTCAGAATTATAATCAGTTATTATAGTTTTTAAAACCAAAAGGCAACTTTTAATTGGTTCTTCTTTATCAAAGTAAAAATTATCTATTGCCTTCATACAAATTATTTAATAGCTTATACCACCTATATCAGATTCTATAAATGTATTAAAAAAGCGCAAACTTTTATGATTTGCGCTTCATCAACTATTTTATATGTGATTGGTAATCGTCTTATTCGTAATTACTTAATTCTATCAAATTTTGATCCGGGTTCCTTACTCTTTGGTTCTTTGATAGTACATCACTATACTTGCTTTAGCTATAGTATTGTTCCAAAGGTAATACCCTACAACTGCAGGGTTTGTGTTTTCATTAAGCCCAAGTTTATCGGTTTTTAAAGCATGAACGGTAATGATATATTGATGTATCCCGTGCTCTTCGGGAGGACAAGGTCCTCCATATCCACTTACTCCAAAATCTGTGATACTTTGAATTGCTTCTTTTGGAGTTAAATTTAATTTCATATTACCCGTATTTGATACTAATTCTTTAATATTTGCAGGGATATCAAATACCACCCAATGCCACCATCCGCTGCCAGTTGGCGCATCTGGATCATACATAGTTATTGCAAAACTTTTCGTGTCTTTTGGCGCATTCTTCCATGAAAGTTGAGGAGATTCATTGTTTCCGGTACAACCAAATCCGTTAAATTCTTCATTAATAGTAGCTTCTCCACCTATAGAATTGCTCGTTAATGTAAACGTATTTTGTGCAAATGAAGAGGTTGATATGGTTAGTAGTATGCCTAAAATAAAAATTGATTTTTTCATAATGGTTTAATATTTAGTTATACATACAAAATTATGAGTTAAAGAGGAGAATATTATGTTTATTTTAGGTCAAAAAGTAGTGCTAAAAGTTCAATCTAGTTGATACTGTTTTGGGGTAACACCAAATTTTGTTTTAAATGCATATATAAAATTTGAAAGGTTTTCATAACCAATTTCCTGATAGATTTCTGATGGTCGCTTAGCATTATTCTTTAACATAAAAGCCGAGTGTTCTAACCTCTTATCTAAAAACCATTTACTGGGTGATTGATGAAAGTGTTTTTCAAATTCTCGTTTAAATGTGGATACACTCATATTTGATAAAAAGGCCAACTCTTTTAATGTCATTTTTCTTAGTTTATTATTTTCGACCACACTAAGGAAATTTTGAAAGGAGTTGCTTTGATGAGTCATCATTGAATTTATAAAACCTGTCCCATTAGTTTCTACTAAATAGATCATGATCTCCTCAAATTTTGTCCGAATCATCTTTTTTTGAATACTCGGCGACAGTCTCGAAATATCAACTAAACTATTTACGTAGTTTTTTATAAATTGATCATATTGAAATGAGTATGCTGATTGTGGCACACTACTATTAGACGTTTTGATATCGAATTTCTGAATGAATTGTAGTATTTCTTCATTCGAGAAAAACAACAATACACTTTTATAATTTTTATGTATTGATGAGAGTTTTTCTGTCATTAAACAATGTCCTGATTTCATTAATAGAAAACTAGAATTCTCAATTAAGAAAGATGAATTATTTGTAAAAACCTCCTTTTGGCCATCAATCAAAAAACTAAAGACATTTTTTGTGAGTTTGATTTGTTGCTTAGCAAGCTCTTTCGTTGATTGATAATAGTATAAACTGGTAAACATATGTTTATCAAGGGTTAACTCAATAGGAAGTGTCACTGTTTTCATAGAGTTTCTAATTTAAGAAAATCCATTTTTCTGGACGGTACTTTTTCTAACTTTTATAAGAAACGTTCTAATACAACAGGTCATTATTATACCAGAATATGTATATGATTTCTCCTGTTTATAAGATTATCATTTAATTATTACGCCGTATATTTATTTTTTAATTCCAAATAGAATTTCCTGTTCGTAGTTTCCATATGGTATTATTGTCTACGAATTTTAGAGAAGAACTGTTTATGATTTCAAAAATAATATCATTTTGAAATTCTATTATCTGCGATGATGAATATATTACTATTTTATTATTTCCGACTTTATAATTTGCAGAATATTTTATGTCGGTAAACAGGATTTCGACATTTTCATTATCGATAAAACTTAATTCCTGATGGCAGTTTATAAAAAAATCGGGATCAGTTTGAGCATCTATGCATTCTTGTTCAGTTTCAAAAAAAAGATAGTCAAATGTTTTTCCTACAAATTCGGTATTTTGGGAATCATCATCGTTTGAACAGCTTAAAAGCGCTATTCCTAAAATTGACAGTAAAAAATATTTTCCCATTTTCGTTTTTAATATAGATCCCCTTTTTAAGAAAAGGTTGCGTTTATATCTAATGTATGTTATGATCTTTTGTATTACAGGTCTTTATTTTATTTCGACTTTTTTCAAACAATTAATTTTAATTTAGTGTTTTATAATTGCTCAAGAGCTTCAAGAAATTATCGATAAATAACACTCCTATTACTCCTAAAGAGAATAAGCAAATTATACTTGTAACCTCATAAGAAATATTAATTGAATCGTTTTTAAAAAGAAACCATAAAACAAGTGCAACACATAACACCAAACCTCCTATAAAACAAACAATTGACCATTTTATAAAGCTTCTCACTTTGGATTTATAGTTTTTTTCTAGAATGATTTTTGACATTACAATTTCTTCAAAATCAGGATTATCCAAATTAAATCTTCCTTCTTCCAGAAATTCTTTTATCCTGTTAAAATCTTCATCAATTTTGTCTTTCATAAACTTTTATTTAACAGTTTTCGTATGTTTTTTCTTGCACGATGTAATATTACTTTAACATTTGATATTGACCAACCTGTAATGTTTGAAATTTCTTTTATTTTCTTTTCTTCTAAATAAAATAAATTCAAAACTAAAGCTTCGTTCGGGTTTAAACGATGTATAGACTTTTGTGTTAATTCCCATTGTTGGTTTTCTTTAGTTTCCTCTATAGCTAATTCGGCTATCTGATCATCTATTTTGCCAAAATCAATTTTATTTTTTCTTAAATACATAAAAGCCTCATTTACTACAATTCTATAAAACCACGATGAAAATTGGGCGTTTTTTTTAAAATAACGCAAGTTCTTAAATGCTTTAATAAAAGACTCTTGAACTACATCTTCTGCATTATGGGTATTTTTTACAATTGAGATGGCAAGGTTATAAGCAATATCCTTATATTCTCTTACGAAATACCGGAAAGCCTGTTTATCCCCACTAAGGATTTTATCAATATAAAAATCATCCACTTTATTGTCTGTTGGTATTTCTTGTTTTTATAAAATGATTAATCATACATGATATACCTAAACAGACACCAATAATGAAGGTTATATAAAACCCTTTTGCTTTATCAGGTTCATTCTCTTGGAAAAAAAAGTAAAGTCCAAGGAGTAAAAAAGATACACTCATACCAAGAATCACAACAGAAACCTTTAACCAAGGAAATATAAACTTAAACCTATTTTTTCGCTGCAAACGAAAAATATCTTCTAGTTTTTCTCCACGGTCAATTAACTCCATTCGTTCTTTATTCCTCGCTTGTAAGTAAAAATACCAAGCAAAAAATAATGCTATAATAGCTGTTACCGAGATAATACATGCTATAATTAATGAGATCATGATTTTAAGATATTATTTGTTAGTTATTATTTTTTTTGCTTTCATTACTCCTTTTTTTGTTTGCATCTCAATACCTACTACACCATCATTATCATCGATAAGAAATTCAAGTTTTGAATTATCTCTTGCAATTAAAAACTTGTGAATATCATATGGTATGATTTCAATTTTATCGCCTTGAGCCAAACCAAACAATTTGTGTCCTTCTCGTATTATGGTAAGTACAAATTTAGGCGCAAATTGATAATCACCCATATATGTATCCATTTGTTTATGTGTTAAGGAAATGGCTTTCTGATCTGGATTTACTTTTTTCTTTACAGGTTGATGATTGTAGCTAAAAACTTTAGTAATGACCCAATTTGCGTTCTGTTTTTTCCAAAGGTGTATAAATTTTGCCTGTGTGATTGATGTTTTGTTACCTTCGTTTGTTTCAAAAAATTGATGTAATCCTGTTTCCAAAACGCCAAACCCAGGAATCTCGTGGACTTCTAAAGTATTTTTTACTAGTTTCCGTGTTATAGTATAATGTGTGTTCTTTTTTGCTTTCGCTATTTTTTTTAAGCTTTCTATGATTCTTTCTTTTGAATTGATCAATCCATTTTTATCATGAAAAAATTCTATATCTTCACTTATCAAAGCCTTATACTTATCGATTTCTACGTTATTATAAGCCGAAAAAAGCAAAGAGTCCATTTTTAGAATTTCATCAAATAGACTAGTATTTATAGTTTTTAAGTGATCTGTATTCGTTTGGGCTAAACTTAAAAAACAGGTTAATTGCATTATACAAATGATTGTTCTACTAAGTGTTTTTAATCTTTTTAAATTCATCATTACGTTTTTATATTCTTTTTATTAAGATGAATGAAAAAAAGAAAAGGTTACAAAAACTGTAATTTTATTTTAATAGTAGAAACCATCAAACCTTCTTATTGATATAAAAGCAAAAAGCTACCAGATAGGTAGCTTTTTGTATTATGATAAGAATCGAAATCTTACTCTCATATCGATAAAACATCTATATGACTATAGTAAGTATATTGATTACCGTTTTTTAAATATTAGATTGAGCAAGAACAGAATGATTATCGCTCCGATAGCCCCAGTAAGTATTGCACCGATCCAACCGGTACCCAGGCTAATTCCCAATCTTCCCAAAAGCCAGTATCCTACGTAACTACCGACGATTCCAACTATAATATTTCCGATGAGACCTAAGCCACCACCTTTATAAATGGTACCTCCTAGCCAACCTGCTACTGCTCCAATAATAATGGTTACAATTATTTCCATATTGTTAGTTTTAAATTATTAATAAAGTGTTAATATATTAAAAAAATACGAACTTATTAAGATGTGGTTAACATTTCAACACTATCATATGGTCGACTTCTTCGTATTGACACACTTTGTTTTAAATGCTATTTCACTATCAATCACATCAAAGATTATCAATGACTTAGAGGCGTAAAAATGATTCGCAACACTGCAAAATTATAGTTATGTAGATGTCTTAACAGTATAGCTCTTTAGTGTTCTATCGGTTATAAATCCTATTTTAGAATAAATTCTCTCACCAGATGTAGATGCTACCAAAAGAACGATATCACTTAGATTTTGGTAAGCCTCAAACAATAGCTTGTTGGTCATAATCTTACCTAATCCCATTCCTCTATATTCTGGTAGTGTTCCTATCATATGTATCCCAGAACATCCATTTTTATCGTGATATATAATTCCGCAACTTACATATTCATCTTTATGTTTACCTAAAAAAAGATGCATGTTTTTTTGGTGTTTAACTAATGAAACTATGGTCTCGGGGAGTATTTGATACCCAAATGAGTTTGACGAAACTCTTGCGAATACTATTGCCTTGTTATCATCATCAACAGGTTCTATCGTAGCAAAATCATCTAAAGGTGCTGTATGTTTAGAAGTTTCCAAAAACATTGCTTTTACCACTGATTGCTGTTCAAAATTGCACTGTAGTAATTGTTTTTCTACATTTTCATTTTCAGCTACTCCTAATGATTTTGGTAAAGCTCCATTCTTCATTTGTTTATGAAGTTGCTCCAGATTTACGATCTCTGGATCTATCTCAAAAATTTTATTGGGCCAGGAGTTTTTTTCGGGTTTAGTATAGACATACCCCTCTCCTTTATTAAAAAAGCCTCCCTGTGTTCCTATATATCCCCAGAATTCGAAAAGGTGGTTTATTATGATCTTGTTCATAAAACTTAGTTTTGAGAAGTTTTTACAAAAGCTGCCGAATCTTCATAAAATCTATATTCTTTAATTTTTCCATCTTCAATTATGCTTACCTGAGCCCAGTCACTCATGAATAATTTACCAGTTGCTTTTACTTCGTGTGAAAATTTTCCATTTGCAAAAACAACATTTCCTTCAGCAATTACCCTTTCTACACTAAACTCTTTGGTTGTAAAGGAATTAATTATGTTGGCAATAAATTGCTTTGCTTCTTCTTTGGTTCTATATGTACCATGAAGCTGGTTTTTTTTACGTTCTTCGTCACGTACACTTACGATCAGGCAATTTTCGTGAAACAAATCTAATACTTTATCCATATTGCCATTTTGAAAGGCGTTAAAATAATCATGTACTACTGTGCTACTGTTTTCTGAATTTTTCATTTTTTTCGTTTTTATATAGTGAATATTTATTGCATTAATGTAGTAATCGCTTTATCTAGTTTTGTGTTCTCTGATGGATCTTGGATAGACGAATTGTCTATATCAAACTTGTTATTAAAATCTCCCAGAGAATACATGCCACATATGTTTCCACCCCATCTTGGAAAGAGTTTTTCTAAAACCTGAAGATGAGATGCTCCTCCTGTTACTCCAGGAGAAGTGCTCATTAAGACTACAGGTTTGTCTCCAAAAAATCGTTGATCGATTCTCGAAAGCCAATCTATTATGTTTTTAAAAAAGGACGAAGGAAGTCCGTTGTGCTCTGGCGAAGCAATCATAAATCCATCTGCTTCTGTAAACAGTTGAAAAAGTTCTTTTATAGGTTTCGGAATGCCCTTCTCCTCAATAACCGGACTATATATAGGAGCTGTATATTCTGATAATTGTATGAGATGTACATTATTATGCTCATCGATTTTATTGATTGCAGCAAGCAATAATTGTTGATTGATCGACTTAGGATTGTTACTTCCTGAAAAGGCAAGGATTTTTTTCATTTGTACCACTTTTAAAATTATTATGGTACAAACTAACTGCTATTTGATATTAAAAATCTTAAGGTATCTTAAGAAACACTTATGTTGTCGTTTTTTTTCTTAGTGCGCTTAAAAACTCGGGAGTCATTCCTAAATATGAAGCAATCATATATTGTGGTACGCGTTGTTCGATATCTCTATATTTTGAACGAAACTCAAAATATCGTTCTTCTGCCGTTTTACTTAAAGTATTGAGTGTACGATCTTGTATAGCAACGTAGGCATTTTCAAACTTAAACCTAAAAAAACGTTCTATTGCCGGTACCTGATCATATAATTGATTTAATGTATCCCGATGAATCTGAAGTATTACACTGTGTTCTAATGCCTGGATAAATTGTTTGGCCGGAGTTCTAGTAAGGTAACTATACAGATCATTAACCCACCAGCCTTCTATTCCGAATTGAATGATATGTTCTCGTGCTTCCTCATCCATATAGTAACTTCTTAGGCATCCTTCTGCGATATATCTCATATGCGAAGAAACCTCTCCCGTATGCAACAGAATTTCTTTCTTTTTTAAAGTTTCTATATGAAAACATTCACCAACGCAACGTGCATCGTGATCTGTGAGGACAATACGCTCTCTAAAATGTTGTATTAATGTATCAATTGGATCCATGTTTGCTCTATAGGTTTACAACACCGATTTTTTCATGTCAAAAGCGAGCCCAATATAAGTATTGTTATTAAATTCGAATTCGTCTATTATTTTCCAACCTAATTTCTTAGTATGTGCTTTTTCAGAAATAACATTTACTTTATTTATGAATGTTATACTAATCGGATATTTTTTCACAAATTCGACTCTCATTTCTTCAAAAATCAAATTTAGCAATCCTTTGCCCCGATACTCCTTATCGATACAAACCGGCCCGTATTGAAAGCTGTTTTCTGTTGAAATTTGACGTCTATCAAATGATAATTTCGGAAAACGAGAGATCATCACATTAAAAATCTCCCACTGCTCAAAATATTTCCAATTTCCTGCAAAAGCATACGCTACAACTACATTATCATCATTTTCTGCAATAAAAATTCCGTTTTGTTTTATGATTTCTTCAATTTGATTAGTGGTAAATGGGGTGGTTACAAAACCTGTTTCTCGTTCTTTTTCGTTTAAATTGCTAAACAAGTTCTTTTCCTGAAGGGAAAGAATTCCTTTGATATCGGTTACTACCCCTATACGTGTTCTCATCATTTCTATACTATTTTACTAAAGAATACTACATCATTATTTAGGTATGCTTACCTTGGTACCTATATTTTTTATCCAAATAACTAAGGTAGGTAATCTTTTATGTTTACAATATAAAATGAATCTAGATTTGAATGCTAAATCGCTCCATCAAATTTTGCAGATATGGTAAGTGTTTGGTATGATATCAGAGTTTAAAAATCTATCGGTAATAATTTTAATCCTGTATTTTTACATTGCATAAGAACATATTTTTTGTCACCGATCCTTATACGTTCTGCAGCTTTTATTTCTAGCCCGTGTAGTGCCGGTAATGTTGCAGAAAAACGTAGAGTCTTTTCCTGGTTTCTATGTAAGAAATATCCTTTATTGGCATCATAGCGTATCGTTTCTACTTCGGCTTCATATAAAGAGCCTACTCCAAAAATGTCATTTACTCCGTCCTTATTGAAATCTTCGACGACAAAATCTGTAGTTGGCCCAAATTGAGCTTGTACTGGTAATGATGTTATGTTAAAATTTCCTTTTCCATCATTAATCAAGATAACGGTATTAAAATCCTTAGCCATGTAATGAGTTGCTTCTTTCAAGTCCTGATCTCCATAAATATCAGACAGTGACGCGTTTGCAAACTCCCCGTAGGTTTTAAACTTATTCTTTAACATGGGTAATTGCTCAGAGGAGCATTGTTTCCCCCTTACAGGCAATAGTAATCCTGTTTTGGATTCTTTACTCAATATAATATCCAGGCTTTGGTTTTGATCAAAATCTTTGGTGTAAATGTGTAGTGGTTTGTCTTTTGTAGGGTGAAACTTAGTATTCTGGCCCATGTTTCCTATTAAATAATCTATATCCCCATCACTATCAATATCTGTAGGGTGTATCGTAAAATACCATCCAGAAGTATGTTGTAATGCGTCTATATCTTTTTTAATCAATACTCCATTATTGTTATTAAAAATGGTAATTGGCATCCACTCTCCGATTACCAAAAGGTCTTCGTCTCCATCCTTATCATAATCAGAAAAAACAGCACCATTTACCATGTTTAGCTGTTCCTGTCCTTTGATCATTTTATGAGTTACCTTCACAAAATTTCCTTGATCATTTCTTAATATATATGAAGGTGATGACATTGGGTATTTACCCGGGATTACTCCACCACCAATAAAAAGGTCTAGATCCCCATCCTGATCAACATCAGATGTCGCTATGGCAGAAGATATCGATTTGATCTTAGGAAAGGTAGTATCTCTGGTAAAATTACCTTTTCCATCATTTGTATATACTCTATCGATAAGCCAGTCACTATTTTCCTGATCCTCATAACTTCCGCTTGCTACATACAAATCCTGATCTCCATCATTATCTATATCAAAAAATAATGCCTGATTGTCTTCAAATTCTTTATCATTCTGAAAAACGGAAATACTAGACGCTCTAAAAGCTCCATCTTCTTTCTGAATATAGATTGCTGCAGGTGCTCCTTTGGCATTCCCCACAAAGAAATCCTCTTTTCCATCGTTATTTACATCACCAACAGTAAGAGCTCTCCCTTTTTCGCTTTGTTTATGCGGTAATAATAATTGAAGTTTGTAATCATCAAAATTACGTTCGGTATTTTTATACTGAATCCCAAATTGAGAAGCATCAATCACAGTTGAGATATTTGTATGTTGCTTTTTAGTTTTCTCTGTAGTTGACTGTGCATCTTTTTGATTGATCTCGAGCAATTGATTCCCTTTTATATCCTGAAGTGTAGTATATGCTCCTTGAGGCCATTGTACCTGTATGCTATCTACTATGGTTATATCTCCTAATCCAAAATGTATTCGTTGACTTACAGAAGATTGAAATCCTCTCACAGGATAGTGTATTTTTGATTGTTGTTGGTCTTTGGTATAGATATTAACTTTTGCACCAATACCATTGGGGTTTTTATCACTACCAGAAAGTGCAACCGATATATAATTATTATCCTGATTATTTTTATAGATACTGGCAGTTTCCATCTGATTGTTAAGGATGAGATCGAGATCTCCATCATTATCAAGATCGGCATAGGCAACTCCGTTAGAATTTACTTTTTCCTGTAATCCCCATTCTTTGGTAACGGGTAAAAATGTTAAATCCTTATTATTAAGAAACATTTTGTTACTTAATTTACTAGAAGGCATCATACCAATTGCTTCATCTAATGTTACTTTTTTTCGATTACGAATATTAGTCTTCATTCGATTTCTAAAATCCTGGTTAGAAAGATCATGAAGGATACCATTAGTCACAAAAAGGTCATTAAATCCATCATTGTCAAAATCTGCCAATACTGGAGCCCAGCTCCAATCTGTATTAGAAATCCCAGACAGCTGCCCTATTTCACTAAATACGCCATTCCCCAGATTGAGCTGTAATGCATTAGACATATATTGATGATGATACCCCGCATTAACCAACTCATTGAAATTTTCTGTACTCATCGATGCCATATTTTCTTTACCCCTTTTATGATCATCAGACAACATATCTAAAACCACCAGATCAGGTTTTAGATCATTATTAATATCAGCAAAATCAGATCCCATACTATTTGCGGTGATATGATCAAACGTACTAAGAATGGTATTGGTAAATGTGCCATCATGATTATTGATATAAAGAAAATCAGATTCTAAAAAATCATTAGCTACATAAACATCGGGCCAGTCGTCTTCATTAAAATCGCCAATAGATGTACTAAGTCCCCAGGCTTTATTTAACAATCCTGATTTTTGAGTAATATCGGTAAACTTTCCTCCGTTATTTTCAAAAAGCTGGTCGCTACTTTCGGGAAGATAATTAAATTGGATTCTTGGATCTATTGTTACATTATTATTAAAATCTGGTCTGTGATTTAAGAGGTATATATCCAAATCTCCATCTTTATCAAAATCCAAATAATAAGCCTGAGTCGAAAAAGCACTGGATGCCAAACCATATTGATCAGCTTGCTCTATAAAAGTTCCATTTTTCTGGTTGATATACAGTTTATTCTTTCTTTTACCCTCATCTTTAAGCGCTCCTGATTTACATACATAAATATCTAACCAACCATCGGCATTAATATCTATCATAGAAACGCCGGTAGACCAACCTTCCTGATCTGTAACTCCTGCATTTTTTGTGATATCATCAAAAACAAAATCACCTTTATTAAGGTAAAGTTTATTAGTGCCTTGATTAGAACTAAAATATATATCTTCTAATCCATCATTATTGATATCTCCTACAGCTACTCCTCCACCATTATAGATATATGAATAATTAAGAAAATTAAAATATAATGTTTCTTCGATCTTATTCTTAAAATTTATAGTACTATGAGTTTCTGAAACTTTTTCAAATAGTGTTGTATTCTGTTTTTTTTCTACTACAGTATTACTTTCTTTCTGATCTTTTGAACAACCCGAAAAAATCAAAACCAGTACTATGAGGTAAACTATATTCTGCATCATATTCTAAAAATTAGATCTTCCTTTTTTGAGGAAATTTGAAAATAAGGAACATTTTTTTTTATTGTAAACTTATCCTCTAAACAGCATGTTTTTATAGACAAACGACTTGAATTAATTTATTCAAATGATAGCCTTACATTATACATTTCTTAGTATAAATAAACCTCTGAGCATCGTATTTAGGGATATTATACAAATTATTGTACTTTGCTTTAAATATACCTTTTTGTAACGAAATGTTAAATACTTCTCGAATTCTAAAATTTATTTTTTTTATTATACTACTGGTTATTTTTAGTTGTAAGGATACTTCATCAAAAAGTGATCATGCATATACCAATAGCTTGATTAATGAAACAAGCCCTTATTTATTACAACATGCACATAATCCTGTAGATTGGAGACCCTGGAGTGATAGCACTCTTGAAGAGGCTGTAAAAACCAATAAATTATTGATTGTAAGTATCGGGTATTCTTCTTGCCATTGGTGTCATGTCATGGAAAAAGAAACCTTTGCAGATGAAAATATCGCTCGGATAATGAATGAGCGTTTTATAAATATTAAAGTAGATAGAGAAGAACGTCCGGATCTGGATCATGTTTATATGACTGCTGTACAATTAATGCAAGGTAGTGGTGGATGGCCTCTTAATGTTATTCTTCTTCCGAATGGAAAACCTGTATATGGAGGCACTTATCATACCAATGAACAATGGAAAGAAGTGCTGAATAAAATCATCGATTTATATCAAACCGATCCTGAAAAACTGACAGATTATGCCGATAAAATTTCGTCGGGAATACATGCTACCAATGTAATCGAACCCAAAAATGATGATACCCATTTAACTAAAGATGCTCTTGATCTAAGTGTGAACAATTGGCAAAAAAATTGGGACCTCAAATGGGGAGGAGATCTCGGGAATCAAAAATTTATCAAACCTCATAGTTTGGATTTTCTTATGGATTATACCGAACTAACACATAACGACACTGTTAAAAGACATGTTGAAAATACTTTAGACAATATCGCATCGGGAGGCATTTATGATCATGTTGGTGGAGGCTTTTTTAGATACAGTACCGATCCATATTGGAAAGTTCCTCATTTTGAAAAAATGCTTTATACCAATGCACAACTAATTAGTCTCTATTCTAAAGCATATAAAGTTTATAAAAAAGCACAATATAAAACTATAGTAGAAGAGACCATTACTTTTTTAGAACGTGAAATGAAAGGTCAAAATGGGGGATATCACTCGGCGATAGATGCAGATAGTGAAGGAAAAGAAGGTGGTTATTATCAATGGAAAGAAGAAGAGTTACAACATATTTTAAAAGAAGAGTATTCTCTTTTTTCTACATATTATGATTTAGGAACTTCTGAAGATTCGGAAAAAGAAGCTTCTTTTAGTATACAACAATCTTCTAATGATAGTATGTTTAGTGCTCAAAATGATATCTTACCAGAGAAGTTAGTACTCCTAAAAGCTAAATGGCAAGAATTACTCTTTAAAGAAAGACAGAAAAGAGTATCCCCTGCTATTGATGATAAAGTAATTACTTCATGGAATGCCTTACTGATTAATGGATTTATTGATGCATACAAAACTTTTGGGAATAAAGAATACCTTACCAAAGCTATCGCACTTTACGATGTTATTGATACCAATAATACCAACAATAATTTTCTGGTTCATACTTATAAAAAAGGTGATAAGCAGCAAGAAGGTTTTATAGAAGATTATGCCTTACTTATTGATGCCACTATCAATTTATATAGTGTAACCCTGGAAACAAAATACCTGGATCGCGCAAATACGTTACATACAATTGCAACTACACATTATACAGATTCGGTGACTAAGATGTATAAGTATACCAAAGAAAGTAAATTGATCTCTACATTAATTAAAGTTGATGATGGAGTAATACCATCACCAAATGCGGTTATGGCACATAATTTAAAAAAACTTGGTATTCTAAACTATGATAACCAGCTTACAGAAAAGTCGAAGCAGATGTTATCTTCTATGGCAGATTATCTAACCGATAACGCAAAAGATTTTTCTAAATGGAGTGCTTTGCAGCTTCACACTGTTTATCCTTTTTATGAGATTGTAATTGTAGGGGAAAAAGCAGATTCTATAGCAAATACTTTTAATTCGTATTATATCCCAAACGCTATTGTTGTGGGGAGTACCCAAGAAAGCACACTACCAGTATTTAAAAATAAGTATATAGAAGATGCAACTTTTATATATGTCTGCCAACAAGGAGCATGCAAACTTCCTGTTCAGAGTATAGAGCAGGCTCTTAAACAATTATAACATAAAAGCATCTTCTATATTTTTTAAACTTTATCTACAATCTCAAACAACTGCTTTATACGCTCTTTTTCAGAAACTGGTACTTCATTCAATAATCGTAAATAGAAATCAACAAACCTCTTGGGCTCCCATCTATTTTCATTTACCCATTGCACCAAAGTCGAATTGAACTTTTGGATTCTGATAGTTTCCATCAATGTGAGTATCGCTGTCGCCCCTTTATTAACTTCAAGATATTCCGTACCGTCAGCGTAGAGCAATGAGGGTTCGGAATTAGGTTCATTGTTCCTGTCTTTACCATATTTGTCCTTTTTCTTTTTTACAAGAAGTTGTAATGCTTCTTCTCCCAAAGACTCTTTCACAAATTGTAATCCAATGGATTCGGGCAATGCCTTGATTAGCATATCAGCTCCTTGCACATTAGCAACAGACAAGTTTCTTTGTACCCATAAACTTGCCAATCCACTTCCTATAGTTTGAAGAATATAGGCTTTCTCCTGTAAACCTTTTGTATCTGCAACCCATCCTTCTTTTTCTGAAAGAACAATTGTATTAGCAAAATTGTAGCTAGGATCTTGCCAGCGATGTATTTCGACTAATTGGAGTTTATCTGCTACAGCATTTATTCCAAACTTTTTTTGCATATAGGCAATTGCTTTTTTGATAGCATCTTGGTACAATTCTATATTGAACGTATGTGAAGGTTTATATAGAATAGTATACTTTATATTATTAGCTACACCTTTTTTGATTGAATAGTCTGAAGAACCCAAATGCCAGTTGAATATCTGAGGTGTATTGATGTTGTAATAAGCAATGGTACGATCACCATTTGTCTCTCTTTTTTGCAATTCACCTGCTGTAAATGGAATTTGTCCTTTTTCTGTACTGATCGTAATGCTTCCTTTAACCAGATTCGCATCTGTTGAAAAAGCATTCTGCTGAAGACCCAAAGAGTCATTTATCAATGGCATTCTTGAACTCAGTTTATTAAGATTTTGTTCTTCGCGCTTACGGTTCTCCAATAGTTCTTTATCACTATCATAACCGATAACTGGTAAATAATCTTGAACACTCCCAAAACTTCCTTTATAGGTAAGATCAGCTTGAAAATCACTTTGTGTAAAGCCTTCATATTTCTTAACTCCTTTCAGTTTAAATTGTAAAAGGCTGTCGGTACGCATAGCTTGTGGAATAAGATACGCAGTGATATTTTGATCTTCATCCTTCTTTATAGGTTTTAACTCTTGCCCTTTGATAATTAGACTTTTTACCATGGCAAAATCCTTACAGTTTAAGAAAATCGTATCTACATTTGTTTTGTTGGTAAGGACTATATCGGCCAAATAAGAAGCCCTTCTTTCTGAAGGGAAAAAGTCAATTTTCAAATCAACCGTCTCATATATTGGCTGAGGGCGTGTTTCTAAATACTTATATTTTTTTTCATACTCGGCATCTAAGCGTTCCTCCTCGGCTTCTGGGGTAAAGTTCCCTATGTCGTAAACATTTTTGTTTATAAATGACATTAAAGCCAAGAATAGACCAAAACATGCAATCATGGTTACCTTAGAAAAATGACTCAGTTGCATATTTTTAAAGGAAATCCTGTTGATCCATTTTTTATCCGAACCACGTTTCCACAACCAAATCCCTGCCATAATCATAGTTGTTGCTAATGCCAACCAAAGAAAGAAAAACCAATTGGCAGCTGGCTGAAATATACCATAACCACTCATCTCAGAATAATCTTCCACCCCTGGCGTAAAACCAAAACCAACTCGTAAATCTACCAAGATGCCTAATTCATACGAAATAATCAAGAAGAAAAATAATCCGGCACATAATATATGAGTAAGAATGCGTTGACTACTTAAAGCTCCAACAAAGAACACAAGGGATGACCATAATACAAAATTAAGGAATGCCCATCTGTATAGCAGAATATCTTCGATAAATCGCCCTAAATCAATATAAGATGCGCCACCCAATAATATCTGAGTGAATATTGAGATCAGGATAAAGCTTACACTTAACACAAAAGAAAGGCCAATTACAGCAGCAAAACGCGAAAGTTGAGTTACCCATACTGGAACAGGTAAAGAATCTGTAATCTGCCAAATGTTAACTGTTTTATCTTTAAAAAATAATTCCCCAGCCCAAATCATGATTAACATATTGACAAACACTCCCCATTGCATACGGAAATAAGTCATATTACTACTTATTGGGAGTTCATTACCTATATAATAAGTGGCATTCCAGGTTACATTCTGTAAAAAGACCATTAATAGAATAATTCCTAAGATGATTTTGAATGAGGTAGGACGAACAATATTCAAGAACTCTAGTTTTGATAAAGACCATAGCTTTTTAAGAAAGTTTGGAATACGAAATTGCTTTGTAACTTTTGGTAACTGTACCGATCGCGTCGTAAAAAAGGTTTTATTTTCCTCCCTTATTTTTTTCGATTTATTAGTCCCTGCTTTTATGAAATACTTAAATGAGAATTTAAAATATGAAACTATTAAAAGTAAAAGAGCTATGCCTATCCAAAGAATTCTATTCTGTAAAATATATCCGGTAAGCTGGAAATAATCTATATTTTTTTGTGTCGTACTCAACATGTCTGTATAATGTTGAGCAGCTACGTACCCCCCTGAATCCGCCAATATATAAGCAAGTAAGTTATCCCCTCCTCCTGTTTCAAAAGAGGTTTGCGCAATCAAAAATATGATAACCACCACAAAGACGGCCAGATAACTTGTAGCTATTCGTCTTGTAAATACAATGGAAAAAAAGACAAGTGACACATAGAAAAACAAGTTGGGTATAGTAAACATGAGCCAACCATGAAACAACTGCCCCCATGGTGTAGAACCAAAACGGTTTGCTTCGCCGATACCGGAAAATGGCACCAACAAATGGCCTACGATCATCCCTGTACTAATCACAATTAGATATAGATATGCTGCAATAAACCTACCCAGAAAAAAATGCTTATCCTTAATTGGCAATGCATAAGTCCATTGAGCAGATTTATATTGTATCTCCTTATATAGTACTCCACCAGTAGCAACAGCTATGATGATAATCATCAACATACCCATACCTGCATAGTTACGATAGAAAATACTGGGAGAATTCATCAGTACTCCATCATTCGAAAAATAGTCAAAGGTACCTTTGGTATACCAAATACCCTGGAAAACAAGCATCAAAAAGAAAATTAGTGTAACCCAACTAAACAAACGTTGTTTGAGCTCGTTTTTTATGATTGAAAGTATTGTTTTCATCTTAATTTTCGCTTAAAATTTTAAAATAGGCATCTTCCAAAGAAGGAGCTTTAGCATCAAATTCACCTGAAGGAATATCATCTGCCATTACTGTAATCATCAATCTTCCTGCAAAGAAACGTTGTGATATGACTTTGTATTTTTCTTGATATTCAGCGAGTTCCTCCTTGTGGATTGGAACCTCATACAACTTATCACGCATAGCTTCTTCAATTTCATTGGGTTTGCCCGTGAGCATAACCTTTCCACCACCAATAATGGCCATATCCTCACAGAGCGTACTAACATCTTCTACAATATGTGTAGAAAGAATCACTACTGCATTTTCACCTAACTCTGAAAGAAGATTGTAAAAGCGATTCCGCTCCATGGGATCCAAACCAGCAGTAGGTTCGTCTACAATAATAAGTTGCGGATTACCCAACAAGGCTTGAGCAATACCAAATCGTTGCTTCATACCACCTGAGTAACCGTCAAGCTTTTTCTTCCTTACATCATAAAGGTTTACCTTGTGAAGTAGTGCTTCTACCGTGTCTTTTCGTTCACCTTTATGCACTATGCCTTTCATATCGGCAATATGAATTAATAGTTCTTCAGCAGTAACATTAGGGTATACTCCAAATTCCTGAGGCAAATAACCTAATATTTTTCTGAGCTCTTCGGGCTTTTTAAGAACATTTATGCCGTTAAATTCAATTTCACCAGTATCCGGATCCTGTAAAGTGGCTATAGTACGCATTAAGGTAGACTTACCGGCTCCATTTTGACCCAATAAACCAAACATACCCTTTTCAATAGTAAGAGATACATTTTTTAATGCTTGTACTCCATTCGAGTATGTTTTTGAGAGGTTTTGAATTTCCAATTTCATTTTTAGTGTTTTTTTGTTATTGAAACATTCTTCATAGTAATTCTTTATAATTTAGCAGTCAGAGTTGCTCCATAAGTTTGGGGAAGACCAAAGGAAGCAGCATTGAACCCTCCAACACCATAACCGTAGCTATAGTATGCCTCATCTGTAATGTTTTTACTCCAAAAGAAAAGATCTAAGTTTTTAGAAGTAATTCCTATCCTTCCATTCAATAAACCATAGGCATCTTGCAAAATATCATTGTCCACCGAAAAGAAGAACTCAGATTGGTAATTGTAGTCAACACTGGTTTCTAAATTGAATTTCTTGTTTAGTGGGAATTTATAATTAATATTGAGATTCCCGTTGAATTCTGCAGCTAGAGGTAAATCATTGCCAGAATAATCCAATGTTGTTCCTGTATTAAAATCGATGGGGTTGTACTTTGTTATTTCAGTATTCAAATAACCCAAATTCAAGGTAAAATCCAATCCACGTGCAGCAACCCACTTACTTTCCAATTCCAATCCATAACTTCTGGATTCCCCAATATTATCAGTCCCGATGACGAAATTTGCTAAATCCAGTACTGTAAAAACTTGCTGATCTTTGTAATTAATAAAGAAACCAGTAAGGTTCAGTTTTAACCGATTCTTTATAAGGTTGGTCTTTATTCCCAGTTCATAATTCAATGAGGTTTCAGGCTCAAAAGGAGCATCTTCAGGATTGAAAACAAAAGTATTAATACCCCCAGGTCTAAATCCTTTAGCAAAATTGGCGAATAAAAACACATTGTCGTTCACATCATATCCTAGAGCCGCTTTAGGAGAAATTGCATTAAAATTTGCTTTATCAGAAAAACTGTTTCCCACAATCGCTGGAGTAGAATAGGTACGTGTCACGCTGGCCTTAACGTCTTCATAGTCGGCCCGCAAACCTCCCGTAAGTGATAATCTATCCGTTATATCATAAGTTACCTGTCCAAAAACTGCTATCCCTTTTCTGTTGGTCTCTGGATCTTCAATTTGTCTAAATGGAGCTAAAGGTGCATAATCAGGAACAGCAAAACCTATATCGGTCCCAAAAAAAACGTACATCATCACGTTCTTCTGTATTTTGGTAAAAAAAGACTCCACCGACCCAATGAAAGTTGGTATCTGACGATGAGTTTAATCGGATTTCTTGCGAAAAGTTATGAAAATAACTTAATCGACCGGCAGATTGAATGTCAAAAGGAGTATAATCAAATTCATCTAAAGATTCTTGCTTTGTATGCTGAAAAGAAGTAATAGCATTAATGGCGAAAGTATCAAAATCATATTTGAGATTAAACGCTAAATTCTGAGTGAGTACTTCTTGGAATACGTCTGCATCAAAATTTACTCGATAAAGGCTATTTTGTAAAATATCTTGCAAAGAATTATCCGGGGTTGCTATAGCAAAAGAATAAGCATCAGATTCTCGTCTTTGAAGATTATAACGAAGAGCCAAAGATAACTTATCGTTGGCAAAATATTTGAATCTGAAATTAGCATCAACCGCCTTTCTGTTTTGCATATCTTTGTTATTGAACTCATTCGTAATAAATCCATCACGTTCAGTAATCCTGGCGCTGGTTCTAAAAAACAATTTGTTCTTAACAACAGGTGTATTTAATGCAAAAGCAAGTTCTTTTGAATTTAGGTTTCCAAACCCAACGGTTGCGAAACCAGACAATTCATTTTTGGGCCTTTTAGTGGTAATTTTGAGAACACCTGCCAAGGCATTTCGACCATAAAGTGTTCCTTGTGGTCCTCGTAATACTTCAATTTGATCAATATCACTTAAGGCCAAAGGATAACCCAACGTAGAAAAGTAAGGTACATCATCCACATAAACACCCATTGTGGGGTTTACGTCTATCGTAGATATTCCTCTGCTGGCTACAACGGTAAAGATACCCGGTCCTCCATCATCATAGGTGTTAAAATTGGGAGCAATACTGTTCAGCTGGTTAAACTCCTTTACTTGCAGTTGCCCTATTTCTTTTGTACCTATTGCCGATATTGAGGCCTCGGTTTTTTGAATGTTCTGTAGCCTCCGGTTGGCTGCCGAAACCACTACCTCGTCGAGTTTACTGGATGATTCGACCAATACAAAGTCAAGAGAAAGTTCTTCATCTTTACCTGGATTTATTTGCTTTGTTATTGTCAAATAGCCAAGATAGCTTACTTCGACAAAATAAGTTTTTGAAACAATATTAACGATGTTGTAGTTACCTTGAGTATTTGTCAATGCTCCCTTTGAAGTTCCCAGGAGATATACCTGAGCACCTTCAACGGGATTTCCAATTTCATCGCTTACGGTACCTTTTATTGAGAATTGTGCTTGAGAAATAATCGTAAATAGCAACAAAATGTGAAGGGATAGGGGTTTTTTTTGCATTTTTATTTATTTAGAATAACTTTAAATAATATATTTGAATGGGTAAATGTAAAAGGGGCGTATAGAACAAGCCTACGCGTAACGGAAAATTAACTACGTAAAACGGAATAACGATGGGGATGAAACTGTACCTAAAAGATTTAGAGGAAATTATCTATGAATCGGGGAGTATACAACATCATTATGATAGTGCAGGAACTGGCGAATTTAAATTTACATTCAATTACAAAAAATTTGATGGTTGGTATAAAGAAATAGTTCTTGACAATTTTAGAATCGGCTATGGAAAGGGTAGATTCGCCGAAAAGACCACTATTTCTTTTGAGTTTGAAGAGGAAACGGTTGAAATGCATTTTACTATAATGGGAAATTCATCTACCTCAATGGATACTTTTCATGGTGATTTTTCAATTGGGTCTAATTCGCATAATATCTTTTATGGAAATGATTTTCGAGGTAATGTAGAATGGAACTCTAAAGAAATGTTCTTCTTCGAGATCAACCTCAAACCAGCATTCTTTGAGCAGTATTTACCAACTTTTGGGCAATTTGAAGCTTTTAAAAAATTAATACAGGATAAGAAATCAGGGATTATTAGTCCTCATAATCATCCCATAACCTCCGAAATGTTTGCTGTAATATATAATATTATTAATTGCCCTCTTAAAAATGAATTTCGAAAATTGTTTCTGGAGTCTAAAGTGATGGAATTGCTACTTTTACAGTTGAATCAAATGCAACAATGTGACTTTTGTTTTGCAAACGCAGAATCTTCAAGAAACATAATTGACAAAATGCATTTGGCACGGGATATTGTAGTCGAAAAATTAAATAATCCTCTAAGTCTTTCGGATTTGGCCAGAATGGTAAGTACGAATGAATGTACCCTTAAAAAAGAATTTAAAAACGTTTTCGGAACGACAGTTTTCGGATATATTCGTGATACTAAAATGGAGAAAGCCAAAAGCCTATTGCTAAATCCCAATTTATCAATCAACGAAATTTCAGATATTATTGGCTATAAAAACCCCCAGCACTTTACAACTGCATTTAAAAAACAATATGGTATAGCACCGAGTTTACTCAGGAAGTAACAACTCTTGGTATCTACAAATAAAACACATAAAAATAAAAAACACTGTTAATCAAACCATTAACAGTGTTTCAATTTTACCCATTTCTAGGTTGTCGGGATGACAGGATTTGAACCTGCGACCACACGGCCCCCAGCCGTGTACGCTAACCGGACTGCGCCACATCCCGAAAAATAAGAGTGCAAATATAACTTTTTATTCTAATTTTTGGGAATCGATTATAAACTAAAATACAAAACTTTTTATGACGATTTCACTTTATTCCCAAACATATTTAATCTTATACTTAAACTCTTTTTAAAGGGATATTTGTGACAAAAAAACAAAAAAGGCTATCAAGTTATTTTGATAGCCTTTGTGAAATTATCTTATTTCAATGAGATCCAGACAAACAAGTTTTGCTGTACATGCTTTCATATCAATATGCCAGTTACATCCTGGTGGCGGTGGTGCTAATGGAAACATGCAATCATCAATATCACTAATTGGAATTCTTGCTACTCCTCCTTTTATTTCCTTTTGTTGAGTCTTGCTCAAAGGCTTTCCTAATTTTTGTAAATCTTTCATAGTCGAAAATTTTAGATCCAAGTATACACAATACTAGTTATGTATATCATCGGTAGTTCCTGTTAACGTTCCTAATTTCTTAATCGCTTCCATTTGTCTTGCTATCTCAGCCAAAGCCGCAGCTAAACCATCTATTCCTCCGTTAGTTTCTCTTAATTCCTTACCTGTTAAATTTCTCATTTTTTGATCGAATTTTAATTAAACATTATTTTTTTGAGTTGCTTCCTATTGAAAACTTTGGTAAAACTAATGTGTGATAATCTCAAATTATGAGACGCCAAAAAATAATTCCTAAAAAGTTAGAATTCACGAACTTATTTTAAGTTCATTATACCAGGAAACACCTATATTTTAGGGTAAGAAACCTGTATAGAAGTACAAGAAGTAATTTAGATGGAATACTTTTCCAAAAATTGTCGGGTGATACATACGTATTAATCTCTTTCGAGAATTTTGATCATTTTAAATGATTTCAACAAATGAAATAATCCTGGTAAAATAACTGTCCCACCAATAATAAGAGATATCCCTAAGACGTTAATAACACTATCAGGAGCTATGTTTTCTATTAAACTAACGCTTCCTGTTTGGGTAATTATTATATCTGGGTAATGAGAAATTAAAACTGCCGATAAAATTAAAAACACCTGCAATCCTGCAAAAAACCTACTCCACACTGTATTCCCTTTTTTAATAGTTTTCCATAACGGAAATAACAGAAATGCAGATAGCACAACAGAAATTATTGTAATAGGATTTTTCATAAATTCCTGTACAAATACATTCTCAACAATGTACCCATACCCAAAGGTTAACAGTCCTACAACAAAAACAATAATTGTAGCAATAGCCGATTTTCTAATATAGATATTTTCATTTCCTTCTTTGGACTCCCCTATTAGCAATACTGAAGATAAAAATGCACAAAGTGCTGCAAAAAATAACCCAACCAGTATGCTAAATACATTAAACCAAGGTTTTACAAATGCTTCATAAAATGTTAAAGAACTAATATCATCTACTATACGTATTTCGCCACTAATCAATGCCCCGAATACCATTCCTAAAAATATCGGAGTAATCAAACTAGAGATTTTAAACATATTATCATATAACTTTTGAGAATTATCAATAATAGCATCATAATGTCTAAATACAAAAGCTACTCCTCTTAGTGTAACTCCTAATAATATTATGGTAAGTGGGATATGCAAACTCACTACCAAGATATTATAATACACTGGAAATGCTATCCATAGAATCACAATCAAAATAATAATCCAAATATGGTTAGCTTCCCAAACGGGGCCCATAACACGATAAATGGTTTTCTTGGTAATCTTCTGATTTTCTTCTGATGAAAAAAGCTCTACTATCCCAGCTCCATAATCTGCTCCACCCAAAACTACATAGAGATACAGGGAAAAAATCAAAAAGAATAATACAACATACAGCATATTTAGTGATTTGAATTATTTAAAACTTTTATTTGTCTAAGCATCAACCAGGTTACAGCAATCGATAAGGTAAGATATACAACAATATAGGTATAGAAACTAAACACAATACCGGGCATAGGGGTTACCGCATCTTTAGTTTTCATGATGTTATGAATTATCCAAGGTTGTCTTCCTACTTCTGTAACGATCCACCCTGCTTCTAATGCAATAAATCCCATCGGAGCCAATATCACAAATAATAACCAATACTTATGACTGGCAAACCATTTTTTCCTTTTTAATGATATGAAATATAGAATTCCTGCAAAAAGTAAAAGGGTACCAATTCCTATCATGACCTGAAATGCATAATGCACCATAGGTACATTAGGTCGTTCGTCCTCGGGAAAATCATTTAATCCTTTAACTTCGGCATCAAAATCTGAAAAAGCGAGAAATGATAACATTCCTGGGATTGCTATTTTATAGTTCACTTCTTGTTTTTCTGCATCTACTATTCCACCGATATATAAAGGAGCTCCTTTTTCGGTATTATAGTGTGCTTCCATCGCTGCAAGCTTTACAGGTTGGCGTTCTGCAATATCTTTAGCAGAAATGTCACCACTAATCGGTTGTAATATTGCTGCTATTGCTCCAAATGTTATTGCTATCTTAAATGCTTTTTTATGTAATTCTACTTTTCTTTTTCGATATACCTGATATGCATGAACTCCTGCAACGGCAAAACCAGTTGCTGTAAAAGCTGCTAATGTCATATGTAAAGCTTGTGTAAACCAGGCTGGGTTTAACATCGCCTGAATCGGGTCTATATTTAGGAATTTCCCATCTATATATTCAAATCCTGTTGGAGCATTCATCCACCCATTAGCAGCAACTACCAAAATTCCTGATGCTACTCCCGATAAACCAATAATAACTCCGGTTACCCAATGAAATCTCTCTGGTAGTTTACCCCATCCATATAAATAAAAACCCAAGGCTATGGCTTCTACAAAAAAAGCTGCTCCTTCTAATGAAAAAGGCATCCCGATAATGGGGCCAGCATGTTTCATAAACTCGGGCCAAAGTAATCCCAGTTCAAAAGATAATGCTGTGCCCGAAACAGCACCTGTAACAAAAAATATTGCCACCCCTTTTTGCCACGATTTGGTTAAGGTTAAATATACCTGATCACGCGTTTTTAACCACTTATAGTGAGATACCACCATAAAAAAAGGCATGACCATACCAATACAAGCAAAAACAATATGAAATATTAGAGTAAATGCCATTTGGAGTCTTGCCGCATCAAGATTTTCCATAAGATCTGTTTTTTTTAAATCTTTAGTTTTACAAAGATACTTTTCGGCATAATAATAGTCTGTAACACGAGTTACAAATATGAAAAAAAGATGATTTCCCCGTAAGCTTCTTTTGGCCTATAAAGATACGATCTAGCTCTGGTTTAATCATTAAATAAAGTCTTTATTTTTTTATAAAAAAATAAAAAATAACACCTATAAAAGCATCCCAATACCAACATATTTATACCCTGTTTTTCCTAAGAAATTTGATACGTAATCACCGTTTCTAATTCGATTACATCATAAATGTTCTTCTCGGGAAAAATTGACAAGGGTTAAGGGAAAAACTACATTTTTAGAAAGCAAGTATCATTGCATCTTTACACCATCAAATACAAAACAATAGTTAACTCTTAAAAAATAAAAAAAAACATGGAAAATACAATTGAAAAAAACCTTAAACACGTTCACGAATTATTGTCAAAAGGAGCTTTTATTGAAGCTATGGACACTTATTTACATGATGATGTAGAATTAAAAGAAGCTAATGATACCCCAAAAAAAGGAAAAGCATTTAATCTTAAGTTTGAGCAGGATTTTATAGATAATCAACTTTCTGAGTTTATTAGATATGATGTTAACAATTATGCCATTAATGGAAATCATTCTTTTTATGATGCTGTAATGGAATTAAAATTAAAGGATGGTAGTACCATGCTTTCGGAACAGACTGTTGTTACAGAGTGGAAAGATGGAAAAATTTACAGAGAACGATATTATCACGCATAATAGTGTATCCCCCACACCTATGCTAAGTCCTTTTTATATCTAGATATAAAAAGGACTTTTATTAGTATTTAAAACAAGGATAAAAAAAATCTTTACTTTATACTATAATTCGGTTTTATTTTAAATGATTTGTCTATATTTGCACCCTCAAAAGGGAAATATACACCTCGGGGTGTAGCGTAGCCCGGTTATCGCGCCGCGTTTGGGACGCGGAGGTCGCAGGTTCGAATCCTGCCACCCCGACTTTTTAATAAATCAATTAGTAACAAAAACTTGATAATCGTATGACTATCAAGTTTTTGTAGTTTTAGGACTATCATTTAATTTGAATTGATTTGTTTAAAAATGTTACCTATTCGGTTACCAAGCATCAAATTATATTAAAAAGGTAACCGAGACAACTGATTTGACTTTTGTTTTTAATGTTTAATTATTAAAACAAAAAAGTATGAAAAACACGCACACCTTCAGTATTCTGTTTTGACTAAAACTAGCAAATACCAAAAATGGAACAGCACCGCTCTATGCTCGTATTACAAGTTAATGGAAAACGAGCTGAACTTTCTTTAAAAAGAAAAGTAGTAATTTCTCATTGGGACATTCATAAGAATAAACTTAAAGGATTGAGCGGTGAAACTCGATTAATTAATACTTATCTGGAACAGGTCTACCGTAAACTGTTTGACTGCTATCAAAAATCACAACATGAAAATAAATTAATTTCTATCTCGTAATTATTAAAGCTCACTTTTTAGGAACTAATGAAAATCGTTTTTAAAGTGATGGATTCAGAGGCCGGATATTATTAATAATAACCATATTATTTCTTATAAAATCTAGGAGAATCCATTACTTTAAAAATGAATCAAATCCGCCAAGTGGATATGGTAGTTTTAACATTCTCAATTCGACACAAAAAGCAACAAATTTTATGGAATGTTACAATTTTGTAGTTTATTATCTATTTAATTTTTTTCGCTTGCTTAGAATTTTCGATTTTACTAATGTATTCAGAAGGAGTAATTTTTTTAATCTCTTTAAATGCCTTGTAAAAGGTAGATTTGGAATTGAATCCAACTTCAAGCGCAATAGAAATTAAGGTCAATTCTTTATAGTCCTCGTTATCAACTCTTTGTAAAAAGTCTTTAACTCTATATTCATTGATTAATTGGTAAAATGTTTTTCCGTAAACGTTGTTCAAAAGCCATGATAAATTATTTGATGTTGTGCCTATTTGGTTAGCCAAAATTGGCAGGCTTAATCTTGGTTGTACATATCCTTTTTTATCTTCCAAAAAAGAGTTCATTAGTTTTTGAAGTTTATTTATTTCATCCTTACCCAATTTGTTTTTCTTAACAGATTTATTTTGACCATTTTCGGGTAAACGAATCTTAAATATTTTTGGTTGCTTTAGACTATAATATCCAATAACATATGCTTGGGCTCCAAATAGTAACCAGATAAGGTCTGTAAAAAAATTACCGTGAAATTTAGAAATATATCTATCAATTACGCTAATTGACCATGCAAACATGCAAGCAGACATAATAAAAAGAATTCTATTAATATATTTTGAAATTGTCTGATTAAATGACAACTCTAGTTTTTCACTTATTTGAAAATAACGCGATAATCGATAAGATTTGTAACAATAAATTGAAATAGAAATGATTGCAAATAATTCAAATAAAAAATAAGAAGCAATTAAAAATCTTTTATACTCTCTCAAATAGTCATATGTAATAATTATTAACACAGAATAAAACAGAAATATAATTGCAGGTAAATAGTGCAAAACAGTAAGATTGTAAGACCCGTTTTCAGAAAAAAGAAGCCTTCTTAAATAAGTATAAATTAATGGTCCAATGATAAAGTAAATTGCAGTTGTAATACCTCTGTAATGCATTAAGACATCCAAATCTTTTATTTTAAAAACTAAAACGCCTTCCAACAAAATACAACCATATATAATTAATAAATATTGTAAGATTTTGTTTGCACCTTTATTTCTTTGAGGAATCGACTTGAATGACAAAATTAAGTAAAGACAATGACCAATAATAATTATTAATAGCAAATCGAAACCAGTTATTTCCATTTATTAAAGAGATTACAGTCTTGGGTTATGTTTGTGTTAGGTCAATTTCTAATTATAAAGATAGATTTAAAATGTGCCCTATTTTAATAATGAGCAATATTATTTAATAATAATTCAAGAATTCTAAATGGATGAATATTCAAAAGCTCTTTACTTAAAAAGTTTAGAAAATAATTAGTCCGAAAGTATATTTTAGGACTGTTGACAATGAAAAATTGTGTTTTTTTGTATTCTCAATATCAATTTAAAACCAATTTTATATTAAAGAAAATCTATTATTTGATTTTCGTTTAATGCTTAATTTCTTGTAGTGCTCAAAAAATCGAGATTAGTAATTGAAATTATCATTGTACCCAAGCAGATTCTATTCATCAATCAAATATAATTTAACTTGAAAAAATCAATCATTTTCCTACTCGTTATTTCTTTGTTTTCTTGCAAAGAATCAAAAGAAAACAATGACCAAAGAAGCACTATACAAGACCCTTCAGTCGCACAACGGGAAGCCGTGGTTAATAACTTGACACCCTTTTATTATTTAAAAGGAAAAGCCAAGATTCAAAACGTTGAAGACCTGATGTCGAAATATAAGGTGCCAGGACTTCGCATTGTTTTTGTAGATGAAGGCAAAATTTCTTGGTCAAAGAATTACGGATATGCAAACCTTAAAGATTCAATCAAAATTGATGATAAAACAGTATTCACAGGAGCTTCATTAGGGAAACCTATCACAGCTATGGCGGCATTGAGTCTAGTAGAACAAGGCGTTTTAGACCTAGACGAAGATGTTAATAGTAAACTTAAAGGATGGAAAGTACCGACCAATAAATTTACCAAAAAAGGAAAAGTTACAGTTCGTAGACTTATTGGACATACTTCAGGATTTAACAGATATTATGGACCCAATTATATGCCTTATGAAACCATACCAACCATTGAGCAAACTTTAAGAGGGGAACAACCATCCAAACATCCTGCTGCAAAATTAGTTGCTGTACCTGGTTCAAAATACATTTATTCTAATCCTGGATATTTAATTTTAGAAAAATTATTAGAAGATGTAACTGATAAAAAGTTTGAAAATATCATAGACGATTTGGTTTTTGTACCGTCTGAAATGAAAAGCAGCTCATTTGAACAACCGATCTCTAAACGACTTATGGCTAGAAAAGCTACAGGGTATTCAGAAAATTTACAACCGCAACCTTATAATATTATTACGTTTAAAGCTGCTGGAGGTATATGGACAACTCCAGACGATTTAGCGAGATTTACATATACATTGCTTAACGATCATGCCAAAGGGACTCATAAACTCATCTCTCAAGACATGACCAATAAGGTATTCAATAAAGGGGGTAACCTTGAGAAACTTGGATTTACACTATTGAATTGGAATAATGATGTAGATGATATTGCTTTTAGGCATACAGGGCAAAATTATGGCTTTACCTCAGTCATTTTTGGATCTGTGAATAAAGAACAAGCGGTGATTATCATGGCAAATGGTGTAAATACTCAAGATTTATTCAACCACATACAAAGAGCTGTAGCTAAAGAATATGATTGGGATTATTTTCAACCAACAGAGTATGAGTCTTTTGATATTGGTGACAAGAACCTTAATGGATATGCAGGTCAATACGATTGGAGAAATCATTTCGTTGTGATTACCAACGAACACAATGTATTGTTTATTCAAATTGATAATGAAAGACACCAGCTTATTCCTGTGGATGAAAATACTTTTTTAGCACCTGACATATCACTTCTTATTATATTTCCTAAAAAACCAGGAGGGAATTTAATTTTCTTAGATAGGAATGGTGATTACTCTCGAGTAAGCAAATCACACCAATAACATGCATTATTTTAATCAAAATTCTAACATCATGGAAGTTTTAAAAACAAAAGTATTTTTCTACATCGCTAGTTTTCTTTTTTGCTTTGTAGCAAGTGCACAACTAAAATCGGATTCTTTAAAAATAGAGGAGTTTATTTACGACAATAAAGAACAATTAAAAATCTATCGTATTCTTCCTTCAGATTTTAATTCTGATAAGGAATATCCTGCCATTGTAATATTTCATGGGGGTGGATGGTCTATGGGAGAAGCTGCTTGGGGGTTTAGTAGTGCTAAACATTACGCAAGCAAAGGTATTGTAGCCTTTTCTGTACAATACAGGCTGCAAAATTTAGATAAAAATATTACCCCGTATGAATCAGTACTAGATGCACAACGTGCTATAAGATGGGTTCGAAAAAACGCAACTGAATTTTCTATTCATAAAAATAAAATAGCGGCTTATGGTTGGTCTGCAGGTGCTCATCTTGCTGCATGTTCAGCTGTTTTTGATAACTTAAATGCTTCTAATGAAGAAATATCTAGTGCGCCCAATTTATTACTTTTAAAATCCCCAGCACTTTCTTTGCTTCAATATCAAAATTTTCAAAAAAGATTACTTGATAAAATCAATGTAGAGAATATTTCTCCAGCAGAATTTGTATCTAAAAAGACTCCGCCAACAATAATCGTAATTGGAAGAGACGATACTGTAACTCCACTGAAAGGTTCTGAACTGTTTAAGAAAAATATGGATAAACATTCTAATGAATGTGAATTGATTATATATGATGGAGTAGGACACTTATTTACACCTTCATCAGAACCTGACGATGGATGGCCAAACCCTGATGAAAAAATCAGACTTGATGCTCAAAAGAAAATGGATATCTTTTTAAAAAAACACAAATACATCCAATAACGATAAAATATTAGGTCTTTAAAAAAACTAAATCAAATGAACACTAAAATAGTATACATACTAGTGTTGAGCATTACATTATTCTCGTCCACAACCAATCAAAAGACAGAGTCAGAAACTTTTATTCGATCTTTTAATGGCAATCACATTTCTAAGTCTAAAATGGATACTTTTATAAAAAAGCAAATGGACTCGTTAAATATACCAGGACTGTCTATAGCTTTTGTTAATGATGATAAGATAGTATATCACAATGCGTTGGGAGTTAAAAACATGGAGACCAAAGAAACAGTAGATAGTTCTACAATGTTTGACGCTGCCTCTATGTCTAAAACAGTATTTAGTTTTTTTGTTATGAAAATGGTAGATGATAATATTCTTGATTTGGATACACCATTATATACCTACATGGAGTATCCTGATATTGCTTATGATGAGCGCTATAAATTAATAACAGCTAGAATGGTATTATCACATACTAGTGGGTTTCCTAATTGGAGATATTTAGATAATCAAGGAAATTATAATCCAAAAGGTAAGCTTGCGATACAATTTGAACCAGGAACTAAATTTCAATATTCAGGAGAAGGATATGAATATTTGGCCAAGGTAATTGCTTATCTAAAAGGAGTTGAAAAAAATGAACTACAAGATTTAATCAAAGTAGCCGTTTTTCAACCTCTAGCAATGAAAAACTCTAGTTTTGTTTGGAATGACTACATAGAAAAGCATCGTGTTAATGGTCATTTTAAAGGTAAACTAAATAAAGGTTACAGTAGCAATGCAAAAGACCCCAATTTTAAGGCATCAGCTAGCTTGCAAACAGAATCTAAAGAATTTTCAAATTTTGTAATAGCCCTTATGAACGCCAAAATTGTATCAGAAAAAAATCGTAACGAGCTATTAAAAATACAATCAAGGAAATTAGCAACTAAAAGATCAAAAGAACAGAAATATGGATTAGGAATTGCCATAGAAGAATCTGATTATGGCACTAACTATTCTCATGGAGGTGATAACTTAAGCAATACAGCACTTTATATGTTTAATCTAGAAAAAAAAGTAGGTTATGTGTTTTTTACCAATTCAGAAAATAGAAATAAGTTTCAAATGAATTTACTTAAATTTCTTTTAACTAATTAGTTAAACCAAAATAAACATTCATGAAAAAAACTTTTTATGTTTTTATTCTAGTATTAATTCTCTCAAAAACGACCTATGCACAACATGAGAGTATCACTAAAAATTGGAAAACCATAAGTATTAATGACAACGGTTTAGGAAAAATTGATTATCATGTTTATAAAAATAATATCACTAAAAAAAAGCCTTTAATCGTTTATCTGCAAGGGTCTACAAATTTCCCTTTGTATTATTTAAAACCAAATGGGAGATATTCCAGTGGTATTACTTTAAATGTTAATTCTATGAGTAATGAATATCATATTGTTCTTATTAGTAAACCAAATACACCTTTTGTTGACAATCTCGAAATAGCTCCGTCAGGCAGAATACAATATCCTTTGCGTAAAGGATATAGCGAGAAGTACAGTCTGAATTGGAGAGCAAATTCTGCAGACAAGGTCATCAATGACGTATTAGATAAACTAAATGTCGATAGTTCGATAGTTATTGTTTGGGGCCATTCAGAAGGTTCTCAGGTAGCCCCAGCGGTAGCATTAAAAAATAAAAATGTTACTCATGTGATTTCCATGGCGGGTAATTCGCTTAACCATCTGTATGACTTTATATTAATGGAAAGGTTCCTCGCTTTAAGTGGACAAAAATCAAATGAAGAAGCACAGTCAAATATCGATTCTCTATATACCGAGTTTGAAAAAATATACAGAACTCCAAAATCTACAACCAAAGAGTGGTTTGGAGAATCTTATCTCAAGTGGAGTAGTTTCACGTTAAACTCCCCAATTGAAAACATGTTGAAACTTGACCTCCCAATTCTTTATGTAGCAGGAGGAACTGACCTTCATAGTATCTTGAATATGGATTACGCAAAACTTGAGTTCTTAAGAAAAGGAAAAGACAATTTAACATATAAAGTATATCCAAACTACGACCATTATTTTATGGAGACCAAGACTGATAAATCAGGTAAAAAAGAATGGATTGACCATTTGGATGAAGTCAATGACTTTGCTTTAGAATGGGTAACTAAAAATTGATAAATAATCTACACACAATGAAGTGCTAAACCAAAATGTACAAAATGAAGTTAATCAACTTATTACTTGTTGTTTTTTCAATAACCAACTTAAGTTGTAAGTTGCAAACTCAAATGTCTCGAATTGAAATAGTTCAACCAACCGTAGAACAAGAAGTGATATCAATTTGGAGAACAATTAATGATTTTTCTTTTCTTGAAAAGCAAGGGTATACAATTAATCTTCCAAAAAAACCTCTAATTGATTCTTTAATAATAAAATCTAAAAATGGGACTTTTGGAAATGAAGACTTCTCAACAATTTATAATCTAGTAGAGACTGAAATTTTTAATCATGAGGATTACGAGAAGGCAATTCAAAAAGTAAAAAACCAGCATGATCTTATCAATAAACTTGTCTATGAAATAGATTCAACCAAAAATCAATGGGATTGGGACTTCAATACATTTGATAAATACAAAATTACATTCACTCTCTATGGAACAGGGGGGAGTTATGACCCAGAAAATGGAACAATAACTTTATTGACTAACAAAGAAGGAAGCTTTATGAATTATAAGAATCCTGCCAACACAATAATTCACGAAATTACACATATGGGAATGGAGTACTCAATTGTACAGAAATATAAACTTTCTCATGGCAATAAAGAACGTATAGTTGATAAATTCGTTTATCTAATGTTTAATGACAAACTTCCAGAATATAGAGTTCAAGACATGGGAAATACAAAAATTGATGACTATTTAAATAAACAAGAACATTTGAATACATTAAGTTCTATAATCTCAAAATTTGTTGACTAAAATCTTTTTATTTAATTTAAATCCCTATATCATTTATCATTGTATATGAGAATACTCAAGGTTTGTGTTTTTAAAAAATTACACTTTTTATATAAAGGACAACTTGCATAGATTTAAAAAAATGAAAACAAAAGTTCTTATTATACAAGTTACCTATTCGGTTTCCAAGTGAATCTAACAATATATAACTATTTGATTTTTTAAAACATAGTATAGTTAGATAACATTCTTCCACCCCGACTAAAGAAACCCAATCACAATTGTGATTAGATTTCTTTAGTCGCTTTGAAAATTTTAACTTTTTTAATTTTCTATTCTACTGAAAGGGTTTTCCTGCTTTTCAGGAATTGCAAGCTCTGGAGTTGCTAGCTTTTTTACCCAATCCATTTTCTAAATTCGCTTGTTGCAGATGCGCTTGTAATTAAATGCTGTTTGTAGTTTTTGATTGAAATTGCTAATCTGTCTCCAAAGTAAGGCTCAATTTTTTCGATGAAATTGATATTTACGATTTCACCACGATTAATTTGAAAAAACTCTTTTGGGTTTAACTCTTTTATTAAATCAGATAACTTATAGCGAAATTCATTTTCTTTTCCATTTTCATCAATCGCGATGCATTTTCCTGAATTAGATAAAATTGCTCCCGTATTTTTTGTGCTTAAAATTTTTATTTCTGTTTTGGTTTTTATGATGATGCGTTCTTTGTAACTGTTGTTTAATTCGTGAATGGTTTCTGATATTTTCTTCCAATCAATCTCTTTCTTTTGTAGGCTTTCAAACTTTTCCATTGCTTTACAAAACTTGGTATAGCTAATGGGTTTTAGTAAATAAGCTATTCCGCTTACATCGAAAGCATCTTGGTAAAAAGTGTTGTAAGCGGTTGTAAAAATAATTGGGGATTTTATAATGTTGGTTTTCAATAGAGAAAACACATTTCCGTCTAACAATTCAATATCAGAAAACACTAAATCTACTTGTTCATTGGTTTGATACCATTTTTCAACTTCTTCTTTGCTTTGTAATGAAACTACAATTTCGATGTTGTCATTGTATCGAAGTATATGGTCTGAAATGATTTCAATATTTATGGCTTCGTCTTCTATGATTAGTACTTTCATATTTCAAAAATTAGCGGGATTTCAGCAATAAATTCAGTATCAGTTTCCGTAAAAATAACGGCTTTGTTAAAATTGATTTGATATTGACGTTTTAAATAATCATTTCCCGTTCCTGTTCCGAGTGTAAAATCTACTTTATTTAGTTTGTTTTTTATCACAATTGTATCCTCTTTCCGCGAAAGCGAAATTAACAGCGGATTTTTTTCACTCCCTTTATTGTGTTTTATTGCATTTTCTATGCATAGTTGTAATGAACACGGAATTATAAATCCGTTTGTGTTTTCGATACTATTTTCAATTTGATAAGCATTTCCGAAGCGTTTTTCCATTAAATTCATATAATTTTTCAAGAATGAAAGTTCATCTTTCAACTCGACCAATTGTTTTTTTCCATGTTTTAAATAGTAGCGATATACATCAGAAAAATCATCGATAAAACTTTCTATTTGCTCCGGTTTTTTTCTTGCTAATCCTGATAAAACACTCAAATTATTGAATAAAAAATGAGGTTCTAAATTCTTTTGTAGCATTTGCGATTGTAACGTTGCTTTTTCTTTTTCGGTTTGCTCTAATTCTAATGTGGTTTTTTGAGATTGTCTGAAATATAAAAATGCTGAAGTAAGTGCAAAAATATCAACAAGTATAAAAGCAACTGACATCGTGTTTATAAATCTAATCATAAAATCATATTCATTATTGTTCATTACAATACCCAAAAGAACATAATCAATAATAACACCTGCAATAACAAATAATAAAAAAGACAAAATATAAACCTTTACAAATTTTAGAATTGTATTTGTCGTATCTACTCTATTAATGACTTTCCAAGAAACTAGTACTGATATTACCGAAACTGCAGAGAATAGAAAAACAGAAACGTGGTCGAAATAGTCATAAAAATTAATATCACTTTTAGTTCGCACGCTATGTAAAAGATAAATTTTACCAGCATTCCCTAGTAACAATAGTACAATGACTATTAAAACTTGTTTTAGATTTATTTTTTGATTGAAAACCTTCACTGCTTTGTAATTTTAGATGTACAAAATACATTTTTACGCTAAAAAAAAGCTGTTTAAAATGTCAAATTCTTTAAACAGCTTTTTTTTCGATTAATTAGTTTTTGCTCTGTTTTGCTCTTCTTCGTTTCCAGAATTACGTTGCTTAACTTTTATTTTTTTGTTACCAAAGCTATAGTTTAGACCAATCTTCACACTTCGGGTATCGAAATAATTATAGTATGTTTGGTCTATTCCGTTAGTTTTGGTGTTTACACTCGTTGCCTTACGCTTTAAAATATCGTTTACGGCTACTGTACAATTTAGTTTTTTGTCTAGTAACGAAAATTTTAATCCCAGGTCTAGACTCACCATTTCAGATATTGAAAAATACATCAATTTTTGTGGCGAGGCATAAATAAGCGTGGTTTCTGCTTGTATTGTTTTTGCTTCGTTTAAATGGAATGTATTTCTGTTATACAATTGAAAATTCCATCCACTTACTAATTCTGCGTCTAAATTAAACCCGTCTTTGTATTGTGTATCCATTTTTGATATGGTTGCTTGGGTTGTCGTATTCCACCATTTTGTTGGATTGTATATGAACGTTTCAGTTAACCCGTAATTATAAGCTGTATAAAAATTGTCAAATGTTACTACTATTCGTTGTTGCGCTCCATCTTCTGCTTTAATAATGTTGAAATATCCATTATCTACATAACTTACAAACGCTTTACTGATGAGTTTTCCTTTGTAAATGTGCTTTAATTCTAAATTCTCAGAAATTTGTGGTTTTAAAAACGGGTTTCCTTCTTGATACGAAATAGGGTTAATGTAAAATCGAAACGGATTTAAACGTTCAAAACTAGGACGTTGAATTCTTCTGCTATAACTTAAATTAAACATATTTTTTCTACTAGGATTATACCCTAAAAATACAGATGGAAATAGTTTGTTATACGAATTGATATCGGTTTGATTGTTTGTTTCTGAAACTCCTTTTGTTCGAGTGTTTTCAAAACGAAGTCCGATTTTTGTTTGCCATTTTTCACCTAATGGTTTAGACATATCTGCATATATTGCATTAATATTTTCAGAATACATAAACTCATTACTTTGGGTTGGATCAAAAATTGGTGTACCTGTAGTGGTATTGTAAAATGCTACATCGCTATCTGTTTTTGTAATTGTGGTTTTAACTCCGTAAGAAAAATTAGCCCATTTGCTTGGGTGTTCCATATCTATTCTTCCGCTATAATTTTTAATGTTTTGATTGGTGCTATTTTTTGCTTCAAAATAGCTTTGGTTTGTAATAAATTGTTCACTGCTAAAACCTCTATTAGAAGAATTATTGAAATTAAAGTAATCAACATCAATAGATAATTTTCTACCAAGCGTATCTAATTTTTGAATGTAATGAGCATTAATTGAGTGATTTTTGTTTGTTGTCTGGGCGTTACCTTCATTAATAGTGTATGTTCCATTGCCATCATTTGTCAGTGTTCTTCCACCATCGTTTATACCTTTATCTTCAGACAAACCTGTGTATAAAATTCCGACAGTAGCGTTATTTGTTAAATTGTAATCTAAACCCAGCCTACCTGAAATCATACTTTCTTTATTTTTCATATCAAGATTTGATACGGTTGAAGCCGATGGGTAAATAATATCGAATTGATTAAATTGTGCTGTATGTCCTTTAGTTCCATTTAACGAAGCAATTAGACTTACTTTGTTTTTATTGTAGTTAAATGTGTTTCCAAAATTAAATAACGGATATGTTGCTTGCGTGTAAGAAGTTCTTATTTGATTATTCCAGCTATTTTCTTTTGATTTTTTTAGAACAATATTAATAAGTCCACTATTGCCTTCTGCATCATATTTCGATGGAGGTGTTGTAATAACTTCAATATCTTTAATATCATCGGATGCAATGCTGTTTAAATAAGCCGTTAGTTCATTACCTGATAATTGTACAATTCTATCATTAACCATTACTTTTACAGTTCCTTTGCCAACAATTTTTATTTTGTCGGTATCAATATTTACGCTTGGTGTGGCTTTTAATGCGTCGAGTGCGTTTCCACCAGTGCCAGCAACTGTATTTTCTACGTTAAAAACTAATCTATCTACTTTTTGTTGAATAAGCTTTTTACGTGCTGTAATTACAACTTCTTGTAGTTGTTGTCCTTCTTCTTCTAAAACGATTGTTCCGATATTAGATTGAGTAGGGTTTATTTTTTTGGTGGTAAATCCAACAAAACTAATTTCTATATATATATTTTCTTTCTTTGGCTCGATAGAAAACTCTCCATTTTCATCAGAAATCACCCCATTAATTAGTGCATTATCAGTTGCGCTTTTTGCAACCACATTGGCAAATAGAATAGGTTGGTTTTGTTTATCGATTATTTTTCCTGTAAAAGTCTGTCCAAAACTAATTGAACAAATAAAAGCGATTAAAAATGTAGTTATGATTTTCATAGGGTATAATATTTCAAGATTAATAACACCCCAAAAGTATTTTGAGAATGCAGTTTTTGAAATAGCTATACAATGAATTGAGGAAAAAATGAAATGAATTAGGGGAAATAAAAAAGGTAAGTAGTCAATTACCAGTGATTGATTTTGTTAAGTAACAAACCCAAAGTCAAGATTAATAAGATTAACCTTCCCTCCTTGGCTACAATTAATATTAAATAAAACCAATTCTTTGTAAGTCTAAAATACAAATGAAGATATTGTCGTCTTTTACAAATTCCCTGTCATTAAATGATAATAGGATCTATAGTTTTAAAAAAGTATCACCCCAGAGTAAAAGGTTTAGAACCTATCACTACTTAATAGGTTTGATACAACCACCAAAAACTGGAAAGATCTTGACTATCTAACATGTATGGTAGTATGAATTAAAAATTCAAAAATAAAGAAAAATGCAAAGTTTAAATCACTTCATTAACGCTATTGAAAAAACACCAAAAGTATACTGTTCCCCCCCTAAAACAAAAAGTAAAATTTAACCGTGATACTAACTAAAAATAGTAATTTTATCTACCCAATTATCACACCATTTTTAATACAAAAAAAATCATTATGGACTTAACATCATTGGTAGGTAAATTTGAAATGTCTTACATGCCTGTCCTTTTTACCATAATTATTATAGACTTCCTTTTTTTACTTTTTAAAGGTCTAGCAAAAAGAAAAAAAGAAAGTGCAATGAATGTAGCAAACTACTTATTGGGAGTGATTCCTTATTTTGCTATTTTTTTTGTACTACAGTTCAAAGTCATCTTCTGGGTATATGAAAACCTTCAGATTTGGGAATTACCTAATACCTGGTACGTATTCATCTTAGCATTTGTCGTTTACGATTTATCTTGGTGGTTTATACATTATCTGGGACATAATGTGAGGTTTTTTTGGTGCATTCACGGAGTTCACCATACTCCTGAAGATATGAATATGAGTGTATCGATTAGAGGATCTTTTTTTGATTTCATTTCCTCTCCGCACATTATTATCTGGTTGCCTGTTTTCGGTTTTCATCCTTTGTTAATTTATTTCGTTGACATGATTGCGAGGATATATGGAGTATTTACACATGCCAATGACAAATACTTCAAACATACTCCACTAATGGATAAAATATTTATTACTCCACATTTACATAGAGTGCATCATTCTAGAAATCATTTATATCTAGACACTAATTATTCAAACATGTTTTCTTTTTGGGATAGATTATTTAGAACCTATCAAGAAGAAATCCCACAGGAAAAGCCTGTATATGGTGTTATGGACAGAGATATTGACAGTCAAAATCTAGTATCAACGCAATTAAAAATGTGGATTGATTTATATAATGATATGAAATCTGCTCCTAACTGGATAGATAAGATCAAATATCTATACAAGCCACCAGGATGGAACCATCTTGATACTGGAGAAATGGCAGTAGATTTGAGAAAAGAGGCCATAAAAGAACACAAACTTTAATATTCTTGTATTTCTAAAAATTCACTTTCTATAATTGATGTAATTCTTATTGTAGTTGATGAAAATATAGATTATTATGATGAAAGGATGTATAGTAGAAATAATTGATTTGTAGCATATATATCCAAAAGATATTTAGTACATCACTGGGCAATGGATATTTTGAACGAACTTAAAAACAAAAATAGTAAACAATTTATATTAACTACTGCTCACAAAGAAGGTATGAATTGATAACGATTTTGGAAAGTAGTAAGTCTATTCAAAGGTTTATTTACCTTCATCTACTACAATATTAACTTTAAGTAACGGAGTTACCATTGAAACAGAAACTAAATTATTAGAGTATTCTAAAATTGTCACAATTCCAATTTACAATTAAATTACTGAACATAAGATATGTGAATATAGTAATACCAAAGTAAAAAAGGGTTACTACTATTCAGTTTTTTAATCTACCATTCTTTGCGTTATTAATAGTCTATATAACCTTCTATTGTGGGAGTATAAAATTTTTCATAATCAGGAGGAGTTAATGCTGCATCAGATTCCAGTTTTTTAACCAAAGTAGGATTTGAAATAAACGGTCTTCCAATATATACCAAGTCATACCCCTTATCCAATAAAGTTTCTCCTTTTTTTGCAGTATCAACATTACCACCAACGATGACTACACCTTTGAAGTTTTCCTTGATTGTTTTGCTAATATCTGTTGCGAACTTAGGGGCATGATTAAGTACACTATGATCTGCAATATGTATATATGCTATTTTCAATTTAGCAAGTTCTTGAGCCAAATATTGATACATTGCAATAACTTCATCATGCTCTCCAAGCATTCCATTGGAGACTGTATATGGAGAAAGACGTACACCTACTCTGTTTTCGCCAATTTTTTCAATGGTCTTCACTGTAGTCTCCAATAAGAAACGAGCTCTATTTTTATAATTCCCTCCGTATATATCATTACGTAAATTTGAAATAGGGTTTAAGAATTGATTGATTAGATATCCATTGGCGCCATGCAATTCTACACCATCAATATTCGCTTTGTTAACTAACAAATTAGCTGAATTAGCATAAGCGTTTTGAGTTTCCTGTATATCTTGCAAAGTCATTTCTTTAGGAATATCAAAAGGCTGAAGGCCTTTCGTATCCGTATAAATTTCTCCTTCAAGCTGTACTTGGGAAGGCGCAATTATTTGTTCGTTTGTAGGTAGGTTTTCCTTGTGAGAGACGCGACCACAATGCATCAGTTGTACAAATATAAGTCCATTTTTGTCATGAACTTTTTTTGCTGTTTTTTCCCATCCCGCTATTTGTGATTTAGAAAAAGCTCCCGGAATTCGAGGATACCCTAATCCATTAGGAGAAGGAGATGTTCCCTCTGTAATAATCAATCCGGCACTCGCTCGTTGTTCATAATAGGTTGCCATATCATCTGTAGGAATGTTGTTATAAGCCCTACTTCGAGTCATAGGCGCCATTACAATTTTATTTTTCAATCTAAAATTGCCTAAATTAAATGGTTCAAATAATTTCATAAATATTCGTTTATCAATTACAACTCTTTAATCATCCAAGTATCACAAGAATAATGATCGGTATTGCTCAGAGGTTTTTTAAGATGTTTAAATCCATGGTTTTCATAAATATGGATTGCAGCTTGAAGTCTGGATATAGTTTCTAAGTAGCACTTTTTATACCCAAGCTCTTTGGCTGTTTCCAGGCACTTAGTTATTAGGAGCTTTCCATATCCTTTTCCTCGAATTGTTTTGTCAAAATACATTTTTTGAAGCTCACAAATCTCCTCACCCAGATTTTTAATCCCAGCTCCTCCAACTACTTCTTCATGTTCCTCTATAATAAAATATACATCATCTTCATTTTGATATGCTTGAAACATTTCGGTCGTTTCCTTATCCTGATATGCTGTTCCTGTTTGAGGTAACTCATATTCAATAAATGTTGATTTGATGATTTCTTCAATTTTTGTATTATCTTTTTTATTTATTTTTCTAATGATCATATTATCATTGTTTTTCTACTATTTAAAATTCTATTATGAAATCTAAGCCTCCCTTTAACCTACAAATGAGTTTACTTTCTCTATAATAAGTGAAGCTTCTTCTGCACTATGGAAGGAGTTGCTATAAAACTCATTTTATAAAGGCCTTGGTTGATTTAGTTTCTTTTTTTAGATAATAAATCTTTTAAGCCTTCATTAGCATTCGTTGCCATGCATTCATGCCCTTTTTCGTTTGGATGTAATCCATCTTCTAAAAAAAAGTCAGGCTTCATATTGATGTTAAAATCTATACTACTTTGGCCATCTTCCTCTGCAAATTGTTTTAATTTTTTTTGATATGTATTAATGCAATTACTTAAGCTTTCATTATCGCTAAACATACTTTGATTTGTATGGTCATTATGAGTATAGAAAGAGGTTGGTATGCCTATTACAGCAGTTATGTCATGATGTTTTGCAAGACGAGTCATGGCAAGGATATGGCTAATAATGATATTTTGAGGTATCTTAAAAAAGATATCATTGGTACCTCCCATGATGATAACATAACTCGGTTTATGGCTTATTACCATTTCATTAAACCTAGCCAGCATTCCAGAGGTAGTATCTCCAGAAATTCCGCTATTAATAACTTCTATATTTAATTCATTATCTAATAAATTACTCCACCTTTTATCCAATGAAACACCATATCCAGCGGTTAAACTATCGCCTAGGCACACTATTTTTTTCTTATTCATTTTTTAGTTTATTATAGTATGATCATATTTTTTCAAAATTTCAAAATTCCATTACAGAATCCAACCCTCTTTTTAGCCCTGTAAAAGTGTTTACTTTCTCTATGGCAAGCAAAGCTCCTTGTACATAAGGATCGGCCCCTGAACCGGCTTCATGTTTAAGGGTCAATTTCTCGTCCTTCAATCCAAAAATTGATTCTATCGAAATCACATAACCAGGAAGTCTGACTGAATGAATCTGTACATCATTTAATCGGGCTCCTCTACTTTCTTTGATTCCGATCAATTCTTCTGTAGGAACAAAAACATTGGATTTTTGTACTTTAGAAAGGCTTTTTGCTAATGCTCTGGCAGTTCCACTGGGAGAATCGATTTTATCTTCATGGGCATAGTCTATGATTTCATAATTTGGTATGAATTTAGCAGCCATTTCAGAAAACTTTTGTAAGAGTACTGCTGTTATAGAAAAATTGCCCACTGCCAGAACGCCAACCTTATTTTTAAGTGCTTCGTTTTCGATATCTTGATAATCTTCTTCTGTTAGCCCTGAAGTCCCAACAACTACATTCACCCCTTTGCTAATCGCGGTCAAAATATTCTTTTTTGCTATGGTCGGCTTTGTATATTCTACCAAAACGTCACAATCGATCTTCAGGGCAGTTTCAACATTCTCAAAAACAGGAATATTTCCTTCAGTCAAACCTAAAAGGGCTACCAAGTTCTTTCCTTTGTTTTTTCTAGAAATGGCACTAACCAAATGCATATTGAACTGTTTATCTATACCTTTACTCAAAGCCGAGCCTGCCCACCCTGTAGCGCCAGCAATACAAATTTTTAATTCTTTCATAAATAATAATCATTTAAATGTCAACATTTTTTTTACTCTCCCTCATAATATAAAAACTACTGAGTACTATCAAAATTCCTCCAATAACCATATTGGCATTTAAGGTATCCTTGAAAAAAAAATACCCCAAGATGGTCCCACTAAGTACTTCTATATACATTATGGAAGAAGTAACAGATGCTTTTAAATGCCTTAAGCCATAAAAAAACAAGCTTACAGCTATCGTCCCAACCAAGATACCCAATAAAGTACCCCAACCCATATCATATCCCGTTAGATTTGGGAAATCAATAATGAAAAACGGAAGGAAAATAAGAGCGCTCATAATGTTTTGGTAAAAAATGATTTCATGCTTAGTATAATTATTCATTTCTGATTTAAAAATCATTACATTGACAGCGTAACCTATTGCACTACAAAGAGCAGCCAGTACACCAATATAGTCTCCCTTGTTTTTATGGTCGATTGTTCTATTCGAGGAGAGTATAATGAGTCCTACAAAAGCCATCATAAGAAATAACAACTGTTTTTTACTCATTCGTTCTTTAAAGAAGAAAACACTTAGAATATTGACAAAAATTGGCCATGAATAAAACAGGATCATTACATTACTGATAGTCGTGTGCTGAAATGCCAGTATAAACAAATACATCCTACAGGCATTAATAAAAGATGCTATAATCATTTTTCTGGAATTGCATTTAATAAATAGTGATCTTGATCTCACTATCCATACCCCGAAAATAAATGCAGGAATTACTGTTCTTAACCAAACAATAGCTCCTGCCGTCATACTCATATACTTTATGATAATACCACTGAAACCACCTATAAATGCACAAATGATAACAGCATATATTGCAAACCTATTCATTCTGAATATTCTACAAAGAATGATTTCTGTATGTTTCAAGGGCACTGCGTTCTACCCAACATTCTGTGAAATGATTATCTTTAATATTCCAAATGGCAATACCAGTGAATGAGATGGGTTTCTTATCTGATTCAAGCCCAAAAACTCCATTGTTTTTACCTGTGCATATCCACCTTGAAACTACTTTTGTGCCCTCTTTGTTAGAAAAAGCATCTACACTTACGGTTTTTGCATCCAAAAGTACATTATGAAACCCTTGAACCCAAGTTTTAAAGGAGTTTCTGCCTTTTATCACTTTTCCTCCCGAAGTGATCTTATAGTCCTCGGTCATTAACTCATCAATAATATTCAACCGATGGGGCGCTTGCCAAACGTTTTCAAAAAAGTAGTTTACCAATGCTATAGAGTCCTTTTCTATCCTATTGTTATTGTTCATGTTTTTTGGTTTTATTTACAGGACAAAATTAACATGTTTAAGGGCCATAAATCAGTACTTAAAAAGGAATGAATTGTAAAAAACAAGGTTTTTATAATTCAAACTTAATAAAGAAGTACCTTTGTGTTTAAATTAATCAATGTGCTTATTATTATGAAAAAATATCCTTTTGAAATTTCGGCACTGGAGATCAATGATTTGGACGTTTGTCTTGGTACGAAATGTTTGTACGAGTTTGTTTTTATCTCTAAAGGAAAAGGTGTTTTGTATCTTGATCAACAAGAATGCACTTATCAGGAAAAGGATTTTTATATATTAAGTCCGTATTATCCACATACATTTTTACCCGAAGAAACTACTGTTTTTACTATAATTCGATTTACCGAAGTTTTTTTCAACCATCAAAATATCAATAGCGAAGATTGGTTTAAAAGATTAGAAATTATTTTCTGTAACCATAGTAAATCTCCCAATGTTTTAATGTTCTCAACGGTAGATAAAGAACAAATCGCCGCTTTGATCAATGTTCTTTTAAATGAAAATGATAAAAAAAATATCAATACAGAAAATATAATCGTAAATATAATCCAGGTTATTTTGAGTATTGTGGAACGTAACATCCTTATAAGTATTAGTACTTCTTTTTTGGCTCAAAAAATTCCCAATAAGATTTTAGAGATTATTAATTACATTCATGCTCAGATTTATGAGCCTAAAGCGTTGACCATTGATAACATATCGAGAAAGTTTAATGTATCACCAAATTACCTTAATGAATATTTTAAAAAACATTCTGGATCTAGTATTAAAAACTATATTCTAAAGTATAAGGTAAAATTGATCAAATATAAATTAGAATACTCAGATGCAAGTATTTCAGAATTAGCTTATATGTTCAATTTTTCAGACGAAAGTCACTTAAATAAAGTTTTTAATAAATTTGAGTATAAAAATCCTTCATTTTTCAAAAAAAACCAATAATAGTATTCAAATATTTGGTAATTTATTTGAGTTTATAAAAATGAAAAATAAAACGCGGGTACAACACCAAACAAACTTAACAAAGACCGAATAGAGTCTTCATAAATATTCTCATTCGTTTTACTACTCTGACATACTTTAATATTCATCAACGTGTCATATACAATTTTATTTTCACAAATTAAAACAACTATTTTACCTTCAAAATAGGCCTCTTTACCATCATTACATGATTTGCTAAAAAATATCTTGACTATGTACGTCTAATATAAAACCAACTAACATAGTTACTAGTAGTATTCTTTTATTCATTCATCAATTTTTGCTCAATCTTACTTTCTTCTAGGAATTTTTATGAATCTTCGTTAGGAAGATTTAGCATATACTCGATTACCTTTTTCTTGTCTTGTTGTTCTTTATAATAAGCTTTACAAATCAATAACCAATTCAATACCCTAAATCAGCAGGCTACTCTTTTGTAACTCTACCTTTATTAACCAACCATTTACCTCTCTTTGAACTGTCTAACATTTCCTGCTTGAAAATATTCCATATTTCTGATTCTCTTCCTTGCGCAAATTCTTTGAGATGTTTTTTTACTTTTTTCCTATAAAAATTTCAGCAAAAAAGTCGGCCATGCCCTCGCCAATAGAAAAACACAATAACTTTGTATCTTTAAAGTTTATATCTTGCTAAAAATGAAACAACTTATGAACCACTATTCGTGATGAATTATAAGTGTATTCGAAGCTGTCTTTTTCTCCAAAAGAAAGTTCATCTAAAGAACATTTTTGGGATTAATGTTGTATGTTTCTTAACTCGAATCAATGCATACTTCATAAAAACTCATTTTCTTTACTTCTCTTAAACACATACACTATAATACTATTAAAAAAAGACACAAACTATAGGTGTCTATAAATGTCTGTAGTTAATTAATAATGTCTTAATTTTTAAAGAAATGTTAAAAAAAATTAAAAGCCTAAATGGCGTAGAAACACTTAACAGAGTACAACAAAAAACAATTCAGGGAGGATATATTCCTACTGTAAGTGAATTCTGTACTAATCCTGATTTGTGGCTTTCGAGATACCCTTTTTTAGCAAATAACCCGGCGTATCAATGCTAAATTTTATGTCACAGAACTAAAATGAACCTCTATTAATTTAGAGGTTCTCTAGTCTTCTAATTGAAAAAGAGTCTATTAACAGTTTTACTAATATTAATATTAGTAAAACTGTTCTAGTATTGTTTATTCTATAAAAATTCTATTTCGATATAATTACACCTTCTTTTTGAGAACATATTTTTTTACGATAAGACACTTCTATTTTGATTTGATAAGGCCCATAAGGTGGGGTAAAAAACTCATTTTTTATTTCATATTTTGTTATTATAAATGAAGAATCAGAAAACGGCCTTTCATTTATAGCCATTTGTTTCCATGAATCTAATTCATCATTTAGAGTATACCAATATTGATCACAATTAATTAAATTCACATAAATATTTTTTGTTCTTATTCTATTTCCTGCCCAAACACAATTTTGAAGTAAAGGTTCTGTTCGGCAATTATTGAGCATATCAATCATTAAATCTCGATTTTCAAAGTCCGTTCCCTGACCAGATGTAAAATTACAACCATCACTAACAAGACTTCCTTTATTAGGTATTTTATCAAGACAATCATCATTATTACTTTTCTTATTCTCAGTTATACTTATTTCATCTATGTTATTTTTACTTTTTTCTACTCTAAGCTCTTCTTTCTCACAAGATGTTATTAAAAATATCCCAGTAAAAAGAATAAAAATTAAATAGTTCACTTTATTTAGTCCTCTAGTAATGTCCATTTTAATCTATTTTTGTTTATCTACTCTTTTGAAAAGGATTTTCGACTTACTCCTTTTTTTCACCTGAAAGCAAAACCGTTTACTGGCACCATTGTAAATTAAGTTTTGATTTCTATTCTCAAATATTAAATACGTATACCACAAAAAAAAGGTATCTATAATAGAAAAACATTGATCAAGGTTAAAAAACAAACTAAAATCTTAAACATCATAAAGAGATTTGATTAATCGAAATTTTACTAGTAGCTGAAGGATTGTTATTTTGAAGATAAAGCAAAGACAATAAATCTATTATACTTTGTTTAACAGTTTACAGATGAAGTTTATTATAAATCACATCTTAGAAAAGTTTGAGAAAAAGAAGGTTTACTTTGTAAATAATATAAACGCGAAAAGAATTACTGGTTATAAAACAAATAGATATAACAATGCTCAAGTCGTAATTTTTAGATGATATCATAATGAAAGAGTAGGTATAGCCGGTTACGCTTCGAAAAAAATAATTAAATTGTAATTTTCTAATTACTTATCTATTTATATTAAATGATCTTTTTCCTATAATTCTTCTTTTCATACGAGATAAACTTTCGGGTTTTACCCCTACATATTGAGCAACATAATACTGTGGTAACCTGTTAATTAACTCAGGAGTTTCATTTAACAAAGTAGTGTATCTTTCTTCTGGAGAAGTTGTCAATATTGATTCTGTAATATTTTCCATAATAATGAACAAATCTTCATAAAACTTTTTTCGGTAGTTATTCCAGCTAGGGATTTTGTATGTTAGATCATCTAAATCTTTTTTAAAACATATAAAGAACTCACTGCCTTCTATTGCCTGAATCGTAAGTTTCGAAGGCTTTTGGGATAAATAACTTTTAAAATCACTAACACAGTCCCCTTCTTTAAAAAACTGAATGATCCTTTCATTTCCCTCAATCGTATAATAACTCCTTAAAAGTCCTTTTATTAAAAAAGCTTCAAAATTGCATACATTCCCTTGAGAGAGGAGAACTTCATTAGGTTTTAGTGATATAAAAGAATGTTTACTTTTTATCATATCTGCTTGCTCCTTTGTAAAAGAACTATTGCTTAGCATTTGATCTAGAACTTTTGGGTCCATAACATTTGATATTTTTAATTCTTTATTATAAATCGAGAAAAATAACTTTTTGCGTAATTAAAAAAGTATTGATTTTTCAGTGTTTTCTTTATCAGATTAAGTTTAATCTAGAAAAGTACTCTAATACTTCAATAGCCATATAAAACCCAATTGTTTTTTGCTTAGGTTAGTAATCTTTATTGAGTTAGTCTTACAAATTTGGTTGTGTCTTGTAATTCTGGAAAATACCGACAATCACTAAATTTTAAATTACTTATTCTCGATTATTCTAAAATATTCTTTCCACAAAAGACCTGACCTTTTTAAGTCATGGAATTTAGATATCGTGAAAAACAATTTTTGCTATTAACCAAGGATAGATTTGTCGTAGTATTCTAAAAGTTTTGAGCTTTATCCTTTATATTTTGATCAAAAAAAGTATCGCAAAAAAGAGCTCTTAAAACATCATTCTTAAATTCTGACCTGAAAAACTTTTATCCGTAACAAATGAGACTATACGAAATAGAGCTGCTCCAAACCAGCCAGCTCCCAAACAGTAAAAAACATCTAATGATTGACTCCATATAGCATAACCACTCAAACCAAACATCCAACCACCATAAACGGCTCTAATTTCTGAAACTCCTCTTCTTCCTTTAGGAATTATACCTGCAATTGCAGCCATTCGCTTAGGTCTCACAATAGCTAACACTCCAAAAAAAGCAGTAAACAAAGCTCCAATTATATGTAATGAATTTTCCATATTATTTGTATTTAAGACACACAAAGAAAGTAATGTCATCTCAATAAACCATTGACTTGGGTTAAGAAACATAATCTGAAAAATTTACATCATTTATCTTTTGTTTTTCCTATATATCATTAACATAAGTTTATGGGAATGTTTTCTTCATTAAGGATATGCAAATTAAAGGCATTTCTTAAAAAAAATGAGCAACAAATTTAAAAGCTGCATTTTTCATAAGAAGTCTTTTTGAACATTTATTCATTCTTCTCAAGAGCAACATTCATAAATGCTAAATAATTAAACCCTATCCCATTAGTTTGATGACATTAAACTTATTTATTAGAACAGACCTTGTACCTGTCTACCTAAGTGTTATCAATTTATATCTTACTTAGATACTCTTTTTACTACATACTCTAAATGTAGCTTAAAAAAACTATAAGAATTATTCCTAATTCTTTATATATAAAAATTTAAAAACTAATTGCATGTAGTCTTATGCATACTTTATAATAACAATTAGGTGAGTCCGGTTTAAAATCCACTTGAAGTTAAGGAAATTATTTTTTAAAAATCCTTTTTCGAATACGACTTAAACTCTCTGGTTGTACACCTATATATTGGGCAATAAAATATTGAGGAATTCTATTCACTAATTTTGGTTTATTTTCTAAAAAAAAAGAATATCTTTCTTCTGGAGTACTTGTCAACAACGATTCTGTATCTCTATCTTTTTGAATGAACAAATTTTTATAAAATATTTCTCCAATTTTATCCCAGTTCAAAATTTGATCTGATAATATATTGACACCGTCTTTTGACAATACATATAATTCACAATCCTCAATGGCTTGAATTGTAATTTTTGAAGGCTTTCTTGATACGAAACTTTTAAAATCCCCTACCCATTGACCTTCCTCAAAAAACTGAATTATGCGTTCATTTCCATTAATAGTATAAAAACTTCTTAATATACCTTTTTGTATATAAGCTTCAAAATTGCAAACGCTTCCTTGGGAATGTATAATCTCGCTTGCTTTTATTAATTTTGGATGCAGTTTACTTCTTAATAAATGAATATCCTTTTCTGTTAAACAGATAGCTTTAGAAATCTGTTTAAAAATGTTTTCGAATGCTATATCTTGTTGACTAGATAATGGAGAATTCATTATTATTAATTTATTTCTTTTGGAAAGATATCAAATATAAAATTAGTTATTTCATAAAATTGTTTTAATACTTTTGTAACATAAAGTATCTATATTTCAAGTTGTATTCTTAGTAGAATTATACTATTATTAGAGTCATAAATTTAATTGTTATAATTGTAGTGTGTCGTTCTTAATCTATAGATATATCTAATTACTCATACTCACTCAATAATAAACAGGTTTTTATGTTTTTATGAATCTTTTTTTATTATCAATAAGTAGTTTTAATAGGATTAAGGATCCAATAGGAATTAGCTCAATACATCTTCTTTACTAACAGAAGGCTTTCTATAATTTTTTTGCTTCTTCTAATGATTCACATTCCATAATAAATGCACGTTTGTTTAAATATATTTAATTAACTCGTTATTTTACTTATGCGTTAGTTTCCACTCTTCAGAATCCATACAGAATGAGGTATTTTTAAAATTAGGGAAGCCTTGTTCTTTCTCATATTTTTTCATATCCCAGGTTTTTGTAAATACTACTTTGATCATAAATCGCATCGCTTTTAACTTGTTCTTAAAAGTTTGTTTAGCTTCTGGCATAGTCGAAAGGTATTTTTGTGCTATCGTTAGAAAATCGTCTGCTTCTTTACCCGTAATATTCTTGACAATGCTATTAGGAGCATTAAAACCAAAAGTTCCTTTATGTGCTTCTTCGACATAATGTGCTACTACTTGCGAAGCATCTCGCTGTGGATAACCGTAGGCTCGTAGTACTTTATACATCATAGTATTAGACATCTTTATAGCTTTTACCTTTCTACCTACTATCGTACCGATAATATTTGCCATTTGTTTAGCATTCAATACTGCTTTTCCTGTCACTCGATAAGTTTTATTTATATGCGCCGAGGGGTCTTTGAGAATGTGTGCAGCGACCAAACCTATATCTTCATTAGAGGGTGGTGCATTTTCTCCAAAGTCTGGTAACATACCAAATTGAGTAAGCGGAGCTGGTGTCATAAAATACACAAAAGCAAACAAACCAGGGTTTAATACTGTTAATTTTGTTTGTTTTAATCTGCCAAATATTTGATCTACTAACCAATGTTCTTTGGTATAGATTGAAGGATGTCTATTCGATGAAGTCCATTGTGTTAAAAGAACTACATGTTCGATTGCTAATTCTTCTAAAACCGTTGCAAATGTGGCTCCTTGAAATAATACATTAGGATAGGTAGGCACAAAATATGCCCGTTGAATTCCTGTCAAAGCTCTTCTAACATCTTTTATATCTTCTATATCTCCTACAAAGATTTCTGCTCCCATTTTTTTAAGTTCTTGAGCTTTCTTACTATTTGGATTTCTTACAAATGCTCTAACCTCGACACCTAAGTTCAATACTTCTATTGCTGTTGTAAATCCCGTGTGGCCGTTTGCGGCCGTTACCAATATTTTCATTTGTTTTAAATTGTATATACAAGTTAATTATTAAAAAAAAGGATTACTTAAACCCTTTTTCAAAAGCAGAGAATGCTTTTACAGATTTTTCTCCTAACATTTCATGTACTTCATCCATAGCATTCTCCCAATTGGGTAATACTTCTTTCACCTTTTTTACTCCTAATTTTGTTAAAGCGATTGATGGGCGGTTTACTGCTCCTGTTTTTATAACATATTTTTGATTCATTAGCCTGACTAAAATTCGAGTTAATGATGAAGTCTCAAAATTTAATATACCAGCAATTACATGTTGCTCTGATTCTCCCATCTTATACAATGCCAACATTATACTTAACTGACTTTGTGTAACTCCCTTATCCTTTAAATGCTTACGGTAAATGTTATCTATTCTTCGAGAAAGACCATTTATTCTTGCTCCTAAGCATTGTTCTATTTCGTACTTCATATCTACAAATATATAAATTTGAATTGTATATACAAGTTGTAAAATAATTATGCCTTGATATTTTAAATTTGAATACATGAATTCTCTAATTTCTGTAGATAAATGTATTAAGTTTATTGTTTGTAATTTTCATAATCACTTATGTCCTTATTTTGCCATAAAAGATTAATAATATTCCATTCATTATTTGTTTTTACAAGATGAAGATATTCGACCCAATTATCCGAAATCAATTTAACGTTTGCAATTTGGTTATAAATATCCAGGATGATTGCTTTATTGTTTGGTTTTGGAGGAAATCTGGTACCTGATTTATTCCAGGACTTGGCAAATTCGATCATTTGCTTATAAGTAGTCTCGTGTATGATTTCGTTTTTGTTTTCTGAATTGAATCCAAAACTTCTTTTAGCTAAATCAGGGTGAAATACCTTTTTCATCAGTTTTGGTTTTAGTTCTTGCAATGCTATTAAATAACCTAATGATATATTTTTGATTTCTAATGAATCTTTTTGAGTTACAGGGGCGGCTAAATTAATATTATCTCTAGAAGGAAATTTAATCTTAGCTATTGATTTATTGGTATTATCATATACGTTTAGAGTGATTAAGTTTCCTTTTTCGTCGTATTCTTTTTTTCCGACCGCAAAATCAGAACTATTGTTGATCAATTCTCCTTTGGCATTATGGTATGAGAACTCTATATGGTTTCCGTTTTTATCGTATGTATCTCTATATGATGCAATACCAGAAGAATTTTCTTTAACCATAAGGTTACCATCCAAATTAAAAGTTTCATTTGGAAAATTGTTGTTATCATATAAAATACCTGTAACTCCGAAATCAAAATAAGGAGCAATATTAACCAATGAATCATTTAAATTATATCGTTTTTCAATAACCAATTTTTTATTTTTTTCCCAATAATATCTAGTTACTTTACAATTTGATTCCATAGGTTCGTTTTTCAGATCGAAAAAATGAAGTGCATATTTAAATCCATTTTTATCATAATGAAATACTTCTTTATATACATCTCTGTCGTTTACTGTGCGATTACCGATTTTATCAAAATAAATACAAGTCTGCATCTTGTTTTCATACTCAAAAATAGTTTTATAGGCTCCTATAGTATTTAAAAAATGATCTTCATGAAAACTATAATCATGGTTTATAATTTCTATAAGTTGTTTAGTATCATTATACTTAAAAATGTAATGAGCAGTTTTTTTTGCTTCGGCAGAACTTATTTCATGTATACCCATATATGGGATATGTGGCGAAACATGATTGTACCTTAATTGCCTATAATACTTTTCGGTTACCGTATTTTGAGCAACAACAGTTAAGGTGACAAATAAGCATAATAATGTATTTATTGATCTCATAATTTCTATGTTTTACAAATCTTTTATCTTACTATAAGATAAGCATTTACCTTTTATGCAATTTTAATTTATGATTAAATTTCTAGACAAAAATTGAAGCTTCTATTGATGATGTATATCATTGTTGTGCTTTATTAAAAAACTCCTTAATTGAGCAATAGACCAAATCGGGAGCTTCTATTTGAGGGTAGTGACCAATGTTCGCTAATTCAACTACTTTGGCATTACGTATTCTTTCTATATATTTTTTAACTACAGGTAATCCAGAAACAGGATCGGCAATGCCATTAATTAATTTTTGTGGAATAATTGTTTTTTCGAGCATATCGACCCAATGCTTTCCATACTGTTTACGCTCAGAAATATAATGTAAAAGTTTACCCATAATTTGTTTTCCATTATTGTAATTAATTAATATCCAGAGTTCTTTTATTTCTTCTTTAGTAGGTTTTGTGTTTTTACCAAAAAGAATTGAAAAATTCTTTTCAAACTTTTTCTCATTAAATAATCTAAGTACTAGCACACTAAGAGGTGATACTAATATTTTCTGAATTGAAGTTGGTTTATGAAGTTCTGGAAAAAGAGCACTATTTAACCAAATAATTTTCTCTACAGTAAAACCGAGTATACCCATATTTGCATGAACCAATACCTCTTGACCTACAATAGCTCCATAATTATGAGCAATCATCTTTATGTTCTTTATTTCTAATTCTGTTAACAAGCAATTTATCATTTCGGTTTGGTCAGCAATTTTATAATCATAGTTTCGAGGTTTATCAGAAAACCCAAATCCTAAAAAATCGGGACTTATAAGTCTATACTTATAGCTAAGTTGTTCCCAAATTTTGTGGTAATCATAAGAAGATGTCGGGTAGCCATGTAGCAATAGAACTACATCTTTTTCACTCTCTTTGGTATCCTTATAGAAGATTTTATTCCCTTTGTAAGTAAAATAATTTCCCTCACTTTTCCATTTTGATAAGTTCCCAGGTAAAACCATATCCTATAATTTCTAAATTCTTCTAAACTCTTTTTTTGATACTTATCGATATTCTATTTCTATTCTCTAAATGCTTAAAATAACTGAGTACTTTTCACATGATGTACCTTCTATTTGCAGCAACAAATACCATTGGGGGAAGCAAAAAATATTTATCAGATTGATATAATGCTTTTTACGAATATACAAATTCAACTTGTATATACAATTCAAATAAATCTAATTATAAATTCTTTAACTTTATTATGAACAAGTATTAGCATACCATAAAAAAATTATCAGTTCTATAATCCAATTAAATTTTTAAATCAAATATAAGGTTATAAAGAGCTTATCTTAAGAAGTTATTTATGGTTTTGTAAAGTAACTATACTCATTTTTAGAACTAGATCTCTATTGTGCTATTTCTAACCTTCCAAATAATTTAGAATTCTTTAACATTTTATATACATATTATTTGGTAGGTTTGTCTGTTATGAAAATTGGGGATTTAAAAAATTACATTACCTATATTTTTATTGTCATTTTCCTTTCTCTGAAAGTGGCAGGCTTGCATGTACTTACTCATAATGATGATGGTATAGAACATTGTGAAGTTTGTGATCTCGTTTCAATAACCAATTTTACTCCGGCTGCTGTTAATGACACCAGCCAAAACTATGTAAGTAGCACTTTTGAGTTCTATACTCAAAAAAATGTAATAAGTCACTACAACTTCATTTATAGTAGTGATGTAAGTATTACAAATCTATTTTCGAGACCTCCTCCTTTTTTAGCATAGTTATTATACTCTATTTTCATTTTTAACGATTAAACTCTTTCTTTTAAGCGATTACTCATCAGGTTTTATGCTTGCGAAATTTTCTTAAATCAATGAAATGGCGTTACCTATAAATGCCAATTCTCATAGCCTTAAAAGATAATTCGGTTTATGTTTTCATAAGCTTTGACTTTCTTCTGTTACTCATGTTTTTAGGATCTAAAACTTAACGACTTTCAATTTTAAGTACTCTAATTTAGACTGTAATCACATATAACCCCAAGGTTATAAACATTTAGATATAAGGAATGGGTATTCTCTTATTTAAAACCTCAGTTTAATTACTACCACTTAAGATTATACCTCTATTAATTAATGTGATCTCTTTTTAGAGATACAATAATACTTTAAACACAATGCTTAGAGCAAAAAACTTGTCAAAAACCTATAACGGAAAAAAAGCAGTAAACAATGTTTCTTTTCAAGTAGAACAAGGTTCTATATTCTGCCTCCTTGGTCAAAATGGGGCAGGAAAAACCACAACTATTAATCTATTTCTTGGTTTTATAAAACCCGATAGTGGGCAAATTTTAATCGATAATGAAGAGATTGAATCCAATACTACTTCTATAAAGAAAAAAACAGCCTATATCCCAGAGACAGTTCAGCTATATGGGAACTTATCAGGAATAGAAAATTTAGATTTTTTCAGTCGTTTGGCTGGGTATAAATATCCTCAAGAAAAACTACAGGAATTTTTGACTAAAGCTGGGTTACAGGAAGAAGCACATCTACAACATCTGTCTACTTATTCTAAAGGAATGCGTCAAAAAGTGGGTATTGCGGTTGCTGTTGCAAAAAATGCTGATGTAATTTTTATGGATGAACCAACATCTGGTCTTGATCCTAAAGCATCGGCTGAATTTACTACAACTTGCAAAGAACTCGCTAAAGAAGGTAAAACCATATTCATGGCTACACATGATATATTCAACGCGGTACATGTAGGTACTACTATCGGAATCATGAAAGAAGGTTCCCTTGTTCAACAGATTAAAACAAGTGGTATTGATGCCAACCAACTAAAAGAACTCTATTTAGAAACCATTTAAAAATTACCCCATGAAAAAAGAAGTTTTAATTATTTTATTTGCCATTATTTGTCAGCAAAGTTTTTCTCAAATCAATATTAAGGGCAAAATTATTGACGAAAAACAAAATATCATTCCCGGTGCTACTATTTCTTTTGATATTGAAGAAAAAAAAGAAGGAACTATTTCTAATGAAAACGGAGAATTCAACTTTATTTTACAAGAAACAGGAACTTATGAAGTTAAGATAAGTTATGTTGGTTTTTATGCGATCACCAAGGCCTATGATTTTCTAGAAAACAAAGAGTATGATCTTGGCACAATAACGCTAAAAGAAGATGTACTACAACTTCAAACCGTAGAGGTAGTCGGGCGTACAAAACGAGATTACAATAGTGACTATTCTTTTTCTGCGACCAAAATGGCCATTGCAAACAAAGAGCTACCACAGGCTATAGCCTCGGTAACCAAGGAGTTAATTGCCGACAGACAGGCCTTTCACTTAGCAGATGCCGTAAAAGTTGTTAGTGGTGTTAGTCCATCTAGTTTTTATAATCAGTACAATATAAGAGGTATAAGCCAAAACGAAGAAGGGCAGATCATTAATGGTATGCGTACTCGGCAATATTATTTCTTACAGCCACTTACTTCTAACATAGAAAGAGTAGAAGTTATAAAAGGGCCTGCCAGTGCAACTTTTGCCAGTGTTGATCCCGGTGGAAGTATTAATATGGTTACTAAAAAACCTTTATCGGTAGATAGAAAAGAAGTGAGCTTGAGTGTGGGTAGTTTTAGTACTATGAGAGGGACCTTAGATTTTACCGGGCCACTTAATGAGTCAAAAACATTACTATATCGTATCAACGGAGCATACCAAACGGCACAATCTTACCGTGATTTAGTAAGTAATAAATCAATATTATTATCACCATCCTTCAGTTATATTCCCAATGAAAAGACCGCCATCAATGCAGAGTTTATTTTCAATAACATGAACGGTAATCTAGACCGTGGCCAACCTATTTTTGGTGCTGTAGCTGGTCAAACCAATCTTAACAGCACACCGATAAGTCTTAATTTAGGAGCTTCCAGCGATTTCTTCAAATCTAAGGAAGTAATTATTATGGGGAACCTTTCTCATAAATTCAGTCCTAATATTACTTTTAATACCTCTTATATGAAACAAACCTGGACCGAAGATTTACAGGAGCATCGTACTACAAATACATTTGCTGTAGATATTACAAACGAGCCTATTCCCAGTTTGGTCGCTATGCGATTTGTACAACGAAAGCAGTTTTGGAGCATTGATAATGTGAACAGTTATTTCAATTTTGATTTCAAAACAGGATCAATAGATCACAAATTATTGGTTGGGTATGATTTGCACTACTGGAAAAAACTTAAAGGAGGTGGTCAAAACTCAGCACGAGGGTATTTATTAAATGATGGTAGTGTCACCAGGTCTTTTGAACCAGCAAATGCATCAGATTATCAAACCATTACTATTGGGGGGAATACATTGCCCAAACCCAATGTCAATCATTTTGACTTAGCAAACCCATCATACACGATACAAAATATTCAAGATTATACCATCAATTCGCGTATCGCAGTTCCTTCTGCATTAACCATGAGTAATGCTGTATACATCCAGGAGCAGTTGAAATGGAACAAATTCTCTCTATTATTGAGTTTAAGAAATGAGTGGTTCGAAGATATAACTCATTATAAAGCAGCTAATGAATCTTCTTTCACAAACCAAAGACTTCTTCCCAGAATAGGTATTACTTATGCCATAAATGATAATATTAACGTGTATGGTACTTATCTAGAAGGTTTCCAACCGCAATCCAATACTGTAACCTTACTCCCAAGTACAGGTCAGTTTTTTTGGGCTGATGAATCGGCTTCACGGTTCAAACCTTTGACTTCTGATTTAAAAGAAATAGGGATGAAAGCTGATTTGTTTAATAAAAAGATAACAATGAACATGGCTATCTACGAAATTAATCAGAAAAACATTCTAATGAGCGCCAATGACCCTACGCAGCCTGATTTATTGGTGCAACGTGGAGCCGACCGTAGTAGAGGATTTGAATGGGATATGGCAGGATACTTACTACCCAATTGGCAAATAAATGCTTCTTACAGTTATATCGATGCAATTATCGTAACCGATGCCGATGTCACTTTGGAGGGTGCCAGAAAAGAAAACGTACCAAAACATAGCGCAAATCTATGGACTCGTTATAACTTCGACAATGGGTCTATATTAAGAGATTTGGGTATTGGGTTTGGCGTACAACATCAAGGAAGTAAAGTACCTTGGTTTACACGTGATTTTGAAGTACCTGCCTTTACCATTTTTGATGCAGCACTGTATTATACTCCTACAAAAAGTAATCTACAGGTAGCTGTAAATGTGGGTAATTTATTCGATGAAACATATTGGTTGGGTGCACAAACATATACACGTTTGTTTCCTGGAGCTCCTAGAAATATAACGCTTACAACAACTTATAAATTTTAAATCTATGAGAAGGTCAGTAATCATATTATTCGCCAAACAATTATGGCAAACCACCTTTAGATCCAAAGTACTGCATATTACTATGGTTTTGGTGATTGTTTTAATTGCATTTGCTGCTTATAGTGGGTGGGATAATTACAATACTCAAAACCGTATTCGTAATTTTTATCAGGAAGAAGCCAGGCATAGCTGGGAGAGTAACCCAGATAAGCACCCACATCGTATGGCGCACTACGGATCCTTTGCTTTTCGCCTAAAACACAAACTAAGTCTGTTTGATTTTGGAATGGAAAATTATACGGGGAATGCCGTTTTTTTAGAAGCTCATAAACAAAATACAATAAATTTCTCTGAAGCAAGCCTTTCTACAGGCTTGCTTCGCTTTGGAGAAGTAAGTTTGGCTATGTTGTTAAAAATCATTTTTCCATTGCTTATTTTTTATTTAGGATTTGGAGCTTTAGCTGGTGAACGGGAAAATAACACCTTAAAAATAATGATTAATCAAGGGGCAACCTGGTCAGAAATATTTTTTGGTAAATCTCTTGGATTAATGAGTCTAGCCATGTTTTTCTTTATTCCTGTAATTATAATTACTCTGTTATTCATGTTTTTGGCAGAAGGCAATCCGATAACATCTTCTGAATTACTAAGATATTTTATATTGATATTGAGTTATGTACTGTTTTTTGGTATTATTAGTAGTATTACTATTCTAATTTCTGCAATGAGTAAAACTGCTAAAGATTCTTTGATAAAACTCTTAGGAATCTGGCTCTTCTTTATCATCATACTTCCTAAAACACTTCAAGCTTTTGGACATTACCTTTACCCTACTCCTTCGAAAATAGAATTCGAATCTATTGTAGAAAATGACTTGATAAAAGAAGGGGATAGTCACAATCCAGATGATATTCATTATAAAGCTATTAAAGATTCTGTACTCCTGGCAAATAATGTTGAATCTGTAGACCAATTACCTTTTAACTATGGAGGTTTTATTATGAGTCAAAGTGAAAAAATCAGTGCTTCAATTTACAATCAGCATTTAAATAATTTATTGTCTACATATAAAAGTCAAAATGCTATCGAAAGGTTCTCTGCTATACTCAACCCATACACAGCAATAAAACATATTTCTATGGCTTTTTCGGGAACTGATTTCGCTTCCTATATTAATTTTCAGCATCAGGCAGAACGCTATCGTTTTCAACTTGCACAAGAAATGAATTCGTTACAAATGAAATTCATTCCAAACAAAAAAACAGATACTCCTAGTATTATAGACAAGAGTCATTGGGAAGCTTTTCCTGATTTCAAATATGATCATTTACCTGTATTCTCTATTCTGAAAAACGAAGCACTATCCATTTTCTCTTTAATTCTTTGGAGTATTCTTTCAGTTATAATCATAAAAAAAATATCTAAAAAAACAAAAGTCTTATAACTATGTATTCCTTATTATTTAAATCTTTTATTAGAACCAAAATAGCGGCTATTTCTCTTGTACTTCTTCTGGGAGTAGGTATAATAAGTGTTTTTATTGGAAAACAGTTTAATATAAAGCAAGAAAAAGCAATTATTGAAGCCAAATCGTTTCAAGAAGAGAGTATTAAAAGAAATGTAAAATATCATAATGATGACTTGGGTCTGTTACTTTATTATTTACGTTTTTCTCTAGTTAAGGAATCAAATAGTTTAACAGGGATTTCTATTGGTCAACGAGATGTAAATCCCTCGATATTAGCAGTAACTATACGCGGTCTTGAAGGGCAAAAATATGATACCGATTTTGAGAATCCATCCCTTTTACTCTCAGGTAATTTAGATCTTGGATTTGTAATCATTTACTTGTTTCCGTTGGTGCTTATTACGCTAACATTCAATTTATATTCTGAGGAAAAAGAAGGAAAAACTTGGCGGTTAATAGCCACTCAAACCTCCTCTCCTCTCAGCTTTTTATTTAAAAAACTATCTATAAGAGTATTTTTTTTATATGTAGTATTAGCTATACTTTTTTTATTGGCTATTATTATTTTACAACTACCAATTAATGAAGCTCTTATGGCTTTTATAACTGTGAGTGTTTTGTATTTGGCATTTTGGACTTCTCTATGTTTTATTATTATTTCTTTTCGAAAAAATTCGAGTTTTAATGCATTGACATTACTTTCTTTATGGATCGTACTAACCATATTACTTCCTGCTTCGGTAAACAATTTTGTCGTTAATACATATCCTGTACCAGAAACATTAAAAACTATGGTAGAACAACGAGATGGATATCATAAAAAATGGGATATGGCAAAAAAGGTTACTATGGATAAATTTTTTGCTCACTATCCACAGTATAAAAAATATCCTGTTCCTGAAGACAAATTTAGCTGGCTCTGGTATTATGGAATGCAACAAATGGGTGATGATGAATCTATAGAATCTAGTAAAGTAATGAAGAAAAAAATAAAACTAAGAGAAAAAGTAAGTGAGGCAATATCTTTAGCAATACCTACTATGCATGCTCAATTAACCTTTAATCAAATTGCGCAATCCGACTTAAATAATCACCTACTCTTTTTAGATCATCTAGATAAGTATCATGAAGAATTAAGGCTGTACTTCTATCCCAAAATATTCGAAAATTATCCGGTTAAAAATGAAAATTGGAAGGAATTTAAACCAAAATATGCATCTATTGTACATACCATTAATTGGGCCAATTCTATACTTCCATTAGTATTAATCACAATAATTATTTCATTAATCAGCTTTTTTAATTTGAGAAAGATCTAATATATGTAGAGGAGTCGTACATACAAAAACTCTATACTATTAATCGATTTCCCTTCGGGAAAAGAGGTTCAATCACATTTGTGATTGAACCTCTTTATTTATTTATATTTTCTAAAAACTTAGATAAATAGCCAATACCTTATACTTACCTTAGTGTATATAAATATCTAATAACCATATTAATTAGTATAAAAAAATTGATCATCTGTGATTTTTTATAATTCTAAACGAATAATAGAGTAAACAACAATTAATATGATTTTGAATGAAGAAACGTTTATTAAAATCTTAAGAAGCAATAAAGGCATTCTTTATAAGGTTGCAAATTCATATTGTAAGAATGTCAATGACAGAGAAGATCTTATTCAGGAAATAATTATACAATTATGGAAAGCATGGCCAAAATATGATGATACCTATAAAGTATCAACCTGGATGTATCGAATAGCCCTAAATGTGGCTATCTCATTTTATCGTAAATCCAATTACCAAAGAAGTAAATGTGATACGTTTAATGAGAATTTGGTTTCTACAGTACATAAGCAAAGCTCTGATAGTACAGAAAACATAGAACAACTCTATCATTTTATTGCTGAGTTAAGCGAGTTAAACAAAGCACTAATTCTTCTTTATTTAGAAAAATATAGCTATGAAGAAATGGGTACAACTCTGGGTATATCTACTACTAATGTTGCTACCAAAATATCAAGGATAAAAAAACAATTAAAAGAAAAATTTAATAACAACTAAAATGAATTTAGATAACATACAAGAAGAATGGGGTAATCATTATAACCGGTCAATTGAAGGTGAAAATTTAGTGATTCAATTATTTAAAGAATCTAAGTATAAAAAAATTGATTCTAATGTAAAACGAATGAAAACACAAAGTGTGTTATATATGATTTTCAATTTGTTAGTCATCATTTATGCCTGGATTGTTTTGGTAATACACTTCAAAAGTATTGGTATTTCTGTTTCGGCGGCACTATTAATACTACTGTCTAAGGTTGTATTTTATAAAAATGTATCTCAATTGAATTTGATGTCGAAAATTAAGTATACCGAACCTATTGTAAAACTTCAAAAAATTATTGAACATCTTAAATTAAAAAGGCTGAAACACAATCAGTTCATTTTTATTCTCTCTAATATCTATTTCTGGTTACTTATGATTGTCTTTTTTTCTATGGATCCATTAGTCTTGATCCCAGAAATTTGGAAAAAAGCGGCTATTGTTATTATTATACATGTTGGGTTTTCTATACTATGGTTTCCATTATCTTTTTGGATCTTAAGTAAATATGGGGCTCTAGCGCAAAACTCTCCTTTTTGGATACAATTGGGTAAAAACTCTTTACTTACAGACGAATCTGCAAATTCTTCTTTGAATAGAACACTCTCTTTTTTACTCGAAATAGAAAACTTTGAGACTAATAATTAATTCTAAAACGATTTCTTGCCTTTTATCAAGAAAAATTAACTCAAAACAAAATAAGTTTGAAATTGGTCACTAATCAAGGAATAATATTAAATAAACAGAGATCTTATAGAAAATTTAAATTGAAAACAATTATAATCATAAATGATTTTATAACATGAACAGTTTAGTAGCATTTATTCAACACATTATTCCCATTACCAAAGCAGAAGCCATAGCTATAGCTCAATCTTTTGAATATAAAGAATTAAACAAAGGAGAATTCATCGTTCGAGAAGGTAAAATTAGTGATGACTACTACTTTTTTGAAAAAGGGCTATTACGAACATATTTATATGACATCGAAGGTAACGAGGTTACTACTGATTTTTATACTTCAAATTCTGTTGTTTTTGAGGTTACTTCTTTTTTTCAAAGAGTGCCTTCGCAAGTAAATATACAAGCAGTTACCGATTGTCGGGGATATCGATTTTCATATCAACAACTAAACTCTCTTTTTCATAACAAACCAGCATTTAGAGATTTTGGAAGAGCTATCTTGGTTAAAGAATTTATTGCTTCAAAAAAAAGAACTATCTCGATGATAAATCAAACAGCAGAACAACGATACATTGCTCTTTTACAATCAAATTCAGAAATTATTATGAATGCTCCCTTAAAACATATTGCATCCTATTTAGGCATAACAGATAGTACTTTAAGTCGTATTAGAAAAGATGTTGCTAAAAAATAAATATTGAATCTTCAAGCTTCTAACTTTTAAAAAAGTAGTACTACTTTATGTATTTTATCTTTTTTAAGAATTCTTCTTTATATGTTTTTCCGATAGGAATTTTTTCATCTGCTATATACACCAAGTTTCCCGATACTTTTTCTATTTTCTCAAAATTTACAATATAAGAACGATGAGTTCTTACAAAATTATCGTCATGTAGTTTTTTTTCCCAATTATGTAAACTGTCTAACAATAAAATAGACTTTTCTTTAGTAACCACTTTTACATAATCTACTTCGGCTTTTAAATATAAAATATCATCAATAGTAATTTTATAAATGGTCTTGTCTGCATATAGAAAAAGTTGTTTATTGATTTCGTCATTTGTAATCTGTATTTGATTTCGAACTCGGGTAATCGCTTTAAAAAAACGTTCATAAGAAAATGGTTTTACCAGGTAGTCCAATACATTTTCTTCAAAAGCATCTACTGCATAATCTGGATAAGCAGTAGTTACAATTACTTTTGGAGGGTGGATAAGTGTTTTTAAGAATGACAATCCATTTAACTCAGGTAGCTGAATATCTAAAAACATAAAATCTACCTTCTTTAGTTCTTCAAACCTAATATCCAATCCACTTTCATATACTCCTAAACAGTTCACAAACGGAGTTCTATCAATGTAGTTTTGTAACACTTCTTGCGCACCGTGTTCGTCTTCTATAATCAAACAATTTATCATAATGAGATGGTGAGTATTACTTTAAATACATTATTTTCTTTCTTAATCTGTAATTGATATCGCTCTGGATATAATAACTGTAATCTCCTTTGAGTGTTTTTTATCCCAATACCGCTTTCTTGCCAATTTGCATCAATCTCTGGCTTCTTATTTTCATTATATGGATTTTCGCAATAAAAAGAGAATTGATCTCTTTTTAATACTGCCCTAATTCGTATCCGATGGTTTTTACCTTTTAAGATACTGGTATACTTAAATGCATTTTCTACAAAAGGAATTAAGAGTAATGGAGCTATTTCTGTTTTCGGATTATCAATATCTTCAAAAAAATCAGCTTGTATTTTGGTAGATAATCGTTCCTCTTGTAAACTAATGTAATCTTTCACATGAGTAATCTCATGAGATAAAGTTACTTTTTCTTTTTGGCCTTCATGCAATACATATCTAAAACTGCTAGATAACTTTAAAATCAGATCTGGAGTTTTTTCATCTTTTTTTAAAGCATTTGCATAAATATTATTTAGTGTATTAAATAGGAAGTGTGGATTTATTTGTGCTTTTAATGCACTGAGTTCTGCTTGTTGTTTTTCTTGTTTTGTAGTATCTAATTCAAGCTGTTTAGCATATAATTTTTTAATAGAATGCAAAGCAAAAAAAGCCAAACTAAAGGAGAAATACGTCACCCAGCTAGAAACTACATATTTCCAGCGATGATCTTGATGATCTTTATGATCTTCTGTAAGGTGAAAAAAATTATCTGCATAATAATGGATTAAAGCGTTGCTACTAAAAACAAGCAGTACTAAAACAATATACTTCTTCTTATTTTTTAAAGGAAAGAACCACAGGTACATGACATATGTAGGTACCATATTAAATACCAATGTAACTAGCTCATGCATAAAACTCATAGGGTACCCTCCTTCTCTTCCCAGATACTTTATATATGGAAAAAAAAGTACCATTCCCCAAAAAAGCAGATGCAATACAGGTTCTGCTTTTTTTAGTTTTGAATACATAGCGTTATTACTCACACGTTCTTTTATTAAACCTTACTAAGGTATTACTTTTCTTTATGATAAATCATCAAGTCTTTTATAGATGCCTTTGCAAGAATGGTTTCTTCTTGAGTAGAAGCACCACTTATTCTGAAAAGTATATGTCCTCCCAGAAGTGGATTATAATCTGTACGTTCGAAAATAATACTATCATTAAGAGAAAACCACACTCTATTCTCTTTTTTACCAATTTCTACACTCACCCATTGGTTGTGATTCATTATGTTTTCTTGTTTCCGAAGATGAAAATCGCGCTCTAAGGAAGAAACATTTTTGTAAAAGAATGGAGTATAACCGTGAGACTTATTATTAAATGTTACATTATAATGATTCATTTCTCTTCGCCATTCCCAAATATCGTCGGCAATAGCATTCTTTTCGGGTAAGGTTAGCTGTATAGTTTCTTTGGCATCAGAAGCAGAAAATAACACAATTAATACCGATGCCTTTGACAACGCCTTTATTTTATATTGTATTACCATATCTCCCTGGTAACTTTTAGGACTTACCAAAAAGAAACCATCAGAGCTATCAATTTCTTCAAAAACAAATTCATGATCCTTAATCGAGGTTTTACCTTTTCCTATTGTTTTCCATTCTGAAAGTTCTTGAGAAGAGATTTTTTCTTCAACAAAATCATTTGGTTTACAAGCTGTTATTGTTAAAATAAAAATCAATATCACTGTTGACAAAAAAGAATTTATCTGCATTACGTATAGTTTTATTTGTTTTACTTTTTTTAATTGCTAGAATGATTATGTCTATATTCTCGCTCTTTTCTATTTCTTGCTCTATCCTCGCTTTTAAAGAGTGTATATTTTAGACTAAATAAAAATCCTAGTGTTTGTGACTGAAACTTCCAAACGGTACGTTGGTTAAACTCGGGAGTACGTATATTTCGTTTCATCAAATTATTATCTAATACATCTATTACTCTTAAGTTGGCCGTTAATTTATTATTCATAAATTTTGCCCTTACCGCCCAATCAACTCTATGTCTTGGTTCTATATAATTAAAAGCATTTTGCCTTTTAGGTGTATGCCGATATGTTATATCTGTACTTACTTTTTTAGTAATTTTAAACGTATTCTTTAATTGTAGATTAGACGAGTATAATTCATCCCAGGTAACCAGATTGTTCTGATCTGTTATTGTGTAGTAATAATTCCCTGTAAGCACTGTATTCCAATACTTTGCAAATCTATATTTTAGAGTTGTTTCGATACCTAAGGAATGGTTTATCCCAATATTTTGAAATGAGATCACTTGTACATTATTATCTTCTATAGTATTTACCCAAAGAATAACATCTTTTCTGTAACGATAAAATGTTGCAACAGACCAATTTAATTTTCTTTTATTATTTTGGTAATTAAGTTCAATGTTATCACTCGATTCTGGTTTTAACCCTGGATTACCATCAAATCTAAAAAAAGGGTTTCCTAGCTGAAATGGGTTAATATGATGTAAATTAGGTCTGGAAATTCGTTTACTATACCCTAAGCCCAGTGTATTATCTTCACTAAAGGTATAGGCGACATGAATTGATGGAAAAAGATTAGAAAAATGTAGATCCGTTGTAGACAAATTTAATGTGTTTTGAGATTTTGACGAGAAATATTCATACCGCAATCCAACTTGCCAATCCAAATTTTTAATCCTAAATTTTGTAAGTCCGTAGATCCCTAATAGCTCTTCTTCATAATCAAATATATCTAATGTAGACACTGTATTATTTGATCTAAAAAACTGTTGGTTTTTTGTATCACTCTTATTCCAGGATGCTCCTGTTTCTATTGTAATCTTTTCTGAAACAGGTAATGCATAGTCTAATGATATGGCATGGATTGTATTATCTTCTTCTATTATTTGATCAAACAAAAAAACATCATCTTCAAAATCAGAAGCTGGATACTCATTTTTATTATCATTAAGATTATAGTCAATCTCTAAAAAATGTCCTTCTTTATTAAATCTTCTACGATAATTAGCATTAAAAACAGAAGTAAAATGTGAATGTGCGGAGTTACGGGTATAAATAAAATCGTCACGATCAGTCACATCAAAATATTGAGAATTATTGTAGAAACTGTGATAATCATCGGTATAATCAAACCCCAGAGAAAATTCATTATGCTCATCTATAAAAAAATCTAATCCGATTATTCCCCTTTTTATTTTTCCATTAAAATCGTGGGGAGTAAAAATACTTTGAGTATCACCATTTATAAAAGATCTATTAATGGTTTGTTTGCTATCCATTTCTCTTCCAGATTGCGAGGCATTAAATCTTAAATTCATAAATGAGAGGTTATAATTTCCATCAATACCATAACTATATCGCTTTGTTCCCAATGCACTATTAAGATTAAGATTAAATCCTCTATTCATGTTTCTTTTCAAGATCACATTAATAACACCTGATAATCCATCTGCCTGATATTTTGCTGATGGAGAAGTAATAATTTCTACAGTTTTTATAGAAGATGATGGGATTTGCTCTAATAACTCTACTGCGTTTAAGGAAGAAGGTTTCCCATTGATTAACAATTTCACATTATCACTACCTCTTAATGAAATATTACCAGTTCCTAAATCAGTCTGTATATCTGTTATTTGATCAAAAGCTTCGAGGGCTGTAGTGCCAGATTGTTGAATATCTGCTCCTATATCGATAATTTTTCTATCGATTTTAAGCTGTGTGGTAGTTCGATCAGCCTCGATAACAATTTCGTCCAGAGTACTTGCCATCGATTGCAGTCTAATTGAAATATTGGTTGGATCACCAATTTCAGAAAATTGCACCAAGGCAGTCTGGTAACCAATAAAACTAACTTCAAAATATGTAAATATTTTGTCTGTCTCTAGTAGAAATTGACCCTTATCATTAGTCGAAATACCATCAACTAATTCTCCTTTATTGTTATAAACTGCTACTGTAGCATAAGGAATAATCTCTTGAGTTGTTTGGTCTTTTACCGTTCCTTTCAACATTTTTATTTCCTGACCACTCATAATTGAGAATCCTATAAAAAAAAATAGTATAAAATTTACTGTTCGTATCATTCTTTCGATTTTGATATTTCAAAAGTGATACGTCTATCTTTTTTAGAAAATTTTAATCTGTGAAAGTTCTCAGTTCATCTGTTAACTGCTTAAAACTAGTTTCAAAAAACAAGAAATCTTTATAAATCATACTATTACTTTTATTTTTTGCTTAAATTAAGGTTTCAAAAATATTTTTTTTTGAACTCTTTTAAACCTTCACTCATACCCTAAAGATTTGTGTTTTGGATATTTTAATACCATAATACATCACTTTAAAACAAATCATAACAGGAATACAGCAATCACTTTGAAATAAAGAAACAAAATTAAAAGTGACTTTTTTAGACATACTGTGTCTAAACTATTTAGAGGGATTATATGTAATAAAAATACAGGTTGAAGAAGACAGAACTGGATGAAAATTTAGAGGATAAAGAGCTTGTTTACAAAATAGCCAAAAGTAAGGATACTAAGCTATATGCAATTCTTTATGATAGATATGCAAAAACTATATATAATAAATGCTTGAGTTTTGTAAAATCTAATGAGGAGGCACAAGATTTAACACATGATATTTTTGTTCTTTTATTCGCCAAGCTAAAAACATTTAAAGGAAATTCTAAATTTTCTACCTGGTTGTACTCATTCACCTATAATTTCTGTGTGAATTATGTACAAAGGGTTCAAAAAAAGAAAAAAGAGAAAATCGTATCTATCGATGATATTATCGTTGAGTACCCATCTGAAGAGATAGACGACGAGGATATGATGAAACTAAAATCCAAAAAACTAGCAATGGCGCTAAAAAAAATTGACCCCGATGATAAAATCATTTTAATGATGAAATATCAGGATGATCTATCTATAAAAGAAATCGAAAAAACCCTAAATATTGGCAGTAGTGCCGTAAAAATGAGACTAAGCCGAGCTAAATCTAGATTATTGAGCTCGTATAAAACTTTATAACATCTTTTAAACCTAATACCCCAGGAAAAATGAAAAATCCATTTAAAAAAATTATTCAAAATGAAGAATTGCCTGCTTCTCTTAAGAAGAAGGTACTTGATGATGTTGAAATAGTAAAGCTATCACTAGATCTGGCCGATTTATTTGCTATAAAATATCCAAATTCTCTTGAAGAACTTTTTAAAATAGTAAGTCGTTCTAACAAAAATTAAGGTTTAACCTCTAAAAATCGTATGGAAAAATTTCTAAATTTTAAATTGATTGAAAATATATTTAATGAACTGTATGAAATTATACCCAATATAATTGGTGCAATTTTGTTCATTTTAGTCGGATGGATGATTGTAAAACTCATTCTTTTTATATTAAAAAAATCCTTGAAGCTAACCAAAATTGATACTTTGGTATCTAAAATTAGTGATAACGGGTCTCTTTTTAATTCTGCTACCAAAATTGAACCTACCAAAATAATTCTAGCTTTTGTTAAGTGGTTTCTAATTCTCGTATTGGTCATTGTCGGAGCTGATATGTTTGGTTTAAATATGGTTTCGAATGGTGCAGGAAGGTTAATCGATTATTTACCCAAAATATTCAGTTCGATTGTAATTTTAGGATTAGGATTATATCTGGCATCTCTAGTAAGAAAATCTGTTTATGCCTTGCTAAAATCTCTGGATCTTAATGGATCCAAACTAATAAGTTCTATACTCTTTTTTAGTATCGTAGCCATTGTGGCTATTACCGCTTTAAATCAGGCAGGTATCAATACTAGTATTATAACAAATAATCTTTCTCTTATTCTGGGGGCTTTTTTAGCCACTTTTGTACTTGCCTTAGGTTTAGGTTCCAGAGATATTGTATATAGATTATTACTTGGTTTTTACTCTAAAAAGAATTTTGAAGTAGGGCAAAAAATTAAAATCGAAGATGATGAAGGAGTTATTATTTCTATCGACAATATTTGCATAACAGTAGAAAGGAATGACAATAATAGAGTCGTCTATCCTATTAAACTTATAGCAAATAAAAAAGTTGAAATTATTAGTTAAACACTTCATCAAACATATCAGTTTTCAGGAACAGATACATTGTTATGTAGTATAAACAATAAACGTTTACAAGAGTAGTACACAAAAAATTTCAACATCAAAATATTTATCATATCCCTTTTATAAAAAGTATTCATAAAAATTATACCCAAAATCATAAAAAAGAGACTTAAAAGTGACTTTTTATATTCTTATGTGTCAAAACTATATAACAGATAAAATAGAAGTTTCATACTTCTTATAAAAAGAGAGAGATGATTGTATTGATTACTATTCAGATCTTAATACTAATAGTTCTAATTATACTAATAGTTCGTAATTGGTTTGAATACACAAAGGATAAGAGACAACTACATAAGATTAATAAAGAAAAAGGAAAAATTTAGGGGGTCCAAAAATTACATCATGTATGTTTTTTTGGATGATTACGTTTTTTATAGCAGGTCGGTTGATAAGGGGACCATAAAAATCAACTGGCCTCTATAAAGAATGGACATTTTTTACCTCGCAGTACAGTTGTGTATTTTCTTCGATGTAAGGATTACCACATTTTGATCGTTAAAATATCCTAATATTTATTAACACAATCGTGTTTTTTAAAACCAATTGCCTCTAGTTTCCGATATTTGGAAAAAAACAAATCTTGAAAAGAATATTTTTATTTTTAGTACTCGCTTGTCATTTTTCTGTATACTCACAATTTGATATTAAAGGAATTGTCATAAATAATTCGAATAAACTTCCGATAGCAGATGTAAGCGTTCTTGATATAGGTAGCAACATTAAAGTTTTTACCGATGCTGATGGTAAATTCTCTATAAAGTCTTTAGAAAAAATAATCTTTTCTAAAGATGGTTATACCGAAATTACTATAGACATTAACAAACATAATCGTACTAAGGACGGGTACATTATAATAGCATTAACTCCTATTACAAATTTGGTAGAGGTGGTAATAGAAGATTATTTTCGTCCACAAAAACATAGGTATGCAACAGAAGCTATCTCTTCTATCACGACTAGTGATATTAATCGTGGAAACCCAATAGAGCTACATCCTATTCTTAATAGAGTTGCTGGTGTTTTTATGCAAAATGGTACTTTAAATACCAATAGAATTACAATTAGAGGAATCGGAGCCAGAAACTTATTTGGTACAGCTAATATAAGAGCCTATTTTGGAGATATTCCATTAACCGATGGCAATGGAGAATCTTCTATAGAGGATTTAGAGCTTGGTGCTTTATCCAGTATAGAAATACATAAAGGTCCTTCTTCAAGCAGTTATGGTGTAGGGTTAGGAGGAACTATCTTATTTCGACCTCAATTTGCAAATACAAATACTTCTGAGAGTGAATTCACTACATCATTCGGGAGTTATGGACTAAGAAGAGTTTTGGCAAAAGCTGCTATATCCAAAGAAAAATCTAATGTTACAGTACTCTATAGTAACAATCATACCGATGGCTATCGTGATAACAATGAATACGATCGAAATACAGTAACACTGGCCTCTGGTTTTGATATTGGAAAGAAAAACAATTTTTCGGTTATAGGGAGCTATGTTAATCTTAATGCAGGGATCCCCAGTTCATTAAATCAGGAAAATTTTGAAAACAATCCTAGACAAGCTGCATTTACCTGGGGACGTGCGCAAGGAAATGAAGATGTAGATTATGGAATATTAGGAGTAACCTGGAAACATAATTACAATCCAAAAATATCACATAACACCAGTATTTTTGGTTCTTTTAGAAATAATGACGAATCTAGACCTTTTAATATACTGAAAGAAAATGCTACCAGTTTTGGTATGAGAAATCGAGTTTTAGGAACTCATCTAATTGCTAATCAAGAATTAAACTGGACCTTGGGCGGAGAGTTATTCTTGGATTATTATACCGGTAAGACCTTTGAAAACTTATACCAGGATTTCCCTTCTGGTACAGGTAGTGTACAAGGTAATCAACTTTCTGATCTCGATGAAAAACGATACTATTACAACATTTTTGCCGAAACAAAATATAAGATTAGTGAGAAATTTAAAGTAAACTTAGGTGTAAATCTCAATCAGACTTTTTTTGATATCGATGATCAATTCTTATCTGATGGAGAAGATAGCTCTGGTAAATTTGATTATGATCCCATACTCTCTCCCAAAATAGGAATAAACTATACTCTAAACCCTCAATTTACCTTCTACGGAAACATTGCTCATGGTTTCTCTACTCCAACTACTTCAGAAACGCTATTACCCGATGGTCTCTTTAATCCCGATATAAAACCCGAAATAGGATGGAATTATGAAATCGGTACCCGATATAGTTTATTACATGATAAACTATATGGTTCTGTATCACTATATCAATTTAGAGTTAAAGATCTCTTGGTTTCAAGAAGAACCGTCGACGATAATTTCTTTGCTATTAATGCTGGAAAAACTACGCATAATGGCGCCGAAATAGAATTAAATTTCGATATTATAAAAGTAAACTCTGGAGTATTAAAATTCTTTTTCAATGCATCAATATATGATCATACATTTGATAATTTTACAGATTTAGATAATGATTTTTCGGATAACGATCTTACTGGGGTACCTTCTCAAGTCACCAATTCTGGGATCGAATTTATAGCTCAAAAAGGGTTTTATGGTAACCTCAGCTTTCAGACTGTAGGTAAAATACCTGCAAATGATGCGAATGCATCATTTAGTAAAAACTATGAATTGTTACATGGTAAAATAGGATATAAAAATAGTATTGGATCTCACTTTACGTACGATTTATTCTTTGGGGCAAACAATATTCTAGACACAAAGTATGCATCTCAATTACAAATCAATGCCAGAGGATTTGGAGGCAATGCACCAAGATATTTCTATCCTGGTTTACCATTTAATGCATATGGAGGGATTAACATAAGATATAGTTTAGCATCATCTCGTCAAATAAATTAAGATGGTAAACTGGTACGATTAATTAAAAAGCTACGCTTTAATATAAAGCGTAGCTTTTTGTTTATTATTCAATTAAAATAAAAAAGGTTGTTCATCTTTTAATCATATTTATTTTTTTTCCTTTATGATCATCCAAAATATAACTACCTCTTTTTAAAGATGCTACATCTACTTCATATTTTCCTGATTGAGTAAACGTTTTGTTTAACACTATAGAACCCGTAGCTACGCTATATATCGTTATTTCTGTATTGTCTGTAACAACAATATTCAAAACATCTTTTACAGGAACAGGAAACACTACAGTTGTCTCCTTTTTTTCGAAACCTTTGATTGTTTCTTTCGATAACTCGATATTTTTAATCACCATATTATTATCCTCATTAGATTCAGAGATTACGTTTTCAGGATCTACAACAACAATAACATTATAATTTAATAACTCTCTAAGGTTTTCTTCCAAAGATGGACCATCTGGCCCATCTGGGGCTTGCCCCACCCAACGATTAGAAAAATTAACTTCAAAAACATCTTCATTCCCTAAAACAGGTACATTAGTATTTAAATAGATTAATCGATCATCTCTATCCAAATTAGTATCTTCAGAAAGATAACAACTAACCACACCTAGCTCTTCAGTAGTATTTCTACCTTGGTTTTTTACTTCAAAACTCACATCATATAATACTCCTTTTACATGTGGGGCATAATAACCAATACGTGCCAAAGCTTCCACATCTGTACTAACTAAATCGCAAGAGCTTCCGATTTTTATTCTTTTGAAATCCACATTATTGTACTCATTAGATTCTTTTTCCATAAAATTACTATCAGTCTCAAATACAAGATAACGCTCGCCTATTACCCCTCCATCAACTTCACTATCACTAGGTATTGTTACTATTGCTTCGTCTATAATGCGTTCTCCAATACGAACGGATCGAGAATCGAAATCTAATATTTTTATAGATTCATTTGTGATTTTAGGCACTTTAGAAAGATAAATCGTAAGCTCTGTTGGAGGAGATACTGCTTTTCCTTGATTTTTTGTAGCCCATCCAACTTTTAATTGACTACCTTCTATAGCAAATAATGGTAAATCTGTAGATTCTACTATCAAATCAGATTTCAGATTAGCTACTACCTTTACAACTTCTGCCTTTACATTATCTGTTTCGTTTACTTCTTCAATTTCATTATCTGCATCAACATGAAAAAAAACAGTATGATTTCCGATATTAACATCAGAAGGGATTCGTACCCAAGTATAATTTATTTCCCCTTCTATTCCCCCTACTAATTCTGGTACCAAAGAACTTCCTAAAAACAGATCATCTTTGGTAAATTGTTTATCTTCAGAAAGAAAGAATTTAATCTTATTTTCTGATACAGCCATATTATTCCTACTTTTAACAGACCAATTCAATAGTGTATATTCTCCAGGTTTGATTATAGGATCTACATTAGAAGTCGAAATGGTAATATCGACCTCCTGAGCGAAAAAAAACGTTGTAGAAAAAAGAAGTCCTACTACTAAAATAAATTGTTTTTTCATGATTTTGGTTATTTTTTTAGTGTAAAATAAATTGGTTTATTGTCTTTTCAACATAACAAATAACCTCACTTTAAACTCTAAAATCATTACTAGAATATTAACTAAGTTTTATATAAATAATCAAAAACAATATATTAAACAAAACATAACTGTATGATTTACAAATAATTACATTAAAAAACATAGTTCATTAAAAAAATATTCAATTTATTCTCTGTATTCATTTACATAATAATCATAAAAACATCACTTTATAATGAAGTGATGTTTTTAAAAATAATAATTATACTAACCTCTGTACATTTATGTACTTCTAAATAAGAAGACCTAAATTGATTTAGTGGCTTTATTTAGTACACGTTCTATATGGTTAATCATCCCTGAGTTTCTCAATTTCTTATTTTTAACAAAACCTTAGACTGTTATCATTACATTTTGGCAATTAATTTTGTTTATATTCATTCCTTTATACTTTTTGAAAGTAACTCTATATTTATGAAAAATTCTATTCTCCTTTTAATTTTTCCTTTTATCGCAATTTTATCCTGCGCCCAAGAAAAGAAAAATGATATTACTCTAGAAAATGATCCTAAAAACTATACAACAAAAATTGTTGTTCCTGATTTGCAAATCCCTTGGGGAATGGCCTGGTTGCCAGATGGTAGTATGCTTATTACAGAAAAAAGCGGGGAATTGATCCATTTTAAGAATGGTAACAAAACCTCTATTGGTAATGTTCCAGAAGTATATAACCGCAACCAGGGCGGATTGTTGGATATAGAACTACATCCTAAGTATAAAGAAAACGGATGGCTATACATTACTTATTCTTCTAAAGAAGGTACAGAAAAAGGCGGTAATACAGCCTTGATTAGAGCCAAACTAAACAACAATAAACTAACCAATATAGAGAAACTCTATAAAGGAATGCCCAATACTACAAAAGGGCATCATTTTGGATCGCGAATAGAATTTGATAATGAAGGATATCTCTATTTTTCTATTGGAGATCGAGGTAATAGAGATGTAAATCCTCAAGATATCACAAGAGACGGAGGAAAAATATACCGCCTCAATGATGATGGCTCTATTCCTAAAGACAATCCATTTGTCGCCAAAAATGGGGCAAAAAAAGCTGTCTTTTCATATGGTCATCGTAATCCACAAGGAATGGCAATACATCCCGATGGTACAATCTGGGTTCATGAACATGGCCCAAAAGGTGGTGATGAAATTAATCCAATCATAAAAGGTACAAACTATGGGTGGCCTGTAATCACTTATGGTATTAATTATAGTGGTACATCTATTACAGATATCACAAAAAAAGAAGGAATGAAGCAGCCTTTATACTATTGGGTACCTTCTATCGCTCCTAGCGGAATGGATTTTATTACAAGTGATATCTATCCCCAATGGAAAAACAACCTATTAGTAGGTTCTTTAATATTTCAATATCTTGAACTGGTAGAGTTAACCGATACTAAAGTTACAGGACGAAAAAAATTACTGGATGGTATAGGACGTGTTCGTAATGTAAGACAAGGGCCTGATGGTTTTATCTATGTAGCTGTAGAAAATAAAGGTATTGTAAAAATAATTCCTAATTAAATTAGAAACCTGTAAACGCATGAGAAAATATTTAAAACGTTTCTTCATTATAGAGATTATCATATTAATCATAAGCATTTCACTTGTTGCACAACAAGAAAAATCAGACACCGACTATGTTCTCTATACTGTATCAAAAAATCAGGATGCAAAATTATTAGAAAGTATAGCTCGCGGAAACGAGATTTATACTGATTTTTGTATGCAATGTCATCTTCCTGACGGAAAAGGGTCTCCTAATGTATTTCCACCTTTGGCAGGGTCAGATTGGTTGATCAATAAACGAAAAGAAAGCATCTATTCTATCAAATATGGGTTAAATGGTCCTATCAAAGTTAATGGAAAGACTTATAATAGTGCAATGACCTCGTTAGGTCTTGAAGACGAAGAAATTGCTGATGTAATGAATTACATTATGAATAGTTGGGGAAATACCCAGAAAAAAATGGTGACTGTAGAAGAAGTTACTGGGGTTAAAAAATAATCCCAATTGATTTTCTTTGCCTTCTCTGTATTTCTTGCTCCCAGATTACAATTTTTAATATAACCAGTAGTGGTAGCTTTTGAGATAAAAAATAGTTATCTAAAAAAGTAAATTTATTATAAAACTTTACACTTTTAACACCAACTATTAATGATAAAGTTTAAACAATACGTTAGTTTTTAATTTACTTTTTCAGATAACTCTTTTATTTTCACTAAAAAAATAACAACAATTATCTAAATAATTATTATTAAAATTTAACGGTAATATGCATTGATGCAAGCAATATCGCCACTGCTTAAATAGTTTCTCCCGCTTTCTATTGCATTGTTAAAAGGTCTACCTGTCCTGATGCTTACCATATCAGATACTCCATTTCTAGTTTTAGAAGGATATAACATAATCGAATTCCAGTCAAAACTTCCAACATTTCTTCCTGTTTTTGTAAAGTTACTACGGCTACCGCTAGGAATTGCATTCCAATTTATACGAATATGTCGATCTCGATCTGGTCTTTGATGCTCATGACGTAAACCAATGGTATGTCCTAATTCATGAATAGCTACACCAAGATTGTTTCTAGATAAAGAGAAGCTTTGTCTTCCTCCTCGCATACCAACAGTAGCAAAGTTTCCATTGCCAGAAAACACATTAACATAATTACCCCTGCCACGACCTTGAACGAATCTAATTCGCGTTCTATTCGAAATATGTCTCATTGCTCTTAAAACAGTATTTCTTTTTGCCGAAGAAAGACTTGAAGCAAACTGATAATATATCGTACGATTAGACCATCTTCTTTGATTTGCCCAATTTGCTTTTACTCCCTCTTGATCACTTAAAATCTTAGATAGGTCTGTTTTAGAAACTACTATATCTCCATTATAAAGATATTCTCCATTTCCTAGATCTCCTACTGCAACTTCTTCTCCGTTAACTTTTAAAATAGTTGTAGGAACATTATTATTAAACAAGACTTCTTTAGTATCGGTATCTACCGCTTCTACAGAAACTTCATTGTCTTCTTGTTTTTCGCAAGAAAAACAAAGGGTAGCCAAAAAGGCCATTGATAAAATTAATTTAATTGATTTCATTTTTTTATTAAGTTTGTGAGTTAAAAAAAATAATTATTGTTATTTTCTTAATATTTGTGTTAAATCGCAGTAAAACTATGTGAACAAAAAAGCAAGTGAAAGGTAAATGTTGATATAAAAATGGTAAATATCAAAGGGGAAGATGATGTGAACACTTATTTTTGAAGTAATTAGGAGTAAATCCTGTGAGCTTTTTGAAATATTTCACAAAATTAGTAGGCTCTTTAAAACCGATTTCAAAAGCTAGTTCTGTACTTTTAATATTAGAATTTATTAATTTTCTTTTTGCTTCTAGAATCACAAACCTGTCTATAAATTGTTTTGCCGTGCTACCTACAATTTCTTTACATACAATATTTAAACGTATGTATGTTATATTTAAATTTTTGGCATAAAAACTGGCATTCCTGCTAATTGCATATTCTTTTTCTAAAGCTGTTTTAAATTTTAGGAATAATACTAAACTTTCAGAATCTTTTATACATAAAGTCTGATCATTTTTAATTTGTTCAACTTTTGAAAGAATAATGGTGTGCAAAGAAGTTATAATATTATGTTTACTGAAATTATCTGTCTCTTTACAATATTCATCATGTAAAAATTTTATATAATTACCAATATTAGAATTTTTATCGACTTGAAATACAGGTGTAAACAGATTAGGAGCAAATAAGCGTGTAATTGCATCCTTTGGTAGATTATTAAGTTGTTTCTCAAAAAAATCTTTTGTAAAAAGTAAGACAAAGCCTTTAATGTTTTTTTCAAATTTAAAAGCATTCACCTGTCCTTTAGTCAAATACACTATAGTATCTTTTTTTACTTTATGCCTTACAAAATCCACTAAATGCTCTGTTTCTCCCTGTGTATAAAAAGCTAATAAATAAAAATCCAGTTGATGTGGCCTTTCAGGAAAAGAAGGGTTTACGCCTCCATACTTTTGTACTAAGTCTTCTATTAATAAGACTTCAATTCCATGCGTTTTAGAATGACTAGGTTCATATTTTACATATGGAATCTCTTTATTCATAATCATTAGAAGGTTTAAAATAACATTCTAGGTTAAGAGTAAATCATTAGTATTTATAGTTAATACTTAGATCAAACCTGATTAAAAATAAAATTTCCCATTTAGGATATAACCTCTAAATGTATAAAACTACATATCTATTGTATATAACATAACAATCTAGTCATATACTACGTTAGTATTACTTTATTATATTGTAACTTTAAAAAGGCTTATAAATTAAACATGACCTATGAAATTCTTAACATTTATTTCTGTATTTCTAATCATGTATCATGGTAGTGCTCAAAAAAAAAGAGCCGCTAATCCCAACACATATAGATTTAGTTATAAATCAGAGCTATATAAAGGTACCAGATATGAGATAACTACAAAATTAAGAGCGTTAAAGAATAATTCATGGTTTATAAATATCCCCGAAGAAAAACAAGTAGAACTTACAAGTTTGTTCAAAAAAGTAAAAAATCAACCCATACCAAGATTATATAGAAAGGATGCAATTGTATTTCTTAATACACTGTATGCCTATGAAGATTTCTTAACAATATATGATAATGCACTCTATGAGGTGATCCAACACCTGAAACATGATATGCGTCGTCTTGATTTTAAATTCGAAAGGCAATTTACACAAGCCAAAATACAACTAAATCGTACACAGAAAGAAGCAAAAAATAATATAGAACGAATAGATCTCTTAAAGAAAGATGTTCGTGATAGTCAAATAAAACTAGTAAGCCACAGGTGGATGAAGAAAAAAATGGAAAAGTATATCGGTATGGATGCTGTTAAAAAACCGGATGAATTGATCAAAGAGTTTAAAAAGGTCGAAGCTATGAATGTTTTTACGATGATTGAAGAAAATAAGATTGAAAAAATCAATTCGTATCTTGTGGATCAAATCATTGATTTTTTTTATAAAAAATCACTACCTGAGATAAATCTGGATGCCCTAAAGTTAGATTATATCGATAAAATATAAACTGGGTATTACTAATAATTTATAAGTATCTTACTTTCCTTAATAACAATTCATGATCGAATCTAACAAAGACAAAAATGCCTGGGCCTGGGTGCCTTCACTATATTTTACAGAAGGGTTGCCATATGTGATTATCATCACATTTTCTGTAATCATGTATAAAAAACTAGGAATTAGCAATGCCGATATTGGCTTGTATACCAGTTGGCTTTATCTCCCCTGGGTTATAAAACCACTATGGAGCCCCTTTGTAGATATTAAAAGTACTAAGCGTAATTGGTTTTTAGGCATGCAACTCCTTATTGCTATAGCATTTTTGGGAGTAGGTTTAACGATCCCTACCAATAATTTCTTTATCCTTAGTCTTTCGTGTTTTTGGATCGCTGCATTTGCATCTGCCACAAACGATATTGCCTCTGATGGTTTTTACCTTATTAGCCTTTCACAAAAAAAACAATCCTTTTTCTTGGGAGTACGTAGTACGTTTTATCGCTTGGCTATGGTAACCGGTCAAGGGTTAATTGTAGTACTTGCTGGTTTTTTAGAGGAACATTATGGTAATAATCAAAAAGCATGGTCCTATACCATGATTATCACTGCCGTTTTCATGATTGTATTAACAGTAATCAATCTTTTTGCAACTCCAAAAGTAGAAAATGAAACCAGAGTTTCTAAAGAAAAACCAATACGTTTCTTCGATGTTTTTAAGACCTTCTTTCAAAAAAAACAAATCGGTATTGTTCTCGCTTTTATCCTTCTTTACAGATTAGGAGAATCGCAATTGGTAAAAATGGCTTCTCCCTTTTTATTAGATCAGAAAGAAGCTGGTGGACTGGCATTATCCACTACCGAAGTAGGTACTATTTATGGTACATTCGGAATCATAGCCTTAACCATAGGAGGAATTCTGGGAGGTATTGCTATTTCGGTATATGGATTAAAAAAATGGATGCTTCCAATGATTTTAGCTTTAAATCTACCTAATATATTATATATTTTGCTAAGCTTCTGGGAATCATCTTCTGTAGTATCTGTTACATTAGTTGTGATAATAGAACAATTCGGATACGGATTTGGCTTTGCTGCTTATCTTATGTTTTTGATTTATGTAGCAGAGGGAGTTTCTAAAACTTCTCATTATGCAATCGCAACAGGATTTATGGCACTAGGTATGATGTTACCTGGCATGATTAGTGGTTTCATCCAGGAGGTTCTTGGGTATACCGGATTCTTTATATGGGTAGCCATTGCTGCAATCCCTGGTATTATCCTTACCCGATACATCCAATATCCCGCTACCTACGGAAAGAAAGACAAAAATTAAATTAATACGAGTAATGAATCTATCCAGCCTTTCGAAAACCGAAAAAATTGGTCAGTTTTTCTTTCCTGCTGCATTTATTAATGATACGGATCAGGAAATAAAAGAAGTTGAAAAATTAATACTAGACTACAAAGTAGGAGGCCTTACCTTTTTTCATAGTAGAGCTAGTGCTGCTACCAATTTTGAAGGTAAGAAAAAAGTTATTCGAAATGAAAACAGTGCTAAGCGACTTGCAGAACTTATAACACATTATCAAAACATAGCTCCTACTCCACTACTCATTAGTATTGATGCAGAATGGGGTTTAGCTATGCGGGTAGAGAATACTCCTCAATATCCTTATGCCATAACATTAGGAGCAATCCCCGATGATCAATCAAATTTGATTACTGAAGTAGGGAAATATATAGGAAATGATCTTAAAAGCATAGGAATTCATCTTAATTTGGCTCCAGTGGCCGATATTAATGTCAATCCTAATAATCCTGTAATTGGTTATCGCTCTTTTGGTGAAAAAAAAGAACAGATTACTCTTAAATCTTTAGCATTATACAAAGGGCTTAAAGCTTCGGGGGTTTTAGGCTGTTTTAAACATTTTCCGGGACATGGGGATACCGCTGTAGATTCGCATCTTGGACTTCCGGTAATCTCCAAATCCCGACAAGAATTATTTGACGAAGAACTGTATCCATTTATAAAAGCAATAGCATCAGGAATTGATAGTATTTTGATCGGGCATCTGGCCGTACCTTCTTTAACCAACGGAAAAGACACATCGGCTACTTTGTCAAAAGATATTATTAAAGGAGTATTAAGAAATGAATTAGGTTTTGAAGGTGCTGTTATTTCTGATGCCCTTAATATGCATAGTGTATCTAAATTATATCCCGAAAAAGGAATGCTAGAGTGGAAAGCATTTGATGCTGGTAATGATATTCTATGCTTTGCAGAACACGTAGCAGAAGGTATTCGTACCATAGAAAAAAATGCAACTGACCAGCAAATTGAGGAAAGTTTTACAAGAGTTCAAAAACTGAAAAAAGATGCATTTAAAAAAAATATCTCGGATCCTACTTTTGATTCTAAAAAAACTACTTCTCTAAATAATAGCATCGCCAAAGCATCCCTTACCCACTATAAATCGGATAAAGAAAGTTTTGAAAAATTTAATATCGAAGATTTTGAAGCCGTAGTTATAGGAAATAGTGAAGATTGTACTTTTTTTGAAGAAATTAATCGATCTAAACAGTTTACCAAAATGAGGTATACTCTACCTTTCTCTACTACTATTTCTAGCAATAATATCCTTATAGCATTATTTCCTCCTTCGATAAAACCAATGCGTGAGTTTGGTATAGATCCAGAAACACAGCAAACTATAGAAAAACTAAGTAAGACAAAAAATGTAACTTTATATTTGTTCGGTAACCCATATGTTTTGAGAGTATTATCAACTAAGAATATAAGCAACATAGTACTTGTATATCAAGACTTTAAAACTTTTCAGGAGATTGCAGCCAAACACTTTCTTGGGCAACATAAAGCCATTGGTCTATCTCCTGTACAACTTTCAATATAAAAAGATATGAATTCGATTAAAAATGAATACACCGTGATCGGTTTAATGTCTGGAACCTCACTAGATGGATTGGATATTGCCTGTTGTACATTTAAAAAGAAAAATGATACCTGGACATTCTCTATTACTAATACTGATAGCATTGATTATGATGTAACGTTTAAAGAACAATTAAAAAACACAGTCCATCTCGAACCTACAGCTTTATTGGCTTTTCATAACGAATATGGAAGCTGGCTAGGCAATCAGGTTAAAAAATTCATAACTAAAAATAATATTAATGTAGATTTTGTTGCCAGTCATGGTCACACTGTTTTTCATCAACCCGAGATTGGGTTAACATATCAAATAGGATCTGGCCAACATCTGGCCAATGCATGTGGGCAAAAAGTAATCTGTGATTTTAGAACCAACGACGTTGCTCTGGGTGGTCAGGGAGCTCCTTTGGTTCCTATAGGCGATCAATTGTTATTTGGTCAATATGCTTTTTGTCTTAATCTTGGTGGAATTAGTAATGTCTCTTTTAATACTGACAAAAAAAGAATTGCTTATGATATTTCGCCCGCCAATATGTTACTTAATTTTATCTGTTCGACTATAGATAAAGTATATGATAAAGGTGGGGCAATCGCTAAAACAGGTACCTTAAATCCTACCTTACTAGATACTTTAAATAATCTATCGTATTATAAGCTTCCGTTTCCAAAATCTTTGGGATATGAATGGTTTACAGAAGAAATGATTCCTATTATAGTTCATAATCAAGATTCCGCAGAAAATCTTTTACATACAGCTGTTCATCATATTACAACTCAAATAGCAGATGCAATTAAAAAAACTAAGCATAAAAACAGTTCTATACTGGTAACTGGTGGTGGTACAAAAAATGATTTTCTTATCGAACTATTGCAACAAAAATTAGATGGTTTTGCAACTGTCATAATTCCTTCAGAAGAGATTATTGATTTTAAAGAAGCGCTGATCTTTGCTTTTATGGGAGTACTTAGAGAGAGAAATGAAGTGAATTGCCTGCAATCTGTTACCGGAGCAAGGAAAAATTCTTCTGCAGGGGTAACCTACAGGCCATCCTAATTTTCATTATTTTTGAAATAAAAAAGGAAGTATTAGTAATTTTTAATGAGTAAAAGAAAAATTTCAAGAACACTACCCAGTCAATTAAATTTAGTATACGCTAATATAATTCTGGTGTTCATAATATGCTCGTTATTCCCTCAGCACATCAAAGCTCAAGAATTTTCGATTGAGCAAATAGAAGCTAAACATAAAAACCTTTATGGTCTTGATAGATTAAAAGCCTTAAACCAGCTAACCTTATATTATTATGAACAAGGATCAAATAAAGCGTTAAAATATGCCAGAAGAGCACGTATTTTAAGTGATAATATTTTTATCAAATCCAATACTATTAATCCTAATGAACGCCATCATCAGGCACAAGCCTATCTTCAAATAGGTAAATTATACTATGATCGTAAAAAATATATTGAATCCCAAAAAAATCTAATTGACGCAAAATCAATATCAGAAAAGATTAATCATCAAATCTATTTTGATGAAGCCGAAATTTATTTAAAGAAAATTCAAATTCTAATTGAAGCTGGAAAGGTTAAAGAATCTTTTTTTTCAAAAACTTTTAAAACTCTAAAGATAGGCCAAACTATTAATGAAACTGTAGCCGAAATTAAAATTGAAGCGGAAATTGAACTCGGAAAACAGAAAGAAAATAATAGAAATTTTTTAGGTGCCATTTCCAATTATAAAAATGCCATTAACTTATTAAAAAATGAAGGAGAAACGAATAAGATTAATGAATTACAATTAAAAATTGCTGTTTTACTTGATAGCTTAGATCAACATGTAAAAGCACAACAATTCCTGAAAGAAGCAATTTCTGAGATCGAAACAAAGCCAAGGAATGATGTAAATTCGGAAATAGATAACTCATCACACCAAGTATTGGATACTAAAACAATATCTGTAAAAAATGCACAAGAATCATTACGAATCAAGAAAAAGAAGATTAAGGATATTTTAATTGGGTATACTAAAGAAGAAAATTTTGAACAATCTCTGGTATATTATAAATTATATCAGGAGCTCTCTCAAAAAATGGAAGAAGATAGTTTAAAAACCATATTCGAAAGTGAGCAAAAAGCAAAAGAAATTTTTCTTCTTAAACAACAAAAAATAGTTGCCGACCTTAATGTAAAAGTTATACAGAAAGAAAAAGAAAGACAGGTTCAACTACGAAACACTTCTATCATAGTTACCCTACTAATCTTGATTAGTACACTAGTGACATTATATTTTTATATTTCGAAAAAACGAGAACATAAAAAACTGACAATCGTTCATAACGATCTCAATAAAACCAAAAGCAAATTGATAGATGCTGAGCAAAAGATTATTAAACTGCTAAAACAACAACTATCTATTGATATTGCTACAGAGTTATTAACAAATGACCCTAATAATCCCGGAGAAAATCGTTTTGTTTGTATTATGTTTCTTGATATTAGAGATTTTACATCTCTTGCTGAAAGACTTAATCCAGAAGAGCTAATTAAATATCAAAACGACGTATTTGGGTTTATGATTGATATCATTCAAAAATACAACGGTACTATCAATCAACTTTTAGGCGATGGTTTTATGGCTACATTTGGAGCTCCCGTATCACACGAAAATGACTGTCAGAATGCATTTTTAGCTGCCAAAGAAATCCTTATAGAGATAAGAAAGCAAAATGATTCAAAACACATACTAGAGACAAAAGTTGGTATTGGGCTTCATGCAGGTTATGTAGTTACTGGTAATGTAGGAAATGAAACTAGAAAACAATATTCTGTAACCGGAAATCCAGTTATCATTGCCAGTCGTGTAGAACAGTTAAATAAAGAATACAAAACTCAGTTAATCATTACTGAAGAAGTCTATAAGAATTTAAACCCTATACCAAAACACACTCAACCTTCTATCGAAGTAAAAGTAAAAGGAAGATCTCAACCCATAAAAATTATGCTTATCCAATAAATATAAGAAGTCTTTTTTATCTATTTAACATATAAGTTACTATACGAATATTAAAAACTCACAAACACATCCTCTTCAAAACTCAAAAACAATCTTTAAATTTGTCAAAAAAATCAGAAATGCTAATTATCGGTATCGCCGGAGGAACAGGGTGTGGTAAAACTACTGTTGTGAATCAAATTGTAAATGAATTACCAGAGAATGAAGTATGTGTCATATCACAAGACTCATATTATAAGGATACAAGTCATCTCACTTACGAAGAACGAGTTAAAATAAATTTTGATCATCCACAATCTATAGATTTTGAGCTATTAGGTCAACATTTGGCTGCACTTAGAAAAGGAGAAACAATAGCACAACCCGTATATTCTTTTGTAGAACATAATCGTACTAGTGAAACCGTTAGTACAGCACCAAGCAAAGTAATCATTGTTGAAGGAATTTTGATACTTACCAATCCTAAAATACGGGAGATGTTCGATATCAAAATATATGTACAAACCGATAGTGATGAACGCTTAATACGAAGATTAAAAAGAGATATTGCAGAACGCGGACGTGACATGGATGAGGTTTTGGATCGATACCAAAACACTTTAAAACCTATGCATCAACAATTCATTGATCCAACCAAAGAATTTGCCGACCTTATTATACCCAACAACAACTATAATAATGTAGCTATTGATATTGTACGTACCATTATCAAAGAACGCTTGAATTAACTTTTGTACCTTTACAACAAATATTATTCTCTATTAGATTGAAGCTAAAACAATATTTTCAAAAACTAAAAAATAAACCGGCGTTGATCCCGATATTTGCCATATTTTTAAATAAATATGTACTCATTATTCTGTTATTTATAGTTTGGATGCTGTTTTTTGACACTAATTCCTGGTTGATTCACAGAGAGCTAGATGAAGAGATTCAGGAACTTGAAGATAATAAAGAATACTATATGAAGGAGATTGTAAAAGATCAGAAAGATATTAAGGTATTAAAAGACAGTAGCGAGCTTGAAAAATTCGCGAGAGAAGAATATTTTATGAAGCGAGATAATGAAGAAATATACATTATTGAGTATGAAGATAGTGTACCTAAAAACAAAAAAGATGACTAAATCCCTATTCGATAGTTTTGAAACAGTTTCTGCAAAACAATGGAAACAAAAAATTCAATTTGATCTCAAAGGTGCAGATTATAATGAAGCATTGATTTATAAATCTTTAGAAGGTATTGACATAAAGCCTTTTTATAACCAGGAAGATACTATAGAAAACAGTTCTGTAGCGCATCCTTCTACTTGGGAAAATTGTTTGAAAATAGTAGTTAATTCAGCAATTATTGGTAATCAAAAAGCACTTGAAGCTATTAAAAAAGGTGCCGAAAGTATTCATTTTGTAATCTCACAAGAAGATATTGATCCAAAAAGCCTTTTACAACATATTACTGCTGCTACTTCTGTTTTTATAGAAACTAAATTTCTTTCTCCTTCTTATATTCAGCAACTAAATGATATTGCCAAAGAAGTTAGTCTAAATATTCATATTTTAACCGATATTATTAATAACCTGGCGAGTACCGGAAACTGGTATAAAACGCTACAAGAAGATCATACTGCATTAGAACAAATCATTAAAAATGATCGTCTTAAAAATAAGATTAGTATTGATATAGGGTTATATCAAAATGCCGGCGCTACAATGGTACAACAATTAGCGTATGGGTTAGCTCATGCTAATGAATATTTAAATCATTTTGAAAACACATCAAGTACAAGTTTAGAAAAAGCACCTGTAGTTTTTAAAGTTGCGGTAGGCGGTAATTACTTTTTTGAAATTGCTAAACTAAGAGCACTTAGAATATTATGGAGCACATTGGCACCAGCGTATAACGCTATAACTGAGTGTCATATTTTGGCATATCCATCATACAGAAATAAGACCATCCTGGATTATAACGTAAATATGCTACGTACTACTACAGAATGTATGAGTGCAATATTAGGCGGTGCTGATACCATTCAAAATCTACCTTATGATGATATTTATCATCTTGAAAATGATTTTGGAACAAGAATTTCTTTAAATCAACTTTTGGTGCTAAAAAACGAAAGCTACTTTGATCTGGTTACTAATCCTGCTTCGGGATCTTATTATATTGAGAGTTTAACACAACAAATGGCAGATAAGGCTTTATCACTATTTAAAAATATAGAAGAAAACGGTGGTTTCTTGAAGCAATTAAAATCTGGAATTATTCAGAAAAAAATAAAAGAAAGCGCAGAAAAAGAGCAAGAGCTATTCGATAATCAAAAAATTATACTAACAGGAACCAATAAATATCAAAACCCCGAAGAACATATTCCTGAATTTCAAAAATCAGTATTTCCAGAAAAAAGAGTTCGAAAAACACTTTTATCCCCTATAATAACAAAAAGATTGTCTCTAGAAATAGAAAGAAAAACCATAAACCCATAGCATAAGTCGTTAATTTTTCGTACTTTACAAGTAAGAAATACTTATTATAACTAAATATTAATCTCATGCCCCTAAAGATTAAATATATGGTTGTATTATTTTTTTTAGTTCTATTTATATGTACTACAGGTAATACTCAAACCACTGAACAAAATTTTGACTGCCTCAATATTGACAATCAAGGACTGCTAAAACAATCTTTTGATTCTTTCGAAAAAGATTTATTTCATCACTATAAATTTAACAACGACACCATAAGAACGTATCAAACGTTTCTTAATGAAGTATACAATCTATCTATAAATCTAAGAGAACTCCCTTCTAAGAACTCTATACAATTAGCACGCATATATAAGAAAAAAGCTACCGATAGAAACTCTCTTTGGGTTTTATTAAGTCAGTATGATGAAGAAATGGTCGCTTCAAAAAATACTTCTACCCCAAATACGAGTCAAGAAGAAGAAGTTTTGACATTTAATTATCGTGGTGGGTTTATTCAATGTCTTAAAAACAATAGTAATAGTGAAGGATTTAAGGATATTGTAAATACTTTAGAGCTCGATGGTAACGTAAGCCCTTCTCTAATTGCACAAAGATTACACGACTTACCAAGAGAAGAGTTTAACACCCTCGAAGTAAAAAGTTTCATCGCTTTTGATATCTATTATTCTATTTTATTGGTAATAGAAAAAGCATTTGGTTAATCACCTAAAGGAAATATAACACCACTACATATAAGTGTTGTTAGAGTGTTATACTCTATTTTACAGCTTCATTGATTTCATAAAAAACAATAACAATAATTTCGGATTTAAGAAAAAAATACAATAAAACGTTAATATTTGCCAACTTATTGTTAACTTCCCAACTGAATTATAAAATTTAGCCTATACATTAACATTACTAAATCTAAATCAATGCCCCTTAAGATTAGATCTAGAATTATAGTCATAACTTTATTGGTATGCATAAAGGTGACTTATTCTCAGTCTGGTTATGACTGCCTTAGTGTAGATGAAACCGGTATAATAAAAAAAGCATATGACTCTTTTGAGAATGACCTATTTACACATTATAAATTTGGTACAGACTCTATAAAAACTTACAGAACTTTCTTAGCCGAAGTTGCTAGTTTATCTCTTGACTTAAGAAAACTTCCCTCTGATAACTCTATTAAACTCGCTCGAGAATTCAAAAAAATTGCCAATAACAAAAACTCTCTTTGGATCAAATTAAGCGAATACGAAAATCAAGAAGCTATAAAAAAATCTACTCCTACCACAACTAAAAAAAACGGAGAAGAAATCTTAATTTTCAATTATAGAGGTGGGTTTATTCAATGTCTTAAAAACACAAGTGATAGTGATGATTTTAAAGATATTATCTCTACCCTCGAGGAGGATGGTAATGTAAGCACATCATTAATCTCGCAAAGAATCTATTATATTCCTGATAAAGAGTTTTGTGCAATAGAAATAAAAAACTTTATAGCCTTTGATGTATACTACTCTATCTTAATGGTAATCGAAAAGGCATTTAAGTAATTTTTGCACTATTCTCAAAAAACTTAAACTTGAAACCGTTTTTTTTTAATAAAAATCGTTTTTAAAACCTTAATTTTATAGCCTTGTTAATTTATCATTTTTAAAAATGAGGCTTTGAGTAATGAATAGAAAAGACGTACAGCATATCCAATTACCAAAAGAAGCTATCCCTAAAAGACAGCAGCAAATTTCTACATTTACTACTTCAGAGGGAGTTGATATAAAATCTTTTTACGAAAAAGAAGATATTAAAGATCTAGATCATCTTAATTTTTCTGCCGGGATTCCTCCCTATTTAAGGGGCCCATACTCAACAATGTATGTTCGTAGGCCTTGGACAATACGACAATATGCAGGGTTTTCTACGGCAGAAGAAAGTAATGCTTTTTATCGCAGAAACCTTGCCGCAGGGCAAAAAGGACTATCTGTAGCTTTTGATTTGGCTACACACCGTGGATATGACAGTGATCATGAACGTGTTTTTGGTGATGTAGGTATGGCAGGAGTAGCAATCGATACAGTAGAAGACATGAAAGTTCTATTTGATCAGATTCCACTCGATAAAATGTCTGTTTCTATGACTATGAATGGAGCTGTTTTGCCTATTATGGCATTTTATATTGTAGCTGCAGAAGAACAAGGTGTTGATAAAAATTTACTCTCCGGGACCATCCAAAATGATATCTTAAAAGAGTTCATGGTACGTAATACTTATGTATACCCTCCTACTCCATCTATGCGAATTATTGGTGATATTTTTAAATACTGTTCTAAGAATATGCCAAAATTTAATCCTATAAGTATCTCTGGATACCACATGCAGGAAGCAGGTGCTACCTGTGATATAGAATTGGCTTACACATTAGCAGATGGATTAGAGTATATTAGAAAAGGAATCGAAGCTGGTATGGATGTCGATTCATTTGCACCGCGTCTTTCTTTCTTTTGGGCAATTGGCATGAATCATTTTATGGAAATTGCTAAAATGCGTGCTGCACGTATGCTATGGGCTAAATTGATTAAACAATTTAACCCAAAAAATCCAAAATCTTTAATGCTCCGTACGCATTGTCAAACCAGTGGATGGAGCCTTACTGCTCAAGATCCATTTAATAATGTGGCTCGTACATGCATAGAAGCAAGTGCTGCTGCCTTTGGTGGAACACAAAGTTTACACACCAATGCGCTCGATGAAGCCATTGCATTACCTACAGACTTTTCTGCAAGAATTGCTAGAAATACACAAATATACCTACAAGAAGAAACTCAAATTACGCGCACGGTGGATCCATGGGCAGGAAGTTATTATGTAGAATCTCTAACCAATGATATTGCTGAAAAAGCCTGGAAACTTATTGAAGAAGTAGAAGAACTGGGAGGAATGACCAAGGCTATTGAAGCAGGAATTCCTAAAATGAGAATAGAAGAAGCTGCCGCACGTAAACAAGCAAGAATCGATAGCGAACAAGATGTAATCATAGGAGTTAATAAATTTAAATTAGAAGAAGAAGAGGCTATTAGTACTTTAAAAGTAGATAATCAAGCTGTGAGAACCCAGCAAATAGAAGGGCTTAACAAAGTAAAAACTTCGAGAGATGAGCAGGCTGTACAAGATGCGTTGAAAAATTTAACCATAGCAGCAACTAATGAGCATCAAAATTTGTTAGCTTTAGCTATAGAAGCAGCAAGACTGAGAGCTACTTTAGGAGAAATCAGTGATGCCTTAGAAAAAGAATTCGGAAGATACAAAGCAGAAATCAAATCATTTACAGGAGTGTATGCAAAAGAAATAAAAGATGATGCTTCTTTTAATAAAGCGAGAGAATTAGCAAATCAATATGCCAAATTAGAAGGTAGAAGACCAAGGATTATGATTGCCAAAATGGGGCAAGATGGGCATGATCGTGGCGCAAAAGTGGTTGCAACCAGTTATGCTGATGTAGGTTTTGATGTAGATATAGGCCCACTATTTCAAACCCCGATTGAAGCCGCAAAACAAGCTGTAGAAAATGATGTACATATTGTAGGTGTATCTTCACTGGCAGGAGGGCACAAAACTTTGGTTCCGCAAATTGTAGAAGAGCTTAAAAAATATGGAAGAGAAGATATAATGGTTATTGTTGGTGGTGTAATTCCTCCTGATGACTATGATGTTCTCTTCGAAGCTGGAGCAGTTGCTATCTTTGGACCCGGAACAAAAATAAGTGATGCAGCAATCACTATTTTAGAGATTTTGATATCTACTTTTTAGAAAAAATGAACTACCTCAGAGCCATCGAGGTATCAGAAACAAGACCACTTTGCTGCAAAAACCAAGATTCTTTTATCTCGGCTCTTTAATCTTTATACAATATCTATTGATTAAAAATATTATTAATATGTAATCAAATTACTCATCAATTTTAATCACAAAAATAGTAGTCATAAATTCGGTTTAAAATTAAAAAGTTGTATTTTATAGTTGAGTTGGGTAAGTTTAAATACTCTAATTTCTTTGGTTTGATTTTTTCGACCCCAATTTCTGTATACTGCAGCTTTTAAATATGTAGGAGTATATTTTTTATTCCCTAAATAAGTAATATTAATAAGCCAGTCACCTCCACTCGTATCATAAACAAAAAATTCTTCAGATGAATATCCTTTTGACTTTTGATCTGCAATACGGCTACTATTTTTTTCTAAAGAATTTTCATAAGTAGAAGTGTATAATCTTGGGTCTACAAATTCTAAATTGAATTCGGCTTCAGAAGTATTCCATTCAAGAACAATACGAAGATCACTTTCATTTATATCTTCATTATCTTTTGGGATAAACGCTTCTTTTATTTCGGAAATCTCTTTTTTCTTCGAATATAAAGAGTGCATTTCACTGTAAACAATTTGTTCTATACCTTTATTTTCAAGTTTATGGCCTCTTTGCAAATATCTCATATACATATCCCAACCTTCATCATATTGTTTATTCTTTACATATGCATTGGCAAGGTCTCTAAAAGATTGTGCGTAGGATGGTCTAAGGTAAATGATCTTATAGTATGTATCTATTGCTCTTTTTTTCTCTCCCATAGCATCATAGGTATATGCCAAAGCTTTAAGAATCTCTGGATTTTTGTCAAAGACCTTCTCCATGTCGTCCAAAACTTTTAAAGAAAGTTTCTTTTTTCCTTTTTTAATTCTGAAAAAATCAGAAACATCAAGATAAAAATCTGGTGAATTTTTATGTTTTGATAATAAAGTTTTGTAGAGATCATACAACTCATTGTCTGGCACAACATCTAGCTTTTTCATATATTCTGTATCGAAGAATCTAGGTTTATAAGCCATTGCATCATATGCATATAAAGATTTTCTCACCTCCTTTAATTCTTTTTTCCATCTTTTTTTTCTCCTTGTACTTTTTGTCCTTACAACAATCACACCTCCAGAGCCCCTCATTCCATACTTAACAGTAGCAGCTGGTGATCTTATTACAGCTATGTAATCCACATCGGCAACATCAACGTAGATAAGATCTTCTGTAACAAAACCATCGATATCCCATATTGCATAATTTTGGCTATTTATAGTTCTAGGTCTTAACCTAATTCTCTTATTCATTTCTATCCCATCCCATCCTTCACCATAAAAAATCACTCTACCACGCATTGCCTCAATAAGATCTGTAGCGCCAAACCAGAGGTCTTCGCCTTTTATAATATTAATATTATACGGTGTATTTCTTACGTCAATATCTCCATTAACAGTTGAAATTTTTGATACTTTAGAAAGCTTTTCTTTTTCAGAGGGCTTTTCTTTTTTATTCCCTTTAACCAAAACCTCACTAAGTGAATTAACCTCTTTAACCATCTTAACATTTAGAAACTTAGTAACATCTTCTACTACTATTTCTATTTGTGTCATTCCCATAAATGAAAACTGAATAATCTCTCTTTTGGAAGCTTCAATGAAATAATACCCTTTTTCATCTGTAACAGATTTTCGACTCCCATCTTTCACAGAAACATGAACATTTTGCAAAGGAATTTTATTATGTGTTACATAACCAGAAATCTTTCTTAAAGATGAAGATTGACCAAAAATAAAATTTCCGGCAACTAAAAAAAGTAAAACTGTTAATCTAATACTAGTATTTTTTGACTGCATTTGTTGAAAGTTTTAACAAATTAGTATTCATTGTGTGTCAAAAAAACTTCAAAAACAATACCACATCAATATTTATAACAAGCAATTAACAATAGTTTAAGATCATAAATAATAGTATTTTAGCTAAACATTAAAAAGAAAACAAAAATAAACTATGCATGCATAGTTTATGGTTATAACTTGTTATCTTAGCAGAATACTGATACATATTATGAATTATAAAGATAAAATGCTTCGTGACGGAGCACTAAAAGGAAAAAATATTGTTGTTACTGGTGGAGGTAGCGGATTAGGAAAGTCTATGACTAGATACTTTCTAGAACTTGGAGCCAATGTCGCCATTACTTCACGTAATTTAGAAAAATTACAAAATACCGCCAAAGAATTAGAATCAGAAACAGGGGGTACCTGTTTGCCTCTGCAATGTGATGTAAGAGAATATGATCAAGTAGAAGCAATGAGAGACCAGGTTCTTGAAGCTTTTGGTTCGGTAGATGTGTTACTTAATAATGCTGCTGGTAATTTTATTTCTCCCACAGAACGTTTATCACATCGTGCTTTTGATATCATTATTGATATTGTATTAAAAGGGACTAAAAACTGTACGCTTGCTTTCGGAAAACACTGGATTAAAAACAAGTACAAAAATACTGTTGTTTTAAATATCGTTACTACATATGCCTGGACAGGTTCGGCATATGTCGTGCCTAGTGCTACGGCAAAAGCAGGAGTTTTAGCAATGACTCGATCACTAGCTGTAGAATGGGCAAAATACGGAATGCGTTTTAATGCGATCGCTCCAGGTCCTTTTCCTACAAAAGGAGCATGGGATCGCCTTTTACCGGGAGATTTAAAAGATAAAATTGATATGGCTAAACAGGTACCTTTGGCTCGTGTAGGAGACCACCAGGAGCTTGCTAATCTTGCAGCGTATCTGGTATCAGATTTTTCTGCATACGTTAATGGTGAAGTCGTTACACTAGATGGTGGTGAATGGCTAAAAGGAGCAGGACAATTTAATCTTCTTGAACAAATCCCTGAAGAAATGTGGGATCAACTGGAAGCAATGATCAGAGCAAAAAAAAATAAATAAGTATTTATTAACAATAATAGAAGTACGTTAGACCATCCTTAAAGGGGGATGGTCTTTTTTATTTCCTACTGTTAACATTTTTCATTTTTATAATATATAATAAATTGTATTTTTATCGCTATAAATCCAAATCTCCCCTTATGGGTAAAATAATAGCAATTGCAAATCAAAAAGGTGGTGTAGGTAAAACAACCACTTCTGTAAACTTAGCGGCTTCTCTAGGTGTTTTAGAGAAAAAAGTACTCCTGATCGATGCAGATCCACAGGCCAATGCGACTTCTGGACTAGGACTAGATGTTGAAAGTGTTGAAAAAGGGACGTATCAAATTCTGGAGCATACTATAAATCCTGAAGATGCTATTTTAGAAACCAATTCTCCAAATGTGCATATTATCCCAGCACATATCGACTTGGTTGCAATAGAAATAGAGCTTGTTGATAAAGATCAACGTGAGTATATGATGAAAAAAGCAATTGAAGGGTTAAAGTCAAAATATGACTATATCCTAATTGATTGTGCACCTTCTCTCGGCTTGTTAACTCTAAATGCGTTAACCGCTGCTGATTCGGTAATGATTCCTATTCAATGTGAGTATTTTGCATTAGAAGGGCTTGGAAAACTTTTAAATACAGTAAAAAGCGTACAAAAAATCCATAATAAAAATTTGGATATCGAAGGATTATTACTAACGATGTATGATTCTAGATTAAGATTATCTAATCAGGTGGTAGAAGAAGTTCAAAAACACTTTAATGAAATGGTGTTTAAAACTATCATTCAGAGAAATATCCGTTTAAGTGAGGCGCCAAGTTATGGTGAAAGCATAATTAATTATGATGCTTCTAGTAAAGGTGCCAGTAATTACTTAAGTTTGGCACACGAAATTATTAAGAAAAATAGTTAAGGATTCATGGCGAAGGCAACCAAAAAGCAGGCATTAGGAAGAGGATTATCGGCACTATTAAAAGATCCCGAAAATGACATAAAATCGGTAGAAGATAAAAATGCCGATAAAGTAGTTGGTAATATCATAGAATTAGATCTGGATAGTATAGATGTAAATCCATTTCAACCTCGTACTAGTTTTAATGATGAAACATTACGAGAACTTGCGACTTCTATAAAAGAAGTTGGCGTTATACAACCTATCACGGTTCGTAAATTAGATTTTGACAATTATCAGTTAGTAAGTGGGGAACGCCGTTTTCGAGCTTCAAAATTAGCTGGATTAAAGAAAATACCCGCATATATTCGTATCGCCAATGACCAGGAGTCGTTAACAATGGCATTGGTAGAGAATATTCAACGACAGGATTTAGATCCTATAGAAATTGCCTTATCGTATCAGCGTCTTATCGATGAGATTAGTTTAACACAAGAGCAATTAAGTGACAGAGTAGGGAAAAAAAGATCTACCATTGCTAATTATCTAAGATTACTAAAACTAGATCCTATCGTACAAACCGGTATGCGTGATGGTTTTATATCTATGGGGCATGGTCGCGCTTTGATAAATATAGAAGATCAACAACAGCAACTGGATATATATGAAACTATTATAGGAAAATCTTTATCTGTTCGCGATACCGAAAAAATAGTTAGATCTCTTAATGACAATACAGAAGATACTCCAAATACCAAGGCTTCTTCTACGAATAATCAGTTACCAAAACACATCGCTAAAGGGGTTAAAGAATTCTCGGATTATTTTGGCGCAAAAATTGATATAAAAGTTTCTGGTAAAGGAAGTGGAAAACTTATTATACCATTTTCTTCTGAAGAAGATTTTAAACGCTTAAAGAAACTTATAAATAGTGAAGATTAAATTCTTTTATATTATTTTTTTTGTATTACTTTCTATTCAAAATGTTCTTTCTCAAGAAAATGAAGAATTAAAAGTTATTACAGAAGAAGTTCCTGTAAAAAAGAAAAAAAAGGAAAGGAAAGTACGCCCTTATGAGCCTCTGGCTCCAGCTAGGGCGGCATTTTATTCTGCAGTTCTACCAGGATTGGGGCAGGCATACACCAAAAAATATTGGAAAATCCCTATCGTATATGCAGCCTTAGGGACAGGTATTTATTTTTATATAGATAATAATAATAAGTATAACCGTTTTCGAGATATATACAAACGTAGATTAGCAGGTTTTACAGATGATGAGTTTCCGAATATTACAAATGATCAATTAATATCATTACAAGAACGCTTTCGTCGAGATAAAGAGCTATCACTATTAATAACGGTAGGAGTTTATCTTCTAAATATTGTAGATGCAAATGTTACGGCTCACTTATTACAATATAATGTAACCGAAGATCTCTCGTTCAAACCAAAAATAAATTTTAACGAGTTTGATACCAGACCAAATTATGGTGTATCACTCAACTATAGTTTTTAAGAAGTACTAATCCTTAAGAGCTTAGTGAATTAATATCAACCAAAACATGAAAATCGCACTACTAGGATATGGAAAAATGGGTAAAACCATAGAAAAGATTGCAATAGAAAGAGGCCATACCATAGTACTTAAAGTAGATAAAGATGATACCACATATGATCTTTCTGAAGCCGATGTTGCTATAGATTTTAGTATTCCTGGTGCAGCAGTAAATAATATTACCAATTGTTTTAATGCAAATGTTCCTGTAGTCTCCGGAACAACAGGGTGGTTAGATCATTATGATAATATTCTTAAGTTATGTAACGAAAAAAAGGGAAGTTTTATTTATGCTTCGAATTATAGTTTGGGCGTAAATTTATTTTTTGAGCTTAATAAAAAACTTGCCAAGATGATGAATCCTTTAGAAGGATATACTATAGCTATGGAAGAGATTCATCATACCGAAAAACTGGACGCTCCAAGTGGTACTGCGATAACACTCGCTGAAGGAGTTATTCAAAATACTGATAAAAAAGCATGGCAACTGGATCAAGGTGATGAAAACACCATCCCAATTGTTGCAAAAAGAATTGATAAGGTTCCTGGTACCCATACTATAACATACTCTTCTCTTGTTGATGATATAGAAATTAAACATACAGCACATAATCGTAATGGTTTTGCGTTGGGGGCAGTTGTAGCAGCCGAATGGTTAAAAGACAAAACCGGAGTTTATAGTATGAAAGATGTGTTAGGCTTATAAAAAGTGTAACGCTTTACTAAGAAAAGGTACTTATATTAAAAATATATTTAAAGATGATACTTACAGAGTGGTTTATTTTTTTTCTGATACTACAGGTTATTCATTTTCTGGGGACCTGGAAATTATACGTTAAAGCGGGTAGAAAAGCATGGGAAGCTCTTATCCCCGTATATAATGCTGTAATTTTAATGAAAATTATAAATCGCCAGTGGTGGTGGGTAATACTATTATTTATCCCTGTAATTAATGTTATTATGTTACCTGTTATTTGGGTAGAAACCATACGAAGTTTTGGTAAAAACTCTACGACAGATACTATCCTGGTTATCGTTACTCTTGGATTTTATATCTTTTATGTAAACTACATGCTCGATGTAACCTATATTGAAGATCGGGATCTAAAACCAAGAACTGCTACAGGAGAATGGGTTAGTTCGATTCTATTTGCCATTGTTGCTGCAACTATAGTACATACTTATTTTATGCAACCCTATACCATTCCTACCGGTTCTTTAGAAAGAACATTGCTGGTAGGGGATTTCTTATTTGTTAGTAAGTTTCATTATGGAGCTCGTACACCTATGACAGCAGTATCTTTTCCTATGGTTCATGATACAATCCCTTTGGTGCGAACCAAATCATATACTAACAAGCCTCAATATCCATATTTTAGACTACCTGGTTTTCAAAAAATCAAACGTAATGATATTGTAGTGTTTAGCTGGCCAATAGATACAGTAAATGCTTTTCAGCAATATAGCGATGGAAAATATCATTATAAACCTATAGATAAAAAATCTAATTATGTAAAACGTTGTGTAGGTATTCCCGGAGATTCCTTGTCTGTAGTGGATGGTTTTGTTCATATTAACGGAAAACAAACTAAACTACCAGAACGAGCACAATTACAGTTTTCATATTCCGGAACTACAAAAGGTAGTAGTTTCAACCTTCAAAATTTATACAACCGCTATAAAATAAAGCAGAACGAGTTTGGGTATAACAATTCACAATTTAGTGCTGCCGGTATGACCGAAGAAGCTGCTTCTCGATTTAAAAATCATCAAAACGTAGCAAGTATACAGCGAAATGTGTCTACTATAAAAGATCCTAAAATCTTTCCTAATAACGGTAAAGTAAACTGGAACTCTGATAATTTTGGCGCAATTTATATTCCTGAAGCTGGTAAAACTGTGAAAATGGATCTCAAAAGTTTTTCTCTTTACAGAAGAATTATAGAAGTCTATGAAGGTTCTGAAATGGGAATTGACAATAAACTATCTGTAAATGGTACGCAAGTACTCCTTAACGGTAAACCTATAGATAGCTATACTTTTAAACAAGATTATTACTGGATGATGGGTGATAATCGTCATAACAGTGAAGATAGCCGTGTATGGGGCTATGTTCCTGCCAATCATGTTGTAGGAAAACCTGTTTTTGTATGGTTTAGCTGGGATTCTAATGCTAAAGGGCTTTTTAACAAAATACGATGGGAACGCTTGTTTACTACTGTTGGAGGAAGTGGAAAACCCGTATCCTATTTTAAATATTTCCTGATCGTTTTAGCTGGCTGGATTATCTATAACCAATATCGTAAGAGGAAAAAAGGAGCTTAACACTCAGTAGTATAAAATTGAAAACATCTCTACTCCATCCTACGTATTTTGGATCTATACTACAATATATAGCTGTAGCCCAATCTGATACTGTTGTTTTTGAAAATGAAGATAATTATCAAAAACAAACCTATCGTAATCGTACTTATGTCTATGGAGCAAATGGTAAGCTTTTATTATCTATTCCTATTAAACATAGTCAAAAGCAAGAAAGGAAATTATATAGAGATGTTCGCATAGAGAACGATTTTCAGTGGCAAACACTGCATTGGAAATCTCTTGAAAGCGCTTACAGAACTTCACCGTTTTTCGAGTATTATGAAGATGAATTTGTTCATTTATTTGAAAAGCCCAGAGAATTTCTTCTGGATTTTAATTATGAATGTATGCAAGTCGTACTAGACTGTCTTCAATTAGACACTTCTTTTTCTAAAACTACTACATACGACAAAGATCCCAAAGAAACTACTGATTTGCGAAGTCTGGTGAATGCAAAAAAAGAAAAATCGGACGCTCTTCAGCCATACATCCAGGTTTTTGAAGATAAACATGGTTTTATTCCTAACCTTTCTATTTTGGATTTGATATTTAACGAAGGGACCAATGCCCTAACCTATCTGGAGCATCAATCTATTTTTAATCGATAATACGCGATACCCTAGAGCCGGATAGATTCGTAAGACGTAAGAGATTCTATACCTGATAAGGACAATTACGTTTTTGCATGGCATAAAATGAATAATCCTCGCATATGTAATGCAAGGATTATAATCAGAAGTAACTTTTAGTAATTTCATATAAAACCTCACAGGCCTCTAAGACGACATGTAAGGTTTATCAATATTATTTAGTTGTTTCTACGAACTTTTTATATTCTTTGCTAGTTCCTTCTCCCTTAGCAATCTTTTGAATTTCATTAAAATGAGACATTAGATGATTCATAAAATCTTCTTCTTGTTCTGATAATCCCTTATATAATTCTGGATGTTGAGTCTTGTACCCACTAATATCATAATAATAATTTCCTTGTCCTATGAGATACCAATATCTTGATAAAAGATTATATACTTTATCCCATCCTAAAAACCCTTTAGAGTTAGCATAATACCCTGTATAGAATCCTAATTTCGCAGCAGCTTGTCTTTCTGTTTTTGATCCGTGAGAACCGCCTGCAGGGCTACCTATATTATAAAAATTCGTAAATGCATTAGAAGCTTGCGACCAGGTAATTGCCTGCCCTACATCACTTGCTAGCCAATATCCTGCAAAAAAATCTGCTCCTATTTCTTTATTCTTACCGCTTGCCCAGTACCAATTATTACTGAATTGCAAAATATGACCAAACTCATGTGCAATTATTGATTTTGCAGTATAAGCATCGTAGTTATTAAGCATACTGTTCCACCAGGTTTCTCCTATAAATACTCGCATTGGATTAGAATACGCATACATATTGTTAGTGTTTGCTCCCTGCCAATTATAAACCGTTGGATTTACACCAAAAAACCATTTTAGATTTGTTACCGACCATTCGATAAATTCTTGCCCTTGTGGCATTTTATAACTTTGATATGGCCCATAATACCCTGTATTAAATGGTGTTACAGCAGCGGCTCCGATAAGATTTTTATCATCAAGCTCAAAAGCAATTAAATTTTGATCTTCATTAGTAGCAATTTGATCTTCTTTCTCTTCGCAAGAAATAAAAGTTACGCCCATGATGGCGCAAAAGATTATTGTTTTTAAAATAGTTTTCATCATAAGCTGAGTTTTTGATTTAATCGAAATAAATGTCTTAGCAAATAGTCAATTAAATCATCGTGTTAAAAAAATATGATTATTCAATAAATTCGGTTACAACACATTATTTACATTATTAATATGTTAAATAATTGTAAACAACACAGCCAAACATATAAAATATTATATTTCACAATTATGCTTCTATTTCAAATTTTATCATATTCCGAAGAAGATTCTGACAAACGTTATTTTTGTGTTAATTTCCGAATAAAACACACGTTTTTTCAAATTTCACTTGAGACTACTACGCATTTTATATCAAATTTTACTGATGATTAACACATTAAACAATACATCAATGATAGTATTTTGCAGTAATAACTTCTCGATAGAATCTGTATTAAGCAAAGTTGAAATGCTCGAGATGATAGGAGGCAAAATGTACCACATAAACGCTTTTTTTAAATACATCTAAAAAGTTATTTAATATGTGATTCTAAAAAAAGACTACTCATGAAGCCATTGTATTTACTATTATATTTTAGAATATAATTACAGTTTTTTTCTACAAGACAAATTATATTTGGTTATTTTAATATCTAGAATTTCTTAATCTATATTTGCCGACCAAAAAACATCAAACTACAATATGAATATAAAATTATGGCTTCAGGAAAAAATCGCTGAAGAAACTGAATTACCTATCAACGAGATATCTTGTGACCTAGAATTTATTAACTTCAATATGGATTCTCTATCTATTTTAACCTTGGCTTTTGATTTAGAATCAAAACTGAATATAGGAGAAATTGACCCAACCCTTTTTTCTGAATACAATACAATTAACAAGCTTGTTACATGGGTCGAGAATCAAAAATAATTTGGAATCCATACACTAAGGGATATTTTGATAATCCATACCCCCACCTAAAGCAATGTAGAGAAGAAAACCCGATTCATAAAGGAGTGCATAACGAATTTATATTTTTCAAGTATAAAGATGTTAGCAAAATTCTTCGTTCAAATGATTTTAGTGTATCTGAGCTTAGTTCATATCTACAAACGAAAGAGCCTTACATATTTAAAAACACAAGTACATGTCCATATTTGTCAAAAGGAACTCAAAAGTGGCCTATGTATTTAAATGGTGATGAACATAAAAACTTAAGAGCTGTAATGGGTAAATCATTAAAAGAATTTGAGTTAAATCAAGTTATAAAAGAGTCTCTTGCCATCTTAAATGATCATTACAAAAATTCAATTACTATTGATTTGGTAGAGTATTGTGCATATTTTATTTTTTTAATTACCGAAAAACTTTTTGGCATTAAAGATTTTGAAAGTTTTGAGAGCATTAAAAAATACTCAAATATGCTTGCTAGAAGTCAGGATTTATTTATTCCGAAACAAATATATAAAGAAATTAATTCGTGGTTTTTATGGGGTAAAGACATTTTTCATGACTCAAAATACAAAGAGAATATTAGGTTTTTTGCTAATAAATTAGATATAGAATATACAGATGAAGATATCTATTCAATTATGGCTATTTCTGTAATGGCTGCTTTTGAAACCTCAAAAGACAACCTTACTATGGCTTTATTTGAAATACTAAGGGATCAAAAATTAATAAATTATGTATTACATAATGACACTAGAGAGTTAAACCTTTTGATTGAAGAATTATTCAGGTTTTCCTCTCCGCTACAATATACTGTAAGAGTAAACAATGAAGTTATAGAATACAATGATATCGTTATCCCTGCTAAATCAAAATTATACCTGTGCTTAGCTAGTGCAAATCGTGATCCAGAAAATTTCACAGACCCAGATAAGATAACCCCCAATAGAACTCCAAATGAACATTTGGCTTTTGGTGGTGGAAATCACTTTTGTTTGGGAGCGCAGATATCACGACAAGAAATGAGGTATTGTCTAAAACCTATGATTAGTTTTTTGAAAGATTTTACAATAGACGATACTCAATCAACAAAGTGGGCAAGACAAATTTTTATGCGAACTGCAAGTTCTTTATCAATAAAATTGAAATAAGATAAACTATAATATTCTTGTACATATGCAAAACGTAAGCATCAAAATATATCCTAATATTTTTAGAAAACACACTAAATGGTAGAGTTTAATTTACTACTAATCATTTTATATATTGCCTGTTCTATAGTTCTTCTAGCTTTATTCAAAAAAGAAAATAAATGGAAAGCTCTTTTGATAACAAGTTTAGGCTTTTACTACATATTAGTTGGTTATAAAATGTTGTTTTTAATATTGCTTGCCTATATTATATTTAGATTAGGTTTTGTAATACACCGTAATCTTTCAAAAATTAGATTAGGAGTGTTTTGTATATTAATCCCCTTAATTATATACAAAATAACTGGCACAGGTTTTCATTTTGAAAATTATACTTCTAAAGATTTTCAAATTTTAGAAGTACTTAGATGGTCATCCTTATTTCAAATAATTGGTCTTTCTTATTTCACTTTTAATGGAATAAGTTATTTGATAGACATCAAAAGAAAATACATTAAACCAGAAAAAAGCTTTTTTTTAGTCCTGTTATACTTAATCTATTTCCCAACCATATTTTCTGGGCCATTACATAGGGCTAAATATCTAATCCCGCAATTTAAAAACATTTCTATTTCGGATACTTCTATTTCAAAAGGAATGCGATTAATACTCTGGGGTTTGTTTAAAAATATGGTTATTGCCCAAAGAATATTTATTTTAATAAATGTATTATCGAACTCAGAAATTAGTGGTCCCTACTATTTAATTTTGGGATTGCTTTTCTTTTTCTATCTCTATTGTAATTTTAGTTCATTTATTGATTTTTTTCAAGGTATCTCTCAAATTTTTGGTATTCAACTTAAAGATAATTTTCGTAATCGTGTATATTTTTCTTCTTCAAGACAGCAATTCTGGAGAGGGTGGCACATCACGCTAAATGAATGGTTTAGAGATTATTTTTTCTTTATACTAGCAAAATATGATAAAAAAAGAAAATACACATATCTATTACTACTAATCACTTTCATACTAATTGCCTTATGGCATGAATTTACTCTTACCTTATTAATATGGGGGATTTGCAATGGATTATGGATTATACTTGAAAAAAAAGTAAACTTGCAAAAATTACCATATCCCAAAGTAAGAAAAGTCACTGGATATATTTACCACCTATTATTTTCATGTATTCTCGCATTAATATTTATTTCTCCAGATTTGATGTATCTAATTAAGACAATTTTTATAAATTCTGCATCCATTCCAAAAGAAATCATTTACCGGCAAACAAACAATATAGCAATAATAATCTTTGCTTTCATCATCATGGATTATCATTATAGTAAAGCAGAAAACAAGAGGTTTGATGAGTATTTACAAAGTAAACCTTTATTTAATCGTTGGTTTATTTATATCAAACTTACCCTGATAATTTTAGTTTTTAGCTTAAATGCAGGAGTAGACAATTATTATACCCTTTTTTGATATACATCGTATGAAAACTAAAAAAACCATTATAAAACTAATTACTTTAGGAACAATAGTATTGTCTACAATACTATTGTTAAAAAAAGACACCTTTTATAGTGATACTAACTATTTTGCCAGTATTGCAAATGAAATATCCAATATCAAGGGAATTTCATATCATTTTATTGGTTCTAGTAGAGTACAACAAAGCATTAATCCAAAAATACTTAAAGAACATTTTGGTAATAGAAATATAAACAATTTAGGAATTAATGGTTCAACTTTTTTAAGCAATTGTATCCTAGCTGATTTCTTGATGAAAGAAAAAACTTCAAAAGTATTATTTATTGAATTATCACCATTAAAGCAAGAATTACCTAGTGGTTTTATTAAATTTTCTAAGGAAGCAAATATTAATATCCTAAAAACCATTGATAAATTGGCTAAAAATGAAAGTTTCCGAAAAAGATTATTACTTAAACTTAATATATTAAATTACCTCTTTTTTAAAAAAATTTCAGTGAAAGAAGATGTAAAAAGAATGCTTAGTCAAAATGATGATGATAAAGAGAATATAAAAGAAATGGGGTTTATTTCTTTAAATAAAAGTAACTTTAATTCAACATCTCCTTTTATCTCCTATGAAGAAATTAATTCTCCTTCAACAAAAAACAAGAATTTAACCTCTTACCAAAATTATATTAATTATTTATTAGAACTAAGTAGTGAGAATAATTCCAAAATAATTTTCTTTTTACCCATTACATATAGAAACGAAAAGGAAAAAAACATTGTAATTCCGTTATACCATTCACTACCAGACAGTTTGAAAATAAAATATTCTAAGTCTTTTTTAGATAGTATGGTTAACTCCAAATATTTATCAGATGAGAACCATTTAAATAGTTTAGGAGCAAAAAAATATACTAACTTACTTTCTCATCTTATAGAAAGTTCTTTTTTTCTAAAAAAGCAATAACCTATTTATAAGTAATACCTCATTAAAAGTACTTTTATGAATTTATGGATTTACTTCTCTTTAAATAGTTAAATTGACTAATATGATTCGACCTATAATACATTACGGCTTTCATCTCATACTCCCTTTACTAATCGCATTACTCTTCTTTCCCAAACAATGGAAGAGGGTTTATTTTCTGTTTATCGCAGCTATGCTAATCGATATCGATCATATTTTAGCCGATCAAATTTTTGACCCTAATCGGTGCAGTATTGGATTCCATCCTTTACATAGTTATTATGCTATTACGGCATATGGAATTATGTTATTTTTTCCTAAAACGAGAATTATCGGATTAGCTCTGCTATGGCATATTCTTACAGATCTGCTTGATTGCCGGATGATGTAAAAAATAGCTTATACATTCCATTTTAGAAAATATTGATTACATTTAGTATAGAACTGGTGCTAATAAACTGCTTTTAATCTATTTTTTTCTATGAACAAATTTCTATTTTTTATCGTAATTGTTAGCTTATTTTCTTGTGGAAAACAAACAAAAGATTCCAATAACAATACAGAGCAACAAGCAACAAAAGAGGATTCTACCATCAAAGTAGAGCTTAAAAGATCTGATTCTATTTCATATGATCCCCAAATTGCCCGTAAGCTTTCTAATAAGGAAATCGTATCTACTTTTACCAAAAGAATAAAAAGGCAGTTAGGCATTGAATACCCTGTTCACCAGGCATATTCATATAAAGATGATTCTGGAGAAAACTATCTATTATTATCAGAACGTTTCAAAGAAACAGATGAAAAAAATGACTCCTTGTATAACCAGATAAAAGTACTCAACCTCTCTTATAAAAGTAATAAGTTTAAAAAAAGGTCTGCTCTAAAAGATGACATAGACAAAGACTGGGAATCATCGATTGGGTTTTGGAATACATACTCAGAAATATCTGATATAGACAAGGATGGCCTGGCAGATCTTATATTGACTTATGGTACTATGGGTCAAGATGGGTATACAGATGGCAGAGTAAAGATTATTATCTATCATAATAAAAGAAGAGTAACCATTAGACATCAGAATAGTGATTATGATGGAAGGTTAACCAAAATCAGTCAAAAATTCTATGGATTGCCTCAGCAAATACAACAAGCCGTAAAAGAAAAAATGAGGTTAATGATGAAAAACAAACATGCAGTTTTCTATAAAGATTGGGAAGCAGAAATGGAGAATTACTCGACCAGTATTGATGGGTTGTAGTATTAGGTACTTACGATTTCTATGTTAAAACTTTATTTTTGAAAGTATTGGATAATGATCTGAAAGTTCTTGGTCAAAACTTTGAAACCCTTGCACCTCGAATTCTTCGGGGACTAAAATAAAATCAATTCTGGCCGGAAACAATTCGAACTTAAAGGTTTTACCAAATCCTTTTCCTGCTTTCTTAAAAGTATCCTGAAGATTTTCTGATCTAATTTTATCGTACACATATGAATATGCAGTATTATTAAAATCGCCCATCACAATATTTCTATATGGAGAAGATTTCATATGCTCGATGAGCTGCTCTGTCTGAGTTTGTTGCCTTTTAAAAGATACTCCGATACGTTTTAATAATTTTTGAGAATCTGCTTTAGCCAGATCGTCTGTTTTAGAACTAATTCTATGGGATTGTAAATGAATATTATATATTCTAATCGTATCCTTAGGAAATGCCACATCTGCAAAAATCACATTATTGGCCGTATTCTCAAAATTTAAAGATCCTTTATTAATAAATGGGTATTTTGAAAAGATCACCAATGCCAACTCCCGACTATTATGATTAAAATACTCATACTTATTTGAATATTGACTAAAATCGATATCTGGATTGTTATAATACTCCTGAGCGCAAAACACATCTGGATTTTGGTCTTTCACCAGTTTTGAAATATCCTGAGGGATTGTTTCTGAAGTTATCCAGAAAAAGCGATTAAAGCTATGCACATTATAACTCATTAATGAAATACCATCCTTGATCTCATCAACCGATTTTCCTCTTAATTTATATAATGAAGACACATGAGAAATACCAAGAATTAGTGCAACAAGAGAAAGTATTCCTTTTTTATTAAGTTGTATTGCCCAAAACAACAGAAACAGTACATTAATCACAATTAGAATAGGTACAGCCAAACTTAGAACCGATAATAGCGGAAACATTTTTGGAGAAACATAAGGCAATAAATAAGATAGTAATAAGGCAAAGGCTGCCATAGCGTTCATCAAAAAGACGATCTTGCTAATTACTTTCCTCATAATTACTCCTTCCCTGCTTTAAACAAAAAATCTTTCTCTTCTTTGGTTAAGCTATCATATCCACTTTTACTAATTTTATCCAAAATAGCATCGATTTGTTTCTGATTAGGGGTTTTGGTTGCAGAAGCTACTGTTTTTTTAGGAGTCCTTTTATGAGTTTTTGATTTATGAACTGTCTTTAACGGGCTTTTCTTTTTAGGTGTGAACATAGCACCCAATCCATCCATCAGTTTTTCGAACCAGGCACCAATATCATTTCCTTTTTTAAGCTGAATTGCATACATATACCCGAATAAAGCACCACCTAAATGAGCGATCAATCCACCTGCGTTACCAGAGGTAGGGATTTGAATTAGATCAGAAAGTACTACAAACACTCCTATCTGCCATAATTTGATGTTAAACATGAAGATTCGTACTTCAGAATTTGGTGTATATGCTGCAATAAAAATCATAATGGCACGAACTGCTGCCGAGGCACCGATTAAATATGCTAATGTGTTATTTAAAACCGGAAACAGATTATATGCCAACACAAATAGTAATCCTCCGCAGATAGCACCTAATACGTAAATCGTGAGAAATCTTTTTTCGGTAAATAAGTTTAAAACATATTGCCCAAACCAGTATAGCACCAGCATATTCCAGAAAATATGCCAAAAATCAAAATGTAGAAAACTATACGTGAGCATACTCCAGGGCTGTATTATTAGCGCTCCCGGATCAACAGGTAAAACAAACCACTCCATCAAAGCACCTGGGCTGGTTTTAAAAATCCAGGATCCTAGTGTAGCGAATAAAAATAAGGCTACATTAATCACAATAAGCTTAATGATTACATTAGCTGTTTTAAACTGATATGATAGATTATTAGTTGTCATCGATTAATACCACCGTTTATCATTGAACGAATTCTTTTTCCAATACCACATGGTAACAAACCCAATTACGGCACCACCTATATGTGCCCAATGCGCTACATTAGAAGGGCCTAAAATTGCTTGCCCTGTTATTCCTCCATAAAGATCTAATAAAAAATAGCCTCCTATCAAATATTTTGCTTTAATAGGAATGGGAATAAAAATTATATATAATGGCAAATTAGGATATAGTACTGCAAATGCTGCTAATATTCCAAAAATAGCACCCGAAGCTCCTACCATAGGCGTTACATAAGCTCCAATCATCCTCTCGGTAACTTCTTGTGGTATATTAGGGTACACTTTATATTGACCAGACGCAACAGTATCTTGTATAAATTTACCAACTTCTGCAGGAGTAAAACCTGCATCTAAATATGCCTGATATCCCGGGGTAAACTGAAAATATGAAAATAAAATTTGAAAACCTACCGCACCAAGACCTGAAAAAAAGTAAATAAAAAGAAATTTTTTCTGGCCAATAGAATTTTCAAGATGGCTTCCGAACATGTACAAAGCGAACATATTAAAAAAGATATGTCCTGCATCTGCATGCATAAACATATGGGAAACAATTTGCCATATCTGGAAATTATCATTTTTAGGAAACCAGAGTGCAAACCATTCAAAAGCATTATTTCCCAGAGATAAAGACCCTACAAAAAAAATGACATTAATTATTAATAACCCTTTTACTGTATCTGTAATTCTCCCCATTTATATATTAAAATTTCTTATCGATTTCATCTACTGTTAACGTGATGAAAGTCGGCTTATTATTTGGTGTTATTGTAGGCTCGGTGCATGCAAATAGGCTATTTACCATATATTGTTGCTGTTCTGAAGCCAATTCTACTCCTGCTCGTACTGCAATACTTTTTGAAATGGATCTTGCAAGCAGATCGGTTTGAGAAAAACCACTATCTGGCACCTCTTCTTCGAGATCACTGATAAGTTGCTCTAAAAGTTGAGCAACCTCTTTTTCTGAAGTAACCGATGGTATTCCTGTAATTTCAACTTCTCCGGGGGATAACTCTCCAAAAACAAACCCTGTATTTTCGAGCTGTTCTTTTACCGTCGTAAGAAGGTCAATCTCTTTTTTGGTAAAAGAAAGTGTAAGCGGAAATAAAAGTTGTTGACTTACTGCACTTGCCATAGTAATATTGCGTAGTAATTCTTCATACAATATTCTTTGGTGCGCGCGATGTTGATTTACAATCACCATCCCGCTTTTAATAGTAGTAACAATATATTTTTTTCTAAGTTGATAGGTTGTATGATGCCCAACTTTTTTTTCATCAGACTCAAACAACGACCCTGTAACTTCTGCACTTTCAAATTCCACAGAAGAAAAATCATTTTCTATGGGCTTGGTAGTTGTCATTTCAGATTCTAAACCCACATACAGGTTTTCCCAGTCTCCGGCAGATTCTTTTTTAAACGATGTATGGCTTTTGCCTGAAAATGAACCACCACCAGAACCAGATACTTTTTCTTCTTTAAACGGATTAAAATTACGATCTACCTCTATTGTAGGTGTCTGAGCAGTTTTACTTTTATACTCATATGGTGTATCCATCGAAGCATCTCTGTTAAAATCTAACACGGGTGCTACATTAAATTGTCCCAGGCTATGTTTTATCGAAGCTCTTAGCATGGCATACAACGCATGCTCATCCTCGAATTTAATTTCGGTCTTAGTAGGGTGGATATTAATATCTATCGATTTGGGATCTACCGTAAGGTATACAAAATAGCTAGGGTGTGCTTTATCTTTTAGCAACCCTTCGAATGCGGCATTAACAGCATGGTTTAAATAACCACTCTTAATATATCTATTATTAACAAAGAAAAACTGCTCACCTCGGGTACGTTTGGCATATTCTGGTTTTCCTATAAACCCATTAATAGTCACCAAGTCTGTTTCTTCTTTAACAGGGACAAGTTTTTCATTGGTTTTTCCTCCAAAAATATTTACAATTCGCTGGCGACAATTTGAAATAGGTAAATTAAAAATTTCACTGCCATTATGATACATATCAAATTTAATAGCATGATGCGCCATCGTTACCCGGTGGAATTCATCAATAATATGACGTAGTTCTACTGCATTTGATTTTAAAAAATTTCGCCGTGCGGGAATATTATAAAATAAATTTTTGACACTTATAGAGGTTCCTTTGGGTGTTACGCATACTTCTTGAGAAATTACTTCGCTACCTTCGATATTAATCTCTGTACCCACCTCATCTTCTTCTTGTTTCGTTTTTAATTCTACATGGGCAATCGCAGCAATAGAAGCCAGAGCTTCTCCTCTAAAACCTTTGGTATTTAATTCAAAAAGATCTTCTGCGGTTTTTATTTTTGAAGTAGCATGACGCTCAAAACTCAGTCTGGCATCGGTAACGCTCATTCCTGATCCATTATCAATAACCTGAATAAGAGTTTTACCAGCTTCTTTTATGATTAATTTTATATGTGTAGCCTGAGCATCAATGGCGTTCTCTAACAGCTCTTTCACTACTGAAGCCGGTCGTTGGACCACCTCCCCAGCAGCAATTTGATTAGCTACGTGATCTGGTAATAGTTGAATGATATCAGACATCTATCGTCGTGCAGTAAATATGGATAAATCAAAATCAATTATATACAAAAAGATGAAGATCAGGATCATTGCAATATAAATAACCTTTCTATTAATTTCACGATTACCTCGATTACGGCTCGATTTACGGGCTTCTGCCCAGTGTGAACCAAAATCTATATCATTTGTAGCATCCCTGTATTTGGTAATTTTGTTCTCAAAATCATAGATATTACCCCCACTTTTACCTTCATAGTACCTTGGTGTGTAATTGAATCTACGGTTTTTTCTTCTTTTTGGGATACTTAACTTCACAATCTGCTCTATCTTTTTGATTATCCAAATATACTTAAAAAGCATTGTAATGTAAAGCTTTTAGCATTACAATAACATCAAAATATAAATAACAAAGATTATGCCGCTTAGATTTTAGCCAGAGAATTCTTATTTATAAAAGGTTGCATCTTTACGTAGTTGTGCCATCTTGATAGCTGCAATTGCTGCTTCTGTTCCTTTATTACCGTGCTTACCTCCAGAGCGATCAATAGACTGTTGTAGTGTATTATCTGTAAGCACACAAAAGATTACAGGGATATCACTAGCGATATTTAAATCCTTGATTCCTTGCGTAACACCACCACAAACAAAGTCAAAATGTTTGGTTTCTCCTTGTATAACAGACCCTATAGCAATAACTGCATCGAGCATATCAAAGGATTCCTGCATTTTCTTACATCCGTATATCAATTCGAAACTCCCAGGTACATTCCACCGTACAATATTTTCCTTTACTGCCCCACAATCTATAAATGCATCAAATGCACCTTGAAACAGCCCTTCGGTAATTTCTTCATTCCATTCTGAAACAACAATCCCAAACCGAAAATTTTTCGCATTTGGGATAGTTGTTTTATCGTATTGTGATAAATTTTTATTTTCTGTAGCCATATTGATTTTGTGTCTCGGGTTTCAGGTTTCAGTAAAAAAAACTAAAAACCGCAACCACAAAACTATTACTTCATTGCCTGTGCTTTACCTAGGTGAACGTCTGCCTGATTAGCTTCTACACTCTTAGGAAACTCTTCTTTAATTCTTTTTAAGTATGGAATTGCAACTTCTGGTTTATTAAGAGATATTGCGGTAATTGCTGCTTTTAATAAAAACTTTGGAGTGGTAAAGTCATTAGTCTTTGCTTTAACAGCTTTTTCATAATACCCTAATGCTTCTTCTGTTTGATCAAGCTGAGAAAATGCATCTCCTATACCACCAAGAGCCAAAGGACCTAATATATCGTCATCGCTCTTAAAACTATCAAGGTAATTAATAGCTTCCTGATATTTATTCATATTTAGGTAAGAAAATCCAGCGTAGTAGTTAGATAGATTAGCTGCATCTGTACTACCATAGTTTTCTATAATTCCTAAAAAACCATATTTTCCTTCTCCTCCATTAAGAGCTAAAGTATATAATGAATCGCTAAGTTTAGAGTTACCATTAACAGCATTATCAAAATACTGTTGTGCTGTAAACATTTCATTAGCTGCTTCTTCTTCTTTTGGTTCCTGGATAAATTTCTGAAACCCAAGATATCCTAATATCACAACGGCTATCACTCCAACAGCACCTAATATGTATTTTTGATTAGCTGCAACCCATTCTTCAGTTTTAGAAGCTCCTTCGTCTAAGGTATTAAATACCTCAGCAGTTGTTGAATTATCTTCTATTTGCTCAACCTCTTCAGCTTTGTTTTTTGGTTTGTGTCCACGTTTCTTGTAAGTTGCCATAAGTTTGCTTTAATGAACGGCAAAAATAAAATATTTATTCACAATTAAAAGCACAACTATTTATTATTTTTCAATAATTTGCATCGATTAACTAAGAATTCTATTAAAGTCGATATTCCTTGATGATCAATATTTTATGATTTTAAAATCTCTTTCTTTACTTAATTATAAAAATTTTGAGGCCATCAATTTTGAATTTGATGATAAGATAAACTGCCTTGTCGGAAATAATGGAGTCGGAAAAACAAATATTCTGGATGCTATTTATCATTTGTCATTTGGTAAAAGTTATTTTAATCCAATTACCAGTCAAAACATTAAACATAATACCGATTTTTTTGTCATCGATGGTCTTTACACAAAAGAAGATCGTGATGAAAAAGTTATTGTAAGTGCAAAAAGAGGGCAAAAAAAAGTAATCAAACGCAACGCAAAAATTTACGATACTTTTAGCGAGCATATTGGTTTTTTACCTTTGGTAATTATTTCTCCGGCAGATAGAGATTTGATTACAGAAGGGAGTGACACTCGCCGTAAATTTATAGATGGTGTGATTTCTCAGAGTGATCAATCTTATCTAAAAACATTATTAAAATATTCTAAAATTGTATCACAACGTAATTCTCTACTAAAGTACTTTATCGCTAACAACACTTTTGATCCTACCACCTTAGAGGTGTACAACCAGCAAATGCATGAATACGGTAGCATTATCTATGAAAAAAGAGCAGCATTTTTAGAGATTTTTATTCCTATTTTCGAAAATAGGTACCAAGCCATTAGCTCTGGTAAGGAAAGTGTTACTCTTTCTTATCAAAGTAAGCTATCTGAAACTAATTTGCTAACTCTTTTAGAGCAAAACCTTTCTAAAGACAGAATGCTACAATACACTAGTGTGGGAGTTCACAAAGATGATTTGTCTTTTGAAATTGAAGGATATCCTATTAAAAAATTTGGAAGCCAGGGACAACAAAAATCATTTCTTATTGCTTTAAAATTGGCTCAATTCGATTTTATAAAAAAACAAAGTAAAGTGAATCCTATACTTTTACTCGATGATATTTTTGACAAACTCGACGAAAAACGCGTAGAACATATTATAAAATTGGTTGATGATCAAAATTTTGGGCAATTATTTATTAGTGATACCCATGCAGATCGAACAGAAAGTGTGGTGAAAAAAATATCACAATCATACAAAATCATCAAGCTAAAAAACAACGAATCAGAAAACTAAAACAAGTACTAATATCTTCTGGTTAATAAAAAAGATAAAAACACTCAGATAAAATATGCGGCGAGTTTTACTTTATACACTACTTCTATACATTACTTCTTGTACAACCACAGATCCAAAAGAGTATATTCAATATCTAAATGGGTATTGGGAAATTAAAAAGGTAGTATTATCTGATGGAAACGAAAAAGAATATATGTTCAATCAGGATATTGACTTTTTTGAAGTTAAAGACTCGATAGGAATACGTAAAAAAGTACGTCCTAGACTAGATGGGGGTTTTATAGTTACCGATAATCAGGAGTTTTTTTCTATAACTATTGAAAATGATAGTGTAAGACTACAGTATAAAAATTCGTTAGCAACATGGAAAGAAACCATTATTTCTGCAAAAGAAAACGAGATAATTTTCAAGAATGAAACAGGAAATGTTTACTTTTATCAACGATATCAAAAGCTACAATTATAATGGCAAAACGTCATCAAGAACATCAGAGTATGGAAGAAGTTTTAAAAAGCTTTGTTTCTGACAATAATTTACAAAAAGGGTTGGACAAGGTTGCTGTACGTGATGTTTGGGAAAAAATAATGGGCCCTGCAATAACAAAGTATACTCGAAATATTAAACTTGAAAGAGAAACTGTGTATGTAGAACTTACATCATCTGTATTAAGAGAAGAACTTAGTTATGGCAGACAAAAAATAATAGACAACCTCAATGATGAATTAGGTAAAGTATTAGTCAAAAAACTAGTTCTGAGGTAGTTCTTTTTTTTCGTGTACAACCTTAGTTTTACCGTGTGACACTGGTTTTCCATTGACATCAAGATTAACCACCGTTATATTTTCTACCTTAATAATTGTTTTGCGTGTTAATTTATTCCTCACTTCACATTTAAGAATTAAAGAAGTATTTCCAAATTTCACGACATCCATTCCTATTTCAATAATATCACCTTGTACCGCAGAGCTTACAAAATTGATTTCAGACATAAATTTGGTCACTACCCTTCTATTTTGTAATTGTATAATTGCATACAATGCCGCTTCTTCATCTATCCATTCTAATAATCTACCTCCAAATAACGTCTCATTAGAATTTAAATCGCCTGGTTTTACAATTTTTCTGGTGTGATATTTCATGACTTCATTTTGTTTATCGCAAAATTATCAAAAATATCGTGTTCTATACTCGATAAAAGAAAAGGATTTTAAAGTTAAGACATATACTATTTAACGCTCTGTCATTAACACTATAAAAGGTAGTTAGGGAACAACTACTTCATCACAAAACTTTTGCCCATTGGGGCAATTTGGAGTTATCACTTTTGCACATACATTATTTGTACCTTGATCCAAATCTAGTTCTACTATCCCGGCACTTAACAATGAGTTTTCGATAAAAACTTCATTTACATACCAACCTATAGTAACATCATTACTCACTCCCGTAACAGAGGGGTTAAATTTATATGTATTTGTACCTGTAACCCGTTCATTAGTAAATGTAACAACGGGACAAATAGGCTCTACTACAATTTCTTTACAAGCAATTGTTCCTTTAAGACAGTTAGTCGTAATTACTTTTATACACGTTTCATATGTTCCTGGGGTGAATTGTCTTGTAAATGGGTTTCCATCAATAACCTGATCGGTAATCACTTCTCCATTGATTTTGAAAAACAATTGATATCCTTCCATAATCTCAATATCTGGAATAAACCTATACTCATTCTCTTGTAAAGGTTGGATTTCAAATCGTATTGCAGGACATCCAATGCAATTATTTATAATTTCATAAAATTCATAATATGTTGATATCCGTGTCGGTTTAAGGTCAGGAGTAACTAATATCGATATTGGAAACTTAAAATCTGGTTGATAATTAGCACCTTGATCTACAAGAAAACGACTAAAGCTTTCCTCTGTATCAATATCTACTTCTTTATTGTCTTTATCGTTTAGAACAATAGGATATTCAAACTTAAAACATTGCCTATATAAATGATTAAAAACGTCTCTAAACGTTTTTATCTCACATTCTCTAAGCACATTAATCAAAGTATCTTCATTCTCTACAAGAATTGTACTATTGGCTCCTTTAAACATGATCTGAACAGGAAATTGCAGCCCGGTTATATTAAAATTTGCGCTTTGTCCAGAAATTACTCCAAGTAACCCTTGATAGTCATCAACTCGTATGGTCGAATCTGTATTATATCCAAATATTAATGGGTATTTAAAAGTAAAACACAGATCTTCTTCGTTTACTATCGAATTTCTTGTTTTTATATCATTAAGGATAGATACTATTGTTGTTGTAGATGTAATCTTAGCATCTATACTATCAGGAAAAAAAGAGTCATCATTTACACAAGAGTATGTAAACATTACCAATGCGAGTATAAAACCTTTGCAATATGTACTTAATTTATTCAATATTAAACTGTTCTAGATATATTTATAACGTTTACAAACTCATTTACCCTACCCCATTTCTCTATTTAATATGGATGAATGTATATAAAATAAAATTAGAATCAAAAGACTATCTAAATACATCTAACATATTTAAAAATAATAAAACAACTCGATAAATTTTAATTTACCTGTATTATTATAAAAAAACATTGGGTCTTAAATCACAATATTCGATATTCATCGTTCTATAAAGTTATAGAGTTTAAAACGATCTAAAATTTCTTCACAAATAGATAAAAATCTTATTTAGTCGTTTCAAATAATTACCCTTACAAATTTGAGGTTAATCTTTTGTTAAAAAATTACTATCACTATTCTCCTCTAAATATTCTTAATAACCTTGCTTACTAACAAAAATTAACATGCAATAATGAAATTATTAACTAAAAACATGCTAATACTTTTAACAGTATTAGTGACGCAATTTTCTGTTGCGCAAGAGACCCCTATTACAGGTAAGGTCACAGACGATGGTGGCACACCTTTACCTGGTGTAAACATTATCGTAAAGGGCAGCAACAGTGGAACTCAAACAGACTTTGATGGGATGTATTCGTTACAAGCTTCAGAAGGGAGTACTCTTGTATTCAGTTATCTTGGTTTTGCCGATCAAGAAGTTGTTGTCGGTACCCAAAAAACTATTAATGTACAATTAGAAGTCACCGCTTCTCAATTAGAAGAAATAGTAGTTACTGCACTTGGTATTTCTAGAGATAAAAAATCTCTGGGATATTCTACACAAGAGGTTGACGGAGAAGATTTAAACAGAGTGAAGACTGCAAATTTTGTAAACTCTCTTTCTGGTAAAGCTTCTGGTCTTCAAATTAAAAGAAATAATAACTTAGGAGGATCTACCAATGTTGTTATTAGAGGTAACGCTTCTTTAACAGGAAGTAATCAGGCTTTATTTGTCATTGATGGGGTTCCTATCAATAATACAAATAGTAATTCTGTAGGTCAGGCAAATGCTCGAGGTGGGTATTATGATTATGGAAATGCAGCATCAGATATTAATCCTGAAGATATAGAATCTATAAATGTTTTAAAAGGAGCAGCTGCATCTGCCCTTTATGGGTCAAGAGCCGCAAATGGAGTAATTATGATTACTACTAAAAAAGGAGGGAAATCTAAGGGATTAGGTATCACTGTAAGTTCTGGAATGACATTTGGATCTATTGATAAAAGTACATTTGCAAAATATCAAACGCAATATGGTGCAGGTTATAGTTCAGGTTTTTATCAACGAGACATTCTTGGTGATGGTACAGCAGATGATAGAACAGTTAGATATAGCCATGATGCTTCTTATGGATCTCCGTTTGATTCTAGCTTATTAGTATACCAATGGGATGCTTTAGATCCCGATTCTCCTAATTATAGAATAGCTACTCCTTGGGTAAATGCAAAGAATGGCCCTATTACCTTTTTCGAAACTCCAATAACCATTATAAATTCTCTATCATTTGATAAAGGAACTGATCAAGGTTCTTATAGGTTAAATTATACTAAGTTTGATCAAACTGGGATAATGCCTAACAGCTCTATAAAGAAGCATAATTTTTCTATGAGCGGAAGCTTTAAACTTAGTGATAAATTAACAGCCACAGGTTATGCAAATTATATCAAAACAGATGGTTTAGGTCGTAACTCTACAGGGTATAACGATAATATCACCAGTATGTTTAAACAATGGTGGCAAACCAATGTTGATCTAAAACAACAAGAAAACATCTATTTTGCTACAAGAAGAAATGTAACTTGGAACCCCGCCTCTGCTAATGCAGGTTCTGCTCCTATTTATTGGGATAACCCATATTGGAAACGATATGAAAATTACCAAACCGATACGAGAAATCGTTTCTTAGGTAACGTTTCTTTAAATTACAAAGTAACAGATTGGTTTGATATTACCGGTAGAGTTGCTACAGATACATATTCTGAATTGCAAGAGGAAAGAAGAGCAAATGGTAGTGTTCCTACTCGTTTTGGAGTTAGTAGAGGTAACGTAGATTCTGGTTACGGAAGAAGAGATATTCAAAACACAGAGACCAACTATGATTTAATGTTTAATTTCAACAAAAATTTAAGCGACGAATTTAACATTAAAGGAACTCTAGGAACTAATATCAGAAGAAATCATTTTCAATCTATTTATGCATCTACCAGTGGTGGATTGAGTGTACCTAGGTTATATTCTTTACAAAACAGTAAAGGCCCTCTTCCTTTACCAGTTGAAAGAGATGAAAAAATTGGAGTAGACGGCGTGTATGCTAGTGTATCTTTAGGATATAAAAACATGTTATTTTTGGATGGTACAATAAGAAGAGATCATTCTTCAACACTACCTAAAGATAATAGTACATTCTATTATCCATCCATTGCAGGTAGTTTTGTTTTTTCTAATCTTTTAAATACAGATATTATTTCATTCGGTAAGATCAGAGCAAATTATGCAGAAGTGGGTAACAGTGCTCCTTTTGACTTTTTATATGATAGCTATATTGTAAATACACCTATTGGAAGTGCAAGCACTTCAGTTGGTAATGTAAAAAAGAATCCAAATTTAAAACCTGAAAGAACAACAAGTACAGAGCTTGGTTTAGAGATGAAACTTTTACAAAGTAGACTTGGGTTTGACATCGCATATTATATAAACAACTCTATAGATCAAATTTTTGGAGTACCTGTAAGTAGAGGAACAGGATACACTTCTAAAATATTAAATGCAGGAGAAATTGAAAACAAAGGTATTGAGTTATCTGTATACGGAACTCCTGTACAAACACAAAACTTTAGCTGGGATGTGAATGTAAACTGGTCTAAAAATGAAAATAAAGTAATTTCCTTAGAAGACGGTATCGAAAACTTACAACTAGGTGATTTTCAGGGAGGCATAACAATAAATGCTACTATAGGACAACCTTATGGAGTTATTTACGGTACTGATTATACTTATTTAAATGGTCAGAGAATTGTTGACGCTGATGGATACTATGAAAAAACTACTGCATCTAACAATGTAATTGGTGATACAAACCCAGAATGGTTAATGGGTATTTCTAATAAGTTTAACTATAAAAATATTGCTTTTAGCTTTTTAATTGACATTCAGAAAGGTGGAGATATATTCTCTTTGGATCAATACTATGGTTTAGGTACTGGTTTATATGCTGAAACTGCTTTTATAAATGATCTTGGAAACCCTGTAAGAAACACCTTAGCAGATGGTGGAGGCTTTATTAATCCAGGTGTTACCGCTGATGGTTCTCCAAATACCACAAGACTTCCAGGAGATGAATATACTCTTTTTGGATCGGATGGAGGTTTTCCTGACTCGGCTTTCGTTTACGACGCTAGTTATATAAAATTACGAGAAGTTTCTCTAACATATACTTTTCCTAAAAAAATAATTGACCGCACCTTTTTAAGTGATGTATCTTTTAGTGTAATTGGTTCTAATCTTTGGATTATTGATAAAAATATTCCTCATGAAGATCCTGAAGGAGGTTTAAGCTCTGGTAATTTACAAGGATATTCTACTGGACCTTTACCAACAACTAGAGACATAGGTTTCAACTTAAAATTACAATTTTAAAAAATAGCAAAGATGAAAAAATTATTAATTCTAATTACAGCAGTAATTATAGCATCTTGTTCAGATAATCTCGAGAGTCTGAATGAGAATATTAAAGATCCATCTTCTGTTCCGGGTGAAACTTTATTTACAGGTGCACAGAAGAACTTGGTTGACCAAATGGTCGATCTAAACGTGAACAATAATAACACGAAGCTTTGGGCGCAATATTTACAGGAAACAACATATTTACAAGAAAGCCAATATGATCAAGTAACAAGAACCATTCCTGCTACACATTGGAGTGTTCTTTATAAAGATGTTTTAAAAGATTTTGACGAAGCTGCAAAGATTATTGCAGAAACGCAATATTCACTACCTGCTGATATTGAAACTAAAGCCAATAAACTTCAGGTAATAGAAATATTAACCGTTTATACCTATAGTATCTTAGTAGAAACTTTTGGAAATGTTCCCTACACAGAAGCTTTAGATATTGATGATTTATTACCAGTATATGATGATGGTGAGACGATTTATAAAGATCTTATAGGAAGACTTTCTATTGCTATCGATGCCTTAGATACGAGCAAAGGAAGTTTTGGAGCAGCCGATAATATTTATAGTGGTGATACATCGCTATGGAAAAAATTTGCTGCTTCCTTAAAACTAAGAATGGGTATTTTACTATCTGATGTAGATAATGCATTTGCTAGAACTACAGTAGAAGATGCTGTGACAAGTGGCGTATTTACCAGTAGAGCCGATAATGCTAATTTCACATATTTAGCAGCAGCTCCTAACACAAATCCTATTCATAATAATTTAGTTTTGAGTGGAAGAAATGATTTTGTTGCTGCAGTTACAATTATAGATATGATGAATACATTAAATGATCCCAGAAGACCCTTATACTTTTTAGAAGTACCTGGAACTGGCAACTATATTGGAGGAGGTATTGGTATGACCTCGGATTATGATTCGCATTCTCACGTATCCGCTCAGGTAGAAGCAGCTACAACTCCCGGTATAATTTTAGATTATGCAGAAGTTGAGTTTTTATTGGCCGAAGCTGCTGCGAGAACTTTTGCAGTGGGCGGAACAGCAAAAAGTCACTATGATATTGCTGTAGTAGAATCAATAGAAAGTTGGGGAGGAACAAATGCAGATGCCTTAACCTATCTTGCTCAACCAGAAGTTGATTACGATACTGCTTTGGCTGCAAGTACTGCTACAACCCCTTGGAAAGAAGTAATCGGTAATCAAAAATGGATAGCCTTATTTAATAGAGGTATAGAAGCCTGGACTTCAATCAGACTTTTAGATTTCCCAATATTAGCCACTCCTGACAAACCTAAGTCTGGCTTCCCAAACAGATATACATATCCTGTTATTGAGCAGACTTTAAATCCTACTAATTGGACCACTGGTTCTACTGCAATAGGTGGTGATCTTGCAGAAACAAAACTTTTCTGGGATTTGAACTAGTCAATATTTCAGATAATTATTAACATAATGTATAGGGGTGAGATATAAAATCTCATCCCTATTTTTTTACATCAATATTACAATTGCTAAATTATCTACAACGATATTCCCTCATTTTACATTCTGTGGCTTTCTATTCTTCGATCAAATTAGGTCTTATTAGAACATTAAATATAAATCTAAAGGAGTTTTCTCTGGATAAAAGAAGATGTATCAAAAACAAGTGACTTCGCTCAAAATGGGATGATTTAGAAGACAATATAAAAACTACTCTACTTAATGTGTCGTTCTTTCTAATTCTTATGTTAAGCATTGTGATCAATTAGTTATTTTCAGGAACTAAAAATCATACTACATCTTAATCCTATAAATAAAGATTCCCCAAAAGCATGGCCTCGCTCCCGGGGAATCAACCTAATTAATCTAACCTAACTAACTTATCATATTTTGTATTCTATTCTTTTTATTAGAAACGAATAGAAAATCAAGCAATTATTCAAATTCTATAACCTTACAGAATGATGTTCCGCCAGGGCATTCTGGAGTTTCTATCATTAAGCACACTTCATATCTCCCTGGTCCATCAAATTCGTGATAAAATGGGTTGTTATGAGGGAATTCTGGTGATTTACCTACATATTTTCCGTCAACAAACCACTCTAGAGTAACGTCATCGATTCCTTCGAATGCACGAGGATAAAAATAATATGCAGCTTTATCGCCATCTCGCTCTGGTTCAAAGAACAGATCCGGACAATCCCCTACTCTTATCTCTTTACAATATTTTACTCCCTCTGGGCAATCTGGTGTAATCACTTTTAAGCACACTTCATGAACTCCAGAATTAAATTGATATACAAGAGTTCTATTTCCTGCCTGTGGATCATTTTTTGGTGATTCAACAACCTTTCCATCAACATACCATAGTATTTGGCTTACCTCATCTACACCTTCTATCTTGGCTCCAAAAGTATACGTCCCTACCGTTCCTGGTTCTGTTTCTTTTGTAAAAGAAACTTCTGGGCAAACCAAATTTGATTCTTCTACTTCTATAACTTTACAATAAGAAACTCCTTCTGGGCAATTTGGCGTTTCTGTTTTTATACACACTTCATATCTTCCCGGTTCTTTAAAATCCCAAATCAAATAATTATCTTCATCAGGTGCAGAATCTTCTACCAATCTATCATTAATATACCATCCATAAGACACTTCATTAATTCCTCTAAAATTTGCATAAAACTTATAAGTAGATCGTCCTTGATAATGCTTACTTCTAAAAAACAAATCGGGACAAGGATTATTTTCGTCTACCTCTACCTCTATATCAGTGCAGGCTTCTATTGTTCTTTGTTCGGTTATAATTCTAACACAAATGGTATGTTTACCAGGCTCAAACAGGTAATCTAAGATCTGATTAATAATATTTTCTTCATCTTCTCCTTCAATATCATTTCCATCTACAGACCAAATCGTCTGTGCACCATTGTCAATCCCGCTTGTCTTAGCTTCAAAACTATAAACCGCACTTCCTTCTTTGTTATCAATAACAATCTCGACCTCTGGATCACTATTAAAATCTTCAGTTTCACAAGAGGTAAATCCTAATACAAGTGTAAGTATTAACGTATACCAAATACCAAGTTTTTTCATCGTAAATAATTTTAGGGGTTACTAAATTTTCTTCAGAAGCTTTTTAAACCTCTCTTAAAGTGAAACGGCTTAAAAAAAAATTACCCTACCCCCATACTTTCATTTTTTATTCTTTGATAGCTTGAAAAAAAAATCTAGATTTGAAAATATATTTTTATTCCCCTAAATGTCTGACAACAATAATTCTACATGTAACGAGCAAGTCTTTGACAAGTTCTTCAAGAGTAATTCTAAACTTTTGAGGAATTATATTTATTACAAATTTGGAGATCTCGAACAGGCAGAAGATATTGTTCAGGATGCATTTATTAAACTCTGGAATAATTGTTCTAAAGTATCTATAGATAAGGCCAAAAGTTATGTTTATACTATCGCGACCAATCTTGGTATTAGCATTACACGACATCAAAAAGTAAAGTTTAAATACAGAGATTATATTACACAACGTAAAACAGATGTCAACCACGAGTCCCCAGAATTTATCGCTCTTGAGAAAGAGTATATGGAAAAATTAAAAAATGCAATTGCCGATTTACCAGAACGCCAAAGAGAAGTGTTTTTGCTAAGTCGAATAGATAAAAAAACATATAAAGAAATTGCAGAGCTATCGAATGTTTCTGTAAAAGCTATAGAAAAATTGATGCATAAAGCATTATTAACACTAAGAGGAAAAATAGGAAATATTTAAAGGAAATCTAGTTAACCTAAAAAACTTTTTAATACAAAGAGGTAGGGTAATTTAAAAATAAAACGTTCACATATTATATGCCGAAGTTATGTTAGACGATAAAAAAGATGATATATTCTTATCCAGGTGGATTAGCGGAGAGCTTTCTGAAGAGGAACTTCGTGAGTTTAAATCCCACCCTGAGTATGAGTATTATGTAAAAATAATGGCTGGCGCTGATGCTTTGAATCTAAAAGATTATGATGTAGAAAAAGAACTTTCTGCTTTAAAATCAAAATCGAGTTATACAGCAAAAGAAAAATCTAATTCGGTTATAAAATTATGGCCTTATATTGCGGTTGCCGCTTCGATTGCAATTATTCTGGGGATCTTTTTATTTAATCCCAATGAGTCTTTCAGTACGAATTTTGGAGAACAATTATCTGTAACATTACCAGATGGATCAGAAATGATTCTAAATGCTAGATCTTTAGCAAGTTTTGACAAAGAAAACTGGAAAGAAAACAGAATGGTAACCTTAGAAGGAGAAGCCTTTTTTAAAGTAAAAAAAGGAAGTAAATTCACTGTTACTACTGAAAACGGAGAAGTTTCTGTATTAGGAACCCAATTTAATGTGCAATCCCAAAATTCTTTTTTTGAAGTTACTTGTTATGAAGGTAAAGTTAGTGTTACTAATAAGGGAAATAAAAAAATCCTAACAGTAGGAAAAGGATATAGAAATCTTGAAAACACCGAGCCAGAAAGCTGGGTTTTTGATATCAGAGAGCCTTCTTGGCTTAGTAATACAAGCTCGTTTAGAAGTACACCTATCAAATACGTATTTAAGGAGCTTGAAGAGCAATATGATTTAAAAATTAAAACAACAGAGATAAATCTCGAAACTATATATACAGGAACTTTCCCTAATAATAATAAGGAAGTTGCTCTTAGAACAGTTTTTAGTACCTTAGGCATGAAGTATAGCGTATCGAAAGATAGCAAGACTGTGGTATTAGAAAAATAGTAGAATGATAAGACTTCTATGTGTATGTATTTTCTTATGTAGCATATCTGTTTCTTCCCAGGAAGAAGCAAAAGTTGTTACTATCAATAATAAACCACTCCCCGAAGTAATCCCTATAATTGAAGCATTTTATAGTCTTAAGTTTTCTTACATCGATACTTTTATAAAGGATAAAAATATTTCTATAACTCTAAATCCTCAACTCTCTCTAGAAGATTTAATAAAAAAACTACAACAACAAACGAAACTACAGTTTAAAATCACTGGTGAAAACTTCGTTACCATTAGTGTTTTAAATAAAAGAGATATTATTTCTGTTTGTGGATATATTTTAGATAAAGAGCAAAAGCCTCTTAAGGATATAGGAGTTTTTTTTAAAGCTAATCGCACTAATGTAACTACCGATAACACGGGTTATTTTAAAAGTAATCAGGTACCATACAACTCGGTTATTTTAATTAGCGCTCCGGGATTTCGCCAAAGGGTTTTGAATTCTAAATCGTTTTTAACCGACGAGTGTATTAAAATATATCTTACCAATGCGCATGAAGAAATTTTGGACGAAGTTTTTATTCAGGAGTATTTAGCCAAAGGAATTACCCAAAACAAAGAAATAATTCATATTGATTTAAATAATGTAGAAATTCTTCCTGGGCGTACAGAGCCAGATATATTACAAACTATACAACTCACTCCTGGTGTTAACAATCCTTTTGAGACTGCTTCTGGGTTATTTGTAAGAGGAAGTTCTCCTAATCAAAACCTGGTACTATGGAATGGTATAAAAACCTACCATCAGGGACATTTATTTGGTATGCTATCTGCATTTAACCCATATGTAGCTAAAGAGGTGAATTTTTCTAAAAGTGGAGTTAGTGCCAAGTATGGGGATAGAATTGCAGGAGTTGTAGATATTAAATCCGAAAACCAAATTGCAGAACGTTTTTCTGGTGGAGCCGGATTTAATATGATCAATGCAGATATAGTAGCGCATATTCCTATCATACGAGACAAAATATCACTTCAGGTATCAGGAAGAAGATCATATACCGATGTTTTAGAAACATTTACCTATAAACAACTCTCTGATCGCGTTTTTCAGAATACTAAAATTGCCGAAACCGTTACCCTTAATAATGAAAATAACGATTTTTTCTATATAGATTATAATGCGAATTTAATTCTACAGCCTTCAGATAATGACAAAATTGAAATTAACACGATTTATAGTAAAAATGACTTAGATTTTAGAAGAAGTGATGCTATCGAGTCCTTTAATGATGACCTTACTACAGAAAATGAAGGGTATAATTTTAAATGGAGTCACACATACAGTAAAACTTTTAATACCAAAGTAAGTGGGTATTATACCAAATACCTTTTAAATTATCAGTTCATCACCAGAAATCTAGGAGCAATAACCGAAATCGAAAGTAAAAAAAATACTGTTGGGGATTATGGGGCAGAACTTGGGTTAAATTATGAACTATCAAAATATCAAAACATTTCTGGAGGTTATCAATTATCCAACAATACGATTAGATATGCCTTTGTTACTGCAACCCCAAGTTATGAGTTAATTCTGGATGAAGATGATCGTTTTTTAAATACACATGCAGCATATGCAGAATACACATTCGATAATCCAAAAAACTTTTATGTTTCTGCTGGATTACGTTTCAATTTTTATGCAGAGCTCGACAAAACGTATATCGAACCTCGGGTGTTTGCTCAAAAATATATTACCGAAAACTGGGAAATCAATACTAGTCTAGAATACAGAAGTCAATCAACCAGTCAGATACAAGAATCTGTCGTGAGTGACTTATCTCTTGAAAATCAAGTTTGGACATTGGCAAACAATGAGCAATTTCCCGTGATTAGCAGTTATCAGTTTACATTGGGAAGCAGTTTTAGAAAAAACAAATGGTACCTGGATATCGATGGGTATTATAAACAAATCGAAGATATCACTACATTAACCGCAGGTTTTATTAACCCCATAGACAATGTTCACCATGTAGGAGAAAGTAGAATTTTTGGGATCGATCTTTTTCTAAAAAAAAGGTTTAAAAACTACAAAACCTGGGTTAGTTATTCTTATATCAATACCCGTAATACATTTGAAGACATTAATAACAATGAATCTTTTCCTGGTAATTGGAATATTGAACATACCGTAAAATGGTCTCAATTTTATAAAATTAATAATTTTCAGTTCTCTCTGGGGTGGATTTGGCATACAGGTAAAGCCTATACTAATGTATCTGGAGTAGATGAAAGTGGTGAAATCGTAATCTTAGAATTTGATGAGATTAATAGTAATAATCTTCCAGAATATCACAGGTTAGATTTCTCTGCTATTTATAATTTTAAAATAGGATATAATCCCAATATAAAATACAGAATTGGACTTTCTGTTTTAAATTTATACAATAAAAAGAATTTACTAAATCGAGAGTTTAGAACAACAAATTCTCTTAATAACCAGTTGATCAATTCTGATATATTATCACTAGGGATTACTCCTAATATTAGCTTTAGAATTTTTTGGTAATAGCCGCTTTATTTTTTTAAGTTGAGTTTTCCTTTTTTATCTATTTTCTTGTACCTTCATTGCCTACAAATCATATAACTAAAATGAAAAAACTCTTTTTTATTAATTGCATGTTTCTATTTTTATCTATAGGATATGCTCAAGAAACACATCCCGATTATAGTATAACAGATGAAATATCTCTTAAATGCAATCCTGTTATTAGTCAAGGAAAAACAGGTACCTGCTGGAGCTTTTCTACCACTTCTTATATTGAGTCAGAAATTGCTCGTCTAGGACACGGAGTTCACGATTTATCAGAAGTATTTCAAGTCAGAAATACATACACAGATAAAGCCAGAAATTATATATTAAGACAAGGTAAAGCCCAATTTAGTGAAGGAGCACTTGCTCATGATGTTATAAAATCTATTCGTAAACACGGAATTATCCCTAATCAAATGTATACAGGTTTTGCAGGAAGTATTGCAGACCGTCACGATCACAGTGAATTAATTAAATTATTAACCAATATGGTTGATAACGCAGTGAAACACAAAATTCTTTCAAAAAACTGGTGGAAAAGTTATGAAGCTATGTTAGATATCTATCTTGGAGAAAGACCTGATACTTTTACATATAATAACAAAACCTATACTCCTATTGAGTTTGCCAAAGAACTTGGGATTGATGCAAATAACTACATCACACTAACCTCTTTTACCCATCATCCCATGAATAGTGATTTTATTCTGGAAATCCCAGATAATTTCTCTAATGGTATATATCATAATATCTCCCTTGATGAGTTACAACAAGTTGTTGATCACGCTTTAAAAGAAGGGTACACTGTAGCTTGGGACGGAGATGTAAGTGAAATAGGGTTTTCTCAAAAAAGTGGCTTGGCAATTCTAACTCATAAGAAAGAACGTAAAGATGCATTTAAAGAATATATTGAAGAAGAAAAAGTAACTCCCGAATCTCGACAAAAAGAATTCGAAAATTACAATACTACAGATGATCACTTAATGCATTTAGTAGGCAAAGGCGTTGATAAAAAAGGAAAAACGTATTATAAGATCAAAAATTCATGGGGAATTAAAGGAGCTCAACATGGGTATCTTTATATGTCTGAAGCATATTTTAGAATGAAAACCGTAGGGATTTTACTTCATAAAGATGGTATTCCTAAAAAAATAAAAGAAAAAGTATAATCTATAAAACACAAAAAAGCTGTCTGTATATACAGACAGCTTTTTTGTAATAAGAAATATATCTTTTTAGAATTGCTCTCTTCCTGCAAAATGAAAAGCTCCTTCAATAGCAGCATTTTCATCACTATCACTACCGTGTACAGCATTTTCACTAATAGAAGTAGCATACTTTTTACGAATAGTACCTTCTGCAGCCTCTTCTGGATTTGTTGCACCTATTAAAGTTCTGAAATCTTCTACAGCATTTTCCTTTTCTAAAATAGCCGCTACAATTGGACCACTTGTCATATACTCTACTAATTCTCCATAAAAAGGACGCTCTTTATGAACCGCATAAAATGCTGAAGCATCATCTGTAGTCAGCTGAGTTAATTTCATCGCTACAATTCTAAATCCTGAAGCAGTAATTTGCTCAATAATTCCTCCAATGTATCCTTTTCTTACCGCATCCGGTTTAAGCATTGTAAAAGTTCTGTTTGTTGCCATTGTATGTTTTTGTTATCTAATACCTCTTATAATCAGAAGTATTTCAAATTATTACTTAGGTATATAAAACCCGATTTTTAAAATTTTTGTGCAAAAATATATATAAAAGCATCAAAAACAAGAATTATTATATGAAATGAGCATTATTAAGAATCAATTATTTACATCCGAATAGATTTATTCTTCTTTTTATAGTTAAAGAAAAGCGCGTTCAATAACTAGGTCTCCAAATCTATTTTTTAGGGTATTGTCGTTTATACTCTTGCAATACAATATTATTTTTACCTCGAATCTGCATCGTTACGGTATAAGAATCAAGATCAAATTTTAGCATTCCAAAACTTGGAGTCGAGATTACCCGACCGATTCTGTACTTATTAGATTCTCCTTTATATTCGGCATATGAATGTGTTAAACCACTAGATGTAAAATCAATTAATGGATACTTAAGTCCCTTTACACGGGTCATCGAAAACTCAGAAATATGTCGATCTCCACTAAGTATTATAGCATTTCTTACTCCATTACGTATTAGCATATCATTTAATCGTTTTACCTCATGAGGAAAATTACCCCAAGTTTCAAAACCATGTTCTGATGACAAAAATTGAATACTACTCACAATAAGAACAAAATCAGAATAATTTGATGCCAGCTCTTTTTCAAACCATTTCCATTGCGCTTCTCCTAATACAGTACCTTCATTATTTTCATATGGTTCATAACGTCTTCCTTCTTCTGTACTTTTTCTTAAAGCAGATCTAAAATATCGGGTATCTAAAACAATCACTTTAACACTTCCCTTTTCAATTTCAAAAACCCTAGATGTATATATCCCATTCTGATCTCTTAGAGGGTCTTCTTTTGAAACTTCTAAAAAATCCAGAAATAACTGTTGACTCTCTTCTTTTTTATTCCACTCTACTCCAGCGTCATTTTTACCATAATCATGATCGTCCCAAGTAGCCATTACAGGAACTACTTTCTTTAATTTTTGATAATCGGGATTACTATTTTGTATCGTATAATCACTTTCTATTTTGGACATATCATTAGAATCTGCATAGATATTATCTCCTCCCCAAATAAATAGATCAGGGGTATTCTTTAAAATTTCATTCCAAAATGGCTGAGGACTGTTCTGCTTATTACAGCTTCCGAAAGCTATAACAAAATCTGATGATGATGATGTCTTATCTTGTGCAAATGATAATTGAAGTACACAAAAAAACATAATTAGAAAACTAGCGATATATCTCATGGCTATCAAATTTAGTGACTCAACAAAATTAATTGTTCTAATATTACTAAAATATTATTTATTGTATCTTCGCTGACCTATGAATACTATTGAAATAAACAAGATAAGAGGACTTCTTTCTTCTTCAAAAAACATTGTAATTGTAACCCATAAAAACCCAGATGGTGATGCCATAGGTTCTAGTTTGGCATTATATCACTATCTTATTTCTTTAGGGCATAAGGCTACGGTTATTACGCCAAATGATTACCCTCTTTTTTTAAAGTGGATGCCTGGTGAAAATACGATTCTTAAGTATGATAGTGATACCAAAACTGCTTTATCAAAAATCGAAAACGCAGATCTTATTTTCACTTTAGATTTTAATCACTTTTCTAGAAGTGGTGACATGGAAAACGTTTTGGCAAAAGCCAAAACTAGTTTTGTTATGATTGATCATCATCAACAACCTGCCGATTACGCAGAATTTACTTATAGTGACCCTGGTATGAGTTCTACCTGCCAGATGATATATCATTTTATAGAAAAATTAAATGATCTGGATAAAATCACCTCAGAAGCTGCTACCTGTATTTATGTTGGAATAATGACAGATACTGGATCTTTTAGATATAGATCTACAACAAGTACTACTCATAAAGTAATAGCAGATTTAATCGATCGAGGGGCAGATAATACACGAATACACGAAAATATCTATGATACCAATACACTGTCCAAAATTCAATTAAAAGGTGTTGCTCTAAATAATCTAAGAGTACTCCCAGAATATAAAACAGCATACATTACTTTATCTCAAAAAGAGTTAGATCAACATAATTTCAAAAAAGGAGACACCGAAGGTTTTGTTAATTTCGGACTTTCTATAAAAGGAATTAAATTTGCTGCTATCTTTATAGAGAATAAAGGAGAAGAAATTATTAAGATCTCTCTACGTTCTAAAGGTGATTTCTCGGTAAACGAATTCTCAAGAAATCATTTTGAAGGAGGAGGACATAATAATGCCGCTGGCGGAAGAAGTAATCTCTCATTATCTAATACTGTTGAAAAATTTATTAGTATCTTACCAACTTATAAAAAAGTCCTAAATCAATGAGATTAGCCCTTCACACGCTTTGTCTTCTTTTTTTATTTTCTTCTTGTAAAACACCTGAAGCCCGAAGACCAGTAAGTATTAAATCTGGTTCTTTTATAAATGAATCTATTAATCGAAATAAGGAACTTGCAGCAAGAGAAGAAGCTAGAATTCAAAAAATTATTAATGAAGATTCTACTCATGCTTATATAACCTCAGAAACAGGATTCTGGTATTTCTATACTAAAAAAGATACGGTGTCTACTATCACTCCAAAATTTGGAGACATTGTAACCTTCGATTATAATGTAAAAGATTTAAGGGGTACAGTAATTTATTCACAGCAAGAATTAAATACAATTACATATCGCATTGATAAAGAAGAACTTTTTTTAGGTCTTAGAGAAGGATTAAAGCTTATGAAGCAAGGTGAAATGGTCACATTTCTATTTCCTTCTTATCAAGCATATGGATATTATGGGGATGATAATAAGATTGGCACAAATATTCCGTTAATAGCAGAAGTAACACTTAACACAATTACAAAAGAATCAACAACAGAAAATTAATTACCAACAAAAATGAAAAAATTAAATTTATTATTCTTAGCTATTATTGCATTAGCGTTTAACAGTTGTAATGAAAAATATCCAGATTTACAAGAAGGTGTTTATGCCGAAATCGTTACAAACAAAGGTACTGCGGTAGCAAAATTACATTATGATCTTACTCCAATGACGGTTGCTAACTTTATTTCTCTGGCAGAAGGCACCAATACTATGGTCGATAGTACTTATAAAGGCAAAAAATATTATAATGGAATTATATTTCACCGAGTAATCAAAGATTTCATGATTCAGACCGGAGATCCTTTAGGAACCGGTACAGGAGATCCAGGATATAAATTTCCTGATGAGATTGTAGATTCACTTTCTCATAAATCAAAAGGAATCTTATCAATGGCTAATTCTGGCCCAAATACCAATGGTAGTCAGTTTTTTATTACACTAAAAGAAACTCCATGGTTAAATGGAAAACATACTGTTTTTGGAGAAATTGTTTTAGGACAAGACATTATTGATAGTATTGGTGTTGCAAAAACAGGTGCTGGAGATAAGCCAGAAGCAGAAGTAAAAATGATGGAAGTAAACATCATTCGTAAAGGTTCGGATGCTAAAGCTTTTAATACAGAAACTGCGTTTACAGACAAGATAAAAGTTCTTGAAGAAGAAAAAGCCGAAAAAGAACGATTAGAAAAGGAACGTAATGAAGCTATTGCTGCAAAGTTTACTGAACTAAAAAGTACAGCAACAAAACTAGAAAGCGGTCTTGAAATTATACACACAAATCAGGGAGATGGACAACAACCTAAGCCGGGAGAAATGGTAGGTGTAAATTATGCAGGATATTTTACAGATGGAAGAGTCTTTGATACTAATATTGCAGAAAAGGCAAAAGAACTTGGGGTTTTTAATAAAGGTAGAGCTGACGATCCAAGAGGATATGCTCCTGCTCCAATGCCATATTCTGCAGAAGCAAAAATGATTGCTGGTTTTAGAGAAGGTATATTACAACTAAAAAATGTTGGTTCCAAAGCTATACTTTTTATTCCTTCTCATCTTGCTTATGGAGAAAGAGGTAATCGAGGAATTCCACCAAATACCGATCTTATTTTCGAGGTAGAATTAGCTAATATACAAGGGCAGACAGAAGAAAAAAAATAATTCTATAGCATCACACAATAGTTAAAACAAAAAGACATCCCGACTAATTCGGGATGTCTTTTTTGTTTTTGTATACTCTATAATCGGTTCGCAAGCATTTCTTCTCCACTCTCTATAAGAGTTAAACTTTCTACTTTTCCATCATCATTTTTATTAAATCTAATATTAGCATTTATTTTTTCTAGAAAGAATTTCTCATTTGATTCTGCAAACATTGGCATCGTATCTCGACCGGTTGGCCGAACAATTAGCTTACCATTTTTATACATTACTGTTAGTACAAACCCTGGTTTAAGCTCATATTTCCCCGTATAACTTTTTAGAATCGAATGATCAACAACAACTTCTTTTTTTGCTTTTACTTCAACCTTAATACCAAACTCTGCTAAAGAATTAATTGATGCAGTTAATGAAGGATCGAGTTTATATGCTTTTTGATATGCCTTAATTGCTTTTTCTTTATCCCCTTTTTTCTTATATCCATCTCCAAGAGAGTCCCAAAGGTTACCATTATCCGAAAATAATTGAACATTTAAACTAAATAACTCTATTGCCCAATCAGGATTTTCCTCTTGTCTTAATATCATATACCCCGTATCATTAAGAGCATCACCATTTCTTAAATCAGAGCTATACTCTTTTTTGATCATTGTTGTTAAAACATTTGACTTGTTTATTTTATTTTTCTTAATGAAGTCGAGTATAAAAAAGTTAAGGTTCTTTTTAATTGGTTTTGGCTGGTAATCTGCATTAAAAATCATTTTTTCTATAGGCCATGCAAGTTCTACCTCTCTACTGGTCGCATTTGTAAAAAATATAATTACCACATCTTCTTTTGGAAGCCATATAAAATCATGGAAAAATATACGATTTCCCCCATTATGGCTTACCATTTTTGTATTTCTATCTGAATTAAAAATTGCCCATCCATAAGCATAATGACTAGATCCGCTTTCCTGCTCTGGAGTATACGGTGTAGTTAATGTTTTTGTTAGTGATTTTGATAAAATCGTATTCGATTTTAGAGCCAAATACCATTTATACATATCTTCGGGTGTAGAGTGTATTCCTCCATTTCCTTTTAGAGTCCATGATACTTTATTACCCGCTTTATGAAACCGTTCAATCATCGTTCCTACAGGTATAATAGTATTCATATAACCACTTGCAATCATCTTTTTATCCCAGTCAGGGATAAAATATCCTGTTTGTTTCATGCCTGCAGGTTTAAACAAATACTCATTTAAAAAACGCTCATACTCCTGTCCAGAAACTAATTCGATAATTCGTGCCAGTATACTATAACCAGCATTAGAATACCTGTATTTTAAACCAGGTTTCTGAATTAATTCTGTTTCAAATAATGTCTTGAAAAACTGTTCTCTTGGGATATAATCAAAATCTCCCTTACCAATTACATCAATTAGCCCCGAAGTATGTGTTAATAGTTGATGAATGGTGATGTTTTTTTTATCATTTGGCAGGTCAGTAAAAAACGTACTAAGAGGATCGGTTACCTTTATGTTATTAAACTCTACTAATTTTAATATAGCAGTTGCTGTAAATTGCTTTGTTGTAGACCCTATTGTAGCAACTGTATTAGGTGAATACAAAATATCATCTTCTCTATTCGCCAAACCATACCCTTTATTAAGAATAATTTTTCCTTGTTTTGCTATCAAAACTGCTCCCGAAAACCCATTTGAAATGTTTTCATTTAAATAATTATCTATTTTTCTAACAATAAATTTATCTTTCTCTGCTTTTTGTGCACATGAAGTCGTTCCTCCAGATAATACAATGAGACTGATTAAGGTTAAAAATGCTTTTTTCATAATTGTATTAATTTTTTCTATGTTAATATTAGGACGTATTTATCCAAGCCCTTTTAGAGAGCCATATATAAACTTGCCGTTTTTTTGATTTTAGTTTCTAAAAAGTATTACTTATCAAATCGCTTTAAATACCAGAAGTAGAGTAAAAAGCTAATCGAAATACTGATCGCCATGATAGCAAAAGAATGTATTCCTAAAGGCAGTGTATAATTAACAATGAATAGCCCAATTCCTACACTCATCAAAATGGCAAACCATTTAATATTGATGTGATGATTATCTGATTTTTTTTGTAAAATAGAAGAGACGATATTTTCAGATATTCCTTTATCTATGATCTTATTTTTTAGTTTATGCTCTAGTATTTTTCTTATAATTAATAACGCAAACAGCATTACCAAAACAATGATAAAAATAAAGACACCCATTTTAATAAAATCTGGATCTATATATTGTGTGGGAGAAATAAATATTGAGTTCATAACCTGTATCTTTTTTATGTTTATATGGGATTAGACAACTACCCTTCTTAAATGTTGCAATCCTTTTGTTAATACTTCAACATATTTATTTTTTTATAGTAAGATCTATATATATCAAGGCCAAGAAACAATGAAATGAGAATCGTTATACTAACGACAAAATAGTTTGAGATCGTAATATTGGCACTAAATATATTATTGAATACGTCTCTAAAAATATAAATGGTAAAAAAAGTAATTCCTATACTCATTATGATTATAAAAGAGAGCATATAATTATAGATTGGCTCTTTTTTAGGTAAAGTTAACCGGTCTAAGACTAATTTTGTTAAATTAAATTCTAACACGGGTTCTGGTTGAGATTTAAGTTCTCCCGACAATAACAAATAACTTTCTGAAACCTTTTTACATACTTCACATGAATTAATATGTTCAATACTATCACTACTGCAATTTGATGTATCAAAAATATATTCCTGAATATCTTTATCACACGGGTGTTGTGTTTTCATAGTTCTTCTTTTTTATAATTAAGGGATAGGTTTTCTTTTAGTTTTTTTCTAGCTCTATACAAATAATTCTTTACGGTTCCTTCTGGTAAACCAGTAATATCTGTAATTTCTGAATAACTTAATTCTTCATTATGATAAAGTGTAATCAGGGTTTTGTATACTGGAGGTAGTTTCTCTATTGCTAAGGTCAATATTTGAGAACGTTCTTTTTTAAAAATGTCTGTTTCTATCTGATTATCAAAGCAATAGAACGTATTAGTACTTATCCTTTCCCAAAGTTCTTTTTCCTCATTTTTGTCTATATCCAGAATTGGTATTTTTTTCTTTTTCAGATAGTTTAAGCAAGTATTATATGTTATGGTTGCAATCCAGGTAGATAACTTAGAATTAAATCTAAACCCGCCTAACTTATCATAAACTTTTAAATATACTTCTTGTGCCAGATCTTTTCTGTCCTCATGGTTCCTAACCATTTTATAAATGATCTGGATAACCAATCCTTTAGTATTGGAAATAATAGCTTCAAAAGCACTAGAATCACCATCTAATACTCTTTTAATCAAGTCTCTATCTATTGTTCCTCTTTGTTCCATATAGTCCAATATCAAGATTAGACAGTCTATGTAAAAAAAGGTTGCACATTATCATGTGTTTTTTACGATGCTTCAAATATTATAAGAAATTATAGCCATTATTACTTCATTAATGACTTGCCAAAATGTTCTTTTATGTCTATATCGGTCATGGGTTGTAAAACTCCATATACTATTTCTTTATAAATTTTATTGGTTAAGGAATTGGGAGACAAAAATTTTGATCCCATTATATATCGTGCTTCATTAACAATTTCTTCAGAAAAATGTGTAGAGAAATACTTTGCTGCTACAGATGTTTCAAATATTTTTTCTAATGATATCTTATTTCCTTTTTCAAAATTTGCTATTGTAGTTCCCGCATTCTCACATAGCATATATCCCGTTTTATATTTTATCATTAACTCTCCAAGGTTATCAAGAAAATTATCTGACTCGCATATTTTTTTATCATTCTTGATTTTTTTTTGACTAAAAGCTTTTAAGTGCAAAATCACACAAAATGCCGCTCCAAGATAAGAAGCAGGTACTAATGCCTGAAACCACGATCTCTGATAAACCAAAAGTTCACACCTCTCTTCATCTGTGTTATCTAGTTTAATAATATTGGTACTACTCACTATTAAATTTTTGAAAACAACTGATTTTGTAAACGACCCTTTCATAGTATCCCCAAATGCAGCATCCTCGAATTCGATTTTATTATCATTTGCTGGTAGAAAAAATACTGCTTTAGTGCTTTTGGTTAATATTGCTGTGAATACTAAATAATCTGCCACACCAGATAATGACATGTATGGCGCCTGGCCATTTATTATATAAAAATCCTTTTCTTTTTGTGCCACTATACCTTTGTTACCAGAAGCCTCTTTAAAAGTGCGTACCGAGCCTGTATTGGCAATCAATATTTGTTCTTTTTCTATCTTTTTAAGCAGAGCTTCTCTTTTCCAATATTGTATGCTTTTTTTTGAAAAAGGGAAAGAAGATAATGATGCCAGAATGTAATAATGCATAGATAACGCTACAGACACGGGAATTGATATTTCGCCAATTCTATGCAAAATTCTGAAACATTCTTGATAAACTATTTCTGTATTTTTCTCATAACAAGGAATAAAAGGTAGTCTTGTTGTTTTTATAAAAGCATAGAATTCTTTATAGTTTTTAGTCTTCTCAACTTCATAGAGTTTATCACATACTTTTTCCAGTTCAGTTTTTTTGTTGATTTCTTGATTATCTATTATCATGTTCCGATTCTTCATTTCTAAATATTGATTAGTGATTACAGATGTACTTTAAATTCGAGGAAGCCACATCCCCATGGTAGCAGCAAAAATTCCTATGCCAGTTATAATAGTTAGAAAAAAAAGAAAAGTTGTCATCGCTATTTTACCCGAAGTGCTGCTTCGATCCTGCACCCTAAGGTAGAGTTCAAGAATAGCTAATGGCACTAGAAATTGACCAAAATCCAGGAATACAAGAAATGGTCCCCGAAATGTCTCTGGATCAAAACCGACTGGGCCACCATTAACAAAAAGCCAAAACATTAATCCAATACGAAAAAACCAAACGCCATTAGACGCCAAAAACAATCTAAGTGCCCATTGCCTGTGTTTATCAAAATCACGAGCAACTGCTGTTCGCCAGGACATAATAGCAAAAAACATAATCAAAAAAGCATTAATACTAACGCTTACTTGACCAACAAGCCCACCTATATTACCGCGAGTCCAAATCATATAAAGCCCATCAACACCAATCAATAGTGCAGTGAAGATATATATACGTCCATTCCATCGATGAAAAGTGCGGGCATAGGTACGAATCTGAGGAATAAATTGAAGTGGACCGCCTACCATGATAATAATTGCTAATACAATATGTAGAGCAACCGCCAAATTACCCATGGTTTCACCAGGAATATATCCATGAGGAAGAACTTCATTCCATTTTTCAAAATCTCCTTTTACTGCAGCACTACCGTAAAATAAAGTTACATAATACACAAATATCCATTGACCAATAACGGCTATTAGAAACCAAAATGCCACAGTGGCACTTAAAGCTTTATCTGCTCTCACGGCTTTAGGTTGTACAATATTTGCCCTACTATTTTCTGATTTCATTGTATTCGTTTTTTGATTGATGATGATATGATTAACACTTGTTTTTTTAATATTTAATATGAAAGACTTTCTTTGATTATAGAATAGCAGTCATTTGTTCTTTAATAATAAGTTCGTACTGTTAGAAATAATTGATTAAGACTATTGGAAGGAATTAAATCATTCTTATACTGCGGTCAAAAATTGCCAATAAGATTATTAACCGTGTTTGTAGGATCGGTTTCTTAATCTATTCCCTTTTCATTAAAGTTAGCTTGTTCTTACCTTTTTTGATACAAGGTATAAGATACCGCCTCTCACAAGTTTGTACGTAATTACAAATATAATAGTCAATAAAACTCCTATTCCTATTGGTAGAATTCCTCCGAAAGTGTATGTCATTCCAATGATAAAACCAAGTAGGTACTCAGACCTGTATAATGGAATGAAAAATGATATTAGAAATAATCCAATCATCATATACTTTGGAAAATCCATATCAAGCGTAAAAAAGAGAGAAATCAACATTCCAAATAAAAGAGCTCCAATAAATCTATAAAGGATATTAGTCATGTTTTGGTGCACTCTCAACTTTTCGTTATTAACTATTCTTCGATGAATGCGATATAACAGATACCAGATTAGTATAGGTAGAGCAATGATACTCCACCAATTTGATATACCTGGTAAATCCGCACGATGAAGAATATGATGGGTTGGCACTCCCCCATGATAATAGTCCCAAATTAAATGTGTTCCTACCAATAGAGTTATTATTCCAGTAAAATAGATTCGAATTTCTAACTTCTTTTTTTCATTTGATTTCATAACTATTCGTTTTCTGATTGATGATGATTGATGATTGATGATAAGTTCGGTATAGATTACCTAAATCTAAAAAGTTCTTTTATGTAGTTTCTAAACACATATCCCCAAGGGATAACGATAAGGTCAATAGGAATTGCCATAAGAAATGGTTTGAGAAATTCTTCTGAGGTCGAATCTAGTTGACCAGAAGACCATAAAGGATATGCAATACCTATGGCCCATACCGACTTATAAAATAATTGCAGTAATAGTAAAGGCAGCATTTTTAAAGGATATCGTATTCCTAAGCCCATCAAAGTAGCATACGCAGCCCAAAAACTATAGGTAACTCCATCATAAGGACCCCAAACTTCGCTAGGGTTAATAATTTCTGTCCATGTACTATGCCCCAAAGTAAAAAAGGTAAGGAGATAAATAGCTCTCATAGCATACATATAGAACTTTGGTACTTTTTTAATTTTCACAGACTCGTTTTCCAACGTGTTTGTGACAGCGTCTTTTGATTTCATAATTGTTCGTTTTTTGATTGATGATGATGATTTCTTAAAACTTAAAATATTCAGGTTTTAAAAATTTTATCTAGATATATGTATTTTAGCTGTTAGATACATACGTTGATTTGTCTTTTTTTGTGCCCATGATTAGTAGCCACAGACAAGAACCTATTTCTCCTATACTGGCAGGAAGCATAACAAAGGAGGGGATTTTGTAATTAGGAAAAAGTAATTCTCCACATACCGCTATCAAGTAACTAAAACAGCCGATCATCAACAAAATACCTAACGCTTTAGGAAGAAAACCTGATTTAAAAACCAGATACCCAAAAGGAAAGAGCCAAAGTCCCCAAAATACCTCAACAATAAGAATTCCATTATGATAAGACTCCAAAAGCAGCATTACCTGTGCTTGTAACTGTTCTGTGGTGTACACTTTCAGATATTCGGCATGACCAATTAAAGAAAGGATATCAACTTTGTTTTGTATATTCAAATAAGAAATAGGAACACTAATGATAGCAAATACTACCATTAATATTGCAGAATTTTTATGAACTGGTTTAAGCAATTTGTATAAAACTATCGGTAACATTATATAACATACATAGCTAATCAATCCACTTAAAATCCCCATTCGAAATAACAGTTCTGATGTAGTTATATTGTTAAATGTAATCGAGGCATCATCCCATACTATAAGTTTTGAGGGTACATACACTAGATTAAAGATTCCACTTAATACAACACTTAAATAAACTAGTCCTGCTATTCTTGCAGTCCTATTTTGTGCATGATAATCTTCGTTTTTTATTAAACTCATAATGTTTGTTTTTTGATTGATGATAATTGCCTTTTGAAAATATTGAGAACAAAATTCCTGTAGTAAAAAGTAATATCTATACTTAATACTGCTTATTTATATAGTTAGGTTATAGAATGAAATGTGTATTCTACATCTACATAACTACTTTGATTTATTATGTATGTTGTTTCTAAACTTCTTGCTTAGGCCATTTCAAGGCATAGCGAATGATTAATAAACTCAGAGCGATTTCTATTACCCCCAAAAACATATAGTATATTGTCCAGGGTGTAGGGTTTATCATCGTAAGAACCATTATAATAGTGTAAAGGCTACCAACAATGATATTTAACCAGCGATTTATGTTTGGTTTTAGTAATAGAGACAATGAAATCATCATTGCAGGAATAGCCATACTTATTGCAAAAGCTAGAATTATAGTAGGAGTTGTCTCACCAATAGGGGTGACTTTAGCTATCATGTCTTCTATTGCTCCTGGAACGAATAAAGAGAAAAAATCTCCATAAATATAACACACAACAAGTGAGGTCCACAAGGCAGAAAGTTTTAGTTTTATATTGATTTTGTAATCTTCTAATATTCTGTTTTTTTTGATTAAATCCATAATGTTCGTTTTTTGATTGATGATGATAATTTAATTTTCTTCTCTATTGATTAGTTAGAGAAATCGATTTGATTTGTATTTCCTTTTAATTTCACATTAGATCCAGGAGTAGCAGAGCATTTAACCGATTCGTACGACAATTCTAGATTCCCATTACTGTCATCTGTAAATTCGAGTATCAAATCTTTTCCAGAAACTGTACCTTTTGTTTCAAAATATGATTCTGAGGCTACTTGTAGTGAATCCAACTGGTGATTAGAAACAAATATCCTCACGGTATCCCCTTTTTCTTCTCTCTTTGTTTTTTCTATGATTAATTTATTATGCTTCACTTCGGTTTTGATATAAGCCATCAAATTTTCTGAGGCCTCTACTTTTACTTCTGCTAAGCTATCTTGTTTAAAAAAAACTTCAATACCATGAGTAACTGATATCTTGCTAAATGCAGAGACATTTCTTGTTTCGGATATCATATTCCCTGTATATTGAATTGCATTCTCTCGAAGTTCTCCTTTCCTCACATTATCATGTATAGAAAACTGGAAAGCCAGAAAAAAAAGAATAACAGCTCCTAATGCGCCTATTACAATCCAATTACTTGTTTTCATGATCTATATTATTTAGATATTGGTTAAATGAGTCTTTTACTTCTTCAAATTTTATATCAAGTAATCTCATTTTTTTAAATATATCGGGAAGAAGATCTTCCATAAATTCTTTTCTTTTAATATCGAGAACCTTATTATACCCATTTTCTGAAACAAAATACCCTATCCCTCTTTTATTATAGATTACCTCTTGTTCTTGTAAATAGGTAAAAGCTCTTATCGCGGTGTTAGGGTTTACCTCTACCATAACAGCAATCTCTCTCACAGAAGGTATTCTTTCGCCTTCCTGCCATTTTTTTACAAGTATATTCTCGTAGAAAACATCTACGATTTGTAAATAAATAGGTTTACTGTTATCAAAATCCATTCTTAAACTTCCTTTTCTACTATCTTAAAATAACTTGCCAATAGCATTAATGGGGCAAAAACGCCCATAAAAATTCCTTTTCCTATTCCAGAAAAACCTTGTCCAGTCTTATCAAATGCCTCTGAAGCTAGCCCTTCTCCCGAAAATACATCATACCCATAATTGAGCATCCCGAAAAGCATCATATTGAGTACTATCAACCCAAAAACAAGTAATACAACTACAAGTAATGTTTTTCCCACTCTATTTTTATTAAATGCAATAGCACCATAGAGAAATACCGGCTGTATAACAAAATACACCTTAACCAACTGCCAGTAGCTTTCTGAAAATATAGGTAACAGGTGAAAATTCGTTTCAGAAAACATACTGCCAAGTATAATTGCTATTTGCCCAACCAAAAAACCAAGGAATGAAAATGCAAGAGTATATACCACAAAAGTACTAAGCCAGGCTGCAGCTATTCTTTCATAAGATGAAACGGGTAATGAAAAATATAAATGGTTTGATTTTTGGTTATGCGCTTCTTTAAAAGTTGAAAAAATAAATAGTACTCCTAGCGCTACATAAAACTTACCGAATATGCTCATAAATTCGCCACTCGAAATCTGATGGTCCCCTCGTAAACTAAACAAAAAGACAATAAAAAAAATAGCACTGGCAACAGATAAAGTAGTAAGTATTGCTCCCTTAAGAAGTATGATATCTCTATATATGAAACTGCCTATTCTCTTAATGTTAAATTGTTCCATCATGAAATGTATTTAAGGCATTATTAATTCTATTAGATTCGCTTAAAACGGCATTAAATAATAATTCGAGATCCACTTCTGTCTCATCTCTATCTTCTCTAAAAAGCATAGCTTTTCCTCCAAAAGATGTTTCAGAATAAATAATAGACTCTTTTGCATCTCTCCTAGGTTTTCCAAACCATAAATGTTCAGAAACATTAGACAATGGCTGATTAAATACTACTTTGGATTGATCCAATATCACTACATGGTTTATCAAGCTATGTAAATCCCGAACCTGATGGGTAGAAATAATAATACATTTTCCCTCATCAACCGCCAGAGCCATAATCTTCCTAAATTGACTTTTTGATGGGATATCCAACCCGTTAGTTGGCTCATCCATAAGTAAGAGTTTCGTATTTGTTGCTATTCCAAAGGCGATAAGTACTTTCTTTTTATTCCCAAAAGAAAGAGTCGATATATTTTCGTCGGCAGAAAGCTTAAACTCTTCTATTAGCTTATAAAATTGATCTCTAGAAAACCCAGGATAAAAGGGAGAATTTACTTGTTCATAAGTAGAAATTTTAAGCCCTGGTAGCTCAAAATCTTCTGGCACCATAAAAATCTCCTGAAGACATTTTACATTTCTTCCAGAAATATCTTTACCCAAAACCCTATAATAACCTGCCTTTGGAAACAATAATCCAGTCATTATCTTCATTAATGTACTCTTTCCTTCTCCATTCTTACCAAAAAGCCCATAAATGTTTCCCGGGATAAAATCTAAAGTGATATTATCCAGGATTATTTTGCTTTTTGGGTAGTAGAACCGTAAGTCTTTAATTTGAATCATGGTTAGTGTATTAGTTATCTAGTACACTGCAAATATATCTAACATAAATCAATTAACCAAAGATTTTTTATTTTATTGATTATCTGCTAGTTAACTAAATAAAATTGAAGTAACGCCCAGACCAGATATAGTAAAGCTTTACGGAGTATTACATTTTTAGAATTGTAATCCTTAAAATTGACGTATTCTTAGTTCAACACCTTGATTGTGATAAAATTTTTAAAGTAAAAGAAGGTCACTTTACTGTATTATCGCGTTTTCTTTTTTCTATAAGCACTACTTCTTTTTCCATTTTTATAAATATTTTTTTCATAAAATATCGATGAAACGGTTTTACTAAAAAGAAATATATTTTCCCTAAGGTATTATGAATTTTTACTGTGGTAGCTAGTTCCATTATCTTGTCATCCCCTTCTTCATAACTAATAAAAGATAGTTTAAAATCCAGATGTTTATCTGTCTGTCCTGTTAACAATTCTATATCATTCTTGTCCAGCACATCAAATATTGCAATACTATCCCCAATATTACCTTCAAACTCGTTCAAATATGTTTCTCTTTCTACTTGAGTTAGTTTAGTTGCCGTTTTCAGCCCTAATTTTTTGGCTATTTTCTCTCTAGAGAGTAATAGTTTTGTAAAGAATGGTGAGAATGCTTTAAAGAATGCTATCATACAATCTTTTGGCTTGGGCACTTCTTTTAGCGATGTTGTTCTTAATTGAAAAACATCAGAGTAACTTATATCCTTACTTTGTTTAGTAATCAGGTATTCTTTATTGAGTTCAATCTCTGTTATTTTCATTTTTCAAAATCTAAAATCACACTTTTTTATCCATTGAGTATTGCAATAATTTCTACTATATCTTTTTATTTAAGATACAATATCTATGTTCATTCCAAATTTTACCATTCTTAACAATTGCTTTTTGGAATATTCCTTCTTTTTTAAATCCGCTTTTTTCGAGGACATTCATCGAAGCTGTATTATATTCAATAACTCCTGCGTATATTCTGATCAGGTTTAATTTTTCAAATCCATATTTGGTTATCTGGTCTACTGCCTTTGTAGTAATCCCTTTACCCCAATAGGGTTCTCCTAACCAATACCCAATTTCTGCCGATTTTCTATACATATCATCTTGTAGCATCAGTGATATAACTCCGCAAAGTTCTCCTCCAAACTCTATTCCGAAGCTTACTGTAGGATCCTGTTGTATTGTCATCTTAATAAAGGATTTAGCATCCTCTTCGTTATAAGGATTAGGAAAATAATCTCTTAAGTTATTTGATATATTATTATTGTTGGCAAGTTTTGCCAATTGTGATTTATCTGATTCTACAAGCTGCCTTATTTTAATTTCTTTGTTATCCATGATTCATTAAGATATTAATAAACCCAAGCAATGATATGGTAATCTATAGAGGTAGTTTTCATTCTTCACTTATTTTTTTGACATTAAATATTCTTTTAAACTACTTTTGATAAAGTATTCCCAGCCTCCTATACAGCTCTCTCGTGTAAATTCTGGAATGCTTGATGGAAAACTGTGTATTATTTCGGTTATTAACCTAAGTTTAACGTGACTCTTGTTTTCAAACAATTCGAATGTTACAAATGAATCTCCGTTATATTCTTTATATCTCCAATTATATTTTATCTTTTGATTTGGTATAACTTCTGTTATCTTCCAGAGGTGAGTAAATTTTCGGTTTTCGACCTCGACAACAAATTGTGTTTCAAATCCTTCTTTAGCTTCAAACGATTCAATTTGTTCAAAAAACCATTTTTTCATTTGGTCTAATTCTGTTATGGCTTTCCAAACATTTTCTAGAGTCGTCATATAAGTTTCTTCTACTACAATTGGTGCGTCTGTATCTTTCATATGACAAAATATTTCGATTGTGCTTTTTATTTTCTTCTCTATCGAGGAGTTTTTATTTTTCGTTTTATTTTCTAATAAAATAAAGCATCCCAATTAAAAGGTTAATTACATCTAGATTCTTTAACTGTAGTCCCGGTACATACCCATTGATCCTCATAGATCGATTCGTAACATATTTTCATTTCAAAATTACTTTTGTTTACTTTTGCATAAAGAAGTTCTGCCCATATTGGGTCAACAACTTTTATCATATTTATTGATTCTCCTGCAGGTAAGACTCGATTTTGAACTTCTGCTGTCAGGTGTGGAAATTGAGTGGTTCCGAGAAGTTTAGAAAATAAGGAATCTAACACTGGAACAGATTTATTATTCAATTTTATAGCTGCTTTGTTAATTATTGCAGGACCAACGCCATTGTTACGAACTTTCAACACTACCCCATCATCCTGGTTATAAATAATTCTCCATTCTAAATAAGGCCATACCGAAGCATGTTGTTCTTTTTGCATTAGATTTGTTTGGTAGATATAAACTGCAACTGTAATAATATTAATAGTAATAGCTATAAGTCCCACTTTTACGCCACTACTTATTTTTTTATTTTTTTTCATACTATCTTTTCGTCTAGTGCATTATGATTTGTAGTTTTTATGATTTTCGTGTCTTCATAAATACGTACCTATGACAGGTTGTTATCATTTTAAACATCCTACTTTTCTATTAATGTTGGAAAATTATCAAGATCTATATCCGATAGCTTACCATTACAATTCTTTATTATTTTTCCAAGTAAATAAGGGCCCGTTTCTTTTTCGTATCCAAGTCGAATATACGTATAACAATCACTTTCTCTCTGCTCAGAAAATTCTGTTACAAAATAACTAACTCCGGTTTTCTCACTTTCATCAGATTCGTCACCAAAATAGAAACTCGAAGCTATGTCGGCTTTTCCTTTTTGGGTATGATTTGATTTTCCAAATTCTGTTATCTCAATTTTATAATCGACTGTAGTATAATTAAATCGTTTAATTGTAACCGCAATAGCAAGATTACCCTTTTTACCTGTTAATGTTATTCGACGATTTATTTTTGGAGTTTCTGGAAAATAAATTGTATCTGTATCATTTAAAATCAACAGATTATCTGAAAGTGTAATTTTCTCCTCTCCTAATTTTTTGAGTCCTTCGATGAAATTTTCTGAATAATCAGACTTATTTTTAATACTAATTTCGGTTTTCCTTTCATCGATGTTATGTCGCTTATCATTAGAAAGGTTTACTTTCTTATTAGGATATGAGTTATCTATAGCTATTGTTTTTGTTGTATCTACAAGAACCGAATGTGCTTTTTTATTGGTTTGTGAGTTACCACACCCCGACATACTCATTATAATTAGAACTACTACTAATTTTTTTATCATTATCATTTTAAGGTAACGCACAGCTATTTTATGCTAATTATATAATTAAAAAAAGACTAGAGTCGATTTCTACTGTAGTTTAAAAGTAATTAATTCAAGTGAATATGATAAGAAAATTCTACAACAATGAATTATGGAGTTATTATAGAGTGCTTTTAATGTATACTTCTATAAAACGAAAGACCTACCTTACTTATACGAGATATCATATTCTGGTATAAGTAAGATAGGTCTACATACTATCAATTTTTCAATTAACAGTTATAGTCAAAAGATGATTACTATTTATTTCTTTGGAGTTTCTTTTAAGATTTCTTTTACGAATTTCCAATATTTCTGTACCGATGAGATGCTTGTTCTTTCATCTGGTGAATGTGCTCCTAAGATTGTTGGGCCAAATGATATCATATCCATATCTGGATAATTCTGCCCCAGGATACCGCACTCTAATCCTGCATGACAGGCAGCTACATGTGCTTTTTCACCATTAAGGTTTTGATACAATTCGTCCATTACTTTTAAAATTGGAGAATTCATATTAGGCGCCCAACCAGGATAATCACCACTAGTAGTTACTTCACATCCTATTAACTCAAAAGTAGCTCTTAACTTGTTTGCAAGATCTAGCTTAGAAGATTCTACACTACTACGGGTTAGACATTCGATAGTGATATCTCCTTGTCCTATTGTTATTTTGGCAATATTATTAGAAGTTTCTACCAGATCAGGGATTGAAGCACTCATGGTATACACCCCATTATGTGCAGCATATAACGCCTTTATTACCCCTTCCTGAACACCTAACTCCATTACTTGTGCTGGCAGATCGGTAGTATTAATTTCTATGGTAAGATCAGGATCAGCAATAGAAAGCTCATTCTGGATTGTTTTTGACAACTCACCTATTTCGAATTCAAAAGCTTTTGCCTGTACTGCATCTACTACAACTATCGCAAAGCTCTCTCTTGGGATTGCGTTGCGTAGGCTTCCTCCTTTTACTTCACTAATTTGTAAACCAAAATTCTCAAAACCATCAAACAACAGTCTATTCATTATTTTATTAGCATTCCCTAATCCTTTATGAATATCCATTCCAGAATGCCCACCACTAAGTCCTGTAATAGCAATTGTATATCCTACTTTACCCTCTGCAACTGGTTCTTCTTTGTAATTTCTTTTTGCTGTAACATCAATTCCACCAGCACAACCAACTCCTATTTCATCATCTTCTTCGGTATCCAGGTTTAGCAATATATCTCCTTGTAACCATCCTCCTTCTAATCCCATAGCACCTGTCATCCCAGTTTCTTCATCTATGGTAAGTAATGCCTCGATAGCAGGATGTGCTATATCTGTAGATTCGAGAACTGCCATAATAGTAGCTACTCCTAATCCATTATCGGCACCAAGAGTTGTTCCTTTGGCTCTAACCCAATCTTCATCGATATACATTTCTATACCTTGGGTATCAAAATCAAAATCGGTATCTGCATTTTTTTGATGTACCATATCCAAATGGGACTGCATCACCACTACTTTTCGATCTTCCATTCCCGGAGTAGCTGGTTTTCTTATTAGAACATTACCAACCTTATCTATTTCGGTAGTTAACCCCAATGATTCTCCAAAATTTTTCATAAACGCAATAACACGTTCTTCTTTTTTTGAAGGTCTGGGAACTGCATTAAGATCTGCAAATTTATTCCATATCACTTTAGGCTCAAGGCTTCTTATTTCTGAATTCATAATTGATGTTTAAATATTGACAGCTTTATATTATAGATATCCAGCAAAATTCTAAATTTTAAATCAAGTATCAAAGCATAGTGCTATCAAAGTCTCAAAGTTTCTAGAATCAAACGAATAGATACTAAAAAACTCTTAATTCTTCATTCTAAATTGAGAATTGTAAATATCTTTATCCCATGCAATCTAAGACAAAACTTTATCTCACCGTATTACTTCCTGTTCAAATCATTCTGATTCAAATTCTTTCTTTTTTCCCCGAAGTTATAGAACGATTTTATAGTAACGGCTTGTTTGTTTATATCTCTAAGGCTTTGCGATATGTATTTGGATGGCTTCCATTTTCTTTTGGTGACATTTTATATTGTGTTTTGATTATTATGCTTATACGTTTTTTATTTAAAAAAGTATTTAAGAAGCGTTTGTTGTGGAAAGAAGTAGTATTGGATATTGGCGCTACTTTATCTATTGTGTATGCTTGTTTTCATATTCTTTGGGGAATGAATTACTATAGATTACCCTTACATGAGATATTAGGATTAGATGATGAATATACTGAAGAAGAGCTGATTACCGTTTCAGAAAAATTAATAATTCAAGCCAATTCTTTGCATTTGCAACTAGAATCTAACGATTCTCTACCGATACACATCCCCTATTCTAAAGAAGAAATATTTCAAAAAACAGTTCCTGCATACGATCAGTTGCATCAAATACTTCCTGTATTACAATATCACCCTAAAAGTATTAAAACGTCTATATTAAGTCTTCCTCTTACCTATATGGGTTTTAGCGGGTATTTAAACCCTATTACCAATGAAGCACAAGTAAATGGACTAATACTCAATTACAAGGCACCTACTACTAGTTGTCACGAAGAAGCACATCAATTAGGGTTTGCCAAAGAAAATGAAGCCAATTTTATAGCGGCATTGACTACAATGAATTATGATGATATATATTTTAATTATAGTGGGACTACCTTTGCCTTAAAGTTTTGCCTAAACGATCTTTATCTTCGTAATGAAGAAAAAGCAATCTGTCTTATCGAAAAGTTAAGACCTGGTATTAGAAGAAATTATATCGAAGTAAACGAGTTCTGGGAATCTTTTGAAAATCCCCTGGAACCCATTTTTAAAAGTACTTACGATAGTTATTTAAAAGCTAATAACCAACCTGATGGTATGGAGACCTATAGTTATGTTGTAGCTTTATTAGTTAATTATTATAAGACAAAGTTGTAATCATAATAATGTATTATAGTAATTTATAATTTTAACTAAATCTGATTCTTTTTTAAATTTCAATTTCTTTGAAGCAGCAAACTTTTCAAGCTCTTCTTTTTTATCTTTTAAGACACCTAAAACATCTTTCTTTTTAAGTTTTATCCTTGTTAAATCCCCTGCTCTATTTTTTATAAAATACTTATAATCTTTAATAAAACTTGGAGGAACATAATTTCCAAAACCTGATTTAGGCTCAACTGCTTCTTTGATTTTCTTTTTTGCCTTTAGGACCAGAGAAGTTTCTTTATTTTTATTAAAAATTATAAAATAACCAGTATTCCCTTTTTGATCTAATCTCTGATATTCATAGTCCTTTAAAATAGTCTTAATACCATCTCCTTTTGACAACACATATTTTTTATCGTTTGCTGCAACCTCTATTTCATCAGAATATGCGTCATACCTAACAGCACATTTATGAATTTTTTTATTATCAAGATATACTTCAGCAATCATATACTCTTCTTCGTGGTATTTACTCCCCGTAATAGATTCTTCAGAATAATTTGTTACAATAGGTTTCGCATATGCGCTTAAGACAGTAGAAGTACCATCAGAATTTAATTCAGTATTAACCTGAACTTCCTGACTAAAAAGAAAAAGATGAAAAAATAAACCAAGAACAACAACATTTTTTTTCATAAGAAATATAATTTTAATTCAATTAGATAAAGTAAATATTAAGTCTACAAGAAAAAAAAACTTACCTGTTAAATAAACCTTAATTAACAACCTTTGTTATATCAATTGTTGCTTTGCATATGATACCCCGATCAAATTGAGATTTCTGATGTATATACTCTGTCTCTATTAGAAGTTAAAAATGGAAACAATAATGGAGGGCACCTATATAATTATATAGTTTTTAAATAGTACCAAGCAAGATTCTAATAGCACTACAATGTATTGTAGTAATCTATAATTTTAATTAAATCTGCTTCTTTTTTAAACTTCAATTTCTTTGAAGAGGCAAATTTTTCAAGTTCTTCTTTTTTATCTTTCAAAGCAGTAAGAATATTATTCTTTTTTAGTCTTACTTTCTTTAAATCACTTGAATTGTTTTTTATAAAATAAGAATAATCTCTATAAAAAGCCGGTGGTTTATATTTCTCAAAACCTGATTGAGGTTTTTTGGCATCCTCAATTTTTTTTCTTGCTTTTAATACTAATGAAGTTTCTTTGTTCTTATTAAAAATAATAAAATACTCTTCTACTCCTTTTTTATTTAATAATACCCCATATTCATAACCTTTCAAAACCACTCGGATTTTATTTTCTTTAGAAAGCACAAATTTTTTATCATTTTCTATAACCTCAATTTGATCATGATAGGCATCATAACGAATAGCATATTTATGAATCATCCTATCATTAACATAAATCTCTGCTATTTTATACTCCTCATCATAATATTTATGCCCTTTTATCGATTTTTCGGTATAACTATTTCCGGTAGGGCTACTATATACGTTAAGTACTTTTGTAGTATCATATGCCAAGTTATTACTAGAATTAAAGTCGTTGTTTATATTGGTTTGACCAATCATCAAAGTATTACCAATCCATAAAAAAAGAATAAAAAAACTTTTCATTATTATACATTCTATTGTTAATCAATACAGTTATAACTCTAAAAATACAAATTTAATAGGGTAATAGCTAATGTTAAAACAATCTTAATTAACAACCTCTTTTTATTTCAACCATTATCTTTAAATCTGATTCAATTTACTTTTACACTACATTTATGAAAAAACTTCTATTATCACTTACGGTGATATTCGGAATTTTAAATTCTTACTCTCAAGATTATTTTCCAAAAAATGATGGGGTTAACACTACCAATTCTAATTACACCGTATTTAAAAACGCAACGATTCACACAACACCTGATACTGAGATCAAAAATGGAACTCTAGTTATCCAAAAGGGTAAGATTGTACAGGTAGGAAATACCATTTCAGCCCCTGCGAATAGTGTGATAATTGACCTAAAGGGAAAGCATATCTATGCTTCTTTTATTGATCTGTTTACCAATTTTGGTATCAAAAAACCTAAACGAAAAGGAGGAAGTCCTTTTAGTGGTAATCCTCAATACGAAGCTTCCCGAGAAGGGTACTACTGGAACGATCACATTCGTCCCGAAACGAATGCTTTAACATCATTTAAATATGACGCCAAAAAAGCGACAGAATATGTAAAAGAAGGGTTTGGAGTACTTAATACACATATGCCCGACGGTATTGTAAGAGGAACGGGACTATTGGTGGCTCTAAATAATGAAGGTACAGAAGGGGATCGATTATTAAGTGATCGTTCATCACAATTCTTATCTTTTTCTAAGAGTAATAAAAGTAAACAAATATACCCTACATCACTTATGGGGGCTATGGCACTTCTAAGACAAATGTATCACGATGCCGATTGGTATGCTGGTGGTAATGCAACCAACAAAGATCTATCATTAGAAGCCTTAAACAGAAATAAAAACCTCCCTCAAATTTTTGAAGCTGAAAGCCGAATAAACGGGTTTAGAGCTGATAAGGTTGGGGATCAATTTAAGACACAATATATACTTGTTGGTGGTGGAGATGAATATGCCAGAATCGACAAAGTAAAAGCTACCAATGCCAAGTATATCATTCCTCTGGATTTTCCTGAAGCCTATGATGTTTCAGATCCTTTTATGACTAATTTGGTAAGCCTCGGAGATATGAGACATTGGAACCAGGCCCCGACAAACCCTTCGGTATTATCAAAAAATGGAATTACCTTTTCTTTGACTACACATAAATTAAAAAAGATAGCAGATCTTAATGATAGAATCATAAAAGCTATTGAGTATGGTCTGGATAAAAAAACTGCCATTGCTGCTCTAACAACAGTACCTGCACAGATTTTGGGAAAGAGTAATCTTTTAGGAAGTATAAAAAAAGGAAGTTATGCCAACTTTCTAATCACTAAAAGCGAATTATTTTCAGAAGACAATATCATTTATGAAAACTGGGTACAGGGTCGTAAAAATATAGTGAATGATATGAATGTTATCGATATTAACGGTAACTATACGCTAACCGTTGCCGGAAAGACTTATGATATGTCTATTTCTGGAAAGCCCACAAAACCTAAAACCGAAATAAAACTTGGTGAAACAAAATTAGGATCCAAAATAAATTATAAAAATGATTGGGTAACTATCACTTTTACCGATACCGACACTACTAAGACCCAATATACAAGAATTGTATCCAGTATTGCTGGTACTCCTAATTTTTGGAGTGGTAAAGCTATTCTTCCTAATGGAGCACAAACTTCTTTTTCTGTAAAAAAGAAACCCGAAGAGTCTTCAGAAAAAAAGGATAAAAAATCAACCGACAAAAAAGAAAAACCCGAAGTTCTTCCTGTGGTGTATCCTAATATAGCATATGGGAACTCTCAATTACCAAAGTCAGAGTCGTTACTATTTAAAAATGCAACAGTTTGGACTAATGAAACCGACGGAATTTTAACAGAGACCGATGTATTAGTCAAAAATGGTAAAATCACTGCTATTGGTAAAAACCTTAATGATAGTAGCGCCAAAATAATAGATGCTACAGGAAAACATCTTACTTCTGGTATTGTTGACGAGCATTCTCATATCGCTGCGGCAGCAATTAATGAAGCTGGACATAATTCTTCTGCCGAAGTAACTATCGAAGATGTTGTTTCTCCAGATGACATCGATATTTATAGAAACCTGGCCGGTGGTGTAACCTCAATTCAGATACTTCACGGTTCTGCCAATCCGATCGGAGGGCGCTCTGCAATCATAAAATTAAAATGGGGAGAGAGTGCTCATAATCTTATCTATCCAAATTCGCCTAAATTTATCAAATTCGCGTTAGGTGAGAATGTAAAACAAAGTAACTGGCAAAGTTTTAGCCGTTTCCCACAATCAAGAATGGGAGTCGAACAATTGTATATAGATTACTTTTCTCGTGCAAAAGAATATCATAAACGTAAAACCAGTGGCAAACCCTATCGCAAGGATACCGAAATGGAAACCCTGGCAGAGATCATAAACGGTCAACGTTATATCAGCTGTCATTCTTATGTGCAAAGTGAGATCAATATGCTAATGAAGGTTGCCGAAAAATTTAATTTTAGAATTAACACTTTTACTCATATCCTAGAAGGATATAAATTAGCAGATAAAATGGTAGCGCATGGTGTTGGAGGGTCTACCTTTTCTGATTGGTGGGCGTACAAATACGAAGTTAATGATGCGATCCCCTATAATGCTGCAATTATGCATAAACAAGGGGTAGTTACTGCAATTAATAGTGATGACGGAGAAATGTCTCGCCGTCTTAATCAGGAAGCTGCAAAATCTGTAAAATACGGTGGTGTAAGCGAAGAAGATGCTTTGAAATTTGTAACTCTTAATCCTGCTAAACTTTTACATATCGATGACAAGGTAGGAAGTATTAAAATAGGTAAAGATGCAGATTTGGTGCTGTGGACAGATCATCCACTATCGATATATGCCAAAGCAGAAAAAACCATAATTGAAGGAGCCGTTTATTTTGACCTTGAAAAAGACAAGGCAATGAGAAAATCTATTGCTACAGAAAGAAACAAACTTTCTACTATGATGCTAAAAGCAAAAAACAGTGGCCTTAAAACCCAACCTGCCAAGAAAAAGGAAAAGCAGCATTTCGAATGTGAAACTTTAGAAACTATTAATTAAAAAGATATGTACACAAAACTTGTCCAGAATCAATTCAAGCAGCACTTCGACAGACTCAGTGTGACAAGAAAATTATACAAAACAGATATGAAAAAAATAGTATTCATAATAGCACTGTGTACCATTTTCTTTGGAAAAGTAACAGCGCAGCAAACCCCAGCAAAAGCTCAAAGCGAAGCAATAACAATTACTGGTGCTACGGCACACATAGGCAATGGAGAAGTTATTGAAAACAGCATTCTCATTTTCGAAAAAGGAAAGATAACAGCAATAGGTGCTAATGGAAGTGCTTCTGCAAAAGGAACCGTAATCGATGCTTCTGGTAAACATGTCTATCCCGGTTTTATAGCTCCAAATTCTACATTAGGATTAGTAGAAATAGGTGCTGTTCGTGCCACAGATGACGATAGCGAGATTGGAAATTACAACCCACATATTCGGAGTATTATTGCCTACAATGCAGAAAGTAAAATTGTTGAAAGCATGCGCCCTAATGGTGTTTTAATGGCACAGATTACTCCCCGTGGTGGTAGAATTTCGGGAACATCATCGATTGTACAATTAGATGCCTGGAATTGGGAAGATGCAACTATAAAAGTAGATGATGGTATCCATATCAATTGGCCAAGTTCCTTTACCAGGGGTCGTTGGTGGCTTGGTGAAGAACCAGGATATAAACCAAATAAAAAATATGTAGAACAAATAACCGAATTGGTAGATTTCATACATCAATCCAAAGCTTCTATTAAGTCAAATACAACAACAGGAAACCTTCCTCATCTTGCAATGAAAGGCATTTTTGATGGATCAAAGACTTTGTTTATACATGTAAATACCGAAAAAGAAATTTTGGACGTACTTAATTTTTCTAAAGAAAATAATATTAAGAAAATAGTTTTAGTAGGTGCCTATGAAGCTTATAAAGTTGCAGCACAGCTAAAACAAAACAATGTTCCTGTATTAACTACAAGAACACACTCTACTCCCAGACAAGAAGATGAAGATTATGATTTACCCTATAAAAATGCAAAATTATTGATGGATGCTGGAGTGCTGGTTGCATTACAGAATAGCGGGCAAATGGAGCGTGCTAATGCACGTAATTTACCGTTTCAGGCAGGAACTGTTGCTGCACATGGATTAGATAAAGAAAAGGCCTTACAACTCATTACTGGTAATAGTGCTAAAATTTTAGGTATAGATAATAGTACCGGAACTCTTGAAATTGGTAAAGATGCTACTTTATTTATAAGTATTGGTGATGCTCTGGATATGCGCACAAATCAATTAGAGAAAGCTTTTATTCAAGGACGTGATATTAGCTTAGAAAGCCATCAGACTAAGTTATGGAAACGATATAGTGAAAAATATACTAAATAATAGTTCTAAATACTCTTATTAAAGAAGTAACGCCTTTTTAGCTAAAAAGGCGTTACTTCTTTAAAAAAATATGTCCCCGATATAGGCTAATGTATACTTACTAAGAAAATACAATTAACATTAAGGTAATATTACTTTATAAATCAATTTGGGCAATATTCATCAATAATTGCTATCGATTCTATATCCCCTAATTTTACCAACTTTTTAATATCTTCACAGAAATCCGTATCTCCTTTAGCCATTTTTGCTCCTACTCTTGTTTTTAAAGCTTTTACATAGTTAGGAAAAATTAGTATTGCTTCGGTGGTATAAAAAATTGCTTTGTCATAGTTCCTTTTCTTATAATATATATCTCCCAAATTATTATATGCCATATATGAATCTTTGTTGATTTCTATACATTTTTCGTAATATATTATTGCTTTATCGTAGTCTTTTTTATCACCATACAAATTACCAAATCGAAAGAAAGCGAGACTCCAATTTGGGTACAATTTTAGAGCCATATCCAAATCTTCTTTTGCAGCATCAAAATTTTTAAGTTTTGTATAAATCTGGGCTCTATCTAACCAAGCCATTTCAAAATCTGGTCTTAGTTCGATAACTTTTGAAAAATCATCTCTTGATCCTTCTAAATCATCTAATCTTTCTTTCACACCTCCTCTAACATAATATGAAATCATTGTATTAGGGCTAAACTCAATTGATTTATCCAAATCTGATAATGCTGATTTCCACTCATGTATTACTGCTTTATATTTACCTCTTTTATAATAATGCTCGGCATCGGGCCATCTCTTTATAAAACGGGTTTCCATTTTAATTTGTTTTCTCACTGATTCCCAAGATGAAGTATCAGGTAATTTCGCAGTATTCGGAATTTCCTGTGCCTGAACAAAATTATTTGTACCAAAAGTTAAAACTAAAATTATAGTAATGAATCTGAAATGTAATGTCATATTCTCTTAATCTTATTTGATTTTAAAACTTATTTTCAATTAAGTTTTCTGGCATTACAACATACATTATTTACAAAGTCTTACTTTCTTCAATAACGGTTTTTTTGAATAATGAACCAAAAACTTTTTTCTTATTTATTTTAGCATTTACAAAATTCATTTCGCTTTTAACCTCTCCTACTACACCATCTTTATACGCTCTCCATTTAAGAGTTGCAGGAAGTAATATTCCATTTACATCATTCCAGGAAGTATATTCTATCAGGCTTATTTTTTCGCTGGATTCTTTACTAAAAAATGTAACCGTATATCCCAGAAACTTCATCTTTCCAGATACTTTATCATAATAAAGGAAATAATTGTCTTTAGGTGAATCTCCTACACCATCTCCGTAAGATATTTTATAACCAGCGTACGAAACGTCATCTATGTTAAGATCATCTACCTTTTGATATGAAATTCCGTCATCACCCAAAACAAAAGGCATTGCATAAAAATAGAACATCAAATTATGGTAGAAACGAGGATTTCCTTTAAAATAAGTAGAATCCTGCTCTAACCAGGCTTCTTTACCATCAAACCCCAAAACAAATTTATCTGTTTCTACTCGTGCATGACGAGTTTTAAGATCTATAGTATGTTTTTCGTTTCCTTCGGGTTTGGCAATCTCAAAAATCATACTATTCATTTGATCAAACACGTTGATACCTCCATGAGCTTTAAAAACAGTAGCAATATCTTCAGGAAAATCTCCAGATCTATCTGGTGTAACCTCTTCTTTTTGTTCTTCGCGAACCTTGATTTCTTTTTCTGGTTTTACTTCTTGCTTGCAAGAAATAATAGTTACAATCAAGAGTAATACTGGGATAAGGTTTTTCATGTTTAAGTTTTATAAATAAGTTAATTCTAGACAATGTAGTCGTAGTACTTAAATTACCTTACACTATTGTATCACCAGCTTTTTGATTTTTTTAAAACCTCTCCAGATTCATAAATATAGTTTTTGTCTGAAAAAGTGTAGTTTCTACTATTATATTTAAAAGTTTTAGGATCTGCACCTTTAACAATTTCTCCAAGAAAAAAAACATGATTGATATCTTTTGTGTATCCATATTCGACTTCTTCAAAAGTATCGGCATCTGCTTCTTTTAAGGGTGTTGTTTCATAATAGATCATATCATCTATTTTGATTATTTTATTACTATCAAAAAACGTTATTCTTTCAGCATTCTTAAAAGGTATACTAACTACTTCATCAACGCTTTCTCCATTTCTTCTACTGGTATGAAGGTATATATATTTATCATCACGAATACAATATTGATTTAATACAGTTACTTCTGATAGATTCGTTTCAATTTTACGCAAAGGTTCATGATATAAATAATAGTACACCCCTTTGTTATCTCTGCAAAACTCTTCATTAAGTATTTCAAAAGATGAATAGTCTACTTCTGTTAGCTTTTCATTATCCCTAAATATGTAATTCTTGTCTTTTGCAAAACTAAAATTTAACTGTTCATATGTAGCAGGGTCTGCATCTTCTAAAATTTTAAAACCTCCTCCATCTTCTAAATCATATCGATCATACAAAATGTATACATGGTTTTTATCCATAGGGATATTGTAATTAAACTTAACAGTAAAGGAAGGAACATCGATATCAAAATCTAGAAGTTTTGCTCCATAATATACATGGTTTTGATCTTTTGCATACTCTCTTCCTAAAACTTGAAAAGTATCAAAATCAACATTCATTTCGGTTTTACCTAATGAAAACCAATTCCCCATGGGACTGTGTATAATTTTATCACCATCTCGTGTATAAAAGTAAGATTCTGATTTCTCCTTATTTACTAATTCCCCAAATGGATTTAAAAAACGATACACTCCATAAATACCTAGTGTAATTAGTAATAGAAAAATCGCGGCTAAAATCATTAATACTTTTTTTATCATTTTATTTATGTCTGCTTCATCTTATCATGAATCAAAAACAAAATTATAAAAAGTAATATGTAAATTTATCCCTGTAAACCGTGATTAGGAGTACAATATTGCTATTAAGTTTTCTGCTTTTTCTTTTTTGCAGCCGGAAAGAGTACGTTGTTTAGAATTAGTCGATATCCTGGTGAGTTAGGATGTAGTTCTAGCTCTGTCTTTGGGTCACCCACCCTATGCGTATAATCTTCGGGATCGTGCCCTCCGTAAAATGTAAAGAATCCTTTTCCTTTAATCCCATGTATATAACGAGCTTCTGAATTGGTTTTATTTTCGCCCAACACTAATACATTAGATTTAATTTCATTAGGATTATATGCTGTAGTTTGTCCCATAAATCCTTTGACCAAAGCCGTATGATTTTGGCAAAGCATAGTTGGGATAGGATCCCATTTTGCAGAGAAATCCATCAGTGTAAAATAATCTGTTGTTTTAGGGATACGACGCTTTCTGGTCATATCGATTGAAGAAAACTCATATACATTTGGGCTACGTTCTAATGTAAAGTTTTTAAACGCAAAAGTTTTATTATAATCTATTTTGGACTGATATCCCGGTTCACTCGGATCTCCATCAAACATGGGTTCACAAATATCAACTCCTTCTGAAGCTATGGCAATCTCAAAACTATCAGTAGCACTGCACATAGCAAACATAAATCCGCCACCAACAACGTAGTCTCTAATTTTTAAGGCCACTGCCAGTTTCTCTTGAGAAACTTTTGAGTATCCAAGTTCATTAGCTAGTTTTTCTGCAGCGGCTTTTTCTCTAATATACCATGGAGCAGCTCTATACGAAGCATAAAACTTACCATATTGTCCGGTAAAATCTTCGTGATGCAAATGCAACCAATCATATAAGATCAGGTTATCTTCAAGAACTTCTTTATCATAAATGGTTTTGTAAGGAATTTCTGCAAATGTTAATACCATTGTAACCGCATCATCCCAAGGTTGATTCCCTTTAGGAGAATATACTGCTATTTTTGGTGCTTTTTCTAACACTACGGCTTCCATATTCTGTGAAGGACTACTAATTTCTTCTAAAATCTCATTAGTTTCTGCATCGCTAAGTACTTCGTACGAAACACCTCTAATGGTGCATTCTTTTCTAATATATTCTGTATCCGGTAATAAAAAAGATCCTCCTCTGTAGTTTAACAACCATTTTACTTTTAGATCTTTACTTAATGTCCAGTATGTAATCCCATAGGCTTTCAGGTGATTTTGCTGGCCATCTGCATCCATCGGAATTAACACATAAGATGCATAAGATTGAAATGCAAATAAAAAAACCAACGTAACTACACCAGATCGAAACCATCTTTGATGTAGTAAGAAAGATCTCAATATTTGTATTATTTTAGAAAGGTACTTCATCGTCATCATCGCTTGAGTCATTTATGCTACTCCCAAAGGCTTCATCTGCGCTAGGAAGATGACTCGTACTAAGCGGTTCATCTTCACTACCATCATTCATTTTAGAATGAAACTCAAAAGGAGTGCTAAAATCATCTAAGTTATCAAATTTACCTAAGTGACCAATAAATTTTAACCTAATATTTTCTAAACCACCATTACGGTGCTTTGCAACTATGAATTCTCCTTGTCCTTGAGTAGGTGATCTTTCATCATCATCCCACTCATCAATCTTATAATATTCTGGTCTGTAGATAAAAGATACAATATCTGCATCCTGTTCTATTGCTCCAGATTCACGAAGGTCACTAAGCAGTGGCCTTTTACTTCCTCCACGAGTTTCTACCGCCCTTGATAACTGCGATAATGCAATTACTGGTACACTTAATTCTTTTGCCAGAGCTTTCAGGTTACGAGAAATTGTAGAAATTTCTTGTTCCCTATTTCCATTTTTCCCGGTACCTCCTGCGGTCATTAGCTGCAAATAATCAATAACGATCATTTTTATACCATGCTGAGATGAAAGACGACGTGCTTTTGCCCTAAGGTCAAAAATTGAAAGAGATGGAGTATCATCGATAAACAATGGTGCTTTTTCAAGATCTTTTACTTTTACATTAAGCTGTTCCCATTCGTGTTTTTCTAACTTACCGGTACGTAATTTTTCTGAAGAGAGACCAGTTTCAGAAGATATTAAACGTGTAATGAGCTGTACCGAAGACATCTCTAATGAGAAGAATGCTACAGGAATATTCTGTCCTACAGCCATATTTCTGGCCATAGAAAGGGTTAATGCTGTTTTTCCCATACCCGGACGGGCAGCCACAATGATTAAATCACTTGGCTGCCAACCCGAAGTTAATTTATCTAGCTTATCAAAGCCAGACGGGATTCCACTTAATCCTTCTTTGTTTGAAATTTCCTGTATTTTTTTCTTTGCCTGTATAACCAGATTTTGTGCGGTCTCTGTAGAACGTTTTATATTTCCTTGTGTTACTTCATACAATCTGGATTCTGCCATATCGAGAAGGTCAAAAACGTCTGTAGTCTCATCGTAAGATTCTTCAATAATTTCATTCGAAATTTTAATCAAACTTCGCTGTATATATTTCTGAAGAATTATTCTGGCATGAAACTCTATATGCGCAGAGGAGGCTACTTTTTGGGTTAATTGTACCAAATAATAATCCCCTCCGGCCAATTCTAATTTCGAATCCTTCTTTAATTGGCTAGAAACCGTTAATAAGTCTATTGGCTCAGAGTTTTCGAATAGCTTGTATATTGCTTCAAAGATGTATTGATGTGCTTCTTTATAAAAAACATCGGGATTTAGTATATCTATAATTTCATCGACCCCTTTCTTATCAATCATCATTGCCCCAAGCACAACTTCCTCTAAATCAAGTGCTTGAGGAGGTATTTTTCCTTTTTCAAGCGAAATTACGTTCCCCCGATCGTAATTTATTTGCTTAGCTTGCTGTACTTTTTCCATGACTACGAATGTAAAAAAATTGTAAAAAGATGTACCTAAATACAAAGATACGAATGTCCACTAGTCTTCAACAAATGAACTGTTAATAACTTAAATTTATTGTTAATAAGCATAAAAAAATCTGAAGCTTACAACTTCAGATTCAGGTAGTAAGTGATTCCTTTAGGGGTTAGTCTTTGAAGACTCCCATATTTGCATATTTTTCCATTCGCTTTTCAACCAATTCTTCTGGTGATAAGTTTTTTAATTCTTCAAAAGATGCTAATATTTTATCCCGTACTGTTTTAAAGGTTGTTTCTCGATCACTATGTGCACCACCAAGTGGCTCTTTAATGATTTCATCAACCACCTTAAGTTTAACACTATCTTTGGCTGTAAGCTTTAAAGCTTCTGCAGCTTGTTCTTTCTGATCCCAGCTTCTCCATAAAATAGAAGAGCAATTTTCTGGAGAAATTACAGAATACCATGCGTTTTCGAGCATCAACACTTTATTTCCTACTCCTATTCCTAATGCTCCTCCACTGGCTCCTTCTCCTATAATCACTACAATAACTGGTACTTTAAGACGAGTCATTTCTAGTATATTACGAGCAATTGCCTCTCCTTGTCCACGTTCTTCTGCTTCTAATCCAGGATAAGCACCAGGAGTATCAATAAAAGTAACCACCGGAATATTAAATTTTTCTGCACTTTTCATTAAGCGTAGTGCTTTACGATACCCTTCTGGGTTTGCCATTCCAAAATTACGGTATTGTCGGGTCTTGGTATTGTATCCTTTTTGTTGACCAACAAACATAAAACTCTGGTCTCCAATTTTTCCTAAACCACCAATCATGGCTTTATCATCCTTTACATTTCGATCACCATGTAGTTCTAAAAAGGATTCACCACAGATAGCATCTATATAATCTAATGTATATGGCCTAGAAGGATGCCTTGACAGCTGAACTCGTTGCCACGGCGTAAGGTTTTTATATATTTCTTTTTTAGTTTCTTTTAGCTTTTTTTCAATTTGCTTACACGTATCAGTAACATCAACTTCGCTCTCTTCACCGATGGCACAAGCTTTCTCAAATTGTTCTTCGAGTTCCTTAATGGGGAGTTCAAATTCTAAATATTCCATATCAAGAATATATTTTATATTAACTAGGGTTAGCCGACAAATATAAAAACTTTACTTCGTAATGTTATGCAAAGTTCCCTCTCTTTTTCTTTTTTTAGCATTTTTAAATATTCCATTTAAAACAACTGTACCCAGAATAATTGCCGCACCGTAGTAGAATTGGGGATTCATCTTTTCTGCTTCTCCAAAAATTAAGAAAGCTAATAGTATCCCATATACAGGTTCTAAGTTCGTTGTTAACATTACTGTATACGGAGTTAAATATTTCATTACCTGTACAGAGCCTATAAAAGCATAAGCTGTACACACCGACGCTAATAACAACATAAACATCCAATCCGAGGTTGATAATTGAAAAAACGAAACTGTAAATCCTTCGGTTGTTGTACCAAATATTGTTATTCCTAATAAATATACAGTTACAACCCCCACACCACTTAATAATTCATAAAAAGAAATTACCGATGGGTTGTATTGCTGTGCTACTTTTCCATTTATTAAAGAAAAAACCGAAGATAAAAAAGCAGAACACAATGCATAAACAATACCTATAAAGTAATCTCCTTCAACTTTAAAAATAATATACAATCCTGTAATGACTAAAAGTCCGAAAAGAATTTCATACCATATTACCTTTCTTTTATAAAAAATAGGCTCTAAAATTGAAGTAAAAAAAGCTCCTGTAGACATCATGGATAGTGTTATAGATACGTTAGAAACTTTGATTGCTGCAAAAAAAGTAATCCAGTGTAATGCTATGACAATTCCTGCTAAAAAAAGTGTAAAAAATAATTTTCTGGAAACCGCTAATGGTAATTTTTTGAAATAAATGTAAACATAAATAAACACTGAAGCCAGAAGCATTCTATACCAAACCAGTGGTAGTGCTTCGATAGATATTAATTCTCCAAGGATAGCTGTAAACCCCCATATAAATACTATAAAATGTAAATGAAGGTAATTAAAAAGTTTAGCGTTTGGCATTATATAAAAGATAAATGGCTAAGATTCCAAAAGATATATTAGGAAACCATACAGCAACAATTGGTGGAAAATCAGATTGATTGGCCAATGTACCTAATACTTTATCAAAAAAGATAAAAACAAATGCTAATGAAATACCAACAGCCAGATTAACCCCCATCCCTCCTCTTCTTTTCATAGAAGAAACGGCTACGCCAATAATGGTAAGAATAAATGCAGATACTGGTATACTCCACCTTTTATACGCTACAACTTTATATCTATTGATATCAGATGATCCTCTTTTACTTTCTTTTTTGATAAACTTACTTAACTCTGTATAGTTAAGAGTTTCTGCCACATACGTAACCGGGGTAAATTCATCTATATTAAACGGCAAGACAGTATCCTTAGTTGTAGCTTTTTCAATAATATCTTTATTTTCTAATACAGTTCGTTTTACATAGTCTCTCAATTCATAAATACTATCTTTAAATACAATTCTTCTTGCAGATATTTTTATCTTTAATCTATTACCGTCAAAATATTCTATTGTAAAATTAGTAGCAGATTTCTCTAAAGGTTTAAAGTTATTTGCGTACAAAAACATACTATCATTAAGTTGTCGATATACGTTTTTAGTTTCTTGTACTTTTTTACCTTTTTTAAGGTAAGAGTATTTAAATTCATTAAATCCTTGACTAGCTTTTGGAGCCAAAAACAATCCCATAGCTAATGCACCGAAACAAATGATAACCGCACCTATCATATAGGGTCTAAGAAATCTCCAGAATGAAACTCCGGAACTTAAAAAAGCTATAATTTCTGTTTTATTAGCAAGCTTAGAGGTAAACCAAATTACAGATAAGAATACAAAGAGAGGAAATAGTAAATTGGCAAAATAAACGGTAAAGTCGAGGTAATATCCTACAACAGCATCAAGAGGAACCTGATGTTCTAGCATATTATCAATTTTTTCTGAAAGGTCTACTATTATTCCTATAGGGATAAAAAGCAGAATCATTGTAAAAAATGTCCCCAGATATCTTTTAAGTATGTACCAGTCTAGTATTTTCAATCTATAATCTTTTATCCATTTGTTTAACCATTATATTTTTCCAGGAACTAAAATCACCGGCTAAGATATGTTTTCTAGCTTCGCGAACCAACCACAAATAAAAACCTAAATTATGTATTGTTGCTATTTGTTTTCCTAATAATTCATTTACCGAAAAAAGATGTCTTAAATACGCCTTAGAATACTCGGTATCTACAAAAGTGATAGCCATTTCATCTATTGGTGAAAAATCATCTTCCCATTTCTTATTTTTTATATTAATAGTTCCATGTGCTGTAAACAACATCCCATTACGTGCATTACGTGTAGGCATTACACAATCAAACATATCTACACCAAGGGCAATATTTTCTAAAATATTAATAGGTGTTCCTACTCCCATTAAATATCTTGGTTTATCTTCTGGCAAAATATCTGTTACTACTTCTGTCATCGCATACATTTCTTCTGCCGGTTCTCCTACAGACAATCCTCCAATTGCATTACCAACGGCTCCAGCATTCGCAATATATTCTGCCGATTGTTTTCTAAGATCCTTATAGGTACTTCCCTGTACTATTGGAAAAAAAGCCTGATCATATCCATATTTAACCGGAATTTTTTCTAAATGTTGCATACAACGATCTAACCATCTGTGAGTCATATGCATACTTCTTTTTGCATATCGATAATCACAAGGGTAAGGTGTACACTCATCAAATGCCATTATGATATCGGCTCCAATGGTTCGTTGGATCTCCATCACATTCTCTGGGGTAAACACATGATATGATCCATCAATATGAGATTTAAACTTTACGCCTTCTTCTTTTATTTTACGATTAGCAGATAAAGAATACACCTGGTAACCTCCACTATCGGTAAGGATATTTCGGTCCCAGTTCATAAATTTATGTAACCCTCCTGCTTTTTCTAAAATAGGAGTCTGAGGCCTTAGATATAAATGGTATGTATTTCCTAAAATAATATCGGGATTAATATCATTTTTTAATTCTCTTTGGTGTACTCCTTTTACGGTAGCAACTGTTCCTACCGGCATAAAAATCGGAGTTTCTATAACACCGTGATCTGTACTTATTTTACCTGCTCTCGCTTTACTTAGAGAGTCTTTGGACAAAAGGTCAAATTGCATAATTCCTGTTTGGTGGAGCGCAAAGATAGCTAACTAAAATCACATTGATCAATTTAGGTTTTCTAAAACTTTTTGTTATTAACATTAGTTTCTTAATTAAAAGCAGTCTATACATTTTGTCACCGCATACAAAACCAGTACTTTTGAAGCTTTATTATCAAGAAATCAGCAATATAATGCCAAAAACAAAACAATTAGAGGATTTTGCAACACAAGTACGTAGAGATATTTTACGACAAGTACACAAAGTAAATTCTGGTCATCCAGGAGGATCTTTGGGCTGTACAGAATTTTTTGTTGCCCTGTTTCAAGAAGTTTTAGATCGAAAAGATGATTTTGATATGGATGGTATCGATGAAGATATCTTCTTCTTATCTAATGGTCATATTTCGCCAGTCTATTATAGTGTATTAGCGCGAAGTGGGTATTTCCCTGTAGAAGAGCTAAACACGTTTAGGCTAATTAACAGTAGGTTGCAAGGACACCCAACAACTCATGAAGGGCTTCCTGGTATTCGTATTGCTTCTGGATCATTGGGACAAGGGATGTCTGTAGCCTTGGGTGCTGCACAAGCAAAAAAGTTAAATAATGATTCTCACCTGGTATACAGTCTTCATGGTGATGGAGAGCTTCAGGAAGGGCAAATTTGGGAAGCAGCTATGTATGCTTCCGGAAAAAAAGTAGATAATCTTATTGCTACCATCGATTATAATGGTAAACAAATAGATGGTGCTACAGATGATGTTCTTCCACTAGGAGATCTAAAAGCAAAATTTGAAGCTTTTGGCTGGGATGTTATGGAAATTAAGGACGGCAACAATATTTCTACTGTTATTGAAGGCTTAAAAGAAGCAAAAAGCAGAACAGGTAAAGGAAAACCCGTATGTATACTAATGCATACTGTAATGGGTAATGGAGTCGATTTTATGATGCATACACATGCATGGCATGGCAAAGCTCCTAACGATGAACAACTAGAAATCGGATTAGCACAAAATCCCGAAACTCTGGGAGATTATTAAAGACCATAAAATGAAAATAGCTAAACTAGCATTCTTTGTATTCTTTGTATTAACATCTGTTTCTTCTTTTAGTCAAAAAATAGTAATCGATTATTTTGTTGATTATGAAATTGAAACTAAAAATAAGAAAGATACTATTACTATCGGGTTTAGTAAAAATGGTGATTATTTGTACACCGACTCTGATGCTCTGGTAGAAAGTTTTCAAAGATCAGTATTTAAAAGTCGAAATGCCGATATTAAAAATTCTGAAATGCATATTGTTTTTGATATCAAAAAACAGTTTGTCTATTTTCTAATGACTTTTGATAAAAATGAGTTCTTTATGAAAATGAATGTTAATGATTTTATCCCTTCTGTAAAAGATAAATCTCCATTTGATGGGGTATCACAATTTATTTTTGAAAAAACAGAAGATAACATTCAAATTGAAAATAAAGACTACAATATTCACCAATTGTATCCTGATAATGAACCGGAAGAAAAAATTAAAATTGTCTGTTCAAAAGATATGAAATTTAACAATTCTATACTTTTGAATTCAATTTACAAAATGATGTCGGGTTCTAACATATCAGAAGATATTAAAACACCAAAAATAAATGGGGTTATATTATATCTTGCCAATAAAAATAAAACTTTAATTAAGGCAGTAAAAACGGATAGTAATCCCAAAACTTTAGATATTAACTTTAGTTATAAAATAACAGAATGAAAAAATATATAGACACAGGAAAAAAAGATACTCGTTCTGGTTTTGGAGCCGGTTTAGAAGAATTAGGTAAGACTAATGAAAATGTAGTGGCATTATGTGCTGATTTGATCGGTTCTTTAAAAATGGATGCTTTTATTGCGAATCATCCAGAGCGTTTTTTCCAGATTGGTATTGCTGAAGCAAATATGATGGGAATCGCTGCGGGATTAACTATAGGTGGTAAAATCCCTTTTACAGGAACGTTTGCGAATTTCTCTACAGGACGTGTTTATGATCAAATTCGTCAATCTATAGCGTATAGTGATAAAAATGTGAAAATTTGCGCTTCGCATGCAGGTTTAACACTAGGAGAAGATGGAGCAACACACCAAATTCTGGAAGATATTGGTCTAATGAAAATGCTACCAGGAATGACAGTAATCAACACATGTGATTACAATCAAACTAAAGCTGCTACTATAGCAATAGCAGATTATCAAGGCCCTGTTTATTTAAGATTTGGAAGACCAAAAGTTGCCAATTTCACCCCAGAAGATCAAAACTTCGAAATCGGAAAAGCAGTATTATTACAAGAAGGAACCGATGTTACTATAGTTGCTACCGGCCATCTAGTATGGGAAGCTTTACAAGCTGCAGAATCACTACACGAGCAAGGAATCAGCGCAGAAGTCATTAATATACATACGATAAAACCTCTTGATGACGAAGCAATTCTAAATTCGGTAAAGAAAACAGGATGTATTGTTACTGCAGAAGAACATAATTTTTTAGGTGGTTTAGGAGAAAGCGTTTCAAGGGTTTTAACGCAGCACAATCCTGTTCCTCAAGAGTTTATTGCAACAAATGATACTTTTGGAGAAAGCGGAACACCAGATCAGCTAATGGAAAAATATGGCTTAAATGCAGAAGCTATAAACAAAGCCGTGTTAAAAGTTGTAAAAAGAAAATAATAGTATTTTTAAAATATTAAGAAAACCTTCTGATTTATTTCAGAAGGTTTTTTGTTTTTATAAAAAATAAAACAGAAAGACATTCGTTCTTGATAGACTAGCCTTTATACCAAAATCACTCAAATTATTTATTAATCTTTAAATCTGGATTACATAATAGATAATCTATTACAGTTTGAAGTAGTTTTAAATCCTGATGACATTATGCTATGTTTTTTTAGTGTAAACGTAGTGCACCATGCAAAAACCCAAAAAACATCAGGTTGTATTGCTTTTTGAACCTTCCTAATAAAGCTCTATTAGATAATCCTGATTGAAGCAAAATTATTTTATAATGAAAAATGTATTTATTTTTTTTATGCTATTTACTTCTTGTGCCATACTTGCTCAGGAAAAAAGAGTAACTTTTGGAGTAAAAGGAGGGCTTAATTATGGAGATAATGGTAAAATTGAAATTACCGATGTTACAAGAACAACAGCAGATGATCGGGTTGGGTATCACCTAGGGGTGTTTTTAAGAGGAAAACTAACTGATAATATTTATCTCAAACCAGAATTACAATACACTGTGAACAACAGTTCCTACAAGCTTGTGAATACAGAGCTTGATTACACTATAAAAAAGTTAGATCTACCCATTCTTTTAGGAATTTCTGTTTTGGGGCCAATACATATTTTTGGAGGCCCTGCATTACAGTATATTGTAGAAACAGACCTAGAGGATGTACGACTTGGTGATGTTAAAAATGAGTTTACTGTTGGGGTACAATTTGGAGCAGGCGTACAATTTGGCAGACTTACAGCAGATATACGCTATGAACGTGGGCTTAGTAAAAATACTGCAGAATCAATAGATAAGAGTATACGAGTAGATTCTAGACCGAATCAGCTCATTATAGGCCTTTCTCTGGACTTATAGATTTAAACCCGGATATGCAGTAGAACTTTGTTATAAAAAAAACTCCGATTTTTCAATCGGAGTTTTTTTTTTATTCGTTTTTTAAATCTCTATCATCGGCATCCAAATGATTTTTTATACCATCACCATCATCATCATAAAATGTAATTTCATCCAAGGTAATAAACCCATCATTATTACTGTCGTTAACAGTTATCTCATCTTTGGTTAATGTACCGTCTCCATCATCATCATTATCTACATAATTTGGTGCATTATTTCCATCTGTATTATCATCTACATCTAAAACCAAACGATCACCATCTATATCTTCTAAATAAGACGGCAAACCATCTCTATCGTGATCAGCTTGATTGACCTTATACAATTGAATGTTAAAAATTAATGGAGAATATGCAGGAATATCACCTCTTTTTTCATTAAAATAAGCTAAACCAGAGGGCATAAACACAACCAGGTCTCCATAACCTGTATACGTAACTGTACCATCGCTATTCTCAACAAAACTCGAGGCTCCTTTATAATCCACCAATGACTCTCTAAAACCCTCTACAACAGACACCAAATCAAACCACACAGGATTTAGTGCACTATCAAATACTTTATCATCGGTATCTAATAATTTCACTCTATAGGTCACCAGAGTAGAATCTGCAAAAGTTGGCTGATGTGTACCTTCTCCTTTGTTAAAGTTTAAAATATACAATGTATATTCAACATCGTTTCTCGTAATTTTTTTAGTTGCTAAAAGAGGAGAATCCAAAATCGATTGTTCATTCTCATTAGGTATTGCTATGGTATCAAAGTTTACTACTTGATACTCGACAGTAGTATCACCATTTATAAACACATCCTCCATAGTATAAAAATGTGTTCTCAAATAATCCTGAAGCGCCGCATCATCTTTTATTTGTTGCTCTCCTCTATCTTCAGGAGGAGTGACAGTGCCACCATTATCATCATCGTCTTTTTTACAAGCATATAAAACCACCAAAGCCAGCACAATGGCACAACTATATTTTATTACATTCATGTATTTACTTTTTTGAAGGCGCAAGATACGATTTTCTTGTACTTTTGTTTCACAATTATTTAATATAAAAACGCATTTTAATTATTTTTTTATGCGAGTTGACAAATATTTATGGTGTATTCGATACTTTAAAACTCGAAGTATTGCTACAAAAGCGTGTAAAGATGGTAAAATTCGTGTTAACGGAGATATCATCAAACCTTCTAGAGATGTCTATCCTATGGATAAAATCACTGTTCGTAAAAATCAAATTAATTATGAACTTGTGGTACTCGATACACCAGATAGTCGAATTGGAGCTAAACTCGTCGATATCTATCGTAAAGACACCACTCCGAAGGAAGCGTTGCAAAAATTAGATCTTTTAAAATATTCTAAAGATTATTATCGAAAAAAAGGTACCGGCAGGCCTACCAAAAAAGACCGAAGAGATATCGATGATTGGTATTCTGATGGTGAAGTAAATGATGGCGAAATAAATGATAGTGAAGAATGATCCCGGATAAAGAATATTGGAAATATCGTTATCAAAATAAACAAACAGGATGGGATATTGGTTTTGCGTCTCCTCCTATCATCAATTATTTTGATCAGTTAACCGATCGTGATCTTAAAATCCTTATTCCTGGTTGCGGCAATGCCTACGAAGCAGAATATTTATTTAATCAAGGGTTTAAGAATATTTATATATTAGATCTTGTTGAAGATGTATTACAAAGTTTTAAACAACGATTACCTGAGTTTCCTTCAGAAAAATTAATATGTGGTGATTTTTTCAGTTACCAGGACAAATTTGATTTGATTATAGAACAAACTTTTTTTTGCGCATTACCACCTAAACGACGCCAAGACTATATTAATAAGGCTTCAAGCCTTCTTTCTAAAAAAGGAAAACTTGTAGGGCTCCTATTTGATAAAGAATTTAAACATGATGGACCTCCTTTCGGAGGGAGTAAAAAAGAGTATGAACTTCTGTTTTCTCAATCTTTTACTATAAAAAAATTAGAAAACTGTTATAATTCTATAGAACCACGCATGGGTAACGAACTCTTTTTTATATTTGAAAACCCATTATAAATTTTTTATAAAACCCCATTTATAATTAAAACAATCATTAGTAATAGTTTATTTATATCATTATAAATAGCAATCAACAATTCTGAAGCATGCAAACCGACAACAATATAATTCTTACTCACGAACAAATACAACACAAAATAAAACGTATTGCTTACCAGATTTACGAAACTAATGTTGATGAAAAAGAGATTGTAATTGCTGGAATAGCAGAAAACGGATATATATTTGCCCAACGGTTAAAAGTTATAATAGAAAGCATCTCTAACCTAAAAGTGACGTTATGTGAGGTTACCATGAATAAAAAATCCCCTCACAATACCGTTAAGACTTCGATAGAAGCGACTGAGTATCAAAACAAGCCTATAATTCTTGCAGATGATGTACTTAATTCTGGTACCGCTCTTATTTATGGTGTAAAACATTTTCTTGATGTTCCTCTTACCAGATTTAAGACTGCGGTTTTGGTTAATCGAAATCATAAGAAATACCCAATTAAGGCTGATTTTAAAGGAATCTCTTTATCTACCTCTTTACATGAGCATATCATTGTTAAATTTGGGGATGAGGATCTCGCTATTCTAAAATAAAAAAGTTTTAATTTCTTTACTTATTTGATCCTCACTTTTTTGATCAGTGATTACTTTGTAATCAGCTTGATTATAGTAAAACGATCGCTCAAACAAATGTTTACGAACAAAATCTTTAAGTTCGTTTGATGAAGTAATATGAGAAATCAATGGTCGTTTGCTTCGTTCTGCAAATAACCTTTTTGTTAATTCATCTAATGAAGTTTGTAGATATATACTTTTTGCATTTTCATTATTTGCTATAGTTTCCAGGTTACCTGCAAAACAAGGAGTACCTCCTCCAAGAGAAATAATGGTGTTTTTATAAGTCTCTAACACCTCTTTAAGGTATAAAGATTCTTTTTTTCTAAAATATATTTCCCCCTGATCGTCAAAAATCTTTCTAATTGATTTTTTTTCTTGATTTTCTATAAAATCATCCAAATCCAGATAATTCAATTTCATTTTAGCAGCCAAATCTCTGCCTACCAGGGATTTTCCGCTTCCCATATACCCCATTAAAACTATATTCATACCGTAAAAATTAAATAGATATTGCTCAAAAAAAACATCATTTTAAATAAAACGCAAATTTATATCAATTTCTTCTTGAAAAATAAATTAATGATAGTATATTTGCACCCGCATTCAAGGAAAAAAGAATGTATGACCTGGTAGCTCAGTTGGTAGAGCATCTCCCTTTTAAGGAGAGGGTCCTGGGTTCGAGCCCCAGCCCGGTCACAATAAATAAATAGTAATTTATAGAATAACTATTGTTTATTTAAAAAAATTAGAAGTGATGTTGGCGAGAAGTATATCCTGAGCATAGTCGAAGGAAGTCCCAGCCCGGTCACAATAAATAAATAGTAATTTATTATTTATTCAGTTCTTAAAAATATTTGATAATGAAATTATCAATGACCTGGTAGCTCAGTTGGTAGAGCATCTCCCTTTTAAGGAGAGGGTCCTGGGTTCGAGCCCCAGCCCGGTCACTAAAAAGTATCGTAATTTTTACGATACTTTTTTAGTTTTATGTTATATTGTAGTATTCATACTGCCCAGGTGCTGGAACTGGTAGACAGGCATGGTTGAGGGCCATGTGTCCATTAGGGCGTGCGGGTTCGACTCCCGCTCTGGGCACAATTAATTGTATAACGTGTGTCTGTAAAGATGACACACACACGATATTCTTCCTTTCTTAGAAAATCACATTCTACAAAATTACCCATACTCTTTTTTCAACTGATCAAAATATCCAATCCCAAGAAAATCTTTCTTTTTAGTTTACATACTTCAATAAAAAATTACGTATTTCCACGTATTTGGAAAGACAACAACTCTAATTACCTTTGATTCATAAGGTTATGATTTAAACTCATAACAATAACCAATTAAATATTCAACACTAAAAAAATATATTATGAATCCTTTTAAAACCAAAATCAAATTTAACATTAGAGTAGTTTTTAATTTTTTATCAAGTCTTCCCGGAGCCTGTAGTCACGCCATTCATAGATAAAGATGTGTTACTTATAAAAAATAGTTTTTCCACATTTCATTTGTACAACCCTTAAAACCGAACAACCATGAGAACTAATATAAAAATCAATGATTATTTTTTTGCAAAACTCTGTTTATTATTTAGTGCAGCCTCACTTATTGCAGTTATAATGATGATTTAAAAAAAACAGGCAAGGATAAATAAGATTTTTATCAATTTTAAATTAGATCATAATACAAACTCAACTATACGCTAAAATCGATCCTTGTAAAGTAAGAATCTTATGGCACATTCTAATTGTGATGTTCTTCGGAAACACGCCAATTAATTTCTGGTAATTACGAATTTCTATCTTAATATTAATGTAATAAGTATTCTAAACATCTTTATAATTCCTAGCTTTTCCCTTGTTACATGAAGCTTTCAGAGCTTTATTACTATAAAAATAGTAATAAAACTATAATTTTAGTAATATTACTAAAATTATAGTTACATTTGCTATATGAGAGATTTAACAAAAGCAGAAGAGCAAATAATGCAATACCTCTGGAAACTGGAAAAAGCATTCCTAAAAGATATAGTTGAGGAGTTTCCTGAACCTAAACCAGCCTACACAACAATATCAACAGTTATAAGAACTTTGGTCACAAAAAAATTTATAAACTTTAATTCATATGGCAGAGTTCGTGAATATTTCCCTCTGGTGTCGAAAGAAGTATATTTTAAGAATCATTTTAAGCACGTAGTTGGTAACTTTTTTAGTGGCTCTATAAGCAAATTTGCACTTCATTTTGCCAATGATGAAGATTTAAACTTATCTGAACTAGAAAAAATGAAGTCATTAATTGAAGAAAAAATAGACAAATTAAAAAAAGAAAATGAATAATTATTTAATACACTTACTAGAAGTAAGCTTCTGTTTTTCGGTTTTATACATTGTATTTTATTTGTTTTTGAGAAAACTAACTTTTCATAAAGTTAATAGGGTTATACTATTAATTTTATTACCTCTTTCATTAATTCTTCCTGTTTTAAACGAAGTAGAGTTACCTTTCAAAAAAGATCCTATTAACATTTCTGGTTTTGATGAATTTATATCAATAGATCATCTAACAATAACAAATCATAAAGACAAAATTGTTACTCCCGGGAGCAACAGGAATATCATTGATTATATATGGATATTTTACTGTATTGGTTTTGTAATATATATAATTCGATTGTTGGCACCTATAATACGATTATATACTATAAAGAGAAAGTCTAGAACCTATATCAAAGAAGGTTATCATTTTATCATTGCAGATGTACCCGCAATATTTTCTTTTTTTAATTGGATTTTTATTCCGGAGAGTAAAATAAGTGATTACGAACAACCCATCATTGATCATGAAAAAGTTCATAGTAAATCTCTACATACTATAGATTTAATTTTTACTGAAATTTATATCGCTTTACACTGGTTTAATCCTTTTGTATATTTTTTCAAAAAATCAATTATTGCTGTCCACGAATTTCAGGCAGATCAGGCTGTAATCAATACACAAATTAAAAAATCATATTATCTAGAACTCTTATTTAAAAACATAACAGCAAAGCAATCTATCAAATTATATAGTTATTTCAATCAATCAATTATCAAAAAACGAATAGACATGATCACAAAAAACCATTCTACTAAAACAAACATTATACGATATGCTGTACTAATTCCTGTTCTTCTTTTTCTTCTAATGGCTTTTACAAAACCTGTACATGAACCAGAAGACAAATTTGATTATACTAGTATACCGTCTATGAGTACTGAAATAGACAAAAAAGATCCTCCTTCCATTTTTCCTGTAAAAAATGGTTCTACTAATGATATCACAGCATCTTTTGGCAAAAGTTTTACACATCCTATTGAGAAGAAAAAAATAATTCACGGAGGTATTGACATTAGAGCAAAAGAAGGTGTTCCTGTTTTAGCAACAGCAGACGGTATGATTGCAAATACTTCTTCAGAAGATGACTGGGGTAATTTAATAGTAATATCTCATGCAAATGGTTACGAAACCTGGTATGCACACTTACAAGGTTTCAACATTAAAAATGGAGAAAGAGTTAAAAAAGGTCAGATTATTGGATATGTAGGAAGTACTGGTAAATCAACAGGATTTCATCTTCATTACGAAGTACGATTAAACAAAGAAAGAGTAAACCCTATGGATTACTTTAAAAAATAAGATACCGACTATAGTAGATTGCTTAAAAGATAGACAGGGATACATGTATCCCTGTCTATTATTGTACTAAACTAATAATACAAACTCAACTATAGGCTAAAATAAATTCTTGCAAATAAGAATCTTCCTGAATATCCAAATTGTGATGTTCTTCGGGAATACACAAACTGATCCCCTGCAGTTCCTCCTGCTCTATTTTCATCTGGATATATATCTAACAAATTATTGGCTCCTATGGTGACATTAAGGTTTTCAAAAATCTTTGCAGAAACGGAAAGATCGGTTACGATTTTCCCTCCATAAACAGCATCATCACTAACCACAGTTCCTTCAACTCTTGGATCTCCATTAAAATCATCTGGGTCGGTTACTTCTCCAAAGAATACGTTTCTTAATAACACATTATATCTTCCGATAGACAATGCATTGGTAAGGCTTACCTTTGCTCTGGGTTGCGCCAACGTTAAAAAAGCTTCTTCCTGTGCATCAAAGAAGTTTCCTCCCTGACCCGCATTAGCAATTCTGGCAGGGACTCTAATCTCCTCTACTTCAGTTTCGGCAAAGGTTGCCGATAAATCATTTTTCAGTGTTGCATTTTCTCCAAAATTAGCTTTGTGAGAAACCACAACATCTATACCTTGAGATTTGGTATCAATTGCATTCACAAAGAAACGTGCGCTGGTAGCTCCTGCATCCTCAAATATCTGGGTAAGCTCTGCATCTCCTCCATTCCCGAAACTACCGCTATATACAATTCTATCGTCTATATTAATTAGATAGGCATCTGCAGTAATTGTAAAATTCTGGATTTTTGCCGTAAGTCCAATACTATAACTATCAGAGGTTTCTTCTTTCAATTTTGCAATCCCAATTAAAGTTGCTGCCCTACTATCATTAGTAAACGTACCTTGTTCGAAAGGTTGATTATCTACAAATACTGTACTGGTTCTACTAAAAAATTGCTGATGTAATGATGGCGCTCTAAATCCTGTACTATTGGCTCCTCTAACCGAAAAATTATTCGATATCTTGTATCGGGTGGCTAGTTTATAGTTAAACGTATCTCCAAAATCAGAGTAATTCTCATATCTTCCTGCTAAACTAACTAACCATTGCTTTGTAAAATCAACTTCGAGATCAATATAACCGGCAATACTATTTCTATATTTATCGGTTTCGTTATTCGGGTCATATCCTCTAAATACTTGTGAACCTCCACCAAGTACAGCTCCCGTAAAATTATTTCGAACTAATTGATTATCGGGAGTAGTACTGGTTACGGGGTTTCCGTTAATATCATAGCTGGTATATGAAGCTTCTTCTCCTGCTGTAATCGAGTAGTTTTCTACTTTGTACTCTGCTCCCATTGCCACATTAAATCCTTCAAAAACATCTTCATGAAACTTACTAATATCCAGGTTAGTCGTATTCTGCATAAAACTTAATGCCCCTGCATCAAAGGTTCTGGGTGTTGCAACGCCCAAAGTTCCATTACTAGAATTACCAACAGTGATGTCAAAAGTATTGATCCCATATGTATTCGAGAAATCTACACTCCAATCCTTAATTTTACCTTTAATTCCAAGAGCGATTGATTTGTCAACAATATCTGTTCCTATATTAGGTAAGAACCCATTGGGAAATGCTGGTGTATTAGCCCTACCATCTCCTTGTGCTGGTCTTCTGTAAAATCCAGATGCCAGCCCTTGTCGGTAGCTAATCCCACCAAAACTATAAATTTCGGCATCATCACTTAGAGGGATAGACATATTGGCAAAGAATTTTCCTTCTCTCAATTTAGCTGTACCTACTTTAAATCTAAAATCTGAACGTGTTAATCCACGAGCTGTCAATTCTGCCTCATCAACATCGATATCCAATAATCCTCTGAAGGTATCTACATCTGCAGGATTATTTACATCTAAAGCAGCAATCTGATCCTTTACACTCTGATCCAGATATGAGATTCCTTGAGCAGCAGTTTGATAATCTGCCAGTGTCATTTCTGATACATTTCCTCCTCCTGCAGCAAAAACACGTTCTGCACCATGAAATCCTTTAAAAATATCTCCTTGATAGTCACGATTACGTAATGCCGGTTCTCTGGTAGAAAGTGATCCTGTAAAATTGATAAATCCTCCATTTTCTCCTAATGCCAATCCGTAATTTGCTTCCAGTTTTACTTTCTCTCCATCACTGCCTCCATCAAACTGATTAGAGTTTTCACTAAAATTAGCTCCAGTGGTAAGGGTTAAATCTAATTTTCCGGTTGCTTTTTTCAGTACAATATTAATCACGCCAGCAATCGCATCAGAACCATATTGAGCTGCAGCTCCATCTCGTAAGACTTCAATTCTTTGAATAGCAGCAGTAGGTATTGCATTCATATCTGTACCTACACTACCCGCTCCTACTGTACCATTTACATTAACCAATGAAGTATTGTGCCTTCTTTTTCCGTTAATTAATACCAAAACCTGATCAGGTCCTAAACCACGTAAAGAAGCCGGATCGATATGATCTGTCCCATCAGAAACAGTTTGGGTTTGCGATGTAAACGAAGGGGCTGCATAATTTAAAATTTCATTAATCGTTGTTTGTGGTCCCTGGGTAGCCATCTGAGTGATATCAATAACATCAATTGGCACGGCAGTCTCTGTAGCAGTACGACTAGGGTTTCTGGATCCTACAAGAATTACATCATCTAATTGTGCCGCTGCATCTTTTAATACTATCTCTATAAAATCTTTAGCTGTTACATCTACTTCTGTAGTTTCAAAACCAATATAAGAAACAATCAATGTATTGTTTTCTCCTGATACATTAATTGCAAAATTACCGTCAAAATCTGTTTGGGCTCCGATCGTGGTTCCTTTTACCAATACATTTGCTCCTGGTAATGGATTTCCATTAGAATCTTTGACATTTCCCTTAATTTCGCGTTGTAGCTTTATCTGCTCATTGAGTACATGAGTTTTTTTCAGTATTACTTGTTTTCCGATAATAGAATATGAGATATCTGTATTGTCAAACAAAAGTTCAAGAACTTTATCCAGAGTTTCTTTATTAACCTGGATTGTAGCCCTTTGATTTAAATTTACCTCATCATTAATGTAAAAAAACTTATATGATGTTTGACTTTTAATTTCTTCGAGAACCTCTAATAACGGTGTTTCCTCGAAATCAAGTTCTATTTTGCCTTGTGAAAAGCCAGAAGTTGCCATCATTTGAAAGATGGAAAAACTAAACAGAACTAGTGTGAGTTTCATTTTTAATACAATTGATTGGCACGCTAGGTGTGAAAATAGCGCACGATTACCCATTTTTTTCATATTTTTGAAAAGTTTTGATTGTTAAGTACTCAGTTAAATAATAATCGAATCAGTAAGGGAAGTGTAGCAGCACTTCCTTTTTTTTTACGGATTGATTATAATGTCCTTACCTTTTATTTCATATGTAAATTTTAAAGTTTCTGAAAATGTTCTCAGGATTTCTTCGATATTCTCTACATCAAATTCTCCTGTAAAACGTGTATTGTTTAATCTTTTGTTATGACTTGTTATCGAGACATCATAGCTGCGTTCTATCCTTTTAAATGCATCTATAAAAGGTTCGTTTTGCAGTATAATCTTTTTATCCATCCACGAAGTATATAATGATGTATTTACCTTTTGTTTATGCATAACCATTTTATCCTTGCTAAAAATTGCCTGATCGTTAGGTACTAGCTGTAATGAGTTTGTATTCTCATTTTGATCATTAACAACTACAGCACCTTCTACCAAAGTTGTTTTCACTGTGGTATCTTCGGCATAAGACGATACATTAAACTGGGTTCCTAAAACTTCTACATCTATAGTTTCTGTTTTTACGATAAACGGTTGTGCTTTATTTTTGGTAACATCAAAAAAAGCTTCTCCTTTTAGATATACCATTCTGTTTTCTTTTGTAGATGTAAAATGTTGTGGAAATTTTAGACTACTAGCCGCATTTAACCATACTTTGGTTCCGTCGGATAATGTGAGTTGAAACAATTTTCCTTTGGGGATAGAGATTTCTATATATCTGGTTTCGGTTATCTCGCTCTCTGGCTGGACAATAAATTGATCCTGATCTTTTTTACCAATCAAATTACCTTTTGCATTTATAATATCTGCTTTATCATTAAAATCTGTATACGTGACTGTACCATCTGCCTGAACAATTTTAATTTTATCTACAGGCAAAGGATTAGCTTCGACAACACCAGAATTTGTTGTAACAGTAGAAACACTCTGCGTAGTATAATAATACCCCCCAAGAAGTACTCCTCCCAAAACCGCTGCATATTTTACTATCCTAGACCATGATTTTGGTTTAATTACTTTAGCTTCTTTTTTATCAATAGCATGTAAGAAACGATTATACGCAAAATTTGGATCTGCCGGCAGCTCTTCGTTTGTCACATACCAATTCTTTATTTCTTGCTTAAAAAGGATTTCATGTTCAGGGTCTTGGGTCAGCCATTGTTGCAATGCTTCTCTATCTGATGGCGAAATATCTCCTTCCAGGTATTTTTTAATTACTGTTAAATAATTATCCATTCTTCATTTTTTCTATTTAAAAGATGCAGAAAACCTATAAATCCCCTACTTTATTTTATTTTTTTTAATTTAGTCCGTGATTTTTATAATGAAAAAAGATAGTCAAAACATAGAAAAATTACTGATTCAGGGGCTTACAGACGGAAATCAAGACAGCTACAAAATAATATTTAATCAATATTATTCCTGGTTGTATAATTACGTTTATAAGCTTTCTAATAATTCGTCGTTATCCGAGGATCTGGTACAAAATGTTTTGCTTAGACTTTGGGAAAAAAAATCAACTTTACGAATTACTTCATCCTTAAAGAATTATCTTTTCAGAGCTTGTCATAATGAATTTCTAATGCATTTACGGCAACAAAAAAAAGAATACGATGCTTTAGATTCTCTAAGATGGGAAGCTATATTTGAGATGTATAACAGTGAAGAAGAAAATCAATTAGACTCTGATTGGTTAAAACTCGAAAAGGCTATCGAACAACTTCCTAAAAAATGCAGAGAAGTATTTAAACTCAGTCGTTTAGAGCAAAAAAAGCACAAGGAAATAGCTGATATTCTAGGCATTTCTACTAAAACTGTCGAAATTCACATTAGCAAGGCTTTACGTTTCTTAAAAACTAATGTTTCTATTTTTTTCTTTTAAACCTTCTTACCGCAGAACAGAAGTAACATTATGTAAGTAAGATTTACAATGAATTAAATACCACAAAACTATGGTAATATTATACTATTAGTTCCTAGTTATTATTAACACATTGCTAAAAATCGTTAGTTTTTTAACGATTAAAGGTACTATTTTAACAAATTTTGAAAAAAAAAGTGCTTTCTTTTGCTTAGTTTTGTTTAACAATTTACAAAAAAAAGTGAACAATATTAAACAAACATTCAGTATTAAAGATTTAGAGAATCTTTGTGGTGTAAAAGCACACACTATAAGAATATGGGAAAAAAGATATAATCTACTTTCTCCTGATCGTACTGATACCAACATAAGGACATACAATTTAAAAAACCTTCAAAAATTACTTAATGTTACTTATTTGGTAAACAGTGGGTACAAAATATCCAGAATTTCTAAATTAGATACAGAAGAAATTAATGAATATGTAAGAAGTATAGTATCTGACAATAGCGTTAAAAATCAAGCTATAAACTCCTTTAAAATTGCAATGTTAAATTATGATCTCGGATTATTTTTAGAGACATATTCTCAACTAGAAAGTAAAAGAAATTTTAAAGAAATTTTTGTTGATGTTTTTATTCCTTTATTAAAAGAAATAGGATTATTATGGCAGACAAATACCATTAGTCCTGCACATGAGCATTTTGTTTCTAATTTAATAAAGCAGAAGCTATTACTAAATATTGAAAAGCTTCAATATTCTAAACCTACCAAAACCGATAGGGCTTTTATTTTGTTTCTTCCAGAAAATGAAATACATGAATTAGGCTTGTTATATATTAATTACGAAATACTATTGCATGGATATAAGGCTATCTACCTGGGTCCAAGCATTCCTTTAGATAGTTTACCTAATATGCTTTCTTTTCATGATGATGTTGTGTTCATATCGTATTTTACTATTAGACCAGAAAAAGACAATATCAAAAAATACCTTGAAGATTTTAATACAATTGTATGCGCCAATAGAGTCAATGAGCTATGGATGTTAGGCAAACAAATCATGCATATTTCTAATCATACGGGGCACAACCATCGCTATTTTGAATCGATTAGCTCATTAATTTCTGAGCTTTAATTTTATAATTGTTTCAGTTATGTCTAAAAAGATAGTAATCATCGGTTCTGGGTTTTCATCGCTTTCTGCATCGTGCTATCTAGCTAAATCAGGATATGATGTAACTATTTTTGAAAAAAATGCAACGATTGGTGGTAGAGCCGGGCAATTAAAAAAAGAAGGGTTTACATTCGATACTGGTCCCTCCTGGTATTGGATGCCTGATGTATTTGAACGTTTTTTTAAGGATTTTGATAAGTCTGCCTCTGATTATTATACGATAGATAAATTACATCCTGCCTACAAAGTTTTTTTTAAGAATAATGAAAGTATTACGATTGGTGATTCTTTAGAAAAAATATACGAAACCTTTGAAACTGAAGAAAAAGGAAGTTCGGTTAAACTACAAAAATTCATCAAAACTGCACAGAATAATTATGAGATTGCAATTAAAGATTTGGTGTATCGGCCAGGAGTTTCTTTATTAGAACTTGTTACAAAAGAAACACTTTTAAAGGTAGGTCAATTTTTTAGTACCATTTCTAAAGAGATTCGTAAAGATTTTAAAAGTAAAAAGTTAGTCCAAATTCTAGAGTTCCCTGTATTATTCTTAGGTGCCAAACCCAGTGATACTCCAGCTTTTTATAGTTTTATGAACTATGCAGATTTTGGACTGGGAACCTGGCATCCCAGAGGTGGAATGTATAGTGTAATAGAAGGGATTGAAGAATTGGCCAGATCACTAGGTGTCACCATTCGTACCAATGCAACTGTCGAAAAAATAGTAACCGAAAACAATTGCGCTAAAGGTATTATTGTAAATGCCGAAAAAATAGATGCTGATATTGTATTATGCGGAGCAGATTATCATCACGGAGAAACATTATTAGCACCAGAGTATCGACAATATTCTGAAAAATATTGGGAGCGCAAAACTTTTGCTCCTTCTTCTCTCCTCTTCTACGTGGGATTTGATAAAAAATTACAAAATATTAACCATCATAATTTATTTTTTGATACCGATTTTGAACAACATACCAAAGATATTTATGACACTCCCAAATGGACTGAAGACCCTTTGTTTTATGCTAATTTCACTTCTTTAACAGATCCAAAATCTGCTCCCGAAGGTAAAGAAAATGGGTTTTTCCTTATCCCATTAGCTCCAGGAATAGAAGATACCAATGAACTAAGAGAGCGTTATTTTGATAAAATTATAGCTCGTTTTGAAGCACTTACAAATCAAAATGTTAGGAATAACATTATCTTTAAAGAGTCCTTTTGTATTAAAGACTTTATAAAGAAGTATAATTCCTACAAAGGAAATGCATACGGGATGGCCAATACACTTTTACAAACTGCTTTCCTTAGACCTAAATTAAAAAGTAAAAAAGTACAAGATCTATTTTTTACCGGGCAACTTACTGTTCCTGGTCCGGGTGTACCCCCATCTTTGATTTCGGGAAAACTGGTTGCAGGATTAATCCAGAATCATTACCAGTACGATAAAAAGTTAAAACACGGTATACCAACATAACAAACTTAATTAAACCATAAACTCTATTCTATGAAGTCTATTTTTGATACTGTATCGCAAAGTTGTAGCAAAATTGTTACGAATTCGTATAGTACATCATTTTCGCTTGCTTCAAAAATGTTATCAGGCTCTATACGACAGGATATATACAATATTTATGGTTTTGTGAGATTTGCAGATGAAATTGTAGATACATTTCATGAGTATGATAAAGAGAAATTATTTAATGATTTTGAAGAAGAAATGTACAAAGCAATCAAAAATAGGATTAGCTTAAATCCTATTCTTAATTCTTTTCAAAAGACGGTTCATCAATATAACATTAATCCAGAGCTATATGAAGCATTCATGAAAAGTATGCGACTAGATTTACATAAAACCAAATATTTAACAGATCAGGAATACAAAGATTATATTTATGGATCGGCAGATGTAGTTGGATTAATGTGTTTGAAAGTTTTTGTGAATGGAGATGCCGAAAAGTATGCTAATTTAAAGCAAAGCGCAATGCATTTGGGTTCTGCTTTTCAGAAGGTTAATTTTTTACGGGATCTAAAAGCAGATTTTGAAGATCTTAATAGAACCTATTTTCCGAATCTAAATTTAAACGAACTCGATGAAGATTCTAAGCTTAAAATTATTAAAGAAATAGAAGAGGATTTTAATAAAGCGTTACAAGGTATCCTAAAGCTTCCTGTTGAAGCAAAACTTGGGGTATATACTGCATTCGTTTATTATAAAAAATTATTAAATAAGCTTAAAAAAACCCCTTCTTTAGAAATAAAAAGCACACGTATACGAGTGTCTAATTATCAAAAATTTGGATTATTAGCAAAATCGTATTTCGACTATCGATTAAACTTAATTTAGCCGTATTTTTGTATAAAACCTATGTTGTGAAAATTTTTATCCAAATATTAGTTTTTCTTGCTGCCTTCTCTATTATGGAGTTTATGGCCTGGTTTACTCACAAATATGTAATGCATGGTTTTTTGTGGTCCTTACATAAGGATCATCATCATAAGGATCATGACAGTTGGTGGGAACGCAATGATTTATTCTTTGTATTCTATGCTATTGTTAGTATGTCTTGTATTTTATTTCACGACGCCCAAACATTTTGGGTAGGCAGAGCGATAGGCCTGGGTATTCTAGCTTATGGTATTGCTTATTTTGTTGTACATGATATTTTTATACATCAACGTTTCAAACTATTCAGAAATACGAAGAGTTGGTACGCCAAAGGAGTAAGAAGAGCTCATAAAATGCATCATAAAAATATAAAAAAAGAAAAAGGAGAATGTTTTGGTATGTTGGTGGTTCCTTTTAAATATTTTAAAAATTAGATTCTATTCGGCTAATAGATTATCGATAGTTTCTCTTACTTTGGTACTGTTCCAGTCTGCTGCACCAACTTTATCAATAATAATGTTTCCTTTTTTATCCAACAGGTAAGTTGCAGGTATTGTTTTACTCACAAAAGGTTTTGGGTGTTCTGATAATGATCTATAGATAGGATAACTATAGTTTTTATTCTTCATAAACTTATTTAATTCTGGATCATCGTCTGTAGTTACAAAGAGAAATACTACTTCATCTTTATAATCATTATATAATTTTTGCAAAGAAGGCATTTCTGCTATACAAGGAGGGCACCATGTAGCCCAATAATTAATTAAAACGACTTTATCTTTAGCTATATTAAAATTAGTAGATTCAGTATTTACTCCATGTAATTTCCAATCATATGATGCTACCTGTGCTCTTTCTTCTACTTTTACTATCCCCGGGCTGAAAGAGAAAATTCTGGTTAAAAATATCTGCATCATTCCCCTGGTATTAGGAATAAAAAATAATACCAATATGATTGCAAAAATCACATTGGAGATGTTCTTTTTATTAAACTTCATCTATCTAAATCTTTTGTTTATCAGAATTCATATCATGAACTCGTTTGATTTTTTCCTCTATTGTCACCAATATTTTGATTAGTAACAAATTCTTGAGTCACCTTACAAAGTTATATAAATTAATGGCACTACATCTAAGCTATGATACAGACTTTATTTTTAAAAAATACAGGCTTATCTTAAAATTAATAAAGCGCAATCTTTGATTGCGCTTTAAAACTAACAAAAAATAACAATGAACTATTATCTTGTTACACTTCCCGAAGGAAATGAAGCACTATTAAGCTCAAAGGTATAACTAGTAGGTGCGGTATCTGTACCTGCTGTACCCACCAAAGGTTTCAATAAAAATGGTGCTGCTGCATTGTCTGGAAATGGCTCTACAGAAATCACAACTGTTTTTCCTCTAACATCTAATGGAAATGTTACTCCGTCTGGAGCATTTCTAAAAAAGTCTTCTCCTGGTAATTGTGGTCCATTAGAAGCAGTCTCACTAAATCCGGTAAGATCTCCTGCATTATCATCTGCAGTATTATTCATCGTGAATGTTCCGGTAGAAAGTGGTACTCCATCTGCTACTACCCATCCTTCATATTTCCATCCTGCATCGAGAACTGGTAAAGTTAAATTCGCTGCTGGTGGCATCCCTGGAGTACCAAACCATACTCCAAATTGATCATTCCCGTTATTAGCAGTTCCTGAAGCCTCATCTGTTGGGGTTCTTAAGAAAAATCCTCCTGCCGAAGCTGAAAAATCTCCTTCTCCTACAGGTCCTAACCCTACTGTTGCTGTATTACCGGTTCCAAAATCGCCTTTTAATAGTTTTGTATCTGCTGGTGCTGGGTTTGGATCGGGGTTAGGCTCTATTGTTAATACAAAAGCTGCCGCTGCCTTAAGTGATTCTGTATTTACCATGAAAGAAGTACTAGATAATTCTCCTGCGCTATTTACAGAAAATGTTCCTGTAGAAACCGGAGCTTCATTAACGATAATCCATCCTTCATAAAGGTAATCGTTTCCTAAGTCTTCTAATCCACTAAGATTAAGGGTTATATTCGATTCTGTAGGTACATTACCAGAATCATCATCATTGTTACAGGAAGAAAAAATACATCCGATAACCAGAGTACCTATAATTGCTTTTTTAAACATCGCTTTTTTTTTATGATTATTAGATCATAAAATTAGCGACATTGAAGTTTTTAAAATGTTAGCCACCTAACATTAAGCAACATTTTTTAATCGAATCTCTTTTCTATTAAAATCTATGACGTTAGATTCCTTTAATTCGTTTAGGATAATATTTAGGGTTGGTCTCGATGTACCGATAAGGTGAGCTATGTCTTTTTGGGTATAAGGGTGTTCTATTACCATATCTCCTGTATATGGGCAACAGTGTCCGTAGTCTTCTTTAAGCTCATTTAAGAACTCTAATAATCTTGTTTTGGTATCTTTAAAGAGTAGTAACTGTAATCTTCTTTCTAAGCGTTTAAATCGCATACCTATAAATTTATAGATTCTAAGGCTAAAAGATTGATTCTCGCGCATGAGTCCGTGCATGGTTTCTACACCAATGGGACAAATAGAAGTTGTATTATCGACAGATTGCGCAAATTCTGTTCTTTTATTCTCTCCAAGAATTGCTTTTTCACCAAAAATCTCTCCTCGGGTAAGAATAGCTTTTATTACCTCGTATCCATCTTCTGCATAGTATCCAATTTTTACTTTTCCTTTTTCTATAAGATATACTTTGTTTGCAGAATCTTCTTCAAAATAAATGTAGTCGTTCTTTCGGTAAGCATCAAAATCGTGATCTTTTTTATACCTTTTAAACTTATGAGGGCATAATACCTTAAAGAGATCTGAATCCTCAAAAAACCAGATTGCACTCATGATGATTATGTTTTATGATGTTAGTTTATCTACTTATGTCGTAAAACACTCAAATCCCTTACATTATTGTATCAGAAACCCCTTAAAACATTAATTTTAAGGAGTTTTGCGAATTTTATGATATAAACTTGATTTATTGAGCAATTCTTTTACGAATCGTAGACAAATTATCTTCTATTAGTAATGCTCCATCTTTAAAAACAGTTTTTAACAATCCTTGATTTTCTTCGTGTTCAGAAACTTGATCTTTGTACACTATTTTTCCTTGTTCTTTATATAATTGAATACGTCCTTTTGCAGATTTTTTAGTACCATCATCTGTTATTGGGTCTTTAAATATTTCTCTTCCTTCGCCCTTCACTTCGACATATGTAGCTTTCATTGCAAATCCAAAAGTGTCTCGGGTATTGTATTGATATGTAAAACTTCCTATTCCCAGAACCACATTAGTAGAAGCAAAACCTTTAGCTTTTAACTTTTTACAAATCTGGGTTGCTCTTTCGATAGTAATACTATCTCCGTAGATAGCTCCAATCTTTGGATTCAACACTTTGTATCCCTGATCATTTACGGTTCCTCCAAATTCATCCCAAAGCAATTCTATAACACCTTTTGCAACTATTGGGTTCTTATGATCACAACCACAAATAATATCTACAGGATCGCCAGAATCTGGTCGAATAACAAGTTTGCCTTCTCTTTCGAGAATTTCATTTTTCAGCTTAGGTAAATATTCTGTTAACACTTTCCAAAGATCCCAGGTATCAGATACTACAGATAATATTCCTGTAGGATATGTTTCTAATAACCTTCTAAACGTTCCTATTTCATCATCCTTACTTCCTGCGCACATCACGCTATGTTCTGTAGCATTTACACTACCGATAACTAATTCTTTGGTAACATCTGCATTATAATATGTTTCAAAAGCTTTTGCCACAGGTAATGTATCGCTCCCCGAAAATGATAAGGCATGTCCCATACCGCTAAGAATTGAAGATTCTGTACCCGACATTCCTCGCATCGAGAAATCATGACCTTGCCAGGTGATAAACGCTATATTATCACGATCTGTTTCTAATGCAAAAGAGGATAAAATACTTTGATATTGTTTTGCAATAGTAGCAGAAGTACAAGGTTGCCAAATAATATTAGACAATAAAGTTTCTAGATAATTGGTGAGCCAGAAAAATTCTGGTTTGGTATTCATTACTGTAAACATTGGTACTCGAATAGGAACTTCTGTTCCTTCTGGTAAAGCTTTAATTTGAATAGGTAAATATCCTAAATCGTGTAATTCTTCGATATGTGTAATATCATAATCTATACCCAGATAATGATCTACATATTTTTTATATTCTGCAGTCACTTCTTCTTTGGGAAGATTGAAAAACTGTTCGTTGAATTGTTTGATTAAATATTCTTTAATAAAATACTGTAACCCAAAAAACACTACATTATCAATTCCTGCTATTCTACTTTTTCTAGGTGTCCAGTTAGAATACACAAAAGTAGTTCCGTTTGGATATTGCTCTTTATGTCCTAATTTATAACCGTCTGTTAATAGTAATGGATTCATCTTTATTTTATTTTGCGTTATTTATACGCAAATATAAATCATTTTTAATTATCTCCAAAGTTATTTGTGATTTTTCTATTCTATTTGTTTAACAAGATCTGCTAATTTACATAGTATAGGCAGTACAAAAATCAAGAATATTAAATCTAATGACTACACTGTTTTTAGTGATATTTACTACTAATTTCTTCCTTGTTCATTAGGATATAAGGACGGAAGCGAATCACTTTGCCAAAATTCTTTGGTATCGATATCTAGGATAGTAAGTTTTCCTTTGAAACCTGCTCCCGTATCCATGTTCCAGAGGTTATAGGCTTTTATAGGAGTATCCTTACCATATACAATAGTAGGGGTATGCCCGATATAAATCTCTGAATAATGACTAAATCGTTGTGGAGGGTCATCTCTCAAAGTTACCTCTCCCACTTCATCGGCTAGCATAGCCGATTCCCATAACGTTCGATCCCAATAATAATTAGAATCATACTCCTCATTACCGACTCCGTGCATAGATGTAAACCCTGCATGTACAAAAAGTCTACTTTCTTCATCCAGATAGTAATCTTGTAGTGTATTAAAAAACGCTTTATGAGTTTTTTTGGTAAGCAATCCTGACTGAACATAACTATTGATTGTCTCTTTTCCTCCATGCTCTAACCACACAGGATTAGTTGCTCCTTTTTCTAGCCATAACCCGCACCACAGGTCATGATTTCCTCGTATAAAAACACATGTATTAGACCTAGAAAGGTTTATAAGTTCTTGTATTACTGCAGCCGATTCGCTCCAGCCATCTACATAATCTCCCAAAAAAATCAGGGTATCTTCTGAAGTTACGTTTGCTCGGTCTAAAACCTGAAGCAAAGCCCTATGACCGCCATGTATATCTCCAATTACTAAGGTTCTCATGATCATATTATGATTTAAACTCAATATATTCTGGAGCTACTATATCGGTTAACCACACTTCATTATCCGATTGATAAAACTCTATTCCCCTAGTATACATTTCGCCCGATCTCACCGTTAGAATAATAGGTTTTCCTCTTCTTGATCCTACTTTTATGGCCGTTTCTCTTTCTTCACTAAGATGTACATGATGTCTGTTCATTTTTAGCAATCCTTTTTCTCTAATGGCCTCCATAAATTTGGCTACTGTACCGTGATACAAGAATTCTGGCGGTTGCTTTGGTTGATATTCTAAATCTACCTTGATCGAGTGGCCTTGATTCGCTCTAATCCTGGTATGATCTTCATTAAAAGCAAAGCGCTGTTTATCACAGGATGCTACAACTTCTTCTAATACATCCATATTTAATCCCGGTCGGTGTCTTTTTACTTTTTGTAGTAACTCCTGTACATCTGTCCAACCATTTTCATCGAGTTGTATCCCTACTTTATCAGGATTATGCCTTAGAATAAGGCTTAAAAATTTACTTATATGTTTATTGTTTGTTTTCATTTTTCATTCAAAATCATAGACATAAACGTCTAATTGTTTTTTTAAAAGTGTATTTGTAATAATAGGTTCAATCATTTCCCATCTTCCTCCTGCTAATCCACAACCAATTCTAGGCATATGTATACTTGCATTAAGTTGTTCCGCTTTAATTGCAATTTGTTCTAAACATTGTCTAACTGCTTCATAACGAATCGGAATTTCATTTTTCTTTATTTTTATTCCTTGTTGCCCTATCATATTACCTACATACAGTTTTTCCGAAACTTGAATTAGTTGAACTGCACCTAACTCAAAATCATTATTTGCTCGATCACGATACCACTTTCTGTACGCTTTCTCTGGTTCTGTCCATTTTTTGGATATTGCTAACACAAAACCTTTTCCCCAACCTCCTAAATCATTACAAATATGTACTATAATCTTAATTCCTTCTGCTTCTGGAACGGTTGCATCTCCTTTTATATATGTTATTGTTTTCATTTTAGCTTCAAATATGCATTCAATTTTTCATCCTTAAATACCAGTGGTCTCTCTGCCGGAGTGATCAGGTTTTCTAAATCTTTATTTTTGACAAATTCATATTGCTCACTAACAAAATCAGAAACATCTTCAATCTCCAAAATATCATCTTTTGCATAGCTTTTTATATACTTCTTTCTTAATCCAATCTGGATGGCTCGTCTTTCTAATTTCACTCCATATGGATCATGATCGGGATCCCATTGTAATCTCACGTTTGAGTTTGCAACATCCTTCTGCCAGGCTTCATACGACGCATATAGCTCTGGTTTAAACGATGAATACACCGCATTTTTAACATAGCTCTCAAAAGCTTCTTTTCTAATATGTATGGCTAATACTACTTCTTGTCCTTCTTTTGTTCCCCAACCATTTCTGTACATCATCCATAAAAAATTAGGTTTAATCCATGTCATTCGGTCTAAGCTAAAAGCTCCACCAAAAAATTGATGTTTTACGGCAAAATTTCCTATTTCAGGCCGGTAGGATTGGTATACTATTATTTTCTCATCATCATATTGTGCCATAATATGATACCCGCTTTGGGGCCATTCTTTCTGTTGTTCTTTATATTTTTTAAGTTGTAATTTCATTTTAATTTCTTCTTTACTTCATTAATCAGTTCTTCTAAGCTATTCACTTTTTGTACTCCGTACTGCTCACAGACAACATCTACATTTCCTTTTCTCCAAAATCCATCTGGGCAACATACTACCAATTTATTACTCCTTGCGTACAATCCTAATTCTAGTAATGTTATAGGTGATTTTGTCTTTTTATCAAAATACATAATGATCATATCTGCTTTTTCTAAAGCTTCTAACTCCCAAAGTACTTGCTCTTTAAAAACAGGGTTGTCAAGTTTTTGTTCCCAACTGGCATCCCAACTCGATCTTCTGGGGTTTAACAGTGTGACATTTTCTTCTGATAGTTTCTCTACCACCTTATCCTGCCATTTTTGGGCAACACCTGATTCAATGCTTCCTGCTAAAAAAACACTTAGGTCTTTATTCAATTCCGGAATAATTGGTGGTACTATTAGATTCATATTTTATTATTTATTGTCACAAAACAGATTCTTGTTTATTTTTAGATAACAGGAATTTGCACTACTTTTTCTTCATTTATATCTCTAAAGGAATTTGTTGTAAAAATGGTATCGAACGATTTTGTTAATTCTTCATACCCTTTACTAAAAATACCATGGCTGATAATCAAACTTAGTTTACCTGCATTCTTTTCTTTTAGTGCTGTTGCCAATCCCAGAAAGGTTCCTCCTCCATCACAAATATCATCAACAATCACACAATGTTTCCCTTCTAAATCATCTTCATATACTCTAAAACCAGACAAGGTTCCTGTTTTTACATCTCGTTTTTTAGAGCATTCGACCACTTCTACTCCGCCCAGATACTCAGATACTTTATAGATTTTTTTTAATGCTCCTCCATCGGGAGAAATTAGTACCACTTCTTCTTTTATGATATCTAAACATTGTTTGACAAATTCATAATTCTGAATCACATGTACACGATCTAATAACGCAGGAGTCACTTCTGAATGTGGATCAAAAATTGTTACCATATTATAGTTTTGTGCGTTAATACTATCTGCATATACTTTAACACTAAGTGATTCTCCTGCAACCATTACCCTATCTTGCCTAGCAGCAGGAAAATATGGAATAAATACATCAATCTGCTTTACATTCATTCTACGTAACGCATCGGTAGCAATCAACAACAATCCTAAATCATTAAACGAATTGATTCGTTGTGTAATCGTTACACTGTTCCCAATATTTTTATCTAAAATATTTATATGTGGTTCTCCTCCATTGAAAACAAATGATTTAAAATCAACAGATTTTTCAAAAGGTGTAAACGATGGGTCCAAATGTAAATACTTCATAATTGTGTTATTTTTACGCAAATTTATAACAGAAATATGGTACTACAAAATATTTTGCGTAAAAATTACATTATTTTGATAAAATATATCTTTCTGAAGATCAATAGTATTGAAACAGTGATACTATTATTTGATATCGAAGAGAAAACCTTCTTCTTTAAGTTTGAAGTATTGTTTTTTATTAAATTTAAATAGATTTGCCGGTCTGCCCCTTCCTTCCGAAATTTTTTCATCTAACTCTTCAAGGATTCCGAAACTCAGTATTTTTTTTCTAAAATTTCTACGGTCAATTACCTTTTGAAGAATAGTCATATATAACTTTTCGAGATCCGAAAACAAAAACTTATCAGCAAGTAGATCGAATCCCACGGGTTCGTATGTGAGTTTATTCTGCAATCTCTTTTTTGCAGTTTCCAAAATTTGAATGTGATCAAATGCCAAATCCGGAAGTTCGGTTACATCAAACCATGCAACATCTTTTGCATCGGTATCTGCTTTAATTGCATGATGTTCTGGTTTAACCAATGCGAAATAAGTAACACTTACTACCCTGTTTCTTGGATCTCTCCCGGGATTACCAAAAGAATACAATTGTTCTAAATAATCTATAGTTACATTGGTTTCTTCTTTAAGTTCTCTAACAACAGCTTGTTCTAAACTTTCGTTTTCCAAAACCAAACCTCCTGGTAAAGCCCAGGAATCTTTAAAAGGGTCTATATTTCTTTTTATCAACAAGACGTTAAGTGTCTTGTCTTTATATCCAAAGACTACAGCATCAACAGCAACTTTTATATTTTGGCGTACCATATACGCAAATTTACATATTTCTCTTATGGAATAAAAAAACTTATCAATTTATATTTAAGAGATGTAGAACTTCAATACCAACTTATTTCTTCAAATTAGCATTATGATAATATTCGCTATACCAATTGAATACAAAAAAGTAGTATTTTTATAGATAAGCTCATGTCCTGAGAGCTATACAAAGTTCGGGATTATTACACAAAAGATTATGAAAAATACACTTTTAAACCTAGGGAAAAAATTATCCAGAACAGAACAAAAACAAATTAATGGTGGTGGCAATCCATGTAATACTTACAATGGACCAATAATTGTTAGTTGCAGTCAATATGAAGCATTGCCAGATCATCATAAAAATTGTGTTATGGTTAGCGTAGACTGTTTTCCTCGTTAATTCATTTCAAATCCAAACAAAAAAACTCCCAAATATCATCTTTGGGAGTTTTTATATATTAATTGCTCTTTTATATTATTGTCTTAGGCATTCTGCTTTTTAATCAAGTTTAATGCAGAACCTTCTTTAAACCATTCTATTTGTGAATCATTATAGGTATGATTTAACATCGCAGTATCTTTAGATCCATCTGCATGAACAATTTCTAATGTTAATTGTTTTCCTGAGGCAAATTGATCAAGATCTGTAAAGTTAAAGGTATCATCTTCTTGTATCAAATCATAATCACTTTCATTAGCGAATGTTAAACCAAGCATCCCTTGTTTTTTAAGGTTGGTTTCGTGGATACGAGCGAATGATTTTACAATTACTGCACACACTCCTAGATGACGTGGCTCCATTGCTGCATGTTCTCGTGATGATCCTTCTCCGTAGTTATGATCCCCTACAACAATAGTAGGTACTCCTGCAGCTTTATAGGCTCTTGCAGTATCTGGCACACCTCCAAACTCTCCTGTTAATTGATTTTTAACAAAGTTTGTTTTTTTACCAAATGCATTTACAGCTCCAATCAAACAGTTATTAGAAATATTATCCAAATGACCTCTGTAACGTAACCATGGCCCTGCCATAGAAATATGATCTGTAGTACATTTACCAAATGCTTTTATTAGCAATTTAGCTCCATTAATTTCGCTACCTATTGGCACAAATGGTGTTAATAACTGTAATCTTTCTGAGGTTGGACTTACTTTAACCTCTACACCACTACCATCTTCAACTGGAGCTAAATATCCATTATCTTTTACTTCAAACCCTTTTGGTGGTAGTTCCCATCCTGTTGGCTCATCGAACATTACCTCTTCACCATTTTCATTAATTAACTTATCAGTTAATGGGTTAAAATCTAGTCGTCCCGAAACTGCAATAGCAGCAGTTAATTCTGGTGATGCAACAAAAGCATGTGTATTAGGATTACCATCTGCACGCTTAGCAAAGTTTCTATTAAAAGAGTGTACGATACTATTTTTTGGTGCATTTTTTGGATCGTTATATCTTGCCCATTGTCCAATACAAGGTCCACAAGCATTGGTAAATATTTTTGCATCTAGTTTTTCAAATATCCCAAGGATACCATCTCTATCTGCTGTATATCTTACTTGTTCAGAACCTGGATTGATTCCTAATTCTGCTTTCATTTTCAAACCTTTGTCCAACGCTTGTTGTGCGATCGAAGAAGCACGAGATAAATCTTCGTAAGAAGAGTTTGTACAAGATCCTATTAGTCCCCATTCTACTTGAATTGGCCAATCATTAGCTTTTGCTTTTTCTGTCATTGTACTACCAACTGCTGTTGATAAATCTGGTGTAAAAGGTCCGTTTAACAATGGTCCTAATTCAGATAAATTAATTTCGATTACCTGATCAAAATATTGTTCTGGATTTGCATATACCTCTGGGTCTGCTGTTAAGTGTTCTTTTACTTTGTTTGCTGCATCTGCTACATCTGCTCTTTCTGTCGCTCTTAAGTAACGCTCCATAGACTCATCATAACCAAAGGTAGATGTTGTTGCACCAATTTCGGCACCCATATTACAAATAGTCCCTTTTCCTGTACACGACATTGATGTCGCCCCAGGTCCAAAATATTCTACTATAGCACCAGTTCCTCCTTTTACAGTAAGAATTTCTGCTACTTTTAAAATTACGTCCTTAGGTGCTGTCCAACCAGATAACTTACCTGTTAATTTTACACCAATTAACTTAGGGAATTTTAATTCCCAGGCCATACCTGCCATAACATCTACTGCATCTGCTCCACCTACACCAATTGCAACCATTCCTAGACCACCTGCATTTACTGTATGAGAATCTGTTCCGATCATCATTCCACCTGGGAAAGCATAGTTTTCTAGTACTACCTGGTGAATAATACCTGCTCCTGGTTTCCAGAATCCAATTCCATATTTATCAGATACCGATTCTAAGAAGTTAAACACTTCACTACTAATATCATTAGCATTTTTTAAATCTTTTGCTGCACCCTCTTTTGCTTGGATCAAGTGATCACAATGCACTGTCGTTGGCACTGCTACTTTATTTTTACCAGCTTGCATAAATTGCAATAATGCCATTTGAGCTGTTGCATCCTGACAAGCGATACGATCTGGTGCAAAATCAACATAATCTTTACCTCTTGTAAACGCTTTTTTAGTTTTTACGTCCCACAAGTGTGAATACAAAATTTTCTCTGCCAAGGTTAAAGGTTTACCTGTAACTTCGCGTGCTGCATCAACACGGTCGGCTACCTGACTGTATACCTTTTTTATCATATCGATATCGAATGCCATCTCTAATTATTTTTTAGTATTGAAAAGTCTTGCGAAAATACGAATTTTAAAGGATTTTCTTAAATGAATACATTTAATCCCTTCTTTTTGCATTTTTAAAAAAATATAAGGCTTCATTTATTGAAATTCATAAATTAGAATTACGAAAATTACAATATCGCTAAAAATTAAGATAAGAAAATACTTCGCTATTTCTTCAATTCACGAAAACGTTATAGTTATTTTTCAAAAAATGATCTAAAAAAGGTAAAAACCGGTATAAAATAAAAAAGTGAAGCCATATGACCTCACTTTTTATAACTGCAAAACTTCTAATATTTATACTAATCTTTTCTTTTTCTATGTCTTTCCTTTCTGTGTTTTCTTTTTCTTAATTGCTCATATTGTTCTAATTGAGCTTCTGAGAGCGATGTTTTAAATTCCTCATTTTTATCTTTCATAATGGTTTTATGATTTTCACGCATCTCTTTTTGTGCCTCACTAAGGGTGAGCTTCAATGCTTTTCTTTTTCCTTTCCTAGAAAGATCTTCATTTTTTACAATTGCTAATTGTTCTTTGGTAAAACTGGCATGCATCGCCTTTCTTTGCTCTTTTCTAAGTTCCTTTTTGTTTTCTAATTCCTTTTTCTGGCTTTTCGACAGGCTTTCATAAAATTCTTTTCTTAATGCCTTGCGATCTCTATGATTATCCTCGGATTGGGCTGATATTGCAATAGTTCCTATAAATAGAACCATAATACATATTATACTATTTTTCATCTTTTTCTTTTTCAATTTTTTAAATATTAAACAATACTCTGTTGAACGTTCAATACTATGACCATTAAATATGAAAAAGGTTTAATAGTAATAAAGAAAAATAATTTCTGACAATGCGGGGTTAATTATATGCATCAATATTGAGGACTGACTATATCAGAAATCAACATTTTTTTAAGAGTTTTTATCTTGTAGCTCCTTAAAACAGGCTATGAATCACATCTTCTACGCTAATACCTTCTGCTTCTGCTTTGTAGTTTTTAATAATACGGTGGCGAAGAATACCCATGGCTACAGCTTGTACATCTTCTATATCTGGAGAATATTTCCCTTTGATAGCTGCATTGGCTTTGGCTGCCAGGATTAAATTTTGAGAAGCTCGTGGCCCAGCACCCCAATCTATATAATTTTTCACCAATTCTGTTGCTGTTTCTCCATCAGGTCTTGTTTTACCAACCATGCCTACAGCATATTCAATTACATTATCTGCAACCGGAATACGGCGAATTAAATGTTGAAAATCAATAATTCCCTTAGCAGTAAACAATGAATTAACAGTAGCGGTAGTATCTCCTGTAGTACTTTTTACTACATCTACTTCTTCCTGAAAACTTGGATATTTAAGTTCTATAGCAAACATAAATCGATCTAGTTGTGCTTCTGGTAATGGATATGTTCCTTCTTGCTCAATTGGGTTTTGGGTGGCAAGAACAAAATATGGCAAATCCAAAGTATAATGGTGACCAGCAACGGTTACAGATCTTTCTTGCATTGCTTCAAGAAGTGCTGCCTGGGTTTTTGGCGGAGTACGATTAATCTCATCTGCCAGAATAATATTAGAAAATATAGGTCCTTTAATAAATTTAAAGTGTCTAGTTTCATCCAGTATTTCACTTCCTAATATATCACTAGGCATTAAATCAGGAGTAAACTGAATTCTTTTAAAATCTAATCCCAAAGCTTGTGAAATGGTATTAACCATTAGGGTTTTGGCTAGTCCTGGAACACCAATTAATAATGCGTGACCGCCAGAAAAAATAGAAATAAGTATCTGATCGATAACTTTTTCTTGCCCAATAATGACTTTGGATATTTCTTTTTTGAGTTCTGAATGTTTTTTTACTAGTTTTTCTATAGCCGCTACGTCGTCTGACATATTATTTTATTTTTTTAACCAGTTACCACTATACTCACAGTCTCTATACTCTCCGTTTATTTTAATATACGTATCCATTATTTTTTCACTCTGCCACTTACGAATTGCATCAATTTGCTTTTTCCTTAATGCTAATTCCTGTATTTTAAGATAGTCATTTGCGTAATCTGCTATATGCTCATCATATCGATTAAGTACTGTTATTAATTTATACTTTTTTCGACCTTGACGATCCTGATCAGGAATTACCAAAGAAACTTCATTCATTTTTAGTTTAGATACTTGATCGTACAATATAGGGTCAATTTTGGTAAGTTCAAAACGGGTATCTCCTGTTGTTGGATTAAGTAGTTGCCCTCCATCTTCACGAGTTTCTTTTTCATCACTAAATTTTCTTGCTGCCTCTTTAAATTCGATAGAACCCGAAACAATACTTGTTCGTATAGAATCTATTAATCTTTTGGCTTCATCAACTGTTTTTCTGGTCACTTCGGGAGTAAGTAATATGTGTCTTACATCGATTTCTTCTCCTCGTATTTTATCAACTTTTACAATATGCCATCCAAAATCTGTTTTAAACGGTTCACTTACTTCTCCTTCTTGCAAACTAAAAGCAACATCTTTAAATTCTTTGGCAAAGTTTGTTTTACGATCAAGCGTATATTTCCCACCAGTAGATTTAGAACCCGGATCCTGAGAGTATAATACTGCTTTGGTAGCAAAACTACTACCGTTCTCTACAATATCTTCTCTAAACTGGTTTAATCTATCGATTACTTTTTGCTCTTCTTCATCTGGTATTTCTGGTTCTATTACAATCTGAGCTAATTCAAGTTCTGTACTAAAAAGTGGTCTTTCATCTTCTGGAATGTCATCAAAAAATTCTCTGATTTCTTCTGGAGTAATTTCGATATCTTCGATAATCTTGGTTCTCATTTGCTCTGACAACCTATTCGATTTATTGATTTCAAAAAGTTCTTTTCTAAAATCTACCAGATTATCTTTTTTATAAAACTTTAATACTTTCTCTACAGTACCTAGCTCATTTGTCATATATGCCAATTGTTGATCAACCATAGAATTAACTTCTGCGTCTCTAACCACTATGCTATCCTGGATAGCATGATGGGAATACAATTTGGATTCAAATAAACTACCAGCAAGTTCACAACGACTTACATCAGAAGCTGAAGTCCCTTCACTCATCAACTGCCGATAAGCAATATCTATATCACTATCCAAAATTACATTTTCTCCTATCACTGCAGCTACTCCGTCTATTTTGGTCCTTTGAAATGGGGCTTTTACAGTTTCTACTGCCGTATTTATGGTATCATTTACTATGGGACTGTTCTGCCCATTAATGGTATCCTGTGTTACTATGGAATCCTGCGCTACTTCTTCAATAATCTCTTGTGCATAAAATTGTGTATTCATACTAAAAGTAAGTATAGCACAAAGTACTGTAGTTTTAATCATAAACTTCAAATTGTTTGTTCTCAACTGCATCTCTTGTAATGTCTTTTTCTATTTTCTTAATTAGCTCCAACTTTCTCTTATTTAATATAATCTGCCTTATTGTAGGCTTAATATATTCTATTGGTGCTATTTCATTACGCTTTAATACATCTTTTATTTTCACCATATATACTCCTGTAGAATCTCTAAGTTGCATATATTTTCCACTTTTTAAGAGTTTTGCTCTATCTTGTTTTTTGAGAATTGGAATTTTACTTAATACCTGATCTAACTTGATCCAAGCAGAATCATTTAAAGAATATGTTAGGTATTCTATTTTTTTTTCCTCTCAACTCTTCTACATCCTCTTCATTAAAACGATTGAATTGTTGCTTCGTTGCAACAATATTAGCGTAATCAGGTGGCAAATGTAAGTAACGTAATTTTACTAACTCCTCATTAAGATTAAAATTTTTCAAATTTTGATCATAATATGACTGAAGATCTTGTTCTGTGATCTCCATATTAATGGATTTATTGATCACTGCATTCTTGTAAGCGTTGATATATAGGGTGCTTTGATAGTTTTCTACCAGATCATTAAATTCTTCGAGCTCTTCCTGGGTAAGATTTAATTTAGCCTTGTCGATAAATAATTGGCGGGTAGCCCATGTATTAATATAATTATTAACAATATTAGTGCTATCTCCCTTAGACATATTCTTTGGTACTAGTTTTTTAATATCATCTTTATATAGGTAGGTATCGTTTACTCTGGCAATAGCTTCTTTTTTGATTTGATTTTTAAATTTTTGACAAGAAACAACAATAAGCAATAGTAGTATTAATTTATAATATTTCATCTGTTTATATATAACATTCTTTAGACGATCAGGCCTATGCCGATATAGATACATATGAAATGATCATTATACCTTATGCCACATTCCTACCTTTTTTAATTATTCGTAAAGAAATTAACAACAACATTAAGAGAGCAGTTGCAATTTCACCACTCTCTAATTAAAGGTTTATTAATTTTTTAAATCGATAATTCTTTTTTAGCTTTTTTCAAGGTTTTCTCATTAACTTTTACTGGGTATTTTACTCGTAAATGATCTAACCATTTATTTTCTATACTTTCCTGAAAATCATTAATCACCTCGCCCTTAGTTTCTTCAAAAGTTTTAATTCTTGAAGGTAAGATTTCTTTGACCATAATCAAAGTCTTAAAATTCTCTTCTTCGAGGAATACAATTTTCCCTTTTTCTGCAGAAAAATTCTTGGGTAATATTGCATCTCCTTTTGCCAATTCTTCTTCAGAAAAAAGTACTAAAGCTATATCTCCTTTATTAACCTCATTTTTTATTTCTTTAATCGACTTTTTCTTCTTCAGTAACTTTTCAACCTTACTAATTGCCTCTTTTTTTGATGAAGAAGCCTTAAGAACCTTGTAAGCTTCATTTTGTGTATACTTATCTTTTTGAGTCTCGTAGTATTTTTTAAGTCCGATAGAGTCTGTCTTAGAGACATTCCATATTTTAGACTCCATAAGATCAAAAAGTAAAAGTCCATCACGATACTCTCCTATTACATTTGCAAAATCCTTATTGTCCTCTTCAAGATGCTCTTCATAGTATCGAAGTAAGGTTTTTGATTCGAATCGAGTATACATTTCTTCAACAAAGGCAGAAATATCTGAATATCCTTCTATTCTGATTTGATTACTCTTCAAAAACTCAGCAAAATCTTTGTATAAGTACTTCTCATTTTTAAGACTAAAAAGTTCTTTTTTCAGATTTTTGTCCTTAGGTACATTCCATTCTTCTTTAGAAAACGTAGCTGGAAGTATTTCTTTAAAATATGCAACTGCCTTTTCATTCTTGGTAATCGCATATTTTTTCTTTAATGAATTAATAAACGAAGTAGTTACTAATTTTGATCTACTATCTCTTTTTACTTTTTTGGTAAGTTCGTTTTTTTTGTTCTTCAAAACTTTTGAGAGCGTGTTTTTCTATAAGTTGGACGATATGCCAGCCATACTTAGTTTGTATCGGCACGGAGATTTCTCCTGTTTTTTCTAGAGCAAAAGCTGTTTTTTCGAATTTCTCAGAGTTTAATGCCCCTTGTCCGAAACGTCTAATTTTACCTCCTTCTATTGCTGTACTGGGATCATCACTATATTGTTTTGCCAAAGAAGCAAAAGAAACTCCTTGTTGAAGCTGCTGATTGATTTCTTTTATTCTTTTTTCTGCCTCCTCTGAGGTTCTATTATTATTGATAGCTACCATAATATGAGCAACGGTAACTTCTCCTAATTTTTTCTCTCTACCATTAACTTTTACAACATGGTAACCAAATTGTGTTCTAAATGGTTCTGAGATCTCCCCTACTTTGGTTACATACGCTGCTTCTTCAAACGGATACACCATTCTAAATACAGAAAACCAACCTAAGTTTCCGTTATTTTTAGTAACAGAAGGGTCTTGGCTATAGGCCTTGGCTACAACATCAAAAGATTCTCCATTTACAATCTTATTTCTTGCTTCTATAATTTTTTGATATGCAGCAATCGTATCCTTTGCCGAGGCATTAGGTTTTACCATAATCAAAATATGACTAGCATTTATTTGCTCAAGAGAACGATCATATGCTTGCTGTATTAATGCATCAGAAGTTCTGGTATCGGTAAGATATCCTTTTGCCAGTTGTTTTCTATATCCCTCTAACTCTTCTAAATAAGCCTGTTTTTTATCTAACCCAAGGTGCTTTGCTTCTTTTAACTTTAATTTATAGTTAATAAACAAATTAAGATACTCGTCTATATTCTTCTGTGATTTGTCTTTTACTAAATCTATATTCTTAAGATACACTCTCTTAAATTCTGATATATACACAGGAGATTCGTCAATAGTAAACAACACATCCTTTGATTGTTGTGCATTTGCAAGTGTAAATAAAATACTTCCTAAAAAAAATAATAGCCCCTTTTTATACATAATTTCTATATGATGAAGTCCTAAATCGGACAAAAATAATAATATTAAGATGTTTTACAAGTTCCTTGTTCTAACGAAGCAAGTACCCCCTATAGTATTAACTTTTAAAATTTTTATGATCTATGTATATTGTGGCCACATTACAAAACTAACTAACAACAATCTCGTCATGGAATACACACTCAACATCGAAATAAAACTACCTAGAAATCAGGTCGTTGAAAAATTTAACAATGAAGAAAATATGAAACATTGGCAAAAGGGCTTTGTGAGTATGGAACACATAAATGGTATAAAAGGAAAAACCGGAGCAATTTCAAAACTTATCTACAAAATGGGGAAGCGGGAAATTGAAATGATTGAAACTATTACTTTACTTGATCTTCCTGAGTCGTTTCACCTTACTTTTGATGCAAAAAATGTATACAACATTCAGGAAAACTATTTTGAAGAACTCTCAAACGGAAACACGAAATGGGTCTCTAAAAACGAATTTAAATTTAGTGGCTTCATGAAACTTATGGGATTTCTTATGCCTGGTGCCTTCAAAAAACAATCATATGAATACATGGTAGATTTTAAAGCTTTTGCAGAAGAAGGAAAAAGTGTATTAGATAATTAATTCATAAAAGCGTTTTTGACGTCTATAAAATTGAAAATTATTTTGGAACGAAAAATAAAATTAATTTGGGATTTTAGAGGTCCTGTGGCAAGTAAAACAGCGCAACATCACGAAATTCATCTTAAAGAATATATTACTTCAGAAAAATTATCTCTTAATATCACTGGGTATCATGATCTAAATGATCTACATAGTTTGGCTTATATGATTGTTACTGATTCTGAAATGAAAACAGTACGTGATGCTTTAAAACCACACCGTGGCCAACTCTATGAAGGATAGATTTTAAAAAAAATAATTCGTGGCACGTATATTGTCTAAGACCTTATATATTTGCAAAAATTAGATAATAAAAAAACAAAAAAGTAAAATGAAAAAAATAATATTATCAATCTTAGTATTGATCGTTAGTTTTCAGTTAAATGCTCAATCCAAAACCGGAACTATAGATTCTGAGTATATTCTTTCTCAAATGCCAGAACTTACTAAGGTACAGGAAGATTTAAAAGCTTATAATGCAAAAATGGAGGCTGATTTAAAAGTAAAAGTAGATGAATACCAGGCCAAAGTGAAGGAGTATCAAGACAAAGTAGCCTCTTTTACCGAACCTATTAAAAAAACAAAGCAAGAAGAAATTATTACTTTAGAAAATGATATTGCAAAATTTCGTCAAAACGGTAGTAAGTTAATACAAATAGAACAAAATAGACTACTACAGCCATTATATCAAAAAATCGGAAAAGCACTGGAAGAAGTTGCTAAAACCGAAAAATACACTCAAGTATTTACTATTACTACAAGTGGTTTGGCATATGTTGATCCTAAATACGACGTAACTAAAACGGTAATGACAAAATTAGGAATCACTATAAAAGAAGCTCCTAAAAAATAAAAACACAATAGTACATTATAAAAAAACGCATCGGTTGATGCGTTTTTTTTATAGAAGTGATTTAAACTTTTTTGATTCTGGCGAAGAATAGTTATTTTTTGATCAATTAAAGTGTTTTTTGCACTTCATAGCAGCGCTACGAAGTAAGAAAAAGATAAAAATTGAGTGAAAAGAGCATTTTTATAGCGAATTGAAAAAAGTTTAAATCACTTCATAATATATTACTCGTAATTTCTTTTAGTTTATCCTCTACTTGCATCAAGTATATCTCATTATATACTTCTTTATAAGGATCAGAAGCTTTGTATCCTTGTTCGATTAATTTTTTTGATTGTTCTATTGCTAATATCGCCTCTTTTTTATTACCCATTTCTAATAGGGTAAGTCCCTTATAGTAATACCCCATAGAAGATTTGTCAAATAACTTGATTGCCATATCAAAATCGGCAATAGCTACTTTGTACTTTTTTTGATGCATATAACTTATCCCACGATATACATAAACAGATGCTTTCACATAATCTCCTTCTTCTTTTATTACGTTTGTAAATTCAAGTATAGCCTCTTCATGTCTTTCTAATGCTTGTAACACTTCCCCTTTTAATGAATTAACATTCTCTCCCCAGGCATAATCAGTCTTATCCGGAGTATAGTCATCATATTGATTAAGGTATCGTAAGGCTCGATCATAATCTTTATACAAATCTGTCATTAACCAAGATGTGTAGTATAACGTTTCTTTTGGATCAAGTTCCATTGCTTTTTCAAGTAAAGGAATAGCGATATGATAATCTCCTATCTTACTATTTGCAATTGATTTTTCGATGTAATAATCTGCAGTATCAGGGTTTAGAGCAATTAACGTATCTAAATATGCTTGTTCATTTATCGCTCCTTGAAAAGACCATTTCTTTTCATACTCCAAACGTTTAGTTTCTTCAGACTTTTGTTCTTCTGTCCATTCTAAATAGTCCACAACTTTCCCCTCTTGACAAGAATATAGCAGACCGACAAGACAAACATTAAGGATATATACGAATAATCTTTCCATTTTTAATTCTAAAACTTAAGTAAATATAGGTATCTATGTCTTTGTCACTTTTTGGTTTTCTACCTGGTATCCAATCCTGTAAGCTTTTTGTAATTTCAAGAATCTGATTAGCTACTTCTGCTGAAAACTCCTTATGTTGGTAATTAGTATCAAATGCCTGTGTTTCATACATTCCTGCCTTTCCTTCGCAATTAACTACAAATCGAACCTGAAATATCCCCGATTCTGTATTGCCATCGGGCTCCTTATAGTTCTCTTTAAAAATCTTTCTTATATGATAAAGACCTCCTTTAAATGCTGTTCCCTGATAATAATATCTATCTCCAGGAAAATTCTTGTTAATATATTGATTACAAAGCTGAAATGAAACTGGTTTTATCTCGGCATCTGATCTTTGAATAGGTGTGTATTGTATTTTTTTAAACCCTCCATCCCTAAAACCAAAGGTATAGATACTATTTTCGTTATAAGAAAGTACTTGTTCCCAAAATTGATAATTCTGATCACATGCTAATTGATCTCCTTTTTTGATAAGGAATAAAGCATTCTGAAAAGTAATGAACTCATAACAATAGGTATGATACTCATTACTATTGGTATTTATAAATTGTAGTCGTTTTTCTTCTTTACTAAATCTAAAAACCCCAGTTTCTTCATTTATTTTCCAGTCTTTGGATGACAAAAAATCTTCAAACTCCTGAACATTAATGGTTTTTGTTTCAATCAAACGATGCGCTTCAATTTTACCAAGAAAGCTTAACTTATTATTTTTTATATAAAACTTACGAATAGGATAAGAAGTCGTATCTAATGTAATAGAATCCTTAGAAAATTGTATCCTGTTTTTAAAGAATGTAGTACCGCTCAATTTTTTGAAGTGAAGCGTATCCTTTTTAAATTCCAGCACATAATTACTAGGCAAATAAAAATCCCTATCATATTTAAATGCTCCTCCTACCCAAGTCCCTTGAACTAAAGCTTCATCTATAAATGAGATTTCTTTTTGCTTACAAGAATGTAGACCAATAATAAATATCCCTATAAGAATATATATTATTTGATCTAAGTATTTCATATTAGCTATTATCTTCTACTATAATTAGGTGCTTCTTTGGTAATAGTTACATCATGTGGGTGGCTTTCATTAATACCACTAGCAGTAATCTTCACAAAACGACCATTTTCCTGTAGTGTAGGAATATCTTTTGCTCCACAATATCCCATACCGGCGCGCAATCCTCCTATAAATTGGTGTATGCTTTCTACAAGATCTCCTTTATAAGCTACCCTACCTACTATACCTTCTGGAACCAGTTTTTTGATATCATCTTCAACATCTTGAAAGTACCTATCTTTAGAACCTTTTTTCATAGCTTCTACAGATCCCATACCTCTATAGGTTTTAAATTTTCTTCCTTCGTAGATCACTGTTTCTCCTGGAGATTCTTTAGTTCCTGCCAGAAGTGAACCTAACATTACTGTATCTGCTCCTGCTGCTATAGCTTTTGGGATATCACCAGTATATCTAATACCTCCATCTGCAATCACAGGAACTCCGGATCCTTTTATTGCACTAGCAACTTCTAACACTGCAGAGAACTGAGGAAATCCTACACCTGCTACTACCCTTGTAGTACATATAGACCCTGGGCCAATTCCTACTTTTACGGCATCAGCACCTGCTTCAACCAGATATTTCGCAGCTTCGCCAGTTGCGATATTTCCTACAACTACTTCTAATTCTGGAAATTTTGCTTTCACTTCTTTTAATACCGCAACTACACCTTTGGTATGCCCATGTGCTGTATCGATAACTACAGCATCTACTCCAGATTTCACTAAAGCTTCTGCTCTCTCTACAGCATCACCGGTAACTCCAATAGCAGCTGCTACACGTAAACGTCCTAACTTATCTTTATTTGCATTTGGTTTTAAGGTCAGTTTAGTAATATCTCTAAAAGTAATTAAGCCTACCAGAGTATTTTCTTTATCTACAACTGGTAGTTTTTCGATCTTATTATCTTGCAAAATTACTTCAGCTTGTTGTAAAGACGTTCCTTCACCTACCGTAACCAGATTTTTACTGGTCATTACTTCGGATATAGGTCGTTGATCATTTTTCTCAAAACGAAGATCTCTATTGGTAACAATACCAATCAATTTATAATGATCATCTACAATTGGAATCCCGCCAATGCTATGCTCTCGCATATTGTTTTTGGCATCAATTACTTTGGCATCCAGAGGTAATGTTACCGGATCGATAATCATACCGCTTTCTGCACGTTTTACTTTGCGTACTTTAATTGCCTGTTCTTCGATAGTCATGTTTTTATGCAACACTCCTATCCCACCTTCTTGAGCCATAGCAATAGCCATACGACTTTCTGTAACAGTATCCATTGCTGCAGAAACGATAGGAACATTAAGTATAATATTTTTGGTAAACTTAGTTCTGATACTTACCTCTCTAGGCAGGATTTCAGAAAATGCGGGAACTAGAAGAACATCGTCATAGGTTAAACCTTCTCCAACGATTTTGGATTCATGTGCTGTCATTGCAATTAAAATTTAATTGCGTGCAAATATACGTCTTTTTTAAGGAATATTAAACCTATACCTTTTTATTTTGATAATCAAACCATTTGTACTATCGGTTTATTTTGACACGTAGCATATAAAACTATCGACGAAATGTTAAAACACCAATATTTTTTCAAGAAATGTTAATTATTTATTAACAAAATAAGTTTTATTAACATTATTTTAATAATTATACAGTATATTTAGTTTGTTAGGTTTTTTTGGTATTAAGTTTATCAAAATGATCTACAGCCCCAAAAATATATTGTATGAAAACTATGCTAACCCTGGTATTGATATTTTTATATATCAATATTGCCAATGCTCAATTTACTGATGCGCCACTTACCAATTCAACATTCACGAATTCTAGTCAGATAGAATTTACACCAGAAAAAACTTTATTTAGTAAAAGAATTATACCTGTAGCGTTGATTGCTACTGGTATTCTTTTATCTACGAGTAGTTTTGAAAAATCGCTTCAGAAAGATCTTAGGAATATGCTCGGAGATGATTTTTATTTTGGTATGGATGATTACACTCGATATGCTCCCGTTGTAGAAATGTATGCTGCAGACATTTTAGGAGCAAAGTCAAAAAGTCATTGGTTTGACCAAACCAAAAATCTTGTTCTTTCATCTATCATAAGTAACGGCGCTTCTTCTTTATTAAAAAGAGAAGTTCATAAATACAGGCCAGGAGGTTCTACCAATGCTAATTCTTTTCCATCGGGGCATACTACTACAGCATTTACTACAGCCACGGTATTGTATGAAGAGTTTAAAGACACGAATCCTCTTTTGGCCTATAGTGGTTACTTTTTTGCTATTACTACAGGAAGTTTAAGAATGTTTAATAATATGCATTATCTCTCTGATGTTTTGGTTGGAGCTGGTATAGGGATATTATCTGTAAAGCTAGTATATCATTTTAATCATCTTATCTCCTGGAATCCATTCAAAAAATTAGATGGAATAGCTTTTGCCCCACAATTTAGTGAAAAATCTGTTGGATTTTATCTTTCCAGAACTTTCTAAGATAATAGAAGTTTTTATAAAATTTATAAAGATTTCAAAAAATCAATTTCTATATTATTTTAACAAGCCAGAATAGTATACAAAATGTATCATTCGTATGTGCTTAACCCATATTATCAAATCATATAATTACGGACGATCCATCCAACAAGGGGCAATATCCCCTACTCAAAATCCGTGTTTTCCCTCTACTTTGATAACACTTAATACACTACTTTTGAATAAACAAAAACAGTCTAACTCATATTTTAAAATTTATAAAAATGATTGTTTCACACAAAGTAGAAAGTTATAGTCTTCAAATTGTTAGTAATTATGCCGGTGGTGGCGGTTACCAAATGGGGTTTGTATACCTTTATGGTCAAAGTCAGGAATACATAGGTCATTTAGCTATTATTAAAGACGAAAAGACATTGCCAGAAAACAAACAACATAGCAATGGAGCTATCATACTCTATTTTCATGAAACAGAATTACAATCTATTCTTGAAACCCTTAGAAGTGAAAGTCCTGTATCAATTAAACTTAATACAAGTTCTAAATGGGGATCAATCGAAACAGGCAAAGAAACAGTAGGAAATGGGGAGCTTGCTGCATAGTATCCAAAAGATCTGAAAAACAACAAAGTACCATTACTCTCGATTAACACATGGGCCAGCCAGAAATGAGAGTTCTAAAAAATATAAATTGTGAAGAATGTAATTGGTTCACAATCTGGTGACAGTGGAAGTGTTGTTAAATTAAATGGAATCTACTATTTTTCAGGTCTTTTGGATACTTTATTTTATAGAAACAGATAAGTTCTTTTCTAAAAAAGAAGTGTTGTACATAAACTAATCTATTGATCTCTGTATAGATTTAGAAATTCAACTTCTTAATCAATTGGTTATATTTACAAAAATGATTTCTGTGTATAACGATAACGCATCAAAGTGAATTACTTTAACACTCGCTCTGTTGTTTAGCACATTATACAACACACAAACAGTATTCTTAATGTAGTTAACATTAAGAATACTAGTATAGTAAACAAAACCAAACCTTACACTCTGTAGAATGAAAACACAAACTACAAAACATCGCATAATTATAATTATGTTAACTGTAATTCTATGTGGATGGGTCTTACATTATAATTTAGAAACTTCTAACATTAGAAAAGAACATGAAGCTTTTTTGAACGATACCTATAAAAAAGCATATGTAACACAAGGAGAATTAAATAGTAAAAAACCCGATAGGCCAGATTTTGCTGCACTTCACGAATATCTTACTACTCTAGATCCGGCAACAAAAAATGTACCTAAAGAGCGTTTACTAAAATCATATCAATTTACCAAAGCACAAGCACTAAAGAGTAAATTATTAAAAAAAAGTAGTAGTGATCAAATACAATGGGAAAATATCCCCGCTAATATATCGGGTAGAATTCGAAAAATAGTCTTTGATCCTTCAGACGCAACACATAAGAAAATATGGGGTGGATCGGTTACTGGTGGGTTATGGTATAATAATGATATTACAAATCCGGCATCCTCTTGGGAAAATGCATCTGGTTTTTTTGAAAACCTAGCGATAGGTGCCATTGCTTTTGACCCCGATACTACTACTATGTATGTCGGAACAGGAGAATCCTATACAGCTGTAAATATTTATCGAGAATCTTCTGGTCGAGGTACAGGTATATGGAAATCTGTTGATCACGGTGAAACTTGGCAGCTTTTACCATCAAGTACTGATTTTGCTTATATAAATGATATTCTGGTTAGAAATGAAGCAGGTACAAGTGTACTCTATGCTGCAGTTGCTTCGGGAACCTATAAAGGAGCTCCACATGGGTCTAATACTACCAATGGGCTATATCGGTCAATAGACGGCGGTACCAATTGGGTACAAGTGCTTCCGAATATAATAGGAGATACTACACCATATGCTCCTTCAGATATACTGGAAGTTGATGGAGGAAAACTTCTTGTAGGTACGATGCGAAATGTTGATGAAAATGGAGCAGGTACGATACTTAGTTCTTTAAACGGAACCGATTGGACTATTGATGATTCTTTTGCAACAAGTAGATTTGATCCTACAAGTGACCTTTATCCAGGTAGAGTAAAATTTGCAGTTGCTCCTTCTAACCCAAAGAGAGTTTATGCTATTATAAGCGGAGGGTTCAAATTTCCCTCAGGGTTTATTAGAGATTCAAGTAGTCATTGTATTCTTTTACAATCTTTTGATGCAGGTAATACATGGTCAGAATTTGCAGGTCCAAGTAGAGATTTAGGCTGGGGAGACTGGGGATCTCTTACCTGGCATGCTATGGCGATAGGAGTAGATGCCAATGATGAAAACACTATCATGATTGGTGGTTTTAATAGTTTTAAATTAGTAGGAACTGATACGGCTAATACTACAGATGCCAGTGCTTTAAGATGGCAATCTATCTCCTACTGGTTGCGAAATCGAAAAAAATTCCCACAATATGTACATGCAGATCATCACACCATTGTGTATAGGCCAGGCTCTTCTGATGAAGTTCTTATTTCTACCGATGGAGGTGTATTCTACTCTAATAATATTACAACTTCTAATGTAGCCGAATTTGGAAATCTCTCAAACGTATTTCCTTCCTTTTTTGATGTGAATAAAAACCTGAATACAATTCAGTACTATACCGTTGGTATTCACCCAGGAAAAGGAACTAATTTTTATTTCGGAGGAACACAAGATAATGGCACACTACTGTATGATGGTAATCCCATTGATGTTACCGATATGGTAAGTGGCGGAGATGGTGTATTTGCGTTTGTTGATAAAAACGAACCTCGTATTAGGATCACTTCGGTATATCATAATCAATATTTTATCACCAGGGATGCCGGCAAAAATGTTACTTATGTTGGTCCATTGAGTGGTACTTTTATCAATGCAACAGACTATAACTCGCAAACCAATACCATTTTTGCAAATGCTATGGGGCTTGGCGGCGCAATAACCTCTACTGATAATCAACATATTGATGAATTATTAAGGGTAGAAATAAAAAGTGATGCTATACTTTCGAAATTCACACCGCTAAACACAGGATCGACTGTACCCTATTCTAGTATAAAGGTATCACCATATGATAAAACAAAAACTTCTACTTTGTTTATTGGTACTCAATCTGGTAAATTATTTAAAGTAACAAATGCACAGAGTGATACTCCTGCCGCTACAGAAATCGGCAGCAACTCATTCCCTCCTGCTACTATATCCAGTATTGATATTGGTGAAACTGAGGATGAAATTTTAATTACTTTTTCTAACTATGGTATTAGTTCGGTTTGGTATAGTGATAATGGAGGAAGCTCATGGACAGAAAAAGAAAGTAATCTACCCGATATGCCAGTACGATGGGGATTATTTAATCCTTTTAATCGATCACAAGTGTTGTTGGCTACAGAAATCGGAGTATGGGCTACAGATGATATAAAATCAAGTGGAGTTGAATGGTTTCCTAAAAATGAAACCCTTGCCAATGTAAGAACAGATATGATCGCGATACGGGAGTCGGATGCAAAAATTGTGGCAGCTACTCATGGTCGGGGGATGTTTGAAGGCACTCTAAATGTAAAAGACAATCCAACCGATCCTCCTTTTGTAGATAAAGAGGTTTTTTCTATTTATCCTAATCCAGCCCAAAGTACATTTACAATTAGCTCGGCATTAAAAAGTGTTGTCGCATATGAAGGGGAAATTTTTACAGTAGATGGTAGACTGGTAGAACAATTTTCCTATACTTCTGGTGAGGAATTCGATATTAATATTAGTGGCTATAAGTCTGGTATTTATCTTGTAAATCTGGAAGGAAATGATGGCTCGCAAATTATCACTAAAATAGTAAAACAGTAAACCGGGTTATTCTTTTTTGTTTCTTAAAGCAATCTCCATAGTCCACCAGTATTTTTTATAACTCATGGGCCAAAGTTGTTTAAGAACATCAAACTGGCCATAATATATCCATTCCCATGAAAAAAAGGTGCGAAATAGCATTCTTGAAGAAATACGTTTTCGTATTTGATGTACTTCGTCTTTATCTATTCCGTTTTCTTTAAGTAATTGTATTACATTTTCTTTCTGTGCTTCACTAAATTCTGTATCCAAAAACTCATCACATAATAATGACCAATTATCTACCGGAGTAGTTAAACTGATATTCGATTTTTCTTTAATCTCAATACATTGTTTCTCATCCAGGCCTTGTAGAAAAATGATTTCGTTAGTATTAATTTTTGCGGTAATAGGCCTTGTATTGGTTCTTATTTCATTGATAATTGAAAACGGTAGTTTCTTTTTATCTTTTAGATATCCATACTTAAAATAATATCCTTTTGGGAAATAAATATGATCTTCGGCCACAATACAATTTGTATTTTCAATTCTATTTTTATTTTTCTGTATTGACATAACTACTTCTTACTGATACTATTTTTTTTATGTATTTGAAGCAATATATGTGCTATACGTTCTTCAATTGTAGTATCTCCTTCTATTTGTATAACCGGGCATTTTAGTCTTTTAATCCAATTCTTATGTACTGTAAGACTACGGCCATCAAAAGTAGGATCATCATACTGTTTTGCCCAATCGAGAAATGCTTTTGATTTTGATTGAATTTCGGCATCGGTTTGCAATAAAACTCCATAGCGGGCGACTTCTCGGTTTATTAGTCGTTGTATTCTTACTTCTGGTGGTATATACAAAAATACAGCATAGTCAAACATGCTTTCCCATTCCTTCCCCCAACTAACCATAGAACCACTTATAATAACGGAGTCATATATTTCTATATCTTTTTTAATAGCAATATTTCTTTCCAATAATGGAATTTTAACCTGAAATGGTGGATCAGTTTTTTTCCAGTAATAATCATCTGCATCCAGATGTTTCCATCCTAATCTTTGCTCCAGATTATTTGCCAGTGTCGTAGTACCCGATCCCGAAGCTCCAAATATGTGTATTTTCAAAAGATTTAATTTATGATATTATATAATACCATTTATACTTAGAATTTACCGTAATAAAATTCTATACACAACTGGTATAAAGACCAAGATACCAATTATTCGGTATCCTCTTCTACCCTTTTTTATAAAAACAAAAAACGGAGTAGGTATTTAAACTTACTCCGTTTTCAAAAATGGTTTACGTTTAGTTATGTAAAATGCAATTATAACTAAGCAACAAATATAGTTTTTTATCAGGAAATCCTATAAAAAATACGTTTTTAAGGAAGATATAGTATGTGTAATTAGTCTTTATTAAATCGGCTTCAAGCATATTACACAAATACATATTTCTATATTTCATCGAGCAGGAAGTGTTGTTGAGAGAAAATAATAGTCAAATACTCATAATTTAACGATATTACAATCGATTTTGCCTTGTTTGGGGTATATTTAATAGCATCTACATTATTATGACAACTTCTGTATTTTTTAAAAATCGAACCTTAAAACATATTGTTTTTTGGATTCTTTATTTATTGATTTGGATAGTAATGGATGTAATGTATGGTGCTTCTTTGATAAAAGCTTCTTATAAGTACCTGGGTTGTTTACTCGAAATCCCATTTTATTATATACATATGTATTACTTGTGGCCTAAGTATATTAGTACCAAACGTTATGTATATTATTTTCTGGCTTTCATTCCTCTTCTTATTATAAACTCATTACTTGTAAAACTTTTTCAATATTACTTTGTCTATCCGATTTTATTAGACATACCAAAACTTCCTTCTGATTTTTTTTCTTTTCCCAGAATACTAGATTTTGCAAGAGCAATATTATTATGGTTTGGCCCTCCTACTGCTATCAAGATTTTACAAGATCACTACGATAATAAAATCAACTTAGAAAAAATAAAAAAAGAACAAAAGATCAGTGAATTAAATTTTCTGAGATCTCAGATGAACCCTCATTTTCTCTTTAATACGTTAAACAATCTGTATTCATTATCATTAAAAGGTTCAAAAAAAACTCCAGAAGCTCTATTACAACTATCAAACTTATTATCTTATACTTTATATGAAGGTAGTGAAGACAAAATTTCTTTAGAAAAGGAAATACATCACTTGCATGATTATATTGAATTAGAGAAGTTGCGTTTTGGAAATCGTTTAAACTTACAGATGGAAATCACGGGTAATTTTGGTGGTGTGATGATCACTCCTCTTATCCTAATTCCTATAGTCGAAAATGCTTTTAAACATTGTTCTTTAAATGAAAGAGGAGATGTAGATATACAAATAAAAATAGCGGTTACTAATGGTGAATTACACATTAGCACTATTAATCCGGTAGGGAATTCTGTAAAAGAAGATAATAAAAACGGAATCGGCGTTCAAAATTTATCTAAAAGATTACAGATTATTTACCCTCAAAAACATACCTTTAGGTTAAAAGAACGCGCACATAAATTTTACGTCGACCTAAGTATACAACTAGATAATTGATGAGTATTATAAAATGTATTATTGTAGATGATGAGCCATTGGCTCAAGATGTTATTTCTGATTACATCAGCAGATTAGATTTTTTATCTGAAGTTGGAAAATTTGATGATGCTTTATCGGCTATCGAGTTTTTAAATTCTGAAACTATCGATCTCATTTTTTTAGATATACAAATGCCTATGCTAAACGGGATCAATTTTCTAAAAGCGGTCTCTTCTCCTCCCAAGGTTATTTTTACTACGGCACATCGGCATTATGCCGTAGATGGATTTGAGCTTAATGCTGTTGATTATCTCATAAAACCAATTCCTTTTTATCGATTTGTACAAGCCATTGAAAAAGTAAGAACACATACAGATCAACCTATAAAAGTACCCGAAGCCCCTGCTGGCGCAGCTTTTTTTAAAGTAGATAATAAAAAAATTAAAGTATATTATACTGATATTCTTTTTATTGAAAGCTTAAAGGATTATATTAAAGTAGTCCTTAAAGACAGGTTTTTTGTGACTTATCAAACGCTTTCCGGAATGTTAGAACTATTACCCTCGTCTCAGTTTGTACAAGTACACAAGTCTTTTATAGTAAATTTTCACTATATAAGTGTTATACAAGGAAATGTATTAGAGATAAATGATCATACCATCCCGATGGGAAGAAGCTATAGAGATAATGCTCTAGAGAAAATATACCAGACCGGAAAAAAAGTTTGGAAATAAACTATGGTATTGTAAATAACATGAATATCACATCTTAGCTTTAAAATTACTTAAGTTCTTCTCGTATAATTCTGTTTGTTTATCTTTTTTACGTTTTGCAATAGTTACAGCCGCTTCATAATGTTTTAATGCTAATTTATTTTGCCCATTTTGTGCTAAAACCTCGGCATAGCTATCTTGGGCATTGGGAGAATTAGGAAAGAGGATTGATCCTGCTCTTAAAATTGCCCGAGCAGCTTTTATATTTTTTTCCCGCAAGTAACTATACCCCATATCGTTAATCATAAAACTTTCCATATGACCTCTTTTCAGTATCAATTGTAGAAGTTTACAGACAGTTTCTTCTTCTTGTTTTGTAAACTCATTTTTTTCTAAAATCTTTTCAAGTTGTTTAAAGGGTTTTTCTCTATACTTTGCAGCACTTGCTTCAGCTATTTCTTTAGCTTTTTCTAATGCATCATCGGCAGAAGACTTAACATCTGGGATTACTCCAACACCTTCCCAGTTTGTATTTGTTACAGGGTTGATCGAGCGAGCAATTGGAACAATAAGTCTATATCCTTGTGGTAATCTCATAAAATTTACAGGATGTGCGCCACCACCGGTGTTCTCTCCTATAACTGTGGCTCTTTTTCTTGCTTTCAGATCATATGCAAAGGCTTCGGCCGCAGAAAAAGTTCTACCACTGGTTAATATAAATAAAGGAACCTCTAATCTTTGCATACCTTTTACAGGAACAGTACTATAGTTTTCCATAGTATCTGTTCTTCGAGTATACACACCAGTTAGTGGTAGGTTTTCGGGAAGAAAATAACTACTTAAATTAACACCTACAGGGCCATTACCACCGCCATTTCCTCTCAAATCGATAATTATCGCATCGGCAGTTGATAAATATTTCATTAGCGGATCTACTTTTATAGTGTCTTCTACTCTAAATCCTTTTAAATGAACATAACCTACATTTCCTTCAAAAAAATTAACTTCTCCAAATCCTCCTCTTCGAAAACGTTCTATATTTTGCAGATGCATAGGAATAAAACCTAAAGGATTACTCGGTCTACTATTTCGAGGTCTTGGAGGAGCAATATTGAGATGTTTATCATTTGTGATTTTTTGCATCTCTTTTGTCAATGCTTTTGCAAACTCTCCTGGTTTTTTAAAAGTATCGAAATGCTTTTCCTGCATCAATTCATCCAGACGTTGATTTACTTCTTTTGCTTTATCCAGAAAAACGTAGTTCTCTGTCATAAGCTTCTGTATTCTTTTAATAACATCGGTATTTGATTGAGCTAAAAGAAGTATTGGCGTTAAGGTAATCAGGGCAAATATTGATATTTTATTTTTCATTATTTTAATCTGTATTATAATGTATCTTAGGTGTTATTTTTATTTATTTTGGTTTGGATACCGATCTACATTCTTATGCTGCCAAAGTAAATTTATGATTTGCCATTGGTCATTTGTTTTTACTAAATGCAAATATTCTACCCAATTGTCTGAAATTAATTTAACTGTAGCTATGCGATTATAGATATCTAATATCTTTATTTTATTACTGGGTTTAGGCGGAAACTTAGCTCCGGATTTGTTCCATGATTTTGCAAATTCTACCATCTGTTCATAGCTGGTTTCTCTAATCACTTCTTTTTGTTTTTCTCGATCAAACCCCATCGTCCTCTTAGCTAAACCTTTATGAAACACTTCTTTCATGAGATCAGGTTTTAATTCCTGTAGTGCTACTAAATACCCTAACGCTCTTTCTTTTATTTCTATAGTATCTTTTTTACTTGCTGGGTTAGCCATTCTTATATGAGTAACAGACGGAAAATCTCGCTTGTGTATCAATTCGTTATTTTCATCAAACATTGCTCCTTTTATGAGGTATCCCTTATCGTCAAACTCTTGGTTGTTGGCAGCAAAATTCCACTGGTTTTTAGTTAATTTTCCTTTTGCATTGTGATAAGAATACCTAACATGATTTCCTTTTTCATCATAGGTATCTTCGTAAGAGGCCACTCCTATTGAGTTTTCTTGAATTTCTAATTTTTCATTAAGATTATAATTAGCTTTTGGAGATCCATCTTTTCTATATAAAATTCCTGTTATCCCAAATTCAAAATACGGTGAAATATTAACAGGGTTATTTTGTAGATCATACCGCTTTTCTATCACCATTTTTTTGTTTTTTGACCACCGGTAATTCGCAATTTTCCAATTAGACTCCATAGGTTCATCGTTCAAATCATAAAAATCAAGTGCATTTATGAATCCATTTTTATCATATTGGTATATTTCTTTATAGACCTCGCGATTATTAGTCATTCGCTTTCCTTTCTTATCAAAAAAAGTACGAATCTCTTCAGCATCAGAGTACTCAAAAACCGTTCTATGTGCTCCTATTGTTGCTAAGGGGTGTTTTCGTTGGTCGTGATAATGATAGTTAATAATCTCTATTAATTCTTTTTTTTCATTGTACTTAAAAACATAATGAGACGTACGTTGGGCTTCTTGCTGATTTATTTCGTGAATTCCTTGTATTCTCACATGTGGTGATACATGATTATATCTCATGTGCCTAAAATATTGTTCTGTTATAGCATGTTGAGCACTAGATTTAGGAAAATGCAATACTGTTAGTAACAAAAATGAAGTTATTAAAAACAGGTTATTTCGTTGTCTGTTTTTCATGAGTATATCTTTTTTAGTGTTTTTTTTACATAGTGACACTTCATATCGCTAGATTAATACACCCTATCTAACCAATGTATTAGATTAAGTAACAGCTGGTAGTTTTCTGCTGCTTTTGCAGAGTTCATCCCGACCTTAACCCTATCTCTACCCGCAATTTGAGCCGTAAACATGGCAGCTTCTCCAAATACCGCTATTCTGCCTTTTCCATATTCTAAGACAGCACCCTGAGATAAATTTTCTGCAGAGATCCTTGGGGTTTTTTCATTAAAAACCCACATAGTATCTGTTATAAAGACAGTATATTCTTTTTTTAAATTTAAAATAGAAGAAGCTTTTTTTGGCATCTTAAACCCTTGTCCTGTAAAGGTTCTTATTTTGTGTACTCGTTCCTGATGATTTCTTCCATTTGTTATTATATGATTACCGAGCATTTTATTTTTTCGGGAAAAGTCAAAAATTCCTTTACCATCGGCATCCATTACAAAGCTGTCATAAAGTGTAAAACCAAAAGCTTTTGCAAGATTTGCAGAGGCCCCAGCAAAGGGCATATGATCTGCGATCAAAAAAAGAGAGCCTCCATTTTTAACCCATTCTTTTACATTATTTATTTCACTTGTCGAAAAAGCACTCTCTGTGGGAGCAACAAAAGGAGGTCTGCTATTTTCTGATAACGCATTAGAGATCACCAATATCTTAAGATCTTTTAGCTTCTCTTTTTTGAATTTCCCATCAAAACCATCGACTTTATAACCATCTTCTGACACTAATTTTGCAAAAGGCAAAAACCTATTATTCTTTGTATGAAAATTACGATGTCCCTGATCTATATGTATCGTAGTGCCGGATTTTTTAGGATACATTTTTGTTATTATCCCGGGACTATAGGTTGTATCTGGTATTTGTTGAGAAAATATATGACTTATAGTTAAAAGACTAATTATAAGTATGATGTTTCTGTTCATTGTTTTTTGATTTTTAACTAACAAAAAGAATCAATTACCTGATGAAACTAACTGACTCCTATTAACAGTCATTAATTCTGTTCTATGCATCAAGGTAACACAATCATACTCTTATAGTTAAATATTTTTGCTGAACGGTAAGATCATACCTCTATATTAAATATCTATCTCGACATTCTGTCAAAAGCTAAATATTTGTATTTCGTCGAGAAATAGATGTTGTTTAGAGAAGGTAATGGGTTATATCCTGCTTAGCTTTTTAGTTGTTTTCCGTAGTCACAATCATTCGCTAACCCTTTTGAATAGCTGGTTCTGGCATTTAGATCCATAACAAGATATACTTTTTTCTTTATGAATATGGTTACATATTCTTCTTGCCAATGTATTTTTATATCTTTCTTTTTAAGATTTTTAACATAACTATATCGATTAGCATATAAGGCTGGTAATGGTGCATCTCTTCTTTCCCGAATGTTCTTATACGATTTTACATCAGAAAATCTTGGATCAATTACTGCACATAGAAAGCCATCAAAATCAATATCTTCTTTATCTGTGCTCAAGAGATATGCCCAAACTGCATAGTCTTCTTCTTCGATCATTAAGGTTCTGCCAGAATTAGTATGTGTATCGGTCATAAAAATTTTGGAAGCACTTGTTTCTTGCTTCTTTTCTTTAGTGTTTACACTAAATAATCCATCAAAAATAGATAGTAATTCAATTTTCATTTACAAATTTTCTTTTTGGAGTCCTTAAGCTAGAGCTTATTATATTGGACGTAATCTCACCATAGCAGGTAAGATGTAGAGTTTTTATTTATTTCTTGTTCATTTTCCGATTCTGTATTACACTAAGATATATCCACACAGGATACTAATTCTCTAATTATGATACTGTAGTTGCTCAAACCTATATTCGGTATGACTAAAAACTTTATTATCATATGTGTAATACTGCTAACCTAAGTAATTATTTCTAAAGTTATTTACGGTTTTCCTCAACAGCATTCATGTTTTTTTACCAAGTTAAGCAACTAGATATCAAATAAATACAAAAAAAATATTCAAAAAAAATAGAAGTATCAATCACATAAACTCAAATGAAGTGCTTTTCATAGGTTTTTCTTTTCATTCTGGCTGAAAAAACTTCTTCCTATTCATAAAAAAATATGCTTTTTATTTTTTCTTCATCATAGATAATGTAAATCCTCCTAACAACAGGATCACAATACCCATTATACCCCATAACCAGATTTTATTAGCAAATAAAGGCTTTGTTACAGAAGATTCTTCGTGACCAATAGTCGACTGTGTTTCTGGTGATAGTGTTGTCATCTCATCTGGGATCTTGGCAGATACATAATTAAGATCATATGAAGGTTTTTTCATTTTATCATTTCCATAAACCAAATAATACGTTCCCGGATTTGTAAAACGCGTAACAAGTTCGTGTTGATATCCTTTAACGATGACTTTATTAATTTTTAAAGGTTGATTGTCATGATTATCAATCACTATTCTAAATTTCTGAGCAATTGTACTCGTATTGGTAAATACATTATCTTCTATAGAATTAAGTACTCCAGAACTAAGTTCTCTATACCTGGGTTTCCAACTGCCCTGCTGAGTCTGTATACTATCTGTTACATATCGAATAGATATAGGACGATAGTAATCAAAAGTTTCTTGTACTTCGACACCAATATAACTTACAGGAACTGGAGTTTTAAGACTTACATCGATAATCGTTTTTTTGGTACCCTTAGGATTCTTAATATTTAGTTTTTCTATATCATACTCCTTGTAATTTGCCTTTTTAACTTCATATCTGGTTACATTAGCCGATTGTAAAACTGGTTTTTTAGTACTTTTTATCAGTATCCTGAAATAGTGGTACTGCGCATTAGGAAATCGTACTGTAGTGAATTGATAATCTGTAAGTTCATTTTTTATAGAAAGTATACGATAGTCGTCTTTTATGGTATACCATTCTTTACGGTCCTGAGTTCCTTCTAAGGTAATTAACCAATCAAAATTAGATTGCTCAAAGTCTAAATGAATCTGATTGATTGGTTGTTTAGTTGGGATTTCTAATGTAATATATGTTCCTTTCTCATTAAACGAGGTATTTAAGATGGTAAAAGGTATTTTAGTAAAGGACTTTTTTTCGGTTTTTAATCTTAAAAGGTAAGGAGCTTCTATGGTATCTTTCTTGTTTGTGATTCCAAAAACTCTAATATCAGATAGATTTGGTGAAACTTTACTAAATATTTCATCGGGTAGACTAATAGCATGCCAGGTATCTGTTATCTCTGGCAACATACTTCTATATGCATATTGGTCCATCTGGGCATAAGTCCCAAAGCTAATCAATAGCACCAGGAATTTTATAATTTTCTTTTTCATGAGTTTACACCTTTTTAATTATCTAGAATTAAGAACACATATAATTATGATACTCCCTCTTTACAGGTTTTAAACATATCCTTTATAAAGAAATTTTTAAGGTTTGTTGCTATTGGTTTCATCTGCAATAATATGTTTGTATTTATTGTATAAAAATGAAATAATCAAAAGAAGCACTCCTAAAGCTAAGAATACAATAGTTTTGGCAATAGTTTCCATATGTGAAATATCATAGAAGAATAACTTTATAAGTGTAATTCCGAATACTATAATTGCTAAGACACGTAAATACTTCTTTCGCTTCCATATTCCTAAAACAATGAGCAATAACGCATAAACACCCCATAAGATACTTAATCCAAGCTTATATGTTTCTGTATACCCCGACAAGTCTAACCAATGTATTAATTCGCTACTCACTATCCAGATTAATGTACAATGTAGTATAATTTCAAAAGCAATCTTAAAGGTTCTACCCAGAAATTTTTGCCGTACATACTTATAAAAAGTAAATAGCAAACCTGCTGCAAATACAAAAGAAATATATCGTATACCTATATGAGAAAAAGCTGCTGCACTAAATTCTGTTCCTTTTAATTCTAAATAACTGTCTCTAAACTCGCTTAGCAAGTACAATCCTCTGGTTAAAAACACAAAAAGAGCTAACAACATAAAACTAAGAGTGATATACCCCAAAACATTATTTTTAATTTTTTTGATATTCACAAAAGACAAAATAACCAGAAACAACATACTATAATTAATAAGCCAAATAGCTCCAAAATTTCTGGTATCTGATAATACTGTATATTGTTCTGTACTATCGATATTTTGGGAAATGTAATGGTGATCTAGATCTTGATAAACCTGATTCCAATAACTATCTATCTCTATCCAAAATGTAAAGTAGGTAGTACATACCAATAGTAATGCTAAACCTATGGTAAGCATTGTATACAACCAAGGTTGCTTTGGCCAGGGGAAAGATAGTTTCTCTTTACGATGTGTGATATAGATAAATGCAAAAGACACAATACACAATATTGATGTCATAAGATAAATATTAAACACTGGCATTAGCCTGGTTTCTGGTAGTGTTGGGCTATATCTATAATATACCACGACCCAATCATGCAAAAGGCTAAAAAAAGTTAAGGCCCACAGCGGATATGAGAGAATTTCGTATATCGGTACTTTTTTGGTTCTCCCAATCCAAAATAGCAATGCTGCTTCTCCTGCCCATAGTAATGTAACCCAATTTCCATCTAGTTGTACAGGAAATGCAATCGTAATAAAAATCAAAACCATACCAGATACAAAATAAAACAGGTTGCGATCAGCTAGTTTTAATCTATACACAATAACACTTACTACAAAATGAATTACTGCATTCGCCAATGTAAATACACCTAATAAATCCTTACCGTATTCGTGATTGTTTAACATCGAAAATCCAATACCATAAAAGATAAATGAATTAGATAATTGTAGAATTACATCAATGGTTTTAAAGCTTTCTTTTTTTCTGAGTTTGTACACCAAAAACATAAGATAGAATGTGATAAAAAAGACAGTAAGAAATATAAAACCAAGGGTAAAATGTTCTTCTATTGTGTATTTATCGCCATACCATGACATAAAAATGATCCAGGTAAGTAAAAAGGACGAAAAGTAAAGGGGTTTCCAGTATTTTTTGATGGCAATAATGAGAATACCTATATTAATAATCGCCATATAACTAAACAGAATTACTACTCTACCCGATCCGTCACTTAATAAAAAAGGAACTGCATAGGCTCCTACGAGTCCTATATGAGCTATAATTTGCTTATTATATTGTATTGCTGCAAAAACGGAAAATGCCGTAAATAATAGCATAAGAATAAATGTCAAAGTCTGCGGAATCAAGCCGTATAAGTCGTATGCTAAAAAGGTAATAAAATATAAAATAGCCATGGCACCACTAACCAATACGGCACTAAAGTTTTCATATTTTTTCTTTAGTTTCATCCCAATTCCTAAAAGCCCTAATCCTGTTAAATACCCAAGTATAATTCTGGTTAATGGTCCTATTAGATCATTTTCTATGGTATACTTTGCTCCAATAGCAACACCAATGATAATAATCACAATACCTATTTTATTGATTAAGTTTTCTCCAATAAATTTTTCAAGGTTAGATTTCTTTTTGGGTTTATTTATTTTGGCAATAACAGGCTGTTCTTCTTTTACTAATGCTGGTTGCACTGCCTCTGGCTTAACCGAAGAGGATTGTTCTTTGATACTTTCTTTTGTAGCTTGGGCTGTAGGTGAAACAGGAATTGGATTTTCTGTTTTTATATCAGGCTGGTTGGTCGATGCCGTTTTTAGCCTATATACTTCATCTTTAAGGTTTTGTATTTGAGTCGAGAAATCTTGTTGTTTTTTTAGTAGGATTTCAAGCTTTTCCAAAAGCTGATGTATCTGATCTTGGTTGTTTCCCATATTACAATATTCTTATATTTACCTAATGCTAAATATTCTTCAAAACTCTTATAAATTAAGATACTACAAAATATAATAAGGTTACATTTAACACTATATCATTACTTCTAAGAGTACATACTACTCACTATATAAATTAAAACCTGTTTCTTTTCAAAATTTATTTTTATTCTGTTTCGTTTTTCAAAACTAAATCTATAGTATACACAGTTTGAATAATAAACAAATATCTATAATACGTGCAATTTATAGAACACTGTTTCCCGTGAAAAATATTATTTATTTCGTATGGAGTTACAGAATAAAAGGCATTTATTCTGAAAAGGTAAAAAGATTTTCTGAAACATCGTTATCATAACCGATTTTCAATTCGATATACGAGCAATTTTATCTTTTAAAAACTGTCTTTCTTGTTTGGACTGGGTGAGTTGTATTGCTTTTTGGTAGTATGTTGTAGCTCTGCTATTATCTTCTAATCGTTGGTAGATTTCGCCCAAAGTTGCATGATATAGGTAATATTTTTCTAGTAACTTGTCGTTCTTTACACTTTCGAGTGCTGTTATTGCTTCTTTTGGGCCTTTAAGTTCTAGAATAACTAGGCATCGATTTAAAAAAACAATAGGATCATTAGCTATCTTTAATAAGAGTTCATAATACTCTAATATCATTTTCCAGTTTGTATTTGCATATTGCTTTGCACAGCAATGCTGATATGCTATAGCGGCTTCTAGGTGATATGTTGAGAGCTCTCCTCCAAAAGCAGCTTTATTTAGATACTGTTCTCCAGATCGTATTAATTCTGCATTCCATGTTGTACGATCCTGTTTAGAAAGCAAAATAAGCCTCCCTTCTTCTGTTAGTCTACTATTAATTCTGGAGGCATGAAAACACATTAATCCCATCAAAGCATAAACCTCGGGTAACTGTGTACGTTTTTCGGATAAAAGGGATCGACATAAAAACATTGCTTGACTAATCAGATCTTTACGAATCAATTGATCGGCATGAGTAGAATTATATCCTTCGTTAAACATGAGATAGATTGCACTAAGTACCGTTTTGGTTCTAAGATTAATTTCATTAATAGTAGGAATTACAGGGCGTATCTTACGTTTTCTGAAATATTCTTTGGTTCTATACAATCTCTTAGAAATAGTATCTTCACTGGTAAGAAAAGATCTTGCAACTTCTTTAGTGCTAAATCCACATAATGCTTTTAGGATAAATGTAATTTGATTTTCTTGTGAGATATCGGGGTGACAGCATGCATACATCATTCCCAGGAAATCATCTTTTATATGTTGCTCCTTCCAATAGGTATCCATTGTAGAAGTTAGCGTATATCCAGAAGTTAAAAGTTGTTTTTCGGGATCAGAAAAATCAATAATACTACTATGCTTATTACGCCTGATAATATCTATAGCTTTATTTTTAGCTGTGCGATATAACCATGCTCTTGGATTATCTGGCATCCCTCTAAATTTCCAGGTTTCTAAAGCTTTAACCAGAGCATCCTGTACTACATCTTCTGCTAATTCTATATTTTCGGTACCGAATATTTTAATCAATACAGCAACCATCTTTCCAGATTCTTGTCTAAAAAGATGGTTTAATGTATGATCTATGTGATCTCTATTTTCCAAAAAAGTTATTCCATTGGGCTTATTTCTCGTACTTCGACACTGCATCCATACTCAAAGCTTGGACAACCTTTAGCTATTTGTGCAGCATGATCCAAAGAATCTGCTTTGATTAGCAAGTATCCCCCAACTAGTTCTTTTCCTTCAGCTAATGGGCGATCTGTTATTTTTTTACCACCTTCAGTAAGGGTTTTAGCTTCGCTCATTAAGGGTTGACCACCAATAAGTTGTTCTGATTTTGCTAAACCACCCATCCATTGTTGCCAATGCTGCATATGTTGTTGCATTTCTTCAGGAGAATTATTACTATACTTATCCTCTCCACCTCTAATAATAAACATAAATTCTTTCATCACTATATTTTTTTAATGTTCTGTTATCCTAACTTTCTGGCCATACTTCTCGTACTTCTACACAAGAATCCCATTGTAATCCCGGGCAATCTTTTGCCATCTCGGTAGCTTCTTCCAGATTGTTTGCTTTAATAACCAAATATCCTCCAACCAGTTCTTTTCCTTCTGTTAATGGTCTATCTGTTACTTTGGTTCCTCCCGGGTAAATTGTGTTACCGTGTGAATATAATCGCTCACCTCCAACAAATTTTTCTTGCTGAGCCATCTCACCGATCCATTGTTGCCATTTTTGCATATGCTTTTGTTGTTCTTCTGGAGATTTAGAATCCCATACTTTGTCATCTCCTCTAAAAAGAAACATAAATTCTTTCATTTGTCTGTTTTTTTAAGTGGTTTATTTATTTTTTACACTACTATGACGAACACTTTTTTGATTTTTGGACAAGCAACACGATATTTTTTTAGTACAATGTTGTAAAAAAATATTGCAAAGTCATATTTATAATTTGATATTGTGTTATTTCCCGGCAATTAACCTCATCTCTTTGTTGATGGAATTTACAAATAATCCTCAAAATGATTTAAAAAAAATAACGAGTATATTTTCATATACTCGTTACCTTTTATAAAATCTTGTACTATATTATTGCTTTAAAAAAGCACTTATATTGAGCAATATTTTATTTTTTTTGAGATCTATTATACCACACTCTTTTTTTGTTTATATATAAAAAAAGAGAAGTTTCTGTGACTTCATAATATATACATTCTGAATTACTTATACACACTTCACGATCTTTTATATTTATAGACCATGTATTTTGTGTTGTCTTTGTTTTAGACTTTTCTACTACTGTTTTATCTGATTTGAATATGATAACAGTTTCGGGATCATCTTTCATAACCCATTCTCCTATCAATTCTGTGCCTGCAACCTGTTCAATTACAATTTCTTCAAATTTTAACGTCTGATTTTGCTGTACAGGTTTTGTCTTAAAACTCATTAGCATTGCAGCTAATATAACAGTTGTAAAAATTACGGATATAGATTGGGGTCTTTTCATAATTTAATTTTTAATAAAATAAGGATATAAATTTAATGTTTTTTTGGTAATCTATAGTTTTGATATTTTTTAAATACACAAAAGGTGATAAAATTATCAATTCTTTTATCCTAATCGCAAATTTTATACCATTACTATATTATTATTCTTTAGATCTTGCATAATGAAGTTTCATTTCATTCATAGTAATCACCAGCATATCTTCTCTTAGCACAAATTCTAAGCACTTTTCTGTACCTCCTTCTACCGATGTCGCTTTTAAGCAAAGTTTACTATCTTTTAATAACCAATACCTTTTTAGAGGTTCTCCTAAGGACTTTTCTATGACGGTTCCATCAGACCTTAATTCTATATAAGTATTGGGATCACCATCCATTACCCATTTTCCTATTAATTCTTTTGGGCCGCCCTGATATACACTAGCATTTTCTTTTTCACCATCATTTTTCTGGTGTTCTGGGCTATTTTTAAAACTGCTCAATGTTAGCATAGCTATACTAACGACAGTAAGAATTAATTTGGATTGCATAATTTGGGCATTTAGGTAGGATAAATTTAACGTTTTTTTTGGTTTTATCCCTAATACTATGTTATTAAATATCTTTCTACTTATACGATAAATGCAATATAATTGATGTAAAACAATATAATTTACCGAAACTCTCATTTTAATTTTACTATTATTCGGGTTCCTAATATTAAGGTTTTTAAAAATATTGCACTTATTTTGTTTATCCATTTTTTTATTAGAAAACTCTAAGAACCGCTATAGGAAATTATTTTTTTTTTGAGGGGTAGGGTATTATGTTGTATAAACGTTTTATTATAAAAACGCCCATAACTTATCTATTAACGTAAATGGCTAAAAGGGAACACATAAGGATAGTGTTCCCTTTTTATGTATAAAAAATAAAAGTTATTCTAAATGTTTAGGGGGGCTAAAAATTATACTCTTTCTATTTTACATATAAAACAACCAGCTTCGGCATTTCTGGCATGTAAATATGCTATGTCGTTGTGGCTATGAAATATTTCTGGTATTAAAAGATCTACATCATCATCGCCTACCAATTTTGTAAATACCATATTTTGTTTTGTATTATATCCAATTAGTGATAAAGGGAAATTTTGTTTATCTGCTTTAATTTCTGGTGGAAATTGATGGTTGTTCTTATAAGGTTCGACTTCTTTTTTGTGAACAAAAACAGGACCTGGTTGATTGAATGCATTTTTAATTTCAAAAGGACTATGACTAATTAATAGCCGCGTATCTTTTCCTGGATCAAATTTTTTTAAAGAAATACGACAAGGTCCATAACCTGTAGCTATTTGTTCAACAATAGGGTAATCAAAATCATCTACTTTTGTTTCTTTGATTCGTGATACATATTCTTTTGTTAACGGGACAATCCTAAATTTTTTCATATGTTCATTTTATGATTTAGTTGAGATGATGTAAGAGAAAAACTTATTACATCATCTTGGTGTAGTAAAATTGATAAGAATTCAAAAAGTAAAACACCCGAATCTTGCTTAGTTATGAATTAATTTTTGCAGCTTCCCAGCCAATTATAGCAGTTTTGCGTGTACTACCCCAATGGTATTGCCCTAAATCACCTGTAGATTGGATTACTCGATGACAAGGAATTAAAAACGCAACAGGATTACTACCTATAGCGGTTCCTACGGCCCTGGATGCTTTAGGCTTATGAATATGATTGGCTATGGTTCCATATGTTGTTAATCCTCCCTTTGGGATCTTGAGTAATGTTTCCCAAACTTTTAATTGAAAATCAGTTCCTTTAAGGTGTAGTTTTATTTGACTTAATTTTCTCCAATCTTTAGTGAAGATAAATAGAGCATTTTGTTGAGATCTATCTACAATTTGAGTAAACTTTGCTTTCGGAAAACGTTGTTGTAATGTTCTAAATGCATTGTCATCATCTGCAAATGTCATATGGCAAATACCTTTTGAGGTTGAAGCTACCAGCATTTTACCAAACGGACTTTCGGCATAACTATAATTAATGTCTAGGTTCTGACCACCATTTTTATATTCTCCGGGTGTCATTCCTTCTATTTTTATAAAAAGATCATGTAATCTTCCTGTTCCAGAAAGTCCGGTCTCGTATGCCGCATCAAACAAAGTAGTTTGCTGATCTTTTAAAATATTTTTTGCGTATTCTAAACTAGTGTACTGCAAAAACTTTTTAGGACTTACCCCCACCCAATCTGTAAAGAGTCTTTGAAAATGAAAAGGGCTAATATGTACTTTTTCTGCAATCTCATCCAGGTTAGGTTGATCTTTAAAATTTTGCTTAATATACGTTATAGCCTCTGCAATACGATTGTAATGAAACTGATTTTGCTCACTTATCTTCATAATACTTTAATTTTAAAAACAGTATAAAAGTATATAGCTCTAGGTAGTATTAAAACCCAGAACTTGCTTATTTCAATACAGGATAAAAATAATAGTATTATACAATTAGAAAAATTATGCGGTAATCAACTGATTCAATCCATTATAAAACTAAATCCTCCTGAAAATAAACTAGAGCTAAGTCCAGAGTTACGTTCATATTGTCTAAACCGAAGATCGATACTTTTTAAACCAAGTTTCCAGATATGGAATTTTGTGAAAATATCGGTATAACTAATACCAAAACCATATTGATTTGCATCAAAACCAGATAAATCATAATCCGAGGTATAGAATTGCTGCGTAGACAGATGTTGATTAAACGGTGCAAAGTAATCTGCTTTTGTTTGTGTATAAAAACGATATGAAGGATACAGTGTAAATTTATCTGTGATTTTAATGGGTATTTCTATACTTGCTGTATGTGAATTAATTCCCCAATCATCTGTATAATATCTATAAAATGTTCGTATTGTAAAAATTTCATTAATATAATAATGTAGTCTTCCTCCTGCGGCTATTTTAAACCTAGAATCTGGTAATCTTTCTACATCATCACCATATGTAAATTCTTCAATAATTACATCGGCCACATCGGCAAATTGTACTCGTTGAAACGGTGTTGACAAAAGGCCTTCCTGTTGAATAAAATCTAATGAAAGAGATCCTTGTAACCTTTTAGACAAAATTTGTGAAAACCCTAATCCTACAGAATACGAATTACGAGATTCATCATCAAACTTCGTAAATGTAGGCTGATCCCTTAATTCTGAGGGATATATTGCTTTCCATGTATCTAGAAACACATTGGCTTTTATGCTTAATTCTGTATTTTTTTCATTAAAAAGTCTTGAATAACTACCTCCAAAGCCTACAGAAAAATAGTCATACTCGGTTGCGACCGCAACATTGGCAGACCACACACTATTTCGATCATCACTACTATGACTATAACTTCCTGATATTGTTGTTAACACGTCCTTTTTTGATGCTCCAGAAGAAGCTACATAAGGATTGGCAGCACCATTACCATCAAAAGGATTAACATTACTAGAAGATGCCGATGAATATGCCGATATTCCCGCATCTATAGTTAATATATCATCATCATTTAGTGGGATAGAAACTACTATTGTTGGGGTAAGATCAGTGAGCTCTTCTGTACCCAAACCTCCTGTAACGGCAGCATTATCTCCATCCTGAGTATAGTAACTCATCAAAAAATCTACTTCTGCAGATTCTAATACTCTTTTTTTGTATGTTGTTGTATCATCCTGTTGTTGCTCCTGTGCGGTTACAATCACTATAGATAATATTGCTATTATTAAGGGAATTTTTCTCAAAGGATCTTTACTTTATAAAGGTTTTTAGTATGTTTTTAAATTCTTTATTTAAGAGAAGTATTATCTCTTAATTACAACCACATCCTCCACCTGTTTTTCCTCCATTTGCTCCAGCAGCAGATTCTCTATATGCCTGAAAATTAGTTTCAAAACGATCAATTTTTTTAAGTGCTAATTCCATATCAGGATCATTGATTTGTACTTTTTCGTATTCTTTTACAGCTACACATGAGTTAAGAAAAAGTACTAGTACTAAAAGTATTGGTATCAACTTATTCATAAAGTACGTTTTATAAGAATTATTGTTATTTATTATCTATCTTAATATGATCAGAGGTATAAATATTTCCCTGGTCATCAATTATAATACATTCAATCCCTTTTAATTGATTGATTCTATTTAATCCCGTTTCAATTCCCATCACAAAAACAGAAGTTGCCAATGCATCTGCCAACTCAGCTTTTGGAGCAAAAACTGTAGCGCTTACAATACCAGTAGATGGATATCCTGTTCTGGGATCTATAATATGAGAATACCGTTTACCATCTAAAATTACGTATTTTTCATAATTACCAGAAGTCACTACTGCTTTTTCTACTACTGGTAATAGTGCAAATGCATTATTTTTATTCAAAGGATTGGTAATTGCAACTTTCCACTCGCTTTCGTCGGGTTGTTTTCCCCAGGTATTCATATCTCCAGAGGCGTTTATGATTCCGGCCTTTACTCCTTTACTTATTAGGAGATTTTTGGCCTTATCTGCTGCATATCCTTTTCCAATAGCTCCAAACCCTATCTTCATCCCCTTTTGGGTTAGAAATACTGTAGATTTCTTTTTATCTAAAACAATATACTTGTACCCTACTCTTGCTACTGATGCTTTAATTTCTTCTTCAGAAGGCATTTTTTTCATGCTATTATCAAATTTCCAAATTCGATCCATAGATGCATAACTAATATCAAATGCGCCATCTGTTAATTTAGAAATCTGAATAGCTCTAAATATTAGGTCGAAAAGTTCTGCATCAACTTTCACTGGGTTAATCCCTGCATTGTTATTAATTAAAGAAGTTTGAGAGTTTTTATCCCACGAAGAAATCAATTTTTCGATTCTCTGAATTTCTTCGACAGCAATATCTATGGATTGATTAGCTGTTGTTTTATCTTTTTCGACAACAGTAATATCAAAACGACTTCCCATTAGTTTTAGGGTACGTTTATATATTTGTTGTGAAAAACTACTACTTATCGTAGCAAGGAATAAAAGGGTAAAGAAAAATCTCAAAATATTATTTAATCATTGTACTTAGCATTTCTAAGTATGTATTTGGTGTTACTTTTTTATAACCAATCGCTCCCATTTTTTTACCATTTTTATCTAAAACAACAACTAATGGAAAACCTCCACTTTTATTATATTTCTCTGCCAATGCATTATTCTGATGCTGTAAAGCTTCGGGTAATTGGTTTTTTTTCTTTCGTGGAAAATCTGCTTTTAATAATACGTAATGTTTTTTGGCATATCCCTGAAATTCCTCTGTATTTAAAATCTGTTTCTCTAATTTAATACAAGGTGCACACCAATCTGAACCGGCAAACACCAAAATTATATTTTTATCATTTTCCTGTGCGATTCTTTTTGCTTCTTCAAAATTGGTTAACCACTCTTGAGCACTTACCCAATTAATTCCTGAAAATATTAGGAATACAACTACAATAATCTTTTTCATATCAATGTAAATCTACTTTATAGTAACTATTCAAATTGTTAATTAGTACTTAAAATTCGTTTGAAGGTCATAATACGTACTAAGTCTAAATAATTATTAAAAGAACAATTTTTATACCGAACAAGACTATATACTTACTCTTATTTACTACAACCTTTAATTCGGCCTCTATTTATAATACAGTTATATAAAAAAATACCCTACATTGATTAGTCATTTTTTTTACAAAAAAACGGAAACACCTGTGGGTATTTCCGTTTTTCGAGAATGAATTAACATCCAAAATATATTATAAAGCCCTATAAACTAAAGTTTAGGGCATCTTTTGCAATTAGATTTTCCTTTCTTTTTATATTTTTTACAACATTTTTTCTTTTTCCCTCCACAGGCTATTTCACAATTAACAGCCGGACAAGGAGAATATAATGATGGAGTACCTGAACTTTGCACTGATATAATTTTTATTGAATCTAAATAAAGTACAAAAATATAAAAAAAAGATTCCAAAAAAAGGAATCTCTATTTTATCTTTATTAACTTATTAACAATCATTTAGGTTCCTCTGCTACTTGAAAAGTGTTGATATCTCTATCAAATAAATAATGACCAGACTTATCGTCGCCAATAATTTTAAGTTTATCTAACAATGTTCGTGCTGTTGCCTCTTCTTCTAGCTGTTCTGCTACATACCATTGCATAAAATTATGTACATTATAATCTTTATGTTGCAGGCATTCATATATAACATTATTAATTTTTCCTGTAACAAATTCTTCGCTTTCCAAGAACGTTTCAAAAAGCTCCATCAACGATTTAAAATCATCCCTAGGTTTGCCTACTGCAGGAATAACAGCATTACCACTTCGTTCATTAATAAATTTAACCAGCTTGGTCATATGTACTCGTTCCTCTTCTGATTGCGTATAAAAAAAATCTGCAATGCCATTATATCCTCGAGTATCCGCCCAACAAGCCATCGAAAGATATTGAGCAGAAGCTTTTGCCTCATATTTTATTTGATCATTTAATAGTTGTTCTATTTCTTTTATCATGTTTATTTAGTGTTGTTCGATAATATCGAACTAAAATACATAATTCTATCAGAACAAGAAACAATTACATCACCCTCCCTTGCTGGTTTCGATAATTTGTCTTCAAAAAAGTGAATTTTACTATATAGGCAAAATAGGATTAACTTTTTAATCACATATACTTACAAAATAAAATAAGTATTGAGCTTTATCTCTTTTATCAAAATGAGAACTATATTAATTTAATATCCTTCTCATCAGAAGGGTCAAGAATAGCTGCTTTTACATCTACATTAGCCTCTACCATGTATTTTGATTTTTCGTTAGAGGTAAATTTACTCACCTTTCCAAGTGCGCCAAGAGCTCCTCCTTTTTCAGCTAATGAATCTGCATTAGATTTTAACAACTTAAATGGTAAAACAAAAGGGATTTCTTTTACTTCTCCTGGTTTAATAGAATAAGTGTCAGAAAACTTAACCATACCCAAATCAAAAGATTCCTTGCTCTTGTCATCTCCTCGTCCTATTGTAAACTCTTCTACTAATTTTATTTCAACTTCGACAATTTCTTGTTCACTTTTGGTAGTTAACACAACCTTACCTTCTACTTGTTCACTTTCTTTAGAAACTTGTCCAGGTATTTGCAGCTCAACCTTTACCCCGCCAATACCTAACTTACTTTTCACTTTATTAAGAAACCCCATATCTATTAGTTTAAATTAATTATTGAATACCATTTATTTTTATATCTCATCATCTTTTTGTTGAATTTTATAGAGCACCAACAGTTCTTGTAGTTCATATATTTTATGTTCTACATCTTCGATACTTGTATCTTTTTCTCCAGATTGTATTTGATTTTCGAGTAGCATTTCGTTTTTTGCTTCGTCCATACCATTCATAATAACCCCTATAAACAAGTTTAAGAAAATCATAGTGCCGATAAGGACAAATGACACGAAGTAAGTAACCGAGAGTACTAAAGCACTTTTTGAATTTACACAAAGGTTCATATTACCGCCATACCCATAATTCTCACACCCAAACATATTGATGTACATAATATCCGTCCAATCCTCTAATGTTACTACTCTAAATAAGGATAGCATTGATCTTTGTAAATCCTGAAAATGTATTGGGTCATTTTCTGAAAAGAAGAACACACCGGCTACAGCATAGATATAAAAGAGTAATAATAATAGAATAGAAACATATCCCATAGAAGGGATACTTTTTAATAGTGCTCCTACCAACATTTGAAGTTTTGGTAATGCTTTTATAAGTTTTAAAACCCTTAATAAACGCAGTAAACGTAATATGGCTATAGAGCTTCCTCCAAAAGGAAGAAATGCAGCTGCCACAATGATAAAGTCAAAAACATTCCAGCCATCTGTAAAGTAAAGCCAGGGTTTTCCTCCTTCTGCAATAACTTTAACAACGATTTCTATAATAAAAACTCCTAAAATTATTTGATTTAACAATTCTAGCACTTGTTCATGCTTTGAAGAAAATTTGGGATACGTAGCAATCCCAACCAGAACACCTGCAATTAAAATTGCAATTGTAACCAAGTCTTGAAACCATTTACTTTTACTTATTGATTTACATAGATTTACCATAAACGTTTTTAATATCAATTGTGAGAAAAATTTTACTAGTAAAGTTTCTATTAAAAAATGCCTATAGAAGTTTATAAAGACATGTATATAATAATACAAAGCACTTCTTAAAATCTATAATTGGTTTACTATACTGTTCAAAAGTACCCAAACATAAAGTCTATTTCTAAATGGATTGGCCTAAAAAAACAACTATTACTGTTTGAATTAAGTGTTTTTTAGTATTATACCCGAAAGTTGACTAATCTAACGAAAACAATACTATAATTAGTAGTATGGTAATTTGTCATTTTTAGTCAATTAATTTTATCTTCTTTAAATCGACGTTTCATGCCTCCATAATTGAAATAATCATAAATACCAATTTTTAATAAAATCAAGATTAGTATCACTTCATTTTTAAACAATAATTAACAAACAACTTAATATACAAATGAATTAAAATGCTTTGAATCTTCATCCTTTCTTTGTTTTAAACAAACATTCCTTAGTAACATACCTAAAGGCAAATCTTTAAGAATAAAAAATATATTCAAAATTTTAATATAGCTTTTGTGATGAATACACCCAAAAAAGGGACGAATGAGATGTTGAATAAAAAATGAAAGGTAAAATAAGATTATCTATTTTAATTTTGAAACATAGATTTCTCTAAAAATAGCATTTAATGAAGTTATTAGAACTTAGGTCAAGATTTAGTTTCATAAAAATATGACTATGCTACTTTCTCAAAAGCAATATAATTAACCAATTTACCATGTTTATCCCAAATCGGAAATCCTTTAATCTGGCATAAATATGGGGTTTTATCCTTTTTATAGTTTACAATCGATACTTCAAAAGGAATCTCACTAGCTATAGCAGTTCGTATTTTTGCAGATGTCTTGGTACATGTATCTTCACCCTGAAATATTTTTGGCGAATTGCCTATAACCTCATTAGGTGAATATCCACTTAGTTTTTGAATATTTTGTGAAGCGTATACAATTTTAAGATTGGGATTCGTAATAACAATAACAGATTGTTCTTGAATAAATTCTTGGTAATAGTCTCTCGTAAAATTCCAATTTTTGGTAATTTTCTTTAACGTATTAAGATCTTCTTTAAAGCTTTCGAATACTGAAAGGTGTTCTCCATAAAACTCCCATGAAACTAATGGTAATACGCGATTAGGTGTTTTCTGGTAGTACTTCGCCACCATACTATCGTATTCAAAAAATTCATTCATTACAATTTCATTTTAATACATTACTACACCTAAAGCTATTCTAGTGCTTACCATTTAAACTGTAAAGTGGTATACCAGGTTAAAGGCTCAGAAGGTATAATTCCCGGCCCAGGATAACCGGTCGCTCTTCTGGTAAAATAACGAGTATCTAAAACATTATTTACCCCTGTTTCCAGTTTAAATTTCTTATACCGATAAGAAACTGAAAAATCAAGGATGTGGTACGATGGGATTTCGCCAATAATACCATTACGACTATCTCCAGAAGGTGCATTAGTAGCATTGGTTACATCTGTAAACTGTTCTGACAAATAGGTAAATTGTGTATTGGCAAGAAAGTTTTTGTAACCAAATTTTAATCCGGTTTTTAAGTTCACTACTGGTATAAATTCGACTTTTTTACCTTTTACTCCTGCTTCTTCAGACTCTATATATTCTGATTCTGTAAAAGATGCATTAACAAACCAATTAAATCGGAAATCTGAGTTTCCCGCATAAAATGTATTAAGAATGTTCCAATCCATAAAAGTTTCTAACCCATAAATAAGTGCTTTCCCTATATTCTTTCTAACTCTATTTGCTCTGTCGTCTAATACGATCCCAATTCGATCATCGTATAGCAATCCAAAACCTCCAATATCATAAGACAGTTTATTTCCTCCTATTTTTCCTCTAACGCCAAAATCGGCAGTAAAACCTTCTTCATCAGAAATATCGGGATCAATTATAAAAGTTGGGCTTACTACTCGAATATCACTAAAAGTAACTGACCTATAATTCTGAGATAAATTGGCATATGCTTCTAAATGGGTATTTGGCTTATAACTGGCTCCAATACCAAAAAGTAAAAATGAGCGATCCAGAGTTCTGTTATCTACCAAGGTAGTATTAGATATAGGATTTCCTGCCAGATCAAAATTAACCTGATTATAACTTCCTTCGCTTTCGGTTTTAATATATTCAAATCTAAAACCAGGAGTTACTGAAAAGCGATCAGAAATATTAAAAATATTCTCTCCAAATATGGCTACATTCAGGTTAGGAAAATCAAAATCAGATTGGTTTGGGTAATCTGGAAATGCTTGCGTAGCAAAGTCAAAACTTGCATTAGTTCCGATACTTCCCGGACCTTGTCTAGAGTCATTATTAGCCTGGTAATATTTTGAGCCTATTAAAAAAACTGACTCCTTACCAAACAAATTGTATCTACTTAATAATCTAGCCTCTGCACCCCAATTTCTAAAGTTACCTACAATCAAATCACGTGGAAAAGCAAAATTACCATTAGCATCTGTTTCATCCACATCTGTAATAGGGTTTGAGTTTAGTATAAAAGGATTCCCTCTAAAACCTACTGCTTTTCGAGAAGCATCAAGACCAAAAAGATTTAAACTAAAATCGGTCTTATCAGAGAATTTATGTTCTAGTTTTAGGGAGAATAATTTCCAGTTTACATCAAACCAATTCCTGGTTCGATTGCTAAACTCTGGGTTTTCATCGAATTGAGTATCGGTTAGTCCTCCTGGTTGTTGTGCCAGGTAATCAAGATATGTGGCTTCAAAAGTTAGTTTTGTTTTATCGGTAAAAGTATATCCGACATTCGCATAAAAGTTTTTAGAATCAAATTCTGAATTTGGTCTATAACCGTCACCTTTTTTATAATTAAAATAAGTGTAATAACTAAACTTACCTAAAGTACCACTAATACTATTAAAACTCGTAAATAGATTAAATGATCCTAATGATTGCCTGGATATGAGTTCTATTTTTTTATTGGGATTGGGCTGCTTCATTTTAAAATTGATTAATCCCCCAAACTGAGTTCCATATTGTAATGATGCAGCTCCGCGAACAACCTGTATTTCACTCAAAGCTTCTGCAGGAGGAGTATAATAACTCTCGGGGTATCCTAAAACATCGGCACTTATATCGTAACCATTTTGTTTTATATTAAAATTGGCAGATCGGTTCGGATCTAATCCCCTACCTCCAATATTAAGTTGAAGGCCTGCATCACTGTTTTCGTATATATTTAATCCAACAACCTGAGCATAAATCTGCCTAGAATTATTTGAAGCTAAATTCCCAACTGTTTGGTCTACCAGAATTACTTCACTTTTTTTACCTGCAAAAATTGCAGTTCCTTCTACAGGTCTAAGTTGTTTGAGTCCAAAAATCTTTTCTTTTCGTTGTGTGATCAAAACTTCAGAAAGTTCTTCTCCCAAGGGTTTCAACACAAAATCTTTTGATTCATCGCCTTCAATCTTTATTTGCTGTTCCAGAATTTCAAAATCAAAACTAAAAATAGTAATCAGATACTCTCCTTTTGGTAAGTCTGCAAATTTAAATTGACCATCGGTATTTGTAATGGTCTGCTTACCGTTGGTTCTGTTATATACCTCTGCATTTGCAATAGGTTGATTATCTAAATTTGTTACTGTGCCCTTAAATTGATATTGCCCAAAAACTGAGCTTATCATTAATAATGTTCCAAAAAATACGCTATAATCCCTTAATTTCATCCTTAAATGGAATAATCCAATTTTTATGTTTAAATGATTCTTTTTGTTTTCCCAAATCTACTGTTGGATCTATATATTGTGTACTTAACCTTCCATTAAGTGTTACATAGCTCTCAACAAATACTTGTATGTTTTGATGCCCTTGACTTTCAAAATGTTTTTTTAGATAATGAGCATATTGTAATATAAAGTCAGGTTGCGATGCCATTTGTTTTTGTTGAAAAGCGGTAAGAAAATCGTCGTTATCAACATAAAATCGCTTTTTGGTTACACTATCAACAATTTTAAAATTAGCATAGCCCGCTTTTTCCATTAACATTACTCTCCATGAAAACCGAAACCCTTCTTCTGTCCAGAATAATTCTCCCGGGTATAATATATATCTAAACGGTAGAAGTAACTGAATCGCAAAGAATATAGTTATAGACGTTAAAAAGACTTTATTTTTCTTAGGAAAAAATTGTAATGCTGTATTGGTGTCAAACTGTAGCTTGTTTATTTTAAATACTTTGGAAATAAAATCTAATATCTTATGATGGAGACTAGCATCAAAAAATATCAATGTGCTTACAATCATAATATAAGGAAACATTCCTATAGGAAAAAGAACCCGGGTTAATACATGAAAGATAACGACCAGAATAAAAGCAAAAGGTCTCGTTTTTCTATATAATAACAATAGTGGAATTGTAAGATCATACATCGCACCCGAATAGCTAAATAGATAATGCATCCATTCTTTTTGCATCAAATCTCCCAAAAGAGGTACACCGTATTTAGAAGGCAACCATATTTTAAGAGGCATCGCTTTTACCAGCCAATCAGAATTAAGTTTTGCTAAACCTGCATAAAAATATACAATCCCCAAAAGTAATTTGATAGCATCAATTGTCCAGTTAGGGATTAATTGATAAGAAATTCTTTTCAGTTTCGCATCTAATGCATAATACCTATTTGCAGGTAAAAAAATCATTACAAAACTAAGTAAGCTTATAAAATAGTAATGGTTAAGATATGTTGTCTTGTCCATTAACTCTATGTAAGTAAAACTGATAAAAAAAGTAACTATTGCAATCCTATATTTGAAACCAAGTGCTATAAAAATTGTAGAAATTCCGCATATGGCAAAAATAATGTAGGTATAGATTCCGATAGGTTTTATCCATTCGAAACCATAATATGAGAAAAAAAACTTAGGCTGAATGTATAGTTTATCGATCCATCCGTAGCTCCAAAAACGAATAATACTAATTAGCATCATTACTCCAAAAAAAATACGAAAGACTGCAAGTGGTGCAGCCTCCGTTGTTTTTTTCAGATATTCGTTAAGTTTAAAAGTCATCTAACAATATATGCAAATTTAATCTCCATCGGCATCAACAAAATCTACACGTATAGACATTGCAGAAAGCATATCTACCTTAAGAAAAACTACATTTTTCTGTAATTCATCATAGGTTTGTGTCATTAAACTATTGTTGGTACGAACCTGAGATGAGAAATCGTCATCCAGACTTGATGCTTTTGTTCTTGCAGTATTAAATTGGTTATTGATAAGCGTACTTAAATCTTCGCCATTTTTAATTGTATTTAAGAAATCTAAATATGTTTTTAAACTTTCTCCTGTAGTCGTGCTCCCAAAATGTTTTCCATTAAAAAAATCTTGTAATGCACTAAGATTAGCATTAAAAAGTGCCTTAGATATATCTGTCTTATAAAAAGCTTCTACTGTATTATCTAATGGAGACCCCGAGAACACACCTGCAGGTATTCCTATTTTGGCTGCACGTAAATGCTTTTCATAATGAAAAATAAAATCATTAGTCAATTTATCTACCGAGCTTGTTGCAGAAGATCCACTATTACTTATAAAAGTACCTCTATAACTTCCTTTCCAGTCGTTTAAAACCTCATCGGTAAGATTATTCATACGGTCTACCAAATCAGTTAAATACTTTTTATAACCAGCAGCATTAGCATTGGTAGTATAAAACTCTACGATTCCTGTATCGGTACCTGATAATCCATTCAAAAGATAATCCAAAGCTCCAAATCCTTGTTCGTCTTGTTTTGTTACCGAAGTAAAATCATACGTTCCCGAAGTAATATTAGATTCTATTTCGGCTACAGTAACAGGATATACATTCATAAAATTTCGTAGCGAAAGTTCTTCTGCTTTTCCTATTTCAAACATACTCACCGATTGCCATGAGGTATATGCTTTTATCCAAGCATTCCTTAGCGCAACAAGATTTGCTGTATCGGTTGTAGTTACAAAAGTAGAGGTTGCCGTTTTTAAAGCAGTTATATCGGTAGAAAAACTTTGATACGAAGGTATAACTATATTATCTGCTATATTAGTTAATAAGGCTTTTCGGTCAAAATTATCTGTATTATCGCCTGTACCATTTGAATCATCACTCGATGAGCAGCCCACTATAAAAACCAGCGTGGCCAAAACTAAAAATAATGATTTCTTCATCTTATTTTTATTTATTCTTAATAAATTTTTGCAAATGTAAAAAAAGAGGTTGGAAATGTTATAATTTCCAACCTCTTTTTTTAAACTTTATGAATTGTTCATTATTCTAGCTACCAGCTTGTCCTACAGTAAAACTAAATTTACCTGCAATAGTTTCGGAAATTGATTGCAAAGTTGCCGGAGTTACATCCCAAAGTCCGTTAGTACCTCCCATTAACTGATCTATTAATCCTTGAACCTCGGTTCTTGTTAAATAAGGAACATTACCTTGTGATTTTCTTGTAAATTGTAGACTATATACAAATCCAAACCCTTCAGATAGGTCGTGAAATGCACTAGCATAATCTACAGTAGAGGCCTCTAACGCATTTTTTCCTTGTTGTAAATAATATACCGCTCTTATCGCAATAACTTGTGATATTTTTTCTCTAATAATCGCTGCTTGCGCATCACGTACATCATACCTCTTTGCAACAATGGCTGCCCTACCTAGCTTAAATGCATCAAATATTTCTTTTGCAATACCTGCAAAATCAGAATCTCCTTCTACTCTTCCAATATACTTATTGAGAAAACTATCATCTTTACCTATAGTTTTATTTGGGTCTGCTTTATCCTGAGAAGCTCCATATAAATAACCGTAAGCTTCATCCCATTTATGCTCCATTGTAGTGTAAGGCTTACCTTCTGCTACCACACCATTATTATTATCTGCTACATTAGAAGCTTCATCTAAAACTGCAGTTCCCAAATAATTATTTAAAGCTTGATCAGTCATTAAAGCTCCTATCAAACTCTTGGCAAATGCTTGGTTTAATTCTAATCCTTTTGCATTAACATATCTATTAGATCCTCCACCAGCTTCTTGTATAACTCCCGCTACACCAGCTGAAGCACTTGTTTCCCAATTAGGAAAAACATTATCTACCTGACTTTTTATCCACTCATCAAATTTTCCCTTTATAACTGCAGCATCTGTTGCGTTATCAGAAAAATAATCTCTTGACGCAGCCGTTTTGCTTCTTACACTTTTACCAGATGCATTTAGATTAGCATCAGAAAAATCATTTGTTCCTTCTACATGAGCAAACATTGCATCCAAAATAGCTTCAGTACTTGTTCTATCTTTTAATTTACTTACAATTTCTTCGGCCATTGCAATACGCGTAGTTTGACCTCCAAAACTTACAGAGCTTTCATTATTACGTTCAAAAACGTAGTTTGCGGGTGCCACTACTTCTGGAGTAGTATCATCATCTGAAGAACAAGATCCTAAAACAAAGGCTCCTGATATACATACGATTTTTAGCAAATTTTTAATTTTCATTTCTTTTATTTAGACTTAATATCAATAACTTATGAGTTCGCAAATATATTCATCAAAATGAACTTGACAAAGTTTATTTATTCTAAATCTAAATTAATTTTAAACTTCAGTAAAGAAAGAAAATTACTATGCTGGTTTTAAGTGTGATACAGACTAATGATACAACGAAAATATTTTGGTAGCCTCGTTATGCGAAGATTCAAAACTTAGCGTTTTGATATTCGTTTCGGCATTCACCGTTGTAAAATATGAGATCATACGTTCTGTAGGCATATTACCAGTCAATTCATCTTTTGCCATTGGGCATCCTCCAAATCCTTGAATAGCTCCATCAAAACGTCTGCATCCTGCTTTATATGCAGAATCTACTTTCTCAAACCAGGTTGTTGGTGTAGTATGCAAATGCGCTCCAAATTCAATTTCTGGATAAGCCGGAATTAAATTCGAAAACAAGTAATCAATAATTTCTGGTGAAGAAGTACCAACAGTATCTGATAATGAAAGAATCTTCACCCCCATCTTGCTTAATTTCTCGGTCCACTCTCCTACTATTTCTACACTCCATGGATCTCCATAAGGATTACCAAACCCCATAGAAAGATAAGCCACCACTTCTTTATTTGCTTTATCTGCGATGTGTAATATTTCTTGTAATGTAGCTACAGATTCTGCAATAGTTTTATGTGTATTTCTCATTTGGAAATTTTCTGAAATCGAGAAAGGATATCCCAAATAATTGATTGCTTCATGTTGTACTGCATCATTAGCACCGCGAACATTAGCAATAATTGCCAACAATTTACTTCTGGTATCAGAAAGATCTAATTGCGACAAAACCTCTGCAGTATCTACCATTTGCGGTATTGCTTTTGGTGAAACAAAACTCCCAAAATCTATGGTATCAAAACCACACCGTAACAATGACTGAATATACTGAACTTTTTTTTCGGTAGGAATGAATTCTTTTATACCCTGCATAGCATCTCGAGGGCATTCAATAATTTTTACGTTTTCGGTCATTTTAGAGTAGCAAACTAAGAAATATTCAATTGTGTGTATAAAAGTATGATTATTTTTTAAAATCTAAAGCGTTTCGACACGATTAGAAACCTCATCTGATTTTATCATTTTACAAAAACTATGCAAAAAAGGGCTTCATAAAAGAAAACGTATTCTATTTATTTTTTCTTACTGTACTCATTAGGTGTACAATGATACATTTCTTTAAAACACTTACTAAAATATGCATGATCATTAAAACCAACACTATATCCTACTTGAGATACATTAATATCGGATTTTTTAAGTAATTGTGCCGCTAATTTTAGGCGTTGAGATCGAATAAATTCTGAAGCAGACAACCCTGTTAATGCTTTCAACTTTCTGTGCAGTTGCATACGACTCATACCTAATGCCTGACTAAACAGTTCTATCGAAAAAGAAGATTCTACCAAATTTTCGTCCAATACCTTTTGCATACGGCTTAAAAATTGCTCCTCTACAGAGGTTATAGTTACATCTTTTGGTCTTAAAATAACTTCCTGACTGTATCGCGATTGTAATTTTTTGCGAACTTCTATCAGTTTGTTTATACGTTCTTTTAGTACGCCTTCATGAAATGGTTTAGTGATATAATCATCTGCACCTGTCTTTATGCCTTCTAATTTGTTTTCATCTCCTGCTTTTGCAGTTAATAGAACAATAGGGATATGACTAGTACGCTCATCACTTTTTAATGCATTACATAGCTCAACACCATCTTTTACTGGCATCATAATATCACTAATAATAATATCTGGGATATACACTATGGCTTGTTCAATCCCTTCCTTTCCATTTTTGGCTTTTACGATGGTATAACGTTTTGTAAATATATGCTCTACATAACTTCGAATATCATCATTATCATCTACAATGAGCAAAATGGGTAAATCTACATTTGTTTTATCGGCTTCTACAGCTTGTTCTTCTTTATATTCACTAATAGAGTTACCTATTTCACTTCTGGAAATAGCAATAGAATCATCTATAAATTCTTTTTTAGAAAAAGATTTTTTAGCAATAGGTAATGTTACAGTGAAGACTGTCCATTCATTAGGAATGCTTTCTACACTTATAGTTCCTTTATGCAACGAGACCAATTCCTTTACCAAAGCCAAACCAATACCAATTCCTTCTTTGTTTTCGTTAATCTGATAAAATCGTTCAAAAACTTTGACTTCTTCTTCTTTGGTAAGCCCTTTACCTGTATTCTTTACCACAAAGTGTAATTCATTTTCTTTTACCGTAGCATTGCATACCATAGATCCCTTGTTTGGTGTATACTTTATGGCATTAGATACCAGATTTACAACTACCTTTTCTACTATATCCTTATCAAACCATGTTATAGCCTGGGTTTTATTTATATACGTGAGGTAGTTAATCTTTTTTTCTGTGGCCAAATATGTAAAACTATCGGCTATACTCCCTATAAAAGAGATTACATCTTGTTGACTTATCTTAAGCTTTAAATTTCCTGTTTCTATTTTCGAAAGGTCTAAAAGTTGATCTACCAGAGAAAGTAACTTATGTGAGTTGCGTTGCGCCATTTCAAAATTGGCACGTTCAATCGGATCAAGTTTTTCTTTTTTAAGTTGCTGTTGAATAGGTCCCGAAATTAAGGTAAGAGGCGTACGAAATTCATGAGAAATATTAGCGAAAAATTTAGATTTTGCTTTATCTAGTTCTTGTAATTTTTTGGTAGTTTTTTTAAACATACTATACCTTCCTAATAAATATATTGCTATTAAGAGAAAAAGAACACAACTACCGATAAAATATATAGATTGATAAAAAGGTTGATGAACAATGAATATTAATTCTCGTACTGCTAACACATTTTTATCTTCATCAAGTGCTTGAATGGTTAAATTCTTTTTGCCAGCAGTCAGATCAAAAAGACTTAGCACATTTTCTGTTTTTATAGGAATCCATTTTTCCGAATTTAATCGGTATTTATACGCTATAGAATCTAAAACATAAGGCTTAGAAATAGAAAAATCTAATACTACATTTCGTTCTCCTTCTTTAAGATCTATAGTAGAATAACCCTCGATAGAAGGCCTGCTTTTTAAAACATTATTAGCCACAAAACTGCTTATATCAATGCTATGTTTAAAATGCTGAGTGGTTTTAACCACAGGCTGGGTAGAACGAAATATTCTTCCTCGTTTCGATGCCCATACAAATCCGCTTCTATCTAAGTTTAAGAAAACACCATCTTTCATAGGTTCTGGTGTTTCTAACCACTCATATTTTTTTGTATGCCTATTGTAAAGTGCATTTCCCAAATTAACTACATTAACCAATAAAGTACTATCGCTTAAGGGAATTGCAGATCGAATAACATTATCAGCACGACTCCATTTCTCATGTACTTTGGTTTCAAAACGTGAAAACTGCTTGGTTTCTACATTAAACTCTACCATTCCTAAACCATGAGTAGGCATTAAAAATACATTATCATAGCGTATAATATCATGAAAATTATGAGGATAGATATAAGGGGCATCTTTAATCTGGTAATGCTCTATGTGATCGTTTTTGATGTTAATTTTATAAAAACCATCAGGTAGTGCCACCCAAATGATATTATTTTTTGCGTTTACAAAAAAAGATTCTACAGCATGTGAGCTATTACGATGATGAATATCAATCCCGTTGGTTAAATACTTCTTTAAAACAATATTCGATTTTTTATCTACGATATAGATTCCATTAGAAGTACCTACATATAATGTATCGGCTATTGATTTCAATTGTAAAATGAAATTTCGCCAATTAGGAAGATGTAACGGTTCTTCTAAAAATATTTTTTCTGAAGTACGTTTTTCTAGATTTATCTTATACAATCCTTTACGTTCTCCATACCAAATAACATCATTATCAATCAAAAACCTTGTTCCAGCCTGATTCCCTACATCCAGATTATGAAAACGAGATAAAAAACTAGTCACATTTACAGCAGAATATCCATTATACCGATATAAACCATCTTCTATAAGTGACCAAATAATCCCTTCTTCATCTTCATAAAATACATCAATATTTTCCCATGCCTGAAGCCCATCATCAGAAGTGATAATTATTTCTTCAAATACAACTTTTGTCGGATTTACTACAGATTCCTGAGCCCAACATAAGTAAGAAGAGGTAAGAAATAACAAAAAAATGTAAGAGAAATTTTTGATACTAAAGATAAATTTAAGTTGTACAAACGGTTATAATCAAAATTACAATGATACATTATTTTCATTAGCATCATTATACCATATGTAACCAATATTGTTACATAATTTATAGAATTGCTATCTGTTAAAGTACGAAAAGTTTATTTCACTTTTAGAAAGAAAATCAAAAGAAATAGGCTGTTTACATTTCAAAAAACACCCCTAACAAAAGGGGTACCTCCCCCTATTTCTTAATGTTACATAATTCATAGTCTTTGTTACATACCTTATAACGATCCTCTTTTACATATTCTAGCTTTACACAATCAAGTCTAAAAATAAAGTCTGATTCATTGATCGATATACAGGCATGAATAAAAAAAGAAAGATTTACAAAGGACACCTCAATCATTCTCCTACAAATAGTATATACCTAAATATAACCCATTTAGAAAACGGAACCTATACATTAAAAATCACACACAAAAACAAAATCATTAAGGAAATAAAATTTAAAAAATAAGAGATCAATAAAGGTAACAATATTCGTTGCGTAATGATATAAAGCTGTAAAACTCTAAAAGTAAAGAAATGAAAACAAAAAGATTCAATGTACTATTATTAATCATCCTTACAGCCACCCATTTTTCATGTGACTTAGATGATGACAATACTACTCCTATACGAGGAGGAGGAGAACTTTCTTTAACCTTTACAGTACAGACCGAAGAAGATCAAATGGGTGAATTTGCAGGAGTTGCAATGGCTATTTTTGATGGAAAAATTTATGCTGCCGGAGGTTATAATACATATGGTAGTTCTGGGCCTTATTTTCTTTGGTCTAGCAATAACGGTATTGATTGGGCTACCATTCCTCTTTCTAGCACTACACCAGCAAGCTTTACATCTTTTCGTTCGGGGGCTACATTAACTACGTTTAATGGTCAGCTTTGGCTTATAGGCGGTAAAGACAGTGCAGATGTTCCATATACCAATATATGGCATTCAACAGATGGGATTTCCTGGAATGAATTATCACCTCCTTTTGGAGCTTTACCGGCTCATGAAACCTTGGTATATAACAGTAAAATGTATGTGACAAAAGGCAATCACACAACTAACCAAACCGAGGTATGGTCAACAGCAAATGGTTTAAACTGGATACAAGAAACCGATAATGCGTTCCCTGGAAGAGCAGGACAAAAAGGTGTTGTTTTTAATGATGCAATGTATTTATTAGGAGGAGAAGATATAGCCGCCAACAAAGTAAACGAAATATGGACCAGTACCAATGGTAGTTTATGGACAGAAGTTAGCCCTACTACGCTGTTTTCAGAAAGAAATGCACATTCTGCAACAGTTTACAACGATAAAGTATGGGTCATTGCTGGTAAAGATAACCTTACCGAGTTTAATAACGAGATATGGTATTCATCAGATATGATGACCTGGACCAGCTATGAAGGCCCCAGGCCAGGAAGAGAAGGTATCAATAGTTACACAGCATTAGTATTTAATGATGAGATATGGCTTTTTGGAGGCAATCAATCCGATGGTACAGGAGGTTCCCGAAGAACCGGTGAAATACGAAGCTTAAAAGAAGATTAAGAACTTCTTGATTAAAGAAAGTAAAAAAACAAAAAAGTAGCACTTATCAAAATCTAAACCTTAGAAAAATGAAAACATCAAAATCTATTTTATATACATTTTTATTATCGCTATCGATCGCCATATTCTTGTCTTGTTCTAACGATGATAACGGCCCCGGAATAGATCCCAATCAAGAAATCATATTAGCAACATTTGATTATTCTAATCTTAGTGTAAACAGCTTGCCTAATATGATTATAGCCAATAATGCAGAAGGAGAGATCTTAGCTACTGTAGAAACCAATAAAATACCAGGAGTTTACACGCTAATCGCAAAAGGTTATGCTTCTAATAGTTTTATGCTTACTACCCTTTTAGAAACCGATAGTTATAAAGGTCTAATCACTATCAAAGATGTACCTGTAGGTAGTAGTGCAATTGCTCCCAATTATCACCCTACCAGAAATGGTAGCATAAAGTTCACTCTAAATCTAACAGGGGCTACTCAAATCAGGCTTTCTGTTTATGGACTAAAAAACAGAACTATTACCGATGGAGTCGATCCCCTAACCAGTGCTCCTACCAAAACCTATGCATATAATAAAGAAAGTTCTGCTGATAAAATTTTTCTAAAAATAAAGTATAAGCCAAATGATGTAGATCCTGTGGTTTATGGATATACATGGATCGATAATTATAAAGAAACTGAAAATAGAACTTTGAGTTTTGCAGATTTCACCATAGTACCTACACGCTCTATAACGTTAAATGATACTTCAGACAGAAATTACGCTGATCTTTCTGCTATTTATGACACCAACAGATATGTTAATCTCGAAAGTAATTTTCCTCAACATATGGAAATCACTGATGGCTTTGAGTATTACTTAACAAGCTATGGAGCATCATATCCTGATGGAGTACGACATAGCAAAGCAATTAAAACTAATATTTTACCTGAAATAGTATCTGTTACAAAACCAAACTGGGATTTTTCATACACCTCTACATCAAACAGTCTACAAGTACAACCATCCGGCATTTATTTATGTACCAATATCGAAACTCAAATTATAAATCCCGCCGCCAAAAACCTTTTTTGGGACATTACCATTCCGAATAATGGCACAAATAAAGTAACACTTCCACAACTACCAGAAAGTCTCTCTGATTATACCAATTATTTTGAAGACACTTCTCGTTTCGAAGAGAATTATGTGAATTTGATCAATTTACCTAATAATTTCAATTATGCAGATTATATACAAGATGCAATAGATCGAACTTATGAACTGGTGGAGCAAAATGGAGAATCTATTAGAATTCGGTTTAATCCATAAAACCATCATGACACATATCAAAAAAATGAAATACAAACAGATAAAACATATCGCTTTTTTAATTGCAGTACTGGTACTCACATCGGTTTCTGCTCAGAACAATAATTGTAGTAAATTTTATGCTAGCGAGAAAGGCAAAAAACTAACCATTCATCAATATAATAAAAAGGAACGTCTCTCTACCATAACCGAATTTAAGGTAACCGATGTAAAAAACACAACTACTCAAAGTGTTATTACTATTGCTATGCATCTAAAAAATGGCAAGAACAATAAATCAATTGTCACCTCATCATTTAAAGCCAATTGTTCGGGAAAAACGACTCGTTTAGATCCCGAATCTTTTATTGCCCCTGGTATACTTGATCAATATAACGACATGGAATATAGTATTACGGGAGATGACATCTCTTTCCCCAATAGTTTAACTATTGGTCAGGAATTACCTAATGCATCTGTACACATGTCTGTAAATGCGGGAATCATGAACATAAATATGACCACCAATATGCAAAACAGAAAAGTAATTGCAAAAGAGCAAGTTACTACCCCTGCAGGAACTTTTGATTGCTATGTAATTACCTATACCAACGAGTTAACCATGGGAATGACCACGATACAACACACTAAACAATGGATAGCAGAAGGTGTGGGTATGGTAAAAGAAGAAACACGCAAAGCAAACGGAAAACTAATCACAAAAAGCATCTTATATCAAATTAATTAAAATTAAATCATTATGAAAAAAGTAGCCACATTAATCGTATCATTCATTTTTATAGTTTCATCCCAGGCACAAGACTCTGGATTTGACGCCAAAACAAAGGGGAGTTTTATTGCTAACGGAAGTGTTAATGTTTATTTCACTACCCGAAAAAGAAATGATGACAAAGCAACCGCATTTACTACCAGAATAACGCCAAAAGTTGGATATTTTGTAATCGATAATCTTGCCGTTGGTCTCGAATTAGGCATTAATACAAACAAAGAAAAGCAAGATTCAGATTTTGGAGATATAGAAACGACCACTAATGGTTTTGGTATAGGACCTTTTGCACGTTATTACCTAGAAAACAACATCTATTTCGAAGGTCTTATTGGTATAGCAAGTTCTAAAACAACTAGCAATGGAGGATTGCTTGGCTCAACAGATATAAAATCAAATATTTTTGGTTTTAGAGTTGGGGCTGGTTACGCTTTTTTCCTCGGAAATCATGTCGCCATCGAACCTAGTGTAAGCTATTCCTGGGAAGATGTCAATCCCAAAGGTGCACCATCGAATTACAAAGAAAGCTTGTCTTCTATTTTTCTGGGGATTGGTATTTCTGCTTTCTTTTAACCCGAATTATCAATCTTGTTTACCTTAAAGGATAAGATTAAATCAATATGCCACACTGAGCTTGTCGAAGTGATTCCAAATTTGTGTTTTCAAAAATCTTCGACAGGTTTCCTGAGTTTATCGAAGGACTCTGACCGACAACTAAAAACTTAACTAAACGACATCATAAATGGAAAACAAAGGGTACGCCTAAAAATAAAATTGATAGTAATCTATATGCCTAATACAACACTAACCTATACTAACATAACGTGAATAATAGATAAGAAATTTTCGTCAATTTGAGTGCCAAATCTCTGATTTGATGTATCGAAAACAAGAAAATTTATAGCTAAAAAACACTTCTCTATACTAAATTCTTACAGAATTTCGAAGTGACGTATCCTGCTCTTAAACAGTATTCACGTTAACATAGATTAAAATTTTTAAAAACAATAAAGTAAGAACACATGAAAACAATAAAAAATAGTATAGTTATATTGCTGGTACTAGTGCTAGCAAGTTGTAGTAGTGATGATAATGGCAACACACCGCCAGTAGTACCACCAGTAGCAACTCTAAGTAATATAAGCCCTACCAGTGGGCCAAAAACTACTATTGTCACCATCAACGGCAATAATTTTGGCGAAGATATCAGTAAGGTACACGTATTTTTTAATGACAAAGAAGGTACTGTACAATCGGTAAGCAACACCCAAATTAAAGCGGTAGTGCCGCCCAAAGCATATTCGGGTTTGGTAACCTTATCCGTAAATGGTACAACACTTACCGGCCCAGAATTCTCCTATATTATTACCGAGGTACATGTAAGTACTATAGCCGGTAGTACACTAGGATTTGCAGATGGACAAGGCATTTCTGCCCAGTTTAATAGGCCTATTGGTATTGTAATAGATACAGATAATAATCTATACATAGCTGATTCTAACAATCATAAAATAAGAAAAATAACACCACAAGGAGTGGTAAGCACACTGGCAGGTAGCAACTCAGGGTTTGCCGATGGTCAAAGTAGTGCAGCCCAGTTTTATGGTCCCAGTAGTATTGCAATAGATACAGATAATAATCTATACGTAACGGATACCAATAATCATAAAATCAGAAAAATAACACCACAAGGAGTGGTAAGCACACTTGCAGGCAGCACCTCAGGATTTGCAGATGGCCAAGGCAGTGTTGCCCAGTTTAATAGACCTTATGCTATTGCAATAGACACAGATAATAATTTATACATAGCTGACTCTTACAATCATAAAATAAGAAAAATAACACCAGAAGGGGTGGTAAGTACCTTGGCTGGTAATACTGAAGGTTTTGCAGATGGCACTGGTACTATGGCCAAGTTTAGCTATCCTCTAGGTATTGCAATAGACCTAGATAGTAATCTGTATGTGACAGATTATGAAAATCATAAAATAAGAAAAATAACACCGCAAGGGGTAGCGAGCACCATGGCAGGAAGTACCCTAGGTTCTGCAGACGGCATTGGTACTATAGCTCAGTTTAACTTTCCTCTAGGTATTACAATAGACACAAATAGTAATCTATACGTGGCGGATACTGAAAATCATAAAATAAGAAAAATCACACCGCAAGGAGTCGTTAGTACCCTGGCAGGAAGTACAGAAGGGTTTGCAGACGGCACAAGTACTTCGGCACAATTTACTTACCCATATGGAATTATAATAGATAGAGATCACATACTGTATGTTACAGATACTAATAATCACAAAATAAGAAAAATCACGCAAGAATAAAGTAAGAACACATGAAAACAATAAAAAACAGTATAGTTCTATTGCTAATACTAGTGCTAGCAAGTTGTAGTAGTGATGATAATGGCAATACACCAGTAGTATCACCACCACCAGTAGCAACTCTAAGTAGTATAAACCCCATCAGTGGCCCAAAAACTACTATTGTAACTATCAACGGCAATAATTTTGGTGAAGATATTAGCAAGGTACAAGTATTTTTTAATGAAAAAGAAGGTACTACACAATCAGTAAATAATAACCAAATTAGGGCAATTGTACCTGCCAGAGCATTTACAGGTCTGGTAACCCTATCTATAAATGGCACAACACTTACCGGCCCAGAATTTACCTATACTGTTACCGAAGTAGATGTAAGCACTATAGCAGGTAGTACTCAAGGTTATACAGATGGAGCTGGTACCGTGGCCCAATTTAATAACCCTACTGGTATTACAGTAGATGCAGATGGCAATCTATATGTTGTAGACATACAGAACCATAAAATTAGAAAGATCACAGCTCAAGGAGTAGTAAGTACCCTAGCTGGTAATACTCGAGGCAATGCAGATGGAACCGGTAGTATGGCTCAGTTTAATTTCCCTACGGGTATTGCAATAGATACAGAAGGCAATCTATATGTGGCCGATACCTGGAACCACGCAATAAGAAAAATCACGCCTCAAGGAATAGTAAGTACTATCGCAGGAAGTGCTCCTGGTTTTGCCGATGGAACTGGTACTATGGCTCAGTTCAATTTTCCTCATGGGCTTGTAACAGATACTCTAGGAAATATATTTGTTGCTGATTCTGGGAACGATAAAATAAGAAAAATTACACCACAAGGAGTAGTAAGTACCATAGCAGGTAGTACTACAGGTTATGCAGATGGAACTGGTGGTATGGCTCAATTTAATTTCCCTACAGGTATTGCAATAGATAAGAATGACACCTTATATATAGTAGAACGGGGTAATAATAAAGTACGAAAAATCACGCCTCAAGGAGTAGTGAGCACTTTCGCAGGAAACACCTCTGGTTTTGCTGATGGCAATGGCACTGCAGCCCAATTTAACTCCCCTACAGGCATTATCGTCGATACAGCTGGAGTTATCTATGTTGCTGATAATGGGAATGACAAGATAAGAAAAATCACACCGCAAGGAGTAGTTACTACTCTGGTAGGAAGTACCTCTGGTTTTGCAGATGGCACAGCAGTATCCGCTCAGTTTAATTCTCCATTTGATGTTACAATAGATACCGATAATCATCTTTATGTTTCCGATTCCAGCAATGATAAAATTCGAAAAATCACGCAAGAATGAATACTCACTTAACATCAAAACAATGAAAACAATACAGATCATTGTAATCATCCTTGTTGCGAGTATGTGTATACGATGTAACAATGATGATAATGCAAACACCATGGTACCAGAAACAAAAATAATCGATGGATCATGGGAACATACCAATGGAATCATTTTGGATGGATCCATAAAATTTATAACAATTGATAAAGAAAACGGGGTATTAACTATGCTATTCGAAAATGAGTTAGGTTTCAAAGGTATCGAACAATTCGATGTTACAATAAATGAAAATAGCATCAATTTTTTAACTCCCACCGAAATCTCAGAATTTGGATATGTTTTAGATCAAAACGAACTTAAAATTACGCTCCGTGGTAATACTGCAACCTTTAAGAGATTAGACATTGATCTAAATCTGGATAATTGGGTGAAGCCATTAACTATTTTGCAAAATGCAGCAGTACCTTTTAAAGATATTGATATCACTTTTGATGGAACCTCGATTTTAGGATATAGCGAAGAAGATAGCAGTATTTTAAAAATCAATCCAGAAACACTAGCTATAACCTCTACAATGGCAACCACGCTTGCCCCCAAAGTCGTAGAAATCGAAAAGTCTGATACCAATCCACTTCTTTTTCAGGCTGGTACCGAAGCAAACACTTTTCGGGCGTCGTTTTACAGTACCGGAGAAACATTCTATACCTCTATAGATATAGGAGGTTCTATAACAGGATTAGCATCAGAAAAGCCTGGTTACATATGGGTTGCCACCGATAATAATGACTATATAAGTCGCTATAAGTCTAATGGATCGTTAAACCCGGGAGAAATACTTCAGCAAATTGATTTAAGATTCAACCCGGTTAATGGCCTTGATTTTCAAGGTGGATATTTGTATATCGCAGATGGGCAGTACCTATATAAATGTCAAATCACTCCAGAGTTTAAAGCTATCGAAACCTACAAAATATCAGGATATTCTATGAAAGGAGTTGCTTTTGACGGTACTAACTTCTGGCTTAATACCCAGGGAGAAGACAATGCTTTTTATTTGCTAAAATCTAACTTGACATTATAGAATATAGAAATCACTAAAACTTTACATCATGAAAACAAAAAAATCAAAACTAAAGTCAATTCTTTTAGTGTTTACTATTCTTTTTACATATAGCTGCTGTTGCAATGGAGAAGATGGCGCGATTGGGCCCGTTGGTCCACTTCGATCTTTTACATATGATCTTTCTACAGTATCGGGAACATTTCATGACCAATCTATACCAGAATTATCACAGGTAGTACTTGATAATGATGCGATTTTGGGATATCTAAAATTTAACGGAAGTACTAATTTATACCCTATACCAACTACTAAAACCCCATTAGGGATAGATATCAGAACCTTTATATCGTTGAGAAACTACTCTATGAATTTTTTTATACAAAATGAAACTACCACATTTTCTGTTACTGCCGGGCAACTTGAAGAACTAAGGATAGTAATCATAGCATCAACAAACATAAACGGTAAGCAGGATGATATCCTATCCAAATTAAAAGCAGAAGGAGTTGATATCAATGATTACTATGCTGTGATGAAACACTTTGGCAAATAAGAACTGCTATTATCAAGTAGCAGCGTATTATGACTTACCCCATTACCTATATAAAGAGCCAAGGCATGAGTCTTGGTTTTTTTATCAGTAAAACAGTGTTTTTTACATCTTGTCTCGTCCTAAAAAAAGTTTACATATTTATATTTAATCCTAAAATAGATTTACATCTATATTTTAATCCTAATATTTTTTTACACTACTATATTTACAATACACCATAGCAAAACTAACCACATATAACCAGATGTATTATGAAATATTATAATTCTTGTTTATCTGACCAAAATACAATATTAGAGTTTCATTTTTTGATACTGGCATAAGAGATTTCAAGTAAAAAAGTCACAATCTTTTTATCAATTGTGACTTTTATTTATTACTCTTACCTACCAATCTTTGACGCCACTAGCCAAGAGACATAGCGGGAGCGGAGGGCATAGCGGGAGCGATCAATTACACGCTAGGAGCAGCAGGGGGCTGCAAAAAAATATTTAGGCAGCCTCGTTGTTATATTTAATTTAACACTGGCAATTGATCATAAAATACAGTATTTTTTGAACAGCTATTTGACTCAATTACCTTGTTTCTTAATATCTATAATTATATTTCATCTAGTACGACTGATTATTTCCTCCAAGGTCATCTTTGCTCTATAACTAGGAGAGGTAACATTAATAATTTCTATATCTTCACTCATAAGAGATATTTGATTACCATCTTTTTTAATACTTAAAGAAGATATTTCCTTTTCTATTTCTTCTATCTTAAAATCAAATCGCTTTCTCAATATCATATCACCTTGGTTTACAATAAACTTAAAATCTTTATATTTTATTAAGCGATCTGTACCATTATACAATATCCTAAAACCGAAAAAACCTATACTTAAAAGTACGGCATTAAAAATAAATCCTGCAATAGTAAAAGTAACATCAGAAGACATATAACTCATTATTGAGGATAACCCAACTATACCCATTACAGAAAAAATAATTCCTAAAAAAATAGAAACTAAATCTATTAGAGTTGCTTTTGCTGATCTGGTAACTTCAAAAGATTGACCTTTATTAAACCAGCTTATTTTAAAACCAATATCGCTTAAAAACCTAAGTGTTTTTATTTCTTCTATTTCCTGATTAATTAATTGTTCCAGCTGCTTGAAATCTTTAGTATCCTTAAAAATATTACGTTTTACTAATTCTTTTTTCAATTCAGTCTTTGCTATAAAAGTTAGTGAATTATATTTTCCAAGAATACCCAAAAGTTCTTGATCAGTATATTTATTGTAATTAGCCATATTAAACTATTCTATAAAATTCAAAAATATAACATATTAAAGCATAATATGTTATATTTTTCTAAAAAAACACTTATTTCTTTCCACTTGTAGGAACTCTAACACCAAATATTAAATCCCCAGTAAAAGAAGTGCCATTTAACAATTTTGGGGTTTTAACTTTAAGTCTTAAACCAGCCTCCATTTTTGAAGAATTATCGGAAGATGTTGATCCTGAAACAAATATTCCATTTTCTTTTATTCCAAAAGTTCCCCTTGCCTTAATAGTAGTTTTACCAGTAAATATATCAATCTTTTCTTTACCCTCTAATGTTACGTCTGCTACTGGAGTAGCTTTAAAAGAACCCTTAAGTGAAGTTTCAAAATAAACTTCTTTTTTAAACTTAGCTATTACCATTGGCGTATTAGACATTATTGCAGTTCCATCAGGTGATTCTTGAATATCATTTATATATTTTTCTAAATTAAACCCTACTTCCGCAGTTAATTTAGTGTTAACTGTGGTCAGCATAGTTCCACTTTTATCTCCTGATTTATAAGCGTTTTGAGTAGCTTTTCCAGAACCACTAAAGAATAATTTATCAAAACCTCTAGCAATATAAGCTGCAATTGCTTTTACTTCATGACTAATCTCTGAATATACTTTAGCTTCATCTAGTTCAGGAACAGGAAACGTATCAACTTCTAAACCTTCTAACTCAATGCCTATCCCCATTTTATTCTCCTGAAAAGCATATGTAGCATTATACATATAATCCTCTGATAAAGGATCAATCTGCCAAAACCTACCAATACTACGATCACTCATACGGTAACGCCACTCATGAGTATTTAAACCTAAATCCTCGGTTAACTCTTGTCCTTGATAAGTCTTTAAATTATTTGTAGCATTTCTAATTGTGCTATTAACACCTTGCCATGTCATACCAAATGGATAGTAGTTTTGCTCTCTGCGTATTTCAGCAGCAGTAATAACACCATCTTTATTATTGTCTGCATAAGTGATTCTGGTGTTTTTCCAGATATCCCTATGCTCATATACATAGGCAAATGAACCATCATCTTCCTGCTCAACATACCCCTCTGGGTGTGCTATAGATTTCAAAGAACCGTTCTCATATACAAAATTACCATTGTATTCTAAAATATTGGTAGTTCCTCTATCTAAAGCGATCTTTTTTAACTTCACACCATTGGCATCGTATACATACTGTAAATTACCATCATGATCGGGATTAGTAACGTTTATTTGTGTAGGGAAGTTAAAATGGTTGTAGCTAACACTAGTAATTCCTTTGTTCTTGTCTTCTATAAGATTTCCGTTTGCATCATATGAATAATCATTACCTGTAAAACTTCTATCTTTAAAACCATAGGATTTATTTCCAGAATCAGTAACACTCAATAATTTATTACCACTATCGTAAGTATAACCCAGTACATCAAGATTAGGATAACTCGATGTATTTTGCCAACCACTGCGGTTTAGAGTCATGATATTCCCCATCTTATCGTAGGTAATATTACTTACACTGTAGTTACCATCATTACTGGTTGCGCTTAATATTCGTTCAAATGCGTCATAATCATACGCATACCATCGCCCTACATTATCACTGGCTGTTTTCCACTCGGCTTCTGCTATGTTGTACTTATACTGTGATTTTGCTCCGTGTTGAGGAGTGTTATAATTAAGAGTAAAATCAAATAGATCATTATCATTATAACTATCGTTATTAATGCTCTTAAGCCATCCTCTAACATTGTAAGTGTAGTTTACGTCCTGTAATCCACCTCCTGTTTTCTTACGTTCTAACTGTCCTAATTTATCATACCTATTTTCAACAATAGTTTCAACCCCTTGATCATTGATTTTTTGGGTTTGTATCAACAGCCTACCCATGTCATCATACGTAAACGTATCTATCGTTACAATGGCAGCATTACTGTCTTTGGTATGTATCGTTTTGGTTTGTTTTACTTTACCCGTAAAATCAAGATCACTTTCTACAATATCAGTAGTGTTGAGATATTCATTTTTACTAGCTACATAGATAGGCCTTGCTTTATTGTCATACCTGGTAACCGTAGTAATCCAGTCATTGGTATCTAATACCCGTACTTTGCTTCCTGTAAGTAGAGATTTTGTATGGTTAAGAACAGTCTCACCATATACGGTACCGGGATTGGTTAGTCCTACAATATCAAACCCATAGCCATCATAATAGTTGATGGTAAACACCTTATAGATACTTGTTGGATATGCATCTTTAGAATAATAAACAGTTGTACCCCCAATAGTAATAGGAGAAGCTAGTTTAGACTCATACTGTGGGGTTGTAGCGTCATTTACTCTGTTCTGAATAACCTTTCTGTTACTCCCATTAATAACCGTTCCTGTATACAACACTCTACCAAAGCCATCGTATTTAGTAAACAACCATTGATCCCAGGCCTTACCCGTCATTTCTTTTCTTAAACTGGCATCCTGAGTAAGAATAGGTTGGTCTAGTTTATTATACACAATATATTCCCAATCCTTACCAGGGATCTTCTTCTCGATAAGCCTATTACGATTATCATATTTGTATTGATAGCACAATTCAGATAACTCACTCTCTGATACACTGTCATTTGTAGTTACTTTAGGAGGGATTACATAGGTTAAATTCCCAAATCTATCGTATACATAATAGGTATCATGCGCCTCTGAGGTTGCTGAGCCTGTCGAAGCAAACGTTCTTTTTAAAATCACTCTACCTTGTTTATCCTTGTACTCTTTGGTCGTATGGTTATTGCCATCTGTCGCAGTCCAGTTCTCATCTTTGGTAATGGTAACATACAACTGATTGGCAGGGTAAAAACCATCTTGTACTAAGGCTGGGGTTTCTGTATCACCTGGATTGGCAAAATTTACCTTAAAAGTAACCACTTCATTTGCGATATTGGTGTCCCAATTAAATTTAATGGTATGATCTGTATCACTATCTTTATTAGCCTTCCAATCCTTACCCGGAGCTCCCTGTTCTACTACTCTGTTAAGAGGAGAAGCTTCAAACACACTCTCTGAATAGGCATTAAAATCCTTATGATCTTTTGCTACTCCGATAAAATCATCGGCGTACTTAGTTTCATAATACTGGTTAATATCGTTAACAATATCAACATCTTTATAACTGCCAACGCTAGTATTCGACTCAAAAGGCAGGTATTGTTTGTCTTGCCTGCCATACTCATCATACCCGATGTGAGTTACAATATCCTTACCATCGGGTGAAGCTTTGATCGCTATTTGTTGTTTTGTTCTGCCCAATCCATCAAAATAGGTGACACTCTCTATCACATCTTTATTATAATGTATCTGGTCTGGTGAGGTCATGGGCTTTTGATACACCCGGGTAAATACATAATTCTCATTAGAGAGATGAAGCTGGTGAGGAATAAAAATACAGCCTTGTTGGGGTCCTGATTTTTCTGGACATTGATCATTATTATTCAATACATATCCCACAGGTTGAATACACTGTTGTTTTAAAACATTAGGGTCTCCAAAACCATCTCCATCGGTATCTGCATACCAAACCGTATTAGGGTGGATGGCAGCACTACCATCATCACAATCTCCCAGGGGTTTTACCGTTAAACTATAGCCGCTACCTGGGTGAGCACATTGGGTTTTGGTCGTACTGGCAAAACCATCGCCATCACTATTCTTATACCAAACCGTATTGGGGTGGATCGCAGCATTACTATCATCACAATCCCCCAGGGGTTTTACCGTTAAGCTATAACCGGCTCCAGGATTACTACATTGTACCTTAGAGGTACTGGCGAAACCATCCCCATCACTATTCTTATACCAAACTGTATTAGGATGAATAGCAGCATTATTATCATCACAATCTCCCAGAGGTAATTCTTCATAGGTATACTCTGCTCCCGGATTGATGCATTGTACCTTAGAAGTACTGGCAAATCCATCACCATCACTATTCTTATACCAAACGGTTTCGGGGTGGATATTAATGTTATTATCATTACAATCTCCTACCTTTTGTGTATAGCCGGTTGGTTGGCTACATTGTCTCTTTACCGCTCCCAAATCAGAGGCCGTTCCCCAGCCATCACTATCACCATCAGGATACCAAACCGTATTGGGGTTTAAACTACTATCGCCATCATGACAATCGGTAACCGGAAGCACACTAAGGGTATATCCTGCTCCGGGGCTGCTACATTGCTTTTTTGTTGCAATCGCAAAACCATCACCATCACTATCCTTATACCATACTGTATTAGGGTGTATGGCACTGCTGCCATCATTACAATCACTACTATTGGTTACATATCCAGAGGGTTGTACACTGCGATAGGTGCTTATACCAGGATGACCATATCCATCGCCATCGCCATCTCTATAAAAATGTCGAGGTGCAATATTGGTAATCAAACTGGTACTGTCATCACGATCACTATTATTGGTCACATAACCAGAAGGCTGTACACTACGATAGGTTACTATATTGGGATTACCCCAACCATCGCCATCGGCATCTCTATAAAAGTTCTTAGGTGGGATATTGGTAATCCATTGATTATTATCATTAATATCTCCGTATTTAGAAACATATCCACTGGGAATAGTAAGCTGACAGGTTGTGTTGTTATAATCACCCCAACCATCTCCATCGGCATCACGGTAGGAAGTAATCCCACAATCTCCTAATTGAGAGAACATCATTGTACTGCTCATCATTACAATAAGCATTATTATATACTGTTGTATTTTAGTATTTCTCATTGTTTTTCTTATTTTTTATACCCGTATTTGTTCTCTGAAATCAGCTTCCCGGCATCATCCTTTACATATTCCAATCTATTGAAGGTATCATAGCTATAATGCATAGTATACCCTTTGGGATCGGTAACCGAGGTTACCCCTATCAGTGGGTCATAGGTATAGGAAGTGATCTGTGCACCAGCAAAATAAGGATGTGCCCGAAGCTGAACCACCAGATCTCGCATGCTTTGCTCTTTTGCGGTAGTATCTTCACTGTTTGAAACCGTTTTTAACTGATCAATCAAACTCGTTACTGCTGCTGGCATACCCGTATAACTGGATTTTACAACCTTGGCAATAGGAAAACTATCCTGATACCCCCAGATATAAATAAGGTGACTCCCTTCTGATTGTTTTACCTCTAAGGGATTCCCTTTGGCATCATAAGAGAGGTATTCGATACGATCTTCCAGAGCCCCTCCTGATTTAGAGGCTTGAATCGTCTTGGGTAAGGTCATACCATTCCAAACCTTATATGTCGTACGTTGTACACTTACTTGTTGACCCCCTACCCAGGTTTCTTGCTGGATAGGCGCTCCTATACGATAACTACTACTCTTTTTAAGAGTACCTATTGCCGTATACTCCTCAGTAGTAAGAGGTGCTCCAAGAGCGGTAGCAGAGGTTACATCATCTGCAAAAAAGCGTTTAGAGGTTATCGTCTCCCCAAAACTATTGGTAGTGGTAGTTGCTATAGGGATGGTTCTCCCCTGATACCCTATATCATAACTATACTGAGTCGTCGTTTTTACATCTCCCGATGGATAATATATTGTTGTTTCTGTACCAGAGGGTAAATAGCGTTCACTGATGTTATCATATCTTGCATGTTCATTAAGGTCCCCAACCTTACCCATCATCAGGTTTTGTGTTCGTAAATCATCGGTAGGCGTATAGATCGTTTTTGTGGCTTCAGCTATGGTAAACTTATCTGTTGATTTCTCATATCGATACTGTTTCTCTTCTAATAACTGACCTCTACGATGTGAATAATCTGTTGCAGGAACCATCAAATTACCAATACCTTCAAATACATTAGTAGCATTAATACTCCCATCTGCACTGTAGCTATAGATGTACTGGGTTTTTCCATTTTCCTGCCCCTGAGTATACTCGGTAACATTTGTATAATTTACATGAGAACCACCTTGACCATTGAGTGGAAAAATCGCATTTGATCGTAAAACATCCTGGCTACAGTCACTAAAAGGGATCCTACGCGATACAAAAACTGGAGGGTTTAAAGACCTGCCACTGGATACTGTAGCATCATCAAACTTTTGATAGTCATATTTTTTGCTGTTAATCATCGAATTATCATGATCCATAAACTGGATTTCTTTTATCCGTAAGCCTCCAACTATTGCTTCATTGGCCTGGCTTGCATTAATGGCTATTTTTTGAGTAAAAGCAATACTCACAGTATTCCCCGTTTGAAATGGACCATTTTCAATTTTTATAGTATAGCTACCAGCAGATAAACGCTCAATACCGGTTTCATTGGCGGTATTAAAAGTCGTGATAATAGCATCGTCTTTATATAAACGTATCGCCGGACAATCGTTGTTACTGTATTGACAAGAGGTTTCTGCTGCTACACTATAATAGGCATCAGTAGATTCACTAAGGGTAAAGGTGGTAGAAAAAGTAGCCCCGGATTGTGAAGCATCGTTATGCAACTGGGCTCCTGGGATTTGTTGGTCTACCATTTTGGTTCCTATAAAAAAATCTTGATTCCCTGATAAGGTATTGGATTCAAAAATAAACTTGCTTTTTCCTCCTGTGGGATAAACAATCTCTTCTAACAATAAAGCCTTGGTATGCAATTCGCTTACGGTTCTATCTGCTCCTGCTACCTCTACAGCAGAAGTATAAGGAACATACACAATACCAGGATATAGTTTAGCATTATTTACTCCATTATAATACCCCCATAAATCCTGCGAAAACGAAAAACGCTCTGGTAATTGATGAGCCTGGTTATAGGTAAAACGATGAACTTTATTGTCTGTACTACCTTTTTGTTGGGTGATGGTTTTAAGATAAAGACGCTTGGTACGCTGATCTGTATCACCATAATTCAATAAATGCTCCATACCCCCGGGAGAAGTAAAATAGTCTTGTTCCAATACATATCGATCAATAGTAACATTGTTGCTATCTAACAGTTTGACCCCAGTAAGGGCTTTGTCATTTTTAAGATCTATACGGGTATCATTATATTCTAAAACAATACTGCCTTGAGTAGTAGTGATAGATGATAAATAGGTAGGGGTATACTTATCTTCTGTCAAAGAAACAGGCTCTGCTGCAGTACTGCTACTACACGATGATCCAACTCCTATTAAATTTTTACTTTGCCCCGTTATATTCCAATAGGTAATCTGCTGAGTCCCTTTGGTATAGTTAAAATTAATTTGATTCCCGCGATAATCAGAAATCTGAGTTAAGTACCATCCCGTAGTATGTTCTATAATTCTTGAAGGTAAATTAGTTGCTTGCGAAAAAAAAACGGGTTTCCTTGATTTCAGCTACCTGTTGAGTAGTTCCCGGAATGACTCCAAAACTATAGAGCACCCCTTCTGGGGTGGTCACCTGCCATCCAGAAATGGTAATCCCATCACGAAGCGCCACAACCTTTAAATCACTCTTTTGATGCATAACGATAGTACCGTTCTGATTAAAAAAGAACTTGCCGGACAACCCGGCGACATTGATATGGTAGACATCTGATTCAAAATCCTGGTTGTCTGATATGGCGGATTGAAATAATTGTGATCGCCCATTGGCATCCTGGGCAAAATAATGATCTATTGTGTTACTGGTATTAATAAAGCCTTCGGTGTGATCATCGGCAATACCGCGAACCTGGCGGGAGATCATACCTCCCCCATGAAGTGACCAGCCCAATCCCACTCGGGAAGCCATCTCACCTACTCTAATCCCCGAAGCATGATAACTCACAGAGACCGAAGCATTCAGTATTCCCTCGGAGATACTGGCCAGCGGAATCGAAATATTAGGAGTGCCTGTAAAAAGACTCACTGGCACATCAAGATACTTACCCATAGCGGCTACCTCTGGAGTAGGGGGAGCCAGATCTGGTAACTCCTGACCCGACATCACAGCACTCAGCATAAAAACAAAGAATAAAAGTTGTTTTTTCATAAAAGTAATTTTTAGTAATGATTATTTTTTTATGGTCATACCTATTCTTACCATATGTATAAATCAGTAAGAATAGCACAATCCATGATTATTAGTTTGATATTAAGAATTGTTGTTTTTACATAGGTTACATAAGTTAAATTGCAGTTTTTTTGTTTTCATAGTTAGATAATTATATAGTTAGTATTTAAGTACTCCGTGTGCAATAATAAAGCACGCCAGTTTCATTTTTCGGGACTGGGTAAAAAAAGTTGAACGTTTTTTTATGTATATTTTCTGCGATAGTATACATCTGATTCACAGTGCTTTTATTGGAGTAAAAACCACAGGTGAATTTGACCGATTCAGCATAATAATACTGCTGTGAAGAGGTATCAAATTCTACTGGGGCATTAAGTTGTTTCATGATAAAAAGCGTGCGGTATAGTTTGGTTTTAGAGATCTTTAATTTTGCTGCCAGTTCCATAGGAGATCCGGTAGCATTAAGACGGATTAGTTGATCAATACGTTGTATCAATTCGATTTGTTTTAGCATGATGTTCATAACTCTAAAGTTTTTGCATTCATTAAAAAAATCATTGCTATAGCCATAAGCAGGTGTTCATTATTGGTAGGTTATAGGAAACGGGGCTGATGGTTTGGGGAAACATCAAAAGTGAGGTTATTCACCATAATCTTCATGGTACAATTCATCTTCTTCAAATTCTTCATCATCATGCCAAATTTTATCATATTCAGCACGGTCAACCCCAAAGGATAGTTATGTCTAGTTTCATAGTGTGGTTCCTTATCCTGTATCAGTTTATCTTGCAGTAGGGCAATGGTTAAAGAGAGCATTGATATAATGATAGCTAGTAGTAATGTGTTTTTCATAATTCAAATAGTTTTTGTGATATCATTTACAAAAGCATATATTTTAGCATAGATCATCACCTGTTTTGGGTTATCGTTTAAAAGTTGGTACATAAACTCACCAGCATCAATATGCAATGCTTTTAAAATGCCATTGAGCGTATCTGGTGGTATATCATTTATATCGTCTGGTAACATATTTTCTTAATTAAAAAAGGATACAGGAGCAACCGCAAAAGATGGGGTATTACAAAAACTCAACTTTAATTATGATTTGGATTACTCCTGTTTTTCCTTTTATCTAAGTAGGCAACACATACACTGATGGTTGTTTGCTTCTTGTTTTTTAGATTATTATTTTTTAGTAAGAATACAGGAGTAGCACAACACAATAGTTTTCTATATGGCTACATATCATAAATGAGGTACTATGTAATTGTGAACATACTCCCATATTCCTTTTGTACTTTTTGAAATTATGACGAGAGAAGTGTGAGTATGTACAAGTTTGGGAAAGGATATTTAAAATGGTTTTTAGCTATAAAAAGCTAAACTAGTTTTAGTTGATAATTTATCTCATAGTCTTTTGATTTGTGGCTTTTATATTTTTCATTTTACAGTTTTATTCAGTATTCGATATTCATTTAGTTCCAAAGAAGCAAAGTTTCAAAGAACCTGAGACTCTAAGTTTAAACTTCTGACTTCTGTCACCCGACTTTTATCATTCGTAATTCATAATTCATAATTTATCATTGGTAATTCGTTATTCAGTATTCATTTTTGATATCTCGATATTGTACAGATATGAGAAATAAGCATGGCCGTTCCATAAAAAAAATGACTACCCTTAGTAATTATATACGAAACGGTACCATGCTTATATAAGTCTTACAAGTACTCGATATTCCTTAGTGCTTATACAAAATTTAGCTACTATACTACTAGTTATTCCTGTTTTCCTTTTTTTAACTTTTAAACTTGATTTTTAATTATTTGAGCTGAAATTTTGATAGAATCTATAAACCATTTAACCACAAAGATCTTGTGATGCGTCTTTTTAACCTTCCTACGCGTCTTTTTAACGAAGTGTTTAGCTCGATTTGTTTAATTTTTAAAGCATTGTCTTGAAATTTTAAGGAAATGAGTTGAAATTTTAACTTCTTTAGCTGAAATTTTCACTACCTGAGTTAAAAACTTCGTCTTTTTGGCTAAACGGAACGTCTTTTTAACCCATCAGAAGGTCTTTTGGGTTAAATGAGGCTATTCTTCTGTTTCATCGGTTGTTGGAATACTTTTAGTACGTGCAAAAAATTGTTTTAATTCTGCTACTTTTTCAGTAAATCCCGGTTTTCCTGCTCCCTTACTGTATTGAGAATAAGCATAATCGTTTAATGCATCCTGATAATTATCATAATCATGTAAAATTTTGGTACTTTCCAGACGATACGCCAAACTTTCTACACGACCTAAAAGGTTTTCTGTAAATACTCTGGCTTTGTAATCCTTTTCAAACTCCTCCCAATCTACATCCGGAGAACTTAAAGAACTACTATGTTGTCGATAATCCCATATTTTATTGACAAACAGTTTGTTTTTCTCATTGATCGCCTTATAATCCCTGCGTTGTTTTTCCGTTAATGCTGATAGTTTATCTATAAATATAACTTCTAATTCTGCAACTAGTTCTTCTGCTTTCTTTTTTTCGTCTTGTGTAAGTAAGTCCTGGATAATATTTCTCATTGATATAAAATTTAAACGATGTATTATGGTTTACAAATGGTTTTGATCTTTTGTTGTATCCTGTCCAACATATGATAAAACATGATGACATTTTGATCTATAATCTTAATAGGAAGATTTACTTTAAGTAGTATAGCCTCTATAATTTTTAAATATCTGTATCCATGATACAATTTTATGGTATACTAACTTCGTTTGTTGAGTAGTTAATTGTCTATATGTTATAGGAAGCATAAGTAGAAAGTTCTTTAAAAATAGATTAGGATCACTACATAAAATGCTATTGCTATTAAGTAAAAATATGTTCCGAGCATTATAAATCAATTTTATTTCTTCTTCACTTGATTTTCCTATAGAGGAGAACTTATTTATCCATGCATAGAGTAACACTTCATAAGCATAATGATATGTTAGAGTATACATGAATATATTTTGCTTCATATACAATGCTTCAATAATTTCAGTGATAAATTTACTTTTGTTGTAGTGTAAATAAGATTTCATACTTTACATTTTTCAGGATCAAATGTAAAGCCTAAAAAGACATCCAGGCAAAGAATATTAGTTACAATTCCGTGAAAACGAACTAGTAATATTGATACGGAAATTACTTGTATAGCTCTCTGACATAATCAGATGGATACTTTCCTGTTTTCTTAAAAAAAGCTCTAGAAAAGGCATTCGCAGTTTTAAATCCTATTTCTTCACCAATGGCTTTGACAGTATAATTAGTATAAATTTTATCAGTTTTGAGTTTTTCTATTAAATACTCTATTCTCAGGTCATTTATATATTGAGAAAAACTCTTTTCTTTGTATTGATTAATTATTTTAGAAAGGTATTTGCTATTTGTATTTAGTTTCGATGCAAGATTAACTAAAGTAATATTCGTTTCAAGAAATCCTAAATTCTCTTCAAATTTTTGAATTTTATATAAAATATCTTCTTTAATATCATCTGATATTTTAAGAATTCTCCTTTCCGAGTTTCCAGAAATGATATCATTCTTGTTTTTTATACTGTTATCTTTTTCTTCAATCAATGCATTAAACCGTTTTGAATATCGTCTTTTCCTTAGATATTGATAATAAAAAAGAGCACTTATAACAATGACAGTAATAATTAAGAACCTGATAGATTTTTTGAAGTATGAGTTTTCGCTATCTATAGATGCTATTACCTTTTCTTTCTCTGCTAAAAGTTCTGCTGTATCATATTTTTTTATCATTTTTTCATTTACCAATATATTATTTTGGTGCAGTAAGCTATCAAACTTGAGTAACCTTTCTACATATAACAGTTGATTTTTATAATCCTTTTTTGTTTTATAATAATTAATTAGAAACGAATAACTCTCTCTTACTTCTGGGGTTATATATCTTGTATTTTGAAATACAGAATCTATTTTTTTATAGAAATAATTTGCTTCACTTTTATTTGTGATAGATTCATTTATTTTTCCCAAATAGAAATATGCGTTTACAGTATGCCCCTTATCTTCTAACTGAGATAAATATGGTAACGATTCCTTTATATTTTGCTCAGCTTTACCGTATTCTTTTTTATAATAAAAATTAACTCCTTGATTAAAAAGAAATCTATAGTAAAAATCATTATTGTGCTGTTTTGATAAAGAAAAGCCTCTTTTTAAATAGTAATCTGAAGAATCTATCATACTATTTTTAGTATATGTTTCTGCTAAATCTACAATGATTTCCATATAATCAAGAGTATCTCTAATCTTCATTTTTTCTTCATAATCAAGACATTTTTTAAAAATATCCAAGGCCTCTTGATGTTTACCTAATTTACTCTTTATAATAGCAATATTATGCTGAGTCAAATATTGAAAATCTGTATTCTTATTTATTTTTGTGAATTTTAAAGCCATCAGATAATTATCTAATGCTCGTTCATAATCCCACTTATTTAAGTAAAACCCTCCTTTACTAGAGTACGGAAAAGCGGGGTAAAAAAGATGGTTCTGGTTTTTGCTTAGTTTAATGGATTCGTCTAAGTATTTTATTTTAACCACATCATCTTCAACAAAATAATATAGCATACCATAAGCTCTTGCCATTTTAATACTGTCTCCATCTTTTCTTGCTTTTTCAAGGTATGTTTTTAAATAAATTCGGGATTTTATTGTGTCTTTAATATAATACCTATACTTCTTATAGATTTCATCATAAGATCTATGTTTTAAAGAATCCGGAATTTCAAAACGTTCTTCTATTTGTTGTGAAAATGAAGAGTAAGTACTAAATAAAACAAATACTAACCGTATTATTTGTGTTATTTTACTCATATTATTCTATGTCATATAATATATCATCCTTATCTTTTCAATCAAACAGATTGGTTTTAAAACTAATAAATCAATCAAAGATATATAGCATAAAAAATCTTAATTCGAAAAAGAATTCATTTTCAATACACTACCTCTATTTTGTTCGTTAATACATAGTAAATATACCTTTTTCTTGTTTTCTTTCTGGTTTACCACTGTTATATAATTAAATATGATATACAAAATTTATAAACCACAATACAAAATCAGATTTCCTAAATCACTACTTGTAATACCATAATTATCTATAGTAAAAGAAGACATCATTAAATCAAAACTTAATATTTCACTTTATCTTAGCATATTAAGTGTTTTTCTCGATTTAATCTAGAATAATATGGGGCAATTCAGAACTAAAAGAATTACATAATAATCAAATTCAAATATCTTATTTCCCCGAAATAAGAATAAAAACTCCTATCCCGATAAAAACAATAATCTGAAGCCATTTTAGAACAACTCCGATTTTTGAGCTCTTTTTTAAATACTCTGCAATAGATCCTGCCAGAATCGCTATCAAACCAAAAATAATAAACGAAACTACAATAAAAAGAAATCCAAGTATATAAAATTGTACTACATTACTTATTGTTTTGCTAAATAAGAATCCAGGGAAAAATGCTAAAAAGAATATAGATACTTTAGGATTTAAAACATTCATTATAAACCCTTGTTTAAATAATTGCCCGAGGCTTTTCTTAGGCATACTATTTTCTGATAGACTTACTGCTGCTTCACTTCTAAACACTTTGTAAGCCAGGAAAAACAAATACAACGCTCCGAATAATTTAATAGTAAAAAAGAGCATTTCACTTTGTTTAATAATTGCAGATACACCAAAAGCAACCAACGTAGTATGTATTAAACATCCAGACATTAGACCAGCCACCACAGCCAATCCATACTTTTTGCCGTTTACCACACTTTGCATTAACACAAATATATTATCGGGTCCTGGTGAGATAGACAATGCCAATGTTGCTATAACAAAGGTGTAGAGAATTTCGTAGTTCATATTCTAAAAGCTTAGCTACTAAGTATTGCTTTATTAATATCCCTGATCAATTTGGGACCTTCATAAATAAAGCCGGTATATAATTGTACCAGACTTGCTCCAGCCTCTAATTTCTCTATAGCATCGGTAGCACTATGTATTCCTCCTACTCCAATAATCGGAAACGCTTTGTCACTTTTTTCTGATAAATATTTAATCACTTCTGTGCTTTTATTTTTTATGGGTTGACCGCTTAAGCCTCCATTACCTATAGCTTCTAATCTATTTTTAGAGGCCTTTAACCCTTCTCGGGTTACAGAAGTATTACTTGCAATAACTCCATCCAAATTAGTATCTGCTACTAATTCTATGATTTCATCCAGTTGATTTGTATTTAAATCGGGTGCAATTTTCAATACAATAGGTTTTTGTTTTTCGAACGTTTTATTTTCTTCTTGTACAGCTACTATTAATTCGTTTAAGTATTCTTTGTCATTTAGTTTTGCATGGCTCCCCACATTTGGGCAACTCACATTAAGAACAAAATAATCTACATATGGATGTAATATTCGAAAACACTCTAGATAGTCTTTGGTATAATGCTCTGGTAACGTATCTGTATTCTTTCCTATATTTCCTCCTATAATAAGTTTACCCTTATTTTTTCGAAGTTGATTTACGACCGCCTCAAGACCTTTATTATTAAATCCCATTCTATTGATAATCCCTTGGTCTTCTTTAAGCCTGAACAATCTCTTTTTAGGATTACCTTCCTGACCTTTGGGAGTTACCGTTCCTATTTCGATAAACCCAAATCCAAAATCAGCTAATTCATTATATAAAACTGCATTCTTATCAAATCCAGCAGCCAGTCCCACGGGGTTATTAAATTTTAATCCAAAAATTTCTCGTTCTAATTTTGGATCATCTACTTTATATAAATTTCTAAAAATTGATGGTAGTAAAGGAATTTTCGAAAAAAATCGAATCATCCTAAAGGTAAAATGATGCACATTTTCTGGATCAAACAAGAATAGTAAAGGACGTAGTAAGAATTTATACATTAAATATAATTTTGCTTGTGCAAAAATAAGTTATCCAAGGTTCTAATAAAAGTGTATTTTTGAATTCTTCAAATATTAAAATAGTAGCAGCAATGATTTCAAAACAACACATCATAAATAGGTTCATAAGTTACGTGACTATTGACACCGAAAGTGATCCCGAAAGTAATACAACTCCCAGTACCGAAAAACAGTGGGATCTTGCTAATAAGTTAGTCGAAGATTTAAAAGATATTGGCTTAGAAGACATTAGTATAGATGAGCATGCCTATATCATGGCTACATTACCTTCTAATATTGATCAGAAAGTACCCACTATTGGTTTTATATCGCACTTTGACACTAGTCCCGATTTTACAGGTGCAAATGTAAATCCACAGATTATAGAAAATTATGATGGTAAAGATATTACGTTAAATGCATCAGAAAATATCATACTCTCTCCTGATTATTTCGAAGATTTAAAGCAGTATAAAGGTCAAACCCTTATTACTACCGATGGTACAACACTATTGGGAGCTGATGATAAAGCAGGGATTACAGAAATAATAACCGCGATGGAATATCTTGTACAACATCCTGAGATTAAACATGGTAAAATTCGGATAGGGTTTACACCCGACGAAGAGATTGGTCGTGGTGCTCATAAATTTGATGTTTCAAAATTTGGTGCAGATTGGGCATATACTATGGATGGTAGCCAAATTGGAGAGCTTGAATATGAGAATTTTAATGCGGCTGGTGCTGTGGTAACTATAAAAGGGAAAATCGTACACCCTGGTTATGCAAAAGGGAAAATGATTAATAGTATGTACATCGCACAGGATTTTATCAATTCACTACCAAGAATGGAAACTCCTGAACATACAAGTGGTCGAGAAGGCTTTTTTCATTTACACACTACAAAAGGTAATGTTGAAGAGACTCAATTACAGTATATAATTAGAGATCATGACAAAGAGCATTTTGAAGCTAGAAAAAAAGTAATGAAAAATCTGGCAAATGAAATTAACACTCAACATGCCAAAGAGGTTGTACATATAGAAATCAAAGATCAGTATTTTAATATGAGAGAAAAAGTAGAACCTGTAATGCATATTGTAGATATTGCAGAAGAGGCTATGAAATCTCTTGATATTACACCTATTATAAAACCTATACGCGGAGGGACTGATGGATCGCAATTAAGTTTTATGGGACTGCCATGTCCAAACATTTTTGCAGGTGGGCATAATTTTCATGGGCGATACGAATATGTTCCTGTAGAAAGTATGATTAAAGCAGTTGAGGTAATTGTTAAGGTTGCAGAATTAACTGCAAGCAAAAAACTCCAGACAGAATAAGTTTATAACAATTTAACTACATTTTCTAGCAACCTATTTCGTTTTCTAGCATCTATCTTACAAAATTTAGAACCAATAAAGGGTTCTTCTATTTTTTATAGTTGTCCGGCCGGTCATATATAAAACTATAGGTCAATTCTTAAAATATTCATTTATTATTTATACTTGCACCCCCTATTTTCAGGGTATAAAAGCATAGAGGGTATTCTTATTTTTGGATTGAAATATACTAAATCAAGATTCTAAAACACCTATAAATTTCAGGAAATCATTTTAACATTAAAACTATAAAATTTCAAAGAGATCACTTATAAACGAATCTATAATCAAGATGACATATCATAGAACATTCTTCTTTCCGAGAATATGAAGTGGTTAAACGATTTATTTAAAGAGATCATTTTTACAAAATCAAACCATTTTTTATAATAAAACAATCACGTAATGAAGAAACTTTTCACAATAATTTTACTATTCATTTTTTGTAAATCTCAAGCACAAGAAGACAACATTGTAAACAATCAAAACAAACATGAATTTAGGTTAGATGCATTCGAAGCACTAGTAATACCTAATTTAGAAATCAATTATGAATATGTCATTGGCAAATATTCTGGTACGGGGTTAGCTGTAAGTATAAGTTTAGATGATGATTTTAGGGAGTATCAGGCTTTTGCTATTGAACCCTATTACAGGCAATATTTCTTAAATAAGAAAGATTTTGGTGCCAGAGGTTTATTCGTAGAAGGAGTATTACGTTTTGCCGGTGGAGAAAATGATATTTTTAATGCATCTAACAACAGTGTTCAGCATGAAAACTGGATAGATATGGGTATTGGGTTAGTAATTGGTCAAAAATGGGTGAGTAAAAATGGATTTGTTTTTGAAATCAGCTTAGGGGGAGGACGTTATTTACTAAACCAGAGTGACGTTGTTGGTTTTGCCAGAGGTGGAATATTAATAGGGTATCGTTTCTTCTAAAAAAAATAGTAAACCTAATAAAACAAAAAAGCGCGGTAAAATTAAATTAATTTCATCGCGCTTTTAACAAGTAGGCTAGTTATTATTTCTTATCCGCTGGTTGATTTAATTTTTGACTCATCTCCAACGAAATTGCAGATTTATCATACGTTAATTTACCAGATCCTGTTTCAATAATAATAGCATTATTTTTCTCACTGAAGTCAAAAACTTTACCATGAAGTCCACTTTTTGTTACGACACGATCTCCTTTTTTTAAGTCTTCAGCAAACTTTTTCTCCTTTTTTGCTTTTTGCATCTGTGGTCGTATCATAAAAAAATACATTACGACAAATATGAGTATAAAAGGAAGAAATGATTGTATTTGCTCCATAAATTATTCGCTTACTGGTGTTCCACTTACGGGTTTAGCCTTTGGAGTTACCATAGCTTTAATCTTAAGAATTTCTTTTCCAGCTTCAGTATTAGCAGTTATAGTAACTTGCTTAGTTTGCTGATTTGGTTTTCCGTTAGAGTTAAACTTCACCAACATCTCACCTGTTGCTCCTGGTGCAATTGGATCTTTTGGCCATTCTGGCACAGTACATCCACAGCTACCTTTTGCACTTACGATTACCAAAGGTGCTTTACCTGTATTGGTAAATGCAAACTTATGCTCTACAACATCTCCTTCATTGATAGTTCCAAAATCGTGTTCAGTTTCAGTAAAAGTCATCACAGGAAAATCTGCGTTCTTTGCATCTCGATCTGCTGCTATTTCTACATTTTCTTCTTTAACTTTTTCTGCGGCATTGTCTTTACAAGACATAACTGTCATAGCAAAAACTCCGGCTAAAATTAAGATTCCTTTTTTCATTACTTGGGTTTTTTAATTATTTGAGGGTTAAAAATACTATTTTTTCTAAAATATTACATTAATCCACGACCTACTTTGTTTAATTTACCATTTTCCTGGTACTCTTTAGAGATTTTATCTAAAATTCCATTGATAAAAATACTACTTTTAGGTGTACTATATTCTTTTGCTATTTCTAAATATTCGTTAATTGTTACTTTTACCGGTATTGAAGGGAACTTTACAAACTCGCAAATGGCCATTTTTATGATCGCTTTATCCAATTCTGCAATACGATCTTGATCCCAGTTTGGTGTTTTACCATCAATTTCTTTTGTAAACTCTACACCATTAAGTGTTGTTTTTCTAAAAATATCGGTTGCAAATTTCTTATCCTCTATATCCTTGTATAGCTTAGGTAATGTCATTTGCTCATTATGAGATGATTTAACTTTTCTAAGCATTTTGATAATCGAAGTATTTACCAGTGGTAAATCATCAACCCACGTTAGCTTTTTATCTTCGATATATTCATAAAGTTTATCATTGGGAGCTACGATTTCTTTGAAAATATCGAGTACAAAATCTTTATCTTCTCTAAAAGAGCTAAGCTTAGTACTCATATAATCTGTATACAGCTCACTTTCTTTAATCTCTTTCCATAATATAGCCACATACTCATCATCTAATTCCCAGCAATTCAATTTTTTCTTCTCAATTTCTGTTTTGAGTTGAATATTTTTCTCTAGCAATAACAGAACTTCGTTATTGATAAATTTGGTATTAGGATTTTTTTCTTCGGAGGTAGCAAGATATTTTTTTTGACTTTTTGCCAAAAACTCAGCTGCATGTTTTCTAACTTCTACCAGAAGCTGAAGATTTATAATAAACAATTCATACATCTGATCAATACTATAAAGAAGAAATTTCTCTTCTTTACCAAGATTGTCACTTTGCGTCTGCTCCATCGAATAGAGAGACTGCATTACTTTTACTCTAATATGTCTTCTGGTTAACATAGAAAATTACAAAGAACTTTATATTAAAAAAGGGCAAAAGTATGTTTTCACTTTTGCCCTGCAAAAATACTATTATTTTTAATCGTACCTACCTTAAAACTTCTTTTTTTATAAGGTATGATTACATTTCTTTTTTCCGTGCTGCAATTCTATCTTCTGCTATACTAATTGCCGCTGCATTTGTAGTCACGTTGGTTGCTTTTGCTTTGTTTAAAATATCTAAAGTAGTATCATAAATCTTTTCGGTTTTGGTTATAATTTGATCTCTGCCATACCCTTCGATCTCTGCATATACATTGATAATACCTCCTGCATTAATCAAAAAGTCTGGAGCATACACGATTCCTTTCTTTTGTAATAAAGGACCATGAATATTTTCGTTAGCTAATTGATTATTTGCTGCTCCGGCAATCACTTTTACTTTTAACTTATCAATTGTTTTATCATTAACAGTTGCACCAAGAGCACAAGGAGCATAAATATCTGCAGTTTCTGCATATAGATCATCTCCTCTATAAATATCAACACCATACTTAGCGCTTACTGCTTCGAGTCTTTCTTGGTTGATATCACTAATGATTACTTTTGCTCCTTCTTCAGAGGTTAAACGCACCAATTCTTCTCCTACATGTCCTATTCCCTGAACCAAAATTCGTTTTCCTTCTAATGCATCATTTCCGTAGGCAAATTTACTAGCTGCTTTCATTCCCATATACACACCATAAGCTGTAACCGGAGAAGGGTTGCCTGCTCCTCCTTTTGATTCGGATATTCCTGTTACATAAGGAGTGACTTCTCTTACGGTATCCATATCAGAAGTTTCCATACCTACATCTTCTGCAGTATAATACTTACCACCTAATGTATGTACAAATTTACCAAAGCGCTTCATTAGCTCTGGTGTTTTTATTTTTTTAGGATCTCCGATAATTACTGCTTTTCCTCCTCCAAGATTTAAACCTGTGATAGCAGCTTTGTAGGTCATTCCTCGTGATAACCTTAATACATCGTTAAGTGCATCCCACTCTGTTGCATAGTCATACATTCTAGTCCCACCTAAAGCAGGTCCTAAAATTGTGTTATGTACACCAATTATTGCCTTCAATCCTGTATCTTTGTCCTGACAAAAAACAACTTGTTCGTGATTATCAAAAGATAGTTGACCAAATACTGGAGCCTCTTTTTTAAGTTGATTTGCAGTAAACACTTCGGTTATCATGTTATAAAATTTTTAAATATTACAATTATATTATACTCAAAATAAGGGTGCTAAAATAGCATATTTTTATCAATTTGAAATTTAACACTGTTAAACTTTACGGATTTATTAATAAATCCGTTTTTAAATATTAATCTTTTATGCGCGCATTACGCCATTTGAACAAATACTTTTTAAAATATAAATACCGACTTATTATTGGATTGGTAATTACCATAATCGCAAGAGTTTTTGCTACAATAGTTCCTACATTAGTTGGTGACTCTGTAGATGTTGTAGAACAATATATTAATAAAGATATTACTGATATTGCCGAGGTAAAAAACGGGCTTATCATAAATATTCTTCTTATTGCAGGAGCATTACTTATTTCGGCATTATTTACTTTTTTAATGCGTCAAACTTTTATTGTAGTTTCTCGATTTATTGAGTTTGATCTTAAAAATGAGGTATTTCAACATTATGAAAAGCTATCCCTTAATTTTTATAAGAAAAACAGAACAGGTGATCTTATGAATCGTATTAGCGAAGATGTATCCCGCGTTAGAATGTATGTTGGTCCTGCAATTATGTATAGTGTAAACACTATTACTCTATTTGTTGTGGTGATAGGATATATGATTAGTATAGCTCCTGAGCTTACTTTATATACTGTTACTCCTTTGCCCATATTATCGGTTTCTATTTATAAATTGAGTGTTGCGATTCATAAGCGTAGTACTGTAGTGCAAGAGTTTTTATCTAAACTAACCACTTTTACTCAAGAATCCTTTAGTGGTATTTCTGTAATCAAAGCATACGGTCTGGAATCTCCCACCCAGAAAAATTTTACCGAATTATCTGATAAGAGTAAGGATAAGAATCTTGACCTGGCCAAAGTGCAAGCATTGTTTTTTCCTCTAATGGTATTACTTATCGGCTTTAGTAATATTTTAGTTATCTATATTGGAGGAAAGCAATTTATTGATGGTACGATACAAGACCTAGGTGTAATTGTAGAATTTATCATTTTTGTCAATATGCTAACCTGGCCTGTAGCTACAGTTGGATGGGTTAGTTCTATTGTGCAGCAAGCAGAAGCCTCTCAGGTAAGAATTAATGAATTTCTAAGTCAAGAGCCAGAGATCACTAATACGGTAACTCAAAATACACCAATTACTGGAAATATTAATTTTGACAACGTTTCTTTTACCTATGATGATACTAATATCACTGCTCTTAAAAATATTAGTTTTGAGGTTAAAAATGGAGAAACAATAGGTATTATAGGAAAAACTGGTTCTGGAAAATCAACAATATTAGATTTAATAGGCAGGCTATATGATGTTTCGTCTGGTGAAATACGAATAGATGGAGTTCCTCTAAAAAACCTCAATTTAACCGACTTGAGAGAGAGTATTGGTTATGTCCCTCAGGATGCATTTTTATTTAGTGACAGTATACAAAACAATATAAAATTTGGTAATGAGAATGCGACAGATGATCAAGTATATGAAGCTGCCAAAAATGCGGTAGTACATAAAAACATAATAGGTTTTAGTAAAGGATATGATACTGTTTTAGGGGAGCGTGGTATCACATTATCTGGAGGTCAAAAACAGCGTGTTTCTATAGCAAGAGCAATACTTAAAAATCCACCTGTACTCCTTTTTGACGATTGTTTATCTGCTGTAGATACCGAAACAGAAGAAGAAATCCTTAACAATCTTCACAAAATTTCTAAGAATAAGACAACTTTTATCGTAAGTCATAGGGTATCTACTGCAAAAAATGCAAATAAAATTATGGTCTTAGAAGATGGCAAAATAATCCAGCAAGGCTCTCATAATCAACTAATAAGCATCGAAGGATATTATAAAGATCTCTATTTAAAACAACTTAGTGAAAAAGAAATTTGAGTTTTTTTTGTGAGGTTAACAATTTTTTTGGATTTTTGAAACCATCATAACATATTAATTAATTAATAAATACGGATTATGAGTGATAATGAAATGATGGATAAAGAAGAAATTTTCTCAAAAGTTTTACGAGCAGGAAGAAGAACATATTTCTTTGACGTAAGAGCTACAAAAGCAGGAGATTATTATCTAACAATAACAGAAAGTAAAAAGTTTACCAATGATGATGGATCTTTTCACTATAAGAAACATAAGATCTACCTTTACAAAGAAGATTTTGTTGGTTTTACAGAGATCTTAAATGAAATGACTCACTTCATTGTCGATGAAAAAGGAGAAGAAGTAATAAGTGAACGTCACCAGAAAGACTTTCAGAAATCATATGAAAAAGATGGAGTTGAAAACAAAGTTGCTGAAGAAGTTTCTGCATCAACAGAAAGCTTTACAGACGTAAGTTTTGACGATATCTAGACAATAATACGACTTTAAGTTAAAGTTATGTAAACCGCTTCATTCACTGAAGCGGTTTTTTTTATATTCACCCATCAAAAATAATTACAAAAAAATAAAACGTATGAAACGTATTTTTACTATTTTTTTTGCACTACTAAATTTTGTCTCTTTTTCTCAAGATGATTTATCTTTAGAGTATTACCTCCCAAAAAATGTTACATACAATCCTGATATTCCTACTCCGCAAAGTGTACTTGGTTATGTCCCGGGAAAATGGCATGTAACCCACGATAAACTTATAAATTACATGCAGGCTCTTGCCAAAGCATCTTCAAGAATAACAATTGAAGATAGAGGAAAAACTTTTGAAGATCGCCCGATACTATTACTTACGATAACCTCAGAAAAAAATCACCAAAACCTTCAGGAAATACAAAAAAAGCATGTAGAGCTTACCCAAAATGGTTCTAATGCAATACATATAGAAGATCTCCCGGCAATTGTATATCAAGGATTTTCTATTCATGGTAACGAACCTAGCGGTTCTAATGCATCATTAGTTGCTGCATACTACCTTGCTGCTGCACAAGGGCAAGAAATAGATAATCTTTTAGACAATGTTGTTATCTTATTCGATCCCTCATTGAATCCTGATGGTTTACAACGTTTTGCTTATTGGGCAAATACCAATAAAAGTAAAAACATTAGTACAGATCCTCAAGATCGAGAATACAGTGAAGTATGGCCTGGAGGAAGAACAAATCATTATTGGTTTGATATGAATCGTGATTGGTTACCCGTACAATTACCAGAATCCAGAGCTCGCATCAAGACTTTTCATAAATGGTATCCCAATATTCTTACCGATCATCATGAAATGGGATCTAATAGCACTTTCTTTTTTCAACCCGGAATTCAATCACGAACGCATCCTTTAACCCCTAAATTAAATCAGGAACTCACCAAAAAAATTGGTAATTATCATGCTAAAGCCTTAGATAATATTGGCTCACTATATTATACCGAAGAGAATTTCGACGACTTTTATTATGGTAAAGGATCTACTTTTCCAGATATTAATGGAAGTATTGGCATTTTATTTGAACAAGGTAGTTCGCGTGGTCACGCCCAGCTAACCGATAATGGGCTACTTACCTTTCCTTTTACAATAAGAAATCAATTTACCGCAACACTTTCTACATTAGAAGCTGCAAAATCAATGCGTAAACAGTTATTAGAATATAAACGAAGTTTCTACAACAACGCAAGAAAAGAAGTAACTAAAGATGCTTATATTTTTGGCAACCAAAAAGATGCAACTTCATCTTACCATCTTGCCGAAATCCTTAAAAGACATCAAGTCAAATTATATGAACTTAAACAAGATGTAACCATTCAAGGTAATTTTTTCAAAAAAGAGTATAGCTATATTGTTCCTAAGAACCAGAGACAAAAAAGATTATTAAAAGCTATTTTTGAAAAAAGAACAACATTTCAAGATAGTCTCTTTTATGATGTTTCTGCCTGGACATTTCCTTTGGCCTTTAATCTGGATTATTCTGAAAACGCAGCTATTTCTAATATAGGTAGCGAAATATCAGACCTCACGTATCGAAAGACCAAGTCTGTTAGCAAAAGTAATTATGCATACTTGATACAATGGCATGAGTATTACACTCCAAAGGCTTTATATCAAATTCTAACTAATGGATTACGAGCCAAAGTTGGAATGAAACCTTTCTCATTAGAAAACAAAGATTATGACTATGGTACAATTTTAATTCCTGTTCAAAATCAAAAATTAAATAAAGAAGAGCTACATAAATTATTACAAAAAATAGCTGCCGAGAATCATATTGATATCAATAGTGTTTCTACAGGTCTTACCAAGGGAATTGACCTTGGAAGTAATCAATTTCGTGCTTTATCACTCCCAAGAATAGGTTTGTTTACAGGTGGTGAAATCACACCTTATGATGCTGGAGAAATCTGGCATTTAATGGATCAACGTTATGATATTCCTATCACAAAACTAGAAACAGGTAATTTTAATAAACATACGTTATCAAAGTATACACATATTATATTGCCAAATAGTCGGAGACCGTCTTTTGACAAAGAAAAAGCAGAAAAATTAAAGACATGGGTTCGTAACGGCGGAACACTAATTGGATATAGAAATGCTGCCCAGTTTTTTAAGAATAATGAATTCATGAAAATCGAATTTGCTACTCCAAAAAATGATGCAAAAAACATATCCTTTGAACAAAAACAAGATTTTAATGGTGCACAAGTAATTGGTGGAGCTATTTTTGAAGCCGAAATAGATCGTTCTCATCCTATTAATTTTGGTTATAAAAATGATAAGATTTCACTATTTAGAAATACAAAATTATTTATTAAACCAGACAAGCAGAGTTACAACAATCCAATTCGATATACAAAAAAACCATTGCTAAGTGGATATATTAGTAAAAAGAATTTGGATTCTCTGTCAGGAACAATTCCTTTTAAGCATAACGATTTTGGAAAAGGAAATATAATCTTGTTTACCGACAATACTAATTTTAGAGCTTTCTGGTATGGGACGAATAAATTACTAATGAATGCTATTTTCTTTAGTGATGAAATGTAAAAAATATTAAGTGAACTACTCATCTTGATTTTTTCACACTGTAATTATACCGTATAAAAAGGTATCAACAATGGTTAAAGACCTTATGTTTTTACAAACAGAAAAAATCAAGATGAATTCAATGTTTAAAATTGTAAATTACAGTTGTAACTAAGGTCTGTTTTTGTAGACTTATATGGTATAATATTGTAATCTGAAACCTTTCAAAAAAAAGAAAATCATGGCTCGTACTCCGTCTAATATGTTACCCCTTGGTACTATTGCACCCGATTTTACACTTGTAGACTCTATTACTAATGACAAGTATTCTCTTAACGATATAAAAGGCGAAAAAGGAACTGTGGTTATGTTTATCTGTAATCATTGCCCTTTTGTGATCCATGTTAACGAAGAAATAGTACGTATCGCTAATGACTATCGGGTTCAGGGGTTTGGTTTTGTAGCTATTAGCAGTAATGATATCGAAAAATACCCTCAAGACGCCCCTAAAGAAATGTGGAAAACTGCTCAAAAAAACAACTATACATTCCCATATCTATTTGATGAAACTCAGGATATTGCTAAAATATATGATGCTGCCTGCACTCCTGATTTTTACTTATTTGATTCAGAATCAAAACTTATTTATCGAGGACAACTAGATGATTCCCGACCGGGAAACGGAATTCCTGTAAATGGCCGTGATCTTCGTCAGGCACTTGATGCAGTACTTCGCAATGCCAAAGTTTCTGAAGAACAAAAACCAAGTATTGGTTGTAATATTAAGTGGAAAGAATAGATATAATTTATAAAAATTGCTACAATATCGTAGTTTCAAGATATGCAAGAAGTAGTTTTTAAAAAATGCTCTGCTAAAGATAGTAATGAGTTGAGTAAAATAAGTCAACAATTCTACCCCGAACATTATTCCCATATTTGGAAAAATAATGACCCCAGTTATTATATAAATCTAAGTTTTAATCAAAAAGCTTTTGAAGAAGATTTTAAAACAGATACCATTGTTTATTTTTTAATTCAAAAAGCAAACACATCTTTAGGGTTATTAAAAATAAAAAAGCAGGAAACTATCAAAGGATTTGATAGTTCTATAACATTACAGCTAGAAAAAATATATCTTTTAAAATCAGCTACAGGTCTAGGCATCGGCAAAAAGGGAATCGAGTTTGTTAAAAATTATGCTGTTAATCTAGGTAAGAAAATAGTTTGGCTAGATGTAATGAGTACCAGCCCTGCACTACCTTTTTATAAAAAAATGGGATTTGATACTGTTTCTTTTTATAACCTGGAATATCCTGATCTAAAAGATGAACATAGGGAGATGCAAAGAATGGTATTATCTCTTTAAATTAGAGTTGAGCAATAATTTGCAAATGTGCAAAATGATGATTACCATGCCATGCATAGATACCAATATCTTCGCCCAACGAAATTGAGATATCTCCTTCTGGATGTATAAACTCTTTTTCGAGATCATGAGCAGATAAACCTTTTAAGAAGTATACCCATTTAGCATGTAAAGCTTTTATCAAGTCTAAGGATAAATGAATTGGAGCAGACTTAGTATCAAATAATTCGGCCCATAATTGTTGATCATAGGCCTTTATCATGGGTTTATTTTCTGTTAATGCCCACTTAAATCGAATATACCCATTATGATGACTATCATGAATATGATGTATTACCTGCCTGGCGGTCCACCCATCGGGACGATATTGTGTTTCTAATTGTTGTTCACTAAATGTGGAAACCAGATTTGATAATTTCGTGGGTAGCTCTTCTACATCATATATCCATCTTTCGATATGATCCGAAGTTATAATTTTTGGACATTCAAATTTTCCTATAGGATATCTTAAATCCATAGTTTAAAAAATCATTCTACTTTAGCATAAACAAATTCTTCTTTAGAAAAAAGATCTGTTAGTGTAAGCATATTATCGTTTAAGTCATCGATTTTATATCTATAAATACGGTCATCCATTGGAAAAAAACAAACCAATACGCCTCCATCTTCTATTCTGGTTTTCAAACGATTTGCAAATTTTCCGTTATAAAAATTAAATCGTATTGTTCCTTCAAAAATCAAATAGTCATCTGTATTCTGAATAAAAAGCCATTTTCCCTGTAACGCTTCATATGTATCTCTGTTATAGAATTTATTATCCAATAGAGCTTTCATTTTATACGCATATTTGATAAACTCTTCTTCGGGCTCCATATCATCCAAAGGTTGGCCAATTTCTTTTTTTTCTAGCTCTTCATCATTCTTAAAATAATGTTTCGACTCATACTTAGTAAAAGCGCTAGAATAGTCCATAATTCGTTGACCACTCTCGTTTTTTGTTTCTAAATAAGGTCGCTGTTTGTAGTTTACATGAATAAGTTGGTCATTCCAAAAATAAAATACAGTTACAACATCTGCTGTTCTGGTACCAACTTTTCTAACAATCTTTTTGAGACGTTCATGCTCATAATATCCGTTTAGTTCTGCGCCATGATCAGCCATCTTATCAAGAAACTCTTCTGGGTCTAAGAAAAAAGTATCAAATTCTATATAACCATCTATCATCTCTATTTGATCATTGATGTTTACTAGAATATCTACCTTTTCTTGACCAAGAGCAAGATGAATATTACACAGAATCAAAAAAGTAATAAGTCCTTGTTTCATATCTAGGGGGGTATGCAATTTGGGTTAAAATATAAATAAAAGAGGATTTAAACCTCCTAATACATTTTTTTAACAAAATGATTTTAAAAAAATTGCAATGTTAAAAATAATAAAAAATCATGTTAAAAAAAATACAATTCATTAAAAATAAAGCTTTTAATATAAAAAAACACTAAGGATATAATAATTTATACCTTCATTATTCTCATATTATTATCAAATCATAAATATGAAGGATTTATTTTTATGTACCAGATAAAAAACAAGTAATAAAAAAGTCCCTCTATTAGGGACTTTTTTTTAAATTTTGTATGTAATGAACTAAAGTTATTTTACTTCTACCAACTCAACATCAAAAATAAGTGTTGCATTAGGTGGAATAACTCCTCCGGCACCTCGGTCTCCATATCCAAGGTATGGCGGAATCACAAATCTTGCTTTATCTCCTACTTGTAACAGTGCAATCCCTTCATCCCATCCAGAAATTACCTGTCCCATTCCTAACGGAAAGTCAATAGGTTGATTACGTTTATATGAAGAATCAAATACCGTGCCATCGGTCAAACTCCCTTTGTAATGCACAGAGACAGTTTTTCCTTTTTCTGCTTTTACCCCATCTCCATTTTGAATAATTTTATATCGTAAACCGCTATCGGTTTTTTCAAACCCTGCAGCAATTTCTTCTAATAAATCTTCAGCTTTTTTTCTGGCCGCAGCTTCTCTTTCTGCTTTAGCCCCATTAAAACTTCTAAAAGTTTCAACAGCATTAAAACTTTCGGCTTCTGCTCCTACCCTCTGTATCTCTACAGATTCGATTTCATCGCCTTGTTCTATAGTATTTACAATCTCTAACCCTTCTACTACCTTACCAAAAACAGTATGTTTTCCATCCAGCCAAGATGTTTCTACATGAGTAATAAAAAACTGGCTTCCGTTTGTTCCTGGGCCAGCATTAGCCATAGACAATACCCCTGGGCCATCATGCTTTAAATCTGAGTGAATCTCATCATCAAATTGATATCCTGGTCCACCAGCTCCAGTTCCTTGAGGATCTCCTCCCTGAATCATAAAATCTGCGATCACTCTATGAAATTTTAAACCATTATAATATGGTTTTCCTTGAGGAATAGCCTGATTATCTATATTACCTTCCGCCAGGCCAACAAAATTACCTACTGTTCCTGGTGTTTTTTTATATTCTAGATTTACTAATATACTTCCTTTTGAAGTATTAAATTTTGCGTATAATCCGTCTTGCATGACAGTCTTTTTATTTAAGTTTAAACAAGTTGCAAAGATAGGAAATTGTAGGTGGTTTATTATAATATTTTGTGTTCTTAAAAAGCAAATGGCATTAAGTTTTAGAAAAATTAATGAATTAGTACGGTTCTAACAATATTCTTAGCTTAAATTTAAATGAATATTTATAATAACAATCTCCGATCATCCTTAATAACGTCAATATTTCTGAACACAACGGCACATTTAATCAGAATATAACATAAAAACAAGGTAACATTTTACATTATTACTACATTATATAGTAAACACATTTAGTAACCATATCTGTACCCCCTATATCTATTAAACAAAACCAAAAACGGAATATCAAGTTAATAACACGCTCTAAGTCTAAGAACAATTCAAAGTAACAAATCAATAAAAAAACCTTTTCTTTTGACGCAAAACCATATTTTTTTAAAAGAAAGTTCCAGCATCTCCAAAATACTAGTTCATATTGGGAATGAGCATATTGCAGTAGATATAAATGACATTATTAAATGTGAGGCAGATGGCAACTATAGTCTTTTTACAGCATCCAATAAATCAACTTATTTAGTTTCGAAATCTTTAAAATATTATGAAGGCTTATTATCTAAAAAAGGATTCTTTAGAGCAAATAGATCAACATTAATTAATATTAACCAAATTCACTCTATATACAAAAAAGAAGCTATCACTCTGAGTAATAAAGAAAGAATAGTTGTTTCTATACGTAATAAACCAAAGTTAATAGAATTAATAAAAAGTCTTTCATAAATTGATGTAGAATATTTTTTTCGCATATATAGAGCGCTTTAAGTTATTTTCTAAAACACTCGATATCGAAAACTTAAGCCAGAATCTTAATCAATTAACTGAAAATAAAAAGACTGCCTAAATATTTTTAGACAGCCTCTTATTAAATGATTAATCCTTTTTTACTTAATCACTTTCACTATTACAAAATAAAGTAACAGGATAGAGGTTCTATTATGCGCAAGGGTCAACAGACATACAACCTGCAGGAACTCCGGGAATACCTATACAATAAGAAAGTTCTAAAGTAGGAACAGTAGGACGAGAATCTCTACCACCAATTATTTTTGAACTATTCAATTTAGAAATCGTTTTTTTTGTTTAAATTTAAATTAGATAACTTCTTTTTTTTCATGATTAAAAATTTTAATTGTTATTAAATAAATAAGTATTCTTCATAAATACTTTTACTTGCTTTCTACTTATCAAAAATGGTATGGATCTATTTTAAGATACCAGACATACCATGAGCTAAACTGAGATTATAGCTCTGCGTACCTGTGATTTTATCTACTACCAGACAACTTTTTAATTCCGTTTTCATCTTTTATTGATAAGTACTACAAGTGTCTCAATAATTCCAACAAGTAATCAGTATAGTGAGATTTTAATTTTTTTGATTTTGTATTTTTTAACTGTTTCTATAATTTATTTATACTATTCAAAATTTAGTATATAGTTTAAAAAGAGTTATACCTCAATGCTTTAATTTTTCAGACACAATAGATGATTTAATTTATTTCTCACAAACTGATTACACTTATATCGTATAAAAAATAAAATCTTATATAAATATATGGTTAGTAAATAAAAATCAAATTAACATATTGGTGAGTGTAGTAGATTAATTGATAAACGCTAACAAAATTAGTTTTAACGATTCATTTAAATTTTGAAATAAGTGTTTTTCAGTCAGTCTTCGAGAATTTTTATAAATAAACTGATTTTGGAATAAGGCAGTAAAAAAGGCTTTGGAGTTCCTCCAAAGCCTTTTTCTATATTGTATATCATATTCTAATTCGCTACATCACTAATAAATTTGATACGATATAGACGTAATTCTTCATCATCATAGTCCCCATCAAATTCTTCTATTGCTGTATCTATTTTATCATTTTCGGCTTCAATAAAATATTCATGAATTTCTTCTTGCTGGTCTTCATCAAGAATTTCATCTATCCAATACCCAATATTAAGTTTAGTACCGCTATAGACAATAGCTTCCATTTCTTTTATAAAAGCAGTCATATCCATCCCTTTTGCAGCAGCTATATCATCCAAAGGTAGTTTTCTATCTACATTTTGTATGATATATAATTTTAGACCACTATTAGCTCCTGTACTTTTAACTACAAAATCATCGGGTCTCATAATATCATTTTCTTCTACATATTCTGCTATAAGCGCTACAAATGCAGGGCCGTATTTTTTGGCTTTGCCTTCACCTACACCATGAACATTTGCTAATTCTTCTACAGTAACGGGATATTTAAGAGCCATATCATCAATAGAAGGATCCTGAAACACTACAAATGGAGGAACTCCTAGTTTTTTGGATACTGTTTTTCTTAAATTCCGTAGCATCCCAACTAACTTATCATCACTACCTCCTTTAGCTCCAGACTTTGCTGCAGTTATTATAGAATCATCGGTAGTTTGATTATATATATGATCCTCGGTCATCATAAAACTTATCGGGTTGTCGATAAATTTTTTTCCTTCTGCAGTAATCCTAATCACTCCATAAGTTTCGATATCTTTACGCAAATATCCTTTTACCAACACCTGGCGTGCAAGAGCCATCCAATATTTGTCATCTCTTGCTTTACCACTTCCAAAGAAATCTTGTTGATGTGTTCTATGCGAAATAATTAAGGCATTGCTCTTACCTATAAGTGTATTAACCAGATCTTTAGATTTATATATCTCTCCAGTTTTACTAACGACTTCAAGCAGTAACTTTACTTCATCTTTAGCTTCGTGCTTTTTCTTTGGGTTACGTACATTGTCATCCATATCAGCACCATCACCATTTACATCATCAAACTCTTCACCAAAATAATGTAATATAAATTTACGTCTGGATATAGAGGTTTCTGCAAATGCTACTATTTCTTGTAACAAAGCGTGGCCTATCTCCTGTTCGGCAACAGGTTTACCGCTCATAAATTTTTCTAACTTTTCTATATCTTTATATGCATAGTATGCCAAGCAATGTCCTTCTCCTCCATCTCGGCCAGCACGTCCTGTTTCCTGGTAATAACTCTCTATACTTTTAGGCATATCATGATGAATCACAAAGCGCACATCGGGTTTATCGATTCCCATTCCGAAGGCAATGGTAGCAACTACCACATCTACATCTTCCATCAAAAACATATCCTGATGTTTAGCTCTGGTTTTGGCGTCTAATCCTGCATGATAAGGAACAGCTTTTACACCATTAACTTCTAATGTCTGTGCCAGCTCTTCTACTCTTTTTCTACTAAGACAATATATAATCCCACTTTTACCACTATTTTGTTTCACAAAACGGGTTATATCTGCATCTACATTTTTTGTTTTAGGGCGTATTTCATAAAACAGATTAGGGCGATTAAATGATGCTTTAAATGTTTTAGCATCACTCATCCCTAAATTTTTAAGAATATCTTCCTGTACTTTTGGAGTTGCAGTTGCGGTAAGTCCTATAATAGGAATATCTTCTCCTATTCTTTTTATAATATTGCGTAGATTTCTGTATTCGGGTCTAAAATCATGCCCCCATTCACTAATACAATGCGCTTCGTCTACTGCTAAAAAAGAAATTTCCTGAGATTTTAAAAAATCTACATACTCTTCTTTAGTAAGTGATTCTGGTGCAACGTACAATAGCTTAGTGACCCCATTAATTATATCTTCTTTTACCCTTTTTACTTCGGATTTATTAAGAGACGAATTAAGTACATGGGCAATACCCTCTACTGATGAAATACTTCGAATAGCATCCACTTGGTTTTTCATTAATGCGATCAGGGGTGAAACCACAATAGCGGTCCCTTTACACATTAAAGCGGGCAGTTGATAACATAGGGATTTACCTCCGCCTGTAGGCATGATTACAAATGTATTTTGTTTTTCCAAAACACTTTGTATTACCTTTTCCTGTAGTCCTCTAAATTGACTAAACCCAAAATGTTTTTTTAAAGCACTTTGCAAGTCAGTTTCATTCAAACTCATTAAATCATTTAACTTTTATATACCAATTAAATAAAGATTCACTAACACTAAATCTATTTCCCCAAATACAGACTTAGTGGATGTTTCGTTTTTAATTTTAGTATGCCAAAGATAAACAAAGCATAAATTAATACGCTTTTTTTTATCACTATTTAAAATTAATAAGGTATTGTATACCTTTGCGTAAATTAAAGATAGTAAAATCTTTATTTATAACACGAAAATTTTTTAAATTTTGAACACCCAGGACACTATAATTTCATATGCCAAAAAAACTGTTGCCGAGGAAGCTCGTGCAATTGCCCACTTAGAAGAGCTCATTGATAAAGAATTTTCTGATGCTGTAGAAACGATACATAACTCAAAAGGTAGAGTTATTATTACCGGTATAGGCAAAAGTGCTATTGTTGCCACCAAAATTGTTGCTACAATGAATTCTACAGGTACTCCTGCAGTTTTTATGCATGCTGCCGACGCCATTCATGGTGATTTAGGAAATATTCTCGAAGATGATATCGTTATTTGTATTTCTAAAAGTGGTAATACTCCAGAAATAAAAGTTCTGGTTCCTTTGATTAAAAATTTTAAAAACCCTTTAATTGGCATTACAGCTAATAAAGAGTCTTTTTTAGGTCAGGAAGCTGATTATGTATTGCATGCCTATGTAGAAAAAGAAGCATGCCCTAATAATCTAGCCCCTACAACAAGTACCACTGCGCAACTGGTTATAGGAGATGCACTTGCAGTATGCTTATTGCACCTGCAAGGGTTTTCTAGTAGGGATTTTGCCAAATATCATCCAGGAGGTGCATTGGGAAAAAAACTATACCTTCGAGTAAGCGATATCACATCTCGAAACGAAAAACCTGAAGTATCTCCAGAGTCTAATATAAATAATGTAATTGTTGAAATGACAGAAAAAAGATTAGGAGCTACCGCAGTTACAGAAAACGGGACTATTCTTGGTATTATAACTGATGGAGACTTGCGTAGAATGTTAACAAAAGGCACTACTTCTTTTGAGGGCTTGATCGCTAAAGATATTATGTCTCCTAACCCCAAACGTATTGATAATGATGCAATGGCAGTAGATGCTTTAGAGAAATTAGAGGAAAACTCAATAACTCAATTACTAGCAGAAAAGGATGGTAAATATGTCGGGTTACTACACATTCATGATTTAATGAGAGAAGGTATTTTATAATGGCTGACAACACTACTCAAAAAGACCCTCAGTCTATGTCTTTTCTAGATCATCTAGAAGAGCTACGCTGGCATTTAATTCGGGCTACGGTTGCAGTACTCATTGCCGGAATTATAGCTTTTATATCAAAAGAACTCATCTTCGATGTTATAATTTTTGGTCCAAAAAAACCAGATTTCCCCACCTATAACGGTCTCTGTAATCTATCTAAACTTCTAGGTTTAGATGAAAGTTTATGCTTTAAAGAATTACCTTTTAGCGTGCAGAGTAGAAAAGTAGCGGGTCAATTTTCTGTTCATATCTGGACCTCAATAACAGCAGGTTTTATTATAGCATTTCCTTATGTACTATATGAATTCTGGAAATTCATTTCTCCCGCATTGTATGATAAAGAGAAAAAGAATTCTAAAGGATTTATTATTATCTGTTCCTGTTTATTTTTCCTGGGAGTACTTTTTGGATACTACGTGATTACACCATTATCCATTAATTTCTTAGGAGGATATCAAGTGAGTAAAGAGGTGCTTAACGAATTTGATATTGATAGCTATATAGCACTGGTAAGAGCTTCAGTAATAGCTTGTGGTCTAATATTCGAACTTCCTGTTATTATGTTTTTCCTTACCAAAGTAGGGTTAGTTACTCCTGAGTTCTTAAGGAAATACAGAAAATTTGCTTTAGTAATTGTATTAATACTTTCTGCCGTAATTACACCACCTGATATTGCTAGTCAGGTTATTGTTGCTATTCCGGTTTTAATATTATACGAGGTAAGTATTTTTATATCTAAAGCTGTTATAAAAAAAGAAAAGAAAAAATTACAAAAACAATCTAAATGAGTGATATAGTTGACGAATTCAACAGCTACAGAGAGAAAATGAATTCTCGTATTCTGGAGGACAATAATAAAATAATTAAGAGAATCTTTAACCTGGATACCAATGCCTATATGGAAGGTGCTCTAAATGTAAAAACAAAAGAATTATTAGGGTTAGTAGCTTCTGTAGTACTGCGCTGTGACGATTGTGTACGCTACCATCTTGAAACCTGTCATAAAGAAGGGTTAACCAAAGAAGAAGTGGTCGAATCCCTTAGTATTGCTACCCTGGTAGGAGGTACTATCGTTATCCCTCATTTACGTCGTGCTTATGAGTTTTGGGACGCACTTGAAGCAAAAGCTTCTTAAGTATATAGCAGTTAAAAAGAATAATGTAAATTTACGAGCTCATTTTAGCAACACCCCCGATATAAAGAAGTCATTCTGATATGAAGTTAAAAGCAGATAATCTTGTAAAATCATATAAAGGTAGAAAAGTAGTAAAAGGAATCTCTCTGGAGGTGAATCAGGGAGAAATTGTTGGGCTTCTGGGACCAAATGGTGCCGGTAAAACAACCTCCTTTTATATGATTGTTGGTTTGGTAAAGCCTAATGGAGGAAAAATTACACTAGACAATACCGATATTACCAAATATCCAATGTATAAACGTGCCCAAAATGGTATTGGTTATTTGGCTCAGGAAGCTTCTGTGTTCAGAAAATTAAGTATCGAAGATAATATCTTAAGTGTACTTCAGCTCACCAAACTTTCTAAAAAAGAGCAATTGCATAAAATGGAAGCACTTATCGAAGAGTTTGGCTTAGGGCATATCCGTAAAAACCGTGGTGATCTCCTAAGTGGTGGTGAGCGCCGTCGTACAGAGATAGCAAGAGCACTGGCTACAGATCCCAATTTTATCCTTTTGGATGAACCCTTTGCAGGGGTAGATCCAGTAGCTGTAGAAGATATACAACGTATTGTTGCACAATTAAAAGATAAAAACATCGGTATTCTGATTACGGATCATAACGTACAGGAAACTCTTGCTATAACAGATAGAACCTATTTGATGTTTGAAGGAAGTATTCTAAAAGCTGGTATTCCCGAAGAATTGGCCGAAGATGAAATGGTACGTAAAGTTTATCTGGGACAAAATTTCGAACTTAGAAAAAAGAAATTGAATTTTTAATGATAATACGGAGTATTTGATTTTTGAGTCTTAATCATTAAAAAAAAATGATCACAAACTATTCTCCGATCAGCTTTTTTTCTTTGAAAAATAAAGACATTAAAATATAAAGCAATATCACACAAGGTATTGCTATAAATTTTAAGAATACAATTAAAATAATGGTAAGTATTATAAAAATATAACGAATCCTATTTTCTGCAAACCTCCAATTCTTAAATTTTAAAGCAAATAGAGGAATCTCAGCATTAAGTAAATAACAACTTAGTATAGTTAATCCTATCAAAAACCATTTATTAAGGATTATTTCTAAAATCCAGGGTTCTTGCTGAAACTTGAGTATTAATGGCAAACTAACAATTAATAATGTATTTGCTGGTGTGGGTAAACCAATAAATGAAGTAGTTTGGCGGGTATCTATATTAAATTTAGCTAATCGATATGCAGAAGCCAAGGTTATCAATAAACCCAGTAAGGATACATAAGACATATCAAAACTCGCTAAAATCTGTTCAGAATTCCAAGAATCAGGAGTTACATAAAATGGTTTTCCAAAAACTTGAGATAACAATTGATACATCACAATACCAGGTGCAACCCCACTGGTAACCATATCTGCCAAAGAATCAAGTTGTAATCCCAATTCACTCTTAACATCTAATATTCTGGCTGCAAAACCATCAAAAAAGTCAAATCCTATACCTAGCATTACAAACAATGCAGTAAATTCTAATTGCTCCAAAACAGCAAAAATAACAGCAATACATCCGCAAAAAAGGTTGAGAAGCGTTATGAAGTTTGGGATTTGTCTTTTAATAAGCATGAAGTCGATTTTGTGTAAAAATAGTAAACTATTTTCTCTAATGAACACTTAAAAATATGCTTTTTACCTCTCAAGAGTAATTCCCCGAGGCTCTACCCCGGGGAATTCTATAGTAAATTGGAAATTTGGAATCATTTACCTACAGTACATGACATACATTACCATAAATTATACACGAATCTGGTTCATCGATTGGTGGACAAATTGCATGATGGTAACAATTAACTGGTCTTCCTCCACTAATTTGCTTTTGTTGAGTTTTGGTTAAAACTGTACCCAAGTTCAAAATGTGATTTTTCATAATATAAGTTTTAAGATTATTTTTTACGACAAACATTTTAAGACACTCATCGTTTGTGTCTATTATCAAGTATATCCTATTTTGACATAGAACTTTACATATAGAATTGTACTATTCTATTTTTGGAGATCGCATTCACCGGATATAAGATTTTCTGTATTAATTATTTTTTGTTCTACTTTATCTAAACTTTTCTTAAGTTTAAATTTGATTTTTCACACTCCCAGCAATTAAAGTGGACCTGGATTAAGTCCGCAATTCCCATCAATACATGCATACGCATCTTCTGGTCCAAAAAAATTAGCCCATTCCCAACATTGAAATGCATTTTGACACCTGCCTCCATTAATTTGTTTTTGTTGCGTTTTGGTTAAAACTTTACCCAAGTTTAAAATGTGATTTTTCATGATATAGGTTTTAAGATTATTTTTTACGACAACCATTTTAAGACACTCATCGTTTGTGTCTATCCTTTATAAAAGAATATTATTGCTAATACAAATAACATAAAAGCCATAAAAAGCATTTTATACTTTCATATTTTGAATGAAACAATCAATTGTTTTCTTCCAAATCCGTAATAAAAAAGAGTAAACCCACTATTAATAACACTATATATCAAAATGGATTCTAGTCCTCAGTTTATCCAAAGTTAGGTTGAGGGGTTAGGGTAATAAAACACAACTAATATAATATATCTTATTGAAAAAAAGTAATTTATATTTACGTATAACTTTTTATCAGGTACTTAGAAAAACTTTAGTACGTTTTTAAAAAAGCTGAGTCCCTTTTTCGTAAAAAGCAACTCAGCCAAGTTATCAATATCCTACAGTAATATAAACTTTAAAACAATGATTGTTTACTTGCAGACATATATGTAGAATTAATTTCACATTCTACCTCCCTCCAGGATCATGCATACATACATCTGTACATATTGGTCCCATAAAAAGATAACAAGGGTCTCCTAGAGTACATAAATACGGGGCAATACCTCCATTAATTGATTTTTGTTCTGCTTTACTTAAAGTTTTCCCTAAGTTTAAAATTGATTTTTTCATGACATAAGTTTTAAATATTATTTTTTACGACAACTGTTTTAAGACACTTACAATTTGTATCTATTCTTTACCAAAAGAATATTTTTATAATACAAAAGCTTTAAAAAACACTTTATATTTTCATATATAGAATGAAATAATAGTGACCTCAATTATTTTCTTCCAAACCCGAAATAAAAAAGAGTAAATCCACTATTAATAACATTATATCAAGATGGATTCTAGCCTTTAGTTTATCCTGAGCTAGATCGAAGAACTAGGGTAACAAAAAGCAACAAAAACTACATATTTTATTGGAAATCAATAATTTATATTAATCTATAACTTTTTTTATCATGTACTTAAAGAAATTTTATTAAGTTCTTAAAAAATGACTGAGCTTTTTGAACATTACCACCTTCAAAAACGGTAGTATTTCATCATCAAATAAAAATATTTTAAGATCCAGGGATTAGTTAATCATCCGTCTCAGCTGTGCAATATCCATTACCATCTACATCATAATAACAACGGTGTCCATCAGTACACATTGAACATTCATGAGGGCCATATATACTTTCTATATCATTCGGACCTCCTCCATTAATTGTTCTTTGCGCTTCTTTACTTAAAGCTCTTCCTATGTTTAAAATTGATTTTTTCATAATTTAAATATTCAATATTTACAATTGTGATGAACATTTTAAGACACTCACCATGTGTGTCTATTCCTCGCGAGAGAATGTTTTTATATTCAAAGCTCATTTTAGAGCTTTGTTTATTTATGATACTACTTACATTTCTTTTTTAGGAGTCATCGACTGATGTGTTTTTTTCATCAAGATCTTTGATAAAGAAAATCAAACCTGATAGGTCATCCTCTTTTTAGATATGATTGCCCATTTACTGATATTTATGGAATAAAATTGAAAGTATTTCTTCACACAACAGATATATTATTGTTCTAATTGAAGCCTTTACTTTTCTTTTTCCTGACAGTGATTCCAATACATAAAACAAGTATTAATAACCGAATCAAATATAGTATAAAGGCTAGTAGAAATACAAGGATATTAGCTATACACCATTAAAAACGAGGTATGAATTTATAAATTTTGACCGCTATAAATTTCACAAAGACTAAGCTATCAAAACATAAAAAAACTAGAAAATAAATTAAAAAAAGTAACTCTAAATCCTTCAAAATAAAATATAGTTTTAAGTAACGAACTTCGTAAATATCACATTGCAAAGAATTATATCAAATTGCCAGTTTGAACACTTAAAAGACTACCCGTTGCTAAACGTTACAAAAAAGAAACATTCAATTATATTAATTGTAACTAAATAAGTTTAATTTCGTTATCAATAAGGAAGCTTTTTTATGAGAAACATCATATTGTGTACTATTTCAGGCCTTTTACTCGCCATTAGCTGGCCGACCTATGGCTTTCCTTTATTTCTATTCTTTGGGTTTGTTCCTCTTTTGATTGCAGAATATAACATTCGTAAAAATAAATACAGTAAAAGCCAGGTTTTTGCCTTTGCTTTTCTCGCCTTTTTTATTTGGAATATAATTACCACCTGGTGGATCTATAATTCTACTGCGTTTGGTATGTGGTTTGCAGAAATTGTAAATAGTCTGGTAATGACTTTGGTGTTTTTGATTTATCATATTGTTGCCAAAAGAACCACATTTACGATCAGTAGTATATTTCTGGTTTGCTTTTGGATGACTTTTGAATATACGCACTTACAATGGGAGTTTTCCTGGCCCTGGCTTAATCTGGGTAATGGATTCGCAAGCTTTACCTCTTGGGTACAATGGTACGAATACACAGGAACTTTTGGTGGTACGCTTTGGATCTGGATCATTAACATTAGTATTTTTAAAAGCATACTGCTTTTTAAAGAACATAAGGATAAAGCTATTCTATACAGGTCTGCAATTAGTAATGGATTGATTATTCTAATCCCTATTATAATATCATTTATTATTCTAAAAACGTATAAAGAAGAAGGTAACGATATCGAAGTCGTTATTCTACAGCCAAACATAAATCCCTATACAGAAAAGTATAACACCACAGATACCCGAATAGGTAAATTATTAGACTCACTAACTAATACCGTTGCTACTTCAAAAACAGATTTTATTGTTGCTCCAGAAACTGTTTTTGCAGACAATAACAGACTTACTAATTTCTCTATCTCTATTGCTAAAAAAACTGCACAACTAATACTTAATCAATACCCTAATGCAAATGTATTATCAGGAATATCATTAATAGATGTATTTAATGACCCTGGTAAAATTCGCAAACAAACGAACACTTATAAAGAAGGCATTTATTATGATGACTATAATTCTGCATTTTTTGTTCGTCCCGACGGAACTGATGAGTTATATCACAAAAGTAAATTAGTTGTTGGTGTAGAAAATTTTCCATACCAAAGTGTTTTAAAACCTATTTTGGGTGATGCTATGATTGATCTTGGCGGAACGGTCGCCAAGAAAACTACGCAAGAAGATAGAGAAGTATTCTTCTCTAAAGATAGTATTGGAGTAGGAACTTTAATCTGTTATGAGAGTATATATGGAGAATTTGCTACAGGGTATATTAGAAATAACGCAAGCTTTCTGGCAATTATTACTAATGATGCCTGGTGGGGCAATACTCAAGGACATAGACAACACTTATCTTATGCCAGACTAAGAGCTATTGAAACCAGAAGAAGCATTGCACGAAGTGCCAATACCGGAATTTCTGCTATTATTAACCAAACAGGAAATATCGTAGCAAAATTAGACTATGAAAAACAAGGAGCATTAAAAGGAACCCTTGTTACAAATGATAAAATCACATTTTATGCGAAAGCAGGAAATTATCTGGCTAGAGTTGCTATATTTTTATCGATTTTTATATTTCTTTTTTCTGTAACCCGACGAAAAAGAAAAATGTCTTTATCCTCTTAATAAGTAGAACCTAGTTATTTACTCTATACGTTCGTTGTCTATTGGTAATCACAGAGCAACTTATTCTCAATCTAGTTACTCCAGATATTTGTAGAGGTATATCACCTGGCATACCGCCATATTCTACAATATAACCCTGTGATGCATACGCTCCTCCTCCTCCGGCAATAGGTAAGTCATTCCATGAATTAGGAATCCCGATACCTGGTGCTGTAATATGTGCATAGTCTTCTCCTCCACAACAATTGTTAGGTTCTCCTGTGTTCCAAAATGCAAATTCACCAGGAACAACAGATCCAGTTTGATTTCCTGTCCAAAAAAGAGTTCCTGCTTCTGGTCCGGTAACCCATGTCCATTGCCCTTCTGTTGCCTCGTCATTTGCTCCTATCCATCCATTACCTGTTATCTGTGATCCTGCAAAAGCAGCTTCAGCAGCACTAGTCAATGTCGCTAAATACCCTTGTAAGCCAAAATATGTTCTTGTAGCGGCATCATCTCTAGCATCATCCCAGCGAATCCCTGCATCTGATACAAATTCATAAAAATGTCCAGTCTCAGGCAGGAAAAGCGCATTCCCTATCACTACAGAAAATTCTTTTAATTCGGGTGGGCTAGATGCGCTTGCTGAGTATACTACAGCTAAAATTGCCGCTTCAAACTCGGCAAATGTTGCTGGGCCAGTAAGAAATAATCTCCCTTCTGTTGCATTCCAAGAACTAGTTATACTAGGATGACTACCAGTTAATGTTAACAAATCTTGCCCATTTACATATCCTGATGATATTTGTATTGAAATCTCGTCTGCAGTTGTATCGTCGGGATCGGTAATTGCAACTGTTTGCACTACTGGTTTAGAATTAGTAGGGTTAGGACAAAAATGCTGATCACCACTAACTACAATAGTAGGAGGTTGATTAACAGTTACCGCAGTTAAGATCTGTACATTATCGATAAAAACCCTATCATTATTACCACTCCAATTGTTTCCGACATTATCAAAACGAATTGTTGTATTAGCAGAAATATACGCCGAAATATCTACGCTATAAAAACCAGATTGCGTACCTCCAAATGTTGCTAAAGTAGTAAAATTAGTCCCATCACTTGAAGCTCTAATAGCAAGCTCTTCTCCTGCTTCCAAGCTAGATGTTTCCCAATTAAAAGAAAGTGTAGCACTAGTTGCTCCCGATAAATCTGCTCGCCTGTCTATAGTTTCAGTCCATATCCATCTAAATCTAAGTCGACTACCGTTAATACTAATAAAACCTTGAGTTGGGTCATTATTAACATCAAAAGGCTCAATTTCATTCCAGTTTGCTGCCCAATTTAGCGTCCCATCATTGTTTGCATAAGATACAGATCCAAATTCGTCTCTATATGTTCCTTGAGCAAAGGATAACAAAGTAAAAAACAAGGTAAATAAATAAAGTAGTGTCTTTCTCATTTATTAGTAGGTAAAAAAAGTAATATATTAATTGTTTAAAATACTAATAGCTTAGTACTAAGTATATAAAAATTCGTATCATAAGTGCAACATTCAAAATAGCAACATAACACTTTTTCTCCCAAACTTTTATACCTGATATTTAAGAATTAAGTATAATCAAACATATATCTCGCCCGTACATTGCCCTAGTAAAAAATGATTGTAGTGTGTAAATAATCCCTGAAAGATATAAAATATTCCTGTAATTCATATTTAAGTTACTGTAGTCAACCCTAAATAGCTGTATCTCACAAAAAAATTACTCCTATAGGTTTAATGAATTTATTTTGACTTACAAAGACACATAAATTCTTTTATTTTAATAAATAACAAGGCGATTAAAATTAACCGCTATAAAACATTAATACTGTAATAAATCTTCTATTTATTGTTTCACAATACAGAAACTTCAAAACTTTGCTTCTTTGTAACCTATAAACCTTGTACCTTTGCAGCTTTATAAAAAATTGTGAATTACGTATCAGTAGAAAATATCGCTAAAGGATTCGGAGAGCGTATCCTTTTTAAAAACATTTCTTTCGGAATTAACGAAGGGCAAAAAATCGGTTTTGTCGCCAAAAACGGAACTGGAAAAACTTCTCTCCTTGATATTGTTGCCGGTGACGAAGAACCCGATGAAGGCCAAGTTGTATATCGCAAAAATCTTAAAGTAGCTTTTTTGCCTCAGGAACCTAATTTGGATCCTTCCCTTACCATCGAACAAACTATTTTTGCCTCAGACAATGATATTCTTCAAGTAATTAACACTTATGAAAAAGCGTTGTTAAACCCCGACGATGTAGAAAGCTATCAGCTAGCATTTGAAAAAATGGATGCAATGAATGCCTGGGACTTTGAAACACAGTATAAACAAATACTTTTTAAGCTTAAACTAGAGGACCTTAATAAAAAGGTAAGTGAATTATCTGGTGGACAAAAGAAACGATTAGCCCTTGCCAATATATTATTAAGCAAACCTAATCTATTATATCTTGATGAGCCTACTAACCATTTGGATTTAGAAATGATAGAATGGTTAGAAGAATATTTTGCCAAAGAGAATTTTACGCTATTCATGGTAACTCATGATCGTTATTTTTTAGAAAATGTATGTAATGAGATTATAGAATTAGAAAATGGTCAACTCTATAGTTACAAAGGTAATTATGCCTATTATTTGGCCAATAAAGAGGCTAGAATTGTAAATGAGCAAATTACAACAGATAAAGCCAAGCAACTTTACAAAAAAGAATTAGACTGGATGCGCCGCCAACCGAAAGCGCGTACGACCAAATCCAAATCTAGAATTGATGATTTCTATGAAATCAAAGAACGTGCTCACAAACGTCGTAATGATCATGAAGTTCAGCTCGAGATTAATATGGAACGCATGGGGAGTAAGATTCTCGAACTTCATAAAATATCTAAACGTTTCGACAAACTTATCTTGTTAGACCAATTCGAATATGTTTTCAAAAAAGGAGAACGTATTGGTATCATTGGTAAAAACGGAACCGGTAAATCCACTTTTCTAAATATGATTACAGGTGCTATACCTCCTGATCATGGAAAAATTGTGATTGGCGATACGATAAAATTTGGATACTATACACAAAGTGGGATTACTATTAAAGAAGGCCAAAAAGTTATCGATGTAATTCGAGAATTTGGAGATTATATTCCTTTAAAAAAAGGAAGACAAATTTCTGCACAACAATTGCTTGAACGCTTTTTATTTGACCGCAAAAAACAATATGATTTTGTAGAAAAATTAAGTGGTGGTGAACGCAAAAGATTATACCTATGTACCGTTTTAATTCAAAATCCTAATTTTTTGATTCTCGATGAACCAACCAATGATTTAGATATTGTAACTCTTAATGTGCTTGAAAATTTCTTATTAGATTTTCCGGGATGTTTGATTGTAGTATCTCATGATCGTTATTTTATGGATAAGATCGTAGATCATTTATTTGTGTTTAGAGGTAATGGCGTTATTCAGGATTTTCCCGGTAATTATACCGATTATCGTATTTATGAAGACAGTAAAGAAGTCGAGGTAAAAACATCTGATACTACTATAGATACAAAAGTCAAAAACACCTGGAAAAAGGACAATAAAGTTGCTCTTTCTTATAATGAGCAAAAAGAATTTAGTAAAATTGAACGAGAGCTTAAAAAATTAGAGCTGCAAAAAAAAGAAATCGAAAACCTTTTTGCCGAAGGTAATCTGGACGAAGAAAGAATAAATACCGAGTCTAAAAAACTTCAGAAAATCATCCAGGAAATTGAAGAAAATGAAATGCGATGGTTTGAGCTTTCTGAAAAAATGGAAGAATGATATGATTAAACAAATAGTGTTAGGTTTTTGATTTAGACCAAAAAATGTATTTCAAAATAAAAGCATATCTCAGATTTCTTTCTAAATCTACCAATCAACATGGAGTACATTCTCCTTTTGTATACAATCTAGTGACCCGATGTTTTTATAATACCGAAAAACGAAAAGCATATATAACCATAAAATCAATATATAAAAAAGCATACAAAAAAATTCCCGTTAGATATCGTACTGCTAAACTTCTTAATCGTATACTTCCCTATTTTGATATTAAAACTGGTCTTGTTTTAACAGATTCGAAGGTTATATCAGAGATTTTATCAATAGATAATTTGATTGAGATTGATCATAATATCCAATCGAAAAATGATTATGATATGATTTATCTCGACATGAATCAATCACAATCTTTCTCGAATATAGAATTACTATTGTCTATGGTTCATAATGACAGTATTATCATCCTCAATTCTATATATGAATCTGAAGACAATATTATTTTATGGAAAACAATACAAGAACACCCCAAAACTACTGTAACTATTGACACTTTTTATCTAGGTTTTGTATGTATTAGAAACGAACAAGCCAAAGAACATTTTACCATAAGAGCATAAAAAAGCCTAAAGATTAAATTAGTCCTTAGGCTTTTACTTCTAAACATAAACTAAATCACATGAGCTTACCCACTCATATAAAATTTAAAAAAGTAATTATTGTATCATAAACATCATCATATATTACCTAAACATTCTTGAAAATACTGTTCTTCGTTTATGATATTGTAATTCTTTTGGATCATAAGGCTTGGTCTCTTCAGACAAGCAAACCTCTTCAATAAACTCATGATAGGTCATCCCTTTCTCTTCAAGAAATCCAACGAGATATTTTTCTGTTGTTTCGACTCCGCTAGCCTGTTCTATTGCTAGTAGTTTTTTATACAGTTTATCTATTTTTTCAATTGCTTCTCTAGGCGGAGCTTTTCTTCGTGCAAAAAAAGAAATAATTTGTCCTTCATCATCAAGTTTTACATCAAAATCTGTAATCACCCAGTAATATCTACCGTCTTTTGCCAGATTCTTAACCAAAGCATGTATATTTTTCTTTGCCAGCAAGTGTTCCCATAACCACTTAAAAATAATTTTGGGCATATCTGGATGACGAATCACATTATGAGGTTGACCTATTAATTCTTGCTCTTCATATCCGCAAATTTCCATGAAATAATCATTCGCATATTCTATTATTCCTTTAGGATCAGTCTTACTCATAATTGTTTCTTTAGGATCTAAGACAATCTCTACATTAATAGGTTCGGGGCGTTTTAGTGCTTTCATATTTGTTTTGTTAGTTAACATTCCAGAGCAAAACTAATCGTAACATGAAATGCAAAAAATGACAAAAATCATAGTATTATTAGGAGGGTTTAAGGGATTTATTTTTTAACTTACTTTTAACCCATCTGCCTTTCCCAGAGTAGCACAAAGAATCAACAAAAGAACATTTTGCAATTAGAGTGTAACAACTTTTTGTCTGCTGCGTCATATAGTCTAAAATTGTATCTTAACCATCTGTAAAGATTACTATATGGGAAATGTTATTGAAATTAGAGGAATTATCAGAAATTTTCAATTAGGTCAGGAAACAGTATATGTACTTAAAGGTATTGATCTTGATATTGCTCGTGGAGAATACCTGGCAATAATGGGTCCTTCTGGTTCTGGTAAATCTACTCTAATGAATCTACTGGGATGTCTTGACACACCAACTGGTGGGACGTATAACCTAAACGGAAATGATGTTAGTAAAATGACCGATAATGAATTAGCTGATATTCGAAATCGCGAAATTGGTTTTGTTTTTCAGACTTTTAATTTATTGCCCAGAACTACTGCATTAGATAACGTTGCCTTACCTATGGTCTATGCCGGTGCTTCTAAAAAAGACAGAACCGTTAGAGCAGAAGAAGTACTTACCGATGTTGGTTTATCTGATCGTATGGATCACAAACCTAATCAACTTTCGGGAGGGCAGCGACAACGTGTAGCAGTTGGTCGTGCCTTGGTAAATAAACCTTCAATAATATTGGCCGATGAGCCTACAGGAAATCTGGATTCTAAAACCTCATTAGAAATTATGCAGCTTTTTGATGAAATTCATGCTGCAGGAAATACGGTTATTCTGGTTACACACGAAGAAGAAGTTGCTGCACATGCACATCGTGTTATACGCCTTCGTGATGGGATGGTCGAAAGCGATGTAAGAAACAAATAGTTTTGATTTTATGGTTTACCATTACTGGTTAATTTGTATTTTGGGGATTCATTTTTAACCGAAATTCATGCAACCATTACATATCCTACTCCTTATTGCGGCTTATTTTGGAATTCTTCTTCTCATCTCTTATTTCACAGGTAAAAACTCAGGAAATGATGCTTTTTTTAAAGCGAATCGACAATCCCCATGGTATATTGTAGCTTTTGGGATGATTGGCGCTTCATTAAGCGGTGTAACCTTTATCTCTGTACCAGGGTGGATTGAAGCTTCACAGTTTAGCTATATGCAAGTAGTATTAGGGTATATCTTGGGATATGCTGTTATTGGTACTGTACTACTTCCTCTTTATTATAAACTTAATTTAACTTCAATTTACACCTATCTGGATGAACGTTTTGGTAATTACTCATACAAAACCGGTGCTTCATTTTTTTTACTATCACGAGTAGTTGGAGCGAGTTTTAGATTGTTTTTGGTGGCAAATGTTTTACAATCTATTCTTTTTGATGCTTTGGGAGTTCCTTTTTGGGTTACCGTTATCATAACCATATTATTAATCTGGCTATATACTTTTAAATCAGGAATTAAAACTATTGTATGGACCGATACACTACAAACACTGTTCATGCTAATTGCAGTAGGTGTAGCGATATATTATGTATCAGATGATTTAGGGATTCAGGGATCAAACTTATTGGGTTATGTATTAGAAAGTGATCTTTCGAGGATGTTCTTTTTTGATGATTTTAAAAGTGCGAACTATTTTTGGAAACAATTTTTATCAGGTGCGTTTATTGCAATTGTCATGACGGGGCTAGATCAGGATATGATGCAAAAAAATCTCACCTGCCGAAGCCTAAAAGATGCGCAAAAAAATATGTTTTGGTTTACTATTGTGTTAACTATTGTAAACTTTATTTTTTTAGGTCTTGGGTTACTACTTACTCAATATGCATCACAAAATGGGATTGATGCTCATAAAGATCAGCTTTTTCCTGTAATTGCTACACAAAGCGGATTAGGTTTTGGTATCGCTATCTTTTTTGTACTTGGTCTTATTGCTGCAGCATATAGTAGTGCCGATAGTGCGTTGACCTCATTAACCACTTCATTTAGTATCGATATACTCGACATAGAAAAAAAATACAGTCCAGCAGATCAGGTCAAGACCCGAAAAAAGATCCATATTCTATTTTCTTTCATACTAGTATTGGTTATTATCGCTTTTAAGTACTTAATAAAAGACGAAAGTGTAATTGCAAAACTATTTGTATTTGCAGGGTATACATATGGCCCTTTATTAGGTTTATATGCATTTGGGCTATTTACAAAACTAAAAGTAAAAGATAACTTAGTGCCAATTGTTGCAATCTTATCCCCAATTTTATCTTATATCATTAGCGAGAATAGTGATTTATGGTTTGGTTTTAAATTTGGTTTCTTTATCTTAATTCTTAATGGGTTTTTAACCTTTTTAGGATTAATACTGATTCGTAGAAAGTAATACTAGTGTGCAAGCTATCTCTACTTCAATATTTGCTATTTTAAGTTTTTGATAAAAATCTGGGTTTTCTGTTCCGGGATTAAAAATTACTCTTCTGGGATTTAGCTGTATGATATCATCATAATAAGGCTGTTGCCTAAGAGGATTTAAATATAGAGTAATTGTATCTATATTATCTACATCATTTATATCAGTTTCAATTTTTATACCAGCAACTTCTCCCTTTTTTAATCCAACAGCAGCGACCTCATGACCATGAGTTACCAGTTTATGAATAGCAAAGTTTGAATATCTATCTGCTTTTAAGGACGCTCCCAGTACTAATGTTTTTTTATCCATAAACTGTATTTGAAGTTAAAGCAGGAAAAATAGGTTTATTAGGACACGAAATAAAAGCTAAAACGTTAAAAATAACCTGAAAACTGTTAAAAATAAAAGATGAATGTAACACAAATCAAAGCACTTCGTCTTACATATAAAAGATATGAATTTTCATAAATTTAGTTAGTTAGTTACTTTATAATAATCAAATATTATTCATAGTTGATGGTTAGTGTTACTATTTGGTTATTATAGAAAACCGCCTCTAATATTAGAGGCGGTTTTTAATTATTTAATATTTTGTTAAAGTCAAAATAAGGTGTAACAGAATAGATCTACCGTCGTCTTACACATATAACACAATTAATCACAGTGTCAATTTTAGAAATAATCACGTATTTGTATTAGGCAATACAAAGTACAATGCATAACAATTATCAATCAAATAAACGTTCAGATGAAAACAATCAATCAAAAAGTAATTTTATTATTTTTCTCATTTTGGTGTCTATTCCTAACAGCACAACCAAGTAATGAAGCTGTAGTAGGTACTATACAAGGAAAAGTAATAGACAAAAACCTACAGCAACCCATACCCTATGCTACCGTAGCAATTCATGATGGAGCAGATAAAATTATAAGTGGAGGTATTAGTACCGATAGTGGAGACTTCTCAATTTCTGATATACCAAAAGGAAATTATACGTTAAAAGTACAATTTATAGGATACAAAACGTATTCTCAACCTATTGAGATTTCTAAAAAAAATAAGGATATCAATGTTGGTACCATATCATTAGAAGAAGAAGCCGAATCTCTAGACGATGTAACTATAGTTGCCGAACGAACAACAATAGAACAAAAAATTGACCGTAAAGTTATCAATGTAGGAAAAGACCTTACCACAACCGGGGGTACTGCTTCAGAAATCATGAATAATATTCCATCGGTTAATGTAGACCAGGACGGTAACATCGCATTACGCGGAAATCAAAATGTACGTATCCTGATAGATGGTAAACCTACTAATATTGATGCTGCACAATTATTAAAACAAATCCCTTCTACTTCTATTAAGAAAATAGAATTGATTACTAATCCTTCTGCCAAGTATAATCCCGAAGGAATGAGTGGTATCATTAATATCGTACTACATAAGAATAGTAATATAGGTTTTAATGGTAATATTAATCTAGGGCTTAACTTTGAAAAAAATGCTCGTTTTAATAGTTCTATAGATCTAAATTACAGAACAGGAAAAGTTAACTTTTATGGTAATTATGGTAATAACATCACTAAACGACAAAATGCAGGAGGTGTGTTTAGACAAGATCAAAATTACCAAACAGATTTTAAATTCTTAGATAATAACAAGTCCCACCTATTTAAAATAGGCTTAGATTATTTTATTGATGATCATAATACTGTCTCGATATATACCAATCAAAATTTGTTTGACGGACTTACAGACGGAACTACAGATATCACCTTTTTTAATAACGACCAGAATGATTTATCACAAAAACTATTAAGTGATAGTGATAACCAAGGTTCTACATATAACTTCGATTACAAACATGATTTTAAAAAAGAAGGACACAATATAGAGCTAGAAGTTGATTATAATGTTTTTGAAAGTGATAGTGATGATCGTTTTAACTTTGTTGGAGGAGATGGATCGTTCACAAATTATAATGACCTTATTAATAATGAGCGAACAAACACCACAATAAACCTCGATTATGTAAACCCATTATCAGAAAAGACCAAATTAGAATTAGGATATGAAACTCGTTTAAGAAGAACGGATAATGACTATCGTTCTACACTTTTCGCGAATTCAAAATATAATTATGACCGAAACATACATTCTTTTTATGGTACATATGGTCAAAATTTTGAAAAATGGTCATATCAGTTAGGAGCACGTCTCGAAAGCTATGAAGTTGAAGCTGTTTTTGATGGAGAAAAAATATTTGAAGATGATATTTTTACCGTATACCCTTCTGGTTTTATCAGCTATACTCCGGGAGAGAAAAACAGTTACCAATTAAGTTATAGCCGACGAATTGATCGACCTGGGTTAAATCAGGTAAATCCTATACGTGAATGGAGTACACCAAGAATAGTTTCTATCGGAAACCCAGAATTGAATCCACAGTTTACGAACTCTATAGAAGCGAACTACACCCGAAAATTAGGAAAAGGATCGATAACGGGAGGAGTATTTTACAGAATCATTAATGATGAAATAAGTCAGGCTCTTATAGAAAACCCAGATGTTGAAGAAGGTCAGATATTAACATTCAAAAATTTTGATAATAATTCTTCTTATGGTGTCGAAGTATCTAGTAACTATAGAGCTACAAAATGGTGGAGTTTTAATGCTAGTTTTGACCTGTATTCACAGACACAAAAAGGAGTGGTAGATAATATCAATAGAGAAGTAGATGCAGTAGTATATAATTTTAGACTTAACAATAGTTTTAAAGCGACAAAAAACTTGACTTTTCAGGTATTTGGATTTTACAGAGGAGAGCAGGAAGGTATATTATTTAAAACCAAACCATTTTATTTTGTAAATACAGGAGCTCGTTATAATTTCTTAAAAGGTAAAGGTACAGCCAGTATTAACTTTAACGATATTTTTAACACAATGCGTTTCAGGTTTTCTGCAAACAACCCATATCCACAAAATGGACAGTTTCAAGGTGAAACACAAACTGTTTTCCTAGGACTATCTTATCGATTCGGTAGTGGAAAAAACAGAAAAGTTTCAAGAAAACGAAGAGATAATAATGAAAAATCTGGCGGAGGAATACTATAATCAGGTTTTTCTCAAAAAAAATGTTAATATTATAACTAATAACTCAGATATTTGTTAAATTTAATACAGTTTTCTTAAAAACCTTATTAAAGTTAAATAAATGCAAAAAAATAACAAATTCTGTAACACTTTACATTTTACAACGTTTAATATAGTATAGTCATGGTTATGATTTATTTGAATTAGCCTTTAAAAAATTAATAACCGAGTTATTAGATAAAAAAACGCGAAGCTTAATTGCTTCGCGTTTTTCATTTTTTCACTTTACTGGGTTACCATCTAATAATAGCACTACCCCAGGTAAACCCGCTTCCAAAGGCCGCTAAGACTACTAAATCTCCTTCTTTAATTTTACCTTGCTCCCAAGCTTCTGTCAATGCAATAGGAATAGATGCAGCCGTGGTATTACCATATTTCTGAATATTATTATAAACTTGATCATCAGATAATTTAAATTGTCGTTGTACAAATTGAGAAATTCTCAGGTTTGCCTGATGTGGTATTAACATACTAATATCTGTGGCAGATAAATTATTGGCCTGTAATCCTTCATTAATTACTTCAGAAAAACGTACTACTGCATTTTTGAATACAAATTGACCATTCATATATGGATAGTAAGGAATATTTTCTTGAGGATTCTCTGAAATAATTTCTGGCACCCAATGTTCTGTACTAGGACCTTCTAGAGATAGTTCTTTGGCATGGGCCCCTTCACTATGCAAATGTGTAGACAAAATCCCTCTACCCTCTTCTTCACTTCTTGTTAATACCGCTGCTCCTGCTCCATCACCAAAAATTACCGAAACCCCTCTTCCTCGAGTTGTCATATCCAAACCACCGCTATGGTTTTCACTTCCTATGACCAATACATTTTTATACATACCGGTTTTGATAAATTGATCTGCTACCGATATCGCATATACAAATCCACTACATTGATTACGAACATCCAATGCCGGGATAGTTCTCATGTTCATCATTTCCTGAACTCTAACTCCTCCTCCAGGAAAATACATATCAGGACTAAGAGTTGCAAAAATGATAAGTTCTATATCATCTGTAGTAAGTTTAGCTCTTTCTAAAGCTATTTTTGCCGCTTTGACTCCCATAATAGAAGTACTATTACCATCTCCCTTTTTGATATGACGTCTTTCTTTTATACCGGTACGTTCCTGAATCCATTCATCATTTGTATCCATCACCTTAGATAGATCATTATTGGTTACGACATTTTCAGGGACATAAGACCCTAAACCAGATATTTTTGAAGTATACATGTTGTTAGTTTATTGTGTATTGTGAGTTGTGAGTTATTTTTTGCTTAACTAAAAGTTATCACACAATATATGTATTCTTAACATTTTGATAAAAGAAACCCTGCTTATATTATATGCGCGCATAACAAATAAATCATAAATAACTGTATTACAAACCTCTGTAAAAAAAAAGAGACTACTAATTAAAATTAGTAGTCCCCATCCCCCAATCTTCCTAAAACTAGAGTTTTAGAAATTTCTTTATCACTACCTTATTATCATCACGCACCTTAATGGTATACATTCCTGATGGAAAAGAAGTAAATGAAATTGTATTTTTAATCGACAAATTTTTATTCCCTATAATTAAATGTCCATTTAGGTCAAAAACTTCGCAGCTGGCATTAGGCATTTCGGTTTTGCAATCAATATAAATCTCGCCTTTTAAAGGGTTTGGATAAACCGAAAAAGAACTATCCCTAGAACCATTTATTTCAGTAATAATATCCTGCATCGACTTTATTTCTTTTCTATTGACAAAATCAAAAAGATTTCTATTCAACTATTATATAGACAAATATATAGATATTCATCTCCTCAAAACATACGTAGCCCCACGTAATTAAGCTACAGTAGTGAACATATCCTGGTTAGAGTAGTAATTGTTTATTTTTCTGAGACCAGATCAACAAAGCATTTGGCTTTTGCTCAAGGGTAAGTTTTCGAATTATGTTTGCTCTGTGTTTTTCTACAGTTCTCACAGAAATACTCAAAAGATCTGCAATTTCTGTACTTGTCATCTCTTCTGCTATACGTTTTAGGATTTTAACTTCGGAAGGAGTTAGTTTTTCTATATCCGAATTACACTCTGAAACATTTGTGAAACGTTTGTATATTTTTTCACTAAAATAAGGTTCTCCTCTACTTACACTTGCTATACAAGCTTCAATCTCTGTTAAAGCAAATTCTTTTAATAAATATCCATGAATATTATATTTTACTGCATCTTCAAAAAACTTCTTTTCTTTATGAAGAGTTATTAAAATGATTTTGGTATCTATCTGATGTCGCTTACAATTTTTAGCGATATCTACACCTGTAAGATTAGGCATTTCGATATCCAAAATAGCAATATCTGGCTTGTCTTTTATGATTGCATTATATGCAGAAAGTCCATCAGAATGTGTATTTATGATGTTATATTTCCGTTCTTTTAAAAATTCCTCTAGCCCTCTTAATAATAGAGGGTGATCATCTGCAATAAGTATATTAGGTTTAAGCATGTTTCGGAATATTAAATATCAATGTAGTCCCACTATCAATTTCAGACAGTATATCGAAAGTAGCTTTCAAAAATTTTGAACGCTCATTTAATGTTTTAAGACCTATTTTAGAGATCGATATTTTTTCTTTAGAAACATCAAACCCCTTACCATTATCTTTAATAATTATTTCTACATTATTTTCCTTATTAATCACCTTAATTTCGGCAGATCTCGCTTTAGAATGTTTAATAATATTATTAAAACTTTCCTGTACCAATCTATAGATATTAACTTCTTTCTCCTGATCAAACACCTGGTCGATATTATCTATTTCTGCCGAAATAAAAATATCATAATTTTCGTCGATCATCTCTACACTACTTTGTAAAGTTACTGTAAGACCTAGTTCTTCTAATTTAAATGGATGTAAACTTCTTGAGATGGCTCTCACCTCATCTATTACACCATCTACCACAGTAGCTGTCTTGGTATCTTTGTTCTGTAGAATCCTGTTTTTAATGAGTAACAAACTTTGACCAACACTATCATGAAGATCTTTAGAGATACGCTTACCAACACGTTCCTGAGTTTGCAAAAGTTCTTGTAAAAATGATTGTTGTAGTTTTTTATTTCGAATCAGAAATATTCTATTTCTATACAAATAGATCAATAAAAACAAAAGAGTTAAACCTATGCCCCCAAATATTAACAGGTTTTTCTTTGCTTTATCTTTTGCTTCGAGCATCTGGATATTAGCTTTCTGAATTGCAATTTTACTATCTCTTTTTTCTGCCTCATATAATGTCTGATAATAGATAACACTATTAGATCGGGTTAAATTATAGATAGAATCTTTCAATAATTGATATCTATCTAAATGCATTAGAGCTTCTGGTAGTTTATTCAGGTTTTTATTTGCTTCATAGAGTTCTTTTTCCAAATGTACCTGTCCCCGAATATCATTCGAATTCTTAAAAATTTCAATCTCTTCTTCAAAAACAGGAATCGCCTCTTTATATTCTCCCTTTGCAACTTTATATCTACCTAATGCTTTTAAATAAAATATTCTATCATAAGGGCTATTTATTAAATCAGTAGAAAGTTCGAGGGTGTCTAAATACTTTTTAGCAATATCTGGCTTACCTTGTTTAGAGTAAAACTCTGAAACATATGCCCTTAACCTAAACATATTGGTATGGCGACCTTTCTCTTTTCTCATCAATGCAAGGGCAGTTAGATAAGCTTCTCCTTCTTTTTTATATTCTTTTTTCTTTACAAAATCACGAGCATCATTTACACTTAACTCAGATAAAGCTTGAAAATCCTTATTCTTTTGACTATTTAATAATGCTCTAATTTTCTGCCTTTCTTCAAAAGATTTCTCCAAAAGATAAAGTTGGCTAAAAATTCCAGATACTGCCAACCCACTATACGCTATATAAGCAGTATCTTTCATTTTGATATATAATCGATTAGCTGCCTGAAATTTTAAAATTGCTTTAGAAAGCTTACCTAATCGCTCATATGTTTGGCCATTAAAATAAATTGCATCAGCTTCAAAAATAGAATCTTTGGTCTGATGATATATTTTCTCTGCATTAGTATAATCTACAATTGCTTTTTCTAAGTTATCAATTTGATAATTCGCTCCCGCCCTTTTAATATAGAGATGTCCCAGGTTAATTTTATTTTTAATTTTGAGACTATCCTTAATACAATTATTTACAATAACCAATGCAGAATCTGGTTTACCAATTACCTGAAGATAATGAAATGTTAGTCGTGAAGTTTTAAAAGCTGCCAGATCAAAGCTATCCAGTTGCTTAGCCAAATCAATATATTGTAGTGTATATTTCGGATAGTTTTGTTTATAAAATTCAAAATCCGAATTCCTTTTTTCATATAATACACTCGATAGCGAATCTAATAAATAAAGCTTTTCATTTGTATTTGTTGCATTTTCTACTTGGTCTATTAGTTTTAAAACAGTCTCTCTCTGCTGCGAAAAAACATAAAAATGAAATGCAGCAACAAAAATAAATATGTATATTTTGCTTCTTAACATTCTAGGGGGTTCTAATTGTGAAGATACACATAAATGTATTTTCAAATTGCATGACAGGTCTCAATTTTTTTGTATCTAAACCTCTTTCTTATTAAGGAATCTAAAAAATTAATAGATAGTCATATTTAATCTCTTTCTAAACACCATATTAAAACCTGTAAATCAACAGTATACAAAACAACTCACAGTTTCTATTACATTACACCAAAATGATCTCAATTTTTTGATGCACCTCATTAGAATCATAAGAAAAGACTTACATTACATTAATCAAATACTGCTATAAAACAGTATTAACTCGATTAATTGTTTTTACTGTATTTATCACATCGGGAAACATCATACCCGATGTAAGCAGATTTTAATCTACTATACATCATTATTTACGGCTTTGTATATAAAATGGCTACCTCTAAAACGAGAAAGATGCGCCAACCACAGCGCATCTTTCTATCAACCTAACCAATAAATAAACAAACCAAGCCAGTCGGGTGACCGACTATAGTACTCTTCAAAATCTCTACTTTTAGATCAAGCAACAGATTATGTTTTCAAAAAAATATATGATTGATATATTTTTAAGTATTTTATTTTTTAATCTTTTTCAAAACCAAACATCCTGATGGCGATAGTAAAAACCATCGCCGAATCAGAATTTATACAGTTTACAACTCTAGGGTATTTATTCTCATAGCAAAGTTTCTCCCTCCTAAATTAGCTATGCATATTAAACCAATATTCATAGCATTTATATATTGAATTGTAAACAAATTATATACTTCAAAAAAACCCATTTACATCCTTAGTCCATTGTGTCAACAAATCATTACAACAGATATGAAAAAAACTTACTTCAGTGCCAGTTTGGCAGATACATACTATTGGTATTTTTTTTGAATACACCACACCATAAGATGACAATTAAACTAAAAACAATATAAAAATGGCAACAGGAAGTATTAATGTATCTGTAGAAAACATTTTTCCATTAATTAAAAAATTCTTGTATTCTGATCACGAGATTTTTTTACGAGAACTCATTTCGAATGCAACAGATGCAACTTTAAAGCTAAAACATTTAACAAGTATTGGTGATGTTAAAGTAGAATATGGGAATCCACTTATCGAGATTAAAGTAGATAAAGACAAAAAACAATTACATATTATCGACCAAGGAATTGGTATGACCGCAGAAGAGGTTGAGAAATATATTAACCAAATAGCTTTTTCTGGTGCCGAAGAATTTCTGGAAAAATATAAGGATAGTGCTAAAGATTCTGGAATAATAGGGCATTTTGGTCTTGGGTTCTATTCTGCTTTTATGGTGGCAGACAAAGTAGAAATCATTACAAAATCCTATAAAGATGAGCCCGCTGCACATTGGATTTGTGATGGGTCTCCAACCTATAGTATAGAGGAACATAATAAAACAGAAAGAGGAACAGAGATCATTCTGCATATTAGCGAAGATGATATCGAGTTTCTTGAAGATGGTAGAATAAATGAGTTATTGGTGAAATACAATAAATTCATGCCAGTATCTATAAAATTTGGTACTAAAACGGAAACATTACCAAAACCCGAGGATGCTAAAGAAGAAGATCCTGCACCAACTCAAGAAGTTGATAACATTATCAATAATCCTAATCCTGCGTGGACAAAACAGCCTGCCGATTTAAAAGATGAGGATTATAAAGGTTTCTATCGCGAATTGTACCCTATGCAGTTTGAAGAGCCTCTTTTTAATATCCATCTTAATGTAGATTATCCTTTTAACCTAACCGGGATCCTGTATTTCCCAAAACTGGGTCAGGATATGAACATACAAAAGGACAGGATACAACTATATCAAAATCAAGTATTTGTTACAGATAACGTAGAAGGTATTGTACCAGAATTCCTTACTATGCTTCGTGGTGTAATTGATTCTCCCGATATCCCTCTTAATGTATCTCGATCTTATTTACAAGCCGATGGTAATGTAAAGAAAATATCCAGTTATATCACTCGTAAAGTTGCTGATAAACTAAGCTCTATGTTTAAAAACAATAGAGAAGATTTTGAGCAAAAATGGAATGATATTAAAATTGTGATCGAATACGGAATGCTTTCTGAAGATAAATTCTTCGAAAAAGCTGACAAATTTGCATTATATCCAACAGTAGATGGTTCTTTCTTTACTTTTGAAGAATTACAAGAAAAAATTAAGGACGCTCAAACCGACAAAGATGGTAAGCTCGTTCTTCTTTATGCTTCTAATAAAGATGAACAACACTCATATATCTCTGCTGCCAAAGATAAAGGATACGAAGTACTCCTTTTAGACTCTCCTATTGTTTCTCATTTGATCCAAAAAATGGAGACCAGTAAAGAAAATATTTCTTTTGCACGTGTAGATGGTGACCACATTGACAATCTTATCAAAAAAGATGAAGAAACCATCTCTAAATTATCTGATGAAGAAAAAGAAGCACTTAAAGCTGATCTTGAAAAAGTAGTTCCAAAAGAAACATATACTGTACAATTAGAAGCTATGGATAGCAATGCTTCTCCATTCATGATTACCCAACCAGAGTTTATGCGTCGTATGAAAGAGATGCAACAAACTGGTGGAGGAGGAATGAATATGTTTGGTAATATGCCAGAAATGTACAATTTGATTATTAATACCAATCATGAACTAATTGGACAAATTGCTGCTACCAAAACAGATAAGAAAAAAGAACGCTTAATAAAACAATCTCTGGATTTGGCAAGACTCTCTCAAAACTTATTAAAAGGAGAAGAATTAACAGATTTTATTAAACGTAGTTACGATATGATAAAATAGTAGCTAGACTGCTATACTTATAGATATTGGACCGCTTCGTTGTTAAATATACATCGAAGCGGTTTTTTTATATCATACTTTGTTTTAAACCACAAAAATTTTACATTCGTAACGATACCTTCAATACACTATGGCAATGAAGAACTGGAACAGTATTTTTATATTCTTATTTCTACTTAATCTAAACATGTTTGGGCAAAATTGTGTTTCTGGTCATGTACGTATAGAAGATCCCAAAAAATGGGAACAACTGGTGCATCTAAGTCAAATTGAACTTGAAGAAACCACCAATACCTACCGTACAACTACAATTGCGTCAACTCCTTTAACAGAAGAAGGTTTTTTTGCATTTGATCAAGACTTATTTACTTCAAAAGAACGTATTTATAAGATACAACTTAACCCTATATCTGCCGAAGAAAAAAATAAGCTTTCAAACAAGATAAAGAACTTTCAATTATTTATACTTTCTAAAAAAGATACCATTTACTTTTCTAAAGGAGAAACGATGTTTGGGGAGTATACCACAAGTAATTCCGCCGATTTAGAGTGGCAAAAATTAAAAAAGTTTGAAGCCAAATATGAAAATCTAACCGATGATTTTGATCCTAAACAATACCTTATAGAAACCAAAGGGTATGTAAAAGATTCTTTACAAATACTTTTGGTAAAACTTATTGGCATTAAAAAACTAGATGACCAAAACCTATTAGAAAAAGATGCTAAAGCTAATCCAGAATATTATTTAAGTTTTCTAAAAGAATTAAAATCCAGTGAACTTGATCCTTCTACATATGCATATCTCGAAAATAAACTCAATTTTATTACTCGGGAAATCGTTAACCATAAATATAAAGTAAGCTTATGGGTGAATGGTATAGCTTTTCTTGTTATTGTTGTATTAGTCTTGATCGCTGTAAAATCATGGAAAAAATCAAAAACCTCTAAAGTAATACCTCTTAGCAAGCAAGAAAAAGCAATAAAAAACCTCATCATATCAGGAAAAAGCAATAAAGAAATTGCAAACGAATTATTTATAAGCCTAAGCACTGTGAAAACACATATCACCAACATTTACAGCAAGTTAAATATCTCTAGCAGGCAAGATTTATTGCTCAAAAAATAAAATCATACCCGTACTAGTACCTTATTCGGCTCATTAAAAATAGCCTGGATATTTATTTTCACATTTATTTGATTTCATAACATAAAATTGTGATCAAAATAAATGACAGAACTTAGTTTTCAAAAATGCAATAGAATAACAGGGTGGGTAGTTTTTATAATTTCTTTAAGTGTTTACTTACTTACTGTAGAACCTACTAATAGCTTTTGGGATGTTGGAGAATACATATCTACTTCCTCTAAACTACAGGTTGGACACCCACCGGGAGCTCCTCTTTTTCAAATGATTGGAGCATTTGCTTCAATTTTTGCATCTGATCCAAAAGAAATTGCTTTTATACTCAATTGTACTTCTGCTATTGCCAGTGCATTTACCATTCTATTTATGTTTTGGTCTATTATTCATCTTGTTCGAAAACTTAATCCAAAGGATAAAACTCTTACCATAAATAAAACAATTGCAATACTAGGTAGCGGATTAATGGGGTCATTAACATTTACCTTCACAGATAGTTTTTGGTTTAATGCAGTAGAAGCCGAAGTATACGCCATGGCAACTTGTATCTTATCTCTTCTATTCTATCTGGGGTTATTATGGGAGCGAGATATGCATTTACCAAGAGGAAACAAATGGCTATTATTACTATCCTTTATCGTTGGATTATCTTTCGGTGTTCACTTTATGGGATTATTGTCAATTCCAGCTATTGGCCTATTATACTATTTTAAAAATTATAAAAACATTAATACAAAGAGTTTTATTTGTGCCAATATCATAGTAGTCGCCATTTTGGTCTTCATTTTTAAAGTATTACTACCATCTATACTTGCTTTCTTTGGTATTTCTGAGATATTCTTTATTAATAATATTAACTTACCTTTTAACTCAGGAACCTTGATTGCCGGGTTAATAATTGCAATTATCTTTTACTTCGGATTAAAATACACTCGAAAAAAGCAGTATCGCTTTCTTAATACCCTATTCCTATCTATACTCTTTATTCTGATTGGTTTTTCTAGCTGGATCATGCTTCCAATTCGTGCAAATGCAGGTACCGTAATTAATGAGAATAATCCAAATAATGCGAGAGAAGTATTGGCGTATTATAACTTAGAACAATACCCAAAAACTTACCTGTTTTATGGTCCTCAATACACAGAAGCTTATGCATCCTTGGATGAAAAAAAACCGTATCAAGACGGTATCCCAAAATATGAAAAAGATGAAAAAACAGGGAAATACATTATAGTAAATGATTGGAAAAACGCAAGACAAAATCTCGACGATAACCACAAAGGATTTTTCCCAAGGATGTGGAGCTTAGAGCATATTCCTAATTATATGAAATTTTCGGAGCCACCTAAGTTCATAATCAAACCCGAATTTAGTAATGAAAAAAAATTGCTTGATGCAGTGACCAGATTCCGACGAGAATATGCTACAGGTAAAAGAGATAATAAAGATTATGACCAGTTTCTTAAATCCTTTGGCAATTACTTCAATATAGAAAAACCATCTTTCAGAGATAATATCAACTTCATGTTTAGCTATCAAATTGGTTATATGTATTGGCGATACTTTATGTGGAATTTTGTGGGAAGACAAAATGACATCCAGGGAGAAATGACGAATCAAAACGGAAACTGGTTAAGTGGTATACAGTTTATTGACGAAATACACCTAGGATTACAAGAGCATCTACCCAGTGATGTTCTCAAAAACAAAGCGCGTAATACCTATTACTTTTTACCACTTCTATTAGGAATTATAGGGCTTACATTTCAATTCAAAAAAGACAAAAAAAACTTCTGGGTGCTATTCATTTTTTTCTTTTTCACAGGATTAGCCTTAAAAATATATCTAAATGAAAAACCATTTGAAGTAAGAGAACGTGATTATGCTTTGGTCGGTTCTTTTTATGTATTTGCCATTTGGATAGGGTTTAGTGTATATGCACTATTTGATACCCTTAAAAACGTAGTAAATTTTAAAATGACATCCTTAATTATACTAATTCTTTGCTTATTTGCAGGACCTATTATACTTGCTCAACAGAATTGGGATGATCATGATCGTTCTAATCGATATACAGCCCAATCTATGTCAAAAATGTATTTATCATCTTGTCAAAAAGATGCTATTTTATTTACAATTGGAGATAATGATTCATTTCCTTTGTGGTACATACAAGATATTGAGGAATATAGAACCGATGTGAGAGTAATAGTAACCACTTATCTAACCACCGATTGGTACATTGATCAAATGAAAAGAGCTGCATATAAAAGTGCTCCCATCCCTTCACAACTTCTACATGAGTTTTATAGATATGGAAATAACGATGTTATTTATCATAAACCTATCACAAACGATACAATGCTAATAAAAAATTGGTTGCGATGGATCGAGTCTAGTGACCCCAGAACCAAAGGGGATCTTCAAAGTGGAAAGAAGGTAAATACTTTTCCCTCTCAACATATTCGAATTCCTGTAGATAAAGAAGCTGTACTTAAAAATGGTATTGTTCACCCCAAAGATGCCGATAAAATAGTTCCTTATATAGATATCCATCTAAAAGGAGATTATATATTAAAACATCGTTTATTAATGCTGGATATTATCGCTAATAATAATTGGGAAAGACCAATATATTTTTCGGGAGGTAGTTTTGGTGATGACGATTATATATGGATGAAAGAATATCTACAACTCGATGGATTGGTGTATAAATTAGTACCTATTCGAACAGAAATAGACCCTGACAATCCATATGAAATGGGTAGAATTAATACCGATGTAATGTATCCTATTGTTAAAAATTGGAGCTGGGGAAATGGGGAAAATCCAAATATCTATCATGATCCACAGACTCGAAGAAACGGAATTAGTTATAGAAGTAGTATAAGCAGACTGGCTGAAACATTAATTAATGAAGGAAAAAGAACAAAGGCAGAAGAAATTCTGGACTTGGGAATTGAAAAAATACCAGTCCAACACTACGAGTATTATAGTTTACTAAGGCCTTTCGTTTCTGGATACTATCGGTTAGAGAAAAAGAAAAAAGCTAGAGATCTATGGAATACATTGGCAAAAAAATATCAAGAACAGTTAACATATTATGGTAACCTATCTATTAAAGAACAATATGAATATGCTCAAGAGATTGTCACAAACATAGAATATTATAGAAGCTTAGTAGATATATTATTTATATATAAGGACAATGAAATAATAGACAATAAAGTCGATGAATTTAATCAATACATTAAACTATTTTCTCGTTTATACAATGAGGAAAACTACCTAAATGAAAAACCTGAACATGAACTGGAAGACAAGGATTCTAATAGAGCGTTTAAAGATTAAAAAACACTAAATTTTAATTTAATTGTTCTTTCAAATCGAAAAAATTCTCTCTTAATCGTATTAAAAAGTTATAAAATCTTTTTTTAGTTAGGATTCCTTACTATATTTGCATTGCAATTTTGCATAACTTTAAAATATATACAAATGAGTAAATCAATTTTTTATCATGCTGGATGCCCAGTATGCATTAGTGCAGAACATGATATTGTTAATCTAATCGGATCAGACAATGTAGAAATTGTTCATTTAGGAGAGGATCGTTCTCAAATCAAGAGTGCCGAAACAGCAGGAGTTCAATCTGTTCCTGCACTACTAACATCTAATGGAAATGTGCTACACATTAACTTTGGAGCTTCTATGGCAGATGTAAAAGGCTAATTTTTTTAATCCAAATAGTTAGGATTCCTAATTATAAGTACAATTTTAAAATGAGTCAATTATTGATCACGGTTGACTCATTTTAAGTAACAATACCAAAAAAAATGAAAAATTTAATTATAACTATAGTATTCATGGCACTTAGCAGTACGTTAATTGCCTGTGACGAATGTAAAAAATACAATACTGATGATCTACAAATAGTAAAGGCTTCTGTTATACACGATACCAATATCAATAGCACTATTTGGGAAATTAATGTTAAAGGAAACGCAGGAAAAACGACTCCAGCTCCGGCAGGACAATTACATGGTGCTCCCGTTTTGGGGTATGTTTTCCCCACGACTCTAAAACCAACAGATGTTGGGTTTAATGATACTAAGGGTATCCTAGCATTGGCTTTAACATCTCATCCTGATTTTGATGACACCCCATTATGGGATGAGAACAATGATTCTACCTATGATAACGATGGGATCATATGGCATCCACATTGGGTAGTTCTTCATAAAGATGATCGGGTCGAAGGTGGATTATCGGTAAAGCAATTCAAAAAAACAGACACATCAGTAAAATTACCACCTACTAATCCAGGAATGCCTATGTATATGGATTCACCCGGTTTTCAAGTCATTACCAACAAAACGAGCATTAAAGTAGTAATCCCAGATTATAGAATAAACAACAAAACCGATTTTAAGTTCGATGCTGTTTCTGCCTATATGCAGGTAAATACAGAAATCAAAGATAAACCTATGCTTGGGGTGTACAAGGTATACAGTGTTTTAAGCACCGATTTATCTCTTCCATACTCCGTACAATCAAAGTAATATTATAATGATGAAGATAGCCGTTTGGGATACTTACGTACAACGAAATGATGGGATCATAATGCATTTTGACATACTTGTTCCCGATTCTATAACAGATCAGGATATGGTGTTTAAATTCGGAGAAAACTACCTGGATACTAAACCCTTTAAGACAGAGAAAATTACTACTAATGAATGTAGACTCTGTCATATTGAACAAGCAACTCCTGAAATGATAAATGATATCCATATCAAAGGATATTCGATTATTGAAATGGAAAATTGCTAAAAACGACAAATAAATAATTAGGATTACTAACTTTGCTAAGGAGAAAGTGATACTTTCTCTTTAGCATTTTATATGAGTAAAAGTATTTTTGACATATCATTTCAACATAAAGATATCAATAGCAAAATTGTAATTGGCCTGGAACGTATTTCTGAGGTCTTTAGAACGTTGTTATGGGAACACGCAAAAACTGCAGGCTTAAGTCCTATACAGATACAGATTATAATTTTTATTGCATATCACAAAGAAGGTTTATGTACAGTAAGTCATCTTGCAAAAGAGTTTAATGTAACTAAACCTACAATTAGCGATGCTGTTAAGGCACTAGAAAAAAAAGAAATGATCTTCAAAAATAAGACGTCAACAGATAATAGAAGTTATTACATAAGCTTAACTCCAAAAGGACAAAAAAATGTTTCTGAAGCCGAAAATTTTGCAGATCCTATCAAGAAGCAACTTTTAAGTTTTAATACAGAGGAACAAGAGTCTTTGTTAAAGACCATAAACATTTTAATTTATCAGCTAAACAGATCAGGAATATTATCTGTACAAAGAACTTGCTATGCTTGTAAATTCTATGAAAAAAATGATAACAATCATTATTGTAATTTCATACAAACAGAGCTTAAAGATGTAGATATTAGATTAGATTGCGCTGACTTTGAAGAAAAACCATAAAAAACCTCCTGAATCAAGTTTCAGGAGGTTGTTATGTACAATTAAAAAACCTAATTTATCCTTTTACAGGTTTTGTTGTTTTTTTATTATTTAAATGTTTTGCATAAAATCCCATCATAGCTCTATACATCTCTATAGAGTTTTCTTCTTTACCAAAACCATGACCTTCATCATATTTTACCATATAAGGTACATCAAATCCCTTATCTCTTAAAGCTTTAACGATCTGATCAGATTCATCTATATTTACTCTGGGGTCATTTGCTCCTTGCACTACAAATAGTGGCTTTTTAATTTTATCTATTTGATATACAGGAGACACTTCTTCCATGATAGCTTTTTCTTCGGCCACATCTTCATCATACCATATTTCTTTTATAATCTTTAAATAAGGTTTCCAATAAGGAGGAATGGTTTTCATAAAAGTAAACAAATTAGAAACTCCAACGTAATCTACACCACAGGTATACAAATCAGGAGTTTTAGTTAGCCCTCTCAACACAGCATATCCACCATGACTCCCTCCATAGATAGCTACTTTATCTTTATTCACCCAACCTTGATCGATTACATACTTTAATCCATCCTCTACATCGTCCATCGCTTTTCTTCCAATTTCTTTAAATCCTGACTCTAAGAACTCTCTTCCGTACCCTCCAGATATTCTAAAATTAACTTGCAAAGTTGCATACCCCCTACTAGCAAACAATTGAGCTTCTGGATTAAATCCCCATGAATCACGAATACCTTGTGGCCCACCGTGTGGATTTACAATCAACGGAACTTTCTTTCCTTGTAATGCTTCTTTTGGTAAAGTGATATATCCATTTATAGTTAAGCCATCTCTACTTGTAAAAGTAATTGGACGCATTTCGGCCATATCTTTTTCCTTCAACTGTGGCATTAGGTTGTATAACAATTTAAATTCGCCAGTCTTGTTGTCGTAAGAATAATACACTCCATATAATTTATCACTTTGTAAGAAAATTAAATATTTATCTTCTTCATCCGTTTTATCCGCAATAGAGTATTGATGATCTGGAAACTTCGTTGTAATTTTTGCGTGTAATTTCTTATAATAATCACTTACGGGTACAATTATACTCTTTTCTCCTTCATAAGAAAAGTAGTCTAACTCATATCCTCTTTTTTTTGACACCGAAAGGCTAGATACATCATATTTATCGTTCGAGAAAATTTTCTTAATCACTTTATCTGCCTTAAGATCGTATAAGTAAATTTGAGACTTATCAGATTTTAGATTAGAAACCACGTATGCATCATGAGGATTATCTGTAGCATAATCAAATCTCAGAATAGAAAATGTATCTTTCCAGTTTAACTGTTTAATGATTTCATATTTTCCTTCTTCCTTGGCATAATATAAATCAAAGTTTACTCCATCTCTGATTTTGGCATATCCTTTAAGGTTACCATCTTTATCAAAACTATATCCTGCAATTGGATTTGCAGCATCTTCATTTTTGAATAATTGTTTAATCTCACCAGTAATTATATTGATTTTATAAGGTTCAAAAATTTGTTTGTTATTCTTGTTCATAGAAATGATCATATGATTTTCATCTTCTTTTAAACCTTCAAGAATATTTACCTGAACACCTTCAAAAGGAGTTAATTCTTTTTGATCTGATCCATCAATATTTGCAGCAAAGAGATGATAATCTTCATTTCCTCCCTTATCCATTACATAAACCAAACGGTTATTATTTGCCCAACCATATCCTCGAATCAATTCTTCTTTTTCTTCAATAACACGAGTAACTTTGCCCGTAGCAATTTCTTTTACATATACATGATTTTTTTTATTATCATCTTTCTCTCTATAAGAAAGGTATTTCCCGTTGGGAGAAAAGCGAAAAGTTCTGGCTTTAGGTTTCGCAAAATAATCTTCGACTGAATATTTATAATCCCCTTTATCCAAATTACCTAATTCTACAAGAGCAGAATCTGTAGTAACCAATTCTGGGTTACCTGGTATAGTTTTTTCCGATTTTTCCATTTCTAGTGGTAGTTCCATTCCGCCTTGATAAAAAGTTCCTGTAAGTTTTTTTGCATCGACAGTTGCTACATATTTAACTCCTGCTTTTTTTAATGCTAAAGTTAATTGATTGTTTTCAAAAAGTACTGTATCCATAGGGATTCCTGTTGCTCCTTGAGATGGGCTATCCATTGTTGCAGTTAATGCTCCATTCGTTTTTTCTACATGAAATGCTAAAGGAATTTCTGCCCCCTGAACCGATAATTTTCCTTTCCAAGTTCCTGTAACTTCTTGTCCATACGACTGGGTAAAAGACATGCACAGTAACACGATAAAGGTGGTCCATACTTTTAATGATCTTGTTTTCATTATGTGTTAGATTTTATTGATTAATTAAGAGTGTTTGTAAATAGTAAGTAACCTAATTCTACTTTTTGTTACATCATTCATCATAAATTAGTTAAATACTTATTCTTTTTTTCTGTAACCATTAATGTATTAGAGCGTCATATGGATAAATCGATTAAAAAGCTTATTATGAAAATCACCAAACATTCATCAATCACAGCCTTTGTAATGTTACTATTTTTATCGGCTCTTTCTTTTTCCTCTTTTGCACAAAGTCTCGAAGAAAAATTTGATACTCTTCTGCAAGAGAGGTATAAACCAGATGGCTCTGGCGCTACTGTTTTGGTTGCCAAACAGGGGAAAATTATTTATCATAAAGCTTTTGGGCTTGCTAATATAGAACTCGACGTTCCTATGAAACCTAATAATGTTTTCGAAATAGGTTCTATCACTAAACAATTTACCTCGGTAGCTATCTTAATGCTTATGGAACAAGGTAAACTTACCATCGAAGATGAAATCACCAAATTCATCCCAGATTACCCTACACATGGAAAAAAAATAACAATACATCACCTCTTAAATCATACTTCGGGGATTAAGAGTTACACCTCTATGAATTTATCTGAGATCGCTGCAAAAGATATGACTCCTACAGAGTTGATCAATTATTTTAAAAATGAACCTATGGATTTTGATCCTGGCGAAAAATGGTTATACAATAACTCTGGATATATTATCCTGGGTTTTATAATTGAAAAAATTTCTGGGCAATCTTATGAGGATTTTGTAGAGCAAAATATTTTCAAACCATTAGCGATGAATAATTCATACTATGGTAGTAAAAGAGAAATCATCAAAAACAGAGCTTCGGGATATCAAACTCGAGAAGGATATGTTAATTCTGCTTATCTAAGCATGACATTACCCTATGCCGCCGGTTCGTTGATGAGTACTGTAGAAGATTTACATAAATGGCAAAATGCAGTTAACACCAATACTTTGATTAAAGCAGAAACCATTAAAAAAGCATTTCAGAATACAACACTAAATAATGGGAAACCTACCTATTATGGATACGGATGGAGTGTAAATGAGATCAATGGAATACCCACAATTGAACATGGTGGTGGCATCTTTGGATATACCTCCTATCAGATTTATATTCCCGAAGAAGATGTACATGCTGCAATATTAACCAATTGCAACTGCAATAGCCCTACAGACATTACAGTTCGTATTGCAGCAATAGCGATAGACAGACCATATGGCGAAGAGAAAATAACAAATGTTTCAGTTTCAGCATTAAAAAAGCTAACAGGTGTATATAAGTTTGAAGATGGAGCTGTAAGAAGTATTAGCCTAAAGGATGGTCAATTATACAGTCAAAGAGATGCCGGTAAGAAATTCAAAATCTTTCCTAAAACAGAAAACACTTTTTTCTTCGAGGATAGTTTTTCTGAAATTTTGTTTAAAACAGATAGTAAAAAACCTGAAGCTATTTTTAAAAATAGAGTTAAAGAATCTAAAGGGTATAAAACAAATGCGCCTATTCCTGCAGACAAAAAGGCAATTACTGTATCAAAAAATATACTTAGCCAATATGTAGGGGTTTACCAGATCAAAGAAGGATTTAATCTTACAATATCTTTAGAAAACGGACAGTTGATTTCGCAAGCAACAGGGCAAAAAAGTTTCAAAATATATCCAGAAAGCGAAACTGTATTTTTTGTAAAAGAATTCTCTGCTTCTCTAGAGTTTATAAAAGAAAATAATAAAGTGGTTAGCGCTGTACTTAATCAAGGAGGACAAAAAACTCCTGCCAAACGTATTGATTAGTTTTTTATGAAGTTAGCCTATCTGTTACATTTTTCCTAAAAACTGTTTGTTCAAGTATTGGTTTTAGTAATTTTAATACTTGTAACACAAACTATTATTTATGAAAAATCTATGGATTTTGATCATGGCCATTATCATTTCAAGCTGTGGTAACAATAAAAAGCAAGAAAATCAAACTACAGATGCTACAGATAATAAAACCGAAAAGATTCCGGTAGAACCAGATGGTGGTATGGGAGATGGTGCTGTATCTATTATGGATCATCATATTAAAAACATTGAGAAAGCACATAAAAAAGCTGATTTCCTAACCCATAAAGCAGTAAGTTTTAACATTGTTATTTCCTTTGGTGGTAAATTACGTTTGGATGGAAAAATCACCATGTTAACGAATTCTACAAAAATCAGAATTGATAAAAAAGATGAGAGTAAATTGATCTATACCGGCGAAAACGTTTTTCTGTGCCCAGAAGATGCAAACGATAAAGGAGCACGTTTCGATATCTTTACCTGGACTTATTTCTTTGCAATGCCATATAAACTAAATGATCCCGGTAGCAAATTAGAGCTTGAAAACATGAGGGCTTTAAACAAAGTAGATTATCAAACTGCTAAGCTTTCCTTCGAAAAAGGTATTGGGGATTCTCCAGATGACTGGTATATTATTTATACAGACCCCAAAGACCATACTTTGCAAGCCACAGCGTATATTGTTACGTTTGGGAGTAAAGGTGATATTACTAAGGCAGAGAGCGATCCACATATTATACAATACCAAGATTTTAAAACCGTAAAAGGAATCCCATTTGCTACGAAGTGGAAGTTTTATGGTTGGACTGAAGAAAAAGGTATCACTAATGAATTGGGAGAAGCTACAATTACAGATATTACATTTCTGGATGATGAAGGTTCTATTTTTGAAACTCCTGATAATGCCAAAGAGATAAAGTTATGATGTAGCTTCAATACTAAAAATCCCTCCAGAACTTATTCTGGAGGGATTTATTTTCATCCTATTCTTTTACAAAATGCAGTATTAATTTTTTGCTACATCGTTAAGATGTGGTATATCTTGAGCGTTTGATGATTTTGATGTACCACACTGCCCTATTCGGGTCCAACCACTAGAAGTTCTTTCATACAAATACCCTCTATATGTTACACGATCTCCTACTTGGTAATTTTGAGAACTAGACCAAGGAGCTACTCCTTCACAAATATCATTTCCACCGCCACCGGGATACATAATTTTTATTCCGGCGATATCTCCACTAGAAAGTCCATTCCTTTGTGCGTTATAAGTAGATCCATTTTTTTTTACAATGGTAGGTTGCCCATTTGCAGAAAAAGCATAAGAACCATATAACATAATCGAATTAAAATCTAACGAGTTAGTATACTCATCACCATCATACCCTTGCTGAGAATACGTTTTGAAATTAAAATCCCTATTCGCCTGTATATTCTGAAAATTGATTGTAATGTACTGATCTCTGTCTTTTCTACTTTGCTCATGCCATAATCCTACAGCATGACCTATTTCATGAATTGTATTCCCTGTAGAACACCCATTTGCAAGATTGATATTTTGTCTTCTACCTGTTCGACCCACAGAAGATGAGCATCCACTACCACTTCTAAAGTAGATATAAGCGGTTTGATTTGTTCTTTTCACAAATTTAAGGCTTGTATTTGCCTCCCAATGTGCAATCGCATTGGTTACCCTTGCCTGATTAGGTAAACTACTTTGTATTTCATAATACACGGTGTTATTTGGCCATCTACTTCCGGTACGTCCTGTACTTTTACCGTTTTTGACCATAACATCCTCTTTATCAATAAGGATATCTCCTAAAACATACTGTCCGTCGATTTCTTCAACTTCGACAGATTCCCCGTTAAGCTCAATAGTAACTAATTTTCCTGTTCTTTCTGGATAAGCTTGCTCATGTAAGAACCCTTTTTCGACTACTGTTTGATTTTCTAGTTGTTCGTGAGCATTGTCTTGATCTTTCTCACAAGAAGTGAAAGTTGTGCATGCAACGAATGCTAAAGCACCTAGTACGGTGCTCTTAAAAACTGTTTTCATAATGTATATATTTGAGTTTGTGTTATAAAGTAAACTTCAATTTTCTTGTTTTTATTGTTCTTAATGCAGATCAAGATGTAAATATTTTCATGAAAACATTAAGTTTATAAAATGACCAGTTTTTTTCGTATCTTTAAGAGACACAAGTTTTTTTCTAAAATTTATTCTCATGACACCTCTATTTAAAAAATTACAGCTCCCTCCCTTTCTAGATGAGATATTAATACTTAATGAACCCGAAGGGTTTTGTGAAGACCTTGATTGCCTTAAAGGTGTAAATGTGAAAGAATCTTTGATTCTGGTATCAGAGGTTGATTTTGCTGTTATATTTGTTACTGAAAAGAAGCAAATAGAAAATCGTATAGAAACCGTTTATCCAAAACTGGTAGGTGATGCTATACTTTGGTTTGCATATCCCAAAAAAAACTCTAAAAAATATACTTCAGAAATTAATAGAGATTATGGTTGGGGAGTTCTTGGAGATTATAATCTCGAACCCATAAATCATGTTTCTATTAATACAGATTGGAATGCACTACGCTTTAGAAAAATAAGTTTTATTAAAATGATGGCTCATAACAAAAATCATTCGCTTAGAGAAGCTGGTAAAGAAAAAGCTACTGGGGTTTCATGAGTTGGCACTTATATGTTTTATCATTCATCTTTGGTATTGCCGGAGTGTTTCATCTAATTCGCCCTAAGGCATTCATGAGAATAATGCCATTGTATATTCCTTATCACAAACTATTGGTTTATTTAAGTGGTATAGCAGAGATTTTTGTGAGTTTTGGTTTATTATTTGCACCAACCAGAACATTTTCGGTGTGGAGTATAATTTTTATGCTCATTCTATTTTTCCCGGTTCATATACATATGCTTGTGCATAAAAAAGCGAGTTTAAATTTACCAAAATTCATTTTAGTCACTAGATTGTTACTTCAATTTGGTTTGATATACTGGGCATATCTTTATCTTTAATTTTTTGTATATTTTAGATTAGTATATTCCCGAGAATTGTAATTCAATAAAAAAACCCTTACAAAACTGTAAGGGCGCTTTTAACATCAAACAAAATTAACTTATGAAAAAAACCTCTCTGCAAAGAGGCGGCTATTCTTTTTGTATTTTATGATATGACCTGGTATGAATCTTTATCATAGCTTATAGCGTTTAAATCATACTTACCATTTTTTAATAATACTATAGCAATACCACAAAAAACCAGATGAATAAGTGCCAAAATCAGGCAATCTGCATCTACTAAAAACAAAGTGAAAAAGGTAAATAGTATGATGATCGTGATTAAAGCTTTTCTAACAAAAATCTTTAGAATCAAGAACATCCCTATTACAAATTCCTCAAAAGGCACTAATGGAGCAAGGGCTTCTACAAAACTTATATTAAATACCGTAGCATTACCAAAATAGATGTCCAGTCGCTCTAAAAACTCAGAATACCTAATTACATTATAAGTCCCGTATAACACCAGCAACGCTCCAAATATCACTCTAGTGAGATGATATAAATAAATTCTAATTTTCATGATAGATTTGTGTGAAATTTTGAGCCGCAAATTTATATCTTACCTTCATTCTAATTCTTGTATAATTTTGTATATAACTTGTACAAAAAACAACCTAATCGATTAGTTATCAACACAATCAAACATATTCAATCAAAAATACTTGTATAAAAGAATTCCTGTTTTATTGATTTTATTTTTGTAACTTTAAAATGTTAAAGAATTGTTTATGAACCGTTATACCTTGAATGAGACTTTTGTAGTACATCAATATGCTATTGATGAATGGGAAGCGGAACCTCATAATCATAACTATTTTGAAATCATTTTTATTGAAAAAGGAAGTGGATATCATACCATTAATGATATACGGTTTCCTTATAAAGAAAACAATATCTTTTTACTAGCACCAGAAGACACACATCACTTCGAAATTGAAAAGCGTACAAATTTTACTTATTTCAAGTTTACAGAGCTTTTGTTTTCTAGTAAGGTCAATCTTCCAGACAGAAAATATTGGTTACAACGTATTGAGCAATTATTACACCAACCCAATATTATACCAGGAGATGTAATTTCTCATGAAGAAGATCGAAGTATTATTTGGGATATCCATAATGTTGTCTTAGAAGAATTTAAAAATGAGAAAGTATATTATCAAGAAATCATTTCTAATGCGATAAGTACTATCCTAAGTATAATAGTTCGTAATATCTCTGAAAAATATAATTCACATCAAAAAAACATGCTTGTTTCTCACAATAAAATAGATTCGATCTTGAGTCATATTAGACAACATGTATATGACAATGATCTTACCAAGATTAACTTTTTGGCAAATAAGTTTAATATGTCTCAGAGTTCAATTAGCACATATTTTAAAAGAAAAACAGGAGAATCTATACACCAATACGTTACAAAATATAAAATGAAGTTGGTTGAGTATCGTTTACAACATACTGAATTTACTATTGCAGAAATTGCATATCAATTGGGATATACAGATGAGAGTCACCTTACCAAAACTTTTAAGAAGCATTTTTCGATGTCTCCCAAGCAATATCGTAACGAAATATCTATTAGCTAATCATAATTTTATCCAAAAATTTCATTTAATATTTTAGCCAGTCGTATTCCTCCTTTTTGCAATTGGGTGCGTACTATAGGAAAATAATCATACATATATTTATACCCTAATTTTTCACCTACATTTGCCGATCCATATACTTGTTGTGCAAGCTTTTGAGATTCGTATACCCAGTTTACTATACCACCGTTTTGAATTGCTTTAATCTGATCCTTAGATAAAACTGTCTCATTTATAGATAATTCTGTATAGCTCATACCATAATAATCTATCATATCACTATCCCAAACCCTATGCAAGTTAGATCCATCTCTAAACCAACGTACCTGAATATCATTTCCTCCTTTATCTTCTCCTCTACCCACATGAAGCGGTTGGTGTAAATCACCAATAAAATGCACTAGCATTTTAAGATGAAACATCTTATCTTTTTTAGATGATTTTTCGTCTTTTAATACCGATATACATGTATTTATTCCTTTTACCAAATCGCCATACTCACTAGGCTCTTCTTCACCATATTTCTTATCAAATGGAAAATTAACATAATGCCAGGGGCTATAACCTCTATATTTTTCGTCACTTTTAATTTCATCAGCAAATGTAGAAACCAAAGCAAGACTTTGGCCATTAAGAAGTTTTGCTATATTGCGCTTTGCTTTCTTTGTCAAGTATGAATCTGCAATCTGACCCGTAGCTCTATGTCCTGTCTTTCCCCAATCATAATCTGCAGAAAATCCAGATAAAGAAATCATGAATAAAACAAGTAACCATTTATATTGAAGTTTCATTTATATATATTTTGAAGCAAAGATAAAAAAGGGTATGTTAGTGATTCGTTAAAAATGATTAATTACGCGTAAATAACATTAAAAATAACAAATAGTAATTGTCTCAAATCAAAATATGCTTTCAAATTTGGCGTTTTATCTGTTTTATGTCTGTTGTATTAGATAATCAAACGCGATTCGATTCATATTAAACATTTAGCCAATATCAATTTAATCAGTATTTATTTGTTATATAAATAAACCCCACCTACTATGAAGAGTAAATTTTATTTATTTATGATCTTGATTTCTGCACTGAGTTTTGCTCAAAAAAAAGAATTTAACTCTGCAGTTGTTAAAATCAATAAATATATAGAGGGTTCTTTGGTTACTCCATATTCTGAGGATAATGTTCCTTTGGTTATTTTTATAATGGATGCTGGAGCGATTAATAGAGATGGTAATGATCGAATGTCTAAAAATGATACTTTTAAGCAACTTTCCTATGAACTTGCCAAAGAAGGTATTGCAACTTATCGCTATGACAAAAGGCTTTTTAAGATGGATGGTTTAGGAATTAAGGAGCATGAAATTTCTTTAGATCATTATATTGAAGATGCAATATCAATAATAGATTATTTCAATAAAAACAGAAAATATAAAAAAATCATTATCGCTGGTCATGGTCAAGGTTCTCTAGTAGGTATGATTGCTGCAAATGGAAGAGCAGATGGTTTTATTTCTATAGCAGGAAATGCAGTATCAATAGATCAGGTAATTATAGAACAAATTGCGAAACAAGCTCCTGGTTTGGATAAAAGTGCTTCTGTAGCCTTTAAACAATTAAAAGAAAATGGAAGGGCTACTAGTTATGACCCGGCATTAGAATCTATTTTTAGATATAATCTACAACCCTTTATGAGTTCCTGGATAAAGTATAATCCATCTGATGAAATTTTAAAATTAGAAATGCCTATTTTCATAATTTATGGTGATAAAGATATCCAGGTAGAATTAATCCAAGCAGAGAAATTTAAAGAGATTATACCACAAGCCGAATATCTATTTGTTACAAATATGAATCATATCTTAAAAGAAATTAAAGGAGGTAGACTAGAAAATCACAAATCTTATAATGAACCCTTTAGAAAAATAATGCCCGAAGTTCTAACCGGGATTACTAACTTTGTGAATCAATAGTTTATTAAAAAAATTATATAACCCTAATCAAAAACACCTAATGCCACATCGCATTGTATTCTCTGATATTGATGGAACACTGTTAAATTCTGAAAGAGAGCTTTCTGAACTTACGATTTCAGAAATTAAGAGAATTAAAAACACTATACCTGTAGTTTTAATTTCTTCTAGAATGCCAGATGCTATGAATCATTTGCAAGAAGAATTAGATATAAAAAACCAACCTATGATATGCTATAATGGAGGGTTAATCTTGGTAGATCAAAAACCTGTTCATTCTACTTTTATATCTCCCGATATTATAGAAGAATTAGATACTTTTAATAAAGATAAAAAATTTCATATAAGTTTATATCACAATAATGATTGGTTTGTTCCTGAAATGGATTTTTGGGCCAATCGTGAAGCGAATAACACTAAAGTAAACCCGGTGGTAAAACCAACCCAACATGTGGTACAAGAATGGAAAGCTCATAACAAAGGAGCTCATAAGATTATGTGTATGGGAGAAGAATCTTATATAGATCAAGCGTATACATTTTTAGAAGATAGTTTCAAAGAAACTCTTCATTTATACCGTTCTAAACCAACATATATAGAGATTGCACATAAAAGTATTTCAAAATTAACTGCCATAGAAATACTGCTTGACTCCTATTTTAAAATTCCTATTTCTGATGCAGTTGCATTTGGAGATAATTATAATGATATTGCAATGCTACAAGCAGTAGGAACTGGTGTAGCTGTAGCAAATGCAAAACCGGAAACTTTACAAGTAGCAAATGTTATTACGCTTTCTGGAAAAGAAAATGGAGTAGCAACATATATTCAAAAAAACATTTTATAACTGTGCAAAGAACGATTCATACCATAAAAACCCTACTATTTGCATTTGCCATATCTAATTTGGCTACTAGTTGTAAGACTACACAACTACCGGTTGCATCAACAAATGTATCTACCATACGTGCTTCTATCGATCTTGTTAATGTAAAAGACGATAAAGTTAAAGTGGAAATCCAAATCGATAACTTAAATTCGGACACAATAAGTTACTACTTACCAAAAATTGTACCCGGTACTTATCAAAATAACGACTTTGGCAAATATGTTGACGATCTTAAAGCATTTGATCACGAGGGAAATTCTATTGATGTTCAAAAATATGGGGATAATCGTTGGAAAATAAATAACACCAAACAATTAGACAAAATCACCTACTGGGTAAATGACACTTACGATTCTGAGGATTCTCACGATGTTTTCTCTCCAACAGGATCTAATATTATAAAAGATAAAAATTTCATTTTAAATCTATATGCTTTTGTGGGGTACTTTGGCGGAATGAAAGAAAATAAATACAAGTTATTTATTAAACACCCTTCTTTTCTGGAAGCTTCAGCTTCGGTTGAAGAAATCCTTTTTGACAACGCAATAAATACTTCTAAAAACGATATCGATTATTTTTCTTTTAAAAGATACGCCGATGTAGTAGATAATCCTATCATGTACTCTAGTCCGGATAAAGCCAGTTTTAAGGTCAATGATATAGAAATACTTCTAAGTATTTATTCTAAAAACAAAACTCACAAAGCAGCAAGAATAATGCCTCAGATGGAGCGTATGATTAGAGCACAAAAGGATTTTCTTGGTGATATTAACTCAACAAAAAAGTATACTATATTGCTATATCTATCCTCTTCAAAATCTGATGATGCACAAGGATTTGGAGCTCTGGAACATAATACCTCTACAGTAGTTGTATTGCCAGAATCACTATCTAATAAAAAACTTAATGAAGCACTTACCGATGTTGTTTCTCATGAGTTTTTTCATATTGTAACACCATTAACCATTCATTCTAAAGAAATCCATAATTTTGATTATAACAGTCCAAAAATGTCTGAACATTTGTGGCTATATGAAGGTACTACAGAGTATTTTTCGATGCTATTCCAAATTACACAAGGGCTTATTACAAAGGATGAATTTTTTGAACGAATTATTGGTAAGATTGAAGCATCCTCTTCTTTTGATGATTCTATAGCTTTTACAACTATGAGTAAAAACATTTTGGTCGATCCTTATCGCAATAGCTACAGAAATGTTTATGAGAAAGGAGCGTTAATTTCTATGTGTCTGGATATCATAATGCGAGAAAAAAGTGATGGAGTTTATGGATTACTTGATCTTATAAAAAACTTATCGGTTCGATATGGTATTAATGTCCCTTTTGATGATAAAGAACTTATTAAAGCTATAGAAGAAGATTCATATCCAGAAGTGAGTGCATTTTTACAAACACATGTTATGAGCAATACTCCTATTGACTATGAATTTTATCTTAATAAAGCTGGAGTACTTTATGGAACAAAGAATGCACCTTCTTCTTATTTTATTTTTAAACAAGAACCTTTTGTAACTGGTTCTGAAGTTACTAAAGAAGTTATTTTTACATCAGATATCCCATTTAACAGCTTTTTAAAAGAACTTGGGATTTTAGAAGGAGATGTTTTGCTTAGCATTAACAAAAAAGAATATAACCTTAATAATATATATGATCTGTTTGGTGATTCTAATAAATGGAAAATTGGAGACGAAATTACATTTAGAATTAAGCGTAACAATAAAATAATGACACTCAAGTCCAATGTAACCAAACCTACTATAGAGAAGATAATTTTAGAACAAGATCCAAAGGCTTCAGAACAACAAAAGATGGTATTAAAAAAATGGATTAATGACTAGAAACTCCTATTTTGATGTCATTTTTGTCTTCTTCAAATTAAATGTATTTTGCGATATATCTTTTTTTAAAACTAAATAATTAATAATGGAGAACGTTCCTTTTTTTACAAATGACACTATAGTTTTTGGGATTTTAATGCTTTGTTTGGGGTTAGTTTTTTATACTTCTTCTATTCACAATAATTTTTGGAAAACCTTCTATAAGTTTGTTCCTGCACTATTACTTTGTTATTTATTACCTGCTATATTCAACTCATTAGGAATCATTTCTCCGGCATGGAAAGAACTAAATGCAGAAGGAGTATTAGTAGAAAAATCTTCTAATGTGTATTATGTTGCCAGTAGGTTTTTACTCCCTGCTTCTTTGGTGTTAATGACATTAAGTATAGATCTTAAAAGTATTTTTAATTTAGGTCCAAAAGCATTAATTATGTTTTTAACAGGCACCCTTGGTGTTATCATTGGTGGTCCAATTGCAATTCTACTCATCTCTCTGGTTTCACCAGAAACTGTTGGCGGAGCTGGATTTGACGCCATTTGGAGAGGGTTATCTACATTAGCAGGTAGTTGGATTGGTGGAGGAGCAAATCAAGCTGCTATGCTAGAAATTTATCAATATAATCCCGAAAAATATGGAGGAATGGTATTGGTTGATATTGTAGTTGCTAATATATGGATGGCTATATTATTATTGGGTATTGGCAAGAGTGATAAAATTGACCGTTGGTTAAAAGCAGACAATAGTGCCATCGAAGCGTTAAAGCAAAAAGTATCTAGTTATGCAGAAAGCGTAACCCGAACCCCTTCTCTATCGGATTATATCATTATGCTTTCTATTGCATTCACTGTAGTAGGGATTGCACATTGGGGAGCAGCAGGAATCTCTAATTTATTATCTGATAACTTTGAAATCTTTAACGACAAGAGTTCTGCATTATCCTCGTTTACTTCTAAATTTTTCTGGATGATTACCATCGCTACTGCAATTGGAATTCTGTTATCATACACCAAAGTTAAACAATATGAAGGAGCAGGAGCCAGTAAACTAGGAAGTGTCTTTATTTATATTCTGGTAGCTACTATAGGCATGAAAATGGATATCGGTAAGATTTTCGAAAACCCGGGACTTATTGCCATCGGACTTGTTTGGATGGCTATACATGTCTTCCTTCTTATTGGAGTAGCCAAATTGATCAAAGCTCCTTACTTTTTTCTTGCTGTAGGTAGTAAAGCTAATATAGGAGGAGCAGCATCTGCACCAGTAGTTGCAGCAGCATTTCACCCTTCACTGGCAACAGTAGGTGTATTGCTTGCCGTTTTTGGATATGTTGTAGGAACATACGGAGCCCTTTTATGTACCATTCTCATGCAAATAGCCTCTGGAAGCTAATAAAAAAAGAGAGCAAGTTTTTAACCATTAGATTCTATTTTTTTATTGCATTTAAAATAAAACTCGCATCTTTGTGGCCCTAGTAAAAATCAAAAATTAGTACATGAAGTATTTTTCTATTCTATTATTATTAACTGTATTATTAACGAATTGCAGTTCACCTACTAAGGAAGGGAATGTAACAGTAATAGGTAACATCAAAGGATTAAAAAAAGGAATCGTATACTTACAAAAAATACAGGATACACTATTGGTGAATGTAGACTCTGTAAGCATCGATGGTAATTCTGAATTTGTACTTACATCCGAGGTTAAAGAACCCGAAATTCATTATCTATACCTTGATAAAAATGATGGAAAACAATATAATGATCGTATCGACTTTTTTGTAGAACCGGGAGAGATCACTATAACCACTAATTTAATTGATTTTGAAAATGATGTAAAAATAAAGGGTGGAAAAAATCAAGAGAAGTATACTGAATACAAAAAAATGCTTAAAAGATTCAATGAAAGAAATCTTAGGATCATCAAAGAAGATTTTGAAGCCAGTAAACAAAAAGATGATGAAAAACTCATTGAAAATGATAAGGCATACAAAAATTTAATGCGTCAAAAATATCTATATACTATTAATTTTGCTGTAACAAACAGAAAATTAGAAGTAGCCCCTTATATCACACTTAATGAAGTTTTTGATGCCAACATAAAATTTTTGGATACAGTTGCCAGATCTTTAAGTCCTAAGGTAAAAAAATCATTATACGGGAAGCAATTGATCAAGTATATTGATGATCGTAAGGCTAAAGAAGCAGAAGTAAAGGCTAATACAGAAGAATAACGTTCTAAAATTCTGTAGATTTTCAACTATTTAAAATGTCTTTTAATTCCCTAAAAATAATTTTTGGAAAAAGAAAAGCGAACCGAAGTTCGCTAAATTTTAAGGCCAACATTTTGCTGGACACGTATTAACACAGCTAATCTCACTTGGGCCTGAACAACCTCCTGTTGCACCTCCTTTAACTTGCGTTAATCCTAATTTAGAAATAGATTTTTTGTTAAGTTTCAATGATTTCAGATTCTTTTTTTTCATGATATATATTTAAAGGTTAATAACACAACCAAGTTAAGAAAACATCTACTTACAAAAGTTAAAAAACGATTAATAAAAGAAGAGTTTGATCTATTCGTATAGGCATCTACCATAAAATGTTAATTGAGGTATTACAGTATATAATCGACAATCATTTTTCTTAATTTAGTGATGAAACTTAAAACCTAAACATCATGTTAAAAACCATTCTAAATTTAGAAGGAACAAAAAGTCTTAAAAAAAGTGAACAAAAAGGAATACACGGTGGTCGTATTCCGGTACTTAGAAAATGTTGTAACCCTGCCCTACGATGCTGTACAACTTCTCATGTTGCATTAAACAATCCTAGTTGTGGTGCTACTTATATTCCTGGGTGCTCTTACCATCCATCAAACGGTTGCTGTATCTAGAAAAATCGTTTTATAGAATACTTAAGTATTCTAAATGTATTCTTTCTTTTTTAAACAGTTTAAAAAAGAAAAAGTCCTAAACATTAAGTTTAGGACTTTTTTAAGAGCCGATAGAGGGACTCGAACCCACGACCTGCTGATTACAAATCAGCTGCTCTAGCCAGCTGAGCTATATCGGCAAAAACGGTTGCAAATATAATTTCTACAACCGTTTTTACAAATATTTTTTAAAGAAAAATTATAATGCATTCACTTTTTTAACTAAAGCCTTAGCTGTTTTTTCTAAATCATCACGAAGAGATTTAAAATGTTTTTTAGGATTTTCAAGTTTTCGTTCATTAGCTCTAGCCATAAAACCATCAAAAGATGTAATTGCTTCATCAATGATTGCTTCTCCAGATTTACCATCTTTACCTGGATTTTCTAATTCCCACATATAGACTTCTTCTATAATATCTCCTAAAACGTAGTTTATATCTTTTTTAAGGTCTCTCTTATTTGCCATATCTAATTTGTTTTGTGCAAAATTAGTGTTTTCAATTTAATAATGAAGTATGTAAAAGACGAACTCCTCCTCTAATTTTTATTTTAAGAAGGAGTTCGTTACTTGTTTACTATTTCTTTTATTTTTTCTAGTGCTTTATTTACATGTTCTGAGGCTTTCATGCTATTAAATTTTAGTTGTATAATTCCTTTTTCATCTATCACGTAGGTTTCTCTTCCTGGTAGTAATCCCAACAATTCTGATTTCACACCAAAAAGTTTTCTTAATTCACCATTAGAGTCAGACAAAAACATAAAAGGAAGTTTGTATGAGCTCTTAAATCTTGTGTGTGATTTTATACTATCGGCACTTATGCCTATCACTTCTACACCAAGATTTTCAAAATCTACATAATTATCCCTAAAGTTACAGGCTTCTTTTGTACAACCGGGAGTGAAGTTTTTAGGATAAAAATAAAGCACCAAGGGCTTTTTCCCGATAATACCAGAACTCAAAAAATGTTCTCCTTTATCATTAGTAGCGATAAATTCAGGAACCTTATCACCTACTTGTAGTCCCATGTTTTATTCTCCATTATAGATTACAAAATTGCGAGGAGTTTCGTATAAAGTAACTTCAATATCGTATTGCGAAGCTATCTTTTTACGTAATCTATGCCATATTACAAAGGCTATATTTTCTACAGTAGGATTTAAACTCTTAAACTCTTCTACTTCTTCGTTAAGATTTTTATGATCCATATAGTCCTCGACTTCGGTTTTAATGTATTCTTTTAAGATCTTAAGATCCATCAAAAAACCTGTTTCTGGATCAATCTCTCCTATTACAGCTACGATAAGTTCGTAATTATGGCCGTGATATTTCGGATTGCTACACTTGCCGAATATTTGAAGGTTTTTTTCGTCACTCCAATCCTTTCTATATAATCGATGTGCTGCATTAAAATGAGCTTTTCTACATGCTTTAATCCTCATAAGGTTATGTGCGAATAAAATTTTTCAAAAATGATTTTAAACCATTCTGTATATCGTTCGGGACGTACTACTATATCATGTTTCACAGCTTCTATAGGCATCCATTTCCAATTGACTACTTCTTCTGGGTTAATAACAGGATCTTCTTCATACTTTCCTAATAACACATGGTCATATTCATGTTCGGTAAGTCCATTATCAAAAGGAGCTTTATATATAAACGAAACAGAATCTTTTAATGAAGTGGTAAACCCCATTTCTTCTTGTAATCTTCGTATTCCTGCTTCTACATTAGTTTCTCCTTCTCTTTGGTGGCTACAGCATGTATTTGTCCATAAACCTGGTGAATGGTATTTATGATGCGCTCTTTGCTGAAGCATTAATTCGTTTTTACTATTCATAATAAATACCGAAAAGGCTCTATGCAATACAGCTTTCTGATGTGCTTCTAGTTTAGGCATCAACCCGATTTGCTCGTCATTTTCATTAACCAGAATAACTTTTTCTTCTTCTTCCATTGTTTTTAATTGCTTCAAAATTACAAAATCATAAGAGTAATTCATAATCCATATTGCCTATAGAGATTAATTTAGCAATATCTATTCTTAGTAAAAATCTTTGTCATAGAATTAAAAATACTAAAGCAAGAAACCTGCCATATCTCAAGGCTTGGTTTATATCTATTTTTGGGGTGTGCCTCTTATAGTTTTCAAAAAACAGAATTTCTGCAATAAAAAACGCCTCATGCTATTGAGGCGTTTTAATTATATGTAAAAATATATTGTACTAAAATTTATTTAATAATAATAAATTCACTTCGTCTATTTAATTGATGTTTATCTTTCTCGCAATTCGATTCATTACCGCAGTCATTAACCAATTGGGTTTCTCCATATCCTTTTCCTATTAATCGATCTGCAGATATACCATTATCGATCATATAATTTACAGTAGCTTCGGCTCTTTTTTCAGATAAATATAAGTTGTATTGATCTTCTCCATGGCTATCTGTATGCGCTCTTATTTCTAGTTTCATATTAGCGTACTGATTCATCACTTCAATTACTTTTGCCAGTTCTATTTTTGCATCAGAACGTATTGTGTATCCATTAAAATTAAAATAAATCGGTTTAAGCGCTAATATCTTTGTTAAATCGTCTCCTACATCTGCAGTTTTAATTTTCTTTTCTAGTGCAAGTGGAGTATCCATAGTTTGGGATTTATCCGACGTATTCACAAGTTTCTCCAAAGTATTGTATTCCTCTTTCTCTGCTCGCACAAAGTAGCTGGATTCACATTCTACCAGTTGTGAATAGGTAGCTTCATCACCCACAACAAAACTTTGTATTAAATCGTTATTACTATCATATAGAGAGACTTTGGTCCCTGGTAGTAATTCATTAGTATCTTTATCGCTAACCAATCCTGCAATTGTAGTCTCACAGAAATCTTTTAAATCTTCTAGTTCTACAAAGCTATAAATATCATCGCTTCCTTTTCCTCCTTCACGATTGGACGAAAAATATCCTTTCTTGATATTTTCATCAATTATAAATGCAAAATCATCTTTAGGCCCATTAATAGGCCTACCAACATTTACTACTAATTTTTCTTTATCTGTTTGCGGATTAACCTTTGTAACGTATACATCTAATCCCCCTAAGCCCATATGCCCATCAGACGAAAAATATAACTCGTTGTCTGCTCCTATAAACGGGAAGGTTTCTTTTCCTTCTGTGTTAATTCTATCTCCCAAATTTTTTGGTTCTCCAAAACTACCATCACCATTAATAGCCACTTCATATAAATCAGAGAGTCCTTTTCCTCCAGGCATATCTGATGAAAAATACAATGTTTTTTCATCACTACTTAATGTAGGGTGCGCAACAGAATACTCGTCACTATTAAATGGTAAATTTTGCGGCGTTGTCCATCCTCCTTCAGGATTTTTATAGGAACGATATATTTTTAACTTATTTGTTCCTCTTTGATCACGGCCTAGTTTTCCTTCTTCAAAATTATTTCTTGTAAAGTAAATAGTTCGTGTATCTTTTGTAAAAACAGGTGTTGATTCATGAAATTTAGAATTTATTTTTCGATCAAACCTTTTAATTTTCGAAAAATTACTATTTACCGAGTCATATGTTGCTTCAAAAAGATTTAAGAAAGCCTCTCCATTCCATTGGTGAATAGTTTTTTTAAATGTTAGCGTATCTCTAGATGAGCTAAAAACTATATTTTTTCCATAAAAAGCAGTTCCAAACTCAACAAAAGAAGAATTTACTGATGCATTTTCTATTTCAAATCTACCCGATTGAAAATCGATCCGTTTTAGATAATCAGATCCGTCTAAAAATAATTTTGCGCGTAAATCATTACCATTAGCGGCTGCAAATTTTTGCATGTATGTATCAGAATCCTCGTATCTCTCTACAGTTTTTAGTGTTTGTGCGTATCTAAAGTAGTATTCGGGTTGGACTTGATCGGGATAAGAATTTACTAATTCTTCATACCATTTTAGTGCCTCTTCAAACTGGCTATTAAAATAATAACTATCTCCCAGATTCATAAAAAGATCTGCACTCTTATATCCTTTTCTAGCTACTTTAAGATACGTTTCTTGTGCATCAATATATTGGTACTTATCGTATTGTTCTTTGGCTTTTTTGAGTTTTTTTTCCTGAGATAAAAGAGTATTGTTTCCGAAAAACAACAGCATAAAAATCAATAATGATTTAAGTAAATATTTCCCCATTTTTTTACTATTACATTTTAAAACTTAATTAAAAGAAACGCGGTGTTAGCATTCTATTATATTTTTTGAAAAGTTCGAATCGTAGCATCACTTCATAACTTCCATCATTAAATTGTGATTGTCCTAACTCTGTTGTTTCTCGATCATAAGCAAATCCAATCATCATCGAGTCTGATATCTGGAAGCCTACCATACCACTGACTGCTGCACTCCAACGATATGCTGCTCCTAAAGTTAAGCGGTTATATAACAAAAAGTTTGCAGAAACGTCTACTTGTAATGGTGCTCCAAACACTAGTTTGCTTAAAACGGCAGGTTTAAATTTTATATCATCGGTCAAATCAAAAACATGACCTGCTATTAAATAATAGTTGATACGTTCTTCTGCCAAAAAACTCACTGCTGTACTATTACTACTTGTTGTACTTTCATCAAAATGATTTGTTTCTAATAGATTAGGAGCACTTAATCCCACATAAAAACGATTGGTATGATAATAGACTCCAACGCCAACATTAGGGCTAAACTTATTATCAATATTGTTTTCAAACAAAGCATCATTACTATTAAACTGAGATAGTTTTTGAAAATCTACATTTAACAAATGACCGCCTGCTTTTAATCCAAAACTTAGTTTTCCTTCATCCGAAGTAGGAATAGAATAGGAAAAATCAATATCAAAATATGTTTCATCGGTAGGACCTATCTCATCATTAACAATAGATAGACCTAAACCAAGGCGTTCATTACCTCCTATCGGAGTATTAAGAGTAAGGGTTTGAGTACGAGGCGCACCATCTAAGCCAACCCATTGACTACGATGCAGTCCCATAATACTTAATACTCCACGACTACCAGCATAGGCAGGATTAACACTTATCGTATTGTACATGTATTGGGTATATTGGGCATCTTGTTGTGCGCAAATAGAAGTTGTAGCAAAACCTAAAACTACAAGCATAAACATTATTGACGATGTATTCATAAGTATTTAATTCGATTTAGGGAATAACAAATATATGATATTCCAGATACATTTATCTATTTATATACAAGTAACCAGCTTTGGACATGTTGATTCCACTAGCGTTTTCATATTCTAAAACATAAAAATAAGTCCCTACAGGCAATTCTTTATTCTTACCCATTGTAGCTCTTCCTTCACTAATTCCTTCAAAGAATTTAGCCCCAGATTGTTCATATCCGTTCTCTTCAAATATCTTAACTCCCCAACGATTGAATATTTGTAATGTATTATTCGGAAAATTATCTAATCCTACGATTCTAAACTGATCATTAATACCATCTCCATTCGGAGAAATCCCTGTATATACATCGATTTCATCATCAACATCAGCAATTATCACAAATCCATTATTTTCTTCTACCGTTATTCCGGTTCCTATTACATTTACTGTTGTTGGATCAGTTCCTTCGGTTTGTAAGCTTCCTAACGGAAGTGTCGTATTGTTGATATCTACTATAGTTGCTCCTACAGGAACATTTGCAATATAGTCTCCATTTACGTCTGTAGTCACAGTTTGCTCTACCCCATTAACATCGATAATATTAACATCTACTCCTTCTAAGTCTGGTTCACCAATATCTTGTGTGCTATTATCGTTTAAGTCACTATACAAATGCCCTGTTATAGTACCATTTGGTGCAGGTACTACTGTAATTGTAATAATTGCATCATCACAAACTAATGGAGTCGCGATGCTACATAGCGTATAGGTTATGATATAATCACCTGGTGGAGTATTGGATACAACTGTAACCTCGCCTGTACTTGGATCGAAACTAACACCATCTCCCGGATTGGGATCTGCGACTGTAGTTATCGTAACATCAACCCCCAATGCAACTCCATTTCCATTTAAAATATCATTATCGTTAACAACATTGATAGAATTACCACCTGTATCACTATTAATAGTCACTGTATCATCATTTGCTGTTATATTATCTGCCACTACGATTGTTACTATAGCATCATCGCAAACCAATACACCACTCTCATCATTACATACTTGATAAATAATTGTAACAGAACTTCCTGCTTCTCCTGCTATTGGGGTATATGTCATCTCTCCTGTAGATGCATCAAACGCAACTGTACCACCGGCAGAACCACCTATCTGAGTAATACTGGTTGTACCCAAATTATTGGGATCATTATTATTCAAATAATCATCATTCGCCAAAATATCAATACTTACGCTTCCTCCAACCATTGCGGCTACATTATCATCAACAGCTGTTGCTACCAAAGGATTAGGGTCACTTACATTTGGATTACCATCGCCATCGGTATCGGGGTCGGTAACTTCTAAAACCAAATCATCTACAAAATTCCATGTGTTTTGGCAAGTTCCTTTTGCTACAAATTCGAATGAAAACGAACCACTTGTTGGAGCAATAAATGTTACTACAGGTCTTTCCCAAACATTTTCTACACTTGATATCGGAACAGTAGCTACAACTGTACCATCTAACTTAATCTCTGTTTGAGGTGCACAAGGCGGTAAACCTGGCCGGCTTTCTATAAGATAATCAAACGAAAATGAATATTGTACCCCTCCTACCAAAGTAACATTTTGTTTTATCCCTTCTTGAGTAGCACCAAACATCCTAAACCCAAAATAACACCCCCCACCAGGAGAAGCTGGCCTTGGAGCATTAATAATATACCAGGTTCTTTGAGTCTCTGTAGATCTATCAGGAGTATATATTTTACCCCAACCATCAGGTGCTACATCAAACGCCCCGTTGTCTATTGTACAATCGACTCCTGCAACATCTAACCCTGGATTTGTTAACAAATTTTGAGAATAACCGTTACCAAAAGAAAATAAGATTGTAAAAAATACAATTCTAATAAGTGAAGTAAATTTTCTTTGCGGAAATAGAGTAAAAATTAACATAAGCAATATACTAACTGATTAACATTGTGTGAATTATTTTTCAAAATATATCGTAATATCAAAGCGTAATAATTTTGACTAATTAATTGATTAATGCAGCTGGACACTTTTAATCCAATATCCAAAAAATCTAAGAGGGAAAGAACTTGTATACTTTATAGGATTGTATACATAATTTTTTAAAAAAAAGTAATAATCTATTTTTTTCATTTTGACGATGTATTTGTGTTTAAAGCAAAAACTATGGGGGTAATTAGTTTCTACAAATCCTCTAATTAAAAAAACCTCACATATAGTAAGGTAAAACCGTATTTAGAAATCAACACAAATATGATAATAGATTTACGTTTTTCTTTATTTTTTTGCCAAAAAATAGTTTTTTTCGATAAAAAACGTAAAAAATCGATTAAGACAGGTATAAAAATCTATACAGAGCAAATTTCCTACGCATATACCATCAAGGTTTTATTTAGAATATTTGCCTGCTAAAAATGAATCTATTTTAATATAGAACAATATCCTTTTTACTTAATGATATCAATAAGTATTATTGTTCATTTTAGTACTATATTTGCATCCTCATTTAGATATAAGGGCAGATAATAAATATATCACCAATTATAGAGTAGTTAAAAGAATAAGCTGCAAAGGCCTGTTTTACTATGAAATTTGGTGCGATTGCGAGTGTATCTAAATATTTAGAATAATAAACAAAATCAAATGAAATTTATAGACGAAATTGGGAGAAGAAGAACCTTTGGAATCATCTCTCACCCTGATGCAGGTAAGACTACATTGACCGAAAAATTATTACTTTTTGGAGGTGCTATTCAAGAAGCAGGGGCCGTAAAATCAAACAAAGTTAAAAAAGGAGCTACTAGTGATTTTATGGAAATTGAACGTCAAAGAGGTATATCTGTCGCTACCTCTGTATTAGCTTTTGAGTACAAAGACATTAAGATTAATATTCTAGATACTCCCGGGCATAAAGATTTTGCTGAAGATACATTTAGGACCTTAACTGCTGTGGATAGTGTAATTGTCGTGATTGATGTTGCAAAAGGTGTTGAGGAACAGACTGAAAAATTAGTTTCTGTTTGTAGAATGAGAAATATCCCTATGATTGTTTTTATTAACAAACTGGATCGTGAAGGAAAAGATGCTTTTGAACTTCTGGATGAAATAGAGCAAAAACTTGGCCTTACCGTTATCCCACTAAGTTTTCCTATTGGAATGGGATATGATTTTAAAGGAATTTATAATATTTGGGAAAAAAACATCAATCTTTTTAGCGGTGATAATAGAAAAAATATTGAAGAAACCATCGAAATATCTGATTTATCGTCTCAGAATCTTAATGACATCATCGGTGATACTGCCGCAGACACATTACGTGAAGAATTAGAGTTGGTAGAAGGGATATACCCAAAATTTGAAAAAGAACAGTATCAAAATGGTGATTTACAGCCTGTGTTTTTTGGATCAGCATTAAATAATTTTGGCGTTAGAGAATTATTAGATTGTTTTGTTACTATTGCTCCTCCACCAAAACCAAAAGAAAGTGATGTACGATTGGTACATCCTGAAGAAAAAGATTTTACAGGATTTGTATTTAAAATTCATGCCAATATGGATCCCAAACATAGAGACAGACTGGCTTTTATCAAAATTGTATCAGGGACTTTCGAAAGAAACGTTCCGTATTTGCATACAAGACATAATAAAAAACTTAAATTTTCTAGCCCTAATGCTTTTTTTGCTGAAAAAAAGGAGATTGTAGATATATCATATCCTGGTGATATTGTTGGATTACATGATACCGGGAATTTTAAAATTGGGGATACTCTCACCAAAGGAGAAATTTTGCATTATAAAGGAGTGCCTAGTTTTTCTCCAGAACATTTTAGGTATATCAACAATGCAGATCCTATGAAATCTAAGCAATTAGCAAAGGGAATAGATCAATTAATGGATGAAGGAGTTGCACAGCTTTTTACATTAGAATTGAACGGAAGAAAAGTGATAGGAACCGTTGGCGCTTTACAATATGAAGTAATTCAATATAGATTAGAACATGAGTATGGTGCAAAATGCACGTATGAGAACCTTAATGTTCATAAGGCTTGCTGGGTAGAAGCTAAAGATCAGGATAATGATGAGTTTAAAGATTTTAAACGTGTAAAAAGCAAATTTCTGGCAAAAGATAAACAGGGTCAACTGGTATTTTTGGCTGATTCTTCTTTCAGCTTACAAATGACACAACAAAAATATCCATCGATCGAGTTTCACTTTACTTCAGAATTTTAATTATCTCTATAAACTATATCTAAAATTTTATTAAAAATTAAGGGCATCTAAATATAAATTAGTGTGATTGTAATTTACACTATTTTGTCATGACTAATAATGAGCATCCACCTAATAGCTTTACAGTTATATCTTTATTGGCTTTATACAGTATTCTTTTGGGTAAGTATGTAATTTTTGAACTTATTGTTTTTCTAGGAAAATCCAGAAAACTTGTCGTGTAAAAGAAATCAACAATCTCATATCCGCAATCTTTTAATGTAGCTATTGCGGTTTCTTTTGTGAAATGATGTAGATGTCCCACAGATTTTCGTAAAGACATAAGATCATTTTTCAATAGTCGGTTAACTGATATATCTAATGGGATATGAAATATCGTATTTTTTGCTTTATGCTTACATAGTTTTAAGAACCCAAGGTAATCATCAACATGTTCAAAAACATCTATCATGAGTAATAAATCGAATTTTGAGTTTATCTTTAGAAAATCTTCTGATTTAAATTCTAATCTAGATTTTTCTCTTTGTCTGGCAATATTAATAGCATCATTCGAAATATCATATCCTGTAAAATGCACATCATCGGGCATCGTCTTATGCAATTGATTTAATATCTCACCAGCACCACAACCAACTTCTGCAATAGATTTTGGATGTATTGGATTACGATCTAACATTTTAATGATCTGTTTAGCTTTCCAAGGCGAGTCTTCGGCATGCCAGGTAGGATTTTTTTTTAAATACTCACTATTTTCTTCGGTGTAAATTTTTTCAGCCATTGTATTTTTCAGTTTTTCACATAAAAGAACAAGTATTCTATTCTAAATGCATTAAGTTGTTTTTTTGTTTTGTAATTCGAAATAATGATTACAGATTTTACTATTTACTCAACTTATTTTCTCGAGAAGACACGAGCTTTTTTTAGGGGAAATTTTGATTAATTAAGGTTGTATGACATGATGTATTTACAATATGAATATAGCAAAAACTCAATTCTTATCCAATAAAGAAACTTGTTTTATACTAAGATCCTTGTCGATATACTTACTAATTTAAACATATATAAAGTAGCCTCGAATACGATAATTTGGTCGATTAAAACTATAGTTCTTCTAATACGTACAGGGCTTAGGTTATCTACTAACCATTAGGTTTAGCACTCTTTTAAAGAATCCTCTCTTTGATCTTTCTCCATAGCCATATCCGTAGCCATATCCATATCCAATTTTTCTAAAGTCTACATCATTAAACAAAACTGCTATAGAAGCAAATCGTTTTTCTTGATTTAGTGTTTTAGGAATATCCAAAAGTCTTTTATCTGAAAACTTTTGTCTTACTACATAGACACACAAATCGGCATAAGAGCTTAATAATAAAGTATCTGCTACAACAGTAATAGGAGGTGTATCTATAAGAATATAATCGTATTCTTTTTTTAAATACCCAAATAATTCTTCAATTCGTTCATGTTTTAATAATTCTGCAGGGTTTGGAGGTTTTGGCCCAGAGGTAAAAACGTCTAAGTTCTTAAAGCCTTTCATATTAGACATTATATCCTCAATCTGTATAGATTCGTCTCTAATAAAATTGGTAATTCCTTTTTTACCATCAACATCCATTCGCTCTTTTAACTCTGCAGATCTTAAATCCATTTCTAACAAAGCAACCTTATTTCCAGAACGACCAAGAGTTATCCCTAGATTACTAGCGGCAAAGGACTTTCCTTCTCCTTTAATACTAGAAGTAATTAAAATGGTTTTTCCTTTTTCTTTAGAATGCGCCAAGAGAAAGTCTAGATTGGTTTCTAATAGTCTAAATGCTTCTGCCAATATTGATCGATCTGCTTTAGGTGTTACCAGCTTTTTATCTTCTGGAGATGAAGGAATACTACCTAGTAGCGGCAATTTTAATTTCTTTTTTAGCTCTTTAATATCATTAACCTTAGTATTCATTAAATCTTTAAAGAAAACAATAACGATAGGTACAATTAGTGCCGCAAGAAAGCCTGTTAGAAATACAATATTCTTTTTTGGTCGTATGGGACTACGAGAAATATATGCTCTTTCGATAACTTTTACATTCGAAACGGTTGCGGCAAGAGAGATTGCTGTTTCTTCTCTTTTTTCTAATAAATACAAGAACAAAGTTTCTTTGATTTGTTGTTGTCGCTGTATATCTCTAAGTTTTCGTTCTTTTTCTGGTAATGATGAAATTTGGGCATTTACTATAGCATCACTGTTTTTAAGGTTATCTATTTTAAGTTGAAGCGTTTTTTTTAGGTTGATGAGACTTTGTTGTATGCTCTTTCTTAAATCAAAAAGCTTATCGTTTAAGTTTATTAAGAGTGGGTTTTCTACTCCAGAACTCTTTAGTATTCTATTTCGTTGCAATGCTATATCATTGTATCGAGAAATCAGGGTAACTGCCTTACGGTCTTCAAACCCAAGATTTACAGGAAGAAGATCATTTTTAGAATTTTCTAAATAATCCATTAAATAATCTGTTAATCCAATTTGTATTGTTGCAGCTAACTGTTCTTTTTCATTAACAAAAGACTTTTCTAGCATTATAGAAGCTTCTGAAGATAAATTTGTTAAATTATTTTCGGTTTTAAAGAATTCGACATTTTTCTCTAAGTCACCTAATTCCTGATTAATAATATGTATTCTCTCTTTTATAAAATCGGCAGTATTAGCAGAGATTTGATTTTTATCTTTTATAACATCTTTGTTATATTCTTCAATAAGACTGTTTAAAATTTCTTTAGCTCTATCTTGAGCGATTGTGGTTAGCGTTAATGTGACTACACTTGTATTTTGGTCGGTAAGACCTATTTTTATCGTCGACTTATATCTTTCTACCATATCCAGAAGCGGAGTACTATTTACATAAATATTAGTACCTATATACTCGTGAAGAATTTTAAAATCTGGTTCAACCAAAATATCTCCAAAGGGAGAACCTATGCATTTTCCGTATCCCCCTTTTAGAATGAAATTTTCGTTAGTATCTTTTATAGCAAACTGCGCATTAGGCAGAATCGTGATAATAAAATTTAATCCCTGATCATAATAAGAATCTTCAAGGAACTTAACTTTAACAGGTGAGTTTTTAGTAAGTTCTACAAATCGTTTAGAGTATTTAGTTTTACTAAAATATTGAACATTTAGGTGTAGTTTTCTAACAACATTTTCGAGTAAGGGTCGTGATTTAAGTATTTCTATCTCATTTTCTACTTCTCGTTTAGCGTTTTTAAAAATAGAGAGGTCTTCAAAAGCAGAAAGTTCAGACATTGCTCCATTATTCTCTGATTTAATTAATATAGTAGATGTAGCTCGATACATCTTAGGAGTATATCTTAAATAGAAAAAACCTATCACAAAACAAATTACAAGAGAAACAATAAATAACCTCCAATGGGCTATATATCTTTCTAGTAATTCTTTGATGAATAGATTTTCAGAATCATCATCGATCTCATAATTCATTTTATGAATTCTTTCGGTTTAAAGAGAATTAACTATTGTAAATTTAACTATTATATATGAACTATCACGAAAGAATTTCAAATTCTATGAGGTACTTGAAGCTGAATATTCTATAAGGCCAAGGAAACTAAAACCAATAATTTTAAAAACTTCTTTTTCCTTTTACCACGATGTTTTTAATGATTTTAAATAAATAATTAATATCTGTTAAAATTGGGTTTCTCTCATATGCTGTTAAATATTTCATTTCAGACGCTATAATTTCTTCTAGTGTCTCTGGCATATCAGCATAAAATGGAGGGATGAGTCCTGGTTTAAATTTAATTCTTTTCTCCTGTAGTTCTCTGGTGTATAAACTAAAGTAATGACTGCTAAGAGGCCGCCCTCCTATAAGTTTCATATCCCCCTTTAAAAAATTAAGAACCATAGGTAATTCGTCTATCCAATATTTTCTAAGTAATTTACCTGTATTAGATATTCTAAAATCGTTTTTTAATTTCCCTCCTTTTTTCAGGTTGTTCTTTTGAAAAACATAATGTTGCAGATACTCAGAGTACGGATGCATGGTTCGTAACTTATATACATTAATTAATTTTCCATTTTTGCCAACCCGTTTCAGGCTAATTAAAGGGCCATATGTAGGATTCATATCATACAGAGGAAGTTTTGTTTTTTTCGCTACAAAATATAATTTATTATCAATTACTTTTTCCTCTATTATATCAAAACCACAACTATATAATCTTCCTAACACTTCGGCCTTTGTTAATACTCTACCGTACCCCTTTGTAATATTAAAATATATTTTCTTGGACCACCTTAGCTTTGGACTAACTCTATGAAAGATAAAATCACCTAAATAGTATAGGTAATTTAAAGGTTTAGGAAATTTTTTAAGTATTTTTTCTTTACGGGTTTCATAAGTTTCTATCGTATTAATAAACAATCCTCCTTCTGGTAATTTATGATTTACCATTTCAAGAAATTTATTAATTCGTCTGTAGTGGTTAACTTCTTGTAGATTTACAATCGCCCGAAATGATTCTTTTTGATATGTTTCAATATTACTTTTATCTCTGGTATCACAAAGCAACACATCAAACAATCTAAATTCTCGCAGATGATTACTTATAAAATCACAAGCATCATTACCCAATTTTCTGGTAATTATTTTTTCGATTGCAACCTTACTTTTACCCCTTAACGCATAAGGTTTAGTGCCAGAAGAAATAGAATCAGTAAGGTCTTTATTCTTCTTATCTAAAATAGCATAAGTTTCAGCACTAATAGTTCTGATAATCATACTTCAATACTAGATTTAAAAGATGAAGATAAAGTGAAAAATAAACGATCCAATGAGTCGAGGAAAAGTGAATTTGTCCTCAAAAAACTATGTTTTAGTAGCATAGGTATTTAGATTTGGTTAACAGTTTAAAGATACTACAAGAAGAGTAAAATCGGTAACGGGTTTACCGCAAAATAGTTATGTAAACATCCTGTTTTGCATGATTTTACAGGTAAAAACCAAGAAAAATAATGGTTTTTAACAGGAAGAAAAGTTAATCTTAACAAAAAAACTTACATTTTTTGTTAAATAGTTAACCAAACATCGATAAAATAATACAAAAAAAAGATGAAATAACTTTACACAACAATCATGTTGTTGATTTTGAGTTAAAAAAGAGTAATTCCATCTAGTTAAAAACATATAATAGTATCGTTTAGTTAAAAGAAAATGGTATGTAATTGATATTGTTTTTAAATGTTATTTTTAGATGCTTTTTAATGCTCTGCTAGATTTTAATTTTTGAATCATTTTTTTTGTGTGAATTGATCTACCTTTTTGATTTAGATGATAAACACTGTCATAAAAATATGAGGTTGGATATACAAAATCATCAATATCCATTATCATTTCTATGTTTAGATTTTGTTTCATTTTTTTATGTGTTTTTTTAAGAGTATTCATGTTTTTTTCATACTCTGATGCTTCATATGCTCCGTAAGAAAAAACAACTTCTATTCCTTTTTCTTTAGCGAAAGAATAAAAGTCATTTAGTACTCTAATTTCTTCATCTTTATTATCTTTTATAATCGACTTACTCCCTAGTTTATCTTTTTGTATTAATCCCAAATGATTTACCCCATCTCCATATTTATTTAGGCCGTTTCTAGTATAAACAGGATCATTTTTAGCTTTTTCGATGGTATTCGAAATTATTTTTTTAAACAGCATATGGTGATTATCAAGTTTCATTTTAACTTGAGTACTCCAGTTGTTATCTTTTTGATGGTAATATTTGTATGCAAATGGATTATAGTACGAAGTCATCGTTTGTAATTCTCGATCTCCTTCTACAGTCATTAAATGTTCTATAGATAAAATGATGATATCTTTAGGCTTTGCAACATCTTTTAATTCATTTAAAATAAACGCTAATCCTAGTTTAGCATGCAAGCCTAAATTAATTACAGGAATATTAAATTCGTTTTCTATTTGTTGACTATCTATTCCAAATACTAGATTAGAGCCTCCTGCCAGTATCATTTTTTGTTTCTTTATATCTTTTATTCTTTGATGTTTATCTGTCATCGAAGCCAAGTACTCTGTTGTATTCTCATGGCTTTCTTCAAGCAAAAACAAAGTGCAAGCTAATAGTACAATTAGACCAAAAAACAGATAACTTTTTATGATAAACTTTTTCATGTTAAAATTGAAAATAGATGAATTGTTGTACTTTTCCTGAGTAATAAAATATCATTCCAATTAGCATAAGATAACTTGCCCACCTAACAGGAACAGGGAACCTATAATTAATATTTTCTATTGCAAATTCGTTTTTACGACCTAACCACTCCAGCCCCATAAACATGACAATAAGCAACACTACTTTTTTAGGGAATATTTCTGGGTATTTAAACAATGACGAAGAAAAAATTTCATTTATATAACTAAAGGCATGCGTTACGCTTTCTGCTCTAAAAAAAATCCAGGCAAAAACAGTAAGTCCAAAAGTGATAAGGATGCTTATTAATTCACGAAACGAAGGAAAAACACTATTTGAAGCTACAACATTAAGATTTGAACGGTTCTTGTTCAATAAAAGAAGTGGAAGGAAATATATAGCATTTAATCCTCCCCAAATAATGAATGTCCAATTGGCACCATGCCAAAATCCACTAACAAGAAAAATTATAAACGTGTTTCTTATTTTCATCCAACTTCCTCCTCTACTTCCTCCTAACGGGATGTACAGATAATCTCTAAACCAGGTAGACAATGAAATATGCCATCGTCTCCAAAACTCGGCAATATCTCTCGAAAAATAAGGATACGCAAAGTTACGGTTAAGGTTAAACCCAAATAACCGAGAAGTACCAATAGCAATATCTGAGTATCCAGAAAAATCTCCGTAAATCTGAAATGTGAAAAATAAAGCTCCCATGACTAAGGTACTACCCGAAAACATTTCTGAATCGTTAAATATTGTATTCGCATATCCCGCGCAAGTATCGGCAATAACAACCTTTTTAAATAGCCCCCATAAAATCTGTCGTAAACCATCGGTAGCTTTATCATAGTTAAAGCTTCTCTTTTCATAAAATTGTGGTAAGAGATTAGTAGCTCTTTCTATTGGCCCCGCAACCAGCTGAGGAAAAAAAGCAACAAAAGCAGAAAATGCAATAAAAGATTTTGTAGGCTCTAATTTGTGTTTATACACATCGATGGTATAGCTTAGAGTTTGAAAAGTATAAAAACTAATTCCGACTGGAAGAATAATATGAAGTGAATTGCCTTTAATTTCGACTCCCAAAAAAGTAAAGGCTGTGACAAAGTTATCCAGGAAAAAATTATAATATTTAAAAAAACCTAAAAACCCAAGATTGACTAAAATACTTGTCCATAATAACAGTTTTCGTTTAGACGTTTCTTTGTATTTTTTTAAACCCAATCCAACAGAATAATCAACAATGCTACTAAAAAAAATTAAAGATAAAAACCTCCAATCCCACCAGCCATAAAAAACATAACTTGCAATAACAATAAGAAAGTTCTGTATTCTTAAATTTTTATTGAATACAAACCAGTACAAGACAAATACGATGGGTATAAACAATGCAAAATCGATTGAATTAAAAATCATAGGTTATTTTTTACATAAAAATGCTTCTTAACTACGTTTTTTACATTTTGTAACACTAATTCCTTGCTCCATTTTATGATACTATCATTCCATCGTTGAGGGTGAAATGTAAACATAACCTGGTTGGGAAATGCTGCATTTTTTAATGCTTCAACAATTTCGGGAGTGCTATGAAAAGTCTTGGTAAATCTAGTATTTACTCTATCTCTTACACTGGTTTTATGTCCATCCCATTTTCTTCCGGTGTCTGTTAAGTAATACACTTTATTATAATCTATATCAAAATAAGGTTCTCCAACAATACCAAAATCCTGATACCGGTATGTTTTCCACAGGTCTTTAGAATCATATTTAGACAATGGCGAACCATGCATACAAATAGTAGATACGGGCGCAAGTTCTCTTAGTGCAAAAAGATTATTTCTAAAATCCTGAATTCCTGCCTCTAAGTCACCTTTTGTAGTTGTTAAGCATTCATAGTGATATCCTATTTCATGACCGAGTTCTGCAATTTTAAGGATTATTTTTTCATTCCAGCTTTCTGGAACGGCTCTAAAATAATAAGTTCCCCTAATTCCTTTTGAAGCCTGAAGCTTTGCAAAACCTAATGAATTCTTTGGTAATAAATCTACATCATGCCTTAGAACAATGCTTTTTTTTCCTGGTTTTGCTATGAATTCTGCAAAAGTTTGAAATTGATAGCCGTTGTTCATTAATGCTCGTAACAATTCTCTATATCGCTGTACGGTAAAATCTATCATTTATATTCAAGTTGTATTTTTGGATTGTCTATTATAGCTTTTTTGCTTTGAGGATAATTTTCTACAAACCATACCATAAAGGAGGTTACATCAATTTTATCTTGTAATAATTTCTCTAGTCTTTTTTTAAAAACTTCTTTCAAATCAGGGATTTCATCAAGTTCTTTAATTTTAGACAGTACACCTTCTCCATTTTTAAAACTAAACAGTAATCCATATTTTTCTTGTTCCTTAATGGTTCCTGCCATGATGCTATTTATATATAATGCAGGTGTACCAAGTACGGCAGATTCTGAGGCCATTGTTGCTCCTTCTCCAATAAACATACAAGCATATGCCAAAACATTATGCATTTCTTCTGGTGGTATCCTTATTTGATATTTTTTGAACTCATCTGGTAATTTTCCTTCAGAGGAGATAAAAACGGTGTATTTCTTTTCTAAGTAATCTATTAGTTCTCGTTTTTCTTGTATAGATAATCCAGATTGATTTACATCATGACTTGCATTCCAGGATACAAATCTGAGTATTACATATTTAGTATCAGGGTTAATTTTTAGAATATCATAAATACCTGGATCCGCAACAAATCTATTAGGGTGCAGGTAGGCTAATTCATGGTATCCATTATACCATATTTGTCTATCTCCCAAATCTTTATGAAATGCATTAGATGTTAAAACACTATTTGTAAAAGGTAAATATAAACGTACTTGTTCCATATTTCCTGTATCCTCCATCGATATATGTGGTTTTCCTAATATAGCCGATGCATGAGCCGCATAAGGAGAGCCATGACTCATCAAAATATCAGGGCGAAACTTCAACCCATGAAGAATTTCCATAATATCGAACTTTACTAAGCCAAATATTTTTCCAATAGTGGTATTGTATTTTTTGCCAAATGAAATAAAGCGTAGCCCTGCAGCTTTCAATAGCTCGATCTCAAATTCTTTTTCACGGCATGTAAAAAGAAAATCATGTCCTTTTTTTTGCATCTCTAATGCAAAATTTTTAAACAAATGAACATGACCTGGATGCCCAATATCGATAAGGATCTTCATATATCTAGTTTTTATTTTTTATCAGCTGTTTTTCAATATTTTAACTGCTTTTTTACCCAGGCTATACAAAAATGGATTAGCTACATAAATAAACCTGCCATGCTCTACTAAATCTCCTCCAAATTTTGATTTAAACTCTCTTACTCCATAATCTTCTTCGGGTTTTCCTGCTCCCATAAAATCAAATCTCCCTATGTTATTTTTACATGCATATAGCATAGCCGACCACGTAGCGAGAATGCTGGGATATATATTCTTATATGCTCTATCTTTACCACATACATACCATTCATAAATTGCTTTATCTCTAAAAATTGGAAAAACAATGCCTCCAACAACTTCATCTTTATAAAAAACCAAAAGAAATTTTGCTACTCTCTGGCTCCACAAAGTGATAAAGAAATATAATTTTGGAAGTGGTGTTTTTACTTTTGTTTTATATAGATCATTAAGAATTTCATAGTATGCCTCTATTTCTGATTGATGTTTAGCTTCTCGTACTACTGCACCTTCTTTTAAACTTTTTTTAACTTGCCTTAGTTTACTACTGCTAATTCTTTGCTTTACTTTTTCTTCTGTATCGCATGCAACATGAAAATTTAAATGAGGATGATACTCAAAACCTATTGTATTAAGAGCATTTTTATATTGGTTATAATCATTAAGGTTACGAGTTTCGATATAAATTACTTTATGTTTTAAATGTTTAATCACCGTTTTAAACAATTCTACAACATGATCTTCTTCTACTTCTTTAGAAAAAACGGGGCCTCCAAAAATGGTTGCTCTACGGGTAAAAGAGGATTTAATTCCATTTTCTTTTTGAACGATTCCAGAAACAAATGCAGTAATTTTTTTGTCATACTCTATGGCAAAAGCAAAAGTCTCATATCCAGCAGTGATAAAAAAGGAAAGCGCTTCTGGTGTTTGAAAAAAACTTGCAGAATCGTTTTCTAAAAGCACTTCTAATTCCTCTGGGTTTATCCCACTGGTACTTGTATGTATGGTAAGTGTTTTAGTCATTATAAAGTTTCTTTATAAATGGATATTAGTTTAGGAGCGATAACTTCAGAATCCAGGTGAGAAATACGTATTCTACCTTCTGTCTTTTTTGGATATTCTAATGCTTTATCAATTTTATTAGCTATATCGGTTTTATTAAAACCCGTAACAAAGCATCCTGGCGTATTTCTAATAGTCTCTTTTATATCTCCTACATTAACAGCTACAATTTTACAATTACAGGCCATAGCTTCTTTAATTACATTGGGAGATCCCTCCCAAAAACTTGTAAGAATAATTACATCTGCAGCATTAAAATATGCAGGCATTTGTGTATTAGGAATATCTATAAGTGATTGCAATTCTATATCCTTATGATCAAGTAATTCAAAAGCATTTTTTGCCAACTGATAGTTTTTTACTTTTCTTTTGGGATTTGCTGCAAAAAGGATGTGTCGTTTATTGGGGTCCCATTGTGTAATTTCTATGGCTTCCTTTTTAGAAAACGGTCTGAATTTTTTAAAATCTACCCCATTAGGTAAAACATTTACCGTTTTAATACCAGAAGACGTTTTCATATCCAGAGATTTTACGATAATCTTATTCCAGAAAAAGAAATTGAATATTCTGATCATATATTTTAGTAAGAAAGAAGTTTTTACATCACTCCCCATTAGAGAGACTATTAATGGTTTTCCTCCTGCCAAAGCTGCAACTATGGCACTAAGTGAGTAATGAGCATGAATAATGTCATAAGAATGGTGTTTCAGAAATTTTCTTAGTATAAAAATATGTTTTAGATATCCACTAAACCCTTTACCTTTGATTGTAAAGAAAGAAACATCATGCCCTAGCTTAATCAGAGAATTACCTTGATTAAAAACAATAGGAGATATTCCATTCTTTGTATTTCCGCTACTTACAAAAAGTACATCCATTTTCATTAAAAGGATTATTGTTTAATGATTAGCTGTGATATATAGGTTCTGTTTTTTTTACATTCTTTTTTTCTAAATATTGCACGATACTATCAGCATATACTTTCTCTACCTCTAGTTTTTTGGTTACAAATTCCCAGTCATCATTTTTATGAGTAAAATACCCTTCAGAATAAGGAATCCCAGCTGTGCCAAAATACAGGGATTGAAACTCAATCAGATAAAATTCGTTCCCATCAAATACGATATCAATCGAGATATGAGGGACATTCATTTTTATATAGATTTCTTGC